>JAKAWR010000015.1 GCA_021816935.1 Actinomycetes bacterium
CGTCTACACCTGCCTCTTATCCCTTGAAAACCATGGCGGTGACACAATGAAGATGCGCCCAGGTAGCCCACCCGCACCACAGGCGGTACACAGGCAGAAGATCATATTCCTGCTTGCGATTGGCCTTACATTGAGCCTCGTCTCGTGTGCAAACAGCGAGCCTTGGAAGGGCTTTCACTACCCGCCCCAGCCAAAACTGCCAATGCGCCAGCCCCCTTTTTCTCTGCCTCCTTCGCCACCTTGGAACAAGCTTATTAAGAAGTACCCGGGGCTCTCCCAGACTGGGAGACTTGCGCTTGGAACAAACGGTGGCAAATATGCCTATTCCTATGGAAACGTCGACAATCATGGAGGACTTACCAATCGTGCCTACTACGAGAACCCGGTCTGTACACCGACTGATCTTAAATTCGTAAACATGGGCGGCCAGAAAATAGTAATATTGCACGATGCCATTGATTGGCAGGCAATTGTGCGCAACGTGTCGCGTCGACCATGCTCGATCCTCGATACTGCCCCGTATCCCGGAACCAATGGAAGTACTCTTGGTGACTGCCTGCCTGCCTATATCGTGAGAGACTCTTCGGGACGGACGATTTATGTAGGGGACGCTGGGAGTTATACGCCGCTTCCCAATAGCCGTCGTATGCCGAAATGTGGTATAGGTCTCGCGGCAACCTTAATTCTTTCTGGAAAGTCCACTAATAATACAGGATTGGGTGGCATAGTTGAAGCTGGAGATCTGCGCGATGTGTCTGGAGTAGGACCCCCGCCAGGGCGTTACAGCGTAACGGCTATCATTCCTTCGGGGGCATACCTCACTCCATCCAATTGCCCTTTATGTAAGGGAGCAGGCCAGCCGCTTATTGGCAAGGTGGAGCCCATCTACAGCCCGCCCTTCTACTTTACAATCAAGGATTGATCGTGTGAATAGTGAGGGGACACATGATTACTGGCTCACGGACAACACAGGCAACTCCTATGCCTTCGGTGACGCCACCCAGCTCCACCAGGTAAGTCATCCCAGCGCCCCACCTGAGCACATAGTTTCCTCCAAGTTCCAGGCAAGCGCCGATGGCTTTTGGGGAGTAGATGCCTTTGGCGGGCTATATACAAATGGCACTGCTCAATACTACGGCTCACCCGGGACATCCCAGGTTCCTTCAAGTAACGTTGGCCGCTATTTCGGCGAATGCGTCTCTTCAATGGCTGCAATTTATGAAGGTACCGGGTATTACCTGACTACCGGTAACGGATTAGTCTATCCCTATGGTGATGCCGGTTATCCTGGTGCAAATGGCACTTCTAACAATTCGGCCTACATATGGGACCAAGAAACGGACCGCTGGGGATGTTCCTGAAATCGGGGCAGTCCTTCTTTTATAGCCCCAGGCCTCTCACTGTTCAAACCAGCAATATCTTTTATAGAAAACTCCCCGGTACCTACATCGCCCAGGCGGTAATACCACTCGGGTATGTTCCGCCCTTCATCGGTGAACGGGGAAATCCTCCCACTCGGACGATGTCGATGCTAGGGCGCTGCCCGCATCCACCTGGCAAGAAATGTGCCCTTATCGTCCCAGCACTCCCAGGCGTAAACTGGGGCGTGGAGCTGTCTCTGCCGTTCAAGCCCTACTTCTACTACACAAAGCCAGTCATCTTCACGTTGAAATAGCGAGTAGGAATGGACACCTACTTCGGCTACATCTATCCCTTCGGACCGAGGGCGGCGTTCTACGGAAACGCCGGTTGGAACTGCCTTGTGGCGCCTTCAATCACCTACGAACAGGCGTGGTCATGCGCGTCTACACTTGCGTCTTATCCCTTGGAAACCATGGCGGTGACACAATAAAGATGCGCCCAGGTCGCCCACCCCCACCACAGGCGGTAAGCAGGCAGAAGATTGTATTCCTGCTTGCGCTCGGTGTCGACACCGATGCGTGCCGGGACGACGTGCGGCTTTCGTGCCAGTCCTCGGGCGACTGCCCGGTCCATGAGGTACCACGCCTCGTCCCAGCTGAGCCGGCCCAGCCGGGCGCCACCCTCAACGTCGCACTCTTTCAACACGTCGATGGCGAGGCGGGAGGTGAGCACGCCTGAATCGGCTCATCGACTCGACGCAGACGTCGACACGCTGGTCCTCCACGGACAGCTTGACCCGGCTCACCTTCCACGGCTCGAGAAATCCAAGCAGGTGGCGGTAGAGGTCGATGTCTCGCATCCCACCATTGTCGCCCCGGACCTCACCGGCACGGCACTCTGATCACACGTTCGCAGGATTCACTCACTGAATAGCCGGAAGCGCCCTTATTGTTGATCCTTCTCAGGGGACACCAGGGGTCTGCGTAAACCGGCCGTCAGGCCAGGCAACAACAAGGACGGTATCTATCCGAGGCGTTCACAGCTCCCGGGCATCGACAGGCGGGAGGGCCCGAAGAACGGCGGCGGCTCTCCGCACGCAGGCCGCCCACGCCCCCCGCCCCCCCGGCCTGGGCATCGCTTCGCGGCCGGTGGTAGAGTGCCTTCTGTGATCAGCAGCTTGGTCCACAGCAACGGCGGCCAAGCGGGCTCACGGCGCGCACGGAACAACATACTCACCGCCGGGTCGTCGGCGGGCGGCTTACCTCCCGGCGGGTCGCTCTGCGGAGCACTCCTTGCCGGTACGCTGATCACTACCATCCTTATGGTCTCATCCTGCTCGCCGGCCCGCGTGGACAGCCACGCCACGACCGGCAACCATCGGCCTCCGGCGACTAAGACCGCAACGCAGCACTCATCCGGCACGTCGTCAGCGCAGGGTACGACAACCGAGCCTCCCGCGCCGTCACCCGGCAGTACAATCACCGGCCCGCTGGCCAACGGGGGGAGGGTCTCCTTCGAGCTGGTCGCCTTCCAGATCGGAACTCAGGGCACCGTACTCAATTTCACGAACGGTTACCTGTCGCCCGGCTCTCCGTACCTGGGCCACGGTTCCCTGGGAGGCGATATCCCCGCGGGATACGTCTACATGGGCATCGTGACGCGCGAAAGCATCGTCTCAGGTGTGACCGATCTCAGCAACGTGAGCGACGAGTCGCCGATACGGCTGCTCGTAGACCCGTCAGTCATGTCGCCCGCCGGCGCCAGCTTGGCTTCGACGAGCTGTGCCGCTCCAGCTCAGCCGTCAGGCCCGGCTTCGTCCGGTTCCCAGAGCTCCGGCAGCTCTACCGGCTACCGAGGCAATTTCCAGCCCAACGCTGCCGGCACGAACTGCGCCGAGGATGAGCTCGAATCGGCGGGACCGATTTCGAACACAGTATCGATCGGGAGTCCGCCGCCTGCGATCCGGTCGGGCCTTGTCGCCATTTTCTTCGCCGTCCCCCCCTCCATACCTACGAAAGATCTGCGCCTCGGATGGAAGGTCGTGGACAAAGCAGGCTTTGACGTCAACGCTACGAGCAAGCAGTGGTCAGCCTCCATCCCGCTCACCGGCCACACCAAGGTCACCATCCCGAGTCCCAGCTGATACCGCCGCCTTCCGGTCTAGAGTGCTGGCCCCCGGCCCCTTGTTCGACCGCTCTGCCGGCCGCCGGGACCGGGACCGGGACCGGGACCGCTCGAAAAGCCGCCTATCGCCCAACTCCCCGGTCAGCTCCTCGAACGAGAAGCGCATGCACTCGACCATCAGGGGCAGCGAGCGAACAGCCGCAGTATCCACATGGATCCCGATGTCGAGCCGGCCTTCCCAGATGACGCCCGTGGTGTTCACCGCCGCGCCGAGGAGCGGCCCGAATGGATAGGAGCTCATGACCTTTGAGCCGGCAAGGTAGCGCACACTCCTCGCCCCGGCAAGCACGGTCGAGGTGAAGTCGAGCGCGCCGAGCTGCCATCTGACCGCAGCATCGAGAACGGGGGCGGGCAGGAGCGTGAGCGCGAACGATACCTGCGACAACACACCGGCAGCGGCCGCCCTGCGGGCGATCTCGAGCCTGCCATGCAGTCCGCTCGCCTGGTCCATGACACTCCCGCCTGCCGGTACGAGCACGCGTGCCGGAAAGAAGTGATTGCCGGAGCCTTCGCCGCCGGAGCTCACGATCAGCGGATATCCCATCCGGAGTTCGCCACAGCTCTCACCGAGAGCCCGATGGTAGTAACCGATTGCCCGCGCCACGGCCACGGCGCTCAACTCTCCCCTGCTCACGCCGAAATGCCTGGCAGCGTGGAGTAGCGCCCCGGATGGCATCGAGAGCACCGCGAAGCCGCTGCTTCCCGACCGCGGCCTCATCATGCGGGATCCAGGATGACGCGCAAGCGAGAGCTGCGATCCCAGCTCCCTCGCTACCTCCACAACCGCGGCGAACGACTGGACCGTCCGGCGCGGATCCCGCACGGCAGCCAGGGCGACGCCGGCGATTCTCGACGCCGGCGCGACCACGGGTGAAAGAATACTTTCGAGCGCCTTACCCGAAGCGGCCCTGCTCCCGCGTAACGGTGCCGGGAGGACCGCGCCTGGCCGGACCGCGCCATCTGCCGCGACAAGCGGCACCTCTGCGCCGTCCGCCGGCCCTGACGCCGACCCGCCAGGATCGCGGTCCGTAAACGCCATAGCTATCTGCAGCCAACCCATGCCGTCGGCCAGGCAGTGGTGAACCCTCTGAACCAGAGCGGCCGGCCCCTGGCCGCTTCCCGCCATGACAGTCATCTCCCACGGATGGCCCGACATGTCGAGCGGCGTCTGCGCAAGCATTGTGGTCAGCTGGAGAACGTTGGCGCGGGTTACCGTTCCGTCCACTTGGAGGCTCCGCACGGCGGCATCCGGCCGTAAAGAGCCGGTATCAACCCACCGGGGCCCGGCGAGAGCCGGACTCATCGCTCCCAGTGGCGCTCCATCGATCCGCTGACTCAGCCGCGGGAACCTCGACGCCAGCTGAGCCGCACGGTTACGGATCCTCCAGATGTCAGGCTTCCCGTCGAGAACGGAGACACTTGAGAAGTCCGCACGCATCCCGGGGACACGATCGAGCCACCAGATCAGGGAATCGAAACTTCCCAGCCGTTCACGCTGCGCCATGGCAATCTCACCTCCTCACGCCGAGCGAGGCCGCGGGCCCACCCCGGGGCCCGCACCCGCAAACCGTTCTCTTAGAGTCTTGCACTCTGCGCGGGAAATCGCGATCTCAACGCTCCAGCGCCCTACAACTCTGGGACTCCGGCGTCACGGCCGCGAAACCGACCCAACTGTATGATTATGCGACCCTCGGAGGCCATTGTCCAGAGCTTCCGAGCAATTTGGCGAAACACACCTCTGAACTGGTATGCACTCCCTCTCTTGCTCTCTCCGGATGCCGCGTAATCGTTCGCCGATATTATTTTGGGGGGCACCGTCGCCTGTCTCGGAGCGATCCACGCCTGTTGGCATTGCCCGGATGAGCTACCGCGGACCTCTGCTCCAGCTCGTGGAGGTCAGCAAGTGCTACAGGCGGGGACCGGAGAACATGGCCGCGGCGGACCGGATCAACCTCGAGATCGAACCCGGCGAGCTCGTGGCACTCATGGGACCGAGCGGTTCGGGCAAGTCACCCATTCTCCAGCACGCAGAAAAGCAACCCGATCCGGCAATAGCGGGGGCGGTCGGCCTGCGAGCGAGACGGATCGACATGGTCGGTGAGCCGTCGGGAAGGCGCCGTATCGAGACGGCAACGCTTGGTATATCCCGTCTCGGGATCGCCGTCTTTGCAACGATGGCCGCAACCGGCATGGCCCTCTGCTGGCTTGCCCAGCACGGAGGAGCCCTCCGCATCCCGGGCAGACCACGCTCGTCGCCCCGGGTGGCGGTCTCATGACGGGGAGGTTGGATCTTTCTCGCCGGGCTCAGCGCCGATATTGCACCCTTCTGGGACATCCAGGACATCCAGTACGTGCTGCCGTTCGTCGTTTTCATCACGGTTCTGTCGACACTGCTCCTCATGGGCGCCCAGCGCCGCCGCAAGATGGCTCTACTCGTCGCCATCGGTCTCCCGCCTCGAAGCCTTGCGGGAATAGTCTCGCTGGAGGCGCTCGCAGCCGGCGTTATCGGGTCCGTCCTCGGTTCGGCGGTCAGCGTCGGGCTCTTCTGGGGGCTGTCCCTGCTCTTCCCGGTCGTGATCGGTTACGTCGATCCCTTCAGGACTGATCCGCTGTCGCTCGCTATCTACGGGGCCGCGGCCGTCGGTGTCGTCGTTGCGGCGTCGCTGCTGCCCGCGTGGTGCGTAGGCCGGATCGAGGTGCCGACCACACTTCAGTACGAATAGCCGGTTCGAGGAAGAGGGAGGTTTCTTCACAATCCGGCAGCGTTGTCACGCCCAGGGGCGATCCAGGGCCGGTTTCAACCCCTCCCCCCTTGACTCGACCGTTACACTTACAAACGGAGGGTGATAAAACGCTGGCGGGTAATCGACGGTGCAGAGCGAGCAGGCGGCGGAGGCAGCTGTAGAAGTGACAAGAGAACGCGGGCCGTTGGCGCAGGCGCAACAAGTGGCGATGGCGATCGGACGGAAAAGTATTCAGAACGAGGTGCGCCGGGAGGAGCGGGCCTCGGGCAGCGAGTGCTATTACGTAAGCGACGTGGAAGAAGGAGTGTTCCGTACAGGTGGTCAATGAGCGGATCGATAGGGACGACGAAGACCTGGTTAGGCTATACCTGACCGATATTGGCCAGTACCCACTACTTACCAAAGACGACGAGGTGCGCTTGGCTCAGGCCATCGAAACAGGCAGGGAGGCCGTAGCGGAAATCGAGAAGAGCGGCAAGGGCCTTGCCACCAGGCAGAAGCGCGAGCTCAAGCGCAAAGTGCGCCAGGGCGAGGATGCACAGCAGGCCTTCGTCAAGTCCAACCTCCGGCTCGTCGTTTCGATTGCAAAGAAATACCAGGCTTCGGGTCTGCCGCTTCTCGACCTGATCCAGGAGGGCAACCTGGGCCTCATGCACGCGGTGGAGAAGTTCGACTGGCGCAAGGGATTCAAGTTCTCCACGTATGCCACCTGGTGGATCAGGCAGGCAATCACAAGAGGGATAGCGAACACGGGAAGGACTATCCGCCTTCCGGTACATGCCGGCGACACGTTGACGAGGGTCCAGAAGGCACAGGCGAGGCTGGAGCTCAAGCTGGGCAGGCCGGCCACCCTGGCAGAGCTCGGCATCGAAGTGGAGTTGCCTGAGGAGAAGCTGGTCGAGGCGCTGCGGTTCCGGGCAGAGCCGCTCTCGCTGTCGGAGCCCCTGCGAGAGGACGGAGATGCGGAGCTCGGCGATGTGGTGGAGGATCGTTCCGCGGAATCCCCGTTCGAGGTGGCAGCGGTGGCGCTCCTTCCCGATGAGATCAACAAGTTGCTGTCTCCCCTGGACTCGAGGGAGCGCGACATCCTCAAGCTGCGCTTCGGCCTCGACCGCGGTGAACCACGTACGCTGGAAGAGGTCGGTGAGCACTTCGACCTGACCCGAGAGCGAATACGTCAGATCGAGGCGAGGGCCATGTCGAAGTTGCGGCACCCTTCCTCCGATACCGGAGCGCGTGACCTGCTTACCGTTTGACGGAACCCCCCGGGGGTGAATTAGCCCCCCCGGGGGGATTGAAGGGGCCCACCTGGAGCCTGGCAATCAAGCGGGTCCTTTGCCCGGCGCTCAATAGCTGGCACTCGGAATGGTAAGCTCTCCCGCATGAAGAAGCTACTTATCATCGCCATCCTTGTGGGACTGGGTATCGTCGCCGCCAGGCGTTACCTCGACGCCTGACCAGGCCGCCGGCCGGCGTCAGCTGGCCGCGCTAAGCCGATGCTGGGTATGCCTCCACGCGTAGAATGCCGCCCCGGTGGCTGCTGCCAGAGCCACCCCTGTGATCGCCGCCGTCGAGAACGCCGGTACCGGCATACGATCCCGTAAGCGAACCGGGCTCGTGAAGTTGAGAATGGGCCATTCCCTCTCCTCCGCTGTCCGGGCAAGCGCCCTGTCGGGATTGACTGCGCGAGGGTGGCCCACTGCCTCCAGCATCGGGAGGTCGGTCATCGAGTCGCTGTACGCAAAAGACTGCGCCAGGTCGATTCCCCGATGCCCGGCCTCATCCCTTATTGCCTCGGCTTTTGCCGGGCCATAGGCATAGCGCTCGATCTCGCCCGTATAGCGCCCGTCATCGTCCACGACCGCCCTGCTCGCGATGGCCCCATCGGCACCGAGTAGCTCGGCAAGCGGCACGACTATCTCCTCGGGAGATGCCGACACGATGAACACGAGGTCACCCGCCGCTCTGTGGCCTTCGATGAGGTCCAAGGCCTCGACGAAAATGATCGGCTCGATCACCTCGCCCAGGGTCTCCCGCACGAGGCGGGCCAGCTCGTCCCGATCGGCGCCCTTCGCAAGCTCCAGCACCCGCTGCCTGGTCTTCTGCATCCGCGAATCACCCGCCCCGAAGTGCAGGTAGACCAGCTGCATCGTAAGAGCCCTGGCGAGCGCCGTCGCCGACAATAACCCCTCACGAAACAGTGGCCTCCCGTAGGCGACCATGGACGCGCGGGCTATTACGGTCTTGTCCAGGTCAAAGAACGCCGCTCTCCTCATACTCCTCAGTCTACCTGCCAGGCACTCGCAACAGGTGTACCCTCCGGTCCTTGCTTTCGTGGCCAAGTTCCGTATATGTTATGCTGCGGCGGCCGGAGGATCGGCCCGCCGTGGCAGTGTTCTTGGATGGACATGCGAGGCGCGCCGCTGTACTACAGCTAGTGCGCCTCCAGATATCACGGATCGCCGCAGGCAGGACATGGCCTGCGGGTGCCGAACGGGGAAAGCTCGGGCAAGGGCTCGGGTATGCCCCGCGTAATAAGTGAGAGCCCGCAACGGTCACCTGTCCGGGCTCCCGGCAAACCAAGGAGTTCAACAGTTTCATGGTGCGAGTTCTTGCAACAGAAGGCAACTACCAGAGCTTCGTGCTGACATCGGCCGACAAGGCGTGGCTGATCTTTGCCCTTGCAGCGGCCGTAGGGGCGCTCCTGGTCGGGCTCTTCCTCATGCGGGGAGTCCTGAAGCAGGACCAGGGCACGCCGAAGATGCGCGAGATCGCCGCGGCGATTCAGGAGGGTGCGGTCGCCTTCCTGAAGAGGCAGTTCAAGACGATCCTCTTAATCGTGTTCCCGCTGGCAGTGCTTATTTTCTTCACGGCCACCAAGGTCGTGCGCCCCGGCGGCTCGGTGGCGATGAGCTTCGCCGGAGCCGGAGGGTTCCGGGTGCTCGCGTTCCTACTCGGGGCAGCCTGCTCCAGCATCACAGGGTTCGTTGGCATGTCGCTTGCAGTGCGCGGCAACGTGCGGACCGCGGCGGCGGCACGGAACGGCTCTCTCAAGGCCGGGCTCAAAGTCGCCTTCCGCACCGGCGGGATAACCGGGATGTTCTGCGTCGGGCTGGGCCTTCTCGGCGCCTCCACCATCGTTTTCATCTTCCAGAACATGGCGACGGCCGTCCTCGTCGGATTCGGCTTCGGCGCCTCCCTGCTCGCCCTGTTCATGAGGGTGGGTGGTGGCATCTTCACGAAGGCTGCAGACGTGGGGGCGGACCTGGTCGGTAAGGTCGAAGCCGGGATCCCCGAAGACGACCCCAGGAACGCCGCCACGATCGCTGACAACGTGGGTGACAACGTGGGTGACTGCGCCGGGATGGCCGCTGACCTCTTCGAGTCGTTCGAGATCATGATCATCGCATCGCTGATCCTCTCCGTCACCGCCTTCCACTCGATCGGGTTCAAGAATGCCGCTCCTGCAATGGTCTTTCCCCTGATCGTGCCTGCGATTGGTATCCTGTCATCGGCGATCGGGATCTTCTCCGTGCGTGCCAGCGCTAAGGACAAGAGCGCCATGGCACCCATCAACAGGGGATTCCGACTCGCCAGCTTCCTTACGCTCGTTGGCGCCCTGCTGGTTGCGCACTTCTACGTCCACAACTGGGACGTGTTCTGGGCCGTTCTCACGGGGGTAGTCCTCGTCCAGGTTGCGAGCCTCATCACCGAGCACTTCACTTCGACGGAGCGGGCGCCTGTAAGGGAGATAGCCGAGTCTACGCTCACAGGCCCCGCCACGACCGTCCTGTCGGGCATCAGCTCGGGACTCGAGTCCTCGGTGTGGGCGATAATTGCCATCGCAGTGGCCATCGCAGTGGCCATCGGGCTGGGTCATGGCAACGGCAAGATGGTCCTGTACCTCATCTCGCTGGTCGGGATCGGCATGCTCTCGACAACCGGAATGGTGGTGTCCGAGGACAGCTTCGGCCCGGTTGCCGACAATGCGGCCGGGATCGCCGAGATGGCCGGCGAGTTCGGAGGTGAGGCCGAGAGGATCATGGTTAGCCTTGATGCGGTTGGCAACACCACGAAGGCGATCACCAAGGGTGTAGCCATAGGATCCGCGGTCATTGCCGCCGTTGCCCTTTTCGCTTCGTTCGTCGAAACGATAGGATCGCAGCTCGGCCTCCACCACGTAGCCATCGACGTATCCAACCCCACGATATTCGTTGGCCTGCTCGTCGGCGGATCCGTTGCCTTCCTCTTCTCGTCGCTCATGATCCGGGCTGTGGGCAGATCAGCCGGGGTCGTCGTGCAGGAGGTACGTCGGCAGTTCAGGGAGCATCCCGGCATCATGGACGGCAGCGAGAAACCCGAGTACTCGAGAGTCATCGGGATATGCACCAGCGGGGCGCAGCGTGAGCTCGCCACGCCAGCGCTACTCGGGATACTGACACCGGTCGTCATCGGTTTCGGCATGGGCTACTTGGCCCTCGGCGCCTTCAATGCTGCGGCGATCCTAACCGGCCAGCTCATGGCCAACTTCATGTCGAACACGGGCGGCGCCTGGGACAACGCCAAGAAGTACATCGAAGACGGTCACCACGGCGGCAAGGGCACCGACGCCCACAAGGCGGCGGTCATCGGGGACACCGTGGGAGATCCGTTCAAGGACACGGCCGGGCCTGCGATGAACCCGATGGTGAAGGTGCTGAACCTCGTATCTCTTCTGATCCTACCGGCCACGATCACCCAGAATCACCACGACGCCGTCCGCTACACGATCGCCGGCGTGGCGCTCGCCATCCTGCTCGTGGCTATAGCGATATCGAAGCGGCGAGTGGACCTATTGGGTAGTGACTCGCCCAGAGAAGCCGGGACAGACTCCGGCGGTGGGGTCGCGGATCCGATGGACACGTATGGAGCATCGCGTCCGGCACCGGCTCAGCCTGCTGGCGTTGCCGCAAGTGCCATCCCGGCAGCCGAGAGCTCCTGAGCAGGCATACCCTGCGGGTCCGTACCTCGGGGAGAGTGGCGCTACGAGAGAGAACGCTGCTCGGGCAGTAAAGAACGCGACTCGGGCAGTGCGGATGAGACGATGCCGGCCGACGCGGCAACGCCACCCGGCATCCCGTGAAAGAGGCATGATAATACGGTGAAAACCTCAGCGGGAGCCAAACCGCTTGTGATAGTCGAGTCCCCGACAAAGGCACGTACCATCGCGGGGGTTCTAGGAGACGGTTACATCGTGGAATCGTCCATCGGCCATATCCGCGACCTTCCGAGGAACGCTGATGAGATCCCGGCCGCGGTGAAAGGTGAGGATTGGGCTCGGCTCGGGGTTGATGTGGAGGAGGGCTTCAAGCCGCTCTACATCATCCCCAGGGAGAAGCGGGAGGTCGTCTCCCGGCTGAAAGCCCTTCTTCGGGACGCTGCCGAGCTGTATCTGGCGACAGATGAGGACCGGGAGGGTGAGTCCATAGCGTGGCACCTCCTCGAGGTGCTTTCCCCGAGCGTGCCCGTAAAGCGGATGGTATTCCACGAGATAACGGTCCCCGCAATACAGCGAGCCGTGAGGGAGTGGCGCGACCTGGACAAGAAGCTCGTAGATGCCCAGGAGGCAAGGCGGATCCTCGACCGGCTTTACGGCTATGAGCTCTCTCCGGTCCTCTGGCGCAAGGTCATGCCGAAGCTCTCTGCCGGCAGGGTACAGAGCGTCGCCACCCGCCTTATTGTCGAGCGCGAGCGGGACCGGATGAGGTTCCGAGCCGCATCGTGGTGGGATATAGAGGGGACATTCGCAACTTTGACGCCGGCGCAGCCTGGAACCGGGGCCGGGGCCGGTGCCGGGGCCAGGGCCAGGAGCGGGGCCGGGGCCGGGGCCAGGAGCGGGGCCGGGGCCAGGCCCGGGACTGGAACCGGAGGGGATGAGACTGCCGGGACCACCCCCGCCGACGAAGGATCGTTCCACGCCACACTTGTCGCACTGGGATCCGTCCCCATAGCCACTGGCAAGGACTTCGGTGAGACGGGCGTCCTCTCTACCAAGACGCCGGTGCGCCTAGTGCTGGAGGATGAGGCGAGGGCGCTGGCTGGACGGCTCGTAGGTGCCGGATTCAAGGTCGCCTCGGTCGCGGAGAAGCCCTACGGCCGCTCCCCCGCTGCCCCGTTCACGACCTCCACCCTGCAACAGGAAGCCGGGCGCAAGCTGCGATTCAGCTCCCGGCGCACGATGCAGGTCGCGCAGCACCTCTACGAGGAGGGGTGGATCACCTATATGAGGACCGATTCCACGATCCTCTCCGACGAGGCGATCACCGCTGCCCGGGCAGCCGTCAAGACACTCTACGGACCGGCGAAACTCCCGGGGAACCCGCGGATGTACCGCTCGAAAGTCAAGAACGCCCAGGAGGCTCACGAAGCAATAAGGCCTGCCGGTGAGACTTTCAGGTCCATCGAGGAGGCCCGCAGGGTCCTGTCCGGTGACGAACTACGCCTTTACGAGCTCGTATGGAGGCGGACGATAGCTTCGCAGATGATCGACTGCACGGGTACCACGGTGCAGGTCCGCCTCGGAGCGTCCGACCCAGGCACGGGCGAGATGGTGGAAATGGCCACCAGCGGGACCACCATTATCGAACCCGGCTTCCTTCTCGCCTACGAAGAGGGCAGTGACGACGCAAGTGAGAACGGGTCCGTGAACGAGGTCGACTCTTCCGCCGGCAGTCGTGAGAACAGGCTTCCACCCTTGCGGCAAGGTCAGGAGCTGAATGCGCTCGGGATGGAGCCGCGCTCGCACACGACCCAGCCGCCCGCAAGGTACACCGAGGCATCCCTGGTCAAGGCCCTGGAGGAGCGCGGAATAGGCAGGCCGTCCACCTATGCCGCAATCATTTCGACAATCATCGACCGGGGATATTGTTGGAAGAAGGGATCCGCGCTGGTCCCCTCTTTTGTGGCTTTTGCCGTTGTGGGGCTACTGGAGCGCCACTTCACAGAGCTCGTCGATTACGGGTTCACGGCGACGATGGAAGACGAGCTGGACGAGATCGCCGGGGGCAGGGAAGACTCCGTGCCCTGGCTCAATCGCTTCTATTTCGGCGCTGGCGGCCATGGGGGCGGGCTTTCCGAGACGGAGATCGGAACCGCCCCTCTTTCGGTTCGAGGGCTCAAGCAGGAGATTACTCTCCAGCTGGATGCCATCGATCCGAGAGAGATCAACCGGATCGAGCTCGGGACCCCTCCCGCAGGCGAGACCGTGGTGGTGAGGGTCGGCCGGTACGGGCCATACCTGCAGCAGGGCGAGACTCGCGCACCCATACCGGACGGCACCTGCCCCGACGAGCTGTCGCTGGAGCGAGCGCTCGAACTGCTTGCCGCGGGGGCCGATTCCGGCAGGGAGCTCGGCAGGGACCCCGCCTCTGGCCAGCCAGTCTACCTGCGGACAGGCAGGTTTGGCCCCTACGTGCAGCTGGGAGAGGACGGGGATGGAAAGGACAAGCCTAAGCGGTCATCGCTTTTTCGGACGATGACGCCCGAGACGGTCGATCTGGACAGCGCTCTCCAGCTGCTGTCGATCCCACGCCTCATCGGTACCGATCCCGATAACGGCGAGGAGGTGTGGGCGAGAAACGGCCGCTTCGGTCCCTATATCGAGAGAGGTAAGGAGAGCCGCAGCCTGGAGGGCGAGGAGCTGCTACTCACCATCGACCTCGACGATGCCCTGCGCCGCCTGAGAGAACCTAAGGTGCGGCGAGGGCGGGCCGCGGCGATGCCGTTGAAGGAACTCGGTACCGACCCGCAATCGGGAGGAACGATCACGCTGCGGGACGGTCGCTTCGGCCCCTATGTGACAGATGGAACCGTCAACGCCTCGTTGCGCCGCGGCGACCTGCCCGAAGAGATCACGACCGAACGTGCCGTCGAGCTGCTGTCGATGAGGCGCACTGCGCTAGCCGACGGTACCGCCACGTCACGATCGCGCTCCACCTCGTCCAGGAAGAAGACGGCATCCGGGATCGGCAAGGCAGCCGGGTCGTCCAGGGCCGGGTCCAAGGCTAAGTCCTCCCGAGCGGGCTCGGCGGCCAAGCCTTCCTCGAGGTCTGTCACGGCAAGGTCCTCCTCGCGGGCCGGCACGGCTGAGTCGCCTACGAAGTCGGTGGAGCCCAAGCCTTCCGTAGGATCCTCACCGCCCGAACGCCCCCCCACGCCGTCATCCCCGGAACCGGACCCGACTGCGGACGGATGAGATGCCAGCTCTCCGAGGCCGCCTGATCGCCCTCGAGGGCATCGACGGATCGGGCAAGTCGACGCAGGCCGGCATGCTCGCAGACTCGCTCGGCGCAGTCTTGACTGCCGAGCCGGGAGGAACGGCTCTCGGCAGGGAGCTTCGCCCGCTCCTTCTCGGGCGAAGCAAGGTTGGGGACGGACCGGTTGGGGACGGACCGGTTGGGGACGGACCGGTTGGGGACGGACCGGTTGGGGACGGACCGGTTGGCAGCGGCACAACCGGCAGCGACGCGACCGCGACACCCGCCGGCCGTACGGTGTCGCCGGATGACGTAGGCTCGATAGCGCCAATCGCAGAGCTTCTCCTCATGCTTGCCGACCGTGCTCAGGACATCGCCGAGAACATCCTCCCTGCGCTCGAGCGTGGTTCCTGGGTGGTCGCCGACAGATTTTCCGGGTCCACCCTTGCCTACCAGGGATTCGGCAGGAGTATCGACCTGCATACCCTGGAAACGGTCGTCGCGGTGGCAACCGGCGGTCTCGAGCCAGACCTGACCATTCTTGTCGACGTCCCCGTCAAGGTGGCTCTCGAGAGACTGAATCGGACTTCGGCGGTGGAACTGACGATGACCATGGATCGATTCGAGTCTGCCGGGGCCGATTTCCTGGGACGGGTTCGCGACGGTTACCTTGAGCTCGCCAGAAGTCGCCCGGACGCCTGGGCCGTCATCGACGGGACCCTGCCGGTCGATGATACGGCGAAAGCGTTGCTTGGCCTCGTCAGGAGCAGGCTCGGATGACCGATCCACTGGACGCCGGCAGATCACCGGATAGCGAACGGACAGCCCCTGACCTTCTCTCAGCCGACAGCGGCGAACACGGGGTGATGCCAGCAGTTGCGGACGATAGACGACCGGCGCCAGCGCTCTTCGCGTCCGTAGCCGGACAGGAGACCGCCAAGGAGTTGCTCAGGGGTTTCGCCCGTCGTCCGGTGCATGCCTATCTCCTTTCGGGTGGCTGCGAACAGGACAGGCGGGGCCTGTGGCGGGCCTTCGCCGCCGCGTTGCTGTGCCCTGACGGCGGCTGCGGAATATGCGCCTGGTGCAAACGGGCACTGGAAGGCAGACACCCCGACTTCACAGAGATAGGCCCGGTGGCGAACAATCTTTCCGTTGAGGAGGCCAGGGCCGCCGTGCGCACCGCTCAGCGGAAACCGATTGCCGCCGCAAGGCAGGTCATCGTGGTAAACGACATTCACCGGGGCTACCTGGCGACCCCGGTCCTGCTCAAGACCGTCGAGGAACCTCCACCTCACACCGTGTTCGTCCTGGCGACCGACTCCACCCCTCGCTGGATGGCAACTATCGTATCACGATGTGTCAGCATCGAGCTGGCACCTCCCCAGTCTCACGGTACGCCGGGTAGCGGCTGCTTTGTTGGGGAGCAACCGCAAGATGGGAGGCGGGATGCGTTGGATGGCGCAGACCGCCACGAGCGTGCCAGTGACGCCCCCCTCGAAGGGGACGCAGCCACTGATGGCGACACTTATCTGGCCGTATGGGCGACAATCCCGGAACGGCTGCAGTATACCGGCCAAGCCGTAGCGTCGCTGGCCGCAGAGCTTGCGAGTGCTCTGGATCTCGCACTGAGACCCGTTCAGAAGCGCCACACGGAGGCTCTGAAGGAACTGGCAGGCGAGGAGGAGATGATGGGCGGTGCCGACTCGGCCGTGAGGAACCGCCTGGAGGAGCGCCAGCACAGGGAGCTGCGACGGGCTCGCACCGATCTGCTACGCGAAGGCATGAACAGGCTCGCCGGGATCTACAGGGTCCGGCTGGCTGCCGAGCCGGGTGGAGTGCCTTCTCCGGCAACTGCCGATCGGCTCCGGCGATTGGACCGATCCGAGCGGACACTGGCAAAGGCGTCCGCCGCGCTGGTGCGGAACCCCAACGAGACGCTCCTCATCGAGTCGCTCCTACTCGATCTCGCCTCGCCCGATTGAGCCGGCTGCGGCTCTCAACCTCCTGCACACCACCACGACCCGCTCCCACTCGATCTCGCCTCGCTCGCCGACCTGACCCTGGCCGGGGAACTCTAGCGGTGTATCCCGTGATTCACGTCGCCCTTGACGAGCCACGGTTCGCGGCCCGGCAAGGACCAGTTCCAACGGTCCACTGGGCCGTTGAGAGGAAGGCATGGCGAAACGCTCCAATTAATTGCGGGCCACACCACTAACGCTTTGGAAACGTCGCCATCCCGATCGGGCGCCTTTCCGGCAACGTTCATGGTTTGTGCGCGCCTCGGTGTTAACGTAACAGGGATGGCAGCAGGCAAACCAGCTCCTCTATTGCGGGAGGCTTCAACAGATGCGGGCCCGTTCACTGAGGACGCGGGATCGCCGGGTTTGCCATCACCGCAGGCCTGGGTAAATGGCACCATGCTCGGCTTCGATCTGGAGACTACCGGCACCGACCCGCTGAGCGACGTACCGGTGTCGGTCGCATTCGTGGGTGCCGTGGGAGGTAGCGTGGGTGGAGAGCGCTATTTCATAGTTGACCCGGGTCGCGAAGTGCCCGCTGGCGCAGCGGCGATCCACGGCATCACCACTGAGCGTGCCCGGGCGGAGGGGATGCCACTCGAGGAAGCAGCCCGGACAATCTCCGGCGAGCTGCAATCGGCGGCGGCAAGCGCTACTCTCGTCGTAGCAATGAACGCCGCATTCGACCTGACGATGGCCGAAGCGATCTGCATCGCAGCGGGTGTTCCCGCTCCGTCCACGATGGATCTTCTTGTGGCCGACATCTTGGTCATCGACCGCGAGTACGATCGCTACCGCAGCGGCAAGCGGACACTGACCGCACTGTGCGAGCACTACGGCGTCGAGCTGGGCGAAGCCCACAACGCCTCGGGGGATGCCCAGGCAGCACTGTCCGTGCTGATCGAGCAGGTCGGCCACTACCCCGGATTGGCAAAGTTGTCGACAGTCAAGTTGATGCAGGCCCAAAGCATCTGGCATCGCGGTCAGGTACGCCGCCTCTCGGAGTATTTCGTCTCCCAGGGAAGACGGGCAATCCCCGAGTCCCAGGAAGACTGGCCGATCTGGCGAGTAGCAGGCAGTGACGGTTCCTAAGCAGCCCGCCGCTCGCTGATCGCCGCCTACTCCTTCTACCTGTATGGTCATCGACTGACCCGGCCCGAGTGCGCCATTTGCGCTGCACTGGGCGGCAGTGCCTGAGAGCTTCGAGGGATTGTTCGGCCTCGTGTCGCCCAACAACATCGACGATCACGTTGATCGTTCCAGCAAAGTTTCGGGTTGTTATGTCCCCACGCCATAAAGGGCAATATCGGTATACGGATTCGTATCGTTGCTGACAATGGTCAGGTTTGCATCGCGCGATCCCGTCGAGCCGGGGGCGAAGGCCACCTGGAACGTGACGCTCTGCCCGGTGTTCAAGACAATCGGGTCGGACGCGCAAGAGCTGACAATTTGGGTGTTGCCGGCTGCGAGTATGCAGCCTGACGGGATGGAGTTGCTCGTGATCTTGTAGTCTGCCCCGGCGGGCCCGAGAATGCCGATACCGGGAATCACGAGAGCAGCGTTCCCCGCTCCCACAGCTGCTGCGCCATTGGTAATGGTC
This sequence comes from Actinomycetes bacterium, assembly GCA_021816935.1. Taxonomy (GTDB): domain Bacteria; phylum Actinomycetota; class Acidimicrobiia; order Acidimicrobiales; family JAMCPL01; genus JAKAWR01. The sequence continues at coordinate 18,143 of JAKAWR010000015.1, forward strand.
ACCGTCTGTGGAGCGGTAGCCGATCCGACCGGGGTATCTGCGAAGTGAAGCTCCGGCGGCGTGACGACGACGTTCGGAGCCAGGGTCACAGCGCCGACGGTCATCTCCAGCGTGGCAGTCCCTGACCCGCTCATCGAGACGGATTGCCCGAGTGCCGCAATCCTTCCGGCAAGCGCGTACTCCGGCCAGCCGGTGAGCGAGAAGGTACCCTTGAAATCCGACGATGTTTTCATTTTGCAACTTGCCTTCAGCGGCAAGGTAGGCGTTCCTGGGAGAGTATTGGGGACCGTGTCCCCCGTGATCCCGCCGCTGCACGAGAGTTCCCCCTGACCTGACGTGAGACCACTTGCCGAAGTGAAGACATAGCTGAATGGCGGGCCGCCAGTGGTAGGGAGGATCACTATCATCCCCTTAGCCACTCCTTCGGAGAATGCAGCGGTTACCTCCGGTAGAGGCAGTATGGTGAGCTTCGCCGGATCGTAGGGATTGATCAGCATCTCCACGCCATTCACAGGGTTGTTCCAGCCCGTGGAAAACCCTCCGCTCGGGCAGTTCCCGGCGGCGCCGCCGCTGGTAGTCGCTGCACCAAGATGTACGGGACCGATAACGTATTGGCCTTTGACCAGCGTCGGGACGGCAATGATATCTTTGAAACTAAAGGTGTCGTGGGCGGTAGCACTGGCGGTGCAGGGGCCTGAATAGCTGATGGTGTAGTCCACTTTCCCTGAGCCGCTGACCGAGACGCCGGGGCTACCCTTATTGGGAAGTGTCGACGGCGGCGAGGGGAGAGTTCCGCCTGCCGCAGAAGTGCTGCTTCCGGAGGAAGGTGTCGTGCTGCCGCCAGGCGTACTCGAGCCGGCGGAGCATGCCGAGAGCAGGAACACAAGACCGGTAAGCATGACCGCAACGGTACGTGACCAGCTGCGCGACCCGATCCGCTCCAATGATTTCCGGCGGTGGGATAACCCAGGGCCGGCAGGCAAAGCTGATGCAACACTCCCCGGCCTGGTCACTGGCGCCACCTCACTGGTACCAACCCACCACGTCCGCTATTATATCTATTGAACCGGCATTATTAAAGAAGCTCACCTGCCCTGAGGCCCCGAGCTTCACTATGACCAGGTTCGGCACCGTACGCCCTGCTGCCCAGTTTAGATCCGAAATGGTGGGGCGAGGCGAACCATCGGGGTAGACCGACAGGAAGCTCGAGGCGGTTGCACGGGTCGCGGTCACGTTCAGCACCACCGAAGTAGCACTGGCAGGCACGCCCCCCATCCCAGCTATCTGGACAACCAGCGAGGATGTCGAGTCCAACGTCTTTCCCTCGCAGGGAGTCATGTACGAAAGCCCACTCCGAGTGTCGCAGACCCGGGTCGGGGAGATGGCGGGCGTGAAGGTGGCGCCAGCGGCGGACGAACCGCCTGACAGCCACCCCGACACGTCGACGGCAAGGTTGGGCGTTCCCGCACTCGAATAGATCGACACGTCGCCATCGGAGGCCAGGGGGACTATGACCCGGTTGGGTACCACTTCGCCTGCCGAGTAGTTGACGCTCGACGCCAGCGGAACTTTCCCGCCGGCAGGGTAAACGGTCAGGTAGCCACCGCTCGAAGGGTCGATCGCGGTTACATTCAGGACAGCGGCCTCGACTCCGGATGCGGGTACGCCACCGAGCCCGGCCACCAGCAGTGTCAGGCTTGTTCTTGAGGAGGGCGCGTGACCCTCGCACTGGGACAGCGCGCCGCCGCTCAACCCCGATGGATTCCCAGGCCGGGTGTCACAGATCCTCGCCGGAGTGAGCGCGTTGTATAGCGCACCGGAGGAAGAGGGCGAGTAGTAACCGGCCACATCTATGACAACATCGGCAGAGCCCGCGTAATTGTAGACGTCAAACGCGCCCTGGGAGCCAAGTCCTACGGTCACGAGGTTTGGCACGGTCTGCCCCGCAACCCAGTTGAGGTTGGAGGAGCTCGGACGGGCCGAGCCAGCAGGGTAGGCAGTGAGGAAGCTCGAGGCGGTCGTACCGGTCACCGTCACGTTTACCACGACCGCGGTGACCCCGCTCGACGGAATCTCGCCATTGCCCGCAGCCTGAACGGTGAGCGTGCTCCCCGGCCCAAGGGCTCCGGCTCCGGGACAAGCTGGCTGGCTCTGGCCTCCCCGAGTGTCGCAGATGCGGCTCGGCGGCAGAGGATTGTACGGCTCCGGACTGGCCTGCTGGGCATAGGTGAACTTATCCGCGCTGGTGGCAGTACTCGTGCTCCCGGAGGAGCCTTGGACAGTGACGTCCACCGTACCCACCGCTCCGGCCGGGCTGGCAGCGGTTATCTCCGAGTCGGAGTCCACGGTGAAGCTCGCAGCGGCAACGGACCCGAAGTACACGGCATCGACAGTGCTCGATCCAGCGAAGCCCGAACCGTAAATCTCGACGCTCGTACCACCGGTGGCAGAACCCGACGATGGAAGCAGGGACGTCACGGTTGGGATGACTGGCGGCGGCACGGCGAGCGCGATCATCTGCGGGACGCCCCCAGTCGGGATGGTGGTCGAGTCGAGGCTTGGTGGTGACGAGTCGAGGTGAACGACGAAGAGCTGGGCAGTTGTGCTTCCTGCCACGAGGGCTGTCGAAGCATCGGGCAAGACAGCCACGCCGCCAGGCGCGGATTCATTCGGGAGAACCAGCGTCTTCACGATGCTCGGAGGAACGACCGCAGCATCGAGTACGCTCACCTGGCCACCGTTGATGTCATCGGCCCACGACACGACGAGAGACTTGCCGTTAGGGGTGAAGGCCACGTTGTTCGCTGTGCCTATGGCTGAGGCATTCAGCTGGACAGGCGTGACCACGCCGGTCGATAGGTCCACGAAGTCAACGTCAGCATACGAGCAGGCAACAGCAACTATCGTGCCGAGAGTATTTACCGCGAGACCTCCGTTGCCGCAGGAGGCCGACGAGTCGTACGCGGTCGGAAGCGCCACGGGACTCCCCAAGGCTCCGTTCGCAACCGATACCGGAACCAGCTCGCTGCCCGCATCGACGTACGCCGTGCTACCGTCAGGAGAGGATGCCACAAACGGCGCATTGGAGTTGGGGGCCACACTCGAGAGGTCGACCGTCGAGACGGCTGGTGGGCTGGCGATCAGGTCGACTATCTCGATCGAGTCCGCGTCGTAGTTCCCGACGATGAGCTTCCTGCCATCGGGGGTGATCGCCAGGTCCCATGGCTCGACTGGGGCACCGAGGTTTATCGAATCGGTGACAGCCCCGCTCCCGGCGTCTATCACGTCGATGGTGGTGCCGGGCTCGTTCGCGCAGCAGTTGGTAGAAAGGCTCGTGTATATAGTTGAGCCGTCTGGTGACACGGCAACCCCAATCGGGTGAGTTATTGTACCGGTAGAACCCTCTTGGCCCACCGTGTATGTCGAGTCGTTAGGTATCTGTACCGGTACCACGCCGTCACCGCCCGAATCGGTAACGTACGCGGTGAGGACGGATACCGGAGCGGCAGAGGCATTTGGCGAAGTGGCGGCCACAGTCACAGTCACAATGCTGCTCGCGAGCACCGCCACGCAGGCGACAATCCGCCGGCATCTACCTGTTCGCGCTAACATCTCTCCGGGGCGCCTCTTCTGTGCGGGATATACAATTTGTTTCATGTCATCATGTCCCATAGTTTCACGTAGTTTCATAGTTTCAATCTATCTGCTTTTCTGTCTGTTCAGGCATTTCTTCAGCTTCGCAGGACACAAGGTTTTCATCTTTTCCAAACGATTCACTCCTAACGCCACATACGGTCAAGTCCCCACGCCGTAGAGAGCGATATCGGTATACGGATTCGTATCGTTGCCGACGACGGTCAGGTTTGCATAGCGCGATCCCGTCGAGCCGGGGGCGAAGGCCACCTGGAACGTGACGCTCTGGCCGGCATCGAGCACCGGATCGCTGTTACAACCCGACCAGTTGCCGCCGGAAGCCGGCATGAAGCAGCTGTTGGAAATCGTACCGCTGGAGAGCGGGTAGTCGGCGCCAGCAGGCCCCGGAACCTCGATCCCGTCAATTACCAAGGGGACATTCCCCCCTGCTGGGGACGGGACGTTCGTAACCGTCACCGTCTGCGCAGCCGCTGTGGTTCCGACCTGCGTTCCTGCGAAGTGGAGCACCGAAGGGTCGACCACGAGGTTCGGGGTGATGGTCGCGGTTACGAAGTCGACGTTCAGGGTTGCCGATGTTGCCGATCCCGACTCCGCTCAAGTGAAGGTCACTTCGGGCAGGTGAGAGCGGAGGCACGGCCAGGAGTTGAGCCGGAATGTCCCCGAGTACTTGCTCGACAGCTTTGGCTGGCAGGATCCTGTCGGTCCCGGCGTCCCCAGCGCCGGGACCGGGACCGTCTCGCCGGTCGTCAAGCCCTTGCAGGAGAGCGTCCCTCCGCTGGACTGGAGTCCCTGGGCGGAGGTGAACACCCACTGCGTCCCTTCGTACCAAGACGAGAACTCCGAGGGGAGGAGCATGACCATTTTCGCGGGGTCTGACGGATAGACAGGCATGTCGGCGTTCCAGCCGTTGACCGGCAGGGATTGCCCGCCCGCACACGACTGCACGGGGCCCGCCTGCGCCTCCACCGACACCCCGCCCTCCACGAGCTACCCCGTTGCCGGACAGAAGCCGACCATCTATGTCCTCAGGTCGAAAGACATGCGCATCCGGAGGACGCCGGTGCAAGACGGCATCGACTCGTTCACCGTCATGTCGAAAGGCCCCGAGCCCGAGACCTGCGCTCCGATCGGTCCCTTGTTCGGCTTCGTCGTCGGCGGCGAGGAGAGAGTTCCGCCTGCCGCAGAAGTGCTGCTTCCAGATGAAGGTGTCGTGCTGCCGCCAGGCGTACCCTAGCCGGCGGAGCATGCCGAGAGCAGGAACACAAGACCGGTAAGCATGACCGCAACGGTACGTGACCAGCTGAGCGACCAGCTGCGCGACCCGATCCGCTCCAATGATTTCCGGCGGTGGGATAACCCAAGGCCGGCAAGCAAAGCTGATGCAACACTCCCCGGCCTAGTCACTGGCACCACCTCACTGGTACCAACCCACCACGTCCGCTATCACGTCTGCCGAGCCGGCAAAGTTGTAGATCGAGACCTGACCATTGGAGCCGAGCTTCACTATTACGAGGTTCGGGACGGCCTCGCCGGCTACCCAGTTGAGATCGGATGCAGTGGGCTGTCCCTGGCCAGCCGGCCACAGGGTCAGATACGACGGCTTCGTCGTGTTGGTGACGGTCACGTTCAGCACAACCGCAGCTGCATTGGTGGGCACCCCGCCTACTCCCTGGACCTGGAAGGAAAGAGTGCTTCCCTGAGAGAGGGTCTGTCCCTCGTCAGGCTCTCCGGATCCGCTACGGGTGTCGAGTATGCGAGCCGGGGTGATCCCGGAGAACTGGGTAAGCGACGTGCCGGTGCCGCCCGGGTTCGTGTACCAGCCGCCCACGTCTACTATCACGTTCGCCTCGCCGGCAAAGTTGTAGATCGATACCTTCCCCGCTGACGAGAGGGGAACAGAGACCCTGTTCGGTGTAGTAACCCCTTTCGTCCAGTTTAGGTTGGACGCCGTGGGCCTTGCGGAACCACCGGGATAGACCGTGAGGTAGCTCGCAGCCGTCGTCACCGCAACGGTTACGTTGAGCACGACCCCTTCTGCCCCGGATGCCGGCACGCCGCCTACTCCTTCTACCTGTATGGTCATCGACTGACCCGGCCCGAGTGCGCCGTTTGCGTTGCACTGGGCGGCAGTGCCTGAGAGCTTCGAGGGATTGTTCGGCCTCGTGTCGCAGATGCGAGAAGGCGAAAGGGCGTTGTAGAGGCCGGCTCCCGAGGGCGCTGGTCCCACGTAACCTTGAACGTCCACGATCACGTCCGCAGAAGAGATGTTCGTATATATAGAAACCTGACCGGAGGAGCCGAGAGCCACCTCGACGAGGTTCGGCACGGCCTCTTTCGCACGGAAGTTCAAGTTGGAGCTGAGCGGCTCGGAGGTGCCCGCCGGATAGATCGTGAAATAGCCCGGGGCGGTGGCGTTGTCCGCTGTCACGTTCAGCACAACCGCAGTGGCCCCGGTTGCGGGCACTCCTCCCGATGTGATGCCGCTAGGGTTCGTACCTGCCACCTGGATAGTCAGTGGAGTGCCGCCTTGAAGGGTTTTTCCTGCGCACTGGGCATCCTCGCCGACAAGCTTCGAGGGATTGTTCGCTCTCGTGTCGCAGATGCGATACGGGCTTATGGGGTTATAGGGAGCCGGAGTCGTCGGCGCCGAGGGGATGACGGGCTGTGAGGCGGTAGAGGCCGGGCCATTTCCGTCGCAGTTGGTGGCGGCAACGGTAAAGGTGTACTTCGTGCCGTTGGAAAGGCCGGTCACGGTGTCGCTGGTCGCCGTCGTACCTGTGCTGGTGGAGCTGACGAGGGTGGTTCCCGAGTAGATGTCCACCTGGTAGCTCGTGATCGGGCACTCGCCGATAGAGGACGGTGCCGTCCAGGTGAGGTTGGCCGTTGTGTTTGCAGGGGTTGCTATCACGTTGGTGGGCTTGCCGGGGACGGTGTTCGTGTTGGCGTAGACGAAAATGTTGCCCCCGGTGTAGGTGTCGCCTGCGGCGCAAAACGAGATCGAAGGGCACGAGATCGCCGACAGGTTCCCCTGGGAGTCGACGGCGACGGGACTGGACCACGACGTGCCGTCGAAGTACGAGACGTTGCCGCTGTAGGTTCCCCCCGTGCTCTCGATCCCGGCCACGCAGAACTTCGCGCTGGCGCACGACACGGCCTCCACCGGCGAGTTGTCCGGAGCGACCAGGGCAGGAGCCGCCCACGACGTGCCGTCAAAGGTGACTGCGTACCCGAGATTGTCGACGGCGGCGCAGAACGACGGCGTCGGACACGACACGGAATAGAGCTCTTCCGCGTTTCCCTGGTAGGAGTCGACCACGTGCGGCGCGCTCCAGGTCGAACCGTCCCAGCTGAGAGCGTTGCCGAACGAGTCGACGGCGATGCACATGGTCGCGCCCGCGCACGACACGGACTCGAGAGTATGGCCGTTGTTCGGCGTGCTGTCTACGAACGCCGGTGCCGTCCATGCGGTCCCGTTGAACATCATCGCGTCTCCGTTCTGGTCGACGGCAGCGCAGAACGTCGCGCTCGTACACGACACCGAGTCGATCGCGACGGCGTTCTGCCCGTTGTTAGCGTTCCCGCCGCCATCGATGAGAACGGGCGCGCTCCATGTGCCGCCCGACTCCTCGACGACGTAGCCCATGCTGTCTACGACCATGCAGAATGTCGTCGTGGGACAGGAGATCGTGGCCGTTGTGCCGTTGCCGTTGATCTCGGGGTCGACGGACTTCGGAGTGCTCCACGACGATCCGTCGTAGTACGTGGCATAGGCGGACTCGTCGAGCCCCACGCAGAACGTCGTGGTCGGGCACGACATTCCCTGGAACGCCGGAGCCTCCGGGTAGGTCGTCCCGTACACGTTGATTGGGCCGCTCCAGGTTCCGTACGTTGTCCCGTACGCGGTGGGCGGCAGGGCAGTCGCACCTGCCACTACAGCAGCAAGCGTGAGCAGCGCTGCCAGTAACTTCGCAGAACTCCTCAGAATTGCTGGAACGGCCCGGGGCAGCATCCTATTGGCGGCCACGAGATCGATAGGGGAATCGCCCGGCGGCAGGCTTCGTAGAGTTCCGTATGCCATGCTGTCAATCTACGCTGTCAAGTCCAGCAGATCATCGGGAGAACTCCCCATTTATTATCGGGATTTTCGGTATGACCCTGGACGACCACTATGGTATGACCTCGTAGGTGCCCTTGGAAGGCGGTAGCGGACTTCCCTACGTTTGATAGAGAATCGCTTTCTTTGCTGCCCTGGATGCGCCATCACTCTCGACCGGCGGGCGACCGGCAGCTCCTGAGCGCCGTGCCCCGAGCCGCTCGCTGAACTCCGCCTATCCGGGAACAGCGGCGTAGGCGGCTACCTGCAGATCAGCGTGAACCTGCGGCGGGCGAGCCATCCCGAAGACCAGCTGGGTCATAACTATCACCGTGAGATCCCGTGCCGGGTCAACCAGCCAGGTGGTTCCAAGTCCGCCGTCCCAGCCATACGCACCGGCCCGCGGCCCATCCGTAACGACCGATATGCAGTATCCCCAGCTGCGCCCGTCCAGGAACCCCCGGACATCTCGCGCCCTCTGCTTGGGGGTGAGCTGGTCCCGCACCATCTCCCTGACAGCACCCTCCCTCAGCACCGGTTCACCGCCTCGGAGCAGCATCCGCGCCAGGGCCAGCAGGTCATCGGCAGTCGATACGAGCCCTGCGGCGCCGTCGCAGAACGCAGGCGGGCGGCTCCACTGCCCCTCGGGCGGGTCCCAAACCTCCAACCCATCCGGGGTGGCCCCGTACGCCGTCGCAAGGCGGCACGTATCTGTTGCCCAGAAGGCGGTATCGCGCATCCCGAGCGGCTCGAGCACCCGAGTACGCACGACCTCGTCGAGTCCCATACCTGCCGCCCTTGCCAAGAGGACGCCCAGCACCGATGCACCGGTGTTGTAGAACCACCTATCGCCGGGTTGCGCCATCAGCGGCAGCGACGCGAACCTCTCCATCCAGGAGTCCTGATCCGGCTGATCTGCGGGGTTCGGCGGCCCGAGCGTATGCAGGTGCAACCGCCCGGCCGCGGCAACAACCGGCCACGGCTCTGCAGCGAAAAGCATGTCCTTGCTCATGCCAAACCCGAACGTGAATGTCATTAGCTCACGCACTGTGATCGCACGGCGCGCAGGTACCGTCTCGTCGAGCAGGCCATCGATCTTCGTCAGCACCCGCCGGTTTGCCAGCTCCGGCAGCAGCCGATCAACTGGCTCGTCCAGAGAGAACAGGCCCTCTTGGGCAAGGGCCAACGCCGCCAGTCCTATGATCGGCTTCGTAGTCGAAGCGAGACGAAACAGCGAGTCCCTCTTCGCGGGCACACCACCCACGGCGAGCGAGCCCTCGACTTCTACGTGCACCGTGTCACCCCGGGCAACCAGCGCCACCAGCCCCGGAATACCGCCCTCGCCAACGTGACCGGCAGCCACTTCGCCGAAGCGTTCCAACCCTTCTTCCGTCAGTAACTCGACCATCGGTCCTCTCCTCTCGTCTCGTCTCTATCTCCCGCTCCGGTTTCCGATACATCGCGGCAGTCGTCTCCGTAAGCGCAATAGCAGCCAGCAGAACCTGCTACCGCGGAGCCCTGATAGGCCCGGCGGAATCCACGGGTTGAACGAGGAGTCGGCGAAAAGAGCATCGACGCTGCGCTGCAAGACCCTGATGGGCCCGGCTACTTCAGCGGTCCGGGAGAGGGAAAGCGGACTTTCGGCACCGTTCAGCCAAGCTTAGGGCCCGTGTCATAATTAATTGAGCGATCCCGACGGCCAGATGACGCCCCTGGCTGTGTCCTCGTCCTCGATGTACTCCCTGGTACATCTGCGTCCTCGTCCTTGCCAGATGACGCCCCTGGCTCGCCGGATATCATCCCACTAATTATGACACGGGCCCTTACCAAGACACGCCGGATTGCCCAGCCGTTGAGGGCTCCGATGGAAGGCACTGGCATAGTATGGGGAACGCCGGGAGCACCTTGCACCCGGCCGAGCAGTGGGGCATCCTTGTCTCTTATGTACCGCCGTTATGCCCCTTCTCCTCTCGGTAACACGCCGAGAACGCCCTCCTGCGTGACACCAGGATGACGAACCATCTGGTTCTCGTCGGTGGCCACGAAGGCACGGGTAAGAGCGAGTTTGCCCGGGACCTCGCACGTATCACTCATATCGCTCTCATCGACTGGGATACCGTCACCGGCCCTCTCGCACACGCACTGGCGGAGCAGCGCTGCACCGACCCGTCGGATACGCGCAGTGACCCTTACCTGCGACACATCCGGCCACTCCGGTATCAGTGCCTCATGGGCACCGCTACCGAAATCCTCGACTCAGGGTCGAGCGTGATAGCCGCAGCACCCTTTCTCGACGAGGTGACCAACCCCGAATGGCTGGCCACCACCGAGTTGCGATGCCATGAAGCCAACGCCGACCTCCATATCGTCTGGGTCCGATCGGACCTCGCGAGCGTCCACAAGAGACTCGCCTGGCGCAATGCCGATCGCGACGCCTGGAAGCTTGCCAACTGGGACGAGTACGTCAAGCGGGTGAATGAACAGCAGGTTCCCGTAGGTCCCTTCGCTCTCGTCAATAACGCTGCCGGAGCAGCGAAAACCCTAGCCGAGCAGGCGCTGGAGCTTGCGGGAGTGCTCCTTGGCGAAGATTACACGTGAACCCGCCGGCAACAATCGCCGCGGGTGGAGACGGCGGCACTGGCACTGGAACATCTGGCTCCGACGAACGCATTGCACCTTCCGCTTCATGCCTACCCGGAACTGACGCCGCTACCGCTCGCCGGGTAGTCTGAAACCCGGTGGAACTTCCCGGGCACAAGCACGCGGCGGGCGGCCAGAAGTACCATGGCCGTTTCGTTGCACTGTTCCTGCCCGCGGCTGTGCTGCCACTGGGATTCGCATTCACTGCCGCGTTCGGCACTTCCGCCGACGCTGTCGCCGTGGGTACCGCCGTGACCCGAACTTACTCCCGAACCCCCCTGGCATCGGCGCCAGCCGCCACAGCCTCCCCTCGCACCGCCGCTTCGAATTCCTCTTGGCTGCCGCCTTCCCAGGTAACGGCAACAGGGCGCTTGGCGTCCATTTCGTGCCCAACGGCCACCCACTGCCTCGCGGTCGACGAGATCGGCAACGTCATGTCGTGGAACGGTACCGCTTGGTCGGCACCGCAGGCCGTTGATCCGTCCGGCGGTGGCCTGACATCTGTCTCCTGCCCGTCGCCGTACTTCTGCGCGGCGGTTGACGAGAACAGCAACGCGGTCACCTTCGATGGCTCGACCTGGTCGCAACCGTCGGCCATAGGATCTCCGGGCACGGCGAACGGTGGCCTGATGTTCGTCTCGTGTAGCAGTGCCTCCTTCTGTATGGCAGCCAACATCGGCGACTACGTATCGACCTGGAACGGCTCGGCCTGGTCGCAGGCGAGCGGCATCGACCCGGGGGGAGGTCCCCTCACCTCCGTCTCGTGCACTTCGCGTACCTTCTGCATGGTCGTAGACGGGTTCGGCAACGCACTCGTTTGGAACGGATCCGCGTGGTCGACCCCAGCGGCCCTCGACACCGGTGGAAGTCCCCTCACCTCCGTCTCGTGCACCTCCGGCACCTTCTGCATCGCGGTAGACGGCCATGGCGACGCCTTTACATGGGGCGGCGCGGCCTGGTCGCATCCTGCGGACATCGATCCCGGTGGCGGGACATTGGGCCTGTTGTCCGTGTCGTGCTCGGCGGGTGGCGGTTGCGCTGCGATCGATGATTCCGGCAACGCCATCACCTACGATGGCCGTAGCTGGTCGGCGCCCGAAGACATCGATCCGAATGGCAACGGGCTTTTCGGGATGACGTCGGTATCCTGCTCTCCGGAAGGTTCCTGCTCTGCCGTCGACTGGGATGGCTACGCGGTCACCCGCTCCCCGCCCGCCCCGACCGTCACTTCCATAGAGCCTTCATCGGGGACCGTTGCGGGAGGAACTGTGGTCGACATCACCGGATCAGGCCTTCCCGGGGTAAGCAGCGTCTACTTTGGCGGATTACCCGCCACCGCCTTTGCAGTGGTTTCTCCGACGGAGATCACGGCCACGGCTCCGAGCGCGCTTTCGGGAACGGTCCCCGTCTCAGTCGACACGCAGTGGGGCGCGAGTCCCACCGTACTGTCGTGTGCCGATGCTTTTGCTTACGGCGTCCCGGAGGGACCATCCTCTCCACTCGGCTACACTTCCGTCACCCCGGAGCGCGTTGCCGACACGAGGCCGGGCTCCGGTAGGCCATACGCAGGGCGCACACTCGGGCCGTGCGCCACCCTGGATGTCCAGGTCGCTGGCGCCGGTACACTGCCGGTGTCCGGATTAGAGGAGGTGACAGTGAACCTGACCGTCGTTTCGCCCCGAGCCGCCGGCTACCTCACGTCATACGCCGCCGGGGCGGTGCGGCCGCTCGTTTCCGACCTGGACTTCACTCCCGGCGTTATTGTCTCCACCATGGCCGAGGTTGCCGTCTCTGCAGCCGGAACCATAGCCATCTACAACGGCTCGAACGCCGCAACCGACGTAGTGATCGACGTTGAAGGATACACGAGCGCATCGGGCAATTCCACCTTCACTCCCCTGGCTCCCGCCAGGCTCTGCGACACGAGATCGCACAACCCCTCACGGCTCTCGGGAGGCGAAGCGCAGTGCGACGGCCGCACCCTCTCGCCCGGAGATCCCCTCAACATCCATGTGGCCGGCCTTGGCTCGGTTCCCGTCACTGCAACCGCGGCGGTACTCAACCTCACGGCCGTGGATGCACTCTCCGGAGGATACCTGGCCGAGCAAGCAGCTGGCGGCACCGCCCCCAGCACATCTGTCGTGAACTTCCCTGCGGGCCACGTGGTCGCCAACCGCGTCATCGCAGCCCTCGCGCCGGACGGCACGATTGATCTCATCTCTAACACGCAAGTCGATGCAATCGTCGACGCATCCGGTTATTACGCGCCTGGCATCTCCGGCCTCACCTACCATACGGTGCCGGCGCAGCGGATCGCTGACACCAGGTGTTCAGCCGATCCCGCTCCCTCGTTCTGCAGTGCTGAAGCCCTCCCCCCTGCCAACATGTCTCTTCGTACGATAGGCGTGGACAGCTCCATTGCGGTCACGCTGTCCGGCCAGGGAGGGATTCCACTGACGGCGACCGCAGCCGTTCTCGCCGTCACAGTGGTCGGCCCGACAGCGTCCTCCTACTTGACCATCTATCCCGCGGGTTCGACCGCTCCAGAGGTGTCGGACCTCAACTGGGTTCGCGGCGAGACGGCTTCCAACCTGGTCATAGTCAGGCTCGGAGATGGTGGGGCTGTCAACTTGCGCAACTACGCGGGCGATACGGACGTCGTGGTCGACGCAGTTGGCTGGTTCGGTTAGAAGCCTGCCGCCAAACAAGTTGCGCGATTCCGCTGGCATTCGCTCTGGTCGGCACCGTCGCGATCGCTTGATCTAATTCGCAGCGGGCCCCGACTGGCGCCCCCGACCCGGGCTACTGCTGCCGGTCTTCCGAAGCCGGGCACCGCATGACGTGGAGCCGTCACCTCCTACCCGCCCGACACCTCCTACCCGCCCGTCACCTCCACCCAGCCCGCAACCGGAAAAGCCTGTGAGGGCGCCGTCACTACCGTGTGCATTCCAGCCGTAGGGGCGACAATCCCGGAGAGCCCCAGCGGAGCGAAGCAGTTCACCTGGGGCTGGTGCGCCAGCTTCGAAACGATGCTGGCCGCAGCAGGAGGTGGGAGCAGTCCTGACACCTTCTGGGAGGCGATGTCCAAGATGTTCAGGTTACCGAATCCGTTGCCCGCGACCTGATCGTCGATCCACTTCCACGGGACCGGGCATTCCTCCTGTCCGGTCGGATCAAGCGCCGAGTAGCTCGACGTCAGGGTGATGTCAACGGTAGCACAACCGCGCGGGGAGTCGGGGACCACCTTGACGGACACGCCGGGTCTGACGGAAAGGTCGTAGGACGCGGAAACGCTGCCGGCGGCGGCGCCTGTATGCGTGGTACCAACCTGCGCCGCCTGGGATGCCTGCGGCGAACATACGACGGTCGCCGGTGGCGAGACGTGCTCCGCTATCTGGAGCTCGGGTATCACCGCGGTGGATACGTTCGGCTGCAGCAGGTTCATGAGCCCTGGGATAATCCACTTGGTCAATACGAGCGTGCTCCCGCTCGCAAGGCGGGAACCGTCGTTCACGTGACCGGAGATCGAAGGATCGGCGTTGTATACCTGGGCATCGTCGTATGGGTTGTAGAAGAGGTGAGCCACGGTGCTGCCCCCCTGTGCGTGACCGAATGCCATGTAGACGATCGGGTGCAGTTCCGAATGGAAGTCCGGGTGCCCGCAGTCGAGCACCCAGTGTCCCGAAAGCGCGATGAAGTCGCCCGGCTGAGGCATGAAGCCGGGATAGATATTCTCCATGTCCAGGTTGGCTGCATCCGGCCACGACGCCCCGGCCGGCAGCATGAGGCTCCCTCCGGTAGGGGCCTTGTGCGGCAGCAACCCCGATTGCAGCTCGACATGGATCACCCCTGGCTTGTTGCCTTCGCCGGCGGTGCCCGCGTTGTACGATAGGGCCGAGTAGAGCGGGTTCAGCTGCACGTCCGCGGACATGTCGCCGCCGAATGCGTGATCGAGCGGTAGATCGCCGGTCCACGTCCCGGCGTCCAGCACGGTTCCCGAGGCAGACCGTATTCCCGCCATGTCCGTCCCCCCGGGCACGATCGGACCCCAGTGGCGGGTCACCTTGGCTTCGGCGGGGTTCGAGATCGTCGACAGCTCCGAAAGGTACGACTTGACACTTGAGCCGCAGACCTTCTCCGCCGATCCGTGTGGCATCGGCTGGTTAGCATAGGTCGCCTGAATGGGGTCGAAGGCGACGGGTTCGCCGCAGGCAGCAAGTGCAGTCACGGCAGCCAGCGCGCAGATCGCTCCGCCAAGGAGCCGGTATCGCCTGATACGGACCACCCCACGACATTATCCGATCAGTACCCACCCCCGGTAGGTTGAGTACCGTACCGGAGCGCTCCTCTGCCTGCGACGGCGGTGCCTGTGGCTGCTTCTGTGGTTGCCGTGACGGCGGGGGGGTGCGAGGGGGCGAAGGGGGGGCCGTTGCTCACCGCTCGCACGGTTCCGACGATCCTGGACCACGGCGAGCCATACCCGGGCTTTCCCGACCAATCGCTGAACTGAGCAACCCCTGCTCGACGATGCAGCGAATACAGACAAGCGGGGCACCCCTCTCACTCCGGCTGGCATTAACATATAGATCTCTGTCAATATAGACGTATGTCGATAAGAACTCCTCTGCCTGCGACGGCGGTCGGTGACCCAGTGGCGTACTGCAGACCACTCGGTCTGGAGTCAATGCACCCGGACGAGGCGGAATCGCTCGCCGGGCTGTTGAGGGCACTCGCCGATCCGGTGCGGCTGCGCCTCATGTCGTTGATTGCCGATGCCGGGGAGGCCTGCGTGTGCAACCTCACCGTCCTGTTCAACGTGTCGCAGCCAACGATTTCCCATCATCTGCGAGTCCTGCGCAATGCGGGCCTCGTCGATTCCGAACGACGGGGGACCTGGATCTACTACCGGGCACGTTACGACACCCTGGAGATGCTGGGCAGGCTTTTTGTCGGGGCTCCGGCAGCGCGATGACCGGCGACCGGGTCACTCCAACGGAAGCGTCCCCCGTCACCCGCCTGAGGGTTCTCGATCGGCTGCTGCCGGTGTGGATCCTCATCGCCATGGGCATAGGACTAGGGATCGGGCGCGGGTGGCCCGCCTTCGCGCGTGGCCTCAACTCGCTGCACATCGCGGCGGGGACCTCGCTGCCTGTTTTCGTTGGTCTACTGGCGATGATGTATCCGGTCCTGGCAAAGGTCAGGTACGCCAGGCTCGGTACCATCGTACGCGACCGGCGGATGCTCATCTCGTCGATTGCGCTCAACTGGGTTGTCGGCCCCGCGGTCATGTTCGCCTTGGCTTGGCTGATGCTGCCGGATCTTCCCGCATACCGGACCGGCATCATCGTCGTCGGCCTAGCCCGCTGTATCGCCATGGTCCTGATCTGGAACGATCTGTCGTGCGGCGACAGGGAGGCTGCAGCGGTGCTCGTGGCACTGAACTCCCTCTTCCAGATCGTGATGTTCTCCCTGCTCGGCTACTTCTACCTGGAGCTGCTCCCCGGCTGGCTCGGCCTGTCCACAGTCGGGCTACACATACCGGCGGGCCGTATCGCAGAGACCGTCGCCATCTTCCTCGGGGTTCCACTCGTGGCAGGCTTCGTCACCAGGCTGGTCGGTGAGAATCGCAGGGGAAGGGAATGGTACGAAGAGAGTTTCCTGCGCAAACTCGGGCCAATCGCCCTGTACGGGCTGCTCTACACAATCGTCATCCTGTTCGCGCTGCAGGGACATACGATAACCGGGCATCCCGGCGACGTCGCCCGTATCGCAGCCCCGCTGCTCGCCTACTTCGCCGTGATGTGGTTCGGCTCGTTCGCCCTCGGGAAAGCGCTCCGCCTGCCCTACGAAAGGACCGCAACCCTTGCCTTCACGGCGGCCGGCAATAACTTCGAACTTGCGATCGCGGTTGCCATCGGAGTTTTCGGCGTCACGTCGGGAGAGGCGCTTGCAGGCGTGGTCGGTCCACTGATCGAGGTACCCGTGCTCGTATCCCTCGTCTACGTTGCGCTCCGGCTACGCCGTCACTACCCGCCGGGCGACCTCAGCGCCGTGGGCGACCTCAGCGCCGTGGGTGGCCGTAACGGCGTGAGCAGCCGTAACGCCGTGGGTGGCCGTAACCCGATGGCCGTTCGCCGGGGCACTGTTGCGGGCGGGGCTACGGCGTCCGAGGGGGTCGGGTCGGCCGTATCCGGAAGTGTGGCTTCGGCCGTATCCGGAAAGTCCAGAGCACCGCTAGCCGTGGCCGGACCCGCGGCCGGGGAAGAGGCGGCAATGGGGCCGGGCAAACAGTCGGAGCTACCACTGTGAGGAAAGCAAGCACCGACATCGGACCCGGCGGCGGAGTGGGAGCGGGAGCGGGAGCGGGAGCGGGAGCGGGAGCGGGAGCGGGAGCGGGAGCGGGAGCGGGAGCGGGAGCGGGAGCGGGAGCGGGAGCGGGAGCGGGAGCGGGAGCGGGAGCGGGAGCGGGAGGGGGAGCGGGAGCGGGAGCGGGAGCGGGAGCGGGAGCGGGAGCGGGAGCGGGAGCGGGAGCGGGAGCGGGAGCGGGAGCGGGAGCGGGAGCGGGAGCGGGAGTGGGAGCGGGAGCGGGAGTGGGAGCGGGAGCGGGAGCGGGAGCGGGAGCGGGAGCGGGAGTGGGAGTGGGAGCGGGAGTGGGAGCGGGAGTCGGAGCGGGAGCGGGAGCGGGACAGCGACACGGGTGCAAGCCGACCGTCCTCTTCCTCTGCATCCACAACGCGGGCCGCAGCCTCGCTGCCAAGGTCCTCCTTGCCCATTATGCCCAAGGCCGGATCGAAGTACGCTCGGCCGGTTCGGAACCTGCCAACGAACTGAATCCGTCGGTTGTCGAGGTGCTGGCAGAGCGTGGCCTCGACGCCTCGGCAGAGTTCCCCAAGGCTCTGACGGGCAACGACGCGGTCGCCGCTGATGTCGTCGTCACGATGGGCTGTGGTGACACGTGCCCCTTCTATCCAGGTAAACGCTACCTCGACTGGGAGCTCGACGATCCGGCGGGACTGCCCGTAGCGGCCGTCAGACCGATTGTGGACGAGATCGACCGGCGGGTACGGGAACTCCTGGACCAGCTCCTCGCATAACGCCGATCCGTCCGAACCTTTGCGTCCCGCGAGACGAAAGGCGCTACGGGAGTATGTCGAATAACTCCGATATCCGCCCGATCGTCGGCACCACGGGCCGGCGGCCGCAGATTCACGTTGTCCGAGGCCGCAATATCTCGGGAGGGGCCGAAATCTTCCCGTCAGTGATCAGCGGGAATTGGCAGCACCATATTTCTTCTTCTGAACGATGGCGATCCAAGTTCGGCAAACGGTTGCCCGACATCCCTAAACTTGCACGACCGCTACCGAGCGAAACGCCGTGACGGCGATGTATCGCGACATTCCATCCGGCGCCGGTGTGGAAGAAGTGCTGCGCGGAGCCGAAGCTCTCGCCAAGATCGGCGTGTCGACACTTGTCACCGGTCCCGTCGGAGACGACCCTGCCGGCTGGCTGGAGTCGACGTTCGGACCGGCCATGGACGAGCTGGCCGCGATCGAGCCCACCCGGACCGCGCCAGCGTGTGCGCGCCGGCCTACTCTTCCTTGAGGCGGAACGCGATCCGGGCCACCGTCACCTCACAGTGCCGGCGCAGTACGTTGGCGAGGATGATGCCGCGCTGGTTCTGGAGGAGCTGGTGGCGCCACTTCTTCGGCTCGACCTCGGGAATGAGGACGAGGACGGAGGACCGGGCCTGGAGCCGCAGTGAGCGGAGGTAGCTGAGCATGGGCTTCGTGATCGAGCGTGACGGCGAGCGCAGAACGGTAAGCGCGACCCCGGGATGCCAGCGATCCCACTCCTCCCGCAGGGCCGCGGCGGCCTCGTCGTCGAACTGCACGCTCACCGCCACGACCTCGTCGCCGAGCGACAGCGCCCGGGCGAGGGCGGCCGCCGTCATCTTCGACACCGCCATAACGGGCACGACGACGAGACTCGGCTCCGCCGTCGGGACCGGTGGGGTCTGACCGAGGCCGAGTTCGACTCCGACGTCTCGGTAGTAGTGGGCGATACGGATGAACAGGAGGATAAGAGCGGGGATGGCGACGACCACCACCCAGGCACCGGCCGAGAACTTCGTGACGACAAAGATGATGGTGGCCACCGCCGTCATCACTGCCCCGAGACCGTTCAGGGCCGCCCGGGCCCACCAGCGTCTCGGGCGTTCGTGGTACCAGTGACGCACGAGGCCGGCCTGGGAGAGGGTGAACCCGGTGAACACCCCGATGGCGAACAACGGGATGAGGGCGTTGGTATCGGCGTCGACCGCCACAAGGAGGGCGCCCGACAGCACGGCGAGAGCGATGACCCCGTACCGGTAGACGGGGCGGTCGCCCCGTAAGCCGAAGACGTGCGGGAGGAGATTATCGCGGGCCAAGAGGCTGGCAAGCATCGGGAGGCCGCCGAAGGACGTATTGGCAGCGATCGCTAGGATCGCCGTCGTCGACAGATCGATCACGTAGTAGAGCCCGCCCCGTCCGACCGACGCCCTGGTGATCTGGCTAAGGACGGTCTGGGACGTCTCGGGGGCGATGTGGAACCGGACGGTGAGCACCGACAGCCCGAGCAGCATGGTGCCAAGCAGGCCGCCGAGGAGCACCTCGGTGCGCATCGCCCGGCGGGCCCTCGGCGGACGGAAAGCCGGTACATCGTTGGCGATGGCCTCCACTCCCGTGAGGGCGCTGCATCCGGCCGCGAACGCCTTCAGGATCAACAGCACTCCGACCGCCGCCGCTGCCGTCGGCACCGCCACCACATGGATCCCCGATCCCGCCGCAGGATGCCGGTGGAGAAAGCCGGCCACGATCACCACGTAGATCCCGACGATGAACACCGCGGTCGGCAACAGTAGCGCCCGGGCGCTCGTGGCAAGGCCCCGCAGGTTGAGGGCCGTGAGCACCGCCAGGATCCCGAGTGAAAGGGCTAGGCTGTCGGGACCCAGGGCGGGGAATGCCGACACCAAGGCGGCGACGCCGGCAGCGATCGACACCGCCACGGTGAGCACGTAGTCGACAACGAGCGCCGCCCCGGCGAGCAGGCTCGCCCGGCGGCCGAGGTTGGCCTTGGATACGGCGTAGCAACCGCCGCCGTCAGGGTAGGCGGCGATCACCTGGCGGTAGGAGAAGACCAGGATCACGAGCAGCACCACGATGGCAACCGTTATCGGCTCGATCCTGGCCAGCGCCCCGGCTCCGGCGCTCGCCAGAACTGCCAGCATCGCCTCGGGACCGTAGGCGACCGAGCTGATCGCGTCGAGGGAGAGGGCGGGAATGCCCTCGAGGCTCGTGATCTCCTCGTCGTGCCCGCCAGCATCGGCACGCTCGTCGCCCGGCGCTGACGCCACCGTGACGGATGAGTTGGTTGGCTTGGTGTCGGCCATCGGCGTCCTCGCTCTTCAGTCTGGTCGGCAGGTCACGACTGCCCCTCGATTCTCACAGAGAGCCCCGATGCTGCGCGATCAGGGCAGATGTGGCCCGCGACCCGGTGTAGTCGGGGCACGCTAATTCCACGTCGATCCACAAACCGGACCCGTCCATCCGGGAATCGAGCACAACCGCGCCCTTCGACCCGAACATCAGCGCTACCGTCGCCGTTGGATCCGTATCTATCCGTACCACCCCACGAGAATACAGCCAGCGGGAGCTCAGCTTCCGGAGGCCGCCTCCAGATCCGAAGAGCCGGATCTCCGACGGGACGCCACCCGGGAGAGACTGACCGACACACTTGATGTCTCGGTCGCGGCGCTCGCCGATATGATCCGGAGGAAGGAGGCAGCCGGACGGGAGAAGGATCGCGCCGTGCTCCCAATTCTGCGAGGCGTTCTAGGCCGATCTCGCGGCGTGGACTGCGGTGGACCTGGGATCGAACGTTGGATACCCATCCGCGATGCGCTACGTCCGAACCGTGAATCGCGCTGCTGGGATGGTAGGCTACACCAAGTGTCTCACCTCATGCTGACTCTCAGGGGCTATCGGTTTCCGGCTCCGTTTGGCCCGCTGAGCAGTGAGAAGGCGCAATGAAGCTCACCCATTCCTACGTGCACGGCGCCTCGGACCTGCCGCTGATCGGACAAACCATCGGCGACAACCTGAGCGAGACGGTGAGCCGACTTCCCGATCACGAGGCGTTGGTCGACCATCCGAGCGATCGTCGCTGGACTTACTCGGAGCTCGAGGAGTGGAGCCGGAAGGTCGCACGAGGGTTGCTCGCAAGAGGTGTCACCACGGGTGACCGGGTGGGGATCTGGTCACCGAACTGCGCCGAGTGGGTAGTGCTCCAGTATGCGACCGCTTACATCGGGGCGATCCTCGTCAACATCAACCCCGCCTACCGTGTCCACGAGCTCGAGTATGCCCTTCGCCAGTCCGGGGTACGCACGCTCGTGAGTGCTACCCAGCACAAGACAAGCGATTATCGCGGCATGGTCGACCAGGTGCGCGGAGCGCTCCCTGGGCTCGAGGACGTGATCTACATCGGCGACCCCACTTGGCCAGAGCTCGAGTCCAGCGCCTCGCGAGTCGACTCGGGCGAGATCGAGGCGATCGGAAAGACCCTCGCATTCGACGACCCGATCAATATCCAGTACACCTCGGGCACAACCGGGTTCCCGAAGGGCGCGACGCTTTCCCACCACAACATCTTGAACAACGGATACTTCATCGGCGAGATGCTCCACTACAGCGAAGCCGACCGGGTCTGCCTGCCGGTGCCCTTCTACCACTGCTTCGGGATGGTGCTCGGAAACCTGGCTGCGACCACCCACGGGGCGACCATCGTGATCCCGGCCCCCCTCTTCGACCCCGATGCTACCCTCGAGACAGTCGAGAAAGAGCGCTGCACATCGCTCTACGGGGTGCCGACCATGTTCATAGCCGAGTTCGGGAGCCCAAGGTTCGAGAGCTTCGACCTCACCTCGCTTCGCACCGGCATCATGGCCGGTGCCCCCTGCCCGGTCGAGGTCATGAAGAGAGTGATCTCCGAGATGCACATGGAGCAGGTCGCCATCGCCTACGGGATGACCGAGACCTCCCCGGTCTCGACTCAAACCAGACCCGACGACGACCTGGACCTGAGGACGGCGACGGTCGGAACGGTGCTGCCCCATGTGGAGATCAAGGTCGTCGACTCCGACAACCGGGTAGTACCGATCGGCACTCCCGGCGAGCTTTGCACTCGGGGATACTCGGTGATGCTCGGCTACTGGGAGGAGCCGGAGAAGACCGCAGAGGTGATCGACTCCGCCCGCTGGATGCACACCGGGGACCTGGCTGTGATGCGTGAGGACGGTTACTTGAACATCGTCGGGAGAATCAAGGACATGGTCATCCGAGGCGGTGAGAACATCTACCCCCGCGAGATCGAGGAGTTCCTCTTCACCCACCCGGCGATCGAAGACGTTGCCGTGGTCGGCGTTCCCGACGAGCGCTACGGGGAGGAGGTCGTTGCCTGGATCCGCCTGGCGCCCGGTGCCGATCCACTCGACGCCGATACACTACGAACCTTCTGTCTAGGGAAGATCGCCCACAACAAGATCCCCCGCTACGTAAAGTTGGTCGACGCCTTTCCGATGACAGTGACCGGCAAGATCCGCAAGGTCGAGATGCGGGAGATCAGCATCGGAGAGTTCGGCCTGCAGGTGGCAGGGGGGATCGAAACGGCGTAGCACAACACCGACGAAGGCGGGTGCCGAGGCACTGAACCGCCCTGGGAAAGTTGGAGGCTCTGTCCCTTGGAAAGGAAGATGGAGTCATGGAAATTACGCCCGGGGCGAAAAGCCCCTCACAGCGCCGGTACACCCCGGCACAGAAAGAGCAAGCGGTGCGAACTCGGCACCGAGCAGGGCACGGTCGTACGGGTTGCGCGCCAGCTCGGGTACGGCATCGAGTCGGTACGCAACTGGGTAACTCAGGCCGACGCCGGCACCGGCATGAAACCGGGCACGACCACCGAAGACGCCGATCGGGTGGGAAATGAAGTACGCTCAGATGTGGGAGGCCGCATAATGATGTGTCCGTCCTTGGGGAATTCCGATGGCCGTCCGTGGGGAGTTCGCGTTGGCCGTTGACACGAGCTCCGTGTCATTTCGGATGGTGGTCCTCCGCGCCGGGTCCTGCCGTGAGGCAGGCTTGGGGTGAACACCAACCGAGTAGAAACGGAGAACCACCAACATGAACAAGTCAACCACGAACGCGAAGTCCGCGCGCTCCGATACCTAACCGCGACTTCGGCGTATTGAATCTCCCTGAGGTTCGGCTCATGGGAACCGGAGCCGGCGTCGGACTCGGCCCGAAGGGCCGACGCTGACTTGACAGAAGGCGCTCCTTCAGGAATGACTCATTGGCCCAGGGACTCGGTCCCAACCCCGACTTGCCGGGCAACCCGGGAAACGATGGTGTGGTCGGCAGGATCCTCAGGCGACAGTCGCTCTCGGCACCGCCACTGGTTACGCGCTCTGGCGCAGGCGCGCTCCGTTGGCCTTGATGTCGACCGTGAAGTCCTCGCCGAGCGCACCAGCGAGCCGTACCAGAGTGGATAGGGACGGTTCGTACTCGCCTGACTCCAGGCGAGCTACGTGTGGTTGGCGCATGCCGACCAGCCGGCCGAACGCGGTCTGGGTCAGGCCGTGCTCGGTGCGGTACCGCAGTAGCCGGATGGCGATGTCGTTAGCGAAGCGGGTGCGCTCGTACTCGGCCCGGTAGGCCGGGTCGGCCATGTCGCTCTTGTGGATCTCCTCGGCCGTGGTCAGCTCGGACAGTTTCACCATGATCGTCACTCCTCCAACTCGTTCAGCCGTCTTGCTGCTGCCCCGCAGGCCCGGATGCCGAAAGCGTGGCTAGCGCTTCTTCTTGCCGCCGGACTTCTTCTTCGGCGTGATCTTGATGCCCTTCTTGGAGGTCGAGGCAGTGAACTTCTTCGTTGCCAAAATGCCCATGTGTTCACCACCCCCCGCCGGGTGTCGAACCGAACCAGGCGAGCAGCCCGACCAACACCAATACGCAGCCAGCGATAAGCGCGCTGCGGCCAGCGGCATGCAGACCTTCCTCACGTTGGTGTGTGGCTGCGTATTGGAGCGCTTTCACAAGCAATTTCTCGTCATCGGCGTAGAACGGCGGGCTCACTGCCTCGACGGCTGCGGCGATCATCTGACCGTCCGGCGTGTTCAGCCAGGTGCCGAGCTGGAGTGCGCGGAATTCGGCGTCTTGCAGCCACGCGTCGCCGATCTCAGCCGCCGGTGGCCTCTGCTGGCCTAACGAGTCGGGCATGGGACCGCTATAGACTGCCCAAATCTCCACGGGACGCCGCTGCCACGGCACGTGTTCATCCAGGAACTTGGTCAACTGCTCTTGGGTCGTCATGACTCCTCCTTCACTTGCTCATTCGATAAGCGGCACCGAGTAGGGCTCCCAGAGCGCCAACGAGGACGAGCAGCTCACGCTGATCGGGGTTCGCAGACGTCTTGTCCGACATGAGCATATTATTCACAAGATTACCATATCAGATGGCCGGCAGAAAGCGGTGGATCCTCGCCGTGCTGGACCCATCCACTTGTAATTCCGGCCTTCTTGAGAGGCGCTAACCGGAACCTGTCAAGCGAATTGCGACACCTTCTTATGAAAGTGTCGCATTTCCATCAGATGAAAGAATCTTGCATCAGTGCCAACTGCGGCGTTGCGAGGGGGCCCTTGGCCCCAGTCGTGGTTTCCATGATTCCATCTTCCTTTTCAAGGGATAGAGACTCCAACTTTCCCAAGTCGATTCAATCCAGCTACGAGAGAAGGCCAAGGAGTGCGTCACCCGATAGACGCGCACGCCCCAGCACTTGGTCGTCTAACGATAGAAAATACTTGACGTCGCATCGGGTCGATGATAAACTCCGCCTACGAGCTGATCGACCAGATGTCGTCAGCTCAGGTTGATGCGAGGAGCGTCGGAGCTGGCACCTCGTACACCACTCGACCACTCGCTGGGACTTGACCATCGTCGGTTGCCTCGACGCATGGGGAAGAACGAAAAGTCAAGGTCGTGACCCACGATCTGGACAGGCCGACCCGGGCGGGGGATGAGAAGGGGTGGCATGGTACCGGCTTCGTTGGTGTTGCCCTATCGGCGCTCTGCTCGCAAGCCGCTCGGCAGAGGCCTCGAATGCACGACGACCAGCTCATGCACCGCACGAGTCAGGCTCGTGTACAGCAGACCGAGCCGGCCAACGTTCCGGGGATAATCGGCGGGCTCAACGACGACCACTCCATCGAACTCGAGGCCGCGAGCGTTGGCCGGGTGCAGTATAAGCACCGTGTGGCCTCTCCTTGCCCACGCGTGCCCAAGAGACAGCCGCCGAGACCAACCGGTGGCTCGGAACCTGTCTGAAACACGCTGGGGATCGACTGATATCACCGCGACCAGGCCCTGCGGATGGCGGGCGGCCAACGATTCGCTCTCGCGCATCGCAGCAGCCACCAACTCGGTAGAGCTGACCCGTTTCACCGCTGGTGGCGGCCCAGTGCGGATCGCCCGGACGGTCCGCTTGCCTCGCGCTAGGAGCTGGTTAGAGAAACGCAGTATTTCACGAGTCGTGCGAAAGCTAATATCCAGCACTTCGGGTTGGAAGTCTTCGTCCGGAACGACATCGAGGTCGATGACGAGTTGTCGCCAGGTTTCCGGGCTCCAGTCCGAACGCCGCTGGTTCATGTCACCAAGCAGCGTCATTCCGGCCGATGGTCGAAGATGCTTGACAAGGACGCGCCATTCCAGGGGACGGAGATCTTGTGCTTCATCCACGACGAGATGCTCGAACGGTGGCGGGGAGGACGGGCGCACGGCGAGCGCCGCTGAAGCGAGAAACGGCAGAAAGCGCTGGTTGGTGCGCGCACGCTCAAAGGAACCGAGCGCCGACACCCAGTCGGCGAGCTCAGGCTGCTGCGCGAGCATCGGTGCCAGTAGGGCATCCGACCTTGCGAGGGCATCGACCAGAGTCCTGAGCGGGTTCCCTCGGGAGCGCTCGAAGACCCCAGCGTCGCGCAAGATCGCCGCGGCCCGCTCGACAAGTCGCCCCAGCCTCCAATCGGCGTCGAGGCGCTGTTCGTCGACAGCAGGCGCGAGATGGTAGACAGGGTCCGCGAGACCGGCGAGGAACTGCTGCAGGTGGATGACCCTCACCTCTTCCGCACCCAAGTACTTGATCACCTGCCCCACGTGCTTCGAGTACTCCTCCGTGGGACCGACGAGGGCAACGTTGTGAAGCGGACCTCCGTCGCGCTCGGGGTGCGTCAGGTACGCAGCCCTGTGGGTGGCAATGATCGTCTTGCCAGTGCCGGGTTGACCTTGCACGACGAGAGCAAGATCATCGGGCCACGTCACGAGGCGGTACTGTTCGGCCTGCAGAGTTGCCAATACCGGCGCTAGGCGACCGGAGCGCGGCCGCTCAAGGACAGTTCGCAGAGCCGTTTCCGCTCGGAGCCCGACGGTCGATGCAACAGGCACGACGGTCGACTCCGCGTCGAGCGGTGTGCCATCAAGCGACTCTGGAACTTGCGGCGTTGTCTGACAAGACTCCCCGGAAGGAGCTTGATCATCGGGGCGCGCCGGCTGCAATACCTCGGTGGTCACCCTGGCCGGTGACGGCGGGACGGGAACTGTGAGGGTGATCGCACCCGACGCGAAGGGATCGGCTTCCCGGCAGGAAGGCTCGGCATCGTCGACAAAGCCGACGATGCTCTCCAGCTCAACCACAAACGTTCGCCTCGCTGTCACGTCACGAGCAAGCAGGTCCGACGATGCGGAGCCTGAGTAGAAGAGCGAGGCCACGGGCGCGGCCCAGCTCACGACCTGCGCGCCAATCCACTCTTGGTGCCACGGACCGATGTAGAAACCGCGGCCCAGCAAGGAATCGTCCACGCCTAGCGCCACACGTCCGACGAGCGGCGTAACTACCAGCCCTGCCATCGTAGAGGGCGCACCAGGGCTAGTCCACAGCTGGTTCCTCGTCGTCGTTTGGCCGCGGGCGATGCGCTCCTGACGCGCAATCGCGTCGCGCATCTTCCGCTGGTAGAGCTCGTTGACGGCGCGCTCGGCCTCGAGGCCTGCGTTCTCAGTCACGTCCGGGCCTGGCTGGGTTGTCAAGCCGGCACGACCTCGAGATGACACGCGGCCAGGTACTCGACGAGCATGGCACCCGTAGTGGCCGCTTCGAACTCGGCCTCCTTCTCGGCGAGGCGGGCCTCCTGGGCACGCAGCTGGGCCTCATGCAGTCGGATCGTTCCAGTCTTGCCGCTCGCGCGCAGAGTGTCGATGCGCCTCTTGATCTGAGCCACCTTGCGAGCGTGAGTCTCGCGAAGGCTGATTCGCCTGGTAGCAGCTAGCGCGCCGTTCTCCTCCGCCCGGCGACCCTCCTCGTCGGCCTGACGCGTGAGCAGCAGCCTCCGCGCGCGCTCAAGAGCATCGGCGCTCACAATGGATCGAGCCTTGGAATCTCCGAGCTGCCCGTCGGCGAGCGCGGCAAGCAGCGCTGCGCCGACCATGTCCGGGGCTGCGCTGCCTGTACCGAGCTCGACCGCAACTGCCCATAGCTCATTCGAGGGCCGCAGCCCACTCCAGCGGGCGATCGCGAGAAGGACCAGGTACTCGCCGGGCGTGACCTCGCTGTGGGTTACCCGTGCGTACGCGAACCTCGCCTGCGTGTGGCCTGGCACTGCCAGCGCAGCACGAGTCAGCGGATGGTTGGCTGACAGCAGATCCTCGCCGGTCGTCCTGGCGAGCTCCTGATCGAGGCAGATGATGATTTCCTGCTCGTCACGCAGCTTCTGGGCGAGCAAGGCCAGCTCGGCCGCGGATCGCTCGCCACGCGCCTGGACGCTCCGGAGATGCTGCTCCATCTCGCTGGTTCCCCTCAACACGACCCGATTCCCATCGCGCGCGAGGCTGCAACTCGCACCGCTGCAGGCCGCCGCCCAATCCTCGAGCAGCAGCACGAGCTCTCGCTGCCCGATATAGCGCCCGCTCGCCAGCAGGTCACGTTCCAGGCCGTCGATCTCTGCCCTGTCAGTGGAGGACAGGTAAGTACTGGCAGTCTCGATTTCGTCGCGCGCCAGTCGCTGCTCCTCCAGCGCAGCCATCATCTCGTCGAGCCGTCGTTTTTTTTGCTCAGACGTGAGCTCGAAATCGAAGACGGTCTGACGGATCTCGGACAGGCGCGACTGCAGGATCGGCTCGAGGTCGCCGATCGAGGCCTTGAAGATGCCGATCCGGTGCATGATCCGGGCGACGATATCCGTCTCGATCGTACGCGGGGTGTGGAAGTTGAGTATCAGAACCTTCTCGGCGGTCTGACCGAAGCGGTCGACTCGACCGATGCGCTGCTCGACTTCCATCGGGTTCCAGGGCAGGTCATAGTTTACGACGGCCGAGCAGAACTCGA
The DNA here is from genome assembly GCA_021816935.1 of Actinomycetes bacterium. Taxonomy (GTDB): domain Bacteria; phylum Actinomycetota; class Acidimicrobiia; order Acidimicrobiales; family JAMCPL01; genus JAKAWR01. The sequence continues at coordinate 45,994 of JAKAWR010000015.1, forward strand.
AGTCGAGCCCCTCGCTCGCGACTCGACTTGCTAGAAGCACGTCAAAGGCCCCCTCACGAAACTGGCGCATCACCCGGTGGCGATCGTCGCCCTTGACGTCGCCATGAAGGACCGCGCATCGCACGTGGTCCCGCAGCCGCCGTTCGAGGTAGGCGAGCGTGGCTCGTGAGAAAGTGAAAACAAGTACCCGTCGGTCCTCGGTGACAATCCGTTGCAGGTGCAGGAGGAACTCGTCGAATTTGGTATCGATCGCGCCCATGCGCCGGGCGAGCTCGACAAGCTCGCGCGGCGGCGCGGCGTCCGGCGTGGCCGAGTCCTCATCGTCGGTGTCGAGGTCGACGTCCTCCGGCCGCTGTCCGCTCCCGGTGAGCACCCTCTCTCGCACGGCTGGGAGGCACGAGCTGGCCAGCCGGAGTGGCATTTGGGTGACCAAACCGACGGGCATTCCGTTCAGCCGAGCTTGGTGGACCTGCCAGGCCTCGAAGCCCTCGTAGAAGGCGTACTCTTCCTCGGTCCAAGGCACATCGATACGAACGGCCTCGCGGACTGCCTTGTGGTCCTCGATCTCAACTTTACGAGTTCTCGTCACCACCGCGGCGAGAGCATGCAATCGAGCTATGAGCCGGCGCGCTTCGGTGACCTCGGCTGCCGACAGCGGAGATGCCGCGAGTAGCTGTCGAAGTTCGCGTGCCTCAGGCCGCGCTGCCACTGCGGCGCCGAACGAGAGCTCGCCGAGATTGTCTAGCCAAGCGAGCCGTTGCGAGCTGTCGATGGCGCGCTCGAGCAGTGAGGCAGCGATCTTGTTCAACACGGCGTTCGGTTGCAGCCGCTCCTCGAGCACCGCGCGGTCGTCGAAGTCGGCCGGCGCGAGGAGCTGGAGGAGGTTAAAGAGGTCGCGGTTGCCAAGGTTGAGCGGGGTCGCCGTGAGGAACACCAGGGCGTCAGCCCAATCGGTGAGTAGCGCTCCGAGCGCAAAGCCGCGCGTCTCCGTATTTCGGAAGGCATGCGCCTCGTCGACGATGACGAGGTCGAACTGCGGTCCAATCTGCTGCAGGCGCACCAATCCCGGCCACCCGCGGAGCCGCTCAAGGCTGCAGACAGCGTGGAAGCGGGGGGGAAGACGGTCGCGCTCGAGCTGGCTGAGCATCTCCTCAAGGGACTCCTGGCTGAGAATCCGCAGCTCGAAGCCGAATCGCTCCTCCATCTCAAGTCGCCATTTCGTTACCAGCATCGACGGACAGACGACAAGCACACGATTGGCCATATTGCGGGCGTCGAGCTCGGTCCAGACGAGCCCCGCCTCGATCGTCTTCCCGAGCCCGACCTCGTCCGCGATCAGGAGACGCAGCCCACCCGTTGCGAGCAGGCGGATTACTGGACGGAACTGGTACGGGCGGAAGATCGTCCGGCTGGCGCGAAAGGAGTAGACGGTGCCTGAAAGCTGTGCGGCCAGTTTGGCTCTCGTGAGCGTCGCGGCGAACCTCCTGGCAGGGGCGGGCGCTCGAGCGATCCATGCTGCAGGGTCGTTGTCGGCCTGCGGCGTGTCGAGAGATTGCTCGCGGATCTGAACAAGCCGCCCCTCGATCCGAACCTCGTAGGACCAGGAGCCTGCGACGAAAGTCCGGCCGCGCACGATCCCTGGTTGTCCGGACGGCACCGTGACTACGTCGTCGCCCGCAGCGAAGCGCGGTGGCGAAACCGGCTTCGCCTCATCCCACCAATGGGCGAACCAGCCGTACGCATGCGCCAGCGGGTGATCTTCGGAGGACCCATCGGTGGAGTCCGGTCCGGCCGGAGGATCGCCTTCCGAGACCAGGAGCATCTCGACAACGCCTGACGAGGCGAAAAACGAGTAACTGCCGGTCGGAAGAGCCAGATCACCCGGGGCGCGCAACCTTGTCGTCGTGGCGGCGGCGATGGTGTCGGGCACGCCGCCCTCTCCGACTACGAGCAGTCGCTCCGGCCTCAACTCGGCAACAAGGCTAGGCGCATCAGCGAGAACAGGGTTGTAACGAAGCTCGGTCACGCGATCGACTCGCTGCCAATATTGCCGGGCACCATCAGGTCGATGTCGCTGTCCGGCCCCCCTTCACCGCGCCGGAGCTGCTCCGGATGCCTGCCCCGACGTTGCAGCCGGGGTTGCTCTTCCATGATTGTTGCCATATCTATCTCCTATACCAGGTGTCCGGTCATTCCTGAAAGAGCGCCTCCTGTCAAGTCAGCGTCGGCCCTTCGGGCCGACTCCTTTTCTTCGTGGTGATGGTCGCAATGAATGGAACGGCAAGTTGCAAGGCGCGCGAAACCAATCCAGCGT
>JAKAWR010000016.1 GCA_021816935.1 Actinomycetes bacterium
GAGGGGACCTTGCTTTCCTTCTCTGACGTGCGCATCATCGCGCTGCTCCTCGAGTTCGGCGCCGACTCGATGCCCAGCACCGAGTCCGTCACGCGGGAGCGGCGAGGCGCTCCTTCATCACATCAAATGGCTATATGGACCCATCAGGAAATGCGGGATATATAGTTGTATATGATCCGAATCAATTGAGGCATGGAGCAAGCGCGGCAACTGTGACCGTTGATTCCGGGGGCAATACCTACACCACTCGTTACGATTCAAATGGCTGTGCGTTCTTCATCGACGTACCTGCTTCATCTTCGGGAACGGTTTATGCGGTTTCGTCGAGTGCAGACGTATGGAGTCCGTCCGTGCTGGTCTGTGCGGGAATGGCCACTGACGTGGAGTACACTCCCAACCACGTGCTGTACCAGCCGGGTCCCGGGTGCTTGTCGTGATTACGGCGGGGCCGCCCGGCCGGGGCGAGAGTGGATTCACGCTGGTGGAGTTGATGGTGGCCATATTCATCTTCGCGGTGGTCATTTCCATCGTTTTCGTCTCCATGGATCGCATGGAAACTAGCGGGACCGCCGGGTTGTCCAGCGTCCGGGCGACTGCCGGAGCCGTATCGGTCACAAATACGCTGGTTCCCCAGCTACAGGATGCCGTGTACCCTACGAGCTCGGACCTGAGTTCGGCGAGCCAGGGAACGCTGATACCTCTCAATTCGCCTGTGGTCGTGGCCTGTCCCGAGGAGGTCCTGTTCTTCGCCTCGCCACCCTCGGGGACTGCCTCTCCGGCTCCGCCCGAGTGGTTCTGGGCGTTCCTGATACCGACGCCAGGTGCGGCAGGGCCGCTCGCCGCTCAAAGCTACACGGTGGAGGAACTAGAGTTCCAGCCGGGTCATGGCTATGCCAACACGATCTTTCAGAGTGACGGAACGTGCCCGGCGTCAGCACCCTCCTCAGGCCTGATTGGAGCAGTGAAGGGAGCCCCCGGCGGTCGCCTGCCTATCGACACGTCCGGCATCTATATGGACCTTTCAGCTTCCGCAGGAGGATACAACGGCACCACCGGCTCCTCGGGTACTCCGGAATCCCAGCTTTTCACCTACCTGAATGGCTCGACAGGCCTGAAGTGCCCTGCGAACCAAGCCGGCGGGTGCTCCTACGCACCAAACGATGTTGCAGCGGTTGGTATAAACGTAACGGTGAAACGGAGGCCGCTCAGTCCGGTAGGTGTGGATGATTATAGGGTGCTGCTGACGGCAGTTGGCAACCAGTATTGCCTACCGTATGCGGATTTTAATCCGGAGGTATGCAGTACGTCATGATCGGTACAATAGCTGGCGTCTCATCGGATAAGAACATTGGATTAGTGAGACGGCCTGGTGGACGTTCGAGTGCAGGGCAGGGGAGAGTTCTCATCACGTCCGTCTGGCAGGCCGACGCAGGCTGGAGCGCCTGGCTGCGCAAACGTCCGGCGAACGTTTGCGTGGAAGATATAGCGAAGCTCGATTTCGCCCAAGAACCTTGTCTGCTGAGGCTCTTAGTCGCGGCAACGTAGAGAATGTTCAGCGACTTGATCTGGTGAGGAGGAAGTTAGTGAATAGAAGGTATCGCAGTTGGTCTCGCAGTAGCGAGCGTTCATATATATACCGGAGTGGAGCCGGGCAGGCGATGCTCATAGTGCTGGGCGTGATGCTGGTGCTAGTGCTGCTGCCCCTGGTCCTCTATGCCGCGACCTCGGGCATCGTATCGCCCCTTATCATTAATCAGAATACGAGAGTCGCAAGTGCAGCCACAACAGCGGGAAAGACGGATTACCAGAACCTCACGTTACAGGATCCGAATGTAGTGTTCGACTTCGATCAGCAGGATAGTTACAGCTACAAGGGCTGCAACCCCGTCCCCCTCGGCGTCGGGGAAGCGAGCGTCAAGTGCGTATCCGGCGCGCTGGATCCGCCGAATTTCTTCAATTATACCCAAGGCGGTGGGCCGACCGAGGCGGCGACCACCTGGACCTGCACGGGACCGTACACGGAGATCAAGAATGCTTACGTGATCAACTGGGCGTCCGTTCCCGGCACGGGGCAGCCTGCCTGCGCACATTTCACGGTGGCCGTGAACATGACCAGCACAGGTACCGTCGACCCGACCACGGGTCTGGCGGTACAGACGGCCCAGGTGACGGTGACCAGTGAGTCCGGACCGGGAACGCCCGGCGCGAATCCTCATGTGTCGGAACGGGCGGTCACGTACACGATCCAGCGGTCCATTCCGACCCTCGGCCTCGCGTTCCAGAGCAACTACAACGTGGCTAACCCGACCCACTCGACGCTCACCAATTACGTTAACGAACTTCTCACGCTTGCAAGCGGCCTCCAGTCCCTCGGCATCAATCTGACGAGCCTATTGCCGGCGCTTCCCGGCGGCCTGGGGTTGAGCCTGTCGTCCATCAAGCCGTCGATGGTGGCTATGCTTCTCAAGCTGGCGTGCTTTCATTACGTTGGCCAGAAATGGTCGATCATGGGGTTCAATTTCACCGGGCCGATTCCGGGGTGTCCCGCTAATGCCCTGCAGGGAGGGTGGTCGTGGACTGGAGGCCTGCCGAGCCCACTCAACCCCGCGACGTGGTCGCTTGGATTCCCCGTACCCGGGTCCAACAAGAGTGCATACGGCCAGTATTTCCTGGCCATGCAGGACCAGATCAATGGCAATATCAGGTCCAACGATACGTTCTATGCGTGCGGCTTTCCCCCGCAGAACGCGGTGAATTTCGTAAGTCTTGGGATCAGCCTGTTGAAACAGGACTGGTCGAGCCTGATCATCGATGGCATCATGGGTGCGGCAATATATGTCGGCACTAACGACTACACCGCCGAGAACGCGTCCGTGACGGGTTCCGTGACGGCGGACGGCGGCGGCACCAAGGGGAACCAGATCGCCAGTTATACCGTGCTTCCGACGGACGTGCTGTCTTCCGCCAAGAGCCTGCTTGGGAGCAGCCTGTCGTGGATATCAAGCGTGATCAGCGGCGCCGTTGGCTTCCCGAGCTGCCCGAATACATCGCCCAAGTTCAGCGAGACGCCAAAGCTGGCCAGCAAGGTGGAGCCCCTTGTTACCCCGAATCCCCAGGTTCCGGCGATGGCGAAGGCAGACGGCTGTTACTACGTAGGTCAGACGGTAATCCTGCTCAATTCGAACGGCACGTTCCAGGCGTGGAGCCCGGACTCGCTCGTGGATGACCCGAGCCTGCGAGCGGGGTGCCCCGCCACCGGGCAGACGATGGGCCTGCCTTCGAACGGGGTGATATATGTCGCCAACCTGCCAGCGGGCGACGCACCGCAGAACTTCCCCGATCCGCCTTTCAACGCGCTGAATTACGGCTACAACTCGAGCCAATGCAATCCCATACAGACACCCATCCAGTACCAGTCGTGGCAGACGAACCTGCCGGGGCCCTGCTGGTTTGGTGACGCAGTCGTTCAGGGGACGCTCAACGGGCAGTTGACCATCGAGGCCCAGAATAATGTGCTCATCACGAACAGCATCTACTATGCCGGTGGCGGCTGTCCGGGCACGGGATCGAAAGCCGTTCCGTCGGCAAGCTGCCAGACGCTTCTTGCGCTCATAGCGCAAGGCAATGTCGAGGTGAACCATCCGCAGAATCAGAACATGAACACGGTCTTGACGATCCTCTCGGACATAGGTACGGCGTGCACGGTCATCTCGGCCGTCCTGACGGCCATTAGCGCGGTAGCAGCCGTTTTCACGGTAGGTATTAGCCTGGGGGTGATCCCCGGGGTGCTGGCTATGTGCGGCGTTATAACGACGGTGGCTTCGGATTACCTGCTGTTTGCCGTAGGGCGGAACGCGACCGATTGCTCGTATTCGTCGACAGCGTTCAACAACTGCAAAAGCACTTCGTACGCCTGGACCTCCAATCCCCAGGACACGGGGACCATGACCACGTCTATGAAGATTGACGGGGTAGACCTATTCACAGATGTTGCAGATGGGCTCATTGACACCGTTGCCGATTCACTATGCGGTGGCGACGACTGTTCAATTGGTACTCCCGGATTCTGGATCGGGTGTCCCAACTGGTCCAACTGGGGCCCCAGCTGGAACAGCCAGTGCATATGGATTCCGCCGATTACACTGTACAGCGAGACGTGGACCGAATGGATGAGCGGCGGGGAGTCGGACAACTCCCAGTTCAATAACGGCAATATGATCTGGGGGAGCCTTACCCATGCCACTGATACGCCGTGCTCGGGCAACCCCGGTACTGACGGCGACAACGACGACTGGTGTTTCCAAAGCACCCCGCCGAACCCGGGTAGCTCTAACAAGCAGAGGGATGACGACACCACGAACCCCGTTCCGATCTTCCCGGATCCGTCAGAGCCCACCTACATAGCCATGGACAGTCTCGGCGACCTGGCCGGGGATTTCGTAGATGGCCTGTTCGATCCGGTCGCTGATGCCCCTTGTGGCGGCGACGCCTGTAGCCTGAGCGTGACGATTCCCTATGTAAATTGGCATATTACGGTCTACAGCGAGAACTGGACGGATCCCGTGGAGTCGGATAACCCCGGGTTCAACGGCGGGAACCTGAACTTCGGTTCGTTGATGACTTTTGGGATTTACAATTGCACCGCGAGCAGCGATCCGGATGGCGACAACGATGGGATCTGCCTGCCCGATCCCCTCAACGTCGGAGGGCTGGTCGACTACATCTTCGACGGGATCAACGGTACGGGAGAGCCCGCCGGCTGGGCGGACTACCTGAGCCCCGATACCAATTTCCCAGCGTTCTACGGTGAGGAGGCGTGGGGCACGGAGCCTGCCACGATCGACGCGGACATAATCGCCGTTGGCGAGCTGGGCCAGCCGGGTGCGCCGTCACAGCCCGAAGGTTCGGCTCCGATGATCGCCCCGAGCATTTGCCCGGCTTGGAACACCGACTGCGGGATGTTCAAGGTGAACAACTCGCAGGACGGCTATGGCATGGGACTCCTGTATATCAATGGCGCTGTCGACGAGGAGTACGGCGGAAGGCTGACAGGCCAGTGCGTCAGCCTCGGTAACTTATTCAACCTGCTGAATAGCACGATCCCGTATCTCAAGTGCGTGACTACCTCAGGTTACTTCTACCACCTGAGCGCCGCGCCCATCAATTCTGCAGATCCGCAGGTTCTGAACAGCATGGGCTTCATCGGCAATCCCGTGGTCGACTGGGAGACGGCAACCCAGAGCTCGACCTCGGCGCCCACTACCGGGCAGGTGGTGTCCGCTGCCGAGAAGAACTCGATCGGGTGACCGGTGCCGCTTGGCCCGCTGCCCTGGTCAACGGTGACGTCGCCGCCCCGGTGTCATGCCAACGGGAGGTGATCGGCCCGGTGACTCGAACAGGCCGCTTCGGAGTGCGAGACTGGGTTTGCGAGCGGGAGCGGAGGATCTTCGCGCCCGGTGCGTGGCCGGGCCGCGACGTGAAGATTAGCCAGGTGGCGGCGAGATGAGGATGGTGAAGGAGGTCCGTAATGGTTGAGGATGACGGAGCAATTGACCGGGGGCGCGACGCTAGCGGTGGCTCGGGTGAGTCTCTAGAGGGACGGTTATTGCGGCGCAAGTGGTGGCTGTCGGGCGGCGGTCTGGTCGTGGCGGCCGTTGTTGCGGTCGTGGCCGTGCTGCTTTCGACTGGCAGTCCTGCGCCGAAGGTGTCAACAACCGGAAATCGTGGCGGGAGTGCCGAAGGTACCGGTGCAACCGGTACGCAGACGGGAAGTATCGCAAAGTCCGGGGGAGGTGGAAAGCATGTCGGCTCGTTCAACCCGAATTTGCCTGTTCCATCTGGCGATCAGGCTGTTTCGTTGGCGCAGGCCCAGTCGATGCTCGCTGCATTCCAGTCGGCTGGCCAATCCGCGACCTACTTAGCTGGCTATGTCGAATCCGGCGGCGCCAACGGGCGGACGTCCTTTACCGTCGCACAGGCACCGCCTCGGAGCCTGATGAGCTTGGCGGAGCAGTCGCAGTCCGGGGTCAATGCGGAGGTGATCGATAACGGAAGCGGCACGTACAACTGCTTTGTCAGGACCACAGCCGGGCCCCTGCCGCAGGCAAGTGGTGCCCTCACCACGGTTCCGGCGGGCAAAGGCATGTGTATGGTGTCGCCGCCAACGAGTAGTCCGAGTTCCGGAACGACTAACCTCACAGCAAGCTTCGGGAGCATGTTCACGACAGTTGTGCAGCACATGAAGAGCCTCGCGGCAAAGGATCCGAAGATTACGGGCCTGATCGACAAGTCCACGATGACGGTGCTGAACATGACGGTTCAATGCCTGGATGCCCCGGTGGTGGGCATGACGTTTTGCTGGACGCCGCAAGGCGCGCTTGCGTACGTTCGGACGGTTCCCGCAAAGAGCGGGCAGTACGGTTCGCTTAACCTCAAGATATCGCCGGGAAGTGGTAAGTCGAGCACTTCCACCTCGAAGGTGAGCATCACGTTGACCAGTTACACGACAAGCGTTCCGGCAAGTGAGTTCAATCTTCCGGGACCGGTTGTAACGCTTCCCGCTGGATCATCGGGGGCCCCCTCAGGCGGCTGAGCGGGATCGCCCGATGTAAAGTGGTCGCCGCCGCGCCGTTGCCACGTGCGGTAATCTGATGGCGGCGGTGCTTCCGATGTGGCGGCAGGGGTACCCTGGCCTGGAGGCGAGGGTCGGTGAGTCCGGCAGCGATTGAGAGTTCGGAGAGAGTGGGCGTGCGGCAGGGATTAGTTTCGATCGTGGCCATTCTGCTCCTCTGCGGGTCGATCGCCGCCGGGATCGTGGGCGCGGTACTCAGCCCTCCGGGACCTGTGGCAGGTATCGGGGCAGTCGGGCCCGGCCGTAGACGCCCCGTGGTCTACTACAGGGGTGCACTCGTGCCCATGGTAAGCGTGGCGATGAGCGCTCAGCGGCGCGAGGTGACTTGTGACGGTTGCCCGCCAGCCGAAGGGGGCAAGGCGCTGGTCCGCGATCTGGCTACAGCGGGCGAGGTCAACCTGCAGCTGGACGAACTGTCGGCAGGTTGGCAACGTATCGCCCCGGCGCAACCGGCAGTCCATGACGTCGCGCTTGGGGTGGTGAATCCCACGATGGCCAGACGTTTCGCAACTTGCCTCGGGTTGAGAGGCCAAAACGAGGCCGACCTCCTTTATGACGGCAACCAGGTCCTGAACGTCGGTTCTCCAGAGTTCGGCCTTGTCGCCGGTCGGGGTCCAGCAGGTCCGGTGAATGCGGGAGGTGCGAGGGTTCCGGTAGGCCTGGAGGGTACCTCCGGTCTGGCGACGCCGCTCCACGCGGTCATGAGCTCATGGGTCGACATGGTCGCGCCAGGAGGGCGTGGCAGTGCAACCATGGGCGGGTACTTGTCCCCCAGGTACAGGTACTGCGTCACTCCGGTGTGGAAGCTGCTGATCTCGAGCTTTGCTGTGCCAGGCGGCCCGAGTGATGTGGGCAGCCCTTTCAGAGTGCCCGGGGCTGTCGTGAGCGGCAGCGCGGTAAGCTCGAGTGAAAACGGCCTTGCCGTTGGTTACCATGGCGCCCACTTGCCCGATGGGGCCCACGGATTGATTGTCAGCGTGAGTGGAGCTGGGCTCCCGTATGATCTCTTCATTGCATTGGCCGGGATCGGCAGGGTGTTCGGTAGTATAACGTTGGCCTGGTTTACCCCCATGGGACCAGGCGGATACCCGGCCGCGTTCTCTCTTGCCGAGAGCTGGCTTTCTGCCATGGTCGAGCGAGCTGTATCGGCCCAGGGACTGTCCTGATGCCCCTCACCCTTTTCCGGAAACTGATCCGCCGGCGGGCCGGGCGGCAGCAGCCGGGTCTGGCACCCGGACGCGTGATGTCCGCAGCGCTGGCGATTGCCGGCCTGTCCGGTGTCGGTGGTTGCGCCGGTTCCCAGACGCCGCACGTCTCTCTTGGTGGCGTCAGTGTGTCCCAGATCGCGGCATCAGTGAAAAGAATGGGGCCGACCGCCGTTACTCTCCGCTACTACGTTCCGGGTACCAGCATTGCCACGGATGGAGCTCCGTGGCCATTCTATAGCGGCAAGTTCGACTTCCACTCGGCAGCGGGAACGCTGGCCATAACCGGCAGCTGCCTGCACTGGCTTTCGTCCACTGTCTCCTGGTCCCTAAGTGGCAGTGAAAGCATCCTCGTGGCGAACAAACCGCAGCCCTCGACGCGAGCATTTGCCTCCATGGCTGCGCGCCCGTCGGGTTCGTCGGGTTCGTCGGGTTCGTCGCAAGGTTCGCAATATCCCCCCTCGCTACCTGGCGTAGTGCGAGCCCGCACGTCCGCCTTGGTGGGTGGTACCGGAGGGACCTCGGGGGGCGGCCCATCGTACGGGGAACGGATAGTCTTTTCGCGGATCTCCGAGGCCGGTGCGCTGGATCCTGTGCAGACTTACATGGCCATTGTCGTCAACCCGTTGTTCTGGGTCGACCTGCTGGCCGGCAGTTCGGGCCCGTTGGGCCGGGGCGAGGTTTCTTCGATGTCGGGCCGGCCCGCGGTACGCTACGACGTGGTGCTCGACCTGGACAAGGCTGCTGCTGCCACGGGGGGATCGCAGGGCACAGCGTTGCGGTGGCTGGCGACCTACCTCGACGACCATGAGATACCCGCTCAGCTGTGGCTGGCGGGCGCGGGCAACTTGGTTGGGATGCGTATGGTCAGGGTCCCCAGGACTTCACCGATGCCGCACGCCATCGCGGACTTTCCGGATCCGGCATCCCATCCCGATCTCACCCTGGTGCTGAACGAGCCCGCCAACGGGACGTCGGGCTCCAGCTCCACCTCGAGCACCGATCCTGTCGCTCCCGCAGGAATTGCCCGGCCCACCGGTGCGGCGATATCGCCCGAGGGGCTGCCCTCGGTGGCCGCGCTGGCGCTGGGCACCGCCCCGGATTCCGGTTCACCCTCGATCCCCGAGGGGATGCGAGGCCAACCTGGCGAAGAAACGCCCCGTACGGACCCTGTGTTCAACACCCTGGGTGAGGCCGGTGGGCCGAGACCGGCGTGCAAACCGGCCGGCCATACCGGCCTCTCGGCGGCGGCGGTCGCCCATGCCGGGCAGCACGTTACGGGCATTATACATACACGCGCCTGCGATGTAGGCGTATATGTCGGATCGGGAGTGAATGGTGTTGTTATTTCCGACGCAACGATCGTCGGTTCCAACGCCCATGCGGTCATGGTGGTGAATGCCGATGATACCGTAATCAAGGACAGCACCTTGGCGAACGCCTTCAACAATGTGATCGACATGACGCTGCTACCGCAAATGAAAGCTATCCTGTTGGTTGGGACAGAGCGATCCATTGTAGAAGGCAATACGGGCGTGCCAAGTACTGCCCTGGTTGACGACGGTGCAGTCGATCCGGGAGCGTTGAATCCGGGGCTCCCAAGTCCCGGCAGGGCCAACAGGATAGAAGGCAACTACCCTTGGAGCTGGTTCCCACCTATGGACTGCGTATTGGTGGTGGCCTCCTACAATCCGGGGGAGGGCCTGAGCCAGAACGTCATCACGGGCAACGATCTCCACGGCGGTGTTACGGTTGCGGCAGATGCTGCCGGCACTACCGTCGACGAGACTACCGTGCGAGGCAACACGCTGACCGCAGCGTTACTGCCAGGAGTGGTGGTTCACAGCAACGCCGCAGGTGACGTGATCAAGGATACGTTGATCGTTGGCAATACTCTTGAAGGTGACGCCGACGACCCCATGTGCGGATTGAAGGTACCGGCTGGCATTGCGGTGATCGGCGCAGCGGGGATTGTATCGGATACGAAGATCGCTGGCAACGTTATATACAAAGAGAGCGTGGGTGTATGGCTTGCAGGTGCCACGGGTTCGAGTATTCAGAACAATGACATGAGGCTCGGTAAGAACGGAAAAGCTATTGTACAGCTGGCCAGGCCAGGTTGTACCTCTTGATCAGGGTTGACTCGGTGCAGAATGGGGGACGAACCCGCTGAGTGGGCGTGGCTTGGAATTGTCGGCTGTGAGAGGGCATCGTGCGTGCTGTCATAGAATCGAGCAGGGCAGTGCTCCTCGCTGGGTTTTGGTCGATTGCAATAGCAATCAGTCATGTGCTCGGAGGGGTAGGGTTTCTGCTCGAGGCTGGCCCGGGATTGACCGGCCAGGGCGGGAACGCCGCCGCCGGAGTTGTTCGCGCGTCAATATGGTTGTTCTGCGCCGCCAACGTGGTGGGACTTGCGGTCGTGTACACAGCAGTACTTGACTGCCGGGCGCGGCGACTGAAGGACAAGGTTGCCGGGGATACATTGCGAGGGTTGCGGGAGGAGGAATGGTTTATGGCAGTTGCGCTCGTTTACGTGGTGGGCGTAGTGATCAGTACCCTCCGGACTAGCAGCGCTACTGGCGACATCGTATCCGCGATCGGCATCTGCGGGTGGGCCTCGGTCATGTTGGTGGGGATGCTTCCGTTCCCCTACCGCTACCGGCCGGCAGGCGCCTTACCGGGCCCGGGATCCGCGTCCCTTCGCGCGTGGGCGGGCGTTGCCGTCCTGGCAATCGGGGTGGGCTGGGGGACCAACGACTGGAATGTCCGGCTGCTGACGGTGGCGTCTCTGGCAATGACCGCTGCCGCTTTCGCAGTCCTGGCGATCCTGCCGGCCATGTCAGCTGGCGGAGTGGCACGCCGGTGGGCACCTGCGCAGTTGGCGGCCGTGGCGATGTGGGCTCTTGCGGCGTCGTATGCCGGGCTCGCCGTCGCAAACGGCACGACTGCTTTCGACAGGATGCAACTCGATGTCAGACTCGCGTTTGCGCTCCCCGTGTTCGTCGGGGCTGCAGGGTGGGTGCTGGCATCTGTAGCGGCCCTCCGGCAGCTGGCGTACCTGAGGTCCGGTTGATCTACCCGGCAGGCAGATTCATGTCGCCGCGGATCGGGTCACCGTCTCCGGGTGACTGCCGAATATCGCGATAAAACCGGGTTGCCTTGGAGCGTGGACGCTCCAGTGGAGGCGGGTGGTCCGGAGAGGCGGGTTTCAGATGAAGCGGTGCGCGGGCCCTTGACACCGTGGTCTTTTATGCATATAGTAGGATTAGGTTGTGTAGGGCCATCCTTGGCGGTAGTCATTCTCGGGCAACAGCCCTCCTCGCCTCTGGTGGGCAAGGGGTCTGCAGGGCGGCAGGGGCATGAGTACGATCTCTGGAAATCGTATTGCAGCCAGGAGAGATTGGTCTGTAGGTGCTCTTCGGCGAGGTTGACGTCGACGGTAATTGGGGTGTCTATGTGGCACCGAACGGAAGGAGGATGGCACTGCCGGGCAGATGGGAGACCCAAAGGTTCGGTTCGTTGGTGCCGAGTCGGGTGCGGAACGCGAAGGGTACGAAGTCGCGTCCCCGTAGCCAGCATGCCGGACGGATCGTTCCAGAGCCGGAGTCGGGATGGACTTTGATCGAGCTGATGGTTGTCCTCTTGATAATGGGCATTCTGATGGCGATCGCAGTGCCGACGTTCCTCGGTGAGGTAAGCGGTTCTAAGGATAATAACGCTCAGTCGATCCTTACGAATGCGCTGCAGGCAGTGGAGAGTTACTACAACAACTACCAGACGTTCTGCGGGATCAACACCACTTATACGAAGCAGATGGAACCGGGATATACATGGGATATAGACGATACCAATGGAGCGTCTTCTGTCCTGAACCAGGTCGGGTTCGAGAATTGGGCAGCCTGTGGCGATGTCATGGCTATTTACAGCTGGTCGCCGTCGGGCGTATGCTGGCTGGTGGGGGATAACGTCAATACGTACACTATTGGGGGAGATTGGGGGGTGCCGCCTGGGATCTCCTACGGGTATACCCTTGATACATCGGCGAGTACTTGTGCTAATGGGGCGGTTGTGTGGCCTCACAATCCGGGAGGATGGAGTTCCAACTGGCCGGTGCCGCCAGGGGGCAAATAGCGCTCCGTATGTTGTCGACGATCCGCGTGCCGGCATGATGGTGCCGCGGGTCGATGTAGTGTACTTCTCCGACGCTGTAATGTGAAGCCTGGTGAGTGAGGCGGTCCGCTGTACCGTCGAAAGGAAGGAATGGTGAAGTACGACTTCGCCGGGCGTCCCTATCCGCTGAGGCTCTCAGTGGTTAGGGACCGTAGGCTCCGGCTGGCGGCTTTCCGAGGAGGAACGGTCGTTGGCGTCTTGCTCCTGACGATGTCAGCGGCGCTACTGAGTTCGTGTTCGGGTGGTGGAGCGCTCTCGGGGCCAAGCCTGAAGACGGCTCGTCTCGGCGGGTTGCTGTCCGCTATGGGTAATCTGTCGGTCAACACGACTGTGAGCGCCGGAAGCGGGCCGTCGCTCGAGTTGACGTCGCTGCAGGGCCGTGCGGTCGGCCGCTACGATCTGTCCACCGATACCGGGAGCTTCGTGGTAAATGGGCTGGGGCTGCCCACGGGTAGCCCCGCAACGCTCCTTCTTACGCCAGCAGGCGTGTATTTCAAGATGGCGCCAGCGTTGACCGCGGGGCTTGTGGCGCAGAAGGAGTGGGTCGGCGTTGCCTTCAGCCAGGTCGTCGGTACGGGGACCGAGCAGGCAGGGTTAGTCGTAGGAGCGGAGCTGCTCGATCCCGGAATCATGGTTGAAATGATCAAGCATGGAATTGCCGTGCTTCGCAAGTCGGCTACGCGGGTCAATGGATTATCAGAATACGCGGGCACGCTCGATCTGAGGTCGCTTGCGGAGAAGGACGGCTGTTTATCCGGGGCGGCAGCGGTACCGAACGCCCCTGCTCCGCAGGGGTTCCCAGGCGGCATGGCCGTGATACGGTCGGGATGCGTCGAATCAGCGTTGACCAACCTGGAGGTTACCTATTCGGGTTCTTTCACCGTTCCCGTGGATGTAATGGTGAGGGATGGCCACGTTGCGAGTATCAGTGCAGATATGGATCCGGCATCTACGTGGGGACAGGGCGGGGGATCAGGTAGGATGCCCGAAGCTACCACCGTGACGACATCCTTCTCGGCGGCGCGTTCGAGAGGGCATGTGGTTCCGCCGCCGCCCAGAGACGTTACCGGCCTTTCGGGCGCATACTTGAACAGCAGTGCCGGTATCATCCCAATGACGCTCTCTCCGTGAGAAGGTCGGGCACTTCGGCGCTCTACCCGCTTAGGGCCCGTGTCATAATTAATTGAGCGATCCCGACGGCCAGATGACGCCCCTGGCTGTGTCCTCGTCCTCGATGTACTCCCTGGTACATCTGTGTCCTCGTCCTTGCCAGATGACGCCCCTGACTCGCCGGATATCATCCCACTAATTATGACACGGGCCCTTAGCGTGCCCCACGCTCGCTTTGCCGGCTCCACCCCCTATTCCTGCTGCTGCGTTCCGTTAACTGCATCCGGGCCGACCACCCCGCCAGCGGTACCCACGCGGCCTGAGCCGGTGGCTGGCCTGAGCGTGTCTCCCGTCGGCCTGGCTCGCCTTGGGGCGGATAGAAGGGTTGGGGCGGATAGGGGTTTGGGCAGCGGATCTCCTCAGAGTTCAGTCTTCGGCGAACAGGCGCTCCTCTGCCATGGTGCGGATCTGATCCACGACTTCCGGGTCGGCAAGGGTGGTCGTGTCGCCCAGGTCGTGGCCGTCGGCGACGTCTCTCAGTAGGCGGCGCATTATCTTTCCTGAGCGGGTCTTGGGGAGCTCGTCGGTGAAAATGATCGTCTTCGGCCTCGCTATGGGGCCGATTCGCATGGCCACATGGGCCCGGAGTTCCTCGCCTCTGGCCCCGGCCTTTTCCTCGCCGCTGCGCAACGTCACGAAGGCCACGATGGCCTGACCGGTGGTGGGGTCGTTTGCCCCGACGACCGCCGCCTCGGCAACGGAGGGGTGGTCCACGAGGGCAGATTCCACTTCGGTTGTGGAGACGCGATGTCCTGATACGTTCATGACGTCGTCGACGCGGCCGATGAACCAGATGTAACCGTCGCCGTCCACCTTGGCACCGTCACCGGCGAAGTAGCGGCCCGGAAAACGCGTCCAGTAGGTCTCCTTGTATCGCTCTGGATCGCCGTAGATGCCGCGCAGCATGGCGGGCCAGGGATGTGTCAGGGTGAAGTAGCCGCCGCCCCTTGTCAGGACCCGTCCCTCGTCGTCCACCACCTCGCCTCTCACGCCGGGAAGGGCCTCGACGGCGGATCCGGGTTTCAACACCGACAGCCCCGGCAACGGGGAGACCATGATGGAGCCAGTCTCCGTCTGCCACCACGTGTCCACCACCGGGCAACGGCTGCCGCCGATGTGCTCGTAGTACCAGATCCACGCCTCCGGGTTGATCGGCTCGCCCACCGATCCGAGCACTCGCAGGGAGGACAGGTCGTGCTTTTCCGGGTAAACGGTGCCCCACTTCATGAAGGTCCTGATCCCGGTGGGGGCGCAGTAGAGGATGGTCACCTTGTAACGCTCGATGATGTCCCACCACCGATCCTTGTCCGGATAATCGGGAGTGCCTTCGTAGAGCACGCTGGTGGCACCGTTCGCCAGCGGGCCGTAGACGATGTAGGAGTGACCCGTCACCCACCCGATGTCGGCCGCGCACCAGTAGACGTCGGTCTCCGGATGCAGATCGAATACGTACTTGTGGGTGAATGCAACCTGGGTCAGGTACCCGCCCGTCGTGTGCATGATCCCCTTCGGCCGGGCCGTCGTACCCGATGTATAGAGGAGGTACAGGAGATCCTCGGAGTCCATCAGCTCGGGAGCGCACTCGGTGCCGGCTGAGGCCATGAGGTCGTGCCACCAGAGGTCGCGGCCCGGCTTCATCGACACTTGCACGCCGCCCTCCTCGCCGATCCTCCGGACAACCACTACATGCTCGACGCTCGGGGTGTTCTCC
This sequence comes from Actinomycetes bacterium, assembly GCA_021816935.1. GTDB lineage: Bacteria > Actinomycetota > Acidimicrobiia > Acidimicrobiales > JAMCPL01 > JAKAWR01. The sequence goes on from JAKAWR010000016.1 coordinate 14,888, forward strand.
AGGGCTGCGTCGACGCCTTCCTTGAGCCTCACCGGGTTGCCCCGGCGCCAGCTGCCGTCGGCGGTGACGACAACCTTGGCCTCGGCGTCGAGGATCCGGCTCTCCAGTGCCTTCGAGGAGAAGCCTCCGAAAACTACCGAGTGGGGCGCTCCTATCCGTGCGCATGCGAGTATCGCAACCGGGAGCTCGGGGATCATGCCCATGTAGACAGCGACCTTGTCGCCCTTGTTCACCCCGAGGTCCTTCAGCACGTTGGCGAAGCGGTTCACCTCGACTGCCAGCTCGGCATAGGTGATGACACGTCGGTCCCCGGGCTCGCCTTCGAAGTAGTAGGCAACCCTGTCGCCCCGACCCTCTCTCAGATGGCGGTCGAGGCAGTTGTATGAGACGTTGAGCTTGCCGCCTTCAAACCACTTGGCGAACGGCGGGTCCCAAACGAGTACCCGCTCCCAGGGCTCGAACCAGTCGACGAGAGATTCGGCTTGCTTTGCCCAGAAGCCCTCCAGATCAGCCTCGGCCGCATCGTAGAGCTCACGGGTTGTTGCCAGCGCCCCGGCTCCGAAGCTGGCAGGCGGGGGGAAAGTCCTCTCCTCGACGTAGAAGTCCTCGATTGCCGCGCGGGCGTCCCCGGACGGGCCCGTACCGATAGGTTCCATCGGGCTTGTATCGCTGCCGACCATGATCTGCACTGCCTCCATTGATGTTTACCGGTCGCACCCGTAGCCCGTGGTGGTCGTGGCTGCGCCGCCGCTTCCTTTCGGCAGTACAGCGGACTGCCTCATCCAACCTCCCTGGCGCTGAGGCTCTGAGCCCTTTCCCGGGTATCGTGGCCTATGTTACCAGTGAGAGGGTAAGCCCCCCTAAGCCCCCCTAAGCCCCCCACGCAACAGCGGAGGTTCTTTACGATCGACAGCGTTGTCATGGACAAGCAACGCCGGTGAAGAGGCTAAGCCCCGCACCCCCAACCGGCAGAGGTGAGATGAGGGCGGCGAGCCAGCCGTCCAGGCGAGGAAGGTTAGGTCGTTACTCGCCGAGGCCAGCGAGGCGTTCGACGGCTTCAGCGTACTCTTCTACCATCTCGAGAACCACGCGCCGTACGGGCTTCACCTGATTGAGCTGGCCGACGACCTGGCCGACGAAGTAGGTGATCAAGTCCCTGGCTCCTGGGTTTGCTGCGGCTGCCCGTGCTATCCGGAGCTGTGCATCGGCTATGAGCATGGTCTGAAGAGGCATGCCGAGGGCTCCTGGGCTTTCGGGCCCGTCCCATGCCTGGTTCCAGGCGCTCTTGAGCTGGCGTGCCGGCTTGCCCGTAATGGCTCTCGATCTCACAGTGTCCGCCGATGTCGCTGCGATGAACTTCTCCTTCACGACAGGATGGGTTTCGGCCTCTTCTGTGGTGAGCCACACCGAACCTGTCCATACCCCCTCGGCACCGAGGGCCATCGCAGCAGCCATCTGCCGTCCCGAGGCGATCCCGCCCGCAGCGAGGACCGGCGTGGGTGCCACTGCGTCAACCACCTGCGGGACAAGCACCATGGTCGATATCTCGCCCGTGTGGCCGCCTGCCTCGTAACCCTGTGCCACCACGATGTCTACCCCGGCCGCCTTGTGCTTCAGTGCATGATCCGGCCTGCCTGCAAGTGCCGCAACCAGCCTTCCTGCCTCGTGTACCCGCTGCACCATGTCGTCCGGCGGTGGGCCGAGGGCGTTGGCCACGACGGCCGGCCGGTGCCGGAGGGCGACGTCGAGGAGGCTCGATGCACCCTTGGCTGACCAGCCGAGCAGGCCGATCTGGTGATCCCTGTCGCTCGGCAGGGGCGGAACATCGTAGCGTTCCAGGATCTCGTTTACGAACTCTCGTTGTTTGTCGGGGATGAAGGCGGTGAGCGATCCTGCGTCGAGCCCGCCGGCCTCCTCGCCGACGTAGTGAGCTGGTACGATCACGTCGATGCCGTAGGGAAGGTCTCCCACCTGCTCTTCGATCCAGGATAGCTCCACGTCGAGCGCTTCAGGGTTCAGAGCGACGGCCCCGAGGACGCCGAGCCCCCCGGCCCTGGTTACAGCAGCCACCACATCGCGTTGGTGGCTGAAAGCCAGTATCGGATACTCGATGCCGAGCATCTCGCAGATTCTTGACTGCATTGCGGCGTCACCTCTCTGAATCATCCGGTCGGCCGTTTGTCTCGACCGCATTTCATATCCGCCCGCCCGTATCGTACAGGCACGCCGCCGTCCCTGCCAAACAGGGTGGTCCGTTCCGCAATGGCTGGATGTGCTTCGCCATGCCTTTCTCTCAACGGATGTTCCTACAGTTGTCAAGTCTCCCAAGGGGACCGACTGGACCGTTTCACCTCGTCGTTGCCAGTATGCAAACCATGGCTCGCCGTGAGCGAAGCGCCAATGACGGGTCGGATCGCTAGGTGGTTTCTTGCGAGTGTCAACCACAGGGTCAAAGGTCCCTGTGCTAATGGTTGACGATAGGCATAATACCAGGTCAAAGGGGTTGCAACCCGGCCCGGCGAGGATTAGATTGAAATAGACGCGCAGGACTCCGGTAAAGGGGGTGATTGATGACTGTGGCAAGCAGTTATGCAATTGGTACGAGTTGGCAGCAGAGAGCAGCTTGCAAGGGCCCGCACTCCTGGCTATTCTTCGCGCCCTTTGAGGGCGGCGAGCGTAAGGAGGAGAAACGACGCAGGGTGGCCGACGCTAAGGCCATTTGCGCATCGTGCCCGGTGGCCACCGAGTGTCTCGAATACGCCCTCGAGATAAGGGAGCCTCACGGCGTCTGGGGCGGTAAGAGCGAGATCGAGCGGAGGGCGATGCTGGAGGGTATCACCGCGCTGTAGGTCCGGCTCCGGTGGTCCGGTTGGCGGTAAAATAGGGGGTGTGAGTACCGCATTCGCAGTAGTCTTCTCGCTGTTCCTGGTGGCGATGGTGGCATTGGCGGTGATCGTGGTTCACTGGGCCCGCGGTGTCGATAGAAAGAGGAAGGCGGAGAGGGCAGCGTCGGTAAGGATCGCCGGGAGGCGGTCTTGACCACGGAGCCACAGGTATGCGGCGGGATCTTCGTTGGCGAGGCAGAGGCGCCACAGAACGCCCGGGCGCAGGCACTGAAGAGGATTTTGTCTGCATCGATCTTCCGGATGGTTGGATCGGGTTCGGGTGCAAGGGCGGTTGATCCGCAGGCAGGCGCCCTGGGTACGACTCCTCTCAAGCTGATCGTGAGCCGGAGGACGCAAACTGCCCGGGGGTTGCCGGCCGGCCGGCAACCCCCGGTTGGCCGCAGGCGGCCGGCGGCTCGGGCCGTGGGGGTAGGGGGCACAGGCAACGATGGCCCGCAACCCAGGGTGGCGTTCGTTTTCGGGGGGGGTGGCTCGAAGGGTGCAGCTCAGGTCGGGATGCTGCGAGCGATCGTGGAACGGGGGATTGTTGCTGACGCGGTCTACGGGACGTCCGCCGGCGCCATTAATGCTGCTGCGTACGCATCCGATCCGACCCCTGGCGGGGTCGATGCTGTCGAGAAGGTCTGGCGTGGGTTGACGCGCGAGAGCGTGTTTCCTGCCTTCTCGACCCACGTGCAGTGGAGGTTCTTCCAGCGCCGCGAGGCTGTCTACCCGAACGACGGTCTCCGGAACGTGATAGAGAGCGGGCTTCTTTACCGCAACCTGGAAGATATGCCAATCCCGCTCCATATCGTTACCACCGACACCTACGAAGGCCAACCGAAATGGCTGGAGCGCGGCCCGGCGGTGGAAGCACTTCTTGCATCTGCCGCGATCCCAGGCGTCTTCCCGCCGGTGGTGATCGGTGGAGTCCCGTGCATAGACGGTGGGGTGGTGGACAACGTTCCACTTGCCAAAGCGGTGGCGGGCGGTGCGACACGAGTGTTCGTGCTCCTCTGCGCGCCGCTCAGGTACGAGGAGTACAGGAACAAACGGCCGGTCGAGGCGGTCCTGTCGGCGTTCTTCCTGTCTATCCATTCCGGGTTCCGGCGCGATCTTGCGGATCTACCGGCCGGTACCGAGGCGATCGTGTTCACCGTAGCGGGAGACAGCATGCCCCGCTACGATGACTTCTCGGCAACCGATGCGCTTATATCGGAGGGATACAGGGGGGCATGCAGCGTGCTCGACGCCTGGGAGCGCGGGCTTACCGGCGAAGTCTGGTCTCAGGCCGGCTGAGACATCGGGAGTTGGTAGACCGTCGGGCCTGCCGGGCGCTCAGAGCGCGGCCGTGGCCGATGCGGTGCCGCCGGTTGCAGAGCGGGTAGGGCCGGGGCTGCTGCCTGCCTCACCGCTTCCGTCCCCCGAAGCAGGGAGGAACTGCGTCCGGTAGAGATCGGCGTACAGCCCGCCAGCAGCGAGCAGGGTTTCGTGATTGCCTCGTTCGGCGACACGTCCGTTGTCTATCACGATGATCGTATCGGCACGGCGCACGGTTGACAGGCGGTGTGCGATCACGATCGACGTCCGCCCGGCGAGGGCTGTGCGCATGGCGTCCTGGACCGCGGCCTCGGACTCTGAGTCGAGATGTGCGGTCGCTTCGTCCAGAACGACGATACCCGGGGACTTGAGGAGGAGCCGTGCGATGGCGAGGCGCTGCTTCTCGCCGCCCGATAGCCGATATCCGCGATCGCCGACAACGGTGTCGAGCCCGTCGGGGAGACGCTCGATAAGTGGCCATATCCGTGACTCCCGGCAGGCCTCTACGAGGTCCGCTTCCGGCGCTCCCGGGTCGGCGTAAGCGAGGTTCATCCGTATCGTGTCGTGGAACATGTGGGCGTCCTGGGTGACGACGCCGACTGCATTGCGCAGGGATTCGAGTGTGACGTCGCGCACATCTTGCCCGTCTATGCGGACCGCGCCGCCGGTGACGTCATACATGCGGGTGATGAGCTGGCTGATTGTCGTCTTGCCCCCGCCGGAGGGCCCGACGAGTGCCAGCATCCGGCCCGGTTCGGCGTAGAAGGAGACGCCGAATAGGACCTGTTTGTCCGGTATCGAGTCGAGCACGGCAACCGACTCCAGCGAGGCGAGGGATACTTCGCTTGCCGTCGGATAGCGGAAGTCGACCGCGTCGAGTTCGACCGACGCAACCTTGTTGGGAAGGGACGTCGCGCCCGGCTTGTCTGCGACCATAGGCGGCAGGTCGAGCACCTCGAAAACCCTGTCGAAAGAGACGAGCGCCGTCATCACGTCGACGTTGACATTCGACAGTGACGTGATCGGCCCGTACAGTCTTGTCAGGTACTGTGCGAGCGCCACGAGCGTTCCTACGTCGAGTGCGCCGTGAGTGGCGCGCAGGCCGCCCCATCCGTAGACGAGAGCGGTAGCCAGTGAGGCTACAAGCATGAGTGCAGCGAAAAATACCTGGCCGTACATAGCGATTGACACGCCAATGTCGCGAACCTCGCCGGCCTGATTGGAGAAGAGACGGTCTTCTTCGTGGGGGCGGCCGTAGAGTTTCGTAAGTAGGGCGCCCGCCACGTTGAACCGCTCGCTCAGTGTTGCCGTCATGGACGCGTTCAGGTTATAGCTCGAGCGGGTAAGCGCCTGGAGCTTCCTGCCCACGAGCCTCGCCGGGAAGATGAACAGGGGCAGGAGGACGAGGGCGGCGAGGGTTATCTCCCAGGAGAGGGTCATCATTACGGCAAGGGTGATCCCGACGGTGAAGATGTTCGTCACCACCGAAGACAGCGTGCTGGTGAAGGCTTGCTGGGCACCGAGGACATCGTTGTCGAGCCTGCTTATGAGTGCACCGGTCTGGGTACGTGTGAAGAACGCGATCGGCATTCGTTGGACGTGCGAGAACACCTTGGAACGCATGTCGAAGATCAGTCCCTCGCCGATCCTCGCCGAGAAGTAGCGTTCAACTAGCGAGAGGGCCGCGTCCACAACGGCGATCGCGGCAACGATCCCGGCCAGCACGAGGACCAGTGCTCCGTCGTGCCGCAGGATACCCCGGTCGATGATTGCCCGCAGCAACAGCGGGTTGGCAGCCCCGATGGCGGCATCGACGGCGAGAAGGGTGACGAGCGTTCCGATCCAGCCCCGGTAAGCGCGTGCGAACCGTATGATCCTTCGCCCGATGCCCGCGCTCAGTTTCTGGCTCGTGACCGACGAGTCTCGCCGGAAGGAGCGCATCAGGCCCCACGGGCTGCCGGCCATCCCCTTCATCCCTCCCATCCCGCCCCCGGCCATGCGCATCATCCCGCCCATGGAGCCCATCCCGCCGATGCCCCCGGTCTCAGCCCGGTTCTCGTTCCGGTCGACCGCCACATGCTGTGGAGAGAAAGACGTTCTTCACGTCGGTGTAGGAAGCGAGCGCTTCCATCCCCAGCTCGCGCCCGAGTCCGGACTGCTTCATACCTCCGAATGGCGTGGATATGCGTACCGACGTGTTTGAATTGACCGACAGGTTGCCCGACGAGATCGCCCGCACCATCCTGAGCGCTCTGGCGAGGTCACGCGTCCAGACCGATCCGGACAGGCCGTAGGGGGTCGCGTTCGCCAGTTCGATGGCATCCGCCTCGGTGTCGAAGGGGATGACGCTTGCGATGGGCCCGAAGACCTCCTCGGAAGCGATTCGGCATGCGGGATCGGATGGGAGGACCACCGTTGCCGGGTACCACCAGCCCGGTCCTGGCGGTACCGCGCCGGTGAAAGCGACTTCTACTCCATCGGGAGAGGGGTCGAGGAAGCCGGCGACACCCTCGCGCTGTCCCGCCGATACGAGAGGACCCATCTGCGTCCCCGGGTCTGCGGGGTCGCCCGTGCGGAAGGAAGCGGCTGCCGAGGTGAGGTGCTCGATGAATACGGGCAGCACGGATCGTTCCACGAGTATCCTGGACCGGGCGCAGCAGTCCTGGCCCGCATTACCGAAGACGGCGGCCGGAGCGGCGGCGGCGGCGGTTTCGAGATCGGCGTCAGCGAAAACCACGTTCGGGGACTTGCCGCCAAGCTCCAGCGTGACCCGCTTGACCGTGCCGGCAGCTCGTCTCATGACGTCCCTGCCCACTTCCGTCGATCCGGTGAATGCCACCTTTGCGACGCCCGTGTGGTCGGCCAGAGCCGTGCCCACGACGCTCCCCTGGCCGGTGACGACCTGGAGGACCCCCTCCGGAAGGCCTGCTTCGAGAGCCAGTTCCGCCAGGTGAAGGGCTGTGAGGGGGGTGAGCTCGGCAGGCTTGAGTATTACGGTATTGCCCGCGGCCAGTGCAGGCGCAACCTTCCACGAACTGATCGCCGCCGGGAAGTTCCAGGGGACGATGGCTGCGACGACCCCCAGGGGCTCATGGATGGTCAGGTCTACACCCCCTGCCACCGGGATAGTCGTGCCGTGATGCTTGTCGACGGCGCCTGCGTAGAAACGGAACGTGTCCGCTACCATGGCGATCTCCCCCCTGCTGTCGGAGATCGGTTTCCCGACGTTGGCGGTCTCGGTCCGAGCCAGATCCTCGGCGTTCGTCTCCACGAGATCAGCCAGAGCTCCGAGAAGGCGTGAGCGGTCCTGCGGGGAGAGGCCGGCCCATGCGGGCCATGCAGCCGACGCACGGCGAACCGCCTCGTCCACCTCCCTGGGTCCGGCCCTTGCCACCTCACAGATGGGCTTCTCCGTTGCCGGGTTGGTGACCGTGAACGTAGTGTCACTCATGTCCACGAGTCTACGAGCCGGCCGTGCGATGGCAAAACGGTGACAGCCCGGCGCGGCCGATTGTCGGCAGATCACAGCCCCTGCGAGGTCGATTTCGCAGACCGACGCAGGATTTCTTAGCGACGCGTCCGGCAGCATTATCGGGTAGGGCGGGACAGCGCCGAGTGCCCGGCCGCCGCCTCAACGAACCCAGCGAAAAGCCCGCGGGAACCTTCGGCGTCCTCCTCCGGATGCCATTGGACTCCCAGAACGAAGCCCGCGCCGGAAAGCTCCACGGCTTCAACTACGCGGTCTTCCGAGCGCGCCGTGACCACGAGGCCCTTGCCGAGGGCGTCAATCGCCTGGTGGTGGTGGCACGGTACGGCCAACGTGTCGGCGGCGAGGGACGCGATCAGACTACCCGGCTCGGTTGCAATCGTGACATGACCGAACCTTCCAGGGGCCGGCCGGTGAGCCTCGCTGCCCGTGAGGTCTGGCAGGTGGGCTACGAGGCTCCCGCCAAGGTGCACGTTCAGGAGCTGGTGGCCCCGGCAGATCGCGAGCACGGGAAGATTGTGGTCGAGCGCGGCTCCGAGCAATGCCAGCTCGGCACGATCCCGCAGCGCGTTCTCGCCCAGATCTTCCCCTCCGGCCAGCACAATGCCGTCGAGTGCCGCTACCGTCTCCTCGATAGATAGGTGCTGATCTCCGCCGGTCTCGTATGGGGGGATCATGATGGGGCGCCCTCCCGCCATCCCGACCATGTCGACGTATGACGTGGCCAGTACAAGGGCGGGCCGAACCCAGACTCCCCACGCGGCTTCCTGCCGGTAGCAGGTGATACCTATGAGCGGGCCCGACGATCCAGGCATCGTATCGTGTACAGTTCAGGCTTTCCTGCCGGAGGCCACGCGGATAGACTATCCCAACGTGGTGATGGGCAGGCCTGGACGCAGGTTGGAGGGGAAGGTTGCGGTTGTCACTGGCGGGGGCAGCGGGATCGGGAAGGCTACCGCTGAGCTTTTTGCAGCCGAGGGGGCGAAGGTGGTGGTGGCGGATGTCTCCGAGGCCGCTGGCGTGCAGGTGGCGGGCTCGATCGTCGAAACCGGCGGGGAGGCGGTTGCTATAGCCGCAGACGTGTCCGATTCCAGGGAGTTGGATGCGGCCTGTGATGCTGCTGTTGAAAGCTTTGGCGGGCTGAACGTCATGTTCAACAACGCAGGCATCTTCCCGGCAGACGACGGCGGGGTTCTCGATACTCCCGAGGCGACGTGGGACCGGGTGATGGAGATCAACCTGAAAGGCGTGTGGCTGGGATGCCGTGCGGCCATCCCCCGCATGGAGGCCTCCGGTGGCGGTGCAATTGTCAATGTGGCGTCGTTCGTCGCCCTTGTCGGCGCTGCTACCGCTCAGGTTGCGTATACGGCGTCCAAGGGAGGGGTGCTGGCGTTGACCCGCGAGGTGGCCGTCGAGTATGCGCGGCGGCGGATACGCGTTAACGCGATCTGCCCTGGGCCCATCGAGACACCCCTTCTGGCTGAGCTGCTCGCCAATCCGGCTCGGCGCGAACGCAGGCTCGTTCACATCCCCATGGGCCGTTTCGGCCGCGGGGAGGAGATCGCCAGGGCCGTGCTTTTCCTGGCGTCGGACGAGTCGTCCTTCATGACCGGATCGGCTCTTGTGGTCGACGGCGGGATCACCGCCGCCTATGTGACGCCAGAGTAGGACGCGGCTCATGGGGTTCCCCTCCCGGCTGACCATAAGCGATCTGGAATCGGCGGCCGCTCTTGGAGAAATCGATACGGTGGTAGTGGCTTTCCCGGACATGCAGGGCCGTCCCGCCGGCAAGCGTGTAACGGTCCCGTTCTTCCTGGAACATGTCGTCGAGCACGGGATCGAGGCGTGCGACTACCTTCTCGCCGTCGATGTGGACATGGACCCGCTCCCCGGGTACCGCTTCGCGAACTGGGACACGGGATACGGTGATGTGACGGCGGTTCCGGATCTAGCCACGCTCCGGCCTATTCCGTGGCTGGCGGGGACGGCGCTTGTCCTGTGTGACCTGCAAGACGCCGGCGGAACCACGGTGGAGGTGTCGCCGCGGGCGATGCTGAGGCGGCAGGTGGAGCGCGCGAGATTGATGGGGCTGGAGGTCAGGTGCGCAACCGAGCTGGAGTTCTTCCTGTTCAGCGACTCCTATGAAGAGGCGGAGGCCAAAGGCTGGAGCGGACTCGTGCCGCACAGCTCGACGATCGAGGACTACCAGATCTTCCAGACGTCCCGGGAGGAGTACGTGATCCGTGCGATCCGCAACTCGATGCTTGCCGCCGGAGTGCCGGTCGAGTTCTCCAAAGGAGAAGCCGGCCGGGGGCAGCACGAGATCAACGTCACCTACGGTTCGGCTCTGGCCAGCGCGGACAACCACCTCGTGTTCAAAAACGGTGTAAAGGAGATCGCTGCACAACACGGTCGTGCAGCGACATTCATGGCCAAGTGGTCGATGGACGAGGTTGGGTCGTCCTGCCATATTCACTCCTCGCTGTGGGACGCGGCCTCGGGCGAGCCGTTGACCGGTGATCCGGATGGCGAGGCCGGGATGACGGAGGTCGGGCGGCAGTTCCTCGCTGGCCAGATTGCCGGGGCACGGGAGTTGGCATGGTGCTTTGCCCCGTATGTCAATTCCTACCGGCGTTACGTACCCGGCTCTTGGGCGCCGACGGCGAACGTCTGGGGAGAGGACAACAGGACCTGCGGTTTCCGCCTCGTTGGCTCCGGTCCGTCGCGGCGCGTCGAGTGTCGCATCCCCGGCGCCGATATCAACCCGTATACGGCTCTTGCGGCAACTATCGCCTCGGGATTGTACGGGATCGAAAATGGCCTCGAGCCACCTGCCTGCTACGAGGGGAACGCGTATGACGCTGCGGACATCGCCCGCATCCCCGCCACGCTTGTCGAGGCGATAAGCGAGCTGGAGAAGAGCGGGATAGCGACGCATGCCTTCGGGGAAGAGGTGCACTACCACCTGCTGAACACCGCCCGGCAGGAATGGGCCAAGGCCAACTCTGTTGTGACGGATTGGGAGCTCCGCCGCAATTTCGAGCGAATTTAGTGTAGTGTCCACCAAGTAATCGCCGCGCTCTCGCTGGCCAGATGACGCCCCTGCCTCGCCGAATAGCATCGCACCATTTGGTGGGCAGTATGGTAGTCGAGTGGGGGGTAAGGTCTCTGCGCCCTGGTCAACAGCCGGGAGCGAGCAGGCCCGCGAGGCGGTGAAGACCTTGGAGGTCGTGGACATCTTCGGTCAGGAGTGGAACGGAGGTGACCGAAGACGGTGACATCCGGCTGCCGAGTGCGGACACAGCCTTTTGGTCGCGCCTAGCCACGAGCTCGTAATTGCTCAGGTTGCGGATGAGGGCCGCCGCCTCCATGCGGGCCGCCCAGTCGCCTTCCCGCTTGGTATCCGCCCCGGTCGCGGTCTTGGCGCCTGCTGCATCCCGTGCTTCCAGCCGATCGGCGACCCCGTTGAGGTCGTCAATTGTGACGTCAGTCCCGGCCGGCAGAAAAACCGGGTGGACCCGGTTTGCAACAAGGGCTTGAATCTCGATCCCGTACTGGTCCAAACGGTTCGTGAACCACCCGGCCTCGTCGATTGCCTCGGGACGCGGCGTGGTGACGAGCACGAAAGCGGTATCCGGGTCCCGCATGAGGCTGTCCATCCTGTCGGCCCGCGCATGAAAGCCCTCCTCCATGCCGTCGAAAGCCTGGAAGAACGTGACTGCGTCGTCCAGGATCTCCGCACCTGCCACCTTGGACACCGTCCGCACGAAGGCCTGCGTGGCAACGGACACGGCGCGTAGGTACATCCGCGTCGGCATCAAGACCAGGCGGAAGAGCCGATGCTCCAGGAACCGGATGAGCCGGGAGGGGGCTTCGAGAAAATCCAGAGCGTTACGTGTCGGCGGTGTATCGACGACGACCAGATCGTATCCACCCTCCTCCACGAGCTCGTAGAGCTTCTCCATCGCCATGTACTCTTGCGTACCCGATAGCGCTGACGAGAGCTCCTTGTAGATCCGGTTGGCGAGGATGCGCTCCACCTGCTCCGATGAGCCGGCATAGCGCCGGACCAGATCGTCGAAGGTTGCCTTCGTGTCGAGCATCATTGCCCACAGTTCCCCGCCGACCTCAGAGGCGCTTCGTCCTGCCTCCACTCGAACGTCCACCGGACGTTCTCGCGGGGTCGAGGCGGGAGCTGGTGTGCCGATTGCGATCTGCTTCGGGGTGTTGGTGAGGCCTTCGATGCCGAGAGCGTTGGCTAATCTGCGAGCCGGGTCGATGGTGACCACGCAGGTCCTCCGGCCGCTCATCGCGGCTGCCAGGGCAATGGCGGCTGACGTAGTCGTCTTGCCCACGCCTCCCGACCCGCAGCAAATGAGGACGGAGCGCTCGGCGACGATCTCCTCCAACTCGGTGGCGTATCCCTTTGCCGGCATCAGTGAAGCTCCGAGACGGCTCGGGTCAGTGCCGTCGCCAGGATGGCGAGCTCGGCAATCCTGATCTGATCGTCGAAAAGGAGTGGTATCCGGAGCTGAGGAAGCGGCAACTCCTCCTTCAGCCGGCCGCACTGCTCCACCTGGAGGGCCCGGCGGTGCTCCTGGAAGGCGCCCGCTTCGAGGGCCGCTTGGGCAACGGACGCAGAGAGCTTCTTCAGCGGCCTGCGGGGAAGGTTCTCCTCATCGATCACCCCGGCCATGAACCGGGCGATGGATGCTGAACGGCCATCCGGTGAAGCGTCCACAGGTCCGCCCGGCAGCTCCTCCAGGCAGGAGTTGACGACGAGCGGTCCAAGGCTGACACCTACCTTGTCCTCCAGTAGGTACGCGGCGTCGATGATCTCGTTGACGGGCATCTCCTCGGGCAATGTGACGAGCAGGATCCGGCAGCGATCGCCGTCCGAGAGCAACTCGACGACCTCCTGAGCCTGGGAACGTACCGGACCCGAGCGGGCCGCTTCGAGCAGACCGTTCGCGGAGGTGAGGAAGGTGACGGCGTGCCCCGTTGCGGGCGCGTCGACAAGGATCAGATCTGCGGCCACGCGCCTCTCGAGCTGTTTGACCTTACCAAGCACGAGGATGTCGCGTATGCCCGGTATTGCTGTCGAAACGACTTCCAGCGCTCCGGAGCTGACCAGTCTCTTGGAGATCCGCTTGAGACCATGATCGGAAAGGTACTCGAGAAGCGCGTCGTCCGGCGTGATCCGGCGCGCCCGCACCTCGCCCTTCCGGCTGCCTGCATCGTCGCCGACGCCGCCCGATCGTGGCTCGTCCTTCGCCCCCAGTTCGCCGGGGCTGTCCGGCTGTCCGGGCCACAGCCTCTCCTCGCCGTATCCGAGCGGGCCGACTCCCCCGAAAGACTCCCTAAGGCCGCTCTTGCCCTCCAATTCCACAATCAGTACGGACAATCCCGATCGAGCGGCCGCGAGCGCAAGCGCCCCTGTGACGGTGGTCTTGCCAACTCCGCCCTTACCGGCCACCACGAGCACCCTTGACCGGGTGACGAACTGCTCGAAGTTCATACGGAACGAGCGTACCAAGCACCGTGCGGCGCGGCCAGCTGTTGCCGATATTCGCCCCGCCCCGCCCCGCCCCACTCTCGCGCTCGAGGAGACAGTCGATCCGGGATGAGATATACTGTTCTACGACAGTACCGGACGCAAATATGCACTTGGAGCGATACTTATGCCAGCTAATCCCAGCAAAGGATCCAAGGCGCCCTTGAGCGAGGCGGACTTTCACGCGCTGCTTGATTTGAGGAGCGGTCTTCGGAGCTATCTGAGGTGGAGCGAGGAGAGAGTAAGGAAGGAAGGTGGGATAACCCCCGCCTGGCACGAACTCCTCCTGGCGGTCAGGGGGCACGCGGGGCCTGAGGCACCCTCGGTCAGAGACATATCCCAGGCACTGCTTATCAGGCACCATTCGGCCGTGGGGCTTGTGGACCGCGCCGAAGCGGTCGGGCTGGTAACGAGGAAGGCTGACACGAAGGACAGGAGGGTCGTGAGAGTCAGGCTGACGCCGAAGGCAACGCGGACGCTTGACAAGCTCGCTGCCCTCCATCGCGATGAGCTCTCCCGGCTTTCCGGGAAGATCCAGCCTATCTGGCGCGACCTCGCGTAGAGCCGACCTGCCACCGCACGCTTCTACCTGGCACTGGCAGCGCGCGGGCACCGGCGGTAGACTGAGTCACGTGAGCTGGTTGGAGGTGAAGATGGAGGGATTTCTGGCTCCCGCCTACCTGGAGACCATCTCGGCGGCGCCGCTTGGCGAGCTGCGGGCGAAGAAGGCCGAATGCGAGGAGGTCGAGGTTTCGCTCTCGTATGTGAGGCGAATGGCGGAAGGGCGGATCGACGTCCTTCGCGCATACCTCCAGAGATGGTCTGAGCCTGCAGGGGTCGTGGCGGGAGACGGGAGCTCCGGGAACGCGGATCGGGAGCCAGGACAGGAGCGTGCCGGTGGAGAGCTGCACACCGCGAACCTCTCCGGCCGTAACGACGGTTCCTGGGGAGGTACCGGAGGCGAAACCAGCGAGCTTGCAGAGCTCGTGACGCGGCTCCCTTCCATCCTGGCCGGAGGACCACCGCCCCCGGTTGGGCCGGGAAGGATGACCAGGCCGTTCTTTCCGGATACGGAGTCGCAGGAGCTCACGTGGGAGCTGGATCGGATATTTTCAGCGGCGGACCTGTCGAGGATCAACGAGTTCGACGCCGGGGTGCTGGCTTCGCGCCTTGACGAGCTGGTCCTGTTCGAGTATGCCGTATCTGGCGACAGGCGCAGCCTGCACGGAGTCATTGGGAAGCTGGAGGACGAGCTCGTGCGCCGTATCAAGGCGGGCGAGGCATCTGTTGAGAGCATGATAGCGGAAGACCAAGGCAGCTGAGGTGGTCGCTTGAGAATGGTCAACTGAGGATGGTGGACGTCGAAGGTATCGTCAAGGACTTGCCTGACCGATGGCGCGAGTTGGGTTCCTTCATTAGAGAACAGCGGGGGTCCTCCCGCATGTCGCTGCGGCGCCTGTCCGATCTGGCGGGCATCTCCAACCCATATCTGAGCCAGATAGAGCGGGGGTTGAGGCGCCCGTCCGCCGAGATACTCCAGCAGATCGCCAAGGCGTTGCGCATTTCCGCGGAGACGCTTTACGTGCAGGCGGGCATCCTGGACCCGCCCAGCGACGAACCCGACGTCGCCCGGGTTGTTTTCTCCGACCATAACCTTACCGAAGATCAGAAGCAGGTGCTCGTAAAGGTATACCTTTCCTTTCGCCACGAGAACGACAAGGCGGCTGGATCGCCGGATGCCCACGCGGCCCCGGCCCCGGCCCCGGCAGAAGCCGCCACCGGATCCTCCTCGCCTGCCTGATCGTCTTTGCCTGCCATCCGCTAGCGCCGGCCGGAAACCGGGTCCACTTCTCACTTCACCATTGCCACCACCACCATCTCCTCCTCCTCGGCCCGCTCCTCCTCCTCCTCGGCCCGCTCCTCCTCCTCCTCCTCCTCCTCCTCCTCCTCCTCCTCGGCCCGCTCTCCTTTCCTCTTCGCCGGCTGAGTGTCAGTGGAGAGCGGCGCAGGTCGGCCATCATTCTGTGGGCGGTGGCGGGACCGGCCGGGCCCTGCGCTGCTAAAATCACCAACGGGTATGTCGTCGTGAACCGGTCCGAACAAATGCGTCTCGCTTTTATATCGTTCCACAGCTCGCCTCTGGCGCAGCCCGGCGAGGGAGACGGCGGGGGGATGAGCGTTTACGTCCTGGCGCTCGCTACCAGCCTGGCGAGGAGCGGGTTGGATTGCGAGGTGTACACTCGGGCTTCGTCCGCCGGCCTACCTCCCGTACACGTGGTGGAACCGGGCCTGCGGGTCCATCACATAGAGGCCGGACCGCCGGGCCCACTGGAGAGGGCGGCTCTCGCCGATCGGTCCGTCGTGGAGGATTTCTCGAGAGGTGTACTCGAGAGGATCGGCCTCGCCGGGAGCATCCCCGATGTGCTGTACGCTAACTACTGGCTCTCTGGCACTGTGGGCAGGAGGATCAAGGAGGAGCTTGGGATCGGCCTGCTTACGACTTTTCATACGCTCGCAAGAGTCAAGGGTGAGGACGTGCCCGGCCGTGCCATCGAGGAGGCGACGATTGTCGATTGCTCCGACCTGATCGTGGTGCCCACCTTGACCGAGGGGGCGGAACTGAGCAGGCTTTACGGGGCCGATGCGGCTCGCGTTCGGGTCGTGGCCCCGGGAGTGGATCACGCCTTCTTCTCTCCCGGCGACAGGCGTCAGGCCCGCCGCGCCGCCGGGCTGGACAATGGCCGCCCGCTTGTACTGTTCGCCGGCAGGCTCCAGCCGTTGAAAGGACCCCACCTGGCGATCGAGGCACTACGGCTACTCGCGGCGGGTGATCGATTGCCACGCTCTCCGATGGGAGTTGCCGAGGCGCCTTCCGGAGCGGACGGCGGAGTCGGAGCTGAGGCGAGCGCAAGTTGCACCGCGGTACCGTGCGACCTTGCCGTCATAGGAGGACCGAGCGGGGCGGGCGGGGCGGATTACGTGAAAGGCATGCGGATCTTGGCGGCCGAACTGGAGCGCACCGGCGGTGGCAGGGTTCACTTTATTCCACCGGTTGCGCACGAGCTGCTGTCCACTTATTACCGGGCAGCAGACGTGTGCGTTGTGCCGAGCAGGTCGGAGTCGTTTGGCCTGGTGGCGCTCGAAGCTGCGGCCTGCGGCACGCCGGTAGTGGCCACAGATGTGGGTGGCTTGTCCGAGATCGTAGACGGCGGGAGCACCGGGCTCCTCGTCGGGGACGGCGCGGCCGGCGATGAAGGACGCTTCGTGGAAAGCCTGGCCGAGGCGCTCAGCGCTGTGATCGATGACGGCGAACTCGCCTCACGGATGGGAGCGGCGGCTGCGTGGAAGGCGCGCCGCTACACCTGGCGCAGTGCTGCAGCAAAGCTGGGCGCATTGGCCGCTGAAGTGGCGAGCGAGGGTGCCGGATCCGTTGACGAAACTCTGGCCACTGCCGGCGCCTGTAGAGCGTGCGGCAGGTGAGACGTATGTGTCGATGAGTGGCGTGAGACAGGTGAATGGCCCGGCACCGATGACGGGCGTGGCGTCGCCATCCAAGCGGCGGGCGTGTTTCGACTTGGAGGAGGTTATCCCGGGATGACTATGGCTACGGCGCAACTGGTGATCGTTGGCGGTGGGCGTATGGGATCGGCCCTGGCGCGGGGGCTCCTCGAAAAGGAGGTGCTGAAGCCCGAGGAGCTTGCGGTGGTCGAGGCCGACGCAGCCAGGCGCCATGTCCTGGAAGGAGAGTTCCCGGCCGGCGTCGCAGTGGTGGCGAGCCCCGATGGCTTGCCTGGCGGGTGCGAAGGAGCTGTTCTGGCCGTCAAGCCCGATCACATAGAGGAGGCCTGTATCGCCTTGGCAGCCGAGCCGTCGGGCAGTCCGGACCAGGGGCGCGGCGGCGCATCCGTTCGGCGGGTGCTCTCGATTGCTGCAGGGGTGCCAACCGGCAGGATCGAGGACTGGCTTGGTGGGCGCGCCGCCGTTGTGCGCGCGATGCCTAATACACCGGCTCTCGTGGGGGTCGGGGTTGCGGCTATCGCATCGGGCCGTCATGCCTCCGAGGAGGACCTGCAATGGGCCGAGAAACTGCTCGGCTCGGTGGGGACCACGTTGCGGGTGGCCGAGCGGATGATGGATGCCGTCACGGGATTGTCGGGGTCGGGGCCGGCGTATCTTTTCCTGGTTGCCGAGGCGCTTGTCGAGGGGGGGGTGATGATGGGGCTTGCACGGGAGGACAGCTCCCTCCTGGCGGCTCACACCCTGCTCGGTGCCGCGATGCTCTGGATCGAAAGTGGCCAGGACCTTGCCTATCTGAGGGGCCAGGTGACGTCGCCGGGTGGGACAACCGCGGCGGGACTGCAGGTCCTGGAGCAGCGGGCCGTTCGTGCGGCGATCGTCGATGCCGTGAGGGCGGCGTCCGAGCGCTCTGGGGAGCTCGGCCGCTGACAACCCGTTACGTGCATTTCGGGTCCCTCCTCCGGTTTTCCCCGTCTCCGCTCCTTCCCCCCGCTGCTCCACGCCAAGTCTCTTCGCAGGCTCCTTCCCCCCCTGACCCCTCTTGTCTCTCCTGCTCCCTGCCTCTTCGGGGATCCCGATTGGCCGGAGCGCGTCGTTGAGCAGGCCCCTTGGACCTGTCTTTTTCCTGAGCGACTTTGGCGGCACAGGCGAATTTGCCGGCGTGGTGAAGGCGGTCATTGCGAGACTGGCGCCCGAGGTAGGCATCATTGACTTGACCCATGAGGTTCCGGCATTTGACGTACGCGCAGGAGCACTTGCTCTTGGGCGGGCGGCTCCGTACCTCGGCGAAGGAGTGGTCTTGGCTGTGGTCGATCCCGGGGTCGCCACTGCGCGACGTGCAGTGGCGCTCTCGCCCTCGTGGGCCGGTGGCCGTGGCCGTGACGGTGACCGGACCGGTAGCGCGAGTGCGCACGGAAGCGGGGGCGCCGGGGAGCGCAAGACCGGGAGTGCCCCGACACCGGGGTCTGGAAGCGCCGGACCGGGCGGCGCAGGAAGTGCCGGGACCATGCCTCGCTACTGGGTGGGTCCGGACAACGGGCTCCTCCTGCCGGCTCTTGGCGTGGTCGCTGGGCTCCCATTGAAAGAGGCCTTCCAGGTCGCCGCGAATCCGGCCGGTCTGGCCCGGAGTTTGCAGATCGACGCCGTTGAGATCGATTCGGAGATGCTGCCATCCTCACGGGCTGGGTCTGGCGCTGGTGGGTCGGGTCAAGGCGCGCCTGAATACACGGGTTCCGGTTCCGGCGAAAACGCGCCCGGATCGAGCGAAGGATGCCAACGTGCTACTAGCTGGGGCGGTTGCGGACCGAGCGGAGCCGGCCAACGTGATGAGGATCAAAGCGGTCCTGGATACGGCGGAGCCAGGCAGCCTTCCGCTGCAGCCCGCACTTTCGACGGCAGGGACGTGTTCGGGCCTGCCGTCGCACTGCTTGCCAGCGGGGCCTCGTTGAGCGATATCGGGACTCACGTCGACGCCGCATCGCTCGCGGGATGCCCGCTGGCGCGCTGCGTCGTGAGCGAAGGTCGCCTGGCGTGCGAAGTCATCTGGATCGACAGGTTCGGTAACGCGGAGCTTTTCGCAAGCGAAGATGATCTCGTCGCCGCTCTTGCCTCCATCTCGCTGGCCAGGGGGACGGCAGCGGGAGCGCGGGAGCGCGAGGGATCCATAGGCGCGGCGGGCCGCGTGGGCGTAATCGTGGGTCACCCTGCCAGTGGGGGCACAGGTAGCGGCCACTCGAGCGCGCCATTGGGCATTGCTTTCCAAGTCGGCACTGTCGGGACGTTCGCCGAGCTTCCCCGCGGGGAGGCCGGTATCCTTACGGATTCGAGCGGCCTGGTGTCGATCGTGGTCATTCCTGAAAGAGCGCCTCCTGTCAAGTCAGCGTCGGCCCTTCGGGCCGACTCCTTTTCTTCGTGGTGATGGTCGCAATGAATGGAACGGCAAGTTGCAAGGCGCGCGAAACCAATCCAGC
>JAKAWR010000001.1 GCA_021816935.1 Actinomycetes bacterium
CCTGCGGTTGAACCACAGGACTGGCGGCGGCGGAGGCGACTTGCGGGGCTGCCAGCAGGATAGTGCCGAACACGCCGAGAAGGGACGACAGCGCTACGATCCACGCCATCGCTCCCCGAAGAGCACGCGCCGACGAAGGCCTTCGCCTCCGTGGCAGCGTGCCAACGCCGGCCGGTCCAGCTTCGTAGAGCGTACTGCCCCCTGTCTCGTCCAGATCAGGCAGCTTGTCGTGCTCCAACGCCTCGCGGCAACCCCCTGCCTTACTTCCTGCCCCTGTACTCATGAGCCGAACTCCTTAGAAGTGTCCCGTAGGATCCCGTCCATCCCCGATGGTCGGCAACTATTGTTGATCGATGTCAGGGGATGAATCCCCCTCGGCAATGAGGCAGGCACGCCCACGCGCTCACACGCAGTCCCCTTTGCGAACTGCACGCGCAACGGAAGCTTTCACTACCGTATCGTTCAGTATCCATCCTATACCGAAGCGACCATAAAGTCAATCCCTGATAGGGATCGATTGGACCCTAGAAAGGCTGGTCAGCACTAGTGGTGCTCTTGAAAGCACTACCGGTGACATAGTGAGAGAGGTAGCACGCGTAGATGACTGCCCGTTGTGGAATATCCGGTCGATCGCGGGGTACAGAGCAGTCGCCGGCAAGCGACGACCACCGTAGGCTTCCGCCGCCACGAGGATGGACGCTCGGTCCACAGGGGGAGAGGGGCAAGGCTGCGACTCGGCGGTGGGATAGCCTGTTCGAGTGGAAGTTGCGGCAGTGGAATCGCCGGTCTCGAGTGGTCGGTTGTCGTCCTACCGTGCGGACCTGATTGTTCTTGGCGTTCTTGTATGCGCGGTGGTCCTTGCCTTCGGGATTCCTTCGGCTCTTGGTTTCCCGCTAATGCCTTCCGACGACCTGACCCAGAACTTCCCGTTGAGGGTTCTGGCCGCAAGAGACCTGGCACATGGAAGCCTGCCCCTCTGGAACCCCTTCATGTGGAGCGGCACCCCGTTGCTCGGAGGGATGAACGCAGGGGCGTTCTACCCGTCGATGCTCCTCTTTATGATTCTCCCTCCACTCACAGCGTGGACGTTCGATATGATTCTCGTCTACCTGGTTGCGGTCGGTGGTATGTACCTGCTTGCCAGGTATTTTCGGCTTCCGGCGATCCCGGCCGCACTGGCGTCGATGTCCTTCGCGTTCATGGGTGCGATGAATATGGAGATGCGGCATATAGGCATGGTCGAGGGATTTGCATGGTTGCCGTGGTTCGCACTTGGAATCGAGGGCACCTTCAGGGGGGTGCGCAGGCGTGCTGCAGCCTTGCAGGAGGGGTCGGCGGGGGAGGGGTGGAGTGGCACGCCCAGTGCTGTCGCCGGCAGTGGGGCCGCCATGTGCGAGGTGAATTACCGCCGCGTGATGGACCTTTTCAGAACTCAGCGCCTGATTCCCTGGGGTGGGATCGTTCTTACTGGTTTCGCGCTCGCGATGGGAATCTTGACGGGATCGCCCACCGCGTTGGAGAAGTTCCCGATCGTGGCCGCGGTGGTGGTGATCTGGCACCTGGCCCGCCCGGGAGACCTCCCCAGCGCCCGGACGCGTATTACCTTTCTCGTGCTCGTGGGACTAGCGTTTGCATGGGGAACTGCGATCGGATCGGCGCAACTCCTTCCAGGGCTCGCTTTCCACGCCATATCGCAGCGCGCCCACGGCGGATCCGGTACGTACTCGTTCGGTTGGCTGTCGCTGCCTCCTGGCGGCTGGCTGCTGCTGTTCCTGCCTGGGGCCACGGGCGGCACGGGAAGCTTCTCGCTTGCGCATGTGAACGGACCTTTCCCTGAATTCAGTGGCTATCCCGGGCTACTGGCTTTGGTGGGTTGCTTCGGCCTTCTCTCCAGGTCTTTCGGGCGGCGAAGGGATCCAGCGGCTTCGAGATGGATGATGTGGATGGTCATGGTAGCTGCCGGCGTCGTGCTCGCAATGGGGACTGAGCTCCCGACCGGTTTCATCTTTGCCCATCTGCCTCTCTTCGGCTCGTCCCGTGCCCAATCCGAGAACATGGTGATCGTGAACCTTGGCTTGGCAATGCTGCTCGGCTGCTGGGCCGAGAGGATCATCGGCTTTACGAGATCGTCACGAAAGGTCCGGGCCGGCTCAGCTCGGCCCGCCGGGGGTGCCGGTGCCGCGGCGCGGTGGAGGTCGCAGCGAGATACCGATGTTGTCGTTCGACCTGCAGTCGACTTAGCTGAGACTGTCGCGTGCGGTTTTCCGATTGCCGTGGTGGCTATTGCGGCGTTCGCAACGGCGATCGATCCCAAGGAGATCGCGAGGGTGGCAGGCATGACGCCGTTGCCGGGCAGTTTGCCCGTGGACAAGCTCTGGCCCTTGGTGGCGATCACGGTCGTGATCGCCGTCGCGGTCGCAGCGACTGTGATCAGTCTCAGGTTCCGCATATCGCGCAGGTTCATGCCGGCGGTCCTTACGGTGATCATGGCCGTTGACGTGGTGTCGTTTGCCGCTTTGTTCTCGGAAGCCTTCAACTTTGCCGGATTCAATCCTTCCCAGATGATCAACCAGGTCGAGCCTGCCTCGTTTGCCCAGGTTGTCAACGTGTCGGGACACAGCGCACCCCGCCCAGCCACGCGGCGGGTGAGCTTTTTCAAGGCGGTGGCCGGTCCGGGTATTGCCGCGCCGGGGTATTTGCAGCCCGACGTGAATGTGGTGTCGCGTGTGCCAAGTGTGAATGGCTACTCGGCTATGGTGTGGAGCGGCTACGAGGCGGCGACGTGCGCCCACGCCTTTGACCTGTTGAAAACCGGCATATTGCCGTCGAAGGCTGTCGACCAGCTGGATCTCGGGACCCTCGCCACCTCCTCGGAAGCCTTCACCAGCAGCGTAGGGTTGTTCTCCGCCGTTTCTGCGAGCACCCTGGCAAAGGGGGGTTCAGTGGTGGAGGGCGCACCTCGGCCCGCCTCCCCGGGCAATAACAACGGCCAGTCCTGTCCTGAATCGGAGTTCAAGGGGATCGCGCCTGCGCCTCCGTCTGTGGTATCAGGTGGGTCTGGAGTGTCCGTCGAATGGTACAGCGGAAGCCCTAAGAGAGTGTTCAGGGTGATGGTGCGGATTCCCAAAGGAATGTCGTTCCCGGGGAAAGGCGGTGGTGCCGGTGGATCAACTACCGTGACGGTAGAGCTGCTTGCTCCGTCTGGCGGTACCAGCGGCAATTTACGCGTTGTGGCATCGGGGCGTATGGAGCCGGCGACGCTCGACATCTACCCGACGCATCCGGAAGGGAGCACTCAGCCTGCGGCTGGGCCAGCCAGTGCGTCAGGGCGAATGCAGCGCCTGCCCGTGCTCGCGACGGACTTCGCTAAGCCGAAGGTCGCGGTGGCCGTTCGATTTGTAATGACGAGCGGCTCCGCCGCGCAACTCCAGAACCTGATCCGCGCCGGCAACGTCGAGCTGGTGAACACGCGAGGTGAGACCTCCAACCTGACCGGCCCGCTCGTGAACGCGATACGGCCCGGGCAGTGGAGCTTCGCGGGAAGCAACGGCACCTTCACCGTGTACCGCAACAACGACGCTACCGGTCACGTATGGCTTTCCGGCACGGGTCGTCTCGGCGTGGTAGATGCACCGGCGAGGGATGCGCTGGCAAGCGTCGTCTCTATGTCGGATGCGGGGCGGGAGACCGATCGCGTCACGACGCCGGGTAGGGCGCTACTGGTTCGATCGGAGGCTTGGGCACCGGGATGGACCGCTACGATCCGGACCGCAGGGGGGCGCGTAACAAGGGAGAAGGTCGCCCGCCACGGGGTTATCCAGGCCGTTGCCGTGCCGGCAGGCCAGTCGACGGTGACGTTCACGTACTGGCCGCCGGGGATGACGCGGGGCGTTGCGCTGACACTTCTGGGTCTGGCGTTGCTCGCCCTCGTCGGCATCGCCGAAGCGTTCGGACTTGTGCGGCGCCAGCGGCGGCGTTGACGTCCGGTGTGAGGACGTCCGGTGTACATCCGAGAGGAAGGGCGGTGGCAAAGCACCACTGCCCAGCGGGTCTCAGAACTGCATAGCCGACAGCTCGGGCACCGTGGCCTGCGCCCGTGCCCGGGCGTCGAGCCAGCAGCTGCGGGCACTGTCCCGCTCGGCGTCGGAGAGTGCCGGTTCCACGATATGGGCAGGGTGGTAGAGCGCGGCAAGCTCCGCTGGGTCCTTCCAGAGGCCTGCCCCTATGCCTGCCATGAGCCCGGCGCCCACCGTGGTCGCTTCCCGCTCGCGGGACACCTCGACGGGCAAGCCGGCCAGATCGGCAAGGGCCTGCACGAAAACCCGGTTGGATGACATTCCGCCGTCCACCCTCAATGTGGCCAGGTGGAGTCCGGCATCGGCCTCGGCCGCCTGTACGAGGTCGGCACCCCGATGGGCTATCCCCTCCAGCACTGCCCTGACGAGGTGTCCCCTCTCGGTTCCCCGGGTGATCCCGAAGAAAGCAGCCCTGGCACCGAAGTCCCATAGCGGGCTTCCCAGTCCCATGAGCGCGGGCACGAACGAGACGCCGGCCGTATCGGGAACCGAGGCGGCGATCGCCTCCGATGCGGCCGGCGATTCGATGATGCCCATTTCCTCACGGAGCCACTCGATGCAGCTCCCGGCCGAGATCATGATCGCTTCGACACCCCAGCATGGCTTACCGGCCTGCTGCCAGGCGATGATCGGGATGGTTCCCCCGGCACCGGGGACACCGGGTCCGAAGGAAGGGCGGGCCGTACCGGTGCAGGCGTCGAGCATCCCACCCGTGCCGAACGTGGCTTTTGCGAGGCCGGGGAGGGTGCAGCCCTGGCCAACCAGCGAGGCCTGCTGGTCCCCTAGCATCGCCGTGATTGCAGGTGCTCCGGGCAGGGCTGTAGCCACGCCAAGCTCGCCGGTGGAATCGGTTATACGGGGGAGCATGGCAACGGGGACCTTGAGGGTGTCGAGGATCGTTTCGTCCCAGCGCGCCGCGTCGTCGCGCTTGTCGTCCAGGAGCGACGTCACGGCAGCGTTGGATGCGTCGGTGATATGTGCCGATCCTTCGGAGAGGTTCCAGGCGATCCATGTGTCGACCGTTCCGAAGCAGAGGTCAGCCGTGCGATCGGGATCGGCAGCGTCGAGAATGGCTTCGAGCTTGGTTGCCGCGGCATTAGGAGGAATGTGATAGCCGAGGTCGTGCAGTTCGAGACACCGGAAGACGGTGCGCAGGTCCTGCCATCCGATCGCCGGTGCCACAGGTTTGCCGCTGTCCCGGTCCCAGACGACGGTAGTGGCGCGCTGGTTCGTGATGCCCACGCACTCGGGGGTTCCGGACCGCTCGATGACCCTGGTGGCCAGCCGCATGGCTTCGGAAGCGACCGTCGAGGCGTCGACCTCGAGCAGGCCCGGCGCCGGTGCCTGGATCGGTAGGGTCGCCATTTCGAGGTTAGTCACTGCGGCCTCCCCGGTTACCGAGGCGGCGCGTATGGTCGTGGTGCCGACATCGATGACGAGAACGCTCACGGCGATATCCTACGCGAACCGTCGGGGGCACCACCTGCGGCCATCAGGGGTGCTTCTCGTAGTCCCACTCGACGTCCTTGCCAACCGAGGCACCTCCGCTGTTCTCAGTGGTGCTCCGTTTCGCCGGTTCCAGGATCTTGCAGGCGGGCGTCCCGCTCCGCTGCGGCCAGTTGTCCTGCCGGGCCGTCTCCTCCTGGGACATCTCGCCACTCGTACCCTTTACGCAGCCTGGATGGCAACAAGACGCCAGCTGCGAGGAAGAGGGCCGCTGCCCATGCGAGATTGCTTGCAGCGGGGAACTGAGACGGCCAGGCGAAGCCCGGCAGGTAGTGGCCTGCCGCTTGGCCGGCCACGACCAGGATGCCTGCTGCGCCCATCAAGAGCACGGCGGCATCGCAAAGCAGATTCAGGGCCCGCTTGAAGAGTAGGGATGCGCAGACGGCTATGGCTAGAGCCAGTCCGATGTACCAGGTGCTGAGGGCCGCTGCGATGAGCCCGCAGGGTAGCGCTGCGAGAATCGCACGGCGTAAAGCTGGCCCGGCTTCGTTGTATGGCCCGGCCTCGTGTATTGGTGGATCAGCTCCCTCTCTCCCTGCTTTGCGTGCCGGCGCCATACGGACGATTCCGTAAGGATCGTATCTGCCTCCCCCCCCCCCTTTTTCTTCGCGCCCTTCCCCCCTTCCTCCTCCTTCCCGTTCCCATCCCTCAACATGGCGCCCTTCCTCCCTTCCTCCCATGGAGTCGCTGTCGTTCCTATCCTCATCGCTCCGCCGCCCCCCTGCACTCTTGCCGTGTCCCCTGTTCCGGGCCCGGCGATGCCGCCTGCGCCGGCAAAGGGGCGACAGGAGAAATGATGCCGCTACGATAAGAAGGCAGAGCCCGAATACGACGGTGGAGACGGCGATCGCGACCCATATCTCCTTCTGGGGACCCCAGGTGATGGTGACGTCCAGGGTGTGGTTGGCGCTGTGGAGTGCGGCGGGATTGACCAACCAGCCGTTTGCGAAACCGTCCATGAGTTGCGGTGCGCCGAGGGTCTTCTCGCCTGCAAGCGTGGCGTGCCACCCGGCGTTATAGCTGTCGCCGAAAACGAGCCAGAAGGGCGAAGCGTTCGGGGAGACCTGGAGGTGGACCGATACCGGCGACGAGGAGAGGACCCTGACCCGCGGGCCCGCCACGGCGGGTTTCGGTGCGGAGACGTCGGTTAGTCCCATGACCTGCGGGCCGTAGGGTTCCGCGTTGCCACCGGGAGCCGAGTCGAGGGTCAGGGAGTCGATGTTCAGCCCCGTCGCATGGCCGTCGGCAGTAGCGATCAGGTTGTCGCCGGATTGAAGCCTGATGCCGCTTGCGTCGGGCCCGCACCCGCGGATGTCGAGGCCGCCGTTGGCAAGAGCGGTCGATGCAAGGCCGCTGACTTCGATCCATACCGGCTTGCCGTTCACCGTGAGAAGGTTGTTCCTGCAGACGGCCGGCATCGTCTTGGGCGCCGGGGGCATATCGAAAGCCGGTATGCCGAGATTCTCTATGCCGAGGGGCAGGGCAATGGGCGAGTGGGAGTAGTAGTCCTGCGTGTAGACGAGGTGTACGCGGGTGAAAGTGAAGCGGAAGTGCCGGCCCGTGAGGGCGTGGAAGGAGAGCGGTATGGTCACGGCGGAGTCTCTCCCGCCTGCCGTGTGGATCGGCGGCAGCTTCAACGTGACGCTCCGGTCGGAGCCGGTAGATATCTTTAGGGCCGTGGGGAGAGAGTGGTAGCCGTCGGCCGCGACCCGAAGGTCCATGGAGGAGATCGTGGTGGCGTGCGGTGTGTCAACCTGGATCCAGTCGCCGGCCTGGTGGCCTGCGCCGAATCCCGGGGACCACATGACGCTCGCGGCGCCAGCCCCGGCCGGTAGCGACGAGAGGGCGGCCGAAGCCGTATCGCGTAGATCGCCCGGGAGGCGCCCGATGGAGTTCGCGACGATGCCCGAGCCGAACGAGGCCGGGACTCCCACGAGCTCGTTGATCAGGCTGTCCGGTATGAGGGTCGATATCCTGGCGACGCCGGAGATTGAGAAGTTCCTCGCCTGGGGAAGCCACACTTCGCGATCGATCGTTGTCTCGGGAGCGGCGTTGGGCGGGTATGGCGATCGCCGGTCCCGGTTCATCGTAATGGCAAGGCGGTCAAAGATAGACCGGGTGCCTGCCCGTGCGAGCAAGTCTGAAGGCATGACGAGGTAGCGCGTTGCCGTTATCCCGTCCAAGCGGACGGCGGCGAATCCTACCGGGGACGTCGCCACCCGCGACGTGGAGGCCTGGTTCCTGCTCACGGCGTCGATGACAATGCGGAGCGTCCGGAACGTCCTCTTGGCAAAATGGACCGTCTGGCCGGCTGCCGTGATCGATCCGCGTCCGAGCCTGACGGTCGGACCCTCTCGAGCGGGCGTCGCCCCACTTCCGCTCGAGTTGCCGAATAGAAGAGAGATTCTGGTGATGTGGCGGTCCGGGTCTCCCTGGAGGGGCTGGACGAGGTTGACCGAGCTTGCCGTCACGGGGTGGCTGAACGTCACCTGCCACCACTGGCCGATCGCGTTGCCGAACGCGCCCACCGTCCAGGCGGTGTCGAGGTTGCCGTCGATGGCCATGGCGGGCTGGTTCTGCGGAGTGTAGGAGACGGCGTTTCCGTACCCCGACGCGGTCACGGAGGAGATGCCGCGAGTCCGTGCGGTCGTCATCGCCGAAGGTGGTTGGCTGCCGAAAATTTGTAGAGGCGCATCGCTCCGATGGCCGGCGGCGTAGTCTTCCGATGGCGTTTCGGTGTAGCCGGTATTGCCGGCCAGCACGTCCCACCTGTAGGCACGCTTGTTGTTCGTGTCCGTGACCACCAGAGTCGCACCTCCACCCAGGGCGGATGACAGCTCGGCCGGGTGGTTGTCGAGGGTGGCTGCGTAGAGAACGGCCGGATTGCCGGCGAGGAACCCGGATGATGCCGCTTCCGCCACTCCCGAGGCATCCCCGTCGACGATAAGCGGATCGGTGGTCGCCTCCGCCCGTACTACGGGTCGCGTTCCCGCGACGGGGAACACCTCGACGGGCGCAGGCCACGGCAGATTAGGTGGCGAGGCCAGGTACTCCTCGTCGACCCAGGGGACCGTTGAGCGGTTGGCGACCGGTGCTCCGAAATCGACCGGCGTCCCGAGGCCCGGAATGCAGGCGGCCCCGACCGTCGCCCGAGCAAGGGCCGCGGGCATTGCAGAGCAGGGCGTGAAATACTCCGACAGAATTCGTGGCCGGGGTAGCCCGTAACGGGCGAAGTTGAGGTTGGATTGGAGCATCACGTAGCCGGAGGAGAAGAGCTGAGCCATGGGGACCAGGGAGCGCCAGTCGTACGTGCCTTGCTGGATCGGGGAGTCGATCGCGTACATCATGTCCGCGGTAGCCAGGCTGCCCATGATCAGCTGCTCCCGGTCGATGAGTGGGCAGTTGGTCAGAGCGGGGTAGATGGGGTCGATGGTGTCGCCCCAGCTGTAGGCCGCGAAGTTCTCGCCCGGTTCAGCAAGTATCCGTGAACCGTTGCAGTGCGAGTTGAGCCAGGAGGCCAGGCTGTACTCGTAGGAGGGCAGTGGATCCGGCTGGGTGTAGTTGATCGGGAGGGTGGTGCCGTTCCACACGGCGACATTTCCCAGCGCAATTGCCACGACGGAAAGGGCGGTAAAGGCCACGGCGGTCCGACCGTGCCGTGCCGCGCGGGAGCGCCCGTATCGGTCCCGAAGTGCCGTGACGCCGTAGCCGAGGAACATGGCAAGGGAGAGGGTCACGAGCGGGGTGGCGCGGTCGGTGGAGCGGAGAGCGAAGCCCGCGGTCGTGGCTGTCATGAACCATTTCAGGAGAGCGCCGAATGGCGACGGATGGCTGTAGGGATATGTCCCGACGGCCAGAGCGAGCCCGACGAGCATAATGACAGCAAAGAAGCGCCGGTGCCGGGCCTCGGAGAGACCGCCATTGCGCAGGCAGAGAGCGGCGGCGGAGAAGGCGAGTAACGGCACGGCGAAGGAGAATGCCAGTGGCACGAGGTTGCCGGTGAACTCTCCCGAGGATGGGGCCCAGAGGCCGCTCGTTCCCGCTCCGTAGTAGTACCAGTACCCGAGGCCGCGTAGCACCTCCGATGCCAGGGACGCAGACGCCACTGCGGGGACGGTCTCGGTGTACTTGAGGACGTTCAGGCCGTAGACAGCTTCGACCCGGAGCGCGGCCGCCCACCACATCGACACGCCTGCCGAGAGGAGGCCGATCCTCCAGACCGCGCTCCACGCAGCGCGCATGGAAACCGGGCGGGAGGAGGGAGCTGAAGTGGGCTCCGCGATGGGCGTTGCGACGGCGGTCGAACCGTTGGTAGCGGCGTTGGGAGCTCGCTTGGCGAGCGGATTCCGAGCCGAATTGCGCGACACGATAAGCCGGTAGGCGATCCAGATGACAGGACCCAGGCCGAGGTAGAGAAGAGCCGTAGCGTTGATGCTGCCGACCGCCGCCACGACGATTGCGAAAAGGGCGGGGTAGCGCCAACCGGGCGTCTCCAGTGCTCTTTCGGCAAGAGCGATCATGAACGGTAAGCCGGCCCATGCGAGCAGGAGAGCGGATTCCCGCCCCGCGTACTGCAGGAAGTAGGGCGAGAGCATGTAAGCGAGGGCTGCTACAACATTGCCCGGACGGCGCATACCGAGGACCTTCGCGAGGTAAAGTGCGCCGGCCATGGCGGCGAAGAGAATGCTGCCCAGCCAGAGGCGCTGAGCCACCCACGTGGGGATGCGGAAAAGGTGCGCTAGGAGGAAGAACGGTCCCATTGGGAACAGGTAGCCGAGCTGCTCGTGCGTCACGGTGCCCGCGGCGATCGATGGATCCCAGAGGTACAGCGACTGGTGGAGGAAGTGTGCAGGATCGAGGTAGAGGTAGCTCTTGGTGTCGGATATCACCTTGCCGGGCCGGGTGAAGATCTGCGGCAGGTAGGCCACGGCAGCGGCCAGGGCGTACTCGACGAGCCGGGGGCCAGGTTGTCGCGAGGCCGAGGTATCGGGCACTGAAGGACCATACTGCCTGCAGGCAGAGTATTGCCACGCGGTTAGGCGAGGCGCCTCGGGGATGTTAGGTTGTCGCGTGGGCAGGATTTTGGAATATGACACAACTGACCGGAGAACGGCCTCTCGTGGGGAAGACCCCCGATTCGCTCCTGGCCCTTCATGCAGCGGGCTACAGGGAGGTGCGTGCGCGCCTGGGGTCGGGTCTCGTTGTAGATTTCGGGTGCGGAACCGGCGAGGAGTCGGTCGGTTTCACCGGCCCGGGCAGGCAGGTTGTCGGAACCGACTACGACCTCCAAGCAGCGTCGTCGGCGCGGCAGGCCCATGCGGCGATGGGGCTGCGGGTTATAGCGTCGGACGCGTGCGCGTGTGCTGTCGGAACCGGCTTGGCCGGTTGGGCATGCTCTTCGCATCTGATAGAACATTTCGCTGACCCGGAGCCGCATGTGGCGGAGCTGGCCCGGGTACTGTCGCCTGAGGGAACCGCCTTCGTGATCACGCCGAATGCGCCGGCGGATTTCGAGAATCCTTTCCACCTCTACCCGTTCACGAAGACAAGCCTGGCGTCGATGCTGTCCCGGTACTTCGGGAGTGTCTGGGTCGGTGGGCTCGAAGCGTCTGGCGCCGTCAAGCTCGATCTGGATCGGCGGCGGCGCAAGGGCAGGAGGTTGCTCGCGCTCGACGTTCTCAACCTGCGCCACAGGATCCCGCGGAGCTGGTATGTAGCTGCATACGAGAAGCTGCTGCCGCTGGCCTACAGGCTGGTTGCCCGCAGCGACGTCGGTGGATCGACGGGATTCTCGGCCGATGACTTCTTCGTGACGAACGAGGTCGGTGATTCGACGCTGGTGCTCTTTGCTATTGCCGGAAGACCGTTGAGGGCTGGCCGGAGAGGTGGGTTGGCGGGGCCGGGTGGGGAGGCGGATTGACGGCGCAAGGGAGGCGGGTTGACGCGGCTGGCGAACGGAGTAACCGATTGAACGAGGTGGTGATTGGGCTTACCGGCGGCATCGGTTCGGGCAAGTCGACTGTGGCGGGCATGCTGGCCGCCCATGGCGCGGTGATCGCTGATGCCGATGAGATCGCAAGGGAGGTGACGGTTCCGGGGACTGCCGCCTACGCGGCGATTGTAGATCGGTTTGGCATGGCCGTCCTGGAACCCGACGGCGAGATCAAGAGGGAAAAGCTGGCTGAGGCGGTGTTCGGCAACGAAAGCGCTCTCCGAGCCCTCAACGAGATCACGCACCCCGCGATAGGGGTAGTTCTCGCAGAGAGGCGTGCGAAGATGGATGGGAGGAAGGTGCCCGGGGTCGTCGTGATCCCCCTCTTCAGGCCGTACCACAGGGCGGCCCTGCGGCTTTCGGAGGTCGTTGTAGTGGACTGCCCGGTCGAGATGGCGATCAGGCGGCTGGTCTCGGCAAGGGGTATGGCGCAAGAGCAGGCAAGGGCACGGGTCGCGGCGCAGATTGACCGGGAGGAGCGTCTCGCGCTGGCCGACTGGGTGGTCGACAACGGCGGCGAGCGAGCGGCGCTGGCATCGGAGGTGGAACGTTTGTGGGCACATCTGGCGGCGAGACTGAAGGACGGCTCGTGACGGAGGCCGCTACCGGCTCCGCGACCGGCGCTACCGCCACAGCGGGTGTCGCTGCCGGCTCTGCAGTCAGGTTCAAGGTGGAATCGCCCTTCTATCCGGCAGGCGATCAGCCCGCGGCCATCCAGGAGTTGTCTGCGGGTCTCGGTCGTGGCTTGCGGTTCCAGACGCTTCTTGGAGTCACGGGGAGCGGTAAGACCGCTACCATGGCGTGGGTTATCGAGGCGGCGCAGCGCCCTGCGCTCATTATCGAGCCGAACAAGTCTCTCGCTGCGCAGCTGGCTGCAGAGCTGAGGGATCTGATGCCGGCGAACCGGGTAGAGTACTTTGTATCGTATTACGATTACTATCAGCCGGAGGCCTACGTGCCTTCGAGCGACCTCTACATCGAGAAGGACTCGTCCATCAACGAGGAGATCGACAGGCTGAGGCATTCCGCGACGTGCTCGTTGCTGATGAGGCGGGACGTGGTGGTAGTGGCGTCGGTGTCGTGCATCTACGGGCTCGGGTCGCCCGAGGAATATCGCAACCACCTCATGATGCTGGCTCCGGGCGACACTGTCGACCAGCGCAGCCTGCTCAGGGACTTCGTCCGGCTTCGCTACAAGCGAAACGACCTGGTAATGTCCCGCGGCCACTTTCGCGCCAGGGGAGACACGATCGAGATCCATCCGGCATACGAGGACGCTGCGGTGCGTATCGAGCTATTTGGCGACACCGTGGACACGATGAGGAGGTTCGATCCGGTTAGTGGCGAGCCAATCGAGGAGTTGGAGGAGCTGGCACTCCTGCCGGCCACGCACTACGTGGCAGGTGAGGAGCGGATGCGGATTGCTGTCGAATCGATAAGGAGCGAGCTTGTGGATCGGCTTGCCCACTTGAAGAACGAGGGGAAGCTCGTTCACGAGCAGCGGCTCAGGATGCGAACCGAGCACGATCTGGAGATGCTTGAACAGGTGGGGGTGTGCAACGGGATCGAGAATTACTCGAGGCACCTTGACGGGCGCTCTCCCGGCGAGATGCCGTACACCCTGCTCGACTACTTTCCTCAGGACCTTCTTGTGATCGTCGACGAAAGCCACGTGGCCGTGCCGCAGCTTCACGGGCAGTACGAGGGGGACAGGTCGAGGAAACTGACGCTCGTCGAGTACGGCTTCAGGTTGCCTTCGGCACTTGACAACAGGCCGCTCAGGTTTGACGAGGTGATGGGGAAGGTCCCGCAGGTGATTTTCCTGTCCGCGACGCCCGGGGATTACGAGCTGTCCGTCTCCGACCAGGTCGTCGAACAGGTCATCAGGCCAACGGGCCTCGTGGACCCGGATGTGGTGATCCGGCCCACCCAGGGCCAGATCGACGACCTTCTTTCGCGAATACACGAGACCGTTGCGTCCGGGAACAGGGTCCTCGTCACCACTCTCACGAAGAAGATGGCGGAGGACCTTGCTGCATACCTGGCGGATACGGGCGTGCGGGTGCGCTACATGCACTCGGACATCGATACTGTCGAAAGGATCGAGCTCATCCGGGACCTGAGGCTCGGTGAGTACGACGTGCTCGTGGGGATCAACCTCCTGCGGGAGGGCCTTGACCTGCCCGAAGTATCGCTCGTGGCTATCCTCGATGCAGATAAGGAGGGCTTTCTGAGATCGGGCCCGTCACTCATCCAGACGATCGGTCGGGCGGCGCGCAATGTCGAGGGGCGGGTGGTTCTCTACGCCGATACGGTTACGGATTCGATGCGCCGCGCCGTGGGGGAGACCGAACGACGCCGCCTCCTGCAGCAGGATTACAATCGGGAGCACGGGATAGATCCTGTTACGATTCGTAAGGCGGTCACTGACATCTTGGAGAAGATCAGGGGTGCCGCGCCACGCCCAGGGGGGAGGGACGACAGCGGTGCAGGTAGGCTGGCTGGTAGGGGAGCTGGCAGCTCCGGAGCGGCCGTTAGGGGGGCATCGACACCCGGTTTCGGGAGGGGCAAGAGGGGCTGGGAGCGCCGCGACGCTCAGCGGGCTGCAGGGGAGCGGCCGGCAGCGGGCGAGAGCGATGCGATCGTACTGGCGGCAGAGGCGGAGCTTGTCGAGCGTGAAATGAAGCGCGCTGCAAGGGAGCAGCGTTACGAGGAGGCGGCGATGTTGAGAGACGAGCTGTTCGAGTTGCGCCGCCGGTTGGCAGGTGGTGACCCGATGGAAGGTGACGGCGGGATGGGAACTGAAGCCATGACGGGAGGTGACGACCCGCAAGACGTTGACCGCGAGACGGGAAGCGACGACCGCCCGGCGGGCAGTGCTCAGGTGGGAGGCGGCTGTCATGGAGGAGTGAGGCGCCGTTGAGCGAAGGCGTAACGCTTACGTTCCTCGGGGGACTGGGGGAGATCGGGCGGAACTGCGCGTGCATCGAGCAGGACGGACGGGTGGTGATCCTGGACTGCGGCGTAATGTTCCCGGAACCCGACATGCCCGGGATCGATCTGGTTCTCCCGGACCTCACGTATCTTTTCGAGAGGGCGAAGTCGGTCGAGGCCGTGATCCTGTCCCACGGTCACGAGGACCATACGGGCGGCGTTCCCTACCTGCTGCGCGAGTTGAATGCTCCCGTATACGGCTCGGATCTCTCGCTGGCGCTCGTACACGAGAAGCTGAGGGAGGCGGGACTGGCCAAACGGGCTCGCCTGATCGAAGTGGCAGATGGGGACAGGATCAGGGTAGGGCCGTTCGATGTGGAGTTCATCCCGGTTGCGCATTCGGTGCCGCGGGGCTTTGCGACGGCGTTTCACACGTCGGAGGGTGTGGTGCTTCACTCGGGGGATTTCAAGCTTGACATGGCTCCGATCGATGGCCGGACGACCGATCTGGCACGTATCGGCGCCTTGGCGGCAGGCGAAGGGGTGCGCCTTCTCCTGTCCGATTCGACGAACGCCGATGAGCCGGGCTTCACGGATTCGGAATCGAGCGTCGGAGTGGCGCTGAGGCAGGTAATGGCCGAGCATCGAGGCTCTAGGGTGATCGTTGCTTCGTTCGCAAGTCACATTCACCGGATCCAACAGGTGGTAACGGCAGCCCGGGGAGGCGGGCGGAGGATTGCGGCGCTGGGCCGGTCGATGGAGAGGAATATAACCGTGGCGCGCTCCCTCGGTGCCCTGGACCTGACCGAGGGCGACCTCGTATCGATCGAGGAGGTGCCGCTTCTCGACCCCGGAACTGTATGCGTTCTGTGCACAGGTTCGCAGGGCGAGCCAATGTCTGCATTAGCCCTACTTGCGAACGGTGAGAACAGGTTTCTCAAGATCGCAGACGGAGACGTAGTCGTGCTCAGCTCTCATCCGATACCGGGAAACGAATGGTTCGTCGGCAAGGTGATCAACGGCCTTGCACGCAGGGGAGCGCAAGTCGTCCATACGGGAGTGGAAAAGGTTCATGTCAGCGGGCATGCAAAGGCGGGCGAGCTGATGACCTTGCTGTCGGTTGCCAGGCCGGAGTTCTTCGTCCCGGTTCACGGCGAGCTACGTCATCTTGCCGCGCACGCGAGGTTGGCGGAGAGGATGGGGGTCGCACGGCGCAATGTAAGCATCGTGGAGGACGGGGCGCGCCTGCATCTCCAGGGGGACGAGATCAAGCCGGCGGGGAAAGCGTCGTCGAGCTTTCTCTACGTGGACGGAACCGTCGGCGATGTGGGCCACGGCGTCCTTCGCGACAGGAGGCTGCTCGCACAGGAGGGGGTCGTAATGGCCGTGGTTGTCGTCGACCTGCACGCCGGAGAGGTTGTGGGCGAGCCGGAGATCATCACGCATGGTTGGGTTCATGCCGACGAGGCCGGCGATCTGCTCGACGATGCGCGGGAGGCCGTAAGGCGGAGCGTGGAGCTTGCGATCCGGGAGGGGGCGGTGGAGCACGAGACGTTCCGCAAGCATGTCCGGCGCGCGCTGGGCAGGCTCGTGAACGAACGAACTCGCCGCCGTCCGCTCATCGTCCCGGTCGTCGTGGTGGTCTGAGCCTCGGGGCGGCCTGGCGGGCCCGTTGGATCTTAGTCCAGATCGTCACCCGCCAGCAGGCCCCGCATGTCAGGCTGCAGCACCCTGACCTCCCCTCGCACCGAAGCTTCCTTCATTGCAGCGACCGCGGCAGAGGCCACTTGGGCCGCATTGCCTCTGTCGCACATCGCGATGAGCGTAGGACCGGCGCCCGACCAGCATGCACCAAGCCCACCTCCCTCGATCATTGCGTTCAAGATCATCGGGGCCTTCGGCAGCAACGGGTTGCGGTAGTCCTGGTGAAGCCGGTCGGCACACGACTCACGATCCAGGAGCCTCCTGTCGCCGAGGCCGGCAAGCAGGAGGGCCATCCTACCAAGGTTGAACGTCGCATCCCTCCGGGGAATCATGTCAGGAAGGAGCGTTCTCGCCCGTTTTGTCGAGACCGCCTGCTCCGGGATCGCCGCCACGACGGCAAGTGCTTCGTCAAAGGGGAACCGGACTACTCTGACCTGCCCCTTGACGAGCGCCGCGGCGACCAGTCCTCCGTGAACGGAGGCGGCAGCGTTCTCCGGATGGCCGTCCACCTGGATCCCTGCGCCCAACGGATCACTCGATCCCGCGGCGGCGGCGGCGGCCACGGCAAGCGCTGCCGACGAGCCGAGGCCCCTTGCGACCGGTATGGAAGAGCGCACTGTCACCGCCAGCCTGTCGTGCCCCTTCACCTCCATAGCCACTTGGGCGGCCAGGTGGCTGGCATCGCCTGCGAACTCCGAGCCCTCCCCCTCGCTCCTGACGATCAGTTTTGTTGCAGGCTCCACCTCGACTTCCACGTAGAGGTCCACCGCCAGCGCAAGCACGTCAAAACCCGGCCCAAGATTTGCAGAGGAGGCAGGAGCGCGAGCTCGCACGGGGTCACCTTACCAGAAAACCCATGAAATCCGCCGACTAACCCCGCATCAACTCGCGGATCGCGAAGGCTTCCAAGCGTCAGTCGTGTGCGAGCCGCCATCGGATGGCTGGGCAGGGTACCGCTGAACGGACGATCAGCGGTACGCTCGCGCCGCTACCCCCGATTGCCCCGGTTACCGTCCCGATGCGCTGCCCCGAATCCAACGTCCCGCACCGAAGCCTGTGGACATTCAGTTTCACCGATATCGACGGCACCGCACCGGGCCAGCTTGCCAGAGAGATGCCCTTGGCCGTAGTCACCGGAACGCCACCGCGCTGCCAGGGAACCCGGATCTGGCCGTATTCATCACCCTGATGAACGATGGTGTCCTCGCTCAGGAGCGGAGTAAGCGCGTTGATCAGGCGTAGGGCCACATCCTGGGCGGATCCGAGTGGGTCGATCCCTCCCTGGCCAGTGACAGCGGCGAGGACCGTGACGGGCAGGCCCCCAGCATTGCGTACGGCGGCCAGCACGACGACCCCCTGGGACCAGTTGGTGAAGCCGGACTTGATCCCGACAACCCCGTCCCGGCCGATCGCACTCACGTAGTTCTGAACCAGACCGGCAACCGGCAGGGTTACGGACGGCTCGTCGACGATGCTCCGGAATGCCGGGTTCCCCATGCACACCGAAGCGAGGCGCACCAGATCACCGGGCGTGCTGACCGATCCCGGGTCATAGCCGGAAGGATCCGCAAACCGGGTATTCGTAAGGCCGAGTGAAGCCGCCTCCCGGTTCATTCTGGCAACGAAGGCCGGTACGGATCCGCCGTCCCAGCGAGCGAGCGTATCCGCCAGATTGTTGGCCGAATGCACGAGAAGTCCCTGGAGCACCTGGCGCTCCGTCAGCTTCTCACCATCCGACACCGGCACGTTGGATTCGTCGCGCAGTTCGTCCTCGTAGTTGATATCCACGTCCTGCTGTGTCATCCTGATCTCCGGACCACCTGAACGGCCGGCGAGCGGGTGGTCGGCGAGGACGATGTCGGCAGTCATCATCTTCGTGACACTCGCTATGGGAACAGCGTTGGAATCCCCCCCCGCTGCCACGAGCCCGACCCCCGCCAGTCCCACGGCTCCCCCGCCGGTCGCTGGCCAGGGTAGAGCGGCAAGCCTGCCGGGAGACACGCCGGCAACTACTGCAGGCAGCCGCTGCACATCGGGCCCGGAGAGTCGGTGCACCACGGCATCTGGAACCGGCGCGGCCATCCGGTCTGTCGCCACGACGGCAAGGCTCAATAGAATCCCCAGCACAACCAGCCGTGACCATTCCCGCCCAGCCACTGGCCTGCGTTGACCCGCTGACCCGGGTTGAGCCACTGGCCTGCGTTGACCCGCTGACCCGGGTTGAGCCACTGGCCTGCGTTGACCCGCTGACCCGGGTTGAGCCACTGGCCTGCGTTGACCCGCTGACCCGGGTTGCCGTCCCGGAGCGCGAACGGCCTGCGGCCCGCCGGTTTGCCGACGACGCGCGCCTGCAACTGCACCCACCGGCGTGTTCACGGCGTACACGTTTTCACGCATTGCGCCCTACACCGGTGTCCCGTTAGCCATGTACCGCAGAGCATAGCTTGTCACCGCTCCACCGGCAGGTATTGCTGGTCCGGCGCTGCGGCTGGCCCGACGGTCACCTCGCCCGGCGGCAGCGGTGCCCACATACTGACACCCGTGTAATTTATAATGATACACATGACTCCTCTGACGGATCGGGCCGCTGCTACCCCCAGGAGCTCTTGATGGCTACAGCTCCGGCGCGTGCCAGAAGGACCGGGCCCCTCAAACACAACAACGGCTCGGCTCCGCCGCGGGCCAACTCGCGACCAGGATCGTCACGGCGCAGGCAAGCCCCTCCGTCGAAGGGCGGGCAGGCATCCCGGCGTGGACGCCCCGCGCCGTCCAGGTCCCGGTCGTCCGTTGCTATCGCTGTCGCCGCCCCGAAAGGGCGCCAATCTACTGCGATCGGCACCGCGAAAGGACGCCGCGCCCCAACCTCTCCTGCCAGCCGGGAGGGTACATCCGGCCCGATCGAGGTGAGCACAACTCATCGTCTCGCGATGGATGTCGGAGCGATAGGGTTGGGTACGATTTCCCTACTTGCCGCCATAGCTGTTTATGGGGGACCTCTCGGCCCTGCGGGCCACTACGTGCGTTCCGGTCTTGGCGACCTTCTCGGGGTAGCGCGTTTTGCCTTACCTCTAGCTGCCGCAGCGATCGCTCTCGCCATCCCGCGAACCGGAACCGGCAGAGCTGGTCGCCGCCAGCTCGTAGCGTGGTCGATGATCGTCGTCGCCGTCTCGGGACTCTCCGACGTGGCGGCAGGTCTTCCCGGCCTCACAGCATCGCAGCGCGTCCATGCGGGTTCGGGGGGCTGGACAGGGGTCGCCCTCGGCGGTTCGCTGCGGGCTGGCATGGGCAACGCCGGCGCCGTTACCGTGCTCGTAGCGCTTGCCCTCGGAGGGATCCTTCTCGCGGGCGGGCGACCAATCAGGGAGCTTGTTCGCAGCACGTGCCGCACATGGTCGCGACTGACCGTCCCCCCTGCCAGCGACGCCTCCGCGTTGACACCGCCTGGGATGCCCCCCGGCGACGAACCCTCCCGTCACGTGGAATCTCCCTTGGACGCAGCGATGCCGTCCGGTACCGAACTGTGGCCGGAAACCGGGGACATCGCTGGCGTGGCCGGCATCCCGGGTCGTGATCGAACCTCTCCAGACTTTATGGATCCATCGGGGGCAGTACGGCGCCAGGACGGCACGGGCGGCTCGGTCTCAACGGACGGCGTAGGATCCTCTAACGACCTTGGCATTCCCTATGGCGAAGGCGCCCCCGGCACCTTCGTACCGACCGCCATCGAGGATATCCAGGGACAGTTCTGGCGTGACGGCGATACCGGTGCTCCTTCAGGCGGCGCGCACAGTTCCCCGGTCCGCCCCGGAGGGCACCCGCAATGGCGGCTGCCCCCGCTGAGCCTGCTTGCCCGGTCCAAGCCGGTGACCCTCGACAAGCGCGAGGTCGAGGCAATCGGCCGCTCCCTTGTGGCGACGCTCTCCTCTCACGGAGTTGACACGAGACTCTCCGGCTTCACCGTAGGTCCCACGGTTACCCGCTTCGAGCTCGAGTTGGGGCCAGGGGTGAAGGTGGCCCGCGTGACGAGCCTTTCCAAGGACATCGCATACGCCCTCGCATCCCCTGACGTCAGGATACTCGCTCCGATACCTGGCAAGTCAGCAATAGGCATCGAGGCGCCCAACCGTGAACGCGAGCTCGTGACACTCGGCGATCTCTACTACGGCAAGGACTCAGGGAAGGTATCGCACCCGCTCAGTGTTCCGATCGGTCGGGACATCTCCGGCCGCTCGGTGCTGGTCAACCTGGCCGACATGCCCCACGTACTGATCTCGGGAGCCACCGGATCCGGGAAGTCCTCCTGCATCAACTCGCTTCTGACCGCACTCGTCCTCAAAGCCTCTCCGGACCAGTTGCGCCTGATTCTCGTCGACCCGAAGCGCGTTGAGCTCGGTCCATACAGCGGGTTGCCGCACCTGCTCACCGATGTCGTCGTCGACCCGCGGAAGGCGGCAAATGCCCTAGCCTGGGCAGTGGCGGAGATGGACAGGCGCTACGAGTTGCTTGCTGGGATCGGCGCCCGTGACATCACGGGTTACAACGAGGCCGCCCTGTTCCAGAGCGGCAACGAGGACGCAGCTGATCTCGAGCCGCTCCCCTTTATCGTCGTCGTCGTCGATGAGCTGAACGACTTGATGATGGTCGCCGCCCGGGACGTGGAGGATTCCGTCTGCAGGATTGCCCAGATGGCGCGTGCAGTCGGCGTCCATCTGGTGCTGGCAACCCAGCGCCCATCGGTCGATGTAATCACCGGCGTGATAAAGGCGAACATACCCTCGCGAATGGCTTTTGCCGTCTCGTCACTGGCTGACAGCCGGGTTATCCTCGATGCACCCGGCGCCGAGCGCCTGGTAAGCAAGGGCGACATGCTCATGGTCACCGCATCCTCGTCCGTTCCCCGTCGAGTCCAGGGTGCCTGGGTAGGCCCCGAGGAGGTGCGGGCTGTAGTGGCCCACTGGAGGCGGCAGAAGGACGCGGAGTACGTAGCGGGTATCGATGGCACGAGCAGCGAGGGCGTTGCCGCCAAGGAGACCGGCGACGACGACGAGCTCTTCGGTGCCGCTATGGAGCTCGTGGTCAACGCCCAGCTTGGCTCGACCTCTATGCTCCAGCGCAAGTTGAAGGTCGGCTTCGCGCGGGCCGGACGGCTTATGGATCTCCTCGAGCGTAAGGGCGTCGTGGGTCCTTCTGAGGGCTCCAAGGCCCGTGCCGTTCTCATGACCCCTGACGAGCTCGTGGATATGCGCTCCCGCGCTCCCGAAAGTTGACATCCCCAGCGGATAGGGTTGCCGGCCGAAGGAGCGTTGGGCCGCGGCCTTCCTCGGAGGGTGGTCGTGCTTCGCCATGCCTTCCTTTCGACGGTACAGCGGACCTTCTCGTCCACCGGTGTCTGCCTCACTCGGATGTCCGCGGGCCTTCGTCGCGCCGGGGGTACTCGCGACCGCCGATCCTGAGCGTGCCGGTGCCGGTTGTAGGGTGGATCCGTGGCACGCACCTTCCGTATCCGGAGCTTCGGATGCCAGATGAACGAGCACGACTCGGCGCGGGTTGCGGGCCTTCTCGAGTCCCACGGGCTCGAGCCCGCCGGCGAAGTACCGTCTGCTGATGTCCTGTTCGTGAATACCTGCTGCATCCGGGAGAACGCGGACAACAAGCTCTACGGTTACCTGGGGCAGCTCAAGAGCCTGCGTGAAGCCAACCCGGCAATGCGTATCGTTGTCGGCGGCTGCCTGGCACAGCGAGAGGGAGCGGCGGTGCTCGAGCGGGCTCCTTTCGTTGACGTGGTCGTGGGTACGCACAACCTCGGGGCCATCCCCGGACTGTTGGAGCAACGGGAGCGCGACGGATTGCCGGCTGTCGAGATACTCGGCGGAGTCTCGGCGTCGAAGAGGGTGAGCCTTCGGGTGGCGCCCCGGGAGATCGGCGAACCGGTGTGGAACCTCCCTCCCGCGACCGAACAGCGGTTCTCGGCGTTCGTGAGCATACAGCAGGGTTGCAACAACTCATGCACCTTCTGCACGGTCCCTATGGTCCGTGGCGGCGAGGTGAGCCGGCCAATGGAGAGCATTGTCGAGGAGGTCGAGGCTCTGGCGGTGACCGGGGTCACCGAGGTGACCCTGCTCGGCCAGAACGTGAACTCTTATGGCAGGGACATTACGGGGCGCTCTCCGCTGTTCGCGGAGCTGCTGGCGCGCGTTGGGAGCGTCGAGGGCGTGAGAAGGATCAGGTTCACGAGCCCGCATCCGAAGGACTTGCGCCCGGAGACGGTCGAGGCGATGGCCGAAGTGGAGAGCGTGTGCGAGCAGCTGCATCTGCCGCTGCAGTCCGGGTCGGACACGGTGCTTGCCAGGATGCACAGGGGTTACACGGCCGCTCGATACCTGGAGAAGCTGGCAAGCGCTCGAGCGGTGATCCCGGATCTCGGAGTCACGACCGACTTGATCGTGGGGTTTCCCGGAGAGACGGAAGACGAGTTCGCCTGCACGCTGGAGGTCGTTGCGGAGGCGTTTTACGACTCTGCCTACACCTTTAATTTCTCACCCCGCCCGGGCACGCCTGCAGCGGGGATGGCGGGGGAGTTTGTCGACCCGGCCGTCGTGCGGGATCGTTTCACCAGGCTTCTGGCGGTCGTGGAGAGAGCGGCGCTGCAGCATAATGAGTCCCGTATCGGCATGATCGAGGAGGTTCTGGTGGAGCGGGTCGCGGACGCGCCGGCTGCCGTCGGCCGCACGCGGCAGGGAAAGCTTGTTCACTTCGCCGTCTCAGCTGCGGGCCGCGTCGGTAGCAGCAGCCTATCGGGAGATGCTGAAGAGTCCAGCGCGGATAACCTGTCCGGCGGTGTCGCGGCCGTGTCGGCTGGCGATTATATAACGGTCAGGATCACCGGAGCCGGTCCCCATCACCTGAAGGGCATGCTGGCCGGGGCGTGACCGGGCCTCACCTGGCCCTGGTGGGCCCGAGCGGATCAGGCAAGAGCCGTCTCGCCTTCGATCTTGCCCGGCGCTGCGGCGACGTGGAGATCGTCTCGGTCGACTCGATGTGCGTATATCGCTACATGGACATCGGTACGGCCAAACCGCCCCCGTCCGAACGGGACGCGGTCCCGCATCACCTGCTAGACGTGGCCTTCCCATGGGAGGAGTACACGGTTGCCCGCTTCGGGCAGGCGGCGCTGGCGGCGCTGGCGGATATCGAGGCAAGGGGACGGCGCGCGATCTTTGCCGGGGGTACGGGGCTGTACCTTCGTGCGGTGGTAGACGGCCTCGAGATACCGCCAAGGTACCCGCCGATCGCTGGACAGCTGAGCGAGGAGGCTGAAGGTCCATCGGGAGCGGCGGAGCTGTATTCCAGGCTGTGCGAGCTGGATCCGCTAGCTGCGGAGAGGATCCTGCCCGGGAACGTACGGCGCGTAGTGCGTGCGCTGGAGGTTACGCTCGGCAGCGGGAGGCCGTTCTCGTCGTTCGGTCCGGGGCTCATGGAGTACAAGGCGAATTCCCGGTTTGCGATGGTGGGTATTCCCCTTGTGGACCGAGCCCGGTACGATGAGATTATCGCTCAAAGGTTCGTTTCATGGATGGAGGCAGGGCTGCTTGACGAGGTGCGCATGCTGGCGTCGCTTCCGCAGGGGTTGTCCCGTACGGCGCGCCAGGCGCTCGGTTACCGGGAGTTGCTCGCACATCTGGAAGGGCGTCTTACCCTCGACGAGGCGATCGACTCTGCGGTTGCCCGGACGCGGGATTACGGGCGGAGGCAGTGGTCGTGGTTCAGGCGTGACCCGAGGATCACCTGGCTGGACAGCTCTGGCGACCTCGCGTGCCAGGTGATCAATCTCTGGCGGGAAGCGCCGACGCCTGAAGGATCACAGGCGGCCAAGAGTTTGCGGCGACAACTCCCGGATGCGTTGGTGACGACGCTGTGAGGACGTGGCAGATGCTCGAGGCGCCACAACCGGATGCCGGGGCTTCTCAGGGAGCGGGAACCAGGCCGGTGGTCATTCTCAGGAAACACGAGGGGAACGGCAACGACTTCCTCGTGCTATTCGATCCCCGGCGCGACGAGGCCATTGGGGAGGGGTTGGTTCGGTGGGTCTGCGATCGGAGGCTCGGGGTGGGTGCGGACGGCCTGATCAGGGTGAGCATTCCGGAGGCGTCCGGGTCTGACCTCGAGGCGTTTACGGATCGTATTGTCGCAGCCAGCCGGGTGGACGACTCGGAAGTTTCGCACGTGCGGGTGCGGATGGAACTGTGGAACGCAGACGGCTCCAGAGGAGAGATGAGCGGCAACGGCATTCGCTGCCTAGCTCAGGCGGTGTACCTGACGTTTGCCGTGGCAACCGGGGCCCGTGATGGTACGGCCGCCGCTCAAGAGGGTGGCACCGGTGATTCCGGGTCGATTAGTCGCATGATTGCCGGCCGCGGCTATCCGGATCCGTTGAGGCTGGTAGTCGAGACGGGTGCGGGAGAGCGGAACGTTACCTACAGCCACGGTGACTTCCCGGGCGAGGGCTTTGCCGTGGCCGGGATGGGTACCGTGCGGATCACCGAGGAACTTCCCGTGGATCGGGAGGCGATCCTCCGGGCCACGGAGAGGCGCCCTTTCTTCGCCAATGTGGGCAATCCGCATCTCGTGCTCTGGGGCGGTCCCGCCTTCGAGGACGAGCTCGAGGAGGTCGAGGGCAAAGTGGCCCACCTGTTTCACGGAGGGGTGAACATCGAGCTTTGCTGGGAGATCGACGCAGGGGGCGCGCAGGCGGTCGAGATGGTTGTTTTCGAGAGAGGCGCGGGCCGCACGCTGTCGTGCGGGACGGGAGCGGTGGCCGTGGC
This sequence comes from Actinomycetes bacterium, assembly GCA_021816935.1. GTDB lineage: Bacteria > Actinomycetota > Acidimicrobiia > Acidimicrobiales > JAMCPL01 > JAKAWR01. The sequence goes on from JAKAWR010000001.1 coordinate 25,035, forward strand.
CGCCGCCGCCAGGTTGGTGGGAGCCGGGGGACCGGACGTTGTCATCAAGAGCGAGGGGGGGCTGGCCGAGGTGGGTCTCGCCGATGATGGTAGTGCTACCCTGTCGGGGCCGGTGAGAGAGGTTGCCGTTGTGGATATCAGCCGGGCGGTTCTCGAGGCGAGGGTGGACCCACTGATGGGGGAGGCGGGCAGGGCGGATCTCGGGGATGGACACGTGCCGTGACCGCGCTCATCGAGCGTGAAGTCCCGGAGAAGATCCTGCTCGTCGGGGTCGAGCTGCCCCAGGTGCGCGGCCGGGACGTGGACGAGAGCCTGGACGAGCTGGCGCAGCTCGTCGAGACGGCAGGCGCGGCAGTGGTGGGGAGGATGGTGCAGCGCCGGGATCGGCCGGACCCGGCGACCTATGTCGGGCGGGGCAAGGTCGAGGAGCTGCACGTGGTTTCGGAGCAGCTGGACGTGGACACGGTTGTCTTCGATTGCGAGCTGAGCCCGGCCCAGCAGTGGAACTTGGAGAAGGTGCTGAGGAGGAGCGCGATCGATCGCTGCGCGGTCGTACTCGACATCTTTGCCCAGAATGCCAAGAGCAGGGAGGGCCGGATACAGGTCGAGCTGGCGCAGCTTCGCTACCGCCTGCCAAGGTTGAGGGGCAAGGGACTGAGCCTGTCCCAGCAGGCCGGAGGGATCGGGACGCGCGGTCCCGGTGAGACGCGCCTCGAAGTTGACAGGCGCCGGCTACTTCAGAGGATCGGTCACCTGGAGAGGGAGCTCAAGGCACTAGACGCGACCCGAAGGAGCCAGAGGAGGCTTCGCCACCGGACGGACCAAAACCTGGTCACACTTGTCGGCTATACGAACGCCGGCAAGTCGTCGGTCATGAACGTGCTGACCGGGGCCGGGGTCGAGGTGGACAGCAGGCTTTTCTCGACACTGGATCCCAGGACCAGGCGGCTCTCCCTGCCGGGGGGGTCGAGCGTGCTGCTTTCAGACACCGTCGGGTTCGTGAGAAGCCTCCCCGTACAGCTACTGGATGCGTTCCGGTCTACCCTGGAGGTTGCGACGGAAGCCGATGCGTTACTGCATGTCGTCGACGGATCACACCCGGATGCGCGTGAGAGGATTGATGTCGTTGAAAAGGTGCTGTTCCAGATCGGGGCTGGCGAGCTACCGCGGCTTCTGGTCGTTAACAAGGCTGATCTGGACCGGAAACGGGCTATGGCCATTGCAAGGAGCGCGCAGCGGTCGGTTGTCGTATCGGCTGTTACGGGGACGGGGATGGGAGCCCTGGTTGCCGCTCTCCGCGGGTTTTTCGACGGTGCGGGCGCCGGATTCGGGGTCGGATACCGCGTGAATATACCCATGGCGGAAGAGGCGTCCGGTGGTTGCTGACGAACCCCGGACCGATCCAGTTCTCGGAAGATATCCGTACGAGCAGTTGGGCGAACTTCGGGAACTAGCCGCGAAATTGCCCGGCGGGATGGTGGATCTGTCGGTGGGCTCTCCCGTGGACCCGGCACCTCCAGGCGTCAGAGCCAGCCTTGCCGAGGCGACCGGCGTGGAGCCATATCCGGCCTCAGCCGGGTCCGTGCAGTTCAGATCGGCCGCGGCCGCATGGATGGAGCGGCGTTTCGGCGTGCGGATCGATCCCGCGGTGGTCGCGGCGAGTATCGGAACGAAGGAGCTGATAGCAGGGTTGCCCGGCATGCTGGCGCTGTCCGGATGGCTGCGCCCGCGGCGCGTGGAGCGGGACACCGTTCTCTATCCGGAGATCTCGTATCCGACCTATGCGGTGGGAGCGCTACTGGCGGGGATGAGGGCGGTACCGGTAGCCGCCGACGAAAGGGGCGGGTTGGATGTCTCCACGATCAGCGATGAGGATGCCGCCCGGGCTGTGGTTCTGTGGATCAACAGCCCGGCGAACCCGACGGGAGCGCTTACGGATCTCGAGGCCTGCGCCCGTTGGGGGAGGGAGCGGGGTGTTCTGGTAGCCTCGGACGAGTGCTACGTGGAGCTGACCTGGGAAGGCCGGCCGGAGACAATCCTGGAACAGGGCATGGAGGGTGTGGTCGCCGTGCACTCGGTTTCGAAGCGCTCCAGTGCCGCCGGGTTGAGAGCCGGTTTTTACGCGGGCGACCCCAGCCTCGTTCGCTCGCTGTCAGAGCTGAGAAAACACGCGGGGCTGATGGTCCCGGGTCCGGTCCAGGGTGCAGCTGCCGCGGCCCTTGCTGCCCACGAGCACGCCGCTGCCCAGCGGGAGATCTACCGTGCGCGCCTGGTTAGACTCTGCCGGGTTTTCGACTCTATAGGCCTGTCGGCCGACCTGCCGGCAGGCGGCTTCTACCTGTGGCCAGCGGTGCCAGATCACATCGAAGACGCCTGGGCTCTGGCGCGTTTGCTGGCGGAGGATCTCGGCGTCGTGGTGAGTCCAGGCACCTTCTACGGCGAGCAGGAGAACCGGCACGTGAGGGTAGCAGCTACCCAGCCGGACAGCCTGATCGGGTTACTGGAACAGCGGGTCGCTCAGCGGAGTGCCGGCCGGGGTTGATTCCCTCCTTCTCGGGACTTGGTGGGTCGTCGATCCTTGCATCTCGGTATGTGCCTGCAGTACTCTAGGCAGAGTTATGCGGACTTCCAACCGGGAGGCTCCCGGGCGCGGTGTCCTGGCAATGGATCGCCATCATGCAAGGGTCGTATTCGCGGCAATCGGATCGCTGCTGATCACTGCGTCAGCTGTTGTGCCTCTTGTGGCGATGACGGTCGATCGAGCCTCTGCAGCGCCGACGATTGCGGGCGACAAGGCCCAGATGGCGCAGCTCGACCAGGAGTACCTTGCAGATGAAGCCAACTTGCATGCATTGTCGAGCAAGTACGATCAGGAGCAGACGGACTATCAGGCGATAGTGGCCAAGCTGAACGCCGCCCAGGCCGCTCTGGTCCAGGCGGAGACCAACCAGGCGAAGACGAAGGACCGCCTCAGGCAGGCGGCAATCGACGCGTACATCGGAGAGGGATCTGACGCGTCCTCACTGGGGGCTCTATTCGATTCGAATGAGAACACGTACATGGTGCGGACGGAGCTCGACAATGTGGCGGGATCGGTGCTGTCCGGGCTTATGGACCGGTATGCGAACGAGGCTCATGGGATCACGCGTATGGAAAAGAGCCTCCGCGTGGAGAAGTCGCATGCCCAGTCGGTGCTCGTCATCCTCAATAATGACAAGGTCGCCGCGCAGGCCCAGGCCAACACCGCTGTGGCTCTTCTTAACAAGGTGAGAAGCAACCTCGGGGAGCTGGAAAAGATCCGGCAGGAGGAGATAGCAGCACAGCAGGCCGCCGCCGCCGCCGCCGCCGCTCAGCTGGCCGCTCAACGGGCTGCGGAGGCAGCACAGCAGGCGGCGCAGGGTCCGGTCAGTGGCTCGGGGGGTTCCGGGGGGGCCGGCGGGATCTATTCAGGTCCGCCCCCGGTCGGGTTTGCCGCTCAGGCGGCTGTGGCTGTCCAAGCCGCGATGGCCCAGGTCGGTAAGGCGTACGTCTGGGGGGGGGCGAACCCGTCAGTCGGATTCGACTGCTCGGGGCTTGTGATGTGGGCGTGGGCGCAGGCTGGCGTTTCACTTGCTCACTACTCGGTGGCGCAGTACGACAGCGTTCCCTCGATTTCGGCGTCGCAGCTCCAGCCGGGCGATATCGTCTTCTACTACTCGTCCGACGGTGGCGGGCAGCCGGGTCACGAGGCGCTTTACATAGGAGGCGGTCAGGTCGTTCAGGCCGCCGATCAGCAGTACGGGATTCTGGTCACATCGATCGATTGGGTGGGTGATCCGATCGCGTACGGCCAACCTTGATCCGGTTTGATCGCCGGCCTGCTGAGACCTGAGGCTTTAGGCCTTCTGGGCGGCCGAGGGGAACGAGGGAGGACGTTTCTCGCGGATGGCGGCTACGCCCTCGGGGACGTCTCCTCCGAGGAAGCAGAGCATTTCAAGAGCGAGCGATTCCCCGAACGCAGGCAAGGCCTGCTTGTACCAGCCGTTAAGCGCACGCTTCGTCGCCTGGAGGGCAAGCTGGCTGCCATTTGCCAGTCGCCCGGCGACTGCCAATGCCTTGTCGAGGACCTGGTTGTCGGGTACTGCCATCGAGACAAGACCGATACGCTCGCACTCCCGGCCGTCAATGAAGTCTGCGGTCATGAGGTAGTACTTTGATTTCGCCATCCCGCACAGGAGGGGCCATGCCACTACCGCGTGGTCACCGGCAGCTACACCAAGCCTGAGGTGGCCATCGGTCAGGCGGACTGACTCCCCGATGATGCTGATGTCCGCCAGAAGGGCAACTGCCAGCCCGGCGCCCACCGCGACGCCGTTGATCGCGGACACGATCGGCTTGCGTGCTCCTATGACCTTCTCCACCACCGCCGCTGCGTCCTTCAACTGGACGAGCATGGCGTCGTAATCCTTCGCCATCTCCTCGATCATCTCGAGATCGCCCCCGGCGCTGAACGCCTTGCCGGCTCCTGTCACTACGGTAACTTTCACGTCGTCGTCGTTGTCAATGATCTCCCATAGCTCCGAGAACTCCCTATGGAGTCGGACGTTGGCGGAGTTGAGAGTATCGGGCCGGTTGAGGGTGGCGACAAGGACCCCGTCGGGTCGCTTGTCGAAGCGGATGTGCTGAAAGTCTTCGTAGTCGTTGAAGCGCATGGCAACAAGACTAAGACTGCCCCGGCGGGAGCGGCAAAGCGAATGCCGGCCGGAAGTCCGCGCCCTTTGTTCCTTTGGTGCCTGCTCCGTAGGACGGGGCACATGACAAGAGCGACCTCTTGGTCCTCGGGGGACTGCACAATGCGCTGTAGCGTATGGCGTGGATGGACATATCGTGGGTGACGCTCTCTTTCCGACGAGCCGTCTGGTACCGGAGGCGATGGTCGGACGAGGAGGTGGTCGAGGGGGTTAAGGGGGATACCTGTTGTGTCGGGACGGTCCGGTAGCATGGGGCCGTGCGTGCAGGAAACGGTGCTCTCAGGGGCGTGAGGGACGGTCTTGCAGCGCGAGAGGACCTCGACGGGCTTGCGTGGTGCCGCGCATATGCTTCCGAGGCGGATCGGTGGTTGGGTAAGCTGTTCGGCAAGGCGCTGGCGGAAGCCGGCCCAGTGAGCGTTGGATCCGTGGCGCTTCTGGCCGTGGGGGGCTATGGCCGCGGCGAGCTGTATCCCGGCAGTGATCTCGATGTCGTACTTGTCCATGCCGGTGGCGGCGACGTGGAAGGGATTGCCAACGCGATCTGGTACCCGATATGGGACGAGGGCATCAAGCTCGATCATTCGGTGAGGACGCCAGCGGAGATGATATCTGCGGCGAGTGAGGATCCACGAGTGCTGCTGGGGCTGTTGACGGCTCGGCAGATCGCGGGAAGCAGGTCGCTGGCCGAAGCTGCCTGCAATGAGGTCCGGGCTCTCTGGCGGCGGGAGGCCGCCTCACTGTTGGAAGGGGTCTTGTCGGCTGATTCCGCAAGGCGCGAGCACTTCGGTGAGCTGGCGTTCCTCCTCGAACCGGACCTGAAAGAGGCCGCCGGGGGGCTGAGGGACTTGACCTCGATTGCGTGCTTCGAGATGATTGATTCGCATCTGAGCCGTGCCGCCGACACAGGGCGGCTCGGGAGGCATCATGAGTTGCTTGCGGCCGCGAGGGTAGATCTGCAGAGGTACGCGGATCGTCCGGGCGACAGGCTCCTGCTGCAGGAGCAGGAAGGCGTGGCAGGACAGCTCGGGTTCCGGTCGGCTGATGAGCTCATGGTCGCTGTGGCAAGAGCGGGCCGGGCGGTGACCGGTGCCTACGAGGACATACTGTTCCGGCTGGGAAGCCTGAGGAGGTCCGGCCATGGCAACTCGGCAGCCGGACTGTTCAGGTGGCGCCGGGGCCGGCGCCGGGCACCGCATGGCGCTCCACGGCGGCACGATACTTCGCGAGGCTCCGTTGTTCCGGTGGGAGACGATGTCGGCGTGCTCGAGGTGTCGTCCGAGGTGCTCACCTATCGCGAAGTGGTTCACGTGAACAACCCTGGTTCGGCCGGCTCGGCAAGCCTTGCATTCCGGGTTGCTGCAGTGTCTGCCCAGCGGGACTTGCCGATAGCTCGCGGGACCCTCTTCGAGCTTGGCAAGTCGGTTACGGCGACTGAAGTTCCCTGGCCGGAGGAGGTTCAAGTGGCATTCATGAGACTGCTCGAGTGCGGCGCGGCCGCGACCCGCCCTCTGGAGCAGCTGAGCCAGGAGGGTATCCTGTCGGGCTGCATCAGCGAGTGGGAGCACGTTGTCAATCTCCACCAGAGGAACGCCTATCACAGATACACGGTCGACAGGCATCTTATCGAGACCGCCGCTCGGGCTGCAGAATACAAAGGGCCTATTGCAGACAGGGTTGTGTTGCTTACAGCGGCTCTTTTCCACGACATCGGCAAGGGCCTCGGCGGGGACCACAGCAGGGTCGGCGCGGCGGCGGCACGCAGGGCTTGTACCGCCATGGGGATGAAGGAGCCTCAGGTGTCGATGGTGTCCACCCTTGTGCGGCACCATCTGGTCCTTCCTGAACTTGCAACCCGGCGGGATGTCGAAGATCCGGTGACCTGGGAGAAGGTCGTCACGGCTTTCGCCGATCCGGGGATGCTCTCCATGGCGAGGGTGATCGCGAAGGCCGATGGCGAGTCTACCGGTCCGTCAGCCTGGGGGGGTTGGAAGGAGCATCTCATCGACCGGCTGGTCGAGAACGTTGCACGGCGAATGGAGCAACCCTCCGGCGGTGAGGCCGCTACGTCGCCGGATGGCAGCGGTGCCGTGGTGCACCCAAGGAGAGCGGCGGTTCGGGCAGAGGCGGCGGCCACGTCCCAGGCGGTAGAGACGGAGGCGGCAGTGCCCTCGCAGGTTTCGTCGACGTCTGTCCAGTTCATCGAGGATGCCGGGATTTCACGAGTTATGGTCAAGTCGAGTGACAGGCCGGGGCTGATTTCGGCTATCAGCGCGGTACTGGCGATGCGGGGCATTGACGTGAGATCGGCTGACATCAGTTCAATCGGCGATGTGGCTATCGACAGCTTCGTGATCGAGCGTCGTATCGGCGACTGGCCGGAATGGGAAATGGTTGCAGAGGAGATTGACGCGGTCATATCGGGCGAGTTGAAAGCCGAGGTGGAACTGGCAAAACGGGAGCAGGCTTACGGGCGGGCGAGGTCTACGAGAGCGGGTGAGCTTGTATTCGCTGTCAGCATAGATCCGGACGCTTCCGCCGAGGATGGCGTGGTGGAGGTGCATGCGTCCGATTCGGTCGGGCTGCTTTACCGGCTGACCAAGGTGCTGTACGACAGCGGGTTTGATGTGACCCGCGCTCGTGTATCGACGATCGGTGACGAGGTGGTAGACAGCTTCTACCTCCGGCGGGATCGGCTGGATCCGATCCTTGCGGACGAGAAGCGAAGAGAGGCATTCGAGGACCTGTTGCTGAAGGCGGCGAGAGGGCAATGATCGAAGGAGGCGTGCCGGCCGGGCGGCACGACGCTCAGGTCGAGAGTGAATGGAGATCGAGGAGCTGGTGGGGATGGGGTTACGAGGCCGGGCAGCTCGGCGACAGCGATATTGCCCGGCTTCGCTCGACGGCGGGTGCTCTTCTCGGGCTTGACGGAACTGTAGCCGAAGTGCCGGCAGTCGGTGGGCTCCGGCTGGCCGAGCCGAGGTGCATGCCGCCGGAGACACTGGCCGGGCAGGCTGCAACGGACGATTTCGCCAGGGCGTTGCACGCGTATGGATGTTCGTACCGGGACGTTGTCCGGTCGCTCAGCGGGGTGCTCGAGCACCCGCCGGATTTCGTCTTCTTCCCGAGGAGCGAGGCGGATGTGGCGAGGGCGATGGACTGGTGCAGTTCGGAGAGCGTCGCGTTGATACCGTACGGTGGCGGTAGCAGCGTCGTCGGTGGCATCGAGCCGGACGTGGGGGAAGAGTACCGGGGTACCGTTTCGCTGGACCTCGCCTACATGAACGCGGTTCAGGATATTGACCGGATGTCGTGCTCCGCTCGGATCGAAGGCGGCTGCCTCGGACCGGAGTTGGAACGGGGGCTCGGGAAGGAGGAGTTGACGCTGCGGCATTTCCCTCAGAGCTTTTCGCGCTCGACGCTGGGGGGATGGATCGCCACAAGGGCGGGAGGGCACTTCGCCACCGGTGAGACCCATATCGAGGACTTCGTCGAGTCGGTACGGATGGTCGCGCCGGCAGGCCTGATCGAGACGCGGCGCCTTCCGGCATCGGGCGCGGGACCCTCTCCGGACCGGTTGGTAGCTGGCTCGGAGGGGATTCTGGGAGTCATTACGAGTGCCTGGGTGAGGGTGATGGGGAGGCCCGTCTTCAGGGCGCGGTGTTCGTACGCATTCCCTACCTTCGAGGACGGCACCGAGGCGTTGCGCCTGCTCGTGCAGTCGGGCTTGCGTCCCTCGAACTGCCGGGTCGTCGACGCAGCCGAGGCTCTGATCAACCAGGCGGGAGACGGTTCTCATGCAGTGATGCTTGTGGCATTCGAGTCGGCGGGCTACCCGGTGGCGTCGCTGGCGCGAGCTGCCAGCGAATTGCTCGAAGGGGCCGGCGGGACGTCAGAGGCGGACTGGCAGTTGATTGAAGGGAGGCCGGGTGCGGTAGGGGCCAGCAGTAGAGGAGGCGATGGCCGCAGTGGCGGGGGAGGCCACGGGGGCGGCGACAAGGAGGGGGGCCGGGGCCGAAGTGCTGGCGGAGGAGCGCCCGGAACGTCCGGCACGTCCGGGAGGTGGCGTGACTCCTTCATCCGGGCTCCGTACTTGCGGGATGCGATGGTCCGGCTGGGCGCCCTGGTGGAGACCTTCGAGACCGCTGTTACGTGGGATCGATTCTCGCGCCTCCATGCCTCGGTTACGGAGGCCGTAGAGCAGGAACTGAAAGCGTGCGGTGCCGAGCCGGCGGTGGTGACCTGCAGGATCACCCACGCATATAGCGATGGGCCGGCTCCCTATTTCACGGTTGTCGCCCGTGCGCCGCGCGGGCGTGAGGTGGAATGCTGGGACCGGGTCAAGTATGCTGCATCGCATGCCGTATCTGCCGGCGGAGGAACGATCACGCACCATCATGCTGTTGGCCGGGTTCACAGCGCTCACTACGGCGAAGAGGCGCCACGGCTATTCCTGGCCGGCGTGAGGTCGGTGAAAGCTGTTCTGGATCCGGAAGGCATCCTCAACCCGGGCGTACTACTTGGCCCTTCAGCCCTGGAACCATCCGTGACTGGTAGCCGGTGACCGGGAAGCGCCGCCGCCGCCCTCCTGCGCGTAGAGCACGACAGGGTGGAGCGCCAAAGGCTAAGCGACAGGGTGGAGCGCAGCAGGCTAATCAACCTAGTGGAGCGCCAAAGACTAATCGGCCCGCTGGAGCACCGGAAAAGCGACCGGCCGGACCGCCGGAGGGAATAGCGGCAGACGAGACGGGCGATGAGCCGGAACAGAGTCGGACAGGCAGGCGGGCCATGGACGCGGGCGGGCGTGAGCGGGGCGCGGCGGTGAAGGAACGCAGGGTGGAGGAGGAGCAGCGGGGAGGGGAAGATGAAGGAGAACCGGAAGAGGGCGATGGGTCCGAGGGGCACTCTGGCGAGGGAGTAGAGGAGGAAGAGCACCCGGGCAAGGTGGACGTAGGGGGGCGCAATACCGGGAAGGGGAGCGAAGCGCCTGAGGAGGAGGGCGCGCTAAAGGCGACCAGGCGCCAGATCCTGGGTGCGCTGCCGCTCGTGGCACTGGCCGGCGCCGTAGGAGGAGGTATCGTCGGAGCAGAGCTGGCGGGCCCGCCGGGCCGGTCGCGACCAACGCGGCTCCCTGGAGGCTTGCCCGAGATCCCGGACGCAGCGTGGGAAAGGCCGTTGGGAGATCATCCGCCGGGAGCCTCAGGTGCAATGGCACAGGAGGGTTTCCAGCCTCAGAGCGGGCAGTCCATGACAAAGAGAGGAATCCCGGTGGGGGGTATAGGTACCGGATCGTTCATGGTGAACCTGTGCGGCACGTTCGGGCCGTGGAACATGGCGATCGGTGGTGACGATTCGGCGGGTACGGCTTGGGGATACCCGAAGAATTCCGGGTTCGAACATCGCTTTCTTTCCCAGGCCGCCTTCTTCGTGCGGATCGCGCGTCTCGGTACCGGTGCCGGCTACAGTGGAGATCCCCTATCCGGAAGGAAGATCTTTGGAACAGCTCTTGCCACCGAGGATGTACTGGAAGGCTGGCCGCGCCTTGCCGCCGGGCAGGGGACCTATAAGGCGCTCTTCCCGAAGGCATGGTTCAGCTTTGATTCGCTGCCACTGCCGGTGATGCTCAAGCAGGTGACACCTTACGTCGCGCGCGACTACCGGACCTCGTCATTGCCCGCGGGTCTCTTCGACCTTACGGCTTGGAATCCTTTCGACGAGCCGGTTGAGGTGTCGTTCATGTTCAGCTTCCCGAATGCGCCTTACAGGATGCCGACCGAGAGTTACACTTACACCCGGACGGGCCTTTCGAGCATTGCCGTGCAGAGTGGTCTCATTGCCGGGATCAGGCTTCAGGCGAATTCGCCGTCGAACGTCGACGTAACACAGCAGACGGAGTGGGTAATTGCGGCAACGGGCGGCGCATCCGAGGGAATCGGTGCGGCTCCAGAGGTGACCTACGCAACCAATTGGAACGGCAACGGGAACGGTTCGGATCTCTGGGAGCACTTCATGAGCGCCGGACGCCTCCCCAATGGATCGCTGTACGATACTGAGCCCGGCCTAGCCGGAGCGGTTGCAGTGCGACTCGTCATCGAACCGGGCCGGACGGGAACGGCATACTTCGCGTTGACCTGGGATTTCCCGATCATCCAGTTCAAGAATCCGGTTGCGGGAACGAAGTGGTGGAAGAGGTACAAAGAGTTCTATCCGGGGCACCTGCGCGGTTGGGACATCGCCACAGACCTGCTTTCGATACCGGGTGCCGTCGAGGAAGCGGTCGACGCTTGGTGGCGTCCGATCGCGCACGACAATGCGTACCCGGATTGGGTGCGATGCGCCGGGCTGAACGAGCTGTACTACGACGTGTTCGGAGGTGTCTTCTGGGAATCGGGCTGCATAAGTAAGACGAAGGTCTACGGCAACAGACCGGGTCAGCATCTCTATTTCTCGATGGAGTCGGATCAGTTCAGGGACTGCGAAAGCTTCGACGTGCGTCATTACGAGTCGATCCATTCGTTGCAGCTCTTTCCCGAGATCGAGAGAGATCTTCTGCTGGGCTGGGCGGACATGATCATGGCGGACGCTGCGGGGCGGACGCCTCATGACGCGGGCTCTCCGATCAACGACCCCTGGTTTGCTTACGACCAGTACTACGCGGTATGGCCGGGCAGCACGGTCTCGGTGCCTGTGGATTGGTACGACCTGCCGCCGAAGTTCGTGCTGCAGTGTCACGCGTACTGGGCTTATACGGGTGATATAGAGTTCCTTGCTGAGGCCTACCCGGCCTGCAGGCGGACTATGGAGCACGTGATGTCGTTCGATTACGACGGCGACGGGATTCCGGATGCGATGGGACCGGTGAGCGGTTACGACGTGGTCCCGTTCATGGGCGCAAACCTGTACATAGCGGTACTGATCATAGGGGCACAGGAAGGCCTTACAGCCATGGCGCAAGCGCTGGGACACATGAAGGACGCTGCATCCTTCTCCCTTGCGGGATCGAAGGCTCGGGCCACGACGGATCGCCTCCTGTGGAATCCCCGGCTTGGGTATTACATGATGCAGTCCGAGGGTGCTGACAAGGATTCGCTGATGTCGGATGGCCTGCTGGGGCAGCGAATGGTCGAGACGAGCGGCTTGGCGGATGCACTGCCTCGCCACCGGATGGTGTCTCACCTGAAGCAGGTTTACCGGCGGGCCGTGAAACCTTTCGGCGGCGGTCGCTTCGGAGCTGTCAATATCGTGAGCGCGGACGGTGAACCGCTCGATATCGCTGACGAGACGGCGGGGGTATGGCCCGGTGCAAGCTACGTTACGGCTGCGCTGATGTGCTCTGCCGCCAAGTTGACCCAGGACACCCGGCTAATGTCGGAGGGGTTGGCGACGGGCCATGGGGTCTACCGGACGACGTACGTGGATGACGCGACGGCGTTCTGGTTTGCGGTACCGGCGCTCTGGCTACCCGGACGAAGCGAGGAGGTAGCAGGGTGGCGTACCCCCACCTATATGCGCAACCGGGCTGCGTGGGAACTGCTGGTTTCGTTGAAGGATCCGTTTCCACCGGGAGGCGGAGCCGGGGCGTCTGGAGCGTAGTGCGCTGATCGGTGCCAGGATGCCGGGTGTGGACGATGCATTTCGTCGGGCAATGGTGTGCCGGAGTTTGCAGCCGGTATGAGGATCGGGGTCTTCGGAGGCACCTTCGATCCCATTCACGAAGGTCACTTGGTAGCGGCCTCGGGAGTGCTGGAGGCACTTTCGCTTGACAGGGTACTGCTCGTAGTTGCCAACATGCCGTGGCAGAAGGCGGGGCGCGAGGATCAGGCGGGAGCGGAGGACCGGTTTGCGATGGTGTCCGCGGCCGTTGCGGGCATCCAGGGCCTGGAGGCAAGCCGAATCGAGGTGGACCGCGGCGGGATCACCTACACGGCCGACACCTTGCGGGAGCTTCGGGAGGAGATCCCGGATGCAGAGCTTGTTGTGGTTGTCGGATCCGACGTGGCGGAAGACATGGGGTCGTGGGAGAGGCTGGACGAGATCGCTGAACTGGCAACGGTGGCGGTGGTTGGCCGTGGGTCCAGGGTTACTGACGCTCTGCTGCGAACGCTGCGAGGGCGGGTCGAGGCCGTGAGGATCCCGGTGTTGGAGACCTCGAGCAGCGAGGTGCGGGCTCGGGTAGCGGCGGGGCTTGATGTCGAGGGTCTGGTGCCTTCCGGCGTTGCCCGCATCATTCACAGGAATGCCCTCTACCGCGGGCCGGGAGCTCGCAAGCTTCCGTCCGTTGCGCTCGTTGCGGCACGTGCGGCTGCGGCCAAGGCGCTGAGCCGCGTGGCGGTCCTGGACATGAGCGCCCTCTCGACATTCTGCGATGCCTTCGTGATAGCGGATGGAAGCAATTCCCGGCAGGTGCGGGCCGTTGTGGACGAGGTCGAGAAGAAGGTCAAGGAAGAGGAGGGGCGCGGGCCGGATCAGGTGGAAGGGCTGGAAGCCTGCAGGTGGGTCTTGATGGACTACGGAGACGTGCTGATTCATGTTTTCGGCGAAGGGACGCGGGACTTCTATTCCCTGGAGAGTCTCTGGGGGGATGCGCCAAAGATGGAGATTTGAGACTCTGAGCTGAGGGTCAGCTTGGGGCGAGGAAGGCGTAGTCGCTCCGGGTGACGGGAGGGGCAAGGAGCACGCCGGACTGGTCGGGGACGTCGACCGCCTTTCCACCCAGTGTGAACGCTACGCTGCGGACACCCGGAACAGCGGTGGCCGTGTAGACGATCTGCGCCACGGCCTCGATCTCGGAGGAGCCGGTAAGAGTGTCGAAAGCATTCGTCAGCTGAACAGTTGCAACGTTGCCCAGAGTCCTCGAGGTGAGCGCGCCGGTGCTCTGAGGAATAGCACTGGTTACGCCGCCTGCTGTTTCGGCAGCGGTCGGCCCAGCTTGAAGCGCCGCCAGGACATCGTCGAGAGAGTGGGAGCCGGCAAGGCGCCGGACCGACGGGTAGAGCTTGCCCGTTGGGCCGAGGAGGAAAATCACGACGTCTGCCTGGGTGTTCATGCCGTTATCCTGGGCTGCCCCGGGGAGTACCCTGTTAGGATCGAGAAGGCCGAAGGGGACAGCGGACCTCTTGATCGGGACCGGCGAAGGTTGGGTTGACACTGTTGCGCAGGCTGGTAGGAGGAAGGCTGCGCCGAGTGCGATCACGCATGCGGCGGCCAGCACCGGACGGCTGGCCGGTGCTGTTCTCAACTTCGATCAGCCTCCTGCCTACCCGTGATCCGTGCGACGGCGTGGTGCACGGTTTCCTTTCCGTGGCGGGGCCCGGGGAGACGCGACAGCAGCCTGGTCTCGGTCGATGCGCTCGGAAGGGGAGAGGGCTTCGTGCCATCGGCAGGCTGCAGTGGAATCTCGACCACGAAGCTATTGGACCCGTTGCCACCGTCGACGAAGATGCGCCCGCCATGGAGCCGGACGTGCTCGGTCGCAAGCGCAAGGCCCAGGCCCGTGCCTCGCGTCTCGCCCCGCTTACCTGCGGTCTTGCCCCGATAGAACCTCTCGAAGATCCTCTCTCGCTCGTCAGGGGCAATACCGGGACCGTGGTCGGAGATACGGATCTGCAGGTGCGGGCCGGCCGCCCTGGCCGAGATCTCGGTGACTCCCCCGGCGTAGAGATTTGCATTGTCGACGAGGTTTGCAAGTACCCGCTCGATCCGGCGGCGGTCGACGAGAACCCTCGTGCCTCCCAGCCCGGGGTCGATATCGCAACGGGGAGAATCCGTTCCCGGAAGACGTGATGCCTGCTGCACTAGGACGTGGACATCTGTCGGCTCGAGCAGAAGATCCTCGGCGGCAGAGTCGAGTCTCGAGATCTCGATTAGCTCCTGAACTATGCGACTAAAACTCCTGACTTCCGATGCAAGGAGCCGCACGGCGTGCCGCTGGCGATCGGGGATACCGGCGCTGCCGGCCTCGAGGACCTCCACCGTGTTGAGGAGCGTCGTAAGTGGGGAGCGAAGCTCGTGGCTGACGTCGGAAGTGAAGCGTACTTCACGCTGGATCCGGTCCTGGAGCGTATCGGCCATCTCGTTGAAGGAAGCGGAGAGCCGGGCAAGATCACGATCGCGGCCGGTTGCAAGGCGCGTGTCGAGGCTTCCATGAGCGATGGCGACGGCGACTCGAGAGGTGTTGGTGAGCGGCCGGAGAGCCCTTCGCGCCGCCCAGCGTCCCGTTGCGGCTCCGGCGAGAGCTGTGAGGATCACGGCAACGGTAAGAATAAGGGCCAGCAGGTTGAGAGCATTGTTGAGATCGGACAGGGAGAACGTTTCGAAGTAGTAGGACTTCACGCTGGGAAGGGGCAGGCCTACCACGAACTGCGGAGAGCCGGACAGCCCGGAGCGTTGCGTGGCTGGCTGCCCACGAAGGACGTCCCGGCGCAGCGCAACCGGTATTGCACTCTGGTCGACCGAAAGGGAGCTCGTGAACCATTGGCCGTTCCTCAGTATCAGATACCTTGCCCCCGTACCACTCCGGAGGGATTGCATGACGGACGTGACGCTGGCGTTCGGAGGCAGGAGGTCGGCTTGGACAAGGGAGGCATCAGCGTACGACTGATGCAGATCGGAGGCTTGTCTCGCATTGATCAGGTAGTACCTGGCGCTAAAGTAGGTGAATCCTCCCATGAGGACCGAAAGGAACAGTGTCGTCACGCCGAACGTGATGGTAAGACGGGCCCGCAACCCCATGGAGCCAAGCCTACCATTGGCCGGATCTGGCAGCGATGGCGCCCGAACGTTCGGCGGCATTGCCGGTGAGAGCTTCGCTGGCGCGCCGTTTAGTGCATGCTTTGCCGTGTAGTAGTATTGCATCGCCGTTCGGCAAGGCAATGGGTTTTGGCGAATGGCTGGAGAAATTTGCACCCGGTGCATCCACGGTCGCCGGAGGTTCAGCCAGTAGCCGCCCCAGGGCCAGCCACGCTGGAGGATCGTCCATGAAGGCGTAGCGCTGGGGAAGAACAACCGATGGAGGATTTTGCATGGCAGTCGTTACGACCCGGCAGTTGCTCGAGGCCGGAATGCATTTCGGGCATCAGACGCGCAGGTGGAACCCCAAGATGCGCCGTTATATATACGGCGAGAAGAGGGGTATCTACGTGATCGACGTCAGGAAGACCCTGGAGGGCCTGGAAAGCGCGTATTCGTTCGTGCGTGACTTGGCGTCCGGCGGCGGAACCCTGCTGTTCGTGGGAACGAAGCGGCAGGCGCAGGGCCCTGTGGCGTCGTATGCGGAGGCCTGCGGTATGCCATATGTGAGCGAGCGGTGGCTGGGTGGCACTCTTACGAATTTCACAACGGTCTCGTCCCGGGTGCAGAAGCTGCTGGAGTACGAGCGGATGGAAATCGCCGGGGACTTCGACGCGATGCCGAAGAAGGAGGCTCTCCATCACAGGAGGGACTTCGCCAAGTTCCGCCGGAATCTCGGTGGGATCCGGCGCCTAGGTGCGGTTCCGGACGCGATTTTCATCATTGACACCAACAAGGAGCACATCGCGATTACCGAGGCACGGAAGCTGGGAGTGCCGATCATCGCGTTGGTCGATACGAACTGCGAGCCGGACCAGGTGGATTATGTGATCCCAGGCAACGACGATGCGATCCGGGCGAATGCTCTTGCCTGCAGGGTGATGGCGGAGGCGGTGGCCGAGGGACGCCACATAGCGGAGCACGGGTATGTTATGGCGTCCGGCGGCGGCTCGCCAGCCGACGACGGTCCCGGCGACACCTTAGGTGATTCGTCTGGTGATGTTCCGGGCCGGGCTCTCGGCGAGGGCTTGGGTCAGGTCGGGGAACCGCAAGTGGTAGCCGGAGATGCTTCGCCAGCCGGGGCCTCAGGTGCCTTGCCGGTAGAGGCGGAAGTCGAGGGTCGGGGTGGCGATCTTGCAGGGGACGGTGGGGCGGTAGCGGAAGAGAGTGAGGAGATTGCAGGAGATGAGTAGCGGATTCACTGCTCAGGATGTCCAGTCGCTGAGGCGCTCCACCGGAGCGGGCATGATGGACGCGAAGCGCGCCCTCGAGCAGAATGACGGTGACTTCGATAAGGCGACGCAGTGGCTGCGTGTGCAGGGGCTTGCGGGTGCCGCCAAGCGGAGCGATCGCGAAGCGGGCGAAGGAGCGATCGCTCTCGTGATCCAGGGGGGCGTGGCGGGCATGGTGGAGCTTCGGTGCGAGACGGACTTTGTTGCCAAGACGCCGGAGGTGGTAGCGGCTGGTGAGAAGCTCGCAAAGTCGCTGGCGGCAGGCGGAGAGGTCGAGCTCAAGGCTCAGGAAGGCCTCGTGGACGAGCTCCGCAGCAGCATGAAGGAGAATATCCTGTTAGGGCGAACCGAGCGTATAGAGGCAGCAGCGGGCAACTCCATCGGTGGTTACCTGCATGTTCAGGGCGGTCGTGGGACCAACGCGGTGGTAGTCGAGTTGGAGGGCGGTACGCCGGAGCTCGGGCATGACGTAGCGGTTCATATAGCCTTCACCAAGCCGGCATACATCTCGCGAGACGAAGTGCCCGCGGCGGAGGTCGCAGCGGAAAGGGCGACGCTGATCGAGATGACCAAGGCCGAAGGCAAGCCCGAGGCTGCCGTGGACAAGATCGTGGAGAGCCGGCTGGGAGGCTTCTTCAAGGAGCGCTGTCTTCTCGAACAGGCTTACGTGAGAGACGAGAAGCTGTCGATTACCGAACTACTCGGCGATGTAAGGGTCGTTCGCTTCGTACAGGCATACGTGAGCTGACGGATACGCAGGGAGGAGATTCCAATGGCTTCGCCTCCCAGGAGATTACTTCTGAAGATGTCGGGGGAGGCCTTGGCGTCGAAGAGCGCAAACGAAGTACTGGATCCGGACATTGTGAACCGGTTTGCTTCGGAACTGGCACACGCTGTCGAGGGGTTGGGGATCGAGCTGGGAGTGGTCATTGGCGGAGGTAATATCTGGCGAGGTGACCGAGGGGCAGGCGAGTCGATCGAGCGCTCGGCATCGGACACGATGGGCATGCTTGCTACCGTTATCAATGCGTTGGCTCTGCAGGATGCCATCGAGAAGGAGGGCAGGGCAACCAGGGTGATGACCGCGATCCCCATGGATGAAGTTGCAGAGCCCTATATCCGCAGAAGGGCAGTTCGTCACCTCGAGAAGGGGCGCATCATCATCTTGGCGGCAGGTATGGGCAACCCGTATTTCACCACGGATACCTCGGCCGCATTACGTGCCGCCGAACTGGGGGCGGGGATGCTCTTGAAAGGGACGCACTCGGGAGTGGACGGGGTTTACTCGTCAGACCCCCGTACCGACCCGTCGGCTGTCAGGTATGCAAAGCTCTCGTTCATGGATCTGGTCAACAGGGACCTCAAGGTGATGGATCTTACTGCGATCACATTTTGCAGAGACAACGACCTCGCGGTTCTCGTGTTCGACATGAGCACACCGGGAAACCTGGCCGGAGCGCTTGCCGGCGAAGAGATCGGCACGCTCATCAGGTAGTGTTCGGCTGCACGGTCACTCCGGAGGCACGGTGATTCCGGCAGGGCCTGGTTATTCATACTACGCTTGACGGCATATGGAAAACCAGGAGCTTGTCGAGATTGCATTGGAGGAGGGGCGGGACCGGATGAGCAAAGCGGTGGCGCACCTTAGGGGCGAGCTGGGGTCGATCCGTACCGGACGAGCCGCTCCCGCCTTGGTTGAGCACCTCAAGGTCGAGGTTTACGGTGCTGATGCGGAGCTACGGCAGCTCGCGTCGGTATCGGTGCCGGAGGCGAGGCTGCTGATGATCTCGCCCTACGACAGGGGCACGATAGGTTCCATCGAGAAGGCCATCCAGGCGTCTGACATTGGGATCACGCCGTCGAGTGATGGGCAGGTTATCCGACTTGCGTTTCCGCCGCTCACCGAGGAAAGAAGGCGTGAACTCGTCAAGGTTGCCAGGCACAAGGGGGAGGAGGCGAAGGTGGCGGTGCGCAACCTTCGGCGATCCTTCCGTCACGAGGTCGAAGGCCTGGAGCACGGTGGTGACATATCCTCGGACGAGATGGAGCGTGCAGAGCACGCCATGGAGAAGGTCACCCAGTCCATCATCTCGGAAATCGAAGGCATGGTGTCGAAGAAAGAGCTCGACCTGATGGAGGTCTGATCGTGGAGGGACAGCAAACTTCGGGGGCGGGAGCGGTGAGCGACGAGGACGCGACCGGCACGAAGCAGATACGGATAGTCGGGGCTCAACTTGCACGTGTTGTAGCTGAGGAGGGCAGTTCACCAGAGGCGCCTGTTGACGAGGGTCAGGGCGTGCCTGGGGTGTCCGCTCTATCGGGACCGGTCGAGGCGGGCAGCGGGGGCGATCTTGCCGATGGATGGGAAGGGGCCACAGGAGTGTCCGAGGGAGACCAGGGAGTGTCAGTGCCGGGCGCCGGCGAGGCGGAGGACGGCAACAGTGAGTCGTCGCTGCCTCACTGGTCCGATCCCCCGACGGGCATGGTCCCTGTAGCGTTGGCAGAGCTGTCTGCTGAGTTGGGCGAGCAGCTGCCCGGTGCCGAGCTGCAGGGCCCTTCGCTGCGGGTACACGATCAGGAATGGGAGAGCCTGTCCATAGAAACGGAGGTTCTGTTCGACGGCATGGTGGCCGATTTGGAGCCGTCCGGAGCGCTGACGGGAACCTCTCCCGGAAATGGATCGTTGCCGGTAGCCGAGAGCGCGGGAGGAACGCAACCCTTTGAGGGAACGCAATCCTTTGAGGAGTCCGGAACCGTTCTCGGCACGGGATCCTCCCGGCGGGCCAGTGCGCGGGACGGCTTAGCCGGAACGCCTGTAGCGCCCGGGCAGGCCCAGTCCGGACGAAACGTCGGATCGGCAATCGCAACCGGGACAATCTTCGGTGGGCTTTTCGTGCTGTGTCTTCAGTTCGGGAGTCTGGCAACGCTGGTGTTCTTCACGGCCGTCGTTTCGCTGGCGGCGGTTGAGTGCTTCGCCACGCTTCGCAAGAAGAAGCGGCACCCGGTGACGCTGATCGGCCTGGCCGGTGTCGCGGCAGCCCTTCCTGCTGCCTACAACGCAGGCTCGGCTGGTCAGGTCGGGACCGTTGCGGCAGTCATGGCCGGGAGCGGGATCCTTCTTCTTGGTGCCCGGCGGATGCGGAGGGGGGTCGTGGACCAGATTTCCACGACGGTTATGGCTGTCGTGTGGATCGGCGTTCTGGCGTCCTTCGGCGCGATGCTCATTAGCCCTCGAGTATTTCCACAGCGCCACGGCATTGCATTCGCGTTCGGAGCGGTCTTGGCGGTCGTGGCGTCCGATGTGGGAGCGTACGGTTTCGGGAGCGTGGCCAGGAAGCTTGGAGTGGCCCACGTTATGGCGCCAAGGGTCAGCCCGGGCAAGACCTGGGAAGGCCTGGCGGGATCGGTTGCACTTTCGGTGGCAGTGAGTTGCGGGGTGCTACCGTCGATTGCGCCATTCACCATACCGGTCGCCGCTGCGCTGGGCGCGGTGGTAGGTATAGTGGCTCCGATCGGGGACCTGTTCGAGTCTCTGATCAAACGGGATCTAGGTGTGAAGGACATGGGCTTCATCCTTCCCGGTCACGGTGGGCTGCTCGATCGGATTGACGCGTTGCTGTTCGCCATGCCGGCCGCCTACGTTGTCTTCCTGCTGTGGCACCCGGGTCGTTAGCAGGGGCGGGCGGGCGTTGCCCTACCGGCATGACTGAAGGCCGGTATGCCGGCGGAGACAAGGTCGGCGAGAGGTGATCCGGGCCGGACCGAGGGTTGGCGGGCCGGGGAGCAGCGGTTAGAGAATTCGGCTCGCCAGCATGCCGCGAAGTTGCAGGACGGCCTTCGTGTGCATCTGGCAGACGCGGGACTCGGTGACACCGAGGATCTCTCCAATGGCGGCGAGGGTAAGGCCCTCGAAGTAGTAGAGCCCGATGACGATTCGCTCCCGCTCGGCGAGAGCTTGAAGGGCGGTCGCAAGGGTGTCCATGACTTCCCGGTTCTCGTAGACTGCGCCCGGCCCGGCGGACTTCTCTTCGAGGGTGTCTCCCAAGGTAACCCCGCCACCGTCTCCCGTTGTGGACACGACCTGATCCAGCGTAGCAACGCCACTGTAGGGCATCTCGGCGAGCATGGCCCTGAAGCCGCCCTCGGTGATTCCGAGCTCCCGGGCAACCTCCTGTTCCGTAGGTACGCGTCCGAGCTCCATGTGGAGTTTGGAATAGGCCTGCTCGAGGTCCTTGGCCTTGGACCTGACCGATCGTGGGACCCAGTCCTGAGCGCGAAGAGCGTCGATGATAGCACCTCGTATCCGCGGGATCGCATACGTCTCGAACTTGACGTTGCGAGCCGGGTCGTAACGCTGGATCGCATCTATCAAGCCGATGAAGCCGTACTCTGCCAAGTCCTCGCGCTCGACGTAATGCGGGAGTCCGGAGGCGAGCTTGGAGGCGACGTACTTAACCAGGGGCGAGTATGCAACGATGAGCTTATCGCGGACGCTGCGGCTGCCCGACTGCTTGAACGATTCCCACAACTTCGCGAGACTGTCCCGGTCTTCGGCGCTGTTCGCGTCAATCCTGTCCTTGTCGCGGCAGGCCAGCGTGCCGACCTCATGCTCGTCAGTCATCTGCAAGTGCCCTGGGATGTGATATAGCATACGTCGCGAGAAGCCGCTCTCCGGCCACATGAGTGTAGATCTGTGTGGTCGCCAGCCGTTCGTGCCCCAAGAGCTCCTGAACGATCCTGAGGTCTGCTCCACCGTCGAGAAGATCGGTGGCGAAACTGTGGCGGAGGGCGTGAGGATGAGTCTTGACCGGAGAGAGACGGTCTACGATCCTTCTCACCTCGCGAACATCGAGGCGCCCACCCATCATCCCGAGGAAGACTGGCTCGGGCGGGGAGAAAGACCGGGCGAGAACGGGCCTGCCGTCGGCGAGCCAGTCGGTAATGGCCCCTACGCATACGGAGTGCATTGGCAGCCGGCGCTGCTTGCGCCCCTTGCCCGACACGGTGATGGTTGCACGAGCCGCGTCAACGTCGGAAATATTCAGGGAGCACAGTTCGGAGACGCGGAGTCCGCAACCGTAGAGAAGCTCGCCTGCCGCGACGTCACGGAGCCTGCGAGCCCGCTCGGGTCCGTTCCACGAGCGATCGTGGGCGGCCTCGCCGGCGCGGTCGAGCATGGAAGACGCCTGGCTGGCGGCCAGGGTATTTGGAAGCTTCGAGGAGCCCTTGGGCCTTCCCAAGCGGGTGGCAGGATCGGCACTTAGTGATCCTGAACGCGCCAACCACGCGAAATAAGAACGGAGCGACGCGGCTTTCCTTGCAATCGTGGATGGGGCATAGTGGCGGGTTTCCAGTGAGGCGAGGAACGTTCGCAAACAGCGGCGGTCAACCGCTCCCGGACCGGGTATGCCCAGTCGATCGCACCAGGTGACCAGCTCCTGGATGTCGGATCGGTACGCGCGAAGCGTCTCAGGAGACATTCCGTGGAGCGAGATAGCGTACTCGTCCAGAAACCACTCCATGAGACTAATCCTAGCGCCCTGGGTGAGCTCCAACCGGTTATCGAATGTCGGAGCCCCAGCGGGTGCCTGTAGCGGGTCGGCAGGCGACGAAGCTGTCAAGGTTGTAGGCTGGGGGGCCGGCAGGCCCGCGCGTCGGACGTGAAGCTAGTGTACCGTATCACAAATAGCGTGATGATAACAGGCAAGTCAGGGGCGCTGCCTGGCAAGGATGCGCAACAGTCCGGTGGACTGTTGCGGGACAGGCATGGCGAAGCACATTGCATGCGCGTGCCAGGGAAGTACGTCGAGGACGAGGACACAGCCAGCTGCGTCATCTGGCTGGCGAGATCGCATGGTTATTTGTGAGACGGTACACTAGGCGTATTGGTGGAGGCGGTGATGGCAGTAACGATCCTGATGGTGGAGGACGACACGAACATCAGGTCGTCGCTTCGGATGGCCTTGGAGGAAGAGGGTTACGCAGTCGTCGAGGCAGGTAGTGGAGAGGAGGCGCTCGACCTCATACAGGAGCGGCACGCCGATGTGATCACGGTCGACATCATGCTGCCCGGGATGGACGGGTTCGAGACGTGCAGAAACCTGAGGCGGTCGACTGCCATACCTATAATCGTCGTCACGGCAAGGGCCGATACACATGACGTTGTTGCAGGATTGGAAGCCGGCGCCGATGATTACGTGACAAAGCCCTTCGAGGCGAAGGAGTTGACTGCCAGGATGCGTGCACTCCTGCGGCGGTCGCGTATCCAGGAGGATCGGAGCGAGCGTTGCTTCGGCGACGTGGTGGTACGTCCGGAAGAGGGCCTGGTTACGAAGGCAGGGGAGGAGGTCCATCTTACTACGACTGAGTTTCGGTTGCTCTGTGAGCTCATCGAGGCGGACGGAAAGGTGTTGCCGCGCGAGCGGCTTCTCGAAAGGGTCTGGGACTACGAGTTCTTCGGGGATACGCGATTGGTGGACGTGCATATCAGGCGGCTGCGGACGAAGATCGAGGATGACCCCGCGTCGCCGGTTCATGTCCAGACCGTTCGGGGGATGGGCTACAAGCTCGTTTCGTAGCTTGCGACGCGGCCGGAGTGCGAGGCGGCGCTGGTACGCTTTATCGTATGGGAAGGCGAAATCCGGCGGGTTCCACCGACGCAAGAGGGGGTCTGGCCGATGTGGGGGCCGGGTTTACCGAGGCGTCGGCGGGTGCTGCGGATCGGGCAGCGGGTTCCGGCAGTATGGGTGGCGGACCTGTGGGGCCGGTGGCGGTTTCCATCGTCGGTTCGACGGGTTCGATCGGCCGCCAGGCCGTCGAGGTGATCGAGGCCAATCGGGACAGGTTTCGTGTGGTTGCGCTTGCTGGTCGCAGCTCGTGGAAGCTGCTTGCCGAGCAGGCCGCGCGGCTTGATCCAGAGATGGTTGCTGTCGTGGAGAGCGACGCCGCGGCGGAGTTGCGCGGGTGCCTTCCTGGAGGGGTCAAGGTCACTTCGGGAGTTGGCGCGCTATGCGAGGCAGCGGCGATCGGCGAGACCGTGTTGAATGCGATTGTTGGTTTCGCCGGGCTGGAAGTGAGTGTGGCGGCGCTCTCGGAGGGCAGGCGGTTGGCGCTTGCCAACAAGGAGTCGCTCGTCGCCGGTGGCGACGTCGTGCGGAAGGCGCTGGCGGCGGGAGGTGAGATCGTACCGGTCGACTCGGAGCACTGCGCGATCCATCAGTGCCTTAGATCAGCAACCGGCGCAGGGGAGGTTGAACGACTGGTAATTACGACGTCGGGTGGGCCATTCAGGGGCAAGGCGCACTCAGAGCTGTCGAGGGTGAGCGTGGATGAGGCGTTGCGGCATCCCACGTGGAGGATGGGACCGAAGATCACAATCGACTCGTCCACGTTGATGAACAAAGGACTCGAGGTGATCGAGGCGCACGAGCTGTTCGGCGTCGACTATGACCGGATCGAGGTGATCCTACATCCGCAGTCGGTGGTGCATTCCATGGTTGAGCTTGTTGACGGGGCTTCGATGGCGCAACTCTCGATGCCTGACATGAGGCTGCCGATAGGATATGCGCTGGGTTTCCCTTCTCGGCTGCCGGTGCCCTTCGGGGCGATCGATTGGTCGGTAATGGAAAGGCTGGATTTCGGCGTGGTTGACAGGGAGACCTTCAGGTGCCTGGCTGTAGCCGAGGCTGCGGGCAGAGCGGGCGGGCTGGTGCCGGCCTGGATGAACGCAGCTAACGAGGTGGCGGTTGAGGCGTTCCTGCAGGAGAGGGTTGGCTGGCTTGATATCGCGGCGATCGTGGAGGAGACGGTAGATCGTTGCGAAGGAGGAGTCGCTCAGGAAGTGGAAGAAGTTGTCGAAGCGGACAGAAGGGCGCGCGAGGTCGCCGCTGAGATAGCCAGAGCATACGAGGCGCCAAGCCGGGGGGGCAGATGGCGTTGAAGCGGGTTGAGAAGTGGCGCCGGTCGGCGGGGGTCCGGCCGGCATTGAGACTGATCGAGCTGGGAGTTGTCACCGCTGGCGTAGTGGCAGTCGCTATTGCGCTTCACGGGGTGGACCTGCTCATCGTCGTTGTGGCGATCATAGTAATGGTGATGCTCCACGAGTTTGGCCACTTTGCCACTGCAAAGCTCTCGGGCATGAAGGTGACGGAGTATTTCCTCGGCTTCGGGCCGAGGCTGTGGTCCGTGAGGTTCGGGGAGACCGAATACGGCGTAAAGGCGATCCCGGCGGGAGGCTACGTGAAGATCGTAGGTATGAACAACCTGGACAAGGTGGATTCTGCCGACGAAGGGCGCGCTTACCGCTCGAAGCCGTTCCACAGCAGGGTGATCGTGGCGGCAGCCGGTTCAGCGATGCACGTAGTGATGGCGTTCGTCCTGTTGTGGGTGCTGGTGGCCTTTATGGGGGTGCCATCCGGCAGGGGGGCTCAGATATCTGCCCTGGCTCGGTCGGCACGGGGGGTCGATCCGGCCGCCGTTGCCGGCTTGAGGGCAGGCGACGTGATTGTCTCGGTGGACGGGCGCAGGATTGGATCGGTGAATGCCGTGGTGGCGGCGGTAACGAAGCGAGCGGGACGGAGAACTTCGATCGTTGTCAAGAGGGACGGCCGCGAGAGGACGTTCGAGGTGACACCCGAGACCGTAAAGGTGGGAGGGGAGAATGTGGGCCGGATCGGCATCGAGCTGGGTTCTGTGATCGAGCGTTCCGGACCGTTTTCGGGACTGGGCATTGCGGGTATCGACCTGGGTAGGGTGATTGCGCTTAGCGGTGCTGCCCTCGGGAGCCTGTTCTCGCTTCACGGGATAACCGGTTACGTACAGGACCTTACGAGCACGAGAGCTGCTAACAGCGCGGCTCGTAGCGGGAATCGGCCGGAGTCGATCTACGGAGCGGTGGTGACCGCTTCGCAGGCGGCGAAGGCTGGTATCGGTGATCTGCTCGTAGTGCTCGTGTCGCTCAACATTTTTGTCGGGATGATCAACCTTGTCCCGATGCTTCCCCTTGACGGGGGTCACGTGGTTATAGCCTGCTACGAGAGGCTGAGAAGTAGGCGGGGGAGGCCCTACCGGGCCGATGTGCAGAAGCTCCTTCCTGCCACGTATTTCGTATTGCTCCTGCTCGGAGGGATCTTCCTGAGCTCTCTGTACCTGGACCTCGCTCACCCGGTGGTGAATCCGTTCCGATGACTTATCTCCGATGACGAGCCCGACACGATTATGAACGACACAAGACGTAAGGGCGGGCTCAGCGCCCATCGGCGGATGACGCGGCAGGTACGGGTTGGCGACGTTACCATTGGTGGGGGAGCTCCGGTGTCGGTACAGTCGATGACGACGACGAAGACGGCTGATGTGGAGGGGACGCTTGCGCAGATCTACGAGCTTGCCGCGGCAGGGGCCGATATCGTCCGGTGCACCTGTAACGAGGAGGCGGCTGCGGAGGGGCTGGCCCAAATCGTGCCACGATCTCCAGTTCCGATCGTAGCGGATGTCCATTTCCATTACGAGATGGCGCTTGCAGCGATCGTTGCGGGCGTCGACGGCTTGCGTATCAACCCGGGCAACTTGAGGAAGGCTCACGAGGTGAGAATTGTGGCCTCTGAGGCGAAAGATCGAGGCCTGCCGATTCGCGTGGGGGTCAACGCAGGCTCGCTCCATCCGGACCTGATGAAGCGCTACGGTGGAGCGACCGCGGAGGCTCTTGTGGAGTCCGCCCGTATCGAGCTGGAGTTGCTGGGTGAGGTTGGCTTCGAGGATGTGAAAATATCAGTGAAGGCTTCATCGGTGCCGTTGATGATCGACGCCTACCGGCTCGCTGCCGAGACATTCGACAACCCGCTTCACCTTGGCGTAACCGAGGCGGGGCCGCCTCCCGAGGGGATTGTCAAGGGTACCGCGGGCATAGGGACCCTGTTGGCAGAGGGCATCGGCGATACGATCCGGTACTCTTTGACTGCCGATCCTGTGGAAGAGGCCCGGGCTGGACGGACTCTGCTCGAATCCCTGCGGCTGCGTGAACGCAAGAACGTGGATCTGGTCGCGTGCCCATCCTGCGGGCGTGCGGAGGTCGACGTGATCGAGATCGCAAAGGCGGCCCGAGAAGAGCTGGGCAAGCGGTCGATCCCGCTGCAGGTTGCCGTCATGGGCTGCGTGGTCAACGGCCCGGGTGAGGCGCGGGAGGCAGACCTGGGGATCGCGGCGGGTCGCCACCGGGGCCACCTTTTCATCAAGGGCAGGATAGTGAAGGTTGTGAAGGAGGATGAGATGGTAGAGGCGCTGGTCGACGAGGCTGAGAAGCTGATGGCGGAGGGGATCGAAGCCCGCCTGGCGGTAGCGGATGCTGGCGCTGAGGAGGCCGCTGCAGAGGACCGGCGTAGTCTCGTGGGCGAGCAGGGTGCCGATCCGAACCAAACCGGACACCGGGTGGAGCTGATCCGGAAGTCGACGCGGCAGGACTAATCTGCTGAGACTCTTAACAGCCAGGTGCAGTCGCGGTCACGAGGAGCATGCCGTCCGTGACCTGCTCGACGACCTTCCGGGCAGGTGAGCAGAGGGTGACCGAAGACAGAGCGTCTCCGTGGGCGGCGATGGAGACGGCGAGGGGTCCGGCGTTCGGCCAGGGAGAGGGTACCGGTACGCCGGGGGCAATCTCTGCCCACCAATCTGGATGATCGTGGTACCGCTCGGCAGCGTGCATTGCCCCGAAATAAAGCTCGATTGCCCGGTTGGAGATTGCAAGTGGTGTGGGGGACTGGCTCCAGGATGGTGCCGGGTTCCCGGTTAGCGTGAGGTGCCCGAGGAGAACCTCATTTGCCGAGAGACTGATGTTCGTGGCTGCAAGTCCCGGGCTGATCGGTAGGAATGGCAAAGGGTTGGCCTGCCCCGGGGGTTGCGGCGGGTGAGGACCGCTCGCTCCGTTGGCCAGCGGGGAAGCGTGCGCCTGCCCGGCACCGGGGAGGAAGGCCGAATAGGTGATGCCCGTGTAGCGGGCCAAGACGACGTATCGGTCCGGGGTGAACCAGAGGGCATTCGTTGGGTAACACGTGTCGAGAATGAGCTCACCTGCAGGAAGGCTGGGCAGTTTCGCTCGGGGATGCGAAATCAGGTGCGAGGCGACCTCGTAATGGAGGGTCACGCACGGCATTGACCAGTTGACGATGTCGCCGGCATGAAGGTGGTCGATGTTGGTGAACCAGGTCACGTCGTGGGCGACCAATTCGCTCGAAGCCTTCGGTGCGGGCCACGGCGTGGACGGGTCATGCCCGATCGCTACGGCGAGGGCAGTATCGGACGTGCCGGCGAGAACGGGGGCAGTGAGCTGTATTGCCGGAACGCTGAGGACCCCGGCGGGTTTACGGCCAGCGGGCGGCACAAGGTTCCGGCTCAGCTCTGACGCGGGTGGGCAGAGGCGGGCGGCTTGTACTGGCGAGGCTGCGGCATCGCTGATCTGGCGTTCGGCGCGCTCTATCAAGCGGGTGCCTTCGACGGCTGACCTGTGATTCCACCAGATAGGGTAGGCCGCGCCTGCGATTGCCGCCGCGATCAGTACCACCCCGAGGACGCGCAGAGGAGGGATACGAAAAGGCGCCACCCGAAGGCGGCGCCTTTTCCTGAGATGCCTGGCCCGACTCTTGGGACCTACGTAAAGATAGGTTGCCGTAGTTACCAGCCTCCCGCGCGACGTCAGGCCCTGATCTTGCGCAGGCGCCTACCTCCGAAGCCGATCACGAGAGCGAGACCTGCAAGGCCCAGCAGGCCGTCGAGCAGCCACCAAGTCCAGCCCGACCAGGGCTTACCGGTCGAGGCGGAGGACGTTGAGGCACTGGAGGTCGACCCGGTCGACCCGGTCGACCCGGTGGTGCCAGTCGACCCGGTGGTGCCGGTGGTTGGCGTAGTCGTCGCCGGGCTGCCGGAGCTCGTGGAGGGCGAACCTGCCGTCGCGGTCGGGCTGGCTGGCGTAAGGGTGAACGGCAACGTCACGGCGGCTGTCGCGGTACCGGTAGTCGGTAACGCTCCCAATAGGCCAGCCAGGGTTGAGCAGTTCGGATTGGCCTTGATGATGCCCTCGAACTGGCTCACGCTTTCGGAGATGCTGCCAGTGATGCTTCCCTTGCCACCGGTTTCAGTTCCGCTGAAACCGCTAATGGTCAGAGGTCCGATCGAACAGTTGCTGATGGCAAGAGGGGCTGTCAGGTTGATGACGATGTTGGCCGTCAGGCTCATCTTGGAGATTGCTCCGGCGTAGAAATACGCGTAGGCCGGCTGTGAGGGCTGGAGCGCTACGGTACCTTTCGCAGAGATGCCCATGAGGCTTGGATTAACGACCGGGTTGAAGTTCATGCCGGTTGGCGGGAACTCAACATTTTGTCCGGAGCTGTCGGTAGCGGAGTAATACGTTCCATCAACGCTTCCTGACAATCCGGAGAAGGGGATCTTGGTGGTGCCGAAGGTGAGGGTGATCGAGCCGTTGGCCACCGCCATGCAGAACGCGCCGGCGCCTGAACAACTGGAGGCGGCCGCGGCCGTGCCGGGTGGTATGAGGGCGAGCGCCCCCGTAGCTACAAGGGCTCCCGTTGCCGATGCAAGGACGACAGCTCTTGCCGGCCTGCGAAGAACTCTGAACATAACCAACGTCTCCTCTCGTTTGCAAGGTACCCTCACCTTGACAAGGTATCCCTTTGTAGCCAAGCCTGAGCAATACGATGCTGCAGGTGGCCCGTTCAGCAACCTTAGTGGCCTGCAGATGCCTGCCACGGTCGCTGCGGATCACGGAGGCGGTCTGCGGAACTCACAGATAAGGACCATTGAGGGTGGCCCCACAGGGAGTATGCCCGATGCCTCGATATCCGCAGTAGCCGCAACAAGCTGTAGCCGCAAGATTACAAGATTGCATTTTAGCACCTGGGGGTGCAGAAGTCAAGATGGGCCGCCATGTTGCCGATGGGGAGGGCGGCGTCAGGATCAGGAGTACCAGCCGACCACGTCGATGATCACATCCGCCGGGGCCGACACGAACATGTCCATCTGGCCGGAGCCGTTGAGGCCGGAGACGACCATGTTCGGGATGACCTGGCCTTTTGACCAGTTGACGTTAGATGTGGATGGTTGGGTTGTGCCAGCAGGCCAGGCGGTAAGGTAGCCGCTGCCAGCGACGGTGTCCGCGACGGTGATGTTCGCGACGACGATCTTGGCGTTCGACGGTATCGCTCCGATATTGCCCACGGCGACCGTGGTAGTCGAGCCCTTCGCAGGCATGGTGCCGCCGTTGCCACACGCTCCGCTGACTCCGGCGGTCACGTCGCCGGTGCCGCCGACGGCCGCCACCGAGCGCGTATCGCATATCCGCATGGGCGAAGAGGGGTTGAATGCCTCGCCGGTCGCAGCGAAATAGCCGTTTATATCGACGATAACGTTGACGGCGGCGCCGGCCGAGTTGAAGATGTCGATCGCGCCATCGCTTGGGATGCTGACCGTCACGCTGTTTGCCGAGGCGGGTTCGCGTACGAAGTTCACGTTCGACGTGGAAGGCCGGGGTTCGCCATCGGGCCAGACGGTGAGGTATCCGCTCGAAGCGGGCGAGGCGGCCGTCACCACGAGGCTGGCCGCGTCAATCCCGGAGTTGGGGATGCTTCCCACGCCTGCGACCTGAACTTTGACAGTACTGTTATGGCCGGGCGCAGCGACATGGGCATTTGCTGACGGGATCTTTTCGCCCGCGCAGAAGGATAGCGTGGAGTTCGCGCAACGTGTGTCGAGTATGCGCTCGGGTGCCGAGAGCGGATTCAGCTTCGTGGGCTGTGGAGTTGATGGCGCGTAGTATCCCTCCACATCCACGATGAGGTCGACGTCACTGGCCGAGGAGTAGATCGCGATCTGGCCGCCTTCTCCCAGGGCTACGGTGACCAGGTTGGGAACCACGTCGCCGGGGACGTAGTTGAGGCTGGAGGCTGTCGGCGGATTGGTGCCGTAGGGGTAGATCGTGAGGAAACCGGCAGGGGATTCGGGACTGGCCGCAGCAGTCACGTTGAGGACCACCGACTGAGCGTTCGTCGGCACGGAGTCGGTCCCCGAGCCGGTGCCACCGACAGCGACCTCGAGCGAGGTACCGCTGCCGGGAGAAAGGAGCATGAGGTTGGGCGTGGGGAGTTGCGAGCAGTAACCGGAGGGGAGAGCGGATGCCCCGAGAGCGCATCTCGTGTCGAGGATTCGGTAGGGGGTAACGGGCGTATAGGGGATGTCGGTCGAGGTGTACACGAAGCCACCAGCGGGATTAGGAGCGCCAGAAGTGGTGACAGTCACGGGGACGGTCCCGGGCGAACTTGCCGGGGGAACGGTTGCGGTGACCTCTGTTGGCGATACCTGCGTGACGCCTGTCGCCGGTACCGTGCCGAAGTCGACGACCTTGGCACCTGAAAGGACCGAGCTGGGACCGCTGATGGTCACGACACCGCCGCCGGATGCCGGTGAGGAGTCCGGCGAGATGGAGGGGGACGTGGAAGAAGGTGTTGCCGGCGTGCCCTGGATCGGGCTGGGACTCGACGGGCTCAACGTAAACGGAAGTTTGATCGTCGCGGTCCCCGTACCACTGGATGGCAGCCCGCTGATGAGACCGGCAAGGGTTGGGCACGCCTTCTCGACCTCGGTTTCAAAGGTGGAAGCAGCTTCACTAATAGTGGAGTCAAGGGTACCGGTTCCGCCCGAAACCGTTGCTGCCATGCCTGTGATCGATTCGGGTATCGCGCAGTTCGTGATCTGGATTGGTGCTGTCGTGTTGACGACGATGTTCGTGTTGAGGGTGAAGCCGGATATGGTTCCGGTGCCCGCGTTGAACGTTGCAAGCGCAGGCGTAGTCGGCTGGAGTGTGACCGTTCCCGTCACGGGGATTCCCATGAGGGACGGGTTCTTGATCGCCGGGAAGTTCATCCCCGAGATCGGGAACTCGAGGTTCTGCCCGTCGGCATTCGTATTGGAGTAGTAAAGGCCGTCAATATTGCCGCCAAGGCCGGTAAATGGGATGCTCAGGCTGCCGAACGTGATCACGATGGAGCCATTGGTCGAGGCGATGCAGAAGTCGCCGGGCTGGCTGCAGGCCGTCGATGCGCCGGCTGCCATGGCAGTTGGGCTCACCACCGTTGCCAGCAGTACGGGAGCCGCCAATGCCAGAGCGACGAGCACCACTGCCCCGGCGCTCACGCACCATTTGACGGTGGTTGCCGCAAGAGCGGGTATCGAGCGGATTGTACGGATAACACGGTTGCCCATGACGCCTCCTTGACTTATCGGCTGATGCTCCTTGCCACGTCCGGGGGCACTGCTGCGGTCCCAACCGAGGATGCCCCATTGCGACAAGATAACTACTTGCTGCGGATACAGCGACGAAAGATAGCGCATGGATGACACCGTGTCAAACCGAGCCGGGCGGTAGGCAAACTGCCCGAGGGCCGAAGGCAGGAGAGGGATCCTCGGGTCCGAAGCCTGCTCTCGGAGAGGCAGTGGTATGGTAAGATCGAACTGCCGGGAAGGCTGGACGGCAACGGTCGGCACGGCTTGGTGGCACAGGCGGCTGCTGCCGCTGCAGCGAAGGCCGGACCGGCGGTGTTGGAGCGTGGGTTGGTACCCACGCTTATTTTGTGGACGGAGCAGGATGACTGGGAAGGTTCGAACGGTCGGGCGGAGCCGATCGCGTGTGGATAGGCGCGACGAGAGCGGGAGTGCCGGACGAGAGAATGGAGAAGCGATGGCGAGATTTGCGACGGCCGTCGCCGACGCGCTCGCGCCCGAAGGAATCGAGTTGTACGGCATCGAGATGGAACGGGGATTGTGTAGGGTCACTGTACAGCGGGCAGGTGGTTTGGATCTCGGGGCGATTGAGCGGGCCAGCAGGGTGATATCGCCGATGCTCGATGGAGAGGAATGGCCTGATGACGCTTCCTACGTACTGGAGGTGTCGAGCCCCGGACTGGAGCGGCCAGTACGGAACGCTCTGGAAGCTTCGAGGTCTATTGGAGAGATGGTAAGTGTTGTGGTCTCCGAGGAATCCGAGGCGGCCGTCAACAGGTTTTTCGCCGATGGGCGCTTGAAGGGCCGGCTGGTTGCGACTGACGGCGACCGGGTTCAGATTCAGCTGATGGAAGGGGCGGTTGCCGGGCGGGAGCGCGGTGCGAGGGTAAAGCGTGGTCGCTCGGTAGGGCTGGACGTGGGAGCAGGACAGGGTTCGACAGGTGACCAGCTCGCACCCGCGAAGAGGGGTGCAATGCCGGAGGAGGGTGTGGCTGGGAGACGGGCAGCGAGGAGGGACGCCGCAGTTGGAGGCGAGGCGGGAGTGGGAGGAGAGACGGGGGAAGAGAGCGCCGGATCGGAGGAGGTGGATCGGTTTGTCTGGATCTCGTTTCGGGAGATTGTGCGGATGCGGACGCTGTTCGAATGGGGAGCGTCCGGCATTTCCGGCAACCGGCGAGGACCCGCGAGGCTCGAGCCGCCTGCGGGGGTGACGGTTGAGGCTGGGACTCGTAGATAGCGGAGGCCAAGGCGTAATGAGCGGTATGAACTTCGAGTTGATGGATGCCCTGGGTCAGCTGGCGCGCGAGAAGGGGATGCCTGTCGAGACTATTCTCGAGGCGTTGGCGAATGCGCTGGTAGCGGCCTACAAGAGACGACCGGGATCCGCTGAGGAAGCTGTTGTCACCATCGATTCCGAGACCGGTGAGATTAGAGTCTACGGCCAAGAGCTTGACGATGAAGGGAACGTCGTACGTGAGTGGGATGATACTCCTCGCGATTTCGGCCGGATCGCCGCTCAGACGGCCAAGCAGGTCATCACGCAGCGCATACGGGAGGTGGAGAGAGAGCAGAAGTACGAAGAGTATGCCGGACGTGAGGGGGACATAGCCACGGGCATCGTTCAGCAGAGTGACAACAGGTTTACCCTACTGGACTTGGGCAAGGTGGAGGCGCTTCTTCCACAGGCGGAGCAGGTGCCCTTTGAGCGCTATGAGCAGGGAGGGAGGCTCAAGGCTTACATCGTGGAGGTGAGAAAGACCGTAAAAGGGCCTCAAATCGTAGTCTCGAGGACGCACCCCGGACTGGTAAAGAGACTTCTGGAGCTCGAGGTGCCGGAGGTGTCCTCTGGGATTGTCGAGATCCGGGCCATGGCAAGGGAGCCCGGGCACAGGACGAAGATAGCCGTGTCGTCCAACGACCCGAATGTCGAAGCCGTCGGTGCGTGCGTAGGCGCACGTGGAGCGCGGGTCAGGATGATCACAAACGAGCTTCACGGGGAGCGGATCGATGTGGTGCCCTACAGCGACGACATGGAGCAGTTCGTCGAGGCGGCTCTGCAACCTGCCCGCGTGAAGGAGGTCCGGTTGGACGAACGTTCGGGGATTGCACTCGTAGTGGTGAGCGATCACCAGCTTTCACTGGCAATTGGTAAGGATGGGCAGAACGCAAGGTTGGCCGGCCATCTGACGGGCTGGGATGTCCAGGTGCGGAGCGAGTCCGAAGGCGATTGGGCTGACGGAGAATGGGTTGTCAATGAGGCGGGGGAGCAAGAGTGGCGGTCTGCGGACGGTAAGGTCGTTCTCTCGGCAGAAGAGTATAACAGGGCGGCCGCGGCGGACACGATAGTTCCCGAGGTGGCAGAGGGTGCCCTGGAAGGGGAGCTGTCCTCGGCGGGACCTGCTTCCGGGGGGGACCCTGGCGCGCTGGAGGTGGATAGCGGATCCGCCACGGAACCGCCCACCATGGTTGGTGGCGAGGCTCCCGAGAGCACTGTGGGCTACGAAGCCGGCGCTACTGCGCCGGTAGAGGCCGGCTAGTCTTGGCGGCGAAAATCCGGGTATACGAGCTTGCCAAAGAGCTGGGGCTTTCCAATAAGGAGGCTCTCGACCTCTGCGTGTCACTCGGGATAGGAGTCAAGAGTCACTCGTCGTCGATAGAGGACGCCCAGGCTGATCGCGCCCGGCGGAAGGCCGAACGGGAGGGTTTGAAGCGGGCCCCTACCGAGCCGGAGCCTGAGGCAGCCGGACGGCTCGCAAAGGTTGCAGTCGGCGTCGACGTGACGCCGAGTGCGGACGTCGGCGGCGTCAAGGAGGCGGCTCAGGAGCGAGGACGTCGCGGCGACGAGGGGGCGTTGGCTTCGCGGAGCGCACCCGTGGTGTCTTCAGCACGTGATGGTTCGAGCAGCAGACCCGGCGGAGGCGAGCGCGAGGCTGCGAGGGCCGTGGCGGGGCGGTCGTTGGATGGCGAGACCGCATCGCGCAAAGCGGCAACGGGTGAAGCGGTAACCGTGAAGGCCACAACGGGCAGGGCAGCAGCACTGAAGACCGCTACCGTCACGAGAGGGCAGGCAAGGAAGGCCGATGCCGAGGCGGCTGGGGAATCTGTGCGGGGCCAGCAACAGACAGCATCCGACGGATCTGTCGAGAAGACTGCTGAAGGTGTCGGCAAAGCAGCAGGGATCGTGCGCAGTGGAGGCGCTCCGGAGGCCGTGGTGTCGGGTGGGGCCGCAGGGGTGGAGGGAGTCGGTGCCGCCCAAGGTGCGGCTGGGGACTCCGGTACCCAAGGTGGGAGCGGTGTGGCGGAGGACGCGACTGGCGATGTCAGTACTGCCCGGAGAAGTCGCCCACCCATGAGCATGTCGGGTAGACCGATACCGCCTCCCCCGTCGCGTCCGGTCAGCGTCTCTGGCCGGCCTGTCCCGCCACCGCCCGGGCCTCCGGGTCGCCTGGGGGATCGGATGAGACCTGCCCGGCCGTCGAGGAGGCCGGGGGGTGAGGGTGCCCCGGCGGGGCGTCCCGGCGGTGGGGGTGCAGGTGTGGCTGGTCAGGGGGCTGGTACGGGCGCAGCCGGTTCCGGGGATTATCAGGGAAGGGGCAGGGGGCTTGGCGTTCGCTCTCCGGATGACCGCCGACCGAGGCAGGTTGGGGCGGCTGGCGTGCCCGGGCGTCCGCTGCCTGCAGGTCGGGGGAGGCCACCGCATAAGCGGGCGCGCCGTCGCAGGCGGGTCAGTGAAGAGTCCGAGCCGACCCAGCTGACTTCCGCCTATATGCCGTCCGATGCCCCTGTTCCGGAAGGCGAGGTGATCATCGAGCGGGGGTCGAGCCCCCGGGAGGTGGGACCGAAATTGAACAGGTCGGCCGGCGACGTCGTGCGGTATCTTCTCATGCAGGGAGAGATGGTGACTGCCACACACCCCTTGAGCGACGACATGGTGGAGCTCTTTGCTGCGGAGATTGGAGCGACCGTAAGGCTTGTGGATCCGGGTGAGGAGGCCGAGGCGACTTTGCGTGCGCGTTTTCTCGATGAGGACGCTGCCGTAGAGGGAGACCTGGCACCTCGCCCACCTGTCGTGACGGTGATGGGGCATGTCGATCATGGAAAGACCGTGCTGCTCGACAATATTCGCTCGTCCAAGGTGGCCGCATCCGAGGCGGGCGGGATTACGCAGCACATAGGAGCGTACAGTATCGATGCAGGGGGTCGCCGGATCACCTTCATCGATACGCCGGGCCATGAGGCGTTTACCGCTATGCGGGCGAGAGGTGCCGCAGTTACCGACATAGTGGTGCTCGTGGTAGCGGCAGACGACGGAGTGATGCCTCAGACTGTCGAGGCGATCGATCATGCCAGGAGCGCGGGAGTACCGGTAGTGGTGGCAGTCAACAAGATCGACAAGGCTGACGCGGATCCGGGACACGTGCGCCAGCAGCTGAGTGAACGGGGATTGGTTCCGGAAGAGTGGGGGGGGGACACGATCATGTGCGAGGTGTCCGCTCTGGAGGGAACCGGGGTGGACAACTTGCTGGAACACATCGCTCTGCTGGCGGACATGGAGGAGCTGAAGGGTCTGCCCGATGGGCCGGCCCGGGGCGTGGTGCTCGAGGCGAGCCTCGACGCGGGAAAGGGGCCACTCGCAACAGTGGTCGTGCAGAGAGGCGTTCTCCGGATGGGGGATTTTGTCGTGGCAGGAGCGGCGTGGGGCAAGGTGAAGGCTCTCGTGGATAGTTGGGGCAACTTGGTCAAGGGGGCTGGATTGTCCGAACCGGTCCAGGTGCTGGGGTTCTCCGAGACGCCGGTGGCGGGTGACGAACTTCTCGTTACAAGAGATCAGGCGGCCGCCAGAACCATCGCTGAGTCGCGAGACCTGCGGAGCAGGCGCTCCAACCGGCTCGGCTCGGCGCTTGCGCCAGGTGTCAAGCTGGAGGACATTTTCGAGCAGATACAGAAGGGCGAGAAGGTTAACCTGAACCTGATCGTAAAGGCAGACGGGCAGGGTACGTTGCAGGCGGTGGTTGACAGCCTTGGCAAGCTCGACAGGGAGGGGGTGGCTATAACGTTCCTACACAAGGGCGTGGGTGGTATCACCGAGAGCGACGTGGAATTGGCCACAGCGTCCAGCGCGACGATAATCGGCTTCAACGTGAGGCCAGATCGCCGGTCGAGAGCACTCGGAGCATCGAGAGGGGTGGAGATCCGCACCTATGAGGTCATCTACAAGCTCATCGAGGAGATGGAAGCCGCGGTAGCCGGGATGCTAGCGCCCGAGATGGAGGAGCGGGTCACAGGCGAGGCCGAGGTGAGAGAGGTTTTCCGAGTGCCACGCGCGGGGGCAGTGGCCGGGTGCTACGTGCGAGAGGGGACGATATCGAGAGGATCGAGGGT
The DNA here is from genome assembly GCA_021816935.1 of Actinomycetes bacterium. Taxonomy (GTDB): domain Bacteria; phylum Actinomycetota; class Acidimicrobiia; order Acidimicrobiales; family JAMCPL01; genus JAKAWR01. Next base: position 62,443 of record JAKAWR010000001.1, read on the forward strand.
ACGGTTCCTCCGGGACGGTGTAGTCATCTGGAAGGGACGGGTTGCTTCCCTGAAGCGGTTCAAGGAGGATGTTAAGGAGGTCGCCGGCGGGTTCGAGTGCGGCGTGGGGCTGTCGGATTTCCAGGACCTCAAGCCTGGGGACGTGATCGAGACCTACGAAGAGGTAGCGGTAGCGAGAGCGTAGGGGCGCTGTGGGCGGCCAGTCAGGGCAGCTGGGCCCAGTGCCCAAGGTAGCGGCTCGGGTATAATCGGGCGCGTGTTAGTTACAACAGGGGCGCAGGCGCGGAAGGGTTGGTCGCGGATTGCCAGGGTTAACGAACTGCTGAAGGAGGTGCTCGCCGAGGAACTGGAGCGGTCTCTTTCGGGTGATGAGCCGTTCGGGATGGTGACCATTACTGGCGTGCAGGTGAGTGGGGATCTCTCGGTGGCCAGGGTTTACGTGGAGCCTGGTGGGGATGCCGTCATGGACTTCCTGGAGGACGTCCGGGGGCAGTTGAGGCGGGAGATCGGCCGCCAGGTTCGGATGAAGCGAGTGCCGCGGCTTGCATTTGTAGCGGATCCGGCTGTCGAAATGGGCGATCGCGTAGAGGTAGCCTTGCGGCGGATCCATTCGCGGGAGTCGTTATCGGGTGGCGGTGGAACGGGGCCGGATGCCGAGGACGAAAGATGACTAATACGGGGAGGCCCGGGCCGGCTACCGGCGGCACGGCTGCATCGCGCGCTGTACGCCCCGGTCCTGTCGGCCTCGCGGTGGTGGACAAGTCAGCCGGGTGGACGTCCCACGACGTAGTGGCGAAGCTGCGGCGGGTGCTCGGGGAACGGCGCATTGGTCATGCTGGAACGCTGGATCCGGATGCGACGGGCGTGCTTCTGGTCGGGGTGGGCCGCTTCACTAGAGTGCTGAGGTATCTGTCAGCGTTGGAGAAGGCCTATACGGGCGAGATCGTCCTCGGCATCGCAACGACTACGCTCGATGCGTCGGGCGACGTCACGGGGCGGTGGGATATGGCTTCCCTTGGGGTCGAGGCGGTTCGGGAGGCAGCGCAACGGCTGACGGGCGAGATCGAGCAGGTGCCGCCTATGGTGTCGGCTGTCAAGGTTGACGGCGAGCGCCTGTACAAGAAGGCGAGGAGGGGTGAGGTAGTGGGCCGGGAGCCTCGGAGGGTGACGGTGTACGAATTGGAGGTCCTGGAGCCAAAGGAAGAGGGTGTGTTCCCGGTGATCGTGAGGTGCTCGACGGGCACATACATCCGTTCGCTGGCGGCCGATCTCGGGAGCATTCTCGGTGGCGGTGCCCATCTCCGTCGGCTCCGGCGGATCCGGATCGGTTCGTTTACGGTAGGAGAGGCGCGAGGGGTCGAGGCGATCTCGCCTGATTCCTTGATAACGCCGGCGCAGGCGCTGCGCGACTTGACGCAGGTGGCAGCCGAAGGGGAGGTCCTGGATCTGGCACGGCGAGGGCGTCCGCTCGACAGCGTGTCGATCGGTGCGGGCGGTGGCAGCGAGGGACCGGTCGCTGTGCTGGACCGTGCGGGTCAGCTCATCTCGGTGTACGAGCGAACGGATACCGATCGGCTCCTTGCGGGGGTTGTGTTCGCGGCGTAGGCGGGGCCGGAGGGGGGCGCGGCCGTAAGACCGCGGGAAGCCGATCAGGCGAGGGGCAGGTCGACGTCGATGGCGGTTCCGTAGGACGTGACGGTAACGGGATCGGTGTATATGCCGGACCGAGCCTGAACCCGCCCGCCCATCGCGTTGACCAGTTCGGCGACTATGGCAAGGCCCAGACCGGTGCCTCCCTTCCCGCCGGAGCGGTCGGCGCGGTAGTGGCGGGAAAATATCCGTGGGAGTTCGTCTGCGGGTATCCCGGGGCCATCGTCGGCGACCGTCAGAACGACCCGGTTCGCCTGGCGTGTGAAGCCCAAGGCTATGGAGGACTTCGTGAAACGGAGGGCATTCTCTACGAGGTTGGCGAGTACCTGTCGGAGGCGGTCCGGATCGGCCATCACGGTTGCCGGCACGAGATCGGTCCGTGACGGAGCGTGAAGGTTGATGCCACGCGACTCGGCTTCGGGTTTGAGGCCGGCTTCGACCTGGGCGAGAACGGTAGCCGCGTCGACACGCTGCAAATTGAGCGAGAATTTTCCAGACTGGAGGTGCGCAAGGTCGAGAAGATCCTTGATGAGGCGTTCGAGGCGGGTGGCTTCGCTGAGGATGACCCCGACTGCGTGGCCGGTGTCGTCTGCCGCACCCTCGGCCAGCGCCTCGGCGTAGCCGCGGATCGATGTCAGCGGTGTGCGGAGCTCGTGGGACACCGAGAGGAGGAACTGGCGTTCCGCCTGGCGTGACGCGCTGAGCTGCACCGCCATTTCGTTGATGGAGTCTGTGAGGGAGGCGATCTCCGCAAGATCCTGGCTGCCTGTTTCGGCGCGAGCGTCCAGGTGGCCGGATGCGATGCGTTCCGTTGTGGCCGAGAGGGTGGCGAGGGATCTGCCGAAGCGGCGTGAGATCTCCCAGGCGACCAGGGATCCGACGGCGAGCGCAAGGATGCCAATGAGAATGAAGTAGCCGAGGCCATTTGCAGGCGGCGGCGTCGTCTTGGTGACAACCAGCGCGACGGTGTCTGATAACGGTAGCTGGAGAGCGTGCATCTGCCTGGGCCGGAGCGGCAGCGGAACGACCGCGTACGCCAGATTGCCCTCAGTACCGGCAACAGCGTTTCCCGCAAGGAGCGCCGAAGTGCTTATGTCCGCGGCGGAAATACCCTGAGGGATGCTCTCGCTGCTGAGCGACGAGTAGGAGCCGTCGCTTGCGATGGCGATGAAATCTGCAGCGGTGAAGCCGGTATGGGTCAGAAGCTCGCTCGTCTGAGCCTCAGGGATATTCGGAACCACGGTCGCAATATCCTCGGCTTCCGTACGGATGGCGGTGGCCGAGTTGTTCGACGCGCTCTTGCTGACTATGACGTAGGTGCCGAGCCAGGTTACTGCAAGCGTGCCCAGGGAGATCGAGATGATGGCGGTGAGAATCTGGGATCTCAAAGAGCGGGTCCGCTGCCTGGCGCCGGAGGCCTTCCGGGAGATGGCGCGAATCGATGCGGGTTCCGGCCCGTTGGTACCTGGTCGGGCCGATGTGTTCCCTTCAGAAGGTCGGCCCCGCTGGGAGAAGTTGCCTGCCGGAGGGTCGTAGGGGGATCGGTCGTGGGCCGATGGGCGTCCTAGCGTCATGGGAGCGTCAGGAGTCGGGGACGCATGTTCAGCCGAAGCGGTAGCCGACTCCCCAGATGGTTTGAATGGGGATGTCCTCGCCTAGTTTCTTGCGGATCTGGCGGATGTGGACGTCGACCGTGCGCTCGTCGCCAATCCAGCCGTTGCCCCATACGCCGTTCAGGAGTTGTCTTCGCGAGAGGACGGATCCCTTGCGCTGAGCCAGAAATACGAGGAGGTCGAACTCCTTCGCCGTGAGCTGGATCTCCCTACCGTCGGGATCGACGACCCGCCGGCTCGATGGCTCGATGGCGTAGGCACCTGCAGCGATTGCGCGAACCTGCTCGGCCGGGGAACGGACCGAGCGTCGCAGTACAGCCTTAACTCGGGCGACAACCTCGCGAGGGGAAAAGGGCTTAGTGATGTAATCGTCTGCACCCATCTCGAGGCCGACGATCTTGTCCACCTCACCGTCGCGGGCTGTCAACAGGATGAAGGGGATGTCGTCCGTTGCACGGACCGTGCGGCAGAGCTCGAGGCCATCGATGTCGCCAGGCAACCCGATGTCGACGATCAGGAGGCATGGCTTCGACGTCCGGTAGATGTCGAGAGCTCTTGATCCGTCGCCCGCGATGAGAGGGCGGTAGCCTTCGCGGCGCAGGTACATCGAGCACAGGTCGGCGATGTTGGTATCGTCCTCAACTATCAGGATCGTGCCGCTGTCAGCAGTCATAAGGTCAATTCTGACACAGTAGCGGCGTGCAGGGCTGCCCGATACGGTTAGGTGAATGTGAAGATTAGCTCCCACTAGGGTGGGAGGCGTCGCTAGAATGAAAGTTAACAGCTATGCCGAAGCCGCGCCGAATTCACTCCGAGGGAAGTAGATGAAGGCACCGTACCGCCTCTCGCAAGCCCTTGATTGCGAGAGGCGGAATGTGCATGGAGCGGATGCGGGGTGAGGGCACAGATGACTATCCGGGAAGCGTCGATGAATCTTCCCACTGTCGTAGTGGCCGGGCGTCCGAACGTCGGGAAATCCGCACTTGTCAACAGGATCGTGGGGAAGCGCCAGATGGTAGTGGAGGAGGAGCCCGGGGTTACCCGCGACGTGGTGGTCGCTCACACTAGCTGGTCGGGCGTGGCTTTCCGGATTCTTGACACGGGCGGCTTCCTGAGCGTTCACCACGGCCTCGAGGGTAAGGTCGCAGCCAGGACGGCAGAGGCTGTCTTGTCGGCCGACTTGGTCCTACTTGTAGGGGACGTGGTCGTGGGGGTGACCGATGAGGACCTGGAGGTGGCAAGGCTGGTCAAGAGGTCGGGGTGCCCGGTCGTGGTCGTTGCCAACAAGGCCGACAACGACCAGAGGGATTCGGATGCGTGGAGTCTGATGGCACTGGGGCTTGGCGAGCCTGTACCGGTGAGTGCCGTGCATGGGAGGGGAGTGGGGGATCTTCTCGACATCGTTGTGGCGCTGCTCGGTCCTACGATAGGGGCTCGAGATGAGGCCTTGGAGGTATCAGCCGGGGAGGGAGGCGATTCCGGACAAGCCGGGCGGGGGTCGTCTGGCGGTGCGGCAGGGAGGGTTTCTGGGGCCGGCAGGGAGCATAACGGTGCGATGTGGGATGGTCGGGATCGGGCAATCAAGAAAGAGGTGCTTACCGTGAGTGATAACCATGGCGTGGCGGAGCTTGGCGGCAGTGACTTTGATGTAGATGAATCACTCGACGTCGGGGGGATGCCGATGATAGCCCTGGCGGGCAGGCCTAATGTGGGGAAATCGACCCTCTTCAACAGGATGACGGGCGGTAACCGTTCGATCGTGCATGACGTGGCCGGCACGACGAGGGATGTGGTTGACACCGTGGTAGATATCGGTGGCAAGAACTACCGATTCCTGGACACAGCGGGGATGCGTCACAAGGACGGGAAAGGTGGGCGAGTCGAGCATTTCTCGGTACTCAGGGCGCTCGATGCAGTTGACGCCGCGGATGTGGTCCTGCTGGTGATCGACGCTGCCTCGGGGGTGACTCAGCAGGACGCGAGAATCGCCAGCCGGGCAGCTGAGTCGGGGAGTCCGGTCGTCGTCGTTCTCAACAAGTGGGATCTGGTTCCCGGCGGGGAGCGGGAGGTTGTGGTGTCGGAGACGGAGGAGAGGCTCGCATTTCTCGGCGATCCGCGCCTCATTCGTGTGAGCGCGGCGGTGGGAACGGGGGTAGCAAAGGTGATGCCTGCCGTCGACGAGGCGCTCGCTGCATACAGGCACCGGATACCCACCGGCGAGCTGAATCGCGCGGTTCATGGCCTGCAGGAGAGGCACCCCTGCCCGGGAGGGGCACGGATCAAGTACGCTGTTCAAGGGGCGGCGAAGCCTCCGACGGTGGTGCTGTTCGCGTCGAAGAAGGTTCCGGTTGCCTACCAGCGTTATATCGAGGGGCAGCTACGGAGCCACTTCGGGCTCGAGCGGACGCCGCTGAAGATCAAGGTCCGGATCGGCTCGCACTGAGCTGGTCCTGGATGGCGGAGAGGCGGCTGTCCCAGGGTGCAGTCGGACCGCTATGCTGCCGGCAATTTTGCGGTGCGTCCCTGATTCGGAGGTCAGAGGGTCGTGCCCGCTGGAAAGACGTGCGGGCTATGATTGCGCAATGCTTGGCGGAGATACTGGAGAGTGGCGTGTGAAGGTCGGGCCGTTGTTCGCTTTGCCTGTGGTGGTCGTGATGGCTGTCGGAGGGTGCAGTGCCGTCAGCAACGGGAAGGACCACGCGGCGCATTCGCGACGCGAACGGGCAACCGTCATTGCCGTCGGGTCGCAGGCCGCGTACGCGGTTGGCAGCAACGGCGGGCTCTACGCATGGGGGTCGCAGTCGGGAGGAGCGATCGGCGACGGTGACTCCAATGGGTCGGTGGTGTCCCCGAGTGAGGTCAAGGGTATTCATGGTGCAGTGTCCGTGGCGGCGGGTGCCTTCTCAGCGGTGGTGCTTACGTCCGTCGGATCGGTCTACTGGTGGGGCAACGCCGGCTCGAGTGTATCGGCCGGAGGAGGAGTGGGCGCAGGCAGTGGAAGTGGTAGGGTACCGGAAGCGGTGCTGGGTAGCGCTGGCGGTACGGGACCGGGGACCGGCGCGGAGAACAGTCGGGGAGGTGGGCCATCCGTCCGGGCTACCGGCTCGGCTGCGGGTGCCGGAATCTGTCGGACCCCGGGTAGCACAACGCCTAAGCGGGTAAAGGGGCTGCCGTCTGCAGTGGCTGTTGGCGCTGGGTCGTATAGCGGTTATGCGGTTACGGACGATGGGCACGTCTATGCGTGGGCGATGGGGTGTGGTCCGTGGCCGTCCCGGCCGCTCCGGTTAAAGGGTTTGTCCGGGGTGGTGACGGTGGTCGCGCACGGTGATACGGCGTACTTCCTTACCAAGCGGGGAGCGGTGTGGGCGGTAGGGTCGAACGCGTCCGGGGCGCTGGGCAACGGGTCTTCGCTGTCCTATTCGAGTACGCCGGTGGAGGTGGCTGGCTTGCACGATATTACGGATATTGCTGCGGGGAGTCACTTCGGTATGGCGCTCGATAGCCAGGGGGTGGCTTGGGTGTGGGGAGATACGGGCATGAACCTGTCGAAGACGGCAGACCCGACACATACGTCCACTAGGGGTGCGCCGGCTGCAGTGCCGGGAATTACGAATACGAAGGCGATCGCCGCGGGCGCAGCGGACGGCTACCTGCTTCGGTGGGACGGAACCATCTGGGCATGGGGACGCGATGTGCACGGGGAGCTCGGGGGTGGCCAGACTACACCGGCCACCCTTCCGGGAGGCGCTCCGTTGCACTATTCAAACTCGTTCGTGCCGGTGGGGGTACCACCCGCAGAGTCGGGCGTTGCAGCCATCGTTGCGGGCTATCAGGCTGCGTTTACCATTGGTACGAACGGCACCGTCTGGTCTTGGGGTGGAAACGGGCAGGGGCAGCTGGGAGAGACGGCTGCGACGACGGCGGCGTGCGGATGCGTGGACCTCGCTTCGGAGGTAACCGGCCTTTCCGGGAAAGTTTCGTCGCCATAGGCGGAGCGCCATCCGGGGGGTTATGGGGATAATAGCTGTCGGGAGGCCTTTTCGATGTCTTGGGTCGATTATTACAGTTGCGTTATATGTAGTCGCGCAGTTTCGTTGAGATCGGAATTGTGAATCGGGAAGGCGGGACTCGCGATGCGGGCGGCGGGGGAGAACTTCCGGGTTGTGCCGATCGCTGGTGCGTGTCGGAGCGATACCAGATGCTACGATTATGGCATTGCAGTGACCTTGCGACTTCATCCGGACCTGGAGGATGTGCAACGTGTGGCCGCCGGAGAGGGAAAACCCGTGTCGAGGCGCTCCTGCCTGCCAGTGCTCGCCATCGTCATGGGCCTGGCGTCGGTGGCCTGTGGCCGAGCTACGGCGGTCCCGCGTATGCCAGCCCGCCGGCTTCACCCCGCTACCTCAACTACAATCATGGGAGCGGCCCCAAAGACGTCGAAGGTAACGACCGAGTCCGTTCCAACGTTTTCCACCTCCACATCCACCACTCGGTCGTTTCCACCGCTGAGCTTCAACGCGTTGCCCGTTCCGTCCGACTACACCTGCGCACCAGGTAGCGGAGTTCTGTTCACAGGGAACCGCCGCGCGTTCCACAAGTGCATTCCGGACGCGTACCTCTTTAGCAAAACCACCAGGACGGCATGCCCCGCCGGCTCTTACATGACAATGGGTCCGGTAATGTGCATCTACGATCCCAGCAACGGCCCCGGATTCGGGATCGTCGCGCCGGTGCCTCCCGGTCCGGATACGTGTTCGAGCGTCGCAGCACCCTGCCTTTCGTCGAAGCTGCCACTCTCTCCGAAAGCCTCGGTCCTCCCCTGGTCGGACATCGAGAATGCGACCGGGGCGTGCCCGTCGGGTTACTACTTTGGCGAGAGCAAGGTTGGGGCAGCCTGCGTGCCTTACGGCTACCTGCCGGGCGGAACCGACGCCCATCCGAGCGGGAACACGGACTGCCCGCCCGGCTCCGGTCGAATCACCGCAAAGCCGAACGTGGCTCTTTGCACCCGGAGCACGACGACCACGCACAGCGGCGAGGAGCCGTTCGTTGCATACTACATCGTCGCACCGATCGCACCGATCGCACCGGCCGGCACTTAGGCCTGCCGGACGAGCCTCCGGGTGCCCTGGACCCTGGGGGACGTCGTCGGAACCCAGCACCCCAAGAAGAACCGGGCTCTGGTAGGGTTAGGCCGTTGTGGGTCGTGCAGGGCTGAGAAGACATTCCGTGGGGCAGGTTGCGACGTCGGTCGTGATTCTCAGTGGAACCTTTGTTGCGGCATTGGCGGGAGCGGGGGCGCTTGCGGACTCGGTGGTTGCGTCTCCTGCGAACGGTGCGGCGGTGAGCGGGTACGTGACGATCAACGTACCCGCCGGAGGTTACGATGCGGGAGGCTGTACCGGGGCAAGCACGAGCGTGGAGGTGGTCAACTCCGCCGGCAGCGAGGTCGCATGGTGGACGAGGAGTAATCTCGATGGAGCGGCCGGCCCGGTGTATACACCGCTTGACGAGAGCTGGCTGAGCAATACGGTTCCGAATGGGCAGTACGTGATCGCCGAGACGAGCGAGAATGCCAGGCCTGGAAGTACGGGGAAGTGCATGACGGTCGGGGGGATGGCCGGGGCGGTTCACGTGACGGTCGCAAACGGCCCGAAGCCCTATGTCGGATCCTCGGGTGCGACGCCAGCGCGGCCCGTACGTTGTCCCGTATCTCCCGATACGGCCAACGCTTCCACGGGTGACCTCCTCACGCCAACTGCGGAAGGTATCGTTCCCTGGCCGCCGGCTCCCCCGGGAATCGACCCGGAGAGCTACGGAAGCTACCTGCACGAGCCGGCCACCTCTCCTCCTGTGCGCCCTCAGAACTGGGAATCGAACGCCTGGAAGCTGACGAGCGCTCAGGCTGGCGACACTTCGACGTCCAGAGCGGAGCCCGCCGGTATCGATCAGAACCCGCAGGAGCTCTGCGGTGTGATGGGTATGTCCGTGGACCAGGCGTGGCAGACGACCACCGGCAGGCCGGACACCGTGATCGCGAGCATCGATTCCGGAGTCGAGGAGTGCAGCCAGAGCATCGTGAACAAGCTCTATCTGAACCGGGGGGCCCTACCGTACCCGGAGAACGCGGCAGGGCTGGCGAAGCCGCAGCTAGCGGCGCAAGGCCAGTCGTTTGCCGATCAGGATCCCTACGATCTCGACGGGAGCGGGGTGCTAGATGCCGCGCAGTACGCGTCCGATCCGCGCGTTGCGGCGGTCGCGGCCGCCTACGGCGGGCTGTTCTGCGCGAGAACGGCCCGCTCGGGATCGGATTTCGTATCGCCGGAGGACCTGATACTCACCTTCGGGACGCCCACCCTGCCCGGCGGCAGAGCCAACCCTTACTACTACCCCTCCTGTGGGGCGTCGGCGTGCTCGCCGACTTACCCCGGTCAGGTTCCGGCGGGCTTCACCGAGGCGATCTCGGGCTGGGACTTCGTCGACAACACGAACAATCCCTACGACGTTGTCCACTACGACCACGGGACGGGGGAGGCGAAGGACATGGCTGGAGCCGCCGACTCGACCACTGGTAGCGTCGGTACCTGCCCGAGCTGCATGGTGATGCCGATCAGGGCGGGTGACAGCTTCATGACGACAGGGAACTGGTTCGCCGAAGGGGTGCTCTTCGCCGTCGATTCGGGAGCCACGCTCGTCTCTTCGGCGGAGGGGGGTTTCGACGTGACGCCAACGGATCGCCAGGCGATAGCCTACGCCGGCTCCCATGGTGTGCCGATCTTGGCTAGCGCCGCGGACGAGGAATCGCAGCATCACAACTTGCCCGGGGTGCTGAGCCACCTGATCGTCGTGAACAGCATCACGGCGCCGCCGCAGGTCACGACCAACGGCCTTGCCACGTATAATCCCGGGAGCTATCTATACCTGAACGGATGTACCAACTACGGTACCAATATCGCCGTGAGCGTCGAGAGTCAAGCCTGCTCGTCCGAGGCTACGGGCAAGGTAGCGGGAATAAGCGGTCTTGCCAAATCGGCGGCCGCCGACGCCGCCGAGAAGGGGGTGATCGAGGCGTACCCCGGGCTGACGAGTGTTTCGGGGCAGCCGGTTGCCCTTTCGGCCAACGAGCTCAAACAGCTCGTCACCATGTCTGCGAACCCGGTTGACTTCGCGGACGCGGCGGGTCCGCAGCCGCCCGTTACGGCCTCAGGGTCCGGGCCTGCTACGACTGCGGACAACTACGGCGTGAGCGTGAAGCTGCCGCTCGGTCTCCAGGTCCCGGTGACGACGAGCCGCTACCCATCGACGGCAGGGTTCAACCAGTACTTCGGTTACGGCAGGGTGAACGCGGCGAACCTGGTCGAGAGGATCGCCGCAGGAGATATCCCCCCCGAGGCCTCGATCAGCTCGCCTTCGTGGTTCTCCACGCTCGATCCCGACGTCGCCGGCGCGACTCTCGCCGTGAGCGGGCGGGTGGCGGCGGTCAGGTCGAGCTCGTACCAGTGGGAGGTGCTCGTCGGTGCCGGCGTCTCGCCCCTGCCGAATGCCTGGCGCCTCGTGGCATCGGGCAAGGGGGCGGGCGGCCCGGCGGGGGCCTACTCGGGAATGCTCGCCCACGTGCCCCTTTCGACCATTGCGTCGGTGTTTCCCAAGAGCACGAACTTCTCGGCGCCCCCAACCCTGCCGAACGGGCAGCCCAAGCCGAACGTAGGAGCCTTTACACTGCTTGTGCAGGTCAAGGACGCGCGAGGCCTTGTCGGGATGGCCCGGCGGACGGATTTTCTTCACCACGACGCTTCCCTCCTGGCCGGCTCCCCGCAGCGCCTCGACAGCTCGGTCGTCGGATCGCCCAAGCTGGTCCCGATCGGCCCCGGCGGAGTGAACGCTCTGGTTGTGGCGCAGTCCGATGGGACGGTCGACGCGTTCCAACCGGACGGTTCGGAGCTGCCAGGCTGGCCGGTGGAGACGCAGGCCATCGGAGCGCACACCGCAGAGGGAGCGTTCACCAGCGGAGCGGTTACCGCTGATCCGCACTGCGAGATACTGGGCAATCCTGCGGCAGGTGACCTGCTCGGCAACGGCAGTACGGACGTGGTTGCAACAGACGTATGTGGCAACGTCTACGCCTGGACGAGCGCCGGGCAGCTGCTTGCCGGGTTCCCGGTGCATTCCGACCCCGCTTACTGCGGGCCGGCCGTGGCTAATCCGGATAACCGGGTTCTGTGCGGCTTCTTCGCGGGGCCCGCGCTCGGTGACCTCATGGGAAACGGGCAACTCGACATAGCGGCAGCGTCCATGGACCGCCACGTCTATGCCTGGCAACCTGACGGCACAGCGGTTCCTGGTTGGCCTGTGCTTGTCGTCGACCCCTCAAAGGTAGCGTCCGTGGATCCGGTGACCAACCAGGTGACCTTCGAGAAGGACGCGGGCCAGCAGCAGGGCACGAAGCTCATCACGACTCCTGCGATCGGGAGGCTCCAGGGCGGTGACGGCCCGCCCGATGTGATCGTGGGTAGCAACGAGGGCTACTCGGAAACCCCGAACACGGCCTCGAGCGATCCCGCCTGCATCCTCGGCGAATGTTTGCTCTCGCCGGGCAACTCGCGTGTATACGTTATAAGCCCGCAGGGTACGGGAGCGGCCTCGAACTGCAGCATCTCGGCGGCAGGCGCTGCAACTGCACAACCGGATGCGTGTGCGTTCCTTACTGGATGGCCGGTGGCCATTGCCGACTGGGCGATGGCCACTCTGCCGGATGTCGGAGACGGGACCACGGCCAGCCCGGCCTTGGCCGACCTGAGCGGCAATGGCAAGTTAGAGGTGGGCGTCAGCGCGGACATCGGGCCTGCCTATGTTCTGAAGCCGGACGGGACCTCGTATCTCGGTACGTCAGGGGGCAAGCCCGTGACGGCGACCACCAAGCCTTACGGCACAGTGGACCAGGACGGCGACGCCGACGACGCGGGTGGGTGGTCCGGCCATGACACTGACGGCGACGCGAAGGTCGTCAACGGTTCGGATGCGCTTTGCTGGGGCCAGCCCGGGGGCGCGGGGCTGGGCCGTTCTATCCCCGCACTGGGATCGCCCGTGTTTGCACCACTCGCCAACAGCAAGGCACCCGGGATCAGCCTGATCGAACCCGCTCTGTCGTTCTGCAAAGCCCTCGACTCGGGGCTGCCGGCCCGCCAGACGCCCGCGGAGGCACAGCTTGACGCCTGGGACGTCTCCGGTGGAGGCCGTGCGCTGCAGTACGCGTTCCCCAGGGTGATGAATGACATGGAGTTCTTTGACCAGCCGGTCGTCGCCTACCTGGGAGCCGGTGGTCCCTACGTGATCACGGGCAGCTCGGTCTACGATCTGCGGGCGGTCGACGGCGCAGGAGCTGAAGCGCCTGGGTTCCCGAAGTTTACCGGGGGGTGGATGGTTGGTTCGGCGGCCGTTGGGGATTTCGGAGCTGAGCAGGATCAAGTGATTGTTGCCGGTACGAGGGAGGGCCGGCTTTTCGTCTGGGGAACGGGTCGGCCCGCCGGAGAGGCGAGCGGGCCGTGGCCGATGGGTGGGCACGACCTGGCGAACACTGGAAACCTGGAGACTCCGCTTCCGGCGAATCGGGTCTCGGCGCCGCCTGCCGGCACTGCGCAGCCGGGTACTGAGCAGCCCGGTACCGAGCAGCCGGGTACCGAGCAGCCGGGTACCGAGCAGCCCGGAGGTAGCGTAGTTGCGCTGCCCGCACCAGGTGCGGCTGAACACGCTGCGACGTCTCCGACAGCGAGAGCGCTCCCAGGACCCAACGCGGTGTCAAGCGTGAACAGCCGGCACGCTGGAAAGGGCGGTACGTCGGGCGGACACGCCCGGGCTGCCTTCAGGCCCGGTCGATCACCTCACGGCAGTGGGGGAGGGCTGCCGGGCTGGGTGTGGTGGATCATCAGTGTAGCCGTAGCCATGCTCGCTGGCGGCGCCCTTCTGTTCGCCACACGTTCGAGGCGCCTGCGCCGGGCGTAGGAGCGCGGTCGCTAAAGGGGTTGCGTGGTGACGCATGGCTGCGTGCCGCACGTATCGGGTACGGAGCCGGTGTCCAGGAACGTGACGAGCTGCTGCTGGGCGGCGGCGACAGCCCTGGGCACGGAGTCGTGGGGATCAGGACCGGTGGTGGGAACGAGATCGCCGGCGGGCGGGGCAGCGACCGCCGTGTCGTACCATTCGTAGAGTGTTGCAGGGCCGGAGTAGGAGCCTGTGTTGGGCGTGGACGGGAGGCCGGCGAAGGGATCGCCGCCGAGGGTTGCGGACTGAGCCGGGGGAAGGGTGGGGCGGTGTACTGCTGCGGCAAGGGTGCGCGCCTCGGCGAAGGTGGAGACGTTCGCAACCTGGTGATCGCCAAAGGCCATCTGCAGGAGTACCTGGTGGACGGGGGTTCCGGGAAGGGGATTGTAGTCGAGGTTCTCGACGTAGCCGTCGGCTTCGGCCCGGTCCCAGAGCATGCTCATGATGTCGAAGAGGATCAGGGCGACCGACGGACCGGTGTAGTGCATGGAAAGTATCCTGGCGAAGGGAGCAAAGTCCTCGCTGCGGGGCAGCAGGACAGCGTAGTTCATGCTAGGGACGCCGAGCACCGCGCGCTTCCACTGGGTAGAAATGGCGGTGACCGCGGCGCCCATCAGGCTGCCCTCGCTGTTCCCGTAATACTCGATAGGAGTAGCCGTATCGATCAGCGAGCGGCCCTCGAGCCGGAAGTTGCTGTTTGCCGGCAGTCCCTGAGGGTCGGTCATCAGTCTGGCGAGGAACAACGCGTCGATCATCGACTGTTGCAGGCGATCGGGGATCGAGGGGAAGTCGGAGAGATTGCTCACGACGCCGAGGTCGAACGAGATGTCGTTGCCGTCGAGGCCGAGCCAGTTGGTCGAGCAGAGGACGAGGTCATACTGATTGGCGGTGGCGATCACACCGGGCGCGTCCATCTGGGTTGCGACGCTGAGCAGGCCCTTGCCGTAGAGGATTGGCCGGGCTGGATGGACACCGGCAACGGCAGTGGTGCCGAGGCCGAGATTGGTCGACCGCGGGATCAGGCAGGAGAAAACGGCGTGCTGGATATTGCCGGGCATCTGGGAGGGTAGACCGCCGGAGCCGAAGTGGAGGAAGGAGCCTTGAGGTCCGCCGGGCTTGTTGAGGAAACTCGGGACATCGAAGGTGCCTGTGACCTGGCGGGCTATGGAGCTGTTCTGAGCAGGGGTGAAGTTCGTGACCGCGGTGACGCTGTAGCGGGGCACTCCTTTCCCGAGCTGGTGGAAAGCCTGGTCGCGCATACTCACGGTCCAGCTCGTGAGGTTCTGCTCGCTTGCCACCGTGAAATCCCATGCGAGGTAGAGGCCCTGGTGGGGAATCCCGATCTTGGCGAGGTCGGCGAGGAGGGCCGAAATGTGGCGCTCGATCGGTTTGGCCGAGGACGTAGCGGGGCCGGAGTCACCCGCCAGGATCGTTGCGAAAAGTCCCCGGGGAGCGATTTCCTGGCCGCCTGCCGTCGCCATGTTGCGCAGGGCGACGATGATCCGGTGGCCTTCGGGCAGGTTGGCGGCCGGGTGGATGATCAACATGGCGTTGGCCGGGTTGGGGTTCTTGGCATCCAACTCTGCCCAGCACGACAGGCGGCCGAGCGTAGCCGAGTCCAGAAGCACGATAGGGGAGTCCGCGGATGTGCATGCTTGGACATCTCCGGGCCCCGGGAGGCCGGATGTGGCGGCAGAAAGGTCGGGCACGAGGGCGAGTATGGGTGAGCCGGGGCTGAAGCCGTCATTCGACTCGTAGGGCGTGGGGTCCAGTTTGGTTCCGGTATCAGAGGTGATGGCATTCGGTGGGAAGTCGATCCTCCAACCTGTTGGCATTGAAGCATCGGGCCGTGCGTAGTAGTTGCTGGGGAATGGCGCCATGCACGGCGTCCCCCCGAGGGGGTCGCAGGCAGGCGCTCCCTCGACAGATACGCCCCAGGCGGGCGTTGCCACTTTGGCGATCGCAGGGTATGCCGGTGGGGCCCCCGTGCCCGAGGTCGAGGGAGTCGATGAACTGCAGGAGGCGGCGAGGCTTGCTGCAAGGGTCAGTGCGAGAGCGATGGCGGGTGCTGTTGTCCAAGGTGGCGTACCACCACCTACTCCGGTGCGGCGTGTGGATGTGCGCATGACCGGGAACCTTAGCAGGTAAGATTATTGACCGCGTGGCGAGCTATCGGGAGGAGCGGAGGGGGTCGGATCCCGATGGCGTACCTTACGGGAAGCTAGACTGCCCTTGGTGATCGAGGTGCGCGGCGTATCGAAGCGTTACGGCAGGACAACCGCAGTCGACGGCTTGTCCTTCGAGGTACTGCCGGGAAGGGTCACAGGTTTCCTCGGTCCGAACGGTGCCGGCAAGTCAACAACCATGAGGCTCATCATGGGCTTGCACCACCCGGACTCCGGGGAGATCAACGTCAATGGCCGGCGTTTTGTCGACAGCCGCTACCCGCTTTCAGAGGTGGGTGCGCACCTGGAGGCGCGGTCCGTGGACGGAGCGCGCAGCGCCTTCAACCACCTCCTCGCCCTCGCCTACGCCAATGGGCTTCCGCGTTCGAGGGTGACGGAGATGCTGGAGACTGTCGGGCTCGCCGGTGTCGGGCGCAAACGCGTAAAGGGCTTTTCGCTCGGGATGGCACAGCGCCTGGGTATTGCGGCGGCGTTGCTCGGTAACCCTCCCATCCTGCTGTTCGACGAACCGATGAACGGCCTTGACCCCGAGGGGATCAAATGGGTCCGGGACCTCCTGAAAGGGCTCGCCGCTCAGGGCAGGACCATTTTTGTATCGAGCCACCTGATGAGCGAGATGGCGATCACTGCCGATCACATCGTCGTGATCGGCCACGGCAGGCTCATTGCGGATGCTCCCGCAAGCGAGCTCGTGAGCAGGCAGGCTGCCCGGTCCGTGTTGGTTAGGTCGCCACGGGCACCCGAGCTGGCGGAAGCGCTCCAGAGGGCCGGTGCTGTGGTGAACTTCGGCCAGGATTGGTCCCTTACGGTCTCCGGTATGGATGCCGCCCGCGTGGGCGAGTTCGCAGCGGAAGCCGGAATCGTGCTCCACGAGCTTTCGCCGCAGGAGGGTTCGCTGGAGGAGGCGTACCTCGAGCTCACGGCCGCTGCGAGTGACTATCACGGAGTGCTGGGAGGCTGAGTGGTTCGTCCGATTGAGACACTGAGCCTGGCGGAGCAGCCCTAATGGCAAGTGTGGTAGCGCCCGCGGGTCGAAGGGCTCCCGGCCTGTGGGACGCGATCAGGTCGGAATGGGTGAAGCTCCGGACCGTTCGCTCGGCTCCCTGGATGCTTGGCGCAATGGTTGTGGTGGGAGTGGGGGTGGCGATGCTGTCTGCTCACGCGTATTCAATTGCGGGACAGGGGCTGGGGGGTTGTCAAGGTGCGACGGTAGGCGGGAACGTAGTGTCAACTGGACAATCGTCGCTGAGGGCGAGCCTCGCCGGGTTTTTCCCGGCGCTTCTTATCGTTGGGATACTCGGCATGGAGGTCGTTACCGCAGAGTATGGCAGCGGGATGGTGCGCGCGACCTTCTCGGCAGTCCCGAGGCGGTACGTGGTGGTTGCAGCGAAGGCCATCGTGCTAGCTGTGGTCGTTTACGTAACGAGCGGGATCATGCTCCTTGTCTCCTTCCTTGCCGGCCAAGCCCTGATTGGCCATCCTTGCAGCGCATCGTTCTCGACTCAGGGGGTGACGCTGGGGCTCGCAGGTGGGGCATTGGGCCTGGCCTTGGTGGGGCTGGTTTCGCTTGGGATCGGGATGGTAGTGCGCAAGACGGCCGGAGGCATTGGCATCCTGGTGGCGGTCCTGCTCGTTGTGCCCTGGATCCTGGCTGGGGTGTTCAGCGGAACGTTCGAGACCCACATCGCGAAGTTCATGCCGCTCTGGCAGGAGATAGCCGTTGTCATGGGCAATACTGCTTCGAACACGGGAGGCGCTTCGGGGAGTACCGTGTTCTTTCCGCCATGGATCGGCCTGGCCATCCTTGCGGGTTATACGGCCGCCGTTCTCGCCATCGGAACAATTCTTACGATCCGCCGGGACGTCTAAGCCGGAGCGCCACGCTCCGCCGAGCGTCGCAGCAAGTTGTTGAGATACCTGCTGGTCGCGCATAGCCTACGATCCCCAGCCGCCGCCGATGGGGGCGGCGCGTCACCCGGGACCCGGAGCGATGCTGCAGTATGAGGCTGCAGGATTCGCAGTCGGGCCGGCGGGATTCGAACCCGCGACCTCTTGACCCCCAGTCAAGCGCGCTAACCAAGCTGCGCCACGGCCCGCGACCGTAACCAAGGATAGCGCAGGCGGGCATACTATGGGACTGATGGGAGAAGACTATGACGACCTGCTTGAACGGTTACGTACGCTGTCGGATGAGTTAGGCGATCGGGCTTTCGGGTGCCTGATGGGGGCTGCCGATCCCGATGAACCCGACGCAAGGCGTACTGAGCTACTCGCCGAGGAGAAGGCTCTTGGGAAGGCGAGACGGGCGGTCGATCGCGCCATTGCCGTGCTCACGGTGCCGGACAGCGCCGACCCCTGAGGGTCTCAGCGGATAGGGCGGTTGCACAAGGGAGGTCTTCACCCTGGCTATCGGGTCCCGTTGAGTGCGTCGATCAGCACACGCAAGCGGCTGAAGCTGGCCTTGTTGAATCGTAGGGCGATCCGGTGG
This sequence comes from Actinomycetes bacterium, assembly GCA_021816935.1. Classification (GTDB taxonomy): domain Bacteria; phylum Actinomycetota; class Acidimicrobiia; order Acidimicrobiales; family JAMCPL01; genus JAKAWR01. Next base: position 80,418 of record JAKAWR010000001.1, read on the forward strand.
AGATCGAGGTGGTCCGATTCCGCCTTTTCCGGCGAATAGGGTCCGGTCCTGCGGATCGAGCCGTCTGAAGTGATGTCCGCAAACCGGGTATTGAGATTGTCGAGCGCAGTGTCTTCGACGGGCTTCATTGTGCGGATGACGAGCATGTCGCCGACGAAGCGCATCGAATGGTAATTCGAGTAGAAGTGGAGGATCTCGGCCACCGCTTCGTCGATGTCCGTAGAGAGGTGGTACAGCACGACGTCCTCGGGGCTTACGAGGCCCCGGGGAACGAGCAGGTCTCTGACGAGACCGTCCCACTTCGGCCAGTAGGGATCGCCTGGTACGTCGAGTAGGATCAGCGGAGCCGGAGGCATCTTTCCGGTTTGGAGAAGGGTGAACAGCTCGAAGCACTCGTCGAGGGTGCCGAAACCACCGGGCAGGACGACGTATGCGTCTGATTCCTTTACAAGCATGAGTTTGCGAATGAAGAAGTAGCGCATCTCGACGAGCTTGGGGTCGTGGGCGATAAATGGGTTGGCGCCCTGCTCATGGGGTAGGCGGATGTTGACACCCAGGGACTTGTCCTGGCCCGCACCCTCCATGGCTGCCTGCATGATCCCCGGTCCGGCGCCGGTGACGGTCATCCATCCGAGCTCGGACATTCTCGATGCGAGGAGCGTTGCCTGAGTGTAAAGGGCGTCGTTCGGCTGCGTTCTGGACGAGCCGAAGAAGGTGACCTTGGGCATGTCCGCGTAGGGCTTGAAGATGGCGAAGGCTCCGGCCATCTCGGTGAGCACGTTGCTGGTGATCTTCATGTCAAGCGTGGCGGTCTTGAGCTTCGCCATGGCAACGAGGGCTTCGAGAGCACGGGCGAAAAGATCGTACCGGTCCTCTCCGTCGAGATTGTCGAGGAGCTCGTCGAAAAGGGGCCGAAGGTCCGCCCGTGAGGTGCGCCTCATCATCGGGCTACTGCCGGTACATCTGCGTGCCGGGTCCTGGGAGGCGTCCTCGAGATGCAGCTGCTCATGTGACCTGTTACGACCCTGACCCTAAGCGATCAGGCTGCCGCTGACGGGACCTTGTACAGGGTGGTGCGCTGGCGCAGCGGCCTGCCTATCGGATCCGTGATGGCAAGGAAGTCGTCGATGTCGAACGCCTGGCCGTGAACAGCGCCGGCCGCCCGCGAGATGCTCTCCTCCATTAGGGTGCCGCCGAGGTCGTTTGCGCCGGCGAGAAGGGTCTGCCTCGCTCCCTCGACACCCAGCTTGACCCAGCTGGCCTGTACGTTGTCGATGTAGCCGCGGTACGCTATGCGCCCGACAGCGTACATGAGCAGGGTCTCGCGAAATGTCGGGCCCTGCCGCGACCGGCCCTGCAGGTAGAGGGGGGCACCCATGTGAACGTAGGGGAGAGGGACGAACTCGGTGAAGCCGCCGGTCTCCCCTTGGAGCGCCCGCGTCGCCAGGATGTGCCCCACCCAGTGGCGAGGCTGCTCCACGGAGCCGAACATTATCGTGATGTTAGATCGTAGCCCGATTGAGTGCGCTACCTGGTGGACCTCGAGCCACTCCGCCGTCCTGATCTTGTCAGGACACAGGACGGCTCTCACGTCGTCAGAGAGGATCTCCGCGGCGGTACCGGGAAGTGTGGATAGTCCGTGCTCCTTCAGTAGAAGCAGGTATTCGGTCAGGTCCAAGCCACAGCGGCGCGCCCCCTCGTGGACTTCGAGCGCGCTGAACGCATGTATATGGATCGTGGGCGATCCACGGCGTACTGCGTCCAGGACCTCGACGTAGTAGTTCCCGTCGAAGGAGGGATGGATGCCACCCTGCAGGCAGACCTCTGTTGCACCTGCCACTTCAGCTTGCCGGACCTTTTCCGTAATATCGTCGAGCGAGAGGAGGTAGGGTTCACCCCGGAGGTTCAGGGACAGTGGTCCCTTCGAGAAGGCGCAGAACCGGCACTTGAAGGTACAGATATTGGTGTAGTTGATATTGCGGTTGACGACATAGGTTACGGCGTCTCCCACGTCGGTGGAGCGGAGGTCATCCGCCAACTCGATTACGGCCCGAAGATCTTGGCCCCTTGCGCCGAAGAGCGTGAGGAGCTCGGGGGCATCGGCGCGCTGTCCCATGGCTACGCCGGCAAGGACTTCACGGATATGGCCGTGACCGCGAACCCGGCGGTGCGTCACGGCGGGCGCTGGAAGAGCGGGAGCACTGGGTACAGCAAGAGCCGGAGCACTGTTTGTCGGGGCGCTGCGTGTCGGAGAACGGGCTGCAAGAGCGCTGCGTGCCGGAGCGCCCGGCGCCGTCGGGACAACGTGGGGTGGGACGAGGGCAGGCGGGAGCAACCCGCTCCCCGGCGACCAGTGGTCGGAGCGGGCGTACTGGGCAGCGTCCGAATTGGCTAGAACGGCAAAACGCATGGCGGGATCGAGCCAGCGTTCGGGATCGCCAGCGTACGCTGGGTAGACCGTCAGGCGTGGGGCCAGCTCGAAGCCCTCGCTTTCGGTAGTGCGGCGCAGGAACTCGACCTCGGGCCACGGGCGCTCCGGGTTGACGTGGTCGATTGTCACGGGTGAAACGCCCCCCCAGTCGTCGATCCCAGCTCGCAGTAGCCCGGCGTGGCTATCTGTCAGGTTCGGTGGGGATTGCACGTGGACCTCGCCGGGCAGGATGACACGGGCGGCCGCGATGGTCCAGCGCAACTCCTCTTCCGTGCAGGGAGGGGCGCCGCGCATGGCAGTTCCGGGCTTCGGGAGAAAACCCTGGACGATCACCTCCTGGACGTGGCCGTATTCGCGATGGGAACCTGCGATTGAGCGAAGTGCGGCAAGGCGGGATTGCCTGGATTCGCCGATGCCCACAAGGAGGCCGGTGGTGAAGGGCACGGTGGCTCGTCCGGCTGCGGCCAGCGTCGCCAGGCGTACTGCCGGGTCCTTGTCCGGTGCCCCGTGATGAGCTTGCAACTCGCCGTCGAGGGTCTCGATCATCATGCCCTGGCTGGCGGTAACCCTCCTCAGAAGGGTAAGGTCGTCGTAAGATATAGCACCCGCGTTGGCGTGCGGAAGGAGGTTTGTTTCGTCGACGACAAGCCTGCACATCGCAGCGAGGTAATCGACGGTCGACGCGTAGCCATTGGAATCGAGCCAGTCCCGGGCGGCGGGGTAGCGATCCTCGGGGGATTGCCCGAGGGTGAAGAGGGCTTCGCTACATCCGGCGGCCTTACCTGCCTTCGCGACCTGGAGCACCTCGGCGGGCGTCATGTAAGGGGCGGCGAGGCGTGCGGGCGCTTTGGCGAAGGTGCAGTAACCGCAGCGATCCCTGCAGAGCTGGGTCAGGGGAATGAAAACCTTAGGCGAGTAAGTGATGGTGGAGCCGTGGGCCTCTTCGCGGATCGTTCTAGCGGATTCTTCGAGCTCTTCGAGGCGAGCGCCAAGTATCGCCTGGTCGGACGCGGGGGTGTTCACTGTGGCTACTTTAGCGCCTGGCCGCCACGGTCGGATCGCCCTCTTCAGAGGCTCAGGGAACGGCGCCGAAGGCTGAGGGATCAACCAGGAACACGACCTCGTCTGCGCTGACCGATGCGGCGGGGATCGCTTCGCCGGCGAGTAGCGCACGGACAGCGTCCCGTTTGGAATCGCCGCTGACTGTGAAGATTGCAAGGCGGGCCGAGTCGAGCGCGACGGGGGTGAGTGTCATGCGGGGATGGGGATTGAGGCCGGCGGCATCGGCCGTCATGGTTACCAGTGGAACCCGGTCATGAGAGCCGGAGAAGATCGTGTCTCCGGGGAAGATCGAAGCGGTGTGGCCGTCAGGTCCCATTCCAAGGTGGACCAGGTCGAGTGGGAGGTGGGGTGCCAGCTCCTCGGCGTAGGCGGAAGCTCCCGCGGTGCAGCTCATGGGATGGAACGTCGCGGGCGCGGCTGTTCTTGAGGCGAGGAGGTCCCGGACCATGCCGCTGTTGGAGTCCGGGTGGTCGATGGGCACGCAACGCTCGTCGGTCATGAAGATGTGGACTCCCTCCCAGGCGGGCATCTGATCGGGAGGGAGGGTGGCGAGCAGCTCGTAGCACCTTCGGGCAGTGGGCCCTCCCGACAGGGCGATGCTCTTGAGCGACCGGGCCGCGGGGGTCGGCACTGCGAGAACGCGGCGTGCGAGCTCGCAGAACGCTGCCGGGACGTCGGGAACGACGAGGACAGTCCCGTTCGGAGCGGTGCACTTTCGGAGCGGCAGTATCAACTACGGCGCGGGGTTATGCCACTCGTGGCCGTTGCGAGCGAGCAGGATATCGGCTTCGTGAGGTCCCCAGGAGCCCGCCGGATAGGTAGAAAGCGGCGGGTCCCCCTGGGCGAACGCGTCGAGGTAAGGATCGATTATGCGCCAGGCCTGTTCTGCCTCGTCGGCACGTAGGAACAGCATGTGGTCGCCAAGAAGAGCGTCGTGTATCAGGCGCTCGTACGCGTCCGCGGGTGCAACGCCGAACGTATCAGCATAGGAGAAATGCATGTCAACTGACCGTAGGTTGAAGGATTCGCCGGGCTCCTTGGCACCGAATGCGAGGTTGATACCTTCATGGGGTTGGATCCGCATTACAAGATGATTCGGCTCCAGACGCCTCGCCTGGTGAGCTTTGAATGCCATGTGGGGTACTTCGCGGAACTCGAGGACCACCTCTGTGACCGTCTGGGCAAGACGCTTACCGGTGCGGATGTATACGGGCACGCCTGCCCAGCGCCAGTTGTCGACGTGGAGCTGGGCAGCAGCGAACGTCTCGGTCTCGGACGCGGGGGCGATCCCTTCCTCTTCGAGGTAGCCCGGGACGGCGGCGGTACCGATCACGCCAGCGTCGTACTGCGCGCGAACGGTTCGCTGGCTCAGCTCATGAGGCGGGCCCAGTTCGACTGCACGGAGCAGCTTCACCTTCTCGTCGCGCACGCCCAGGGGATCTATCGCAGCGGGCGGCTCCATCAGGGTCAATGCCACCACCTGCGCGAGGTGGTTCTGCACCATGTCGCGCACCGCTCCAGCCTTATCGTAGTATGCACCCCGATGTTCGACGCCGAGTTGCTCTGCGACGGTGATCTGAGCGTTGGAGATATAGCGCCTGTTCCAGATGGGCTCGAAGATCGCGTTCGCAAAACGCAGGGCCAGGAGGTTCTGGACAGTCTCCTTGCCCAGGTAATGGTCGATGCGGAAGATCTGGTGCTCGTCGAAGCACTCATGGAGCATGACGTTGAGGTCGATGGCCGAGTCGAGGTCCGATCCGAAGGGCTTCTCCACGACGATGCGTGTAAACGGGCCGCTTCCCGGAGGGTTGGAAAGGCCAGCCTGCTTCAGGGCCTGCGTGAGGATGGGAAACAGCGACGGGATGGTTGCAAGGTAGTAGAGGCGGTTGCCCTGCGTGGAGCAGGTGCGATCGATGTCTTCCAAGACTTTCTTGAGGGTGGCAAAGGTAGTCGCATCCTCGTAATGGCCGCAGATGTAACGAAAGGAGTCGGTCAGCGTTGCCCAGGAGGGCGGAGCGTCGGGGACCGCCGCGCGCCCAAGATCCCGGAACCCGTTGTCGTCGAGCTCGCTGAGCGCCACTCCGACGACGGAGAAATGCTCCGGGAGGGCGTCCCGTGCGGCGAGCGACGCCAGTGCCGGTAGGAGCTTGCGGGTGGTGAGATCGCCGGATGCCCCGAATATCACCAGGACCTGCGGATCGGGTTTCGCAAGCGCATAGCGCGCCTGGGACGTCATGAGCCGGAGTCGCCCGAGATCTCGCGCTTGACCGCGTGGCCTCCGAACTGGTTGCGCAGTGCTGCAGTCAGCTTGCCGGCGAAGGCGTCAGGTTGCTGGGAGGCGTACCGGACAAAGAGCGACGTCGCTATCACTGGAACGGGGACATGGCGCTCGATGGCGGCCTGAACCGTCCAGCGCCCCTCTCCGGAGTCGGCTACGTAGCCGGCGATATCGGAGAGATCCGGGTCGTCACGCAGCGCCCGCTCGGTCAGGTCAAGCAGCCATGACCGTATGACGGAGCCGTAGCGCCAGATCGACGCGATCTCGTGGAGGTCCAGATCGAAATCGCCCGCGGCCTCGAGCAGCGCGAATCCCTCGGCGTACGCCTGCATCAAACCGTACTCGATCCCGTTGTGAACCATCTTCACGAAGTGGCCGGCACCGGCGGTACCAACATGGGCATAGCCCCCGTCGGGGGCGAGGGCGCGGAAGATCGGCTCGCATACGGATACGTCATCTGCAGAGCCTCCCACCATGAGGCAGTAGCCCTCTTCGAGGCCCCAGATGCCTCCAGAAGTCCCGGCATCGATGAAGCCCACGGAACGGCCGGACAGGGAGGTTGCTAGGCGGACCGAGTCGTCGTAGCGGGAGTTGCCCCCGTCGATCACGATGTCGCCTGCGCAAAGCTCTCCTGCTAGGGCCTCGATCGTCGAGTCGGTGGGTTTGCCTGCGGGGACCATTACCCATACGACGCGAGGAGCGTCGAGATTGGCCACGAGTTCCTGGAGACTTCCCACTGTAGCGATTCCCTCTGCGCCCGCTGCAGCCCTGGCGTCCGGCGACATGTCGTAGCCGACCGCTTCGTGCCCATTACGTGCCAGCCGGAGTGCCATGTTCGCGCCCATCTTGCCGAGACCGATCATTCCTATTCTCACTGCCGCCTACCTCCTTTGTTGATTGGTTGCGCGTCCTCTGCGATGTCGACCTGGCGCAAGAGCGTCAGCGGGTTACCGCCTTGGCCGAGCCAGACATCTTCCGCTGCACCGCGGACACCAGATCGTCGAAGGACCTGGCAAAGGCCTCCACGCCCTGCTTCTCGAGGACGGCAGTTACGTCGTCCATGTCAACGCCCAGCTCGTCCAGGTGTTCCAGCGTGCCCCGGGAGGACTCCGGGTCGATCGGCGACACGGAAGGGGAGCCGTGGTCGGAAAAGGCATCGAGCGTGGCATCGGGCATCGTGTTTATCGTCATGGGGAAGACCAGGTTGTCGACGTAGATGGTGTCGGGGTATGCGGGGTTCTTGGCGGAGGTCGAGGCCCACAAGGGGATCTGGGTACCTGGCGGCAGGGGAGCGCCGGGGTCTGGCCGGACCCCTCTACAGAACTGGTCGAGGAAGATACCGTAGGCGAGGGACGCCTGGGCAACAGCAGCCCGGCCGCGTAGATCGCGGACGTCCTGGACTATGTGCGTGGCCACACCGTTGTACTCGAATTCCGCGGCGAGTTCGTCGAGGCGCCGGTCCACCTCGGTGTCTACCCGTGAGACGAAGAAGGAGGCCACTGAAAAGGCCGAAGATGCGGTTGCAGGGTCGTTGGCGGTCAGGCGCTCGTAGCCCGCCTTGAAGGAGCGGATCACGGCCTCGTAGCGTGCGAGGCCGAAGATCAGCGTAACGTTGACCTTGATGCCTTCGGCGGTAGCGTCCTCGATCGCCTGGAGGCAGGGCTCTGTCGCCGGGATTTTGACAAGAAGGTTCGGCGCTCTGAAGCGCTTCCATATCGTTCTTGCCGCCTCCAGGGTCCCGTCCGAATCGTAAGCGAGCGCCGGATCGACCTCTATGGAGACGAAGCCGTCCCGGGCCTCCGAGGACTCGTAGACCGGAGCGAAATGTCGAAGGGCATCCTCGATGTCCGAATAGATCAGCTGCCAGACGGCTTCTTTCGGGTCGTGGCCGGAAAGTTGCTCTGCCAACTGGTCGTCATAGTCGTTCTCACCTTCTATCGCTTTCTGGAAGATGGTCGGGTTGGATGTGGCGCCCCGTACTCCGGCGGCAATTAGCTCTTCGAGATGGCCGTTGCGCAGGTAGTCCCGCCGCATATTATCCATCCAGGGGCTCTGGCCGCCCCGGGTATGAAGGTCGTGGAGCCGGGTCGTGCCGGGGGTCTCGGCGATGCTGCCGGTGTCGCCCGGTTGTGTGGCTGATGCCATGAGCTGTTACCTCCTAGTGTCTTGACTCTTCCCCGGAAGGGCAGCGGCGGCGCCAGCGGGGACGGCGAGGGAAGATTCCGCTGGCACCACAGCGTCCGCCTGTTCCAACAGGTCCTTGGCAACAGTGGCGACAGTGGCGGGGTCAAAGCCGAACGAGCGCATCACTTCGGGTCCTGGGCCCGATCTCCCGAAGGTAGTCATGCACAGGACGCTGGCGGCGTATCGCTCCCAACCCAGAGATCCGGCAGCCTCGACGGCGAGACGGGGTACGTCTCCCAGCACGCCCAGGCGGTAGGCTTCGTCCTGCTCCTCGAAAAGCTCCCAGGAAGGCAGGGACACGACTCGTGTGTCTATACCGTCGTTGTGAAGAAGATCGCGCGCCCCAAGGCAGGTCGCGACCTCGCTTCCCGTGGCTATGAGCGTGATCCGGCGGGCCGGATCGCCAGGTGCCGAACCGGGAGGGGTCCCAGGTCTCCCGAAGTCGGCGAGGATGTAGCCACCTCTCGCGAGCCCCGTGCCGCACGCGTGATCGTTACCGCCTACGCTCTTCCCGGAAGCAGGTTCGGCGACGGTGCCTTCGAGTACCGGGAGCGCCTGCCTCGACAGGATCAGGGCGACGGGGCCGTCGCTCTCGACGGCAACACGCCAAGCCTCAGCCGTCTCATTGGCGTCGGCGGGCCGGATCACGGTCATGCCCGGGATGGCCCGCAAAGCGGCAAGCTGCTCGACTGGCTGGTGTGTCGGACCGTCCTCGCCGAGTCCGATCGAATCGTGGGTGAATGAATAGATCACGTGAGTGCGGGACAGAGCGGCAAGCCGGATTGAGGGTTTCATGTAGTCGCTGAAGATGAAGAAGGTCCCGCCGACGGGCAGTACGCCACCGTGGCGCGCAGCGCCGAGCATTGCCGCGCCCATAGCGTGCTCCCTGATCCCGAAGTGGAGTTGGCTGCCGGAGGGGGAGGCGGCCTCCTGATCGGTGAAACCTGCAACCGATACGCCGGTGTTGGAGGTGAGGTCTGCCGAACCGGCGACGAGAAAAGGCAGGGATGCGGCCGTTGCGTCAATACATTTCTTGAGCGCAGCCCTGGTTGCAACGGGTGGGTCCGACGTCGAGAAGACGGGCAAGGTGCTCTCCCATCCGGGATCGGGACGTGCCGGCCAGAGTGTGGACAGAAGCTCTGCGCGGGCGGGTTCCAGTCCGGCGATCCGTTTCTCCCAGGACTTGCGCATCTCCCGGCCTGCCGAGACGCAGTGTCGGTAGTACTCGACCACTTCGGAGGGGACGTACATCTCCCTGTCCGGAGGCAGCCCTAGCAACTCTTTTGTCAGGCGCACCTCGTCGGGCCCGAGGGGTTCACCGTGCGCAGCGGACGTGTCGGTCTTGTGCGGCGAAGGCCGGCCGATGTGGCTGCGGAGCACGAGCAGGGATGGACGCGGGTCCAACCTGGCTCGGGCGAGTGCGGCATCCAGAAGATCGGTGTCGTCCGCGATGTCACCGAGGCGGTCGACATGCCATCCGTAGCTCTCGAAGCGGCTGGCAGTATCGTCGCTGAACGCCAGGGAGGTCGGCCCGTCGATCGTGATCCGGTTGTCGTCGTAGATGCAGACGAGATGGCCGAGGCCGAGATGGCCGGCAAGGGAGCCGGCCTCATGGCTGATGCCCTCCATCATGTCGCCGTCAGAGGCGATGACGTAAGTGTAGTGGTTCATCACGTCGTCACCTAGCCGGTCGCGGAGCATCCGTTCGGCAAGGGCCATGCCGACGGCGTTGCCGAGACCCTGGCCGAGCGGTCCCGTGGTGACCTCGACGCCGGGGACGATGCCGGCTTCGGGGTGGCCCGGTGTAATGGAGCCGAGCTGCCTGAAGTGCATCAGGTCGTCCAGGGAGATCCCGTAGCCGCAAAGGTGGAGCATGCTGTAGAGGAGCACAGAGGCATGGCCACAGGAGAGGATGAAGCGGTCGCGATCGGGCCATTCGGGAGCCGAGGGATCGTGGTTCATAACCCGGGTGAAGATAACGTGGGCCAGTGGAGCGAGCGCCATTGCGGTCCCCGGGTGGCCGGAGCGGGCGCGCTCGGGCATATCCATGGCCAGACCGCGGATCGTCGCTACAGCGAGCTTCTCCAGTTTGGGATCCCGGGAGCTGGAGCCTTCATGGTCGCCGGGATTGTCCTTGCTCGCACCCGCGGGACGGAGATGGCCCGTTCCCTTGGGTTCGTGTTCGCCGGGAGCGACGGGATCGGCCTTGCTCACGTCCTACACCCTAACCTGTTCGTGTGCGTACCATAGTGCGACCCGGCTTTGCCCGGGATAGCTATTTGCCGAGCGTCTCGAAAGACGGATGCCTATCCTGCTCCTTCAGCACCTTTCGGCCGGAATCGCACGAACCGCGCTTTTCGCATGACTCCGATGTGATCGCCGGGGGTCTGGCGGTAGCAGTCCCCGTAGCCATTCCCACCGTTCTCGCAGGTCCGGGCGCTGCTTGTTCGGATTGCGCCGAGGTTTACGGAAGCAGGTCGAATGCGGCAACGTGGGACGGACGGACGACCCGGAAGTGTCTCTCATCCACTGTGGCGATGGTGGTGACTCCCAGGCATTGGGCGAGCCCGATATGCCTATTCACCGAGGTTCTCAGTCGCGGGTTGGACCGTATGCCGGCCGGCCGCCGATGAAGACCGCCTCCACGGAGAGGTCCTCGGCGGAAAGAGCCACCAAGTCGGCGCGGTAGCCCTCTCTAATGTCGCCGTTTGCCTCGAGCCCGAGAATGCGGGCCGGCACGCTGGAAAGGGCTCGGGCGGCTGCGGCGAGGCCAATGTCGCATTCCCGGGCGAGGTTGGCAAGCGCCCGGGGCATGGTAAGGACTGATCCCGCGAGGCGCCCCTCCGCAGTGAGGGGTACCGGATGACGGCCCGTAGTAGTCGGACGTACCGCGGGCCCTTCCGGGCCGGCGCAACCTGCGGTAGTAGCGGGAGACCGGACGGGGGTGCGAACTGGTGGGTCACGCGGATCGGATGACACGGTGGCGACACGGATAGCGCCAGCAGTGCCGGCGTCGGCAGCCACGGCGTCGGTTACGCCGACGAAATGGTCGGGACCCTTGAGCCGGTAGGCGAGCCGAATGAAGCCGGCGCTCGTATGGGCCAGGTCGGCGATGACGCAGACGGTTACGCGGTCATCCAGCAGAGCCGCTCCCGCCAGACCGATATCCCTGTGGTGGATGCCTGTCATGGCGTTTCCCAGGTGAGTCGTAAGGCGCGCTCCGGCGTCGAAGGCGCGTGCAGCCTCCTCAGCCGTACAGAGGGAGTGGCCGGCGGATACGACCGTACCCTGGTTGGCAAGGGCGGCGATGGCGTCTGGCGCCCCGGCGACATCGGGAGCAAGCGTAACGATTGCGGCGCCATCGCAGATATCGAGATAGGCGGGCAGGTCCACAGTCCGGCGGAGGTGCTCGGGCACGTGTGCGCCCGCACTGGTCAGGTACGGGCCTTCAATGTGAGCGCCGGCGACGTTTGGGCGCGGCTGCGACGGGTTATCCGGCCTGCGCGCTGCGACCTTGATGGCCTCGTGAGCTGCGGCCATCTCGTCGAGGGGGGCCGATGTAATGGTCGGGCACCACGCGACGACCCCCTGGGACAGTAGCAGAGTGTCGAGTCTGCTCCAATCTTCTCCGCACGCGCCGGCGACGTCGAAGGCCCCGATACCGTTTACCTGCATGTCAACGAACCCCGGAACCAGGATGTCGAAGGCACTCGCAGCGCCGGCATCCGGGAGGGGGCGCTGTTCCGCCTCTGGGAACGGATCCATCCCGTCGTGCTCTCCGACGACCAGGGATATGATCCCATCGGTGATGTGGACGGCCCCGTCCCGCAATAGTCCGCGTGGAGTAACGACTGTACGGGCCTCAATGATGAGGTCGGCCGCGCCGGGAGCTGGGGCAGGGGCTGCCACGGGGCCACCCTAACAGCGATGGGAGGAATGCGCTCCCAGAAAGCTACGGTGACGACGGAAAGCCCCCGCCATTGAGATTGCCCGCTGCCTGCCCCGCTGCCTGTACGATGTCCTGATGACGCCCGAGCTGGCGAAAGTACCCCAGATCCCCCCGCCATGCGACCTGACTCTGGCCAATGTCTGCATTGGCAAGCCGGAGCCCGGGGTGACGGTGTGGCGTATGAGTGCCGACGAGCGGTTTGCCAATGCTGTAGGGGTGATGCAGGGCGGCTTCATAGCTGCTCTATGCGACTCGGCCATGGGGGCCTCTTCGATCAGCTGGGCCGCTGCGAACAACCGGGAGCGGAAGGTGGTTTCCTATACGACGGACATGCGGGTCAGCTTCATCAAGGCGGTTGAGCTGCCCTGCGAGCTGGAATGCACGGCCCGGATCATCGCGGGCGGGAGGCGGGTGCTGTTTGGGGAGGCAGAGGTGAACGACGAGTCGGGTTGCCTGGTGGCGAAGGCGAGTGCCACGTTCATGATCGCTGACAGGCACTGAGTTCTGCCCTGCAGGTGCGGCCACGGGGAATGTCGTAGTAGGATCACGCCATGCGCCAAGACGGGCCGCCGGTCGCTAGCGGCACTTTGCAGACCGAGCCGGGAGACGCCGAAGATAGGCCGGCGCTTCGTGGTACTCCGAGGTCGCAAGGCGGGTCGGTCGTCGAGGAGATCGAAGAGCTAGCCGGCATGGTACGGAGCTATGCGTACCAGGAGACCGTGGAGCCGCTGAAGAGGGTCGGGCGTTTTCTTGCTTTCGGAGTTAGTGGGGCAGTTGGCATCGCTATCGGGTTGAGCTTCGCACTTGTGGGCTTGCTGAGGCTCTTTGAGACCGAGACTCACGGGACATTCGCAGGCAGGTTATCGTGGGTGCCGTACCTGCTGGTGGCGGTCGTAGCGCTGGTGCTGGTGGGTGTAACGGCGTGGCAGATACCACGCCGGGTTGCCTCCAAACGGGACGCAGCGGCGCGGTACGGCCAAAGGGTGCATGGGCGTTAGGTGGCGGCATTGCGGGCATACGAGGAAGGTTCAGAGACATGAGCGGCATATCCCGGAACGGTCGCCAGAGCCATACCGCGTCAGGCTCGGGCAGGCATCGGAGCGGCGCGCACAATGCAGGCGTCCGTGGGGCGGAGCAGGTGGCACGGGAAGGTCATGCGGAGCCGGAGCGCGTGAGCATAGAGGATATCGAGGAGCGTCTGCGGAGGCTGACCGGTAGTGCCGGTTCAACGGTAGCGGCTGCAAGGGAAAGTGGCCCTGCGGCGCTGCTACTGGCGGCGGCCGTGGCGGCCGTGGCGGTTGCGTATCTATTGGGCCGGCGCAGCGGGAAGCTTAGTTCGGCGGTCATCGAGATCCGGAGAAGCTGAGGCCATCCACGCGCGGGTATTGAAGAGGCTGCTCGATGAAGCCCGGAGAGCGGCGCTACGCCGGGGTGCCAAGGGGGACGCACGCTGGCTTCTGGGCGCGGGCGTGGCCTGGTTCTTTCTCTGGCGAGGCGATCGAGTGGTCCGGCCCCTCTGGAGGGGGAGGGTCAGGAAGGGTGAGCAGGTTGTCGTGAGCCTGGCTCCCCGGAGGTCCGAACGCATACGGCCGGCCGTTGAACGCATGGGCCGCCCGGCCGAGCGCCGGGGCGAGTGACGCCGCATCGTGGCCGTGAGGGACCCGTTGAGGGGAACGCTGAAGGAGGGAGAGGAGGTACTTCTCGTCGACAGGAAGGGGAGGAAGTTCCTTGTGCAGCTCCGGGCAGGGGAGCGGTTTCACTCGCATGACGGGATAATTGACCACTCGGCGGTGATCGGGCACCTGCCCGGTTCGGTGGTGACGACTACCAAGGACAGCCTGATGCTGGCGATGCGACCGACACTTGCGGATCGGATTCTCGAGATGCCGCGAGGCGCTCAGGTCATCTATCCGAAGGACCTCGGGTCGATCCTCATGTATGGCGACGTCTGGCCGGGCATGTCGGTGTTCGAGGCAGGGGTTGGATCAGGCGCTCTGTCGATGGCACTTCTCCGGGCGGGGGCCTCGGTGACAGGATACGAGTTGCGCCCCGATTTCGCTGCTCGTGCCCGCAAGAACGTCGCAGCGGCTTTGGGTCGTGATGTCGATTTCAGTGTTGAGGAACGTGACGCCTACGAGGGCATCGATGGAACGCGATTCGAACGCATCATGCTCGACTTGCCGGAACCGTGGCGGGTTATCGCCCACGCCGAGATGGCTCTGGTCAGCGGCGGTATTTTCATGGCGTACTTGCCGTCAATGGACCAGGTGGCGAAGCTGCGGGAGGCGCTGTCGCGGAGCAGGTTCGGGCTCGCAGGGACTTACGAGGTAATGCAGCGGGGTTGGTATATCGAGGACAGGGCGGTGCGTCCCGACCACCGGATGGTGGCGCACACAGGTTTTCTCACGACAGCCCGGCTCCTAGCGGGTCATCTGCGATCGTTCCGTTCGCTGACGTTCAGCCCTCCCCGCTGAGGCTCTCAGCCCTCCTCGATGAAGATGCACTCCCCGGGACACTCTTCGGCCGCCTCCCGGACGGAGTCCTCGAGGTCGTTGGCTACCGCCACCATGCCCGCTTGACCTCCGGGGTCGTTCATAATCGTGTCGCCGTCTTTCACGTATGCGAGCCCGTCGTCCAGCAGGGTGAAGACACGGGGACAGATCTCCTCGCAGAGGCCGTCTCCCGTACACAGATCCTGATCTATCCAGACTTTCAACTGCTCTCCTCCTCCCGGCCTCGCAGCCGGTTCCGGTACGTGGGTGTCACTGCTTAAGAGCCTAGCGCGCAGGGAGGGTCGATGGGCGCGGATCACTTTGCGGGCTTGGATGAGATCCATATCCACTGAGATCCTCGGGAAGGCCACGAGAAGATTGGCCGATGCGGAACATCAGGCCACGGGAGCGTGTAGGGTCGGGACATGAGCTCTTTGGCGTACGAGCCCGATGCGAGGAGGCAACGGTAGTGGTTGTCGAAAGGAAGGGTGGCGACCGTAAGGCAAGCGGAGATGGCGGTGCTACCTCCGGTTCAACCTCGCCAGAGAGGGCGTCAGTGCGCGCAGCTGGGAAGGGAGCGGAGAGCGGGTTGGTTGGAGAGCTAAAGGAAAGGGCCCGTCATGCCGAAGAGGAGGTAGTAGTATTGCGTCGTCGTATAGCGGAGGCGCCGACTCGCACCCAGGCGCTCGAGGAGCGCCTTCTCGAAACCCAGGGCCAGCTTTCGCAGGCGGTGTCGCGCAACGAGAAGCTCATCTTCGCGTTGCAGCAGGCGAAGGAGCGGGTCGAATCGCTGCGGGAAGAGGTGTCGAAGCTTGCCCAGCCTCCCTCCAGCTACGGGATTTTCCTGCAGGCCAACGATGACGACACGGCTGACGTCCTCACTGCAGGCCGTAAGATGCGTGTCGCGGTCCACCCGGAAGTCGATGCCTCCAAACTGAAGAAGGGCCAGGAGGTTCTGCTCAACGAATCGCTTGCGGTTCTGGCGGCACTTGATCCGGACGGATCAGGCGAGGTGGTGACGGTGAAGGAGGTCCTCGAGGGGAAGAAGCGCGCGATCGTCTATGCGCGAGCCGACGAGGAGCGCGTCGTGGAACTTGCGGCAAATCTCGTGGACATCGGCCTGCGTCCGGGAGACGCTCTGCTAATGGAGCCGCGGGGCGTTCTAGCGGTTGAAAGGCTGCCGAGGCCCGAGGTCGAGGAGCTGGTGCTGGAAGAGGTACCGGACGTTACGTACGCAGACGTCGGCGGCCTTGACCAGCAGATCGAAGAGATCATGGATGCTGTTGAGCTCCCCTTCGTGCATCGGGCGCTTTTCGGTGACTACCAGCTCCCGGCTCCGAAAGGCGTTCTGCTCTACGGCCCTCCGGGGTGCGGAAAGACGCTGATCGCAAAGGCCGTTGCTAACTCGCTTGCCTCGAAGGTATCGGAGGTGGTCGGCAGGTCCGGAGCGAGAAGCTATTTTCTGAACATCAAAGGCCCGGAGCTCTTGAACAAGTATGTAGGGGAGACCGAGCGGCAGATCCGGCTGGTGTTCGAGAGAGCAAGGGAAAAGGCAGAAGAGGGCGTGCCGGTGATCGTTTTCTTCGACGAGATGGATTCTCTCTTCCGGACCCGCGGCACGGGGATCAGTTCGGACATGGAGTCGACGATCGTTCCGCAGTTGCTGGCCGAGATCGACGGGGTGGAAGCGCTGCGCAATGTCATAGTGATTGGAGCGTCGAACCGGGAGGACCTGATCGATCCGGCGATCCTGCGGCCGGGCCGCCTCGACGTGAAGATCAAGATCGAGCGGCCAGACGAGGCGGCGGCGGCTCAGATCTTCACTAGGTACCTGAACAGCGGCGTGCCTCTCGATGCAACCGAAATCGAGTCAGCAGGTGGCGGTGACGTTGCCAAGACGGTCCAGATCATGATCGAGGCAGCGGTATCAGCAATGTACTCGTCCAGCGACGAGAACCGTTTCCTGGAGGTCACCTACCAGAACGGGGACAAGGAGGTCCTGTACTTCAAGGATTTCGCGTCGGGTGCGATGATCGAGAATGTCGTACGGCGATCGAAGAAGCGGGCGATCAAGCGTGAGATCGCCACCGGTGAGAGGGGCATCCGATCAGAGGACCTGCTGGTATCGACCCGCCAGGAGTACAAGGAGAACGAGGACCTGCCCAACACGACGAACCCTGATGACTGGGCCAAGATCTCGGGGAAGAAGGGTGAGCGCATCGTCTACGTGCGGACGCTGCTCGCCGATGATCGGGAGGCGAAGGGTGGGCGATCCATAGAACACGTCGGCACGGGCCAGTATCTTTAGTGGCCGGGGGACGGCGAGCGCCTCGCCCGCTAACGTAAGAGGGTATATGGCGATCGCCAAGATCTGCGGCATCGAGACGGAATACGGAATCCATCGTTCCAACCCGGGGGATAATCCGGTCACCTCGGCGTCACTCCTGATCAACGCCTACATAGCGGGGCTTAAACGTGCGCAGTGGGATTTCCAGGACGAGACACCCGGTAACGACGCGAGGGGCTTCGTAGCAGGTGCCGGAACACCTCCGGAGATTGATGTCCACCTGGTGAACGCTGTGCTCTCGAACGGGGCACGCTATTACGTGGATCATGCCCACCCCGAAATGTCGACGCCGGAGTGCGCCTCGCCGTTGGAGCTCGTGTTGTACGACAAGGCGGGGGAGGAGATCGTACGCAGGTCGCTCGCACTTGCCAACAGTTACTACCCGGGCGAGGGGCAACTCTCGGTTCACAAGAACAACTCCGACGGGAAGGGCAACTCCTACGGATGCCACGAGAACTACCTCATGGACCGGAACACGCCGTTCGCACGTATCGCCCAGCAGGTGACGGCACATTTTGTCACGAGGATTATCTACACGGGCGCGGGCAAGGTGGGTGAGGAGGTCCGCTCCGGTGGGGAAGCCGCCAATTTCCAGCTGTCCCAGCGAGCGGAGTTCTTCGAAGAGGAGATTGGCTTGGAGACAACGCTCAAGCGACCGATAGTGAACACCCGTGACGAGCCGCACGCGGACCCGCGGCGCTTCAGGCGCCTCCACGTTATCGTGGGCGATGCCAACCTGTCGGAAGTGGCAACCTTCCTGAAGGTCGGTACCACGGCGCTTGTGCTGGCCCTCATCGAGGAGGGCCGGCTGGACGGCGCAGGGCTTCTCCTGGAGAACCCGGTGCAGGCTCTGCATCAGGTATCGCGCGACATAGGACTTGCAAGGACTGTAGAGCTCGTTGACGGGAGGTACCTGCGCCCGATCGATATCCAGTGGGAGCTGTACCGCTTCGCCCGGGAGTACGCGGATGACGGGGGACTCGAGGTGTTGGGTGACGAGGATGCGGGGAAGGATCTCCTGCGCCGGTGGGAGAGTTGTCTTGCTGTGCTGGAAGAGGACCCGATGCAGCTCGCGAACGTCCTCGACTGGGTCGCGAAGTTGCAGGCGGTTGAGGGCTACATGCAACGCCACGGCCTCGACTGGCAGGATCCGAAGCTCAAGGCGATCGATCTGCAGTATCACGACATCGATCCGGCCAAGTCGCTTTACACCAGGTTGCGGATGGAGCGTCTCGTGGACAGCGAGGCCGTTGCAGTAGCTGTGGCGTGCCCGCCGGCGTCCACGAGGGCCTACTTCAGGGGTATGTGCCTTACGCGGTTCCCGGAGAACGTCGCGTCGGCCAACTGGGACTCGATCGTTTTCGATCTCGGCGAGGGGCCGTTGCGCAAGGTTCCGATGACGGATCCTCTCAAGGGGACGGCTCTGCATACCGAGAACCTGATCGGGCAGGCAAGCAGCGTCGAGGACCTGATCGAGCGCCTCGGGGCGTGACCGGTCGGCGCCGGAGCCGCCTGGGCGGATGGCCGGAGCGGGGCCGCTTGGGCGGATATGCGGGGGTTCGACGCTTGGCACTCCCGCTCCGTTAGGATTACAGAAGGTGGCCTGGAACGGTAGGCAGGTGGGTGAAACCGTCCGGATAAGGATCGAGGATATGGCAGAGCGAGAACTAAAACGTAAATCACCTGAAGGTGCTGCAAGAACCGAGGAGAGCACGAGCGATACCGGCGCGGTCCCTGCGCAGAACGAGGCCGGTGAGAAGATCAAGGCCGAGTTGGACGACCTGCTCGACGAGATCGACGAGGTGCTCGAGGAGAACGCCGAGGAGTTCGTGCGGAGCTACGTGCAGAAGGGCGGAGAGTAGGCGTGGGATTACCGGTTTTTGCCGCGAGCGATGATCCGGGTCCGAGCTTCATCGGGCTTCTCCGGTCAAGTCCACCACTTCCCGGAACGCCTGGCTGGATGGCGGTTGCTGGCTTGGCGAGGGCCGGAGGTGTTCCCGGGGAGGCCGGTACGGGAGCTTCCTCGGTTGCGTCGATGATGCGACATGGAACGACCGTGCTTGCCCTGCGGTTCGAGGACGGGGTGGTCCTTGCGGGAGACAGGCGGGCAACGGAAGGCCACCTGATTGCCTATCGGACCATGGAGAAGGTAATACAGGTGGATGAGCTTTCGGGGGTGGCTATTGCCGGGGTGGCAGGCCCCGCAATCGAGCTGGTGAGGCTCTTTGCCACGCAGTTGGAGCACTACGAGAAGGTTGAGGGGGTGTCCCTCTCGATCGAGGGGAAGGCGAACCAGCTTGGGCAGCTCGTAAGCGGTAACCTGCCCATGGCGATGCAGGGAATGGTGGTGATTCCACTATTTGCGGGATTCGACGATCTTTCCCTCACGGGCCGGGTGTTCTCCTTCGACGTAACGGGTGGTCGTTACGAGGAGTCCGATTACGCCACGGAGGGATCGGGGGGGCGTAATGCCAAGTCGGCCCTCAAGATGGGGTGGTTTCCGGGAATGGGACGCGACGACGCCGTTCGTCTGTCGCTGGAGGCGATAGTGGAGGCGGCCGACGAGGATGTGGCGACAGGAGGGCCGGATCCTGTCCGGGGTATCTACCCGACCGTTGCGGTCATAACCAGGGACGGCTTCGGCAAGGTGGACGCTGGGGAGGTGGCAGAAAGGGTCGCAGGTATTAACGATGCCGCGGTGGCCCGCCTGAGGCCGGGCAGAGTACGGGGGCGAGGAGAGTGACCAGCGTGGTAACCCTGAGTCGAGCGGGAGTTGAGGAAGCGAGATGACGATCCCGTACTACGTTTCACCGGAGCAGGTTATGAAGGACCGTGCCGAGTATGCGCAGAAGGGGATCGCACGTGGGCGTGCGCTTGTGGCGGCGACCTACAAGGAAGGGATCGTGATCGTTGCCGAGAACCGGTCGCGCTCGCTGCGCAAGATCTCCGAGATATACGACAGGATCGCGTTTGCGGGGGTGGGTCGCTACAACGAGTTCGACCAGTTGCGTGTGGCCGGCGTGAGGCACGCCGATACGAAGGGATTCTCGTTCTCGAGGGGTGACGTGGAGGCGCGTTCGCTGGCGAACCTGTATGCGCAGTACCTCGGGCAGGTTTTTACCCACGAGATGAAACCCCTGGAGGTGGAGATCCTCGTTGCAGAGCTCGGAGTCGATCCGGAGCACGACCAGATGTTCCATATCGCGTACGAGGGAACCATAACTGACGAGAATGCCTACGCCGTCATCGGGGGAGATGCTGAGACGATCCGGTCCAGGATCGTCAGGACGTTTCGTCGTGGATGGTCACTACCTGATGCGGTAAGGGCCTGTGCGGCTGCTCTTTCCGGTAGCGATAAGACTCTGGGCACCGATGAGCTCGAGGTCGCTGTACTAGCGCGGAACGGTCCGAGGCGGGCCTTCGAGCGCCTGAGTCAGGCTGAGGTAGAGCAGATACTCAAGGCCAAGCGTGCCGCGCGGGCAAAGGGTTGAGATCGGTCGCCGAGAGGGTCAGGGGGAGCGGGCAGACCGGGAGGCCAGGCCTCCGGTGAAGGCGAAGGAGAGCGAAGAGAGTTGAGAGGTTCCATGTTCGCTGAGGCCCTCAAGCGTCCGGTGGAGGCGACGGCGATTCGGTGAACAAGCGGATCTACGGTATCGAGAACGAGTACGGGGTGACCTACTCGTTTCGCGGCCAACGACGGCTCTCGCCGGACGAGGTTGCGCGGTACTTGTTCCGGCGGGTGGTCAGTTGGGGACGGTCGTCCAACGTTTTCCTCGAGAACGGCGCTCGGCTCTACCTGGACGTCGGGAGCCATCCGGAGTACGCGACGCCCGAATGCGACACGATTGGCGATGTGGTCAAGTACGACAAAGCCGGTGAGCGGATTTTCGAGGGGCTAGCGGCGGCGGCGGAGTCGAGGCTGCATGAGGAGGGGCTTCGGGGCAGCGTACGAATCTTCAAGAACAATACCGACTTTGCCGGCAATTCCTACGGGTGCCACGAAAACTACCTGACCTCCAGGATGGACGATTTCAACCGGTATGCTGAACGGCTCATCCCGTTCCTGGTGACGAGGCAGATCTATGCAGGCGCGGGAAAGGTGCTGCATAGCACCCGGGGTGCCATGTTCGCACTGTCACAGAGAGCGGAGCACGTCTGGGAGGGAGTCTCGTCGGCGACGACGAGAAGTAGGCCGATCATCAACACGAGAGACGAGCCGCATGCGGACGCCGAACGGTACCGGCGGCTGCATGTGATCGTCGGCGACTCGAATATGAGTGAGTACGCGACCTTCCTGAAGGTTGGAGCTACCAGTATTGTGCTGAGGCTTATCGAGACGCCCTCCTTTGTCATGCGCGACCTCACAATCGAGAACCCGATCCGGGCCATCCGGGAGATCAGCCACGACACGACCTGCAGGCGAAAGGTGAAACTGGCCAACGGGAGGGAGATGTCCGCTCTGGACCTGCAGTCTGCCTATCTGGAAAAGGCGTTGGCCTACCGGGACAAGACCGGGCTGCCTGCAGACGAGAGCCTCGCGCTCGACATGTGGGAGCACTGCTTGAAGGGGCTCGCATCGGATCCGCTCAGCCTGACCCGGGAATGCGACTGGGTGATCAAGTACAATCTTCTCGAGAAGTACAGGGAGAGGAACGCTCTGGCCCTGGATCACCCGCGGGTGGCTCTGATGGATCTCCAGTACCACGAAATCATCCGGACGCGGGGTCTCTACTACCAGATGGTGCAGCACAATCTTGTCGACCGGATTACGACCGACGAGGCCGTTGCCGAGGCAACGGACGTCCCCCCTGCCACTACAAGGGCGAAGCTCCGCGGCGAATTCGTGCGCAAGGCGAAGCAGAAGGGGAGGGATTTCACAGTCGACTGGGTTCATCTCAAGTTGAACGATCAGGCCCAGCGCACGATCCTTCTCAAGAACCCGTTCAACTCGCATGACGAGAGAGTGGCCCGGCTGATGGAGAATCTATAAGCCGGGCCGCGCGGTAGGAAGCTCCGTCGCATCGGGTACGCTGGGACCCGATGAGCGCTGGCGATGACGGAGGTGTCAATCCGGTTGGGCACGATTTAGCGGGAGGTGGGCTCGCCTCGGGAGACGCGCCTCGGGAACGAGTCTCTGCTGAACAGAAGCTGGCCGAGAGGCCTGTCGGGGTGGGTTCGGAGGTGCCCGAGGACGCTGGATCGTCTGCTGTGGGTACCGCTGCTCCGCCCGGAGCGGGATTAGATCTGAAGCTCCGCCGTCCGGTGCCGAAGCGGAGGCGGTTCCGCCGGCGGTTGATCGAGTGGGCGATTATCCTTGTCGTGGCCGTCGCGGTTGCGGTTGTCGTGAGGACCTGGGTACTTGAGAGCTTCTTTATACCATCTGGGTCCATGGAGCCGACGCTGATGATCGGCGACAGGATTCTCGTCAACAAATTGAGCGTACATTCCAGTCGCATCAACGATGGGGAGATGGTTGTGTTCCGGCGCTCACCGAGTATGAATGTTGGTTCACCGAACATCAAGTATCTCGTCAAGCGGGTCGTGGCGGGCCCTGGGCAGACCATAGCCGTTCGTGGCGGCAGGGTCTGGGTGAATGGGAAACTCCAGCGGGAGAGCTATCTGCCGGCCGGTACCAGTTCGGTCTGCCGAATGGGCATGAGCGTCGTGTACTGCAGTGCCGCGGGCTACAAAGTGCCGCGAGGGGATTACTTCGTCATGGGCGACAACCGTGGGGACTCCGATGACAGCAGGTACTTCGGGCCCGTACCCGGTCGGCTCGTGGTAGGTACGGTCTGGCTCAGGTTCTGGCCCCTCTCCAGGTTCAAGATCTTCTGAAACCGGCGGGCGACCACCCCGGGGGTAGAATGATTCACGGTGCTCTCGATTACGCCTGTAAAGCTGATGATCGTGCTGCTCTTCGGGCTCATCATCCTGGGTCCGGACAAGCTGCCCCAGGTGGCGCGGCAGGTGGGGCAGGCGTGGTCGGATTTCAAGAAGTTTCGGCAGCGCCTGGAGAACGAGGTGCGGTCCGCCGTTCCGCAGTTGCCGTCGACGACGGAACTGACGAGCGTGATTCGTTCTCCCGTCGCGCTGCTCGATAGGCTGGCCTACGACCACGAGCAGAAAGCGTCCTCCGAGGCCGCAATGGTTGCGGCCGCGGAGCGGGAGCGTGCCCGCAATGCTGCAGCATTGTCGGCCGAGCAGAGTTCTCCTGCCGGAGCGGGCAACACCGGCGACGCAGCCAGTAGCGCAGGAGAGCTTAGCGCAGGTGCCGGTGGGGGAGTAGGGGAGGGCGCAGTCGGGGGTGCCGGGCCGGATGGCGTGCCGCCTATTGGCACGGGCGGGGAGCCAATAGCAGGAGATTCCCGGGTGCAGGAGAATGTTGTGGGGGGCGAGAGCGTGCACCCTCGGACCGGCAGAGCTGGGATTGGCCAAGACAGTGGAATGGAGGCGGGTTCGCGTGCCAGCGGCGCCAACGTCAATGGGGGTACTGCGGGGGGGCTTGCGGAGGAGACTGAGAGTATTCTCTCGTCGGCCCACAACTTCAACTGAGCCGGCAGCGCCTTGTGAGTTTTCGCAACTGGGTGCATGGCCGCAGGCGGAAGAGGGAAGCCCCGATGTCCCTCGTGGAGCACCTCACCGAGCTGCGCCGGAGGGTCATCCTGGTGGTGGTGGTGTTCGTGGTGTTCGGGGTGGGCAGCTTCGTCTTTTACCCGCAGATACTGCACGCGCTTCAGGCTCCGTATTGCCGCGTCAGCCGATCGTGCAAGTTCTTCATCACCACTCCGCTCGGAGGTCTGTCCATCCGGGTAAATGTTGCCATGTACGGCGGTGCGATCCTGGCAAGTCCCGTGGCGTTGTGGGAGGCATGGCGCTTCGTCACACCGGGCCTCAAGGCCAACGAGAGGCGGTACGCCGCTCTGTTCGTGTCGTCAGCGATCCTGCTCTTTGCCGGCGGCGCGGCGGTTGCGTACCTGACATTCCCTCACGCAATGGGGTTCCTCAACGCCATTGGCGGAAGCTCCATAAGGCAGATCTACAGCCCGTCGAGCTACGTGAACCTGATCCTGGCACTGATGGCGATTTTCGGGGTGTCCTTCGAGTTTCCGGTCGTTCTCGTGGGGTTGCAGCTGGCCGGTATCGTAAGCCCAAAGACGCTTGGCAAGTGGCGGAGGCTGGCTGCTTTTCTCATCGTGGCTCTGGCGGCCGTGATAACCCCGTCGGGAGACCCGTTCTCGATGTTCGCGTTGGCCGTTCCGATGTACGTGTTCTACGAGCTGTCGATATGGCTGGCCAAGCTGATCTTGCACAGGAGAGAGGTCCGTGCTTCTGCAGCACCGGAACCTGCCGCCGCTACAGAGGGGGGCGCGGCGGGATAGGGGATAGGGGGTTTGTGCGGTGATCGCGCCCAGCTGTGCAGCCCGGCGGGGAGGACGGCGCAGCGGCGGCGCGTGAAAATGACACTTCAACCTGGATCAGGACGTGAGCGCAATCCGACACCGGCGGGCCGCGCTGCTCTATTCTGTTGACTGCATGTTCCCCTACGCCGAAGAAGAGTTCACCGAGGACGAGGAGGATCTCCTTTCCGCCTACTTCACGAACACGACCGGACCGGTCTTTGCCCTTGTGAATCTGGACGAGGTGGTAAAAGGGGCCCTTTTTGCGCGTTACTCGCGATCTGCCAAGAGCCTGCGTAGGCTTTTCCTGGACGAGTTCGCATCGGACGTCATCGGGCACAAGAAGAAGGGGTTCGCCGGGGAGGGTACCGGCGGTGGCATAGGCGAGGCAAGGGCCCGCCGGTTGTACGGCACGGTATTCTCCGAGTACGGCGATGATTCGGTTGCCCAGCTTGGAGGGTTACATCTCGCCTGTGAGCAGGCCTCTAACCTGCTCACGAAGATCCTGGAGCGCTCGCGGCTCATGTCGTACCTGGAGCAGTCGACGCGGTATATTGCTTACGACGTCCGTCTTCCCAACGGCAGGTACAGGTATTACCGGGATCCTGAGGTTCTGGACTCGCAGCTTGGTGCTGTATACGTGGCTTCCATGGACGCGATGTTCGACGCCTATAGGGACGCGGTACCTAAGCTCGAGGGTTTTCTCGCTCGCGCTCATCCCAAGAAGGCGGACGAGCCCGACATTGCCCATCGTAGAGCCGTGCGAGCGAGGGCACTCGATCTCGCACGGGGCTTGCTGCCTACTGCCTCGCTTTCGAACGTTGGGATCTACGGGAGTGGACAGGCTATTGAGCGACTCGTGCTGCGGTTGCGCTCAAGCCTGCTTCCCGAGGCACGTGGCTACGCTGAGATGGTGCTGGAGGAGGCGAGAAAGGTAATTCCGTCATTTCTTGATCGTGTGGATCGTGCGGATCGGGGCCTTGCCTGGCAGCAGTACCTGGAGGATAAGCGCAACCGGATGCACGACATAGTGGCTGCGATAAGCGATGGAGATGGGGGGCAGTCTGACGCGCGTTCGAGTGACGGCCGATCCGGGGATGTTCTTGCCGACGAGCGGGCGGTCGTTGGGCTGGGAAGCTACGACCCGCTGGGAGAGGACCGAGTACTGGCAGCCGCGCTTTTCGAGTTCTCGGACCGCTCTATTTCGGATTGCGCTGAGCGGGTGGAGCGCATGAGTTACGAAGAGAGAGGCGCATTACTCGCTGCCTATCTGGGGGAACGAGGCAACAGGCGCCACAGGCCAGGCAGGGCATTGGAGGTGACAGCGTACACCTTCGAGATCGTATCCGATTACGGCGCGTTCAGGGATCTTCAGAGACACAGGATGCTTACGGTCGACTGGCAGCGCTTCACCCCGGAGCTCGGGTTCACAATTCCGCCAGAGCTCGTCGAGGCAGGGGTCGACGCCACATACAGGGCGACGCTGTCGCAGTCGCAGGAGTTGTACGAAGCCATGGTCGGGAGATTCCCTGAGCAGGCTCCGTACGTGCTTGGTCTTGCGCACCGAATCCGATACGCGATGACGATGAACGCGAGAGAGGCGATGCACGTTATCGAGCTCAGAACGTCTCCGCAGGGTCATGAGGTGTACCGTCAGATAGCGCAGGAGATGCACTGCCTCATTCGGGACAAGGCGGGTCATGCGAATATTGCGGGCTGCTTTACGTTTGCCGACCACTCGGGCGAGTCGCTTGGGAGGCGAGTCGCAGAGAGTCTGGCGGCGGTGCGTACGATAGGTGAATCGGGGACAAATGCAGCCGCGAGGACGCCGGAAGGCGGCGGGGCCGTCGTGGTTAGCAAGTGAGGATCGGCTGGTGTATCCTGATGCGCAACGCGTCTTGGCCAGCTGGCCGTAGCGGGACTTGGTGCGTTGGTCGGGAACTATTACCCTAACGACAGGTTGAGGACATAGTGAAGAATATCGAGGAGATTCAGGAGCCGGAGGCGGATCTGGATGACGCTGGATTGGACGACGCTGATCTTGACGCGGAGGTGGGGGAGGATTTCGAGGGCGATTTCGAAGATGGCGAATTCGGCGTCGAAGGGCCCGATGAAGAGGATCTCGCAGATGACGAAGAGGACGGGCAGCCGCTAGACGAGGGCAGTCTTAGTAAGTCGTCGTCCGTTGAGACTGGTGGAGCTGATGACATAGCTGAAGCTGGCGGGCCGTACGACGGTACCGAGGCGGATGCGGAGAGGGGCGATGATGTCGAAGTCAGCCTTGATCGAATCCTTTCGAAAAGGCTTGATTCGGGAGATGACGAGGAGGAGGGCGGGTCCGGCTTCTTCCAGGAGGATCGCGATTCGGACACGATGGAGCATGCCCTGCCCAGGCAGCCCGATGAGTTCGTGTGTCGATCATGCTTTCTCGTCAAGAACGTCGCTCAGCTCGCCGATCGTAAGCGACGGCTCTGCAAGGATTGCATCTGACGCGTGGCGCAGGCATTAGGATCGGCAGGAGTTACACTGGGGCGCTCAAGCGTAGGGTCCACCAAGTGGTGCGATGCTATCCGGCGAGCCCGGTGCGTCAGCTGGCCGGCGAGAGTACGCTGACTATTTGGCGAACACCACGCCAGCATTATCAGGAGGTCGCAAGCGGGATGGCAAGTAAGAAGACTGCAGTGGAACGTGCGCTCGACGTGCTGGTCTACCTTCCGGTCGGTTTGGCCAAGCAAGTTAGTGAGGACATCCCCAAGCTGGAAGAACGGGGCCGGCGGGACGTCGAGTCAAGGTTGTCGAGTGCGCGCGTTATTGGGCAATTCGCCGTGCAAATGGCAAGGAAGCAGGCAGGAAAGCAGTTTGGCGATATGGCGGCCCAGGTGATCGGTGAATCCTTGGACAGGTTTGCGGCCCTGTCGCGGCTGGCCGTGCCACTGGTCTCGCCCAGGCGCGAACCGGCGAGCCCCGGCAGCACAGCAGAACGGGACGTTGGCGGCGAGAGCCACGGGGAGTCCGGCGCTTCGGAAAGGGTTCGGTCTAGTGGAGTCAGGCGGGGAGCGACCGGAACGCCCAGCGAGCCTTCAAAGATAAGAGAAAGGGCTCGATCGAACGGTTCCGGTCGGGATGTGGTCAATGTGGCAACGCTTGCTATCCCGGCGTATGACAGCCTGTCCGCTTCGCAGGTCGTAAGACGGCTAGCGGGTCTGAGTCGGGAAGAATTGAAGGCTTTGTCGGCCTATGAGGAGGGTACGCGCAAGCGGCGTACGATCCTGAGCAAAGTCGAGGAGCTGCTCAGCGGAGAGTCATGACAGCCCGCGATGTGGGTTGTGACGCGTGCCAGGTGGTGGGCTACGTTGTGGTCGTGAGGTGAAGGGCGGCGGCGAGCCGGTCGTGCGGCATGCGAGACCGGACCCTTCGGCTGGCGCTTGCTGTGATGTGAGCGTCCAGCGAACCCGGCCAGAGGACGCGGATGAAGTTTCTGTCCTGTGCAGGGAAGCCGTCCGGGCTATCGAGGGTCGGCGTGGGGCGGACCAACTGCTTTCGGGGAGTAGGAGGGATCTCGCAGAACGCCTGTCCTCACCAGCGGGGGTACGGGAGCTGCTTGGTGAAGGCGGAAGGATCGTCGTGTCGGGCTTCTACGCGGGGGTGGTTGCCGGATTTGCGGTCGGCTCGATCGATCCGGAGGCGACGCCACGCCGCGGGATACTGCATGGTGTGTACGTTGCGGCCGGGCTAAGGGAGCTTGGCACCGGCGGAGCCCTGCTGGAAACGATGCTACAGGTTTTCCGCGATGCGGAGTGCCAGTCAGTGGAGGCTTACTGCCTGCCCGGGGACAGGGCTACAAAGAGGCTTCTCGAGGCGGCCGGCATGACGGCAAAACTGCTGACGGTGGCAACTGCGTTGTGATGCCCGTACCCTCCAAGCGGGGGAGTGTCGCCGAGGATTACCATGAATGAGATCGGCAGGTCCGGGCGGGCGGTGGGCGTAAGCAGAGCAGGTCTCAGCCTGCCGACTTGACCGGCGGCGGCGGCATTGCCATGCCGAGCAGCTTGGCGAGGCCGGGCACCACACCAGCGTAACGGCGTGCGAATGAGACCATGGCGGCCGAAGGCGAAGGGGGCAATCCCGCCGGATGGACGTTCCGGTGGACAGGCGAGGATACGACGGCAGCGAGAAGCTCCATCCAGGTGGGCTCGCTGGCGTCGGGAGACAGCGCCTCAGAGGCAGCTGTTGCGAGCTTTATGGCCAGGTCTGCCGGCACGCGTGAGCCTCGGTCGGGGGGGCTGGCCGAGGCTCGTAACGCTTCGAGCGTTTCACCCTTCTTTAAGAGGTTGCCGATCCTTCCCTCCCAGGATCGTCGCAAGGCTGCAACGCGATCGGTGAGGAGCCTGGAGAACTCCGCTGCGATGGCCGCGGCGTCCTCGTCCAGTTGCAGCTGGGAAGCCGCAGATACGATTGAACGCAGGTCGTGGAGGGGGCAGGTCTTTCCCAGGGTTCTTGCCGTTTCGGCACGGTCCTTCCAGGATGCGAGGTTGACTGAGGGTAGCAGTTCTTCGGCAAGCGATAGAATCGGCTCAGGTGCTATTGCCGGCCTGCCGTCCCTGAGCGCAGCGGCGCTTTGTTCGGCGAGGCGGTTCCGGACAGCGGGGATACCTCCGCGGATCAACTCCTCGGCGATAGGGATATGTTCCACACTGAGCTGCGCCAAGAACTTGTCCCTGTGGACCGTCGATATCGGACGGGCAACTGGCCGGCCCTCGCCGCTGCCCCGCGTGGTAGGGGCGCGGCGGCTAGCCGGATCGCCGGGAACGTCACGGGACCGGGAGCGAGAGGCGTCGTGGGAGGTTCCGCGAGCCGCATGGGATCCCGCAGCGCCGGCCGCAGTACGTCTCCTGGAGCGTTGGTCGTCCTGCGCGCTTCCCGCCGTGCGCCTTCCCCATCGTTCGTGGCGATCGGAGTCGCCTGTGTCGCCGTGCGCTCTATCGTGGGAGCGGCCGGGCTGTTCGCGGGTCGAGACGTCCTGCGACGGCCGGGGGCGCGATCCGAGTATCTCGAAAGGCTCACCGCGAGATGACGCCTGCGCAGAGGCCACTATCGGTAGGAGCCTAGTCAGCTCAACGCTGTCGATGGCGGTCTCCATCTCCGCTCTGAATCGGGAGCCAGGTTGCGCTCCGTCGGGGACCAAGTCTGCGATGACTTCGCCGCGGGGTTCTCGCGCGTCGGCGACGCGCCAGGTCCATGACCCATCGTCTCGTCGTCCTGTGAGTAGTATTTCTACGGTCCTGGCCATGTGCGCTTACAAGTTAGCCCATTCAGGGCCATTCCGTCATAACGGGAATTCCAGAGCGGCGCCAACCCTGCCGCTTGCCCGATGCCGCTGTTCTGGCAATACGATACCAGGCCCACCGTTGACGATGCTTCCGAGATAGCCGCGTTGCTGGCATCGTGCGTTTGTTACCGTTCCGTTCACTGGTCCTCCGTCTCCTCGTTCTCCCTCGTGTTGCTGGCGCTTACTCGTTTGCGCCAGGGTGCGTTTGACGGTGCTCTAAGAGAACGCTGCGCCTGCGTCGCCAGGTCGAAGAGGTGCCGTGTTATGAGATTGTTAAGCTGTGTTACCTGCTTGTTAAGAAACGCTTCCTGCAGGGAGGTTCGGCTTGAACGGCCGGTAGGCTCGTTGTTGAGCTGGCTGCGCCGTGAGCGCAGAATGGAGCGGATCCGGCTCATGAGTTAGCTAGGAGGCTATAGGCAATGAGCAACGAGCTTTCGGGAACTGAAAACGAGAACTGGGCAGGAGCCCGAGATGTACCAAATGATATCCGGAGCGCGTCGGTCGCTGACAGGGCGGGCGAAGCGGGCGAAGGTAAGGCCGGGCGCGGCGAGGATCGGGATGGTGGTGCTGCCGGTA
This sequence comes from Actinomycetes bacterium, assembly GCA_021816935.1. GTDB lineage: Bacteria > Actinomycetota > Acidimicrobiia > Acidimicrobiales > JAMCPL01 > JAKAWR01. The sequence continues at coordinate 110,463 of JAKAWR010000001.1, forward strand.
GCGAACGGGTAGAGCGCGGTCAGCATAGTGCTGGAGAGAGGGTGGTGCGGAGATTCGCGATGCCTGGCGGCGGGCACGGCATAGAGGGTCCGGAGGTTAACCGGGAATGGCGCTCGCAGGAGCCGGTGCCGGTTGGTACCGGAGCGGCTGAAGCCCACTTTACCGGACCAACCCAGCGGGATGAAGGCAGCTCGGGACCTCTTGGCGTTAATCGGGTCGGTGCTGCTCCGGATTCCGGAAAGCAGGGGCAAGGTTTCCAGGGAGCCCCGTGGAATACGGGAAATGTGCCGGAGGATCGTGGCAGCCTACAGGGCGCCTTCGGCGATAGGCCTGCATGGATAGCGGCAGATCCTCAGGGACTTCAGGACTGGCAGCCGGAGGAGCGGCAGAGCGGGTGGCAGCAGGGCACGGGCTGGAACGGCGGCCCTGGCGAGGGAGGCCCGTCGAGAGCTGAGTTGCACGGCGGACTGGCATGGGAACCAGCCGATGCCGGCGCGCCCTGGGACTACCCGGCAGGTGTCGGAGTCACTGCCGGGGCTTCGGGCGGCGATGGCGGCACGTGGCAGTATCCGGGCCACGCGGGGCAATGGGACCCGCCGGGGGCGGGGATGCCCGGTTCATCGGGGGCGTACGGCGGAGGAGCGGGGGGGCGCCCGTTCGGCCAGGGAGCCGGGTCCAAGTCGTCGGGCATGAAAATCGGGATTCTCTTGGTCGTGGCGGCACTTATTGGCGGCCTTGTCGGCGCCGTGACGGTAGCAGTGTCGAGAGGGTCCTCTAGTGGTGGTAACAGAACCGTTTACGTCAGCAAGGGGGGAGCGGGACCGGCGCTGCTGGCGTCCGGGGCACAGATACCGACAATCGTTCAGAAGCTCATGCCTGCCGTGGTGGGCATCAAGGCCCAGCAGGTTAGCCAGAACATCCAGCAACTGCCCTACGGAATCGGCGGTGGAGGGGGCAGCGGTAATCCCTTTGGGAGCCAGGTTGCTACGGTGGAAGGCTCGGGGATGATCATCAGTCCGGGGGGCGAAGTCGTTACCAATAACCACGTGATCGAGGGAGATACGAACATTACCGTCACGCTGTACGGGTCGACAAAGTCGTTCCCGGCGAGGGTGATCGGAGCGGATCCGACCGACGACGTAGCGTTGTTGCAGATCGAGAACGCCCCCGGGAACCTTCCGACGGTCACCTTCGGCAGTTCGACATCGCTTCAGGTTGGTGACGCAGTGATCGCGATCGGCAACGCTCTCGGCCTTTCACTGTCGAGCCCGACTGTGACATCGGGAATTGTGTCAGCGCTCAACCGATCCGTACAGGCAGGATCCGGGAGCGGGGTGGTTGCGAGCGAATCGCTGTCGAATATGATCCAGACGGATGCGGCGATCAACTCCGGGAACTCCGGCGGGCCGCTTGTCGACTCCGAGGGCCAGGTCATCGGGATGAATACTGCCGTAGCGGGTTCGTCGGCCGGGAATGCACCCGCCGAGAACATCGGCTTCGCTATTCCGTCCGCGCAGATCCTCGATTTGCTGCCGCAGTTGAGGAAGGGTGGCACCCAAGGGACATCGCATGCCTACCTCGGTGTCTATATGACCGACGACACGTCGCAGGTGCAGCAGGCTTACGGCCTGGTGCCGAGCGCGGGGGCTCTTGTGACACAGGTGGTTGCCGGATCGCCGGCGTCATCGGCGGGGTTGCAGGCGGGTGACGTCATAGTGGCGGTGAACGGCAAGGCGGTGAGGTCCGCGTCAGATCTGCAGGTCGACATCCAATCCCGGAAACCTGGAGACAGCGTTACGCTGACCCTATGGCGCGGGCAGGAGAAGCTGAAGGTGAGCGTAACCCTGGCATCCAGCCCAATCGGCTGATGGGCTCGGCCGCCCGTCAGCGGCTCGATCTTTGACCGGTTGCTCCAGCTGGGCTGCCGATGCAGGGTGGGTCATGGTCGGTCGGTGACGATGCACCCGGACCAACGGGCCTGCTGGGCTTCCGGCCTGGGTAGGCGTTGACTCGGAGGTCAGAGCGCGTCGTTCCCTTGTCCCCGGTGGATGTGCTCTAAGCGCTTCCGCTGGGTGCGCCGGGTGAGTCCAGCGCGCTGGAGGCTAAGCTACGCAGCATGTATCCGGGGACGCACGCACAAAATACGCCCGAGAAGCCCGCCCTCATCATGGGCGGAAGTGGGGAAGTGGTTACGTATGGCGAGTTGGACGAGAGGTCTAATCGTCTCGCCCGGCTCTGGTACGAGCGGGGTCTCCGGCGAGGCGACCACGTGGCGATCTTCATGGAGAACCACCAGCGCTACATGGAGGTCGTCTGGGCGGCCCTGCGATCGGGACTGTACATAACCCCGATCAGCTCGATCCTCGGTGCGGGCGAGGTAGCTTACATCCTCGAAGACTCTGGAGCGAGGTGTCTCGTCACCTCGGCGGCGAGGCTGGAGGTTGCCGCCGAGGCAATAGCGAAGGCGCAGCGCGTCGAGCAATTGCTGGTTGCCGGTGCGCCGGGTGCCCTGGATACGGCGGGCCGGCTCAAGGGCGTAGGCGGTGCCCCGACCGTGGCCGGTGATCCCGTCCGGAATGGCGAGGCGGGTACCGAGGGCGGCCGGGCGTATTGGCCGGCTGGCCGCGTGGCGTCGTACGAGGAAGCCCTTGCTGCATCATCGGCGGAGAGGCTTCCGGAAGAGCCGGCGGGCGATATCATGCTCTACAGCTCGGGTACGACGGGCCGGCCCAAGGGCGTGGAGCACCCGCTGCGGCCGGGAGCGATAACGGACGGGTCCGCGTCAGCCCTCCTGCTTGGCGGCGTGTTCGGTTTCAATGCCTCCGACGTCTATCTGTCGCCGGCGCCGGTTTACCACTCGGCGCCGAGCCGGTTCTGTGTTGGGGTGCAGAGCCTTGGTGGGACGATCGTGATGATGGAGAAGTTTGATCCGGAGCAGGCGTTGACTCTCATCTCGCGCTACAAGGTGACGACATCACAGTGGGTACCGACGATGTTCATCCGAATGCTCCGGTTGGCAGAAGAGACCCGCAACGATGCGGATGTGTCGTCAATGAGGGTTGCGATACACGCAGCCGCTCCGTGCCCCGTCGAGGTGAAGCAGCGGATGATGGATTGGTGGGGACCTGTCATCTGGGAGTACTACGCCGGTACCGAGGTAAACGGCTTCTGTCTCGTAAAACCGGAGGAGTGGCTTGCCCGGCCGGGGACCGTGGGCAGGCCGATTATCGGAACGCTCCATATTCTTGATGAGGCCGGAGAGGAGTTGCCTGCCGGCGAGCCCGGTACGATATATTTTGCCGACGGTATGGCTTACTCATATCACAATGACCCCGAGAAGACCCAGGAGGCTCAGGACCCGTTGGGTCACGGCTGGACCACTATCGGCGACATGGGCTACGTCGACGAGGGAGGCTGGCTCTTTCTAACAGACCGGAAGGCGTTCATGATCATCTCCGGCGGTGTGAACATCTATCCGCAGGAAGTCGAGAACCTGCTCGCAACCCATCCAAAGGTTGAGGACGTCGCCGTGATCGGGGTGCCCAACGAGGAGATGGGCGAGGAGGTGAAGGCGGTGGTACAGCCGGTCGACTGGTCGGAGGCAGGCCCAGTTCTAGCAGAAGAGTTGGTAGCCTTCTGCCGGAAGAGCCTGGCCGGCTACAAGTGTCCCAAGTCTGTGGATTTCGAGCGGGAGCTGCCCCGGAGCGACGCAGGCAAGCTCTACAAGCGCATGGTTCGAGATCGGTACTGGAAGGACCACGCGACCCGTATCGCGTGAGAGGCCGTTGCTGGCTCGCTGGCTGAGCCTCCTGTGCGGGCTACATAGGCGAAGGGCCCGTGGAGAATGCTGATGGAGTTTCCTCGGGGGCCCACATCCGGGTGACGTAATAACCTGCGACTTCAGCTTCGACGCAACTTCGCGTGAGCTATATAGATGGGAACACGCGATCAATGCAAGAGTTGCCGAGCACCGACGGCCCGTTGAGTTACCGGACGACGTTGCTAGAGAAGTTCGGCACGACCTCGAAAAAGGGGATCGTCCCTGGTGGTTGCAGGGCCAGTTCCGAAGCGAACTCGTCTGGCGCCGATAATAGATATTATGTTAAGTGGAGACGGGTTAGGCCGGCTTTGGGTTCGAGGTGGATGTTCGCCCTGGCTCGTGGGGCTTATTGTGGACTGAGGCGGCGGCCGAGTTCGTGCGCGTGGCCCGGGAAGGCAGCAATCCGATTACCAGAACGGTTGCGGTTGTGGCTACCGCAATCGCAGCGACGTCAGCGGCACGCGAACCGTTGAGGAATCCGCTGACCGCGGCGTTCGATATCGACGTGCCAAGTGATCCGCCAATGCTACGGGCGACAGTCAACGCTCCGCCGACGGATCCGTTGACGAATGACAAAACGGAGTTGGGCAGGATCTTGAGGAAGGAAATGGCATGGATTGACGACTGGTAGTCGACACCCTCCACGCTGCCAAGCACGGCTACTCCGAGAGCTGATCCAACCTGAATCATCGCGGAGTTGGATGCGGCTCCGACGCCAGACTGGGCGAGTGGGAGCGCCCCAAGTATTGAATCGATGGCAGGCGGCAGCATGAAGCCGATGCCCAGGCCGATGAGGAGTAGCCCATACAGAATGGGCGTATAGGACTGGAATGATGTGCTCAACCGGAACCACGCGAGCGCGGCGGTAATCAGTGCCATGCCCGATGCAACCGTCGCCTTCGTCCCGAAGCGGCGCTCCAAGAGGGGCGCCACCGCAGATCCGGCGAACAGCGGGGCTGCGAGTGGTGCCAGACGGAGGCCGGCCTGGAGTGGCGAGTACCCGAGCAGGAACTGGAGATCCTGAGTGAGGAGGAACAGCATCCCGAGAAGTGCGAAGAAAGCAAGCGCCGCACCGGCCGAAGCAACAGAAAAGCGCCTGTTTGCAAAGAGCCGGACCTGGAGCATCGGATGATCGCTGCGCAATTCCACCATCGCAAAGATCCCGAGTAGGACAAGCCCTCCGGCCAGGGAGGCTACGACCCCCGGGGAGGTCCATCCCCAGCTGTCTGCTTCGATAATGCCGAGTAGAAGCAGTGCGAGGCCTGCCAGGGAAAGGATGGCCCCGAGCGGATCTGGCCGGGGTGCCGAAGGGTCCCTCGAATTCGGCAGTAGCAACAGGCCAGCCAGCATTGCCAGACCGGCAATGGGCACGTTGATGAGGAAAATCGACCCCCACCAGTAGTGCGCCAGCAGTAGACCACTAACAATGGGTCCTACGACAATGCCGATTCCCTCGGTCCCCGACCAGATACCGAGTGCCGTCGCACGTTCCCGGGCATTTGTGAATACGTTGGTGATGATTGCGAGCGTCGTCGGCATTATCAGGGCTCCACCCAGGCCCATCACCGCACGTGTGGCAATAAGTGGACCTGCGGACCGGGCGAAGGCGGACAGTACCGACCCGACGATGAATATTGCCAGCCCCGCCTGGAGAACCCACTTCCGCCCAAAGCGGTCCGCCAGGCTGCCCGAGACCAGTATCAGGCCGCCGAATACGAGCAGGTAGGAGTCGACGAACCATTGGAGCTGGACCATGCTTGCGTGAAGGTTCTTCACGAGCGTGGGCAGGGCTACGTTGAGGACCGTCGTGTCCATCGTGATAAGGAGGAGGCTCATACACAGGACCGGTAGGGCGAGCCAGCGTGCGCGGATTTGACGCAAGGTGGTAGGCGACCTCGAAACCGATACTACCTGCACTTGATGCAGACTAACTGCCGCCGGACTGCGAAATCAAGATACCTCGCCCGGGCGGGCCTGGCGGGCAGGCGCGCTACGCCTGGTGAGGGCGCCAGCTATCCGGTATCCGGCGCAGGAACTCTGAGTGACAGGCGACGGTCAGCGCCTAGCGGGCACGGGTGTTGTGCCCAGACGGCCGAAATTCTCGTTGAGCCATGCCAGGGCGGATTTATAAGCCTCCTGGAGAAGGTCCTCCCCTACCCGACCTCCACCCTCCGGCGCGATATCACCCATCTGCATTCCACAGACATCAGCCAGGATGGCTCCGACGGTACCTTCATGGCCGACGACGGCACTGCGAAGGTCCGGGTGGATCGGGAGACCCTCGATCGCAATCGCTAGCGGTATCCCAAGAAGAAGGTCAAGTGTCGAAAGTATGCCGGCCGTGAAGGCTTCATCAGCCCGCTGCGGGTCCAAACGGCGAGCGACTATCTCGCACATACGAGCTCTCAATAGGGAATTGCCAAGAGCCTCCTCCGACGTAGTACCCCGATCAGTCATAAGTAGGAGAGCAAGCCATGACTGCAGGCGCCTCCAGCCCACGACGACAATCGCCTCGTGGATCGACCGTATCTCGCGGCGCAGGCCACCGGCCGCGCCGAGGCCTGCAAGTTCGATTAGCTGGGTTGCCAAAGCCGGGTCTGAACGGACGATGCGTTCCAGTTGCGATACAGGGGCCTCCTCGCTGAGCAGCGAAGCCGCCAGGTGGATCCGAGCGGCCTGACTCGGCTCGAGCGTTCGCCCGGGAATCAGCTGCGGCTTGGCAAGGAGGTAGCCCTGGAAATAATCGAATCCGTTCGCTACGCACGCGTTGAGCTGATCGAGAGTGTCTACTCCAGTTGCAATAGCGTTGAGCCCCAGGTCATGGCAATTGGTGACGAGCTGCGCCAGGGTCTGTTCCTTGAGCTCCGGAACAGGTATCTTAGCGTAGGTGGCTAGCGCAGCCAGGTCGTCGAGACCGTCGAAGGACTTCACGTCGTCTAGTGCAAGAGCGAACTCAGCCTCCAGCAGGTCCCGGCTTCGGGCGATCAGGCCATCATCGATCGGCGGATCAGAGGGAATCTCGAGGACGGCACGCTCTGGGGGGAGCAGGCCGGGTGCGGTACCGGAGAGGAGCTGGCGCGAGACGGACCAGAACAGGAGCTTTGGCCCGACTAGGCGATCGAGCTCGCCGGGAATTGCCTCGTACAGGGCCTCCTCGGGGATCAGGCTTCCACCGGTATAGTCGGGCGTCCACTGTGACTTTCCCCACCACCGGAAGTAGAGTTGGTAACCAAGCACACCGCTCTGTCCATGAAATATCGGTTGCCTACCAACGACGTAATCTAGGACTCCCATCGTCCCGTCCTTCTACCTGGCTCCGTCATGCCGACCGACCTTTCAGGACCTCCACTCGGAGTTTCCTGTCCGCTTATTAGTCATTCTGCCGCTGGCATCTCCCGATCCCGCCGAAACCTCCCGGTTCGATCGGCACACCATCGCGCCACTTGCGCTCCCAACGTTGACCCGCTCTTACTGCCCGTTATTCCGCTCCGCCCATTCTGCTATCCCGCTCGCAAAGACGTCTCCCGATAAGCCGGTACGCTCACTCAACATCTATTGTCGCTTGACCGGCGTAGCAGCTCGACCGGAGGGATAGCTCGACGGGCGCAACCCCTAGGTCGATGGATCCATCTTCGATCCGGTCATTTCACATTATCGCCTATCAGCGGGCTTCGCGTCACAATACAGGCAATCGTCGTGTTACCGCGGACAACTGACACGACAATTCCGGAGGTGAGCCGACAGTCCGCAGGCAGTAGCGCCAGGCCGATGCCGCGCTGGAGTGACGGGCCGTACCCACCGCTCGTCAACGCTCCCAGTTCGACCTCGTGACCTGCCCCGCAGGTCCCGCTCGAGTTGGCAACAGGGTCTGTTGCAACCTGCGTCCGGCCTGCAGGCCGCGCTTCTGTGTCATCCGACCCAGCCTTTTCGGCAGGGTTCCCCGTAACGATCCGGCTCGATGGGCCTGCTGTTCCAGGAGGTTCGGTAACCGGCAACTGCGACGAGGTGGTTGCGTCGGTGGCATTGCCCGCCTGGCCGTCACTGGCCAGGCGGGCAAACACGCGATCACCGTCACGCAAAGGCCTACGCCCCTCCCCCACTACCGCCCAGAGGAGCCGCTCAGGGCCAGCCTCCCTGGCGTGCAGGAGGGCGTCGCGACCATTGAACCGCTGCTTGTCCCATCCAATGACCCAACCGAGTCGAGCATCGAGAGGGGTGATCCCCCGTCCCAGTTCGTGTCCGAACAGTGGCAGCCCGGCCTCGAGACGAAGGCTGTCCCGCGCTCCAAGGCCCGCTGGCACGGCACCCTCCTCGACGAGTCGCATGAAGAGTTGTCTCGCGCTGTCCGGCGGTATGTGGATCTCGACGCCATCCTCTCCGGTGTAACCGGTACCGGCCACAATGCAGTCGGTGGGCGCACCTCCAACGCCCCCTACTGCGCCGGAAGTGATCGGACCGCCGAGCATGTCCGGAATTGCGATCGTGCTCACCGCGTTGTGGGGCACCTCGGCAGCGTCCGGGAAGACTCGTTTGAGCATCCGACGTGACCCGGGTCCCTGCACCGCAATCAGCGCCCGCTGCCTTGTGATATCTGATCCGTGGAGGGCGGCGCGGACGGTAGCCGTATTCGAAGCGTTTGCGACCACGATGAAGTCCTCGGGCTCCAGCCACCAAACGATAACGTCGTCAACAACGCTCCCGTCCGAATCGTCGAGGAGGTGGCTGTATTGGGTTGATCCCGGCCGAATCCTGCGTAGATCGTTAGACAGGGTTTCTTGTAGACGATCGTAGGCCGGGAAGCCGGCAACGCGGATGGCGCCAAGATGACTCACGTCGAACACTGCGCATTCACTCCTACACGAAAGGTGCTCGGCGACGGAGCCGTTCGGATAGAAAAGGGGCATTTCCCAACCGGCGAATGTCGTGAACCTGGCTCCCAGCCGGACATGAACATCGTGGATAGGAGAGCGAAGCGGAGTCGCAACCCGTTGCTCGGGCCTAGACGATGGCGTGGCTACCTCCTAAGAGCCAACCAATGCGGTACCGTCATTAGCGTTAACGCAATGGTGTGGTGCTGCAACTGCTAGCGCACCGTTTCATAAATAACCATGCGATCTCGCCAGCCAGATGACGTCGCCGGCTGCGCCCTCGTTCTCGACGTACTCCCTGGCACGCGCATACAATGTGTTTCGCCATGCCTGTCCCGCAACAGTCCACCGGACTGTTGCGTATCCTTGCCAGGCAGTGCTCCTGACTTGCCGATTATCATCACGCTATTCATGAGACGGTGTACTAGCTGCTTGCGGCGCGGCGCCCGCCCACTCGGGCAGGAGCGCCTACGGCTGAAGTGTGTGAGTTGATTCCCCGCCCATTGCGCGTACGTACAGTACGAGACTCGGAGCGTCGTGCGGCCGTTCCATCGCCCGAAATGGTATCCTCCGATCCCGCACCTGCCTGCTCTACTGCGGGCAACTGCCGTATGTCGGCATCCAGCTTGACGACCAGATCAGCAAGGCCCACCACGTTGATAACTCCCTGGCCGCCTTTGAGTATGTCAACAAGCTGGCCATCGTCACTGACGAGGAGCGTCTTGGAGCCGGACATAACGAGAGCGCTCGACGCGATACTGTTGCCGCCAGAACTACGAAGGCACTCGACAGCCCTCCTGGCCTGGCGGAGGGACATGCCGGAGTCCAACAGCTGCTTTACGACCTTCAGCTCCAGTACATCGTTATACGAGTAAATTCGCTGAGATCCGCTCCCTGTAGCCGCTGCTATCGATGGGGTCAGCAGGCCTGTTCGAGCCCAGTAGTCGAGTTGGCGATACGAGATTCCTACGAGTTTGCAGACCAAAGGCCCGCGGAAACCACCGACGCGACCCCCGGCACCGGGGGCGTCGTACGTCACCAACGCCGACTTGAGAGTAGATGCGGAGCCGGTCGAACTCGCACCCCGGGATCGAGAATGCCTGCCCGGGCGCTCGGCGCCAGGAACATCAGCTCCATCCGAACCGCGAGCCGTAGCCGGCACCCCCGCTCCTGATGAACCTGTAGCCTTGGCTCGACCAGCCTTGGAAGCGCCATCAACTTTCATCGAACCTTCTCCTCGCTGCAGCATTCCACCCGCTCACTCAGACCGCACCCCACTCACTTCGAAGGGCCCGCAAACTCCTCGAACAACTGGTGAAACTCTACACCATAGGCGCCGCATGACTGGCTTCGTAGTTACAATACTTTGAAATGGATTCTATGCGCGCGAACTTGTAATTACAAGCACTGTGTCCGCGCAGGGGCGTACGAGTTTGTAATTACGAACTCGAGTCGGGTGGAGTCGGTCACGGAGAAGGCCCCCCTCAGGCGATCGGAGCCGGGCTCGTTCGATTCGGCGCGGGACCTAGCCGCCAAAATCTACTTGCTCACCGCAGCGCGTGCGGAGAGTGCGCTATTAGGCGATAGCGACGCTACCGGGAGCGAGAGGAGCAGGAAGGAGGCTGTCCCTGCCGGTTAGGTAACTGTCCACGGCGGCGGCACACGAACGCCCTTCCGCTATGGCCCAGACGACGAGCGACTGACCCCTCGCCGCATCTCCGCACGCGAACACGCCCCGTTTCATCGTCATCCACCGGGAGTCGACTTCGATGCGGTGCCTCTCGTCGACGGCCGGCGGACCCTCTCCGGGGTGGCCTGCGCCGGCAAAGCCGAGGGCGAGAATCGCCAGCTCACACGCTATCTCCCTTTCGGTGCCGTCGATCGGGCGGAAGCTCACCCGGCCGCCTTCTACGGCCGTCTCGACCTCCTGGCAGGCCAGCGCACGCAGCCGGCCATCCGGGCCGCCGAGAAAGCGGTTAGTCGTGATCGAGTAGAGCCGCTCGCCCCCTTCCTCGTGAGCGGAGCCCACCCGGAAGACGATCGGGTAGCCAGGCCATGGCTGCGCCTCGGGGCGTGCCTCCGGTGGCCTGGGAAGAATCTCGAGCTGCGTGACCGACACAGCGCCCTGGCGATGAGCGGTGCCCAGGCAATCGGCCCCTGTGTCGCCACCGCCGATAATAACCACCCGCTTGCCGTTTGCGTCAACCGGGGGGCTGTCCAGGATGCCCTCCCTCACAAGGTTGGAGGGGACGAGGTACTCGAGGGCGAGATGGACTCCGGCGAGATCCCTGCCGGGTATCGGCAGATCCCGTGGTTGCGGTGTGCCCACAGAGAGGACAACCGCGTCGAACTGTTCTTCGACCCGGGCAAGCTCGACCCTGGTAGAGGGCCCCGCAGAACCGGCGAGCAAGCCCGGTTGCGGCTCGCCGCCGGCCTGCCAGACGACTTCGACACCGCAGCGGAACTCGACCCCTTCGGCTACAAGCTGCTCGAGCCGCCTGTCGAGGATGCGCTTTTCCAGCTTGAACTCGGGAATCCCGTAGCGGAGCAGTCCTCCTGGCCTCGGTGACCGCTCGATGACCTCTACCCGATGACCTGCCCGGCGAAGCTGCTGCGCCGCTGCGAGCCCGGCAGGACCGGAGCCGACGACGGCGACCGATTTGCCCGTCTCGTGGTTCGGCCGCAGGGGTACGGTGATCCCGGCAGCAAAGGAGCGCTCTGCTATCTCGTACTCCATCCTCTCGATCGTGACGGCATCCGAGTTGATGCCGAGGACGCACGCGGCCTCGCATGGCGCCGGGCAGAGGCGCCCGGTGAACTCGGGGAAGTTGTTGGTTGCATGAAGGCGGTCAGCGGCGTCGGCCCACCAGCCGCGGTAGGAGAGGTCGTTCCACTCCGGGATCAGGTTCCCGAGTGGGCACCCGAGATGGCAGAACGGGATCCCGCAGTCCATGCAGCGAGCTGCCTGTTCCCTGACCGCCTGCTCGGGGAAGGGCTCGTAGACTTCCCGCCAATCGCGAACCCGGACGGCGACGGGGCGACGATCTGGCAGCCTGCGAGAGAACTCGAGAAAGCCGGTCGCCTTACCCACGGATCGCCTCCATCACAGCCTCTTCCACGGGTCGTCCCTCGTCCGTTGCACGCCGTGAGATTTCGAGTATCCGAGCGTAGTCGTTGGGCAGGACCTTAACGAAATGGTCCACAGCCCGCGACCAATCGAGGAGCAGCCGGGCGGCGATGGCAGAGGCCGTCTCCGCGTGATGCCGCTGGACAAGCGCCGCGACATCGTCGAGATCCGCGGCATCGAGTGGGAGCAACGAGACCATCTCGGGGTTCAGATTACCCAGGAGGAGTCGCCCGGGGTCGTAAACGTAGGCCTTGCCTCCGGACATTCCGGCGGCGAAGTTGCGCCCTGTTGGGCCGAGCACCACGACAATGCCACCCGTCATATACTCGCAAGCGTGATCACCAACGCCCTCGACTACGGCGGAGGCACCCGAATTGCGGACGCAGAACCGCTCCCCTACCCTTCCCCGGATAAAGGCCTCGCCGCCGGTCGCACCGTAGAGGATTACGTTACCGGCAATGATCTGTTCTTCGGCAGCGAAAGCAGCGTCGGCTGCCGGCGTTACAATAAGCCTGCCCCCGGAAAGTCCCTTGCCGAGATAGTCATTCGCGTCACCGATTAGGCGTAGGGTCAGGCCCTTTGGGATGAACGCTCCGAAGCTCTGGCCCGCCGACCCATCGAAGGTGAGGTCGAGGGTGTCGTCGGCCAGGGCGAATGCTCCATGGCGGCGCGTGATCTCGTGACCCAGGAGGGTTCCCACTGTCCGGTGGGTGTTGTCTATCGTGTAGCGACCGGTTAATGTGCGGCCGCTTCGCAGGGCGGCAAGGCACGGTTGCATGAAAACGTGGTCGAGCTGCTCGGCGAGATAATGGTGCTGCGGTCTGGAGCGGAATGCGGCGGCTGCCGGTCCCCCGCGAGGGACCTCGAGGACTGGCGACAGATCGAGACCCTTCGCCTTCCAGTGATCCAGCGCACCGGCGATGTCGAGCAGGTCCACCCTGCCGACAGCCTCCTCCAGGGAACGAAGTCCGAGCGACGCGAGATGCTCCCTTACCTCCTCGGCAAGCATGCGGAAGAAGTTCTCGACGTACTCGGGCTTTCCCGCGAAACGGCGTCTCAACTCGGGATTCTGGGTAGCGATTCCCACGGGGCAGGTGTCGAGATGGCAGACCCTCATCATCACGCAGCCAAGGGTGACGAGCGCGGTTGTGGCGAAGCCGAATTCCTCGGCGCCCAGGAGGGCCCCGATCAGAACGTCCCTGCCGCTCTTCAACTGCCCGTCAACCTGGACGACTATGCGATCCCTCAGGCCGTTTGCGATCAGGACCTGGTTGGTTTCGGCAAGGCCCAGCTCCCACGGGATACCGGCGTGCTTGATAGAGCTCAACGGGCTCGCCCCCGTTCCGCCATCATGACCCGATATGAGCACCACATCGGATTTCGCCTTCGCAACGCCGGCGGCCACCGTGCCAACACCAACCTCCGCCACGAGCTTCACGTGCACACGTGCCTCGGGGTTCGCACATTTGAGGTCATGGATGAGCTGCGCGATGTCCTCGATCGAATAGATGTCGTGGTGCGGCGGCGGCGAGATCAGCTGGACACCGGGCGTGGAGTGCCGCGTCGTCGCTATCCACGGGTAGACCTTGTGGCCGGGCAGCTGGCCGCCTTCACCGGGCTTCGCCCCCTGGGCAATCTTTATCTGGATATCGGTCGAGTTGACGAGGTACTCGATTGTCACACCGAAGCGGCCCGACGCCACCTGCTTGATAGCGCTAGAGCGCGAGTCGCCGTCCGGGCCAGCGACAAAGCGATCCGGGTCCTCTCCACCCTCGCCCGTATTTGATCGCGCCCCGAGGCGGTTCATGGCGATGGCAAGAGCCTCGTGAGCTTCTATGGATATGGCACCATACGATATTCCCCCGGTATGGAACCGCTTCACGATGGACTCGACAGGCTCCACCTCGGACAGCGGCACCGGCGCAACTGCCTCGGTACGCAAGCGCATCAGGGACCTCAAGGTGCAAAGGGCTTCCCCCTGTTCGTCGACGAGCTGGCTGTACTCTTTGAAGGTCCGGTAATCCCCTGTACGTGTGGCCTGCTGGAGCTTGAATACTACCTGCGGGCCCAAGAGGTGGCTTTCTCCGCCTCGCCTCCACTGGTACTCCCCGCCCACCTCGAGCTCCCGGTGAGCGCGGGCCGGTCCTCCCCCGTGAAATGCGCTGGTGTGACGCGCTGATGCCTCGGCCGCGACCTCGTCGAGGCCTATCCCGCCGATCCGGCTGACCGTGCCGGTGAAATACTCGTCTACGAGATCTGCGGCCAGGCCGACCGCCTCGAAGATCTGGGATCCCCGGTAGGACGCGACCGTGGACACGCCCATCTTCGACATCGTTTTCACTATGCCCTTGTTGCAGGCCCGCAGGTAGTTCCGGCGGGCCTGGCGGGCGTTAACCGCTGGTAGCCGGCCAGCTGCGGCCATGTCGTCGATCGTCTCGAACGCCATGTAGGGGTTGACGGCAGACGCTCCGTAGCCCACGAGCAGCGCCATGTGATGAACCTCTCGCGCCTCTCCGGTTTCCAGGACGAGCCCGACCCGTGTGCGTGTGCGTTCCCTTACAAGATGCTCATGTACCGCTGAGACGAGCAGCAGCATGGGGATCGGGGCAAGCTCGGGACTCGAGTGGCGGTCGGACAGGACGACCACGTTGGCGCCTGCGGCAATGGCTTCACCGACCCGCAGCCGGACGCCCTCGAGTGCTGCTGCAAGGGCTTCTCCGCCGCCACGTGGATCGAAGAGGCCGTCGATGGTGAACGCCGAGAAGCCGGGTGTCTCGCCGCCTTCGTTTACGTACATCAGGCGGGCCAGGTCTTCGTTGTCAATCACTGGATGTGGAAGCTGGATCTGCCTGCATGACCTCGCCTCGGGAAGCAGCAGGTTGCCCTCGGGACCCACGAGTGCCCGAGTGCCTGTCACCAGCTCCTCGCGGATAGCATCAAGCGGGGGGTTGGTAACTTGGGCAAAACGCTGGAAGAAGTAGTCGTAGAGTAGGCGCGGTTTGCGGGAGAGGACAGCAAGGGCTGCGTCGTGTCCCATGGACCCGACCGGCTCAGCCCCCTTTTCGGCCATGGGGCCAATGATGAGCCGCAGGTCTTCGCCAGTGTAACCGAAGCAGCGTTGGTGAAGCAGGACTGTCGAGTGCTGGGGCACGAGCATCCTACGGTGAGGCAGGGAGTCAATCGGTACCTGTTGCTGGCGCAGCCAGTCCCCGTAAGGGCGCTCGCCAGCCAATTCCGCCTTTATCTCGCTGTCCTCGACGATCCCGCCACGGCGGGGGTCGACAAGGAAGATCCTGCCGGGCTCGAGGCGACCCTTGCGTACGACCTCCCCGGGCGCCACGTCGATGATCCCGGTCTCCGAGCCCAGCACGAGAATGCCGGCCTCCGTTAGTAGCCAGCGAGCCGGACGGAGCCCGTTGCGGTCCAGCACGCCGCCTGAGACGGTACCGTCGGTGAAGACGATTGCCGCAGGGCCATCCCACGGTTCCATGAGTGATGCGTGGTAGCGGTAGAACGCTCGGAGGGAGGGATCCATCCCGGGGTTCCCCTCCCACGCCTCCGGTATCATCATGAGGACCGCATGGGGCAGGGACCTTCCGGCCAGGTGCAAGAGCTCCAATGCTTCGTCGAACGACGCCGAGTCCGACGCCCCGGGCGTGATGACCGGGGTTATCCGTTCCAGGTTGCCCGGCAGGAGGTTCGACTGCAGCAGGGCCTCCCGAGCCCGCATCCAGTTACGGTTCCCTGACAGTGTGTTGATCTCGCCGTTGTGAGCGATATACCGGTACGGATGCGCAAGTGGCCAGGAGGGAAACGTGTTAGTGGAGAAGCGGGAGTGGACGAGAGCTATCGCCGACTGCACAGCGGAATCGGATAGGTCTGGATAGAAGGAGACCAGTTGGTGCGCCGTCAACATGCCCTTGTAGACGATCGTACGGGTCGAGAGTGACGGGAAATAGATATCCTCTATATCCCGCTCTGCTCGCTTGCGAAGGCAGAACGCCATCCGATCGATCCCGATTCGCGGGTCGTCTTCGCCTATGGCAAGCGGGAGGGCGGACCCGGGGATCGGAGCGGCCGTAACCTGCCACACCGACCCCAGCGAGCGCCTCGCCGTAGGGCCGAGGCACCCGGGGCGCACAGGAACTTCCCGCCAACCCAGCACCTCAAACGACTCGCTTCCGGCCAGGTCGTCGAAGCGGCCCCTTACCTTGGCCGCGAACTCACCGTCGGCCGGCAGGAACGCCAGGCCGCAGATGTACGATCCCTCCTGCCGGCCTTTCAGACCCAGATCTGCCTGTCCGGAAAGGAACGCGTGCGGCATCTGGAGAAGGATGCCCGCGCCGTCACCGGTCTCCTCCTCGGCCCCGGTAGCGCCGCGGTGGGCCAGTCGTTCGAGGGCGGAGAGGCCGGTCTCGACTATAGCGTGGCTCTTGCGGCCGTACACGTCGGTCACCAGGGCGATTCCGCACGAGTCGTGTTCAAAGCGCGGATCGTAGAGGCCTGCTCGCCTTTCTTGTCCGTTATCGGTCGGTGGTCCGACCATCAGCTCTAGCTCCTCTCGTGCCGGATACGCCGGCTCCCACCACGCGATGTCCGCGAACCTGACAGGGATCTGCAGCCCGCGTGCGGGGCGACTCGGTGGCACTGGCAGCGCTTCACGAGAGCGCGCGCTGCGTGCCGGCCGCCGTCACCCGGCCGCTGTTGCGGCTGCTGCACGACGTTGTGCGGAAGGGACTCCAATGTCCCTCGGCCTCCGAGCCCCATTGGCGTACTCGGTTGCAGGCAGTAGTATCAGTGTATACGAAGCCCGTCACGCCTTACGACACTGCTCACTGCCCGCTTGCCACGGATGACCGCCGCCCGGGGATACCTGAACGCGGCTCATCTGGGGCATGGGAGCAGCGATGGTGTCGCCGGGCCCTCGATCGAAGAAGGTCCCTGGCGCTTGGCCAAAGGCCAACCTTGGCCGCAGCGCCATGTCCGTGACGACCTGGCTGCCCGGTAGCGACGATGTCTGATTACGTTTTCGACGTAGCCGTAGTGGGTGGAGGGATCATCGGCCTTGCTAGCGGATGGCAACTCGCTACTGCCGGTGCATCCGTCGTGGTCGTTGATCCGGATCCGGGGCACGGCAGTACCTGGGCCGCGGCCGGCATGCTCGCAGCGGTGACCGAGGCGCACTACGGCGAAGAGGCTCAGCTACGCCTCAACTTGAGCGGTCTGGCGCAGTGGCCCGATTTTGCCGAACAGCTCGCGTCGGACACGGGGGTCGATCTCAGCTACAGGAGGGTCGGCACCCTCGTGGTTGCGGCCGATGAGGATGACAGGGCTGCAGTACGCGAGCTATTCGAGTTCCAGCACCGTCTCGGCCTGGAGGTCAGTTGGCATACGCCGTCGGAGGTGCGAGAGGTCGTGCCGCTGCTCGCCCCCGGCGTTAGGGGCGGCCTCATGGCTCTCGATGACCACCAGGTGGATCCCCGCGCTGTCGTTAGGGCGCTCTTGTCAGCCTGCAGGTCGAGAGGCGTTGAAGTGCTGCGGGATAGCGTGGTCTCGATGGAGGGTGGGCCCATCGGAGGCACAGCGCTGGGCGGCGAGTCCCCGGAGATTGGTGTCAGGGTGGGCAATTTACGACCAGCGGACTCGAGTCGTGCTGGGTCGCCCGCGAGCGAGCCGATTGGCGGTACATTCCCCGAACACGGCCGATCTCCCGGGGACGGCATGACCGGGGCTCCTAAGGCAACCGGAGGTCGCCGGTCTGGATACCGGCTGGTGCTCGAATCGGCTGCGGCCGTTTCCTGCGGGAGCGTGGTCCTCGCTGCAGGTTCGTGGAGTGGGCAGGTCGTCGGCGTGCCTGGAGGTGCAGCTGGGTCCGTCCGGCCGGTGAAGGGCGAATTGATCAGGCTCAAGGGAAGCCCGGCAACGTTGCCGGCACATACTGTGCGGGGTATCGTAAAGGGGCGCTCCGTGTACATGGTCCCCCGACTGGATGGGACCCTTGTCGTAGGGGCCACAATGGAGGAGAGGGGTTTCGAGACCTCGGTCAAGGCTGGATCATTGTACGAAGCTTTGCGTGAGGCCAGGGTACTGCTGCCCCTCGTCTCGGAGCTGCATTTCGCTGAGGCGATCGCCGGTCTGCGTCCGGGCACTCCCGACAACGGTCCGATTATCGGGGCCGTGCCCGGGGCGGAAGACTTTGTGGTAGCCACGGGCCACTTCCGCAACGGGATACTGCTGGCACCCATTACCGCGGCTTCGGTTGCGGCGATGATAACCGGCGACGGATCTGTTCCCCCGGAGGTTGCGTCATTCTCGCCGGCTCGCTTCATGTCCGAGGCGGCGTGAGAATTGGCCGGGTCATCACCGCAGGCCGGAGACACTGCGGGCGTTGCGAGACCGGTCACTATCCTCCTCAACGGTGAACGGCAGGACGTAGCGGTGCTTACGACCGTAGCAAGCCTCGTAGAACATCATCTTGGAAGGCGTGACGGCATTGCGGTTGCGGTGAACGGTGAGGTGGTCCCCCGGAGTTCCTGGGACAGGAGATTCCTTTCGGTTGGCGACGCCGTCGAGGTTGTGACTGCGGTCGCCGGAGGTTGAGTCTTGGCAAGTTCGGAAATGAATAATGAATATGGAGCCGATCGCGGCCGATGGCGCGTTCGCACGGCCGGCAGGCTCAGGGATACCGGGAGGATGGTAGATGATTTCAGATGACAAGCCGGAGCGGCGCTTGCCCTCCACGCTTCCGAACGCGGAAGGCTACCGCAACGCCCAGGGCATGAGCCGGCAAGATCCACTGGTCGTAGCCGGTGAAGCCATCGGTTCCCGGCTCATCCTCGGCACCGGGGGAATCCAGAGCCACGAAGTTCTCGCGGACGTCCTGGTCGCCTCGGGAGCCGCGATGGCAACCGTGGCAATGAGGCGGATGGATCCCGCTGCCGCAGGTTCCATTATCGAGGTACTCGAGTCTCACAGCGTCAGGGTGCTGCCCAACACTGCGGGTTGCTACACCGCTAAGGATGCAGTGACAACTGCAGAACTGGCCCGCGAGGCTCTCGGAACGCATTGGATCAAGCTCGAGGTGATCGCCGACGAGGAGACATTGCTTCCAGACCCTGTGGACCTGCTCAGTGCGGCCGAGATCCTCTACGATCGGGGCTTCAACGTGCTGGCATACACGAACGATGATCCTGTCCTGGCAAGGCGTCTTGAACAGGCCGGCTGCGTAGCCGTGATGCCGCTCGGCGCTCCCATCGGCAGCGGGCTGGGCATCAGGAATCCCCACAACATAGCGCTGATCAATGATAGGGCAGGCGTTCCGGTGGTGTTGGACGCGGGCATCGGGACGGCCTCGGATGCGGCCATTGCCATGGAGCTCGGCTGCGACGCGGTCCTGGTAGCGTCTGCCATCACCAAGGCGCAGGACCCTGCCCGGATGGCGCGTGCGGTTGCGCAAGCTGTTGAAGCAGGCAGGGTTGCCCGGGAAGCCGGACGCATACCGCGCCGATGGCGGGCCCTTGCCTCCACGCCCTTCGCAGGAATGCCGACGCTCTCGTGAATCGAGCTGTGGCAAGCACGCCCACCAGCGTGGCAGTCGTAGCGGGTGTGGACCCGACGGGAGGAGCGGGCATGGCAGCCGATCTGCGAACCCTTGCCGCCCTTGGCGTGCACGCGGT
Source organism: Actinomycetes bacterium (assembly GCA_021816935.1). Classification (GTDB taxonomy): domain Bacteria; phylum Actinomycetota; class Acidimicrobiia; order Acidimicrobiales; family JAMCPL01; genus JAKAWR01. The sequence goes on from JAKAWR010000001.1 coordinate 129,954, forward strand.
ACCGGCGGTAAGCGTGCTCACGGTTCAGGACAGCCGGAATGTCGAGTACGTCGAGCCGGTTGCACCCGATCTCCTCGTTCGCCAGTTGGAAGTAGCGCTGCACGATATCCCCACTTCAGCGGCCAAGATCGGGCTACTGGCCTCGTCCCGTCTGGTCGAGGTCGTCGCATCCCTGATAAGGAGTGGCACGCTGCACAACGTGGTAGTCGATCCGGTCCTTGCATCCAGTTCCGGCACGGCGATTGCCAATGACGCCGCAACGGCAGCATATGTCGAGCTACTCGTGCCACGATGTACGATCGTGACTCCCAACATCCCGGAGGCAGAGCGGCTAACGGGGATCAAGATAACGACGACCGAGGAGATGACCGAGGCCGCTGAGGCGCTGTGCGGGATGGGAGCGCCCTTTGCGGTGGTGAAGGGTGGTCACCTTGGAGGCGGTGACGCTCCCGATGTTGTCGCAGGGCATGACTTCGTTGAAGTGCTTGCGGGAGAGCGAATTACCTCGCACAATACGCGGGGAACGGGATGCACGCTATCGAGCGCGATTGCAGCGTACCTGGCCACGGGTTGGTCGCCGGTTGAGGCGATAACGAAAGCAAAGCACTTTGTTGCCGTGGCCATCGCCGGAGCAACTTCCTGGCAGATCGGCTTCGGGAATGGACCGATAGACCAACTCGGCTGGTCAGGGCTATTACGACCAGAGCGGGAGCCCGGTCAGGCAAGCAACTGACCTACCAAACCATGCACCGGACTATTCGGGCGGCTGAGACTCCCGGAGATCCTGCAATAGCACGAATGAGCGGACCGCTCTTGCTTGCTTTTCCGGCAGAACCGCAAACTGCAGGCTGATCTCGACAAAGCCCTGGCGGTCCATACGCCGTACGACGTGACCGGGGAAATCGTACCAACCCGTAGCCAGCTTCATGCGTGCGGTCAAGAGATCGATGGAGGCGGCCCACGACGCCTCGCCAACGCTGAAGCGCATTCCACCCTCCGAAATGTCGATCAGCTTGCCGACTTCGGGTTGGTGTCCCGGAGCAACAATCCCAACAGGGCCACCCTTTCGCGTCCGAAGGTACTGCCTCCTCTCCGTGCATGAGACCGCTCCTACGATCTCAATATCGAGATACGCGTCGTGCGGCTCGTCGCAGTCCGCTGAACCTCGGCTCACGCCGTTGTCCGGAGCGTGCCCGGTGCGGTGAACGTGATGCCAACCGGCCAGCTCGACCGGGACCGAACACAGCCCCTCCCGCGCCAGCCAACTCATTACCAGCTGAGAACAGGCCTCACGCTCCCCCGATAGTGCAAACTCATCGCATGGTCCAGAGCCATTGAGAGCCGCGAGGCTTCCGGACAACGGATCAACGCCTTCTGGGGGCATAGGGCTGCTCCCCCTGTCCCGGTCGACCAGGACCTCAAGTCGGACGCCGGTCCTGTCTATCATTGGAAAAGATCGCACGCGCCCGGATATCGCCGTGGATCCGTCCACTCCTACACTGCCTGACCAGAGCGAAACGCGCGCACCCTGACGCGGAATCAGATCTATCCACATTGGTGAGGCGCAACGAATTTCAGCGTCGCCATCAGGCAGCCGCTCCACCACCGGGTCTGATCGCGATCGCCGCCACCACACAATTGAACCTACGGCGCTACTTTGCTGCCGCACGCTGCACGGAGAAGAGATGCCGCCTAATGGGGGCAGCATTCTTCTCGCTCACCGTCCCGAACTCGATACCAAGCTCTGCATTTCCGTCTTTGCATATTCGGCGCACGACGCGACCCTCCAGCTCTATCGTGCCCGAGTCCACCGTCAGCTCCGCATTGATGAACTTCTTGTCAGAAGGCCATGCCCCATCTTCGACCACGCATCGCATGCTCCCCGTAGACAGGTCGAGGACCGTCGTCTCGATGGGAGGTCTTGCGGTGGCCCATACCAGCACCTTGGACAACTTGGCTCCCCAATGGAAGCGCCTGCGTTCCAGAACCTCCCCCCGTCCGGCAGGGGAAGCAAAGAACGCCTCCGTTCCCTCGTGGAACTCCGTGGACACGCTGACCGGCATCTGGTGGAACCCGTCGTGGGCTCGCCACGCCGTCACAAGCGCCTGGCCCTTCGCTAAGACGTAGCGCCTGTCGTCGTCGGGATCGAGGAGCTCTGTTGACACGTTCAGTACCACTTGAGGAAGGTATCCCGGCAAGATGTCGCCGACCCCTTCGGCGAACAAGTCGTCGGCACTATCGGGGAAACTGAGGAACACCTCATTACCTTCCGCCGACGACTCGTCGCCCTCGCTAGAACTGTAGAAGTTGATCTCGGTAGCCACGTAATTATTGTACTACCGTTGTCCGTGTCAGTCTATTGAGTCTTAATAGACGTACCGCCTGCTCGACGAGGGAGAGATCGTCACGGCGAGGCCTTGTCAGCCATCGCCTATCGCAGTCACGATCTCGTCTGGAATATCGCAGTTGCTCCAAACGCTCTGCACGTCATCGTGGTCGTCCAGCGCCTCGATGAGCTTGAAGATCTTACGGGCATCCGCCTCCTGGGTGACCGGGACCTCCGTAGTCGCTACGAGCGCTAGTTCGCTCGATTCGGCCGTAATACCCGCACTCTCCATCGCGGCCAGGCAGTCGTTGAACACGAGCGTACCGCAGCTGACGAGCCACATGTCGCCGTCACGAGCCACATCGTCGGCACCGGCCTCGAGGGCAATTTCCATAACCTTGTCCTCTTCGAGAGCGCCGGGGAGGTAGATCTGGCCCTTGCGGGCGAACTGCCACGAGACGGAGCCGGGTTCTGCCATCGAGCCCCCGTTGCGCGCAAAGAGATTCCGGACGTCTGCCCCTGTTCTGTTGCGGTTGTCGGTGAGGCACTCCACTATGACTGCCACACCGCAGGCGGCGTAACCCTCGTACGATGTCGCTTCGTAGTGGACTCCCTCCAGCTCTCCGGTGCCACGTTTGATTGCCCGGTCGATAGTGTCAGCCGGTACGGATGCTGCACGTGCCTTATCGTACATTGTCCTCAGAGTGGCATTAGCGTCCAGATCGCCGCCGCCGTCCCGAGCCGCAACCTCGAGCTGGCGAATCAGTTTTGCAAAGAGCTTCCCTCGCGCCTTGTCGACTGCGGCTTTACGGTGCTTTGTGGTTGCCCACTTGGAATGGCCTGACATTCAGATTCCTCTCTTCGAGCAGGTACTTTCCTGCACGGCTGCAGTTGCCCGGTCCGTTACCACTGGCCCCGCCACCATACCGGCAAATAACGAATGAATACGGGCATCATCCGTAAGCTCGGGGTGAAACGAGGAAACAAGGATGCCGCCTCGCCGGAGGAGGACCGCTCCCGTGCTGCCCGCTGGGCATTCTCCAGGCAGCGACGCCAGCACCTCGACACCGTCTGCAGCATCGACGACAACAGGCGCTCGGATGAAAACGCCACGAAAAGGATCCTCCCCCAAAGCTGCTATACGAAGGTCGGTCTCGAACGAATCGAGCTGCCGGCCGTAGCCGTTTCGCCGGACCGTGATGTCGATCATCCCGAGCGGCAGCTGGTCGTCGCGGCCATCAAGAACGGACGTAGCGAGTAGGATCATCCCGGCGCAGGTGCCGAAAACCGGCATGCCCGACCCGATCCGCTCCGTAACGGCACTCCGTAAGCCGGACGACTCGAGCAGCAGTGACAAAGCGGTCGATTCCCCCCCGGGAATGATCAGCCCATCGGAGTCATCGAGCTGGCGAGCATTGCGGACGAGCACCGGATCGCACGCCAGGGAAAGAAGCGCAGCGCGATGTCGCGATACGTCGCCCTGAAGATCCAGCACGCCGATGTTCACCTGGAGGCACCTCTGCCTGCCCCCTCCCGTTACCAGCCGCGCTCAGCGAGTAGCGTGCCGTACGATGACTGATCGAGGCCCCGCATCGGCTCTCCCAGACCTGTACTCACCTTGGCGACTATCTCGGGATCCGAGTAGTGCGCGCATGCCTCGACAATCGCACGCGCCCTGTGCGGAGGGTCTGCGCTCTTGAAAATGCCCGATCCCACAAAGATCGCCTCTGCCCCGAGTTGGCGAACCAGTGCGCCGTCCGCGGGAGTGGCAATGCCTCCGGCGCAGAACAGCGGTACGGGAAGCCACCCGGAGACCGCAACCATCTCTACGAGCTCCGCTGGGGCGCCCAGGTCCTTGGCCATGGCGTAGCGCTGCGCCCTGTCCGATACCGAGAGCCTGCGGATGTCCCCGATTATCGAGCGCAAGTGCCTGACCGCTTCCACGATGTTGCCGGTTCCGGCCTCGCCTTTCGAACGGATCAGAGCGGCCCCCTCGGCAATACGCCGCAATGCCTCTCCGAGATTGGTTGCCCCGCAGACGAAGGGTACCTTGAAGGCCCACTTGTCAATGTGGTTAGCCTCGTCCGCCGGGGTCAGGACCTCGCTTTCGTCGACGTAGTCGACGCCCAGCGCCTGGAGGATCTGCGCCTCCGCAAAATGTCCTATCCTGGCCTTTGCCATGACAGGGATGGTCACCGCATCCTGTATCTCCCTGATCAGGGCCGGATCCGACATGCGGGCTACCCCTCCTTCGGCCCTGATGTCGGCGGGTACTCGCTCGAGCGCCATCACTGCCACCGAGCCGGCGTCCTCTGCAATGCGGGCCTGCTCTGCGTCGACGACGTCCATTATGACGCCGCCCTTCAGCATATCCGCCAGGCCGCTTTTCACAGCGAAAGTGCCCGTCAGGCTCGCGATACTCTCCTGGCCCTCGTGAACTCCGCTCATGAACGCCATTCTAACGCGCCACCAATGCTGAGCTCATCCCGCGACGTGAGCGCCATCCGACAGGGGAGCGGGCCTTCTGGCCCCACGGCAGTTGCCAGCACCGTGAGGCCACGGCGTAGCACGGAAAATGCCGAAGTACCAGCCCATTACAACTCTGCAAGTGCTGCCAGCCGTACGAACGGGTGGTCGGGCTCGTCCTGTGGCGGCGGCAGCGGCCCTGCCGGTACGGTCCAGATCCAGCACGTAACCGTGGCTGCCCCGTGCAGCAAGCCCGTCGTGGCGTCGGCACGACGGGCCATCTTCTCCAGAGCCGAGATCATTGCAGGGGGATAGCAGGTAAGCGACATCGCCCTCCGGTCCGCCGCCAGTTCGCGTCCACGCCCGAGTAGCCGGTAGACGAGCCGACCTGATCCGCTCCACAGTCTTGCTACCGGAAGCAGGAACGCAGCGAGGAGAGTTGCGGTTACCGCTTCCCCAGATCCGATGTGTAGGAGCTCGTGCGCAGTCACCGCTTCGAGCTCCATCGGATCCAGTTGGGAAAGCAGGCCTGTCGTGACAACGAGGCGTCCGTTCCCGGGTGATACGCCGAGGGCCAGTGCGTTCGGAATATCCGCATTGACGACCCAGATCCGGGGAGGCTTGAGGCCCGTTCGGGCGCAGTTTACCTCGACCACAACTTCGAGATGTTGAATGCCGGGAACGCCGGGGTACGCAGCCCGCGCTCCTATGGACCTCAGCAACATGGTAATCGACATCGCCCAGAAGATAGCGGCTATTGCTATCGCGACCAATGCCGCCGCACCGACGCCAGCGAGGATCCCCGCCAGCCCATGGACGCTCGGTGCTATGGCAGCGCCGGTCGCCGCGCCGGGTGGCACCCCGGCGGCGACCGGGATCACGGCCTGGAAAATCCTTGTGCGGGCAGGGAGGACGGCTTTCCATTGTGCCGGGCGAGGACCAGCGGAGAAACGGTCCCGCTTGGCTGGGTGCATGACTACTCCGGACTCTGATGACTTGTTTTCCATGAATGAAATTATCCTCGTGAACCGTTGGGACGACGCCTCCAGTTGAAGCAACCGGCAACACGCATACGTTGCAGTGCCATCATACAGAACCCACGAGCAGTTGCTCGTACAGGCTCAGGTAGCGATACGTCAAGGCGCTCATCGAGTAACCGCGGGCTTTGTCCTGAGCGCGATCAAGCCGGGCAGGATCTGCCAATCCCGTACCACTTACAACTTCGCAGTAGGCCGTATAGAGTGCTTCTGCCAGGTCCGCCGGATCGCCCGGCGCGACAAGCTGGCCGATGCCGGATGCTACGTCACGATAGCCCGGTATGTCCGAGGCGACTACCACGGCGCGGGAAGCCATGGCCTCGAGAAGTACTACGCCGAAAGACTCGCCACCCATCGACGGGGCACAGAAAACACACGCCTGCCGCAGCCGTGACCTCAGCTCTTCGTTTGTGACCCGACCAAACCAGGTCACCCCGGGATCCGACCCGTATGAGGCTCGCAGTCGGGCAGACTCCGGACCCTCCCCCATCACCCAGAGAACTGGTTCCGGGCCAGTCTGGCATTTGCGGTGAAGAGTCCGAAAAGCCCTGAGGAGCAACTCGAGACCCTTCCGTCTCTCGTGCCTACCGGCAAAGGCTACCGGAACCTGGCCAGCGGACCGCCAGATCGGATCGGTTGTTGCGAAGAAGCGGTCGTCGATCCCGTTGAAAAGGATCTCGCTCCTACGCGGGCCGCCAGCCTTTCCGGCCTTCGGGGTTCGACGACGGTGGGTAGTCTGACGCGCTGTCTGGCGATAGCGTCCGCCAAGGTTGCTCTCCTCCGCTACGGGCCCTGGGGTGCCGTTGGCGGGCCAGTTTGTCCATGGAGTGCCCATAATGCCTGCGAGCGTACGGGCGGCCTCGGAAGATACGGGACACGCCATGTCGATGGCGCGTGAGAGCAGTTGCCATAGAGGTCGCAGGGAGCCGTAGAGACCGCCGGAGCCCGACCGGTGAAATGTCGCGACCGTCCCGTACGCCGCTGGAGTCTCCGACCGCCGGCAGGCAGTCCTGGCGAGGTAGAGCCAGGCCGGGGAAGGCGCGAACGGCTCGTGGAGATGAACGATGTCGTATCCTCCGCAAGCGATATCCCGTGCCACGGACACCCATGCCCGCGGGGAAAGGCAGACAGGAGCCCGGGAGCCGTTGGCGGGCACCGCCAGGGCCGGGCCGAATATGTGAAGGCTGCCGCCGGAAAGCGAGTATTCTTCCCGGTCCTCCCGATCCGAACCCGAGTCTCCGCCCGGAGCGTATAGGTCAGCCGAAACGCCCATCTTCTGGAGTTCGGATACAATCCCGATGGCCTGGCCCTGCACACCGCCCGGAGCCGAGAGGCTGTAGGGGCAGACGGTAGCGACTCTCACGGATGGGTGGATCGGTTGGGATGGCCGGATCGGTCGGCACGAGCCGATCCTCCCCGGCGACGTACCGGAGTGTCCACCTGGTTAAGCCAGTTGGGGCTGAAGATGTACCACTGCTCCGGCGCCCGGCGGATCAGCGCCTCCAGGCAGGATGCGAGCCTCTGAGTGACGCCGATCACGTCTCTTCTCAGGTCGCCTGACCTCTCGTAGTTCACCGCTGGCCGGATGGTAGCCACGCGGAGATTTCCCGGTCCGTGGTAGACCGCGGTCGGTAGGATCGGCGCCCCGGTGCGAAGGGAAAGGACCGCTGGACCGGCAGGAAGCAGAGCCCGGTCGCCGAAGAAGTCCACCTCCACGCCGGTCCCCGCAATATCGCGATCACAGAGGAGAGCGACCGTACGGCCGTCGCGCAGGACCGCTGCAAGGTTACCGAAAGCGCCGCCATCGAGTGGGTAAACTGTTATACCCGCGTTCCTCCGATTCTCGACGAACCATTCGTAAAGCTTGGGAGGCTCGACTATCTCGGCTACGGAGGTGAGCGGGAAGTCATGCCGGGCCAGGTACGCTCCCCCCCACTCCCAAGTCCCAAGATGGGCTAGTGCGAGGATCGAACCGTTACCCGCGTCGCGAGCCGCCTGCAGGTGATCGAGACCGCTCTCGATCCGGAATCCGGCGTCTATGCCGTTGCCGGAAGTCTTGACCACTCTGGCGCCGTCTGCCCAATAGTGGCCGTATGCTCGGGCGACCTTGCTGGTCCAGGAACGGATTTCGTGCCGCGAGAGATCGCGTCCGAGAACGTGGCTGATGGCCTCACGGTAGCCGGCCCGAAACGTCGGGTTGGCGTACACCATGGCATGGGACGCCGCACTGGCTACGCGATCGGCAAGGGGCGCGGGGAGCAGTTGGAGACCGGTCTGCAGCCGCGTGTAAGCGAAATATTTCAGAGCGGACCGGATCTGCACCACCGTGCTAGTTTACTTAGCCTGGATCTACCGGTACGCCAGTAGGGCTACCGGCAAGTCACCGTTCGCGCTGATCCAACCAGGTTCGGAATCGGTCGAACGGCTGGGCCTTCTTGTCGGAGCGGTCGTGTTGCAAACTAGCACTCCCCCACGGCCATCCGCCGGTGCTCACCCGATTCACCCGGTCCCGTCCCTCGAGGCGCCAACCACGCGAGCGCTGTCTACGGGACGCGGGCTTCCGGTCCCTCCGGGTGGCGTGGCGCTCCTCGCGTGTGCGGCTACGCAACATCCGGGCCTCTCGCCATAGGCGCAGGCGAGTCTCGAAGTCGCCGACCAGGTCCCGGCGATGATCGGCTGTGTTCCCCGGGCTGGCGAGTCCCGTGGCTCCGCGGCCAGAGGATCCGATCGGCTCCAGCGAAGCCGCCAGCGTGATCGCCGGTTCGCCAAGCGGCTCGCCCGGCAGCGTTCCATCAGTCTCGGCAACGGACAGACGGACGGACGCTGGGATTGCCCGCCAGATCTTGATGAACCGGTTGATCGCCGTGGCGGAAACCAGCGCGAGGAATACCCACAGGATGGGTACGATGCTCACGGGCGATAGGAAGGCAGCGCCAAGGAGAATGAAGCGCTCGGCCCGCTCCATCAGGCCGCCCTTCGACGGCACGCCCAGTAGCTCGCCCTTCGAGCGCTCGTAGGCGATGCAGAACGTGACGGCCAGTATCGCAAGCGGGAGGAGCGCAATCTGGCCGTGATGGTGCGAAACAAGGTACCATGCGACGCCGCCGAACAGGAATGCATCGGCAACACGGTCAGCAACGGAATCGAAGAAAGCGCCGCGCTGAGATGCCGTACCTGCAGCTTTTGCTACAGGCCCGTCGAAAAGGTCCGGAAGCCCCGTTGGGAACAGGCACGCCATCCCCCAGAGGAGATGGCCGCTCCCCACGACGAATGCGGTAACCACCGACATTGCCACCCCGAATGCTGTCAGAGCGTTGGCTCCAACGCCGATCCTAGCGAGGGTCCTACCTACCGGCTGGGTCGTCTTGTCGACAGCCCCACGCCAATTGCCGTCAAGCATCGTTCAGGTTTCCCATCGCTACCCAATCATAGCAGCATAGACTCCGATCTGCAATCCCGCTCGCCTACCTCATGGTCACCATACCCGGCCTCCCTCTTCCCCCGGGCGTCGTGAGGCTGTAGTCTGGTCAGTGTTAATGGGCGGAGTCTCGAGCTGGTTGGAGATCGGAGGTCCAGATGAACGGGTACGCACCGGACAGGATTCGCAACGTGGCACTGGTCGGCCACAACGGTTGCGGCAAGACGACCATTGCCGAGACGCTCCTGTACTTGTACGGCGTTGTCGCCCGGCGCGGCTCCGTCAACTCGGGGAGTACCGTCTGTGACTACGAGCCAGAGGAGCACAGGCACAACATGTCGATCTCGCTTGCGACGGCCCCGTTCGTCATCGGAAACGTGAAAGTCAACCTAATCGACGCACCCGGCTTCGCAGACTTTTTCGGTGAGGTAAGAGCTGCACTGGCGGCCTGCGACCTCGCCGTCATGGTTGTGTCAGCCGTTGACGGGCCTCAGGCTCAGACCCTTGTCACCTGGGGGTACCTGCGCCAGATCGGTATGCCGACGCTATTGCTCGTCAACAAGCTCGATCGGGAGAACGCAAGCTACGAGAGGGTGATAGCGAAGCTGAAGGAAGCCTTCGGGGAGGCCGTGGTGCCCCTCCACTTTCCCATTGGAGAGGAGGCGGGGTTCTGCGGCGTGATCGACCTCGCGAGCGGCTCCGCTCTTCGTTACGACATCTCCTCAGAAATGAAGCCGGCGACTGCTACGGCCCCCGAGCAAGGTGAGATTCCCCCTGAATTGGCGGATCGTGCGAGTGAGCTGCGGGATCAGCTTGCCGAAGCAGCTGTGGTCGCCGACGACGCTCTGATGGAACGCTACCTCGACGGGGAGATGCCATCGAGTGAGGAGCTTCTCCGAACCCTCGCTGCGGGAGTCGCCCAAAGGGATGTGTACCCCGTTCTCTGTGGCAGCGCCGCAACAATGGTGGGCATTGACCAGCTCGCAGCGGCACTGGTCGCCGTTGCTCCGGCCCCTTCTTCGCTCTGCGGCCCGCGGGCTTCGGCGGGTGGCCAGGATACTGAGGTTCCCTGCGATCCCTCCGGCCGCCAGGTCGTACGGATTTTCAAGACGGTTTCGGATCCCTACGTTGGGAAGATCTCGCTCGGTAGAGTCCTATCGGGAACGCTGCGCCCCGACACCGTGCTCGTGAACCCGAGGACGCACTCCGAGGAGAAGCTCCATGCACTTGAGATCCTGCGTGGCAAGGAGGCCGAGATGCTCACCGAGGCACAGGCCGGGGACCTTTTCGCCATGCCGAAACTGGGTGACTCGGCAACCGGCGATACGCTTACCGAGAAGGGCTTCCCTGTCGTCGTAGAGCAGATACCGATCGAGCCGGCTGTATATGGCATTGCGATCGCACCGAAGACCAAGGAAGACGAGAACAAGCTCATGACGGCCCTCCACAGGCTGCAGGACGAGGATCCAGTGCTCCGGGTCGACAGGAACGAGGAGACCCACCAGACGATTCTCATGGGCACCGGTGACACTCACGTCAACGTCGCGATCGAGCGGCTCTCCCGCAAGTACGCCGTTCAGGTGACCACTTCCGAGGTCCTCGTGCCCTACAAGGAAACGATCACGAAGACCTCGCAGGCCGAGGGTAGGTACAAGAAACAGACGGGTGGCCATGGTCAGTACGGCGTTGCGAGCATCAGGATGGAACCGCTCGAACGGGGGGCCGGTTTCGTGTTTACCGACCAGATCGTCGGGGGTGCCATCCCCAACCAGTACATCCCGGCCGTCGAGAAGGGGGTGCAGGAAGCCATGGCCTCCGGCGGCTCTTACGGCTACCCCGTGGTGGATGTCCACGTCACCTGCTTCGATGGGAAGTACCACCCCGTCGACTCCTCCGAGCTGAGTTTCAAGATGGCGGGATCGCTGGCTTTTAGGGAGGCGCTCGCTTCGGCCACGCCAGTCGTACTGGAGCCTATATCCCGGATCGACGTCGAGGTTCCGGTCTCGATGCAGGGCGATATCCTGGCCGACCTGAGCTCGAGGCGCGGCCGCGTCCAGGGTACCGACACGGTCGAGAACGATGGCCAGGGCGAGGCCCGAGTACGGGTAGAAGCGCTTGTCCCCCGTGCGGAAATCCTCCGGTATGCGCTGGATCTGCGGGCGCTGACCGGCGGGATGGGCCGGTTCTCGGAGAGCTACGATCACTACGACGTCCTTCCCTCAAACCTGTTGAGTAGGCTCTCCGCTTCCGCCTGATCCACCGTGATCGGAATACGGCCACCTCGAAACCTCAGGCGTGAGGCCAGGCGGCTGTTAGCTTCTTCCAGGAGTCCTCGAGAACCTCCGGAATGATCCGGACGCCGCCGATGGTCGTCATGAAGTTCGTGTCGGCGACCCAGCGAGGAAGTGCGTGGAGGTGAAGGTGCTCCGGTATCCCGGCACCGGCAGCCGCACCCAGGTTGGCACCGATGTTGATACCGTCTGGGCCGTATGCTTGCTCGATCGAAGCGACGGCGTCACGCATGGCTGCGAAGAGCGCCATTCCCTCGCGGGAGTCGAGAGTATTGAGATCAGCTATGTGACGAGCCGGCAGTATCAGCAAATGGCCGCTACCGTACGGGTAGGCATTCAGGGCGACGACTACGAGCTCCGACCTCCAGATCACGCCCGTGGCAGGTGAGGGTTCACCCGACGAGACCAGCCTGCACATGACGCATCCGCCGTCCGTAGCCGGGCCTGCCAATCCTGGTAGCGCCTTACCTGTTGCACGTGTCACGTACTCCTGGCGCCAGCCCGCCCAGATCACGTCGAGCTTCACATCGGCGCGCATCGGTTGCGAACGGCGGTCGTGACTTCTTCGACGAGCGCTGACAGCGATACCCCCCGCTCCGGTTTGTCGTGCCCGCTCCGGTTCACACCTACCGTGCCCTGGGACATGTCGTCATCTCCGACCACGAGGATGTAAGGGATCTTCTCGAGCTTGCCCTTGCGGATCCGGGCACCGAGCGGCTCGCCGGCAGGGATCGTGGTGGTGCGGACACCTACCGCCTGGAGTGCCTCGATCACGCCTCCTGCGTAGCTCTGGTTAGCGTCCTTTACCGGTAGCACCATGACCTGAACGGGCGATAGCCATACCGGCAGCGCTCCAGCATAGTGCTCAATAAGGATTGCCATGAATCGTTCGACTGAGCCGAAAAGAGCCCTGTGGACCATATGCGGGTGATGTCGCTCGTTGTCTGCGCCCACGTAACTCAGGTCGAACCGGGTCGGGAGCTGGAAATCCACCTGGACAGTCGATACCTGCCAGCGCCTGCCGATCGCGTCCTTCAGGTGAATGTCGATCTTCGGGGCGTAGAAGGCGCCTTCGCCTTCGGCGATCCGATAGGGAATCCCGCTCGCGATAAGCGCCGCCTCCAGAGCGGCCGTCGCGTGGTCCCAGTCGGCGACCTCGCCTATAAACTTCTCGGGACGCGTGGACAGCTCCGCCTCGAAGTCGGTCAACCCGAATGTCCGAAGCACCTCCAGAGCGAATGCAACCACGGCTTCGAGCTCGCCCGGTAGCTGCTCTGGCGTGCAGAAGATGTGGGCGTCGTCCTGAGTGAGGCCCCTTACCCGTGCAAGGCCGTGCAGCACACCCGAGCGCTCGAAACGGTACACCGTCCCCAGCTCGAAGAGCCGCATCGGAAGATCCCTGTACGACCGGCCTCTCGACGCGTATACGAGGATGTGCATGGGGCAGTTCATCGGCTTGAGACGGTACTCAGCTCCCTCCATTTCGAGGGGCGGATACATCACGTCGCTGTACCAGCCGAGATGTCCCGAGCGCTCGTAGAGCTCCGCTCGGGTGACATGCGGAGTCCAGACGGGCTGGTAGCCGCCGCCCAGGTGTACGCTGCGGGAAAAGTCCTCCAGTATCGTCCGGATCAGTGCGCCCTTCGGATGGAAGACTGGCAGCCCTCCGCCGATCTCGCTCGGGAAGTGGAAAAGATCGAGCTCCGTACCGAGGCGCCGATGGTCTCTCGCCTCCGCCTGAGCAAGCATTTCAATATGATTCGCCAACGCTTGGTCGGATTCGAATGCAGTGCCGTAGATGCGCTGGAGCTGTTGGCGATGTTCGTCACCCCTCCAGTACGAACCGGCGACCTTCAGGAGCTTGAAATGCCCGAGTGCCGCGGTTGACCGCACATGGGGACCGCGGCAGAGATCAACGAAGGAACTTCCCACTCCGTCGTTGCGATAAACGCTTAGCGACTCTCCGTCCGCCAGCTCCTCGATGATCTCGAGCTTGTACGGCTGGTTGGAAAATAGCTCGGGGCCGCTCTCCCGAGACACCTCCTCCCTCACGAACGGCTGGTCCTCGGAGATAATCTCTCGCATCCGGGCCTCGATGCGCGCGAGGTCATCGTCAGTGAAGTGCGCCCCCTCGGGCAGGTCGAAATCGTAATAGAAGCCCTCATCGGTCGCAGGGCCTATCGCTAACCTCGCTCCGGGCCACAGGTCGCAGACCGCCTGCGCCATGACATGCGCCGTCGAGTGGCGCAGGATGGACCTGCCTGCATCGGAGTCGGGGTAGACAGGTGTGGCCTCCTCGCCGTCCTGCGGAGCCGTAGCAAGATCGACAAGGGACCCGTCGATCAAAGCCGCAATTGCACCCTCCAAGCGGGAGTCACCTGTCACGGGTGCCATCTTAGAGCCTCCACGGAGCCAGCCCACTGAGCCTCTCAAGCGAGCGAGACGCCGAGGAGGGCCGCAGCTGCCGACACACCGCCACTCGATGCCGCGGCGTCGATCTCGGCAATCGCTGTCGGGATGTCCAGGTCGTCGTCGAGGCAGCCTCTCACGGCATCGAGGCCACGATCTCCCTTTCCCGCCCGGGACCACCGCTCGAAACGCTCGGCAGCAGCTTTGAGTAGATCGTCGGTCCAATCCCAATCCTCCCTATAGTGATGCGACATCACCGCGAGGCGAATGACCTGGGCAGACCAGTTCTCTAGCAGGTCGTGCACGAAAACGAGGTTGCCCAGCGATTTTGACATCTTCGTACCGCCTAGGCCTACCAACCCCGTATGCACCCAGTAGCTGCAGAAGGTGGTCCCCGTATATGCCTCCCCCTGGGCGGCCTCTGCCTCGTGATGGGGAAAGATCAGATCTTTTCCGCCACCGTGGATGTCGACACCGCCTAACTCCCGTATAGCCAGGGCTGTGCATTCCACGTGCCATCCGGGCCGTCCCGGGCCGAACCTCGAGTCCCAGGACGGCTCCCCGCCAGAGGACGGTTGCCACAGCACGAAGTCAAGCGGATCGCGCTTCGCCAAATCCTCTGGATGACCGCCCCGTTCCCGGGCGAGCTCGATCATTTCCTCCCGATCCAGCTTCCCCAGCGAGCCGAAACGTTGCGACTTCGAGATATCGAAATATACCGAACCGCCCGATTCGTACGCGTAACCGCTCTTGTAAAGGACGTCAATCACGTCGAGGATTTTCGGTATCGCCGAGGTCGCCCGTGGTTCGGAGTCGGGCGCCAGGAGCCCCAGAGCGGTCATGTCCTTGTCGAAACGTGCCATCTCCTCGGCCGCGAGGTCGAGGTAGTGCACCCGCAGTTCCCGGGAGCGCCTCAGGATATCGTCGTCGACGTCCGTTACGTTCCGGACGCATTTGGTCTGGAACCCTGCGTCCCGCAACCGCCTGACGAGCACGTCGAAGGTGACGTACACGGCGGCGTGGCCGAGGTGGGCGGCGTCGTAAGGGGTGATGCCGCAGCAATAGATCCTTACGGGACTCTCCAGCTCCAGGTCCACCACCGCCTGACTCGCCGTGTCGTACAGTTTCACCTTCTAATGCCTTCGCCTTTTCACTTTGGTCCTATCGGATAAGCCCTGCCACATCGGCCAGACCCCGCTCCCCTGCCCCATCACCTGTTCCCATCACCTACGCCCCATGATCTGTGCCCGGGACTCAGACCGTCTCTGCGTAAAGGTTGCGAAGGCCGATGGTAGCGGCTCCCCCATAGCGGATATTCAGGTTTACGAGGACCGCTGTCATCGCCTCGAGGGCACCGGCCTGCGAAAGACTGCCTACATCGAGTAGCCGGAGACCGTGTACGGCCGAGAGCGCTTCGATCACGGCTTCCTTCGACGCTCTGGCGTCCCCGCAGACGAAGACGTCCGCTTCGACCCTTGCCGTCGGGTCGAGCAACTCGGCAGCGGGAAGGTGATTGCAGGCGACCACCACCCCGGAGTCAGGGAGCGTCGCCTGGATCCACGCCCCCATCGACCCTCGGGGACCGAGAAGAGCGTGCA
This sequence comes from Actinomycetes bacterium, assembly GCA_021816935.1. Taxonomy (GTDB): domain Bacteria; phylum Actinomycetota; class Acidimicrobiia; order Acidimicrobiales; family JAMCPL01; genus JAKAWR01. The sequence goes on from JAKAWR010000001.1 coordinate 145,499, forward strand.
GCTCCCTGCCCTCTTTCACGAGAGCGTTAACCGTCGATACCACGGTCTTACCTGCGAGGTGCTTGCGAAGCCCTCTCGCTGTCGATATGCAGCCTTCCCATGGGGTAGTGAGGAAGACGAGATCGGATTCAGTCGCCTTTTCGTTCGAGCCTCCTTCAACGCTACCGGGAGCATCCTGCATAGGTGCCCGTGCTGCGGCGGAAACTGTTGCGCCTCTTGCATTCGCTCCGCCTGCAGGTTCCGTGGCGCCTGCGGCTTCCTGCCACTCATGAAGCAGCGCTTCCAATTCCCCCGCCGCAGACGCGCCGCGCTGTTCGTCGCGGGACCCGAGGACGACCTCGAAAGCGCTCGCTGCGAGCCGCAAAGCAAGTCCCCTACCCAGGGGTCCCGTGCCGCCGACAATTCCTATACGCATTTGGAGTCCTTTCTTGCGATGTGCGGCTCGGCCGCAGGCGCACCAATCTTATTGCCGGGGGCTTTTCGCAATTGCTGGTAACGCATCTTCAAAGATAGCGTCTCGCTCGAGAGTGCGATCCGCATCGCGGGTCGTTCCCTGGCCTCCTGACGTGGTTACCGGTGTCAACTCGGTTGGGGCACTCGCTGTGCCGCTACCCGCGAAACCGATTTTAGCCGCCGGCGGCTACCCCTACGACTCGTCAGATCGCCGCTGCACGCGCGGACCAAACGGCTGCCCGGACGGAAGTTGCCCCGTCCGCGAGGCAGGCGGACCGGAATCGACCGATTAGTCTGGCGGGATGGCACTATTGAGCGGAAAGAAGATCCTCGTTACCGGCGTCCTCACAGATGCCTCACTGGCATTTGCCGTCGCGCGGATGGCCGCCGAGGAGGGAGCAGATGTCGTGCTCAGCGGGGCTGGCAGGGGTCTCTCCCTCACGCGCCGTATTGCCCGCAAGCTTCCGGGAGCTCCGGAAGTGGTCGCAATTGACGTCACGTGCCCTGAAGAGATCACCGCGGCCGCGAGGATGATCTCGGACGACTGGGGCCGCCTCGACGGCATCCTCCACGCAATCGGCTTCGCGCCGGAAGCCTGCCTTGGTGGTGACATCATGCGAGCATCCTGGGACGATGTGTCCGTGGCCCTTGAAGTATCGGCGTACTCGCTAAAGGCACTTGCAGCCGGGTTCCTTGACCTGCTCAAGGCTTCTGGTAGCGCATCTATTGTTGGTCTTGATTTCGACGCGTCAGTGGCCTGGCCCGTCTACGACTGGATGGGCGTGGCAAAGGCCGGCCTCGAATCGCTGACCCGCTACCTAGCACGGGATCTTGGTGCCCATGCCATTCGCGTCAATCTCGTTGCGGCAGGACCGGTCCGGACCATGGCGGCGAAGTCCATCCCGGGTTTCTCGGCCTTCGAGGATACCTGGGCAGCTCGGGCGCCACTCGGTTGGGACGTTCACGATCCCGATCCCGTCGCCCGGGCTTGCATTGCGCTGTTCTCCGATCTTTTCCCCAAGACCACCGGCGAGATCATCCACGTTGACGGCGGCGCTCACGCGCTCGGCGCGTGAGCCGGGGAACTTCGGCTCCTTCACGCCGGCCCTGCGAGACGTGTGGCGGCGTCCATTCTCCCGTGCAATAATCGAAGGCTGAGCGAAGGCGATCATTTGTTCACCACTGACACCAGGTCGGCGACTCCATTGAGCAGAATCGCCAGCTGTGGCTCCTACGATTCTTGACCATGAACCTCAATTTGCCCGGCACCTCCGTTCATTGGTCGATCTTCGAAATCTCGGTGGCCAACCTGGTGCTGATCGCCGTGATGGTCGTCATCTTCGGCGCCGCGCTGCTGATTCCTTTCCCTGGCGGCCACCGCCGTCGTCACGCAGCACTCCCCGCAAACGGCAAGACAGACCGCGACGACGGAGACGAGCCCGGTAGCGAAGAGAGTGTGCCGGTGTCCACTCCCTCCGGTGGAGACCTACCGCTCGGTGGGCAGGCGGCCGGCGGGGACGACACCCGGATGTGGACGGCGCGTATCCGCAACCTCGGGCTGCGGCTGCTCCCTCCCGACAAGCTCCTACCCGACTCCCAGCCGGCCTATGTCGACTCGTGGATCTACGTCTTCGGAGTGGCCACCCTGGCCGCCCTGGCCGTGGCCATCGTGTCCGGCTTCGCCATCGCTCTCGGTGGAGTCGACTGGTGGCACTACGACCCGGTCGGCCATTTCTTCAACAGCCTCCACCTCTGGAGCGTGGAGCTCTTCATGGCCTTCATGGTCATTCACCTGTGGGGTAAGTTCTGGATGGCGGCATGGCGCGGCCGGCGATCGCTGACCTGGGTCACGGGCGTGGTCGCCTTCCTGGCGTCAGTGGTCGAGTGCTTCACCGGCTACCTCTCCCAGCAGAACTTCGACTCCCAGTGGATTGCCACCAACGGCAAGGATGGCGTTAATTCGACCGGTCTCGGCAGTTTCTTCAACCTCCTCAATTTTGGCCAGATGCTGCTCTGGCACCTGGTACTGGTCCCGCTGGTGCTCGTGGCGCTGGTGGGTGCCCATGTCCTTCTGGTCCGGGTGCGGGGCGTCTCCCACCCGCTGCCAGTTCGTCGGCCCCGCGGGCGCCTCCAGCGCCGGGCAGCCGCCGCGGCCGAGGCCGCCGATTGGCACGGACGCAGCCGCCGCTACGACATCGTGAAGGAGGCCACCTTGGCCGGCATGGTGGTGCTCGTCCTGGTGGCCGTCTTGGCCGGGGTCCTCTCATCCCCCGACGTGCCACCTGTGACCGTCCGCAGCTGGGCCACCGTCGCCCCAGCCGACTTCATGGCAACCACCGCCCAGGAACTGGCCGGAACCAGCGAGACTTCCCGGTACGGGCCCCCCTACAACCACGGTTCGGCCAACGTGCAGCGAATCGGCGTCTCCTGGCAGTTGCTGGCGGGCGTCCGTATGCCGATCCGTCCAGCGGAGACGTTCGTTCTCTCACCGTTATCCAAATTGTCATCGGCCGACGCTGCGGTCCAGCATGCGTTAGCCACCTATCGGGCGGCGCCGCACTCCACGCAGGTCGCCTGGGCCAACGCCTACCTGCAGGCCGTCACCAAGGTGACCTTTCACGGATCGGTACCCTCGGTGCCGAAAGCCGACGACGGTCCGGTACCCGTACTGGTGCAAGGCGAGCTCGGCCTCGCCCGCTCGGGTGGACTCGATGCCGAGCTACTGGCCCAGCAACCCTTCTACGGCACCAACTTCACTAAGCCGCTACTGTTCCTGGAGGACGGAAACTACTTCTCCTCCCTGGCAACGTCACAGCATTTGGTTGGCTCGCAGTGGGGCGTCATGAACGAGACCGGCAGCTACCCGGGCCAGCCGTGGCTGTGGCTCTACACCCTGTGGTACCAGCTGCCCGGTCTCCGCAACTCGCCCAACGTCGACCTGATCGCTATCTACCTGACCGGGCTGGCCACCATTCTACTGCTGGCCATACCCTTCATCCCGGGGCTGCGGGATATACCCCGGCTGATCCCGGTACACCGGCTGGTCTGGCGGTCGTGGAATCGCTCGTCTGGATCGGGGGGCAAAGGTGACGGTGTCGCGGCCTTCGTCATCGGTGAAGGAAGCCTTCGACCGTCACCGTCAGCATCAGTCCGGGGAGTGGATGGCGGCTCGTTGCCGGGAGAAGAGGGAAGGAGCGACCCGGGTAGCTAAGGGTCCGCCAACGGCGCGGGCCCGATCAGACGCGCCCCGAGAGATCGCCGAGAGCGGCCGTCAAGCGAAGGTTCTCACCGTAGTCGACGGGGCAGGCGATCACGGACACCTGATCGGAGGCAAGGGCATCGTCCAGAGCGGAGCGCAGCTCCCCCGCCGCTGTTACTCTGTAGCCCCGAGCACCGAAGCTATCGGCGTACGCAACGAAGTCGGGGTTGGAAAAACCGATCGCACTGTGCCGACCGAGAGCGAGGTCCATCTTCCACTTGATCAGCCCGTAAGCGTCGTCCTGCCATACAAGAACCACAATCGCCGCGTGCTCGCGCACGGCGGTTTCGATCTCCTGGCTGTTCATGAGAAAGGCACCATCGCCTACCGCGGCCACAACTCGCCGCCCCGGATACACCAGTTTCGCTGCAACTGCGCCCGGGAGAGCGAATCCCATTGACGAGAGCCCGTTCGAAACCAGGCAGGTATTGGGCTCGTAGGTCGGGTACAGCCTCGCCATCCACATTTTCACGGCACCCGTATCGGCCAGAACAATGTCATCGCGCCCGAGAGCAGCCCTGGTCTCGGCCACGACGCGCTGAGGCTTCAAGGGGAAGCTTACGTCCTCCGAACCCATCGCCAGCTCGTCGGCAAGTAGGCTCCGTATACGCGCCGGGGGCCCGGTTATTGGATCCCAGGTCCTGGCCACCGCCTTCCGCAGCGCGGCGAGGCTCGAACCCGGGTCGGCCTGGATCCCCACCGCGACCGAATAGTGACTGTCCACCTCGGCGGGCGAACGGCTGAGGTGAATGATCGCCTTGTCCCCGGAGGGATTGAGTCGCTCAGGATCCAGCTCCCCGAGTTCGTAGCCGACACACACGATCGCATCAGCTTCGTCGAAGCCAAAGTTGACGTAATCATGAGCCATGAAACCCACAGCCCCAAGGGAGTTCGGATGGTCGTCGGGAAAAACGCCCTTGGCATTAAACGTAGTCGCTACCGGAAGGCCGACCTGCTCGGAAAAACGGCGCAGTGCGTGGCCGGCTCCTGCGCGGACTGCTCCGTGGCCGGCAAGGACAATCGGCCGATCGGCTCCGGACAGGATTTCCGCAGCGCGCCGGACCTGGGCCGGCGATGGCTCGTCCGGCTTCGGCACGCTGACAGGCAGAGGCCCGAGCCCGTTGGGAACCGGGGCAGACTCAATATCCTCTGGCACGGCCAGGTAAACCGCTCCGGGGCGCTCCGTCTGGGCGACTTTGAATGCCTTGCGCACCATCTCGGGGATCGCGGCCGCGTTCGGAAACATTGCAGACCACTTTGTCGCCGACGCGAAAATAGATACCAGGTCGATACTCTGGTGCGACTCCTTGTAGATGCGGCCGAGGCTGCTCTGGGCGGATAGTGCCACGACAGGCGTCGAGTTACTTGTGGCGTCTGCGACTCCCAGCAGAAGATTAATCGCACCGGGACCCAACGTTGCCGAGCAGACGCCAGGCCGGCCGGTCAGTCGACCCTGGACCTCGGCCATGAACGACGCTGCCTGCTCGTGACGCACGAGGACGTAGCGAATGGCGGACCGGGAGAGCGCATCTGTGAGGTAGATGTTCTCTTCGCCGGGAATGCCGTAAACGCAAGTAACCCCTTCCGCTTCCAGGCAACGTACCAGCAGGTCGGCAGCTATCTCCTCGGTTACCCCGTCCACCTCGTCCGCAGCGCTTTCGTTCCGCGGATCGACCTTCTGCGGATCGACGCTCATAACGATGAAGTCTATGGCGCCGATCTGATGGCGCTACCGGTCGCCATCCCCCCAGACCGAACTACCGATCGATGTCGCGAGGCAAGAGCGCCCCAAGGCGAGGTCAACCCGTGGGCTTCCCTCAGCCCGCGCCCTCGCCGATCGAGCGGATCCTTTCTGCCACCTGCCAGTACTCCCCCGTATCGGCGGTCAGAAGGACGCCCCCCATCTCGGCAGCCAACTGCGCCAGCGCCTCGGAGCGGCGCCTCTCACGACCCATGTCGAGCACGGCCACCGGTAAGTCGCGTACTCTGACGGCCCGCGCTGCAGCCAGTGCTGCATCGAACGGCCCAGCGCCACCACCCGGCGTCCCCCCTGACGTCGCCCTACCGTCGCTTACCAGCACACCGATTGGGGAAAGGCCGCGGCTCGCCGCAACCTCCGCCACCTCGAGCATTTTCAGAATGCCGGCAGCAAGCGGGGTCCGGCCGCCGACGGATACATCCCCTAGGCGCGCTACGGCAACTTCGAGGCTTGCGGTCGGCTGCACAAGGACGGTCGCTTCGCCGCCTTTGAAGCTGACGACCGCGACCCGGTTCCGATTCTCGTAGGCGCTGTAGAGAAGCTGCTCAATCAGGGCTGTTGCCAGCTCGAACCGCCTCCGCGCTGCCATCGAACCGGAGGCGTCCACGGCAAAGACGATCAGGCTGGTGGCTGCGGCCTCACGCACCTTCAGCCGTAGGTCCTCGCGGCGAATACTCACGATGGGCGATACTTGCGCAACTGCCCTACCATTACCCGCAAGCGAGTCGGGGTTCGGCGCCAGGGGCCTGGGCGATTGCCGGGGCAGCAAACCGGACCGTAGGGCGGTGGCAGTTGCAGCCGCAAAGGCAGTCGCTGCCGGATCGATCGTTCCAAGGCGGGATACGCCCTTCTTTTCCGGCCGTACTGTCCGTACCGTCCGGCCGCCCGTTTGCCCTGCCCCATCCGCCCTCCCGGCGCTACCGGAGCTCATCTTGCCTCTCCCTTGCACCGCTGCTCCCGGACCGCCGGTTCCCCAACCAGCGCCGGAGCTATGGAGCCCCGCGGCTATTGCATCCGCGAACACGGAAGCATTTGCCACCGGCGTGGATTGGGCCGCCGCTCCATCCGTAACGGCAGTCTTTCTTTGCCGCTGACCGTCGCCGGCTCGGCGTTTCCCGCCACCACCTGTACCCAGGCCACCATCCTCTGCGCGGCCACGCTCACAGGCGGCCTCAGTCGTTCTGCCACCTCCGTCTTTGCCCACCTGCGATCCCCGAGCACTGCTGGTGCCATCCTCTGAGCTTCGAGCTGTACGGGCACCCTCCTGCGATCCCCCAATCGTGGAGGCACCCTCCTGCGATCCCCGTGCAGCGCGGCCTGCTTCAGTTGATCCCCCGTTGCAGGCTGTACCCTCCTGCGATCCGTTAGTCCCGCCCTGTAACACCCCCCGCATCACGTCCCGACCTCCCAGCTCACCCCGCATCTCATTCCCACCCCCCCGCTCGGCCCGCCCCGCTCCCCTGCGAGCCGGCTCGCCCCTCCCCTCGTCGCTGCCAGCCGGCTCGCCCAATGCCCGTTCGAGAGCGCAGGCCAACTCGGCTCTCTCGATGTAACCACCTCGCAACGGGTCCCGCCGCCTCCGGTGCGTAAGCGCCATTCCCGCCACTCGCGCTACGTCCGCCGCAGCGGCCTCGGAGCGACCCTCGAAGCCGGCCAGAGCGGCGGCGGCCTTACAGCAGGTAATGTCTCCGCGTACGCCGGACAGCCCCAGTTCGAGGCAGAGCCGGCTGATCCGCTCTACCAGGTCTCGAGGGACGGCAGCGACAGCGCTGGCCGAGATATGCCCAGCAAGCGCTGAGTCAGCCTCAGAGTACTGGGAAACAAAGCGCTTCGGATTGGCGTCGAAGTCCAGGCGCCGACGCACGATCTCAGCGCGCTCACGCGCATCAGACGGCCCCGCGACATCAACGAAGAGCCCAAAGCGATCGAGTAGCTGGGGGCGGAGCTCGCCCTCTTCGGGGTTCATGGTGCCGACAAGAACGAACCGCGCCGACACCTTGAGGGAAATGCCGTCACGCTCCACACTCACCTCGCCGCTAGCGGCAGCATCGAGCAGGAGGTCGACAAGATGGTCCGGCAACAGGTTGACTTCGTCCACGTAGAGCACGCCCGCGTCGGCCCGTGCGAGCACCCCGGGCAAGTAACGCTTCTCGCCGGACTGGAGGAACGCCTCAACATCGATGCTCCCCGTGACCATCTCCTCCGTAGCTCCTATCGGGAACTCGACGAACCTCGCGCTACCGAGAAGAGCGGCAAAGGAGCGAGCCAGAGTCGACTTCGCGGTCCCGCGCTCACCGTAGGCAAGTACTCCCCCGATCGACCGGTCGACTGCCGCCAGGACCAGGGCAAGCTTCAGGTCCTCATGGCCGGCGACAGCACTGAACGGAAAGCGATTACCGCTACTCACGCCCGGTCCTCCCCCCACCCCTCGAACTCTGCCTCAGCGTCCCGCAGTATCGAAAGGGCTGACGCGGACGGTCCCCACATCCCCCGGTCCACCGCCTCGTAGAGCCGCTCGACAATCGCCTGCAGTGCCCAGGGATTGTGGGCGAGGAGGAAGTCGCGGACCTCCGGGTCCCCGGCGTACGCCCTGGTGACTGCCTCGTACATCCAGTCCCTGCCGACCGACGCCGTCGCGTCGTAACCGAAGAGGTAATCCACCGTTGCACTCATCTCGAACCCGCCCTTGTACCCGTGACGCATCATGCCCGCGATCCATTTGGGGTTGACTACCCGCGACCTGATCACCCGTGCCGCTTCCTCGTCAAGGCTGCGCACGCGCACCCGCTCAGGGTTGGACGAATCGCCGAAGTAGGACCGCGGCGCCTGCCCCACGGTCTCACCGCCCGCAAGTCCCGCGGCCCTCCCGGCAGCAAGCCCGGCCGCAGCGATTAGGCCGCCGTGATCCTGGAAGTAGTCGTCAGAGTCAAAAATATCGTGCTCCCTGTTGTCCTGGTTCTTCAGCGCCACATCTATCGCAGCGAAGCGGCGCTCGGCCGAATCTTCGGCCGTCTGCCCATCATGGCCCCCGCCGTAAGCATACGAGCTACGGGCAAGGTACACCATTGCCAGGTCGGCCTGGCCCTCCCACTTGCCAGTCTCCATGAGCTCCAGCACCCCGCATCCATAGCTCCCCGGCTTCGGCCCGAAAACCCTGGCGTCAGCCGTACCCGACGCCCTGACCGGGTTCATTGCCTCCGGTTCACGAGCTCCGGCAGCGAGGCTTACTGCCTGGTCAAAGAGTTCGATCACGTTGAAGAACGCGTCCCGGAAGAGCCCCGACACCCGGAGTACGACGTCGATGCGAGGCCTCCCGAGCTCGGCCGTTGAAACCAGCTCGAGCGACGTGACGCGTCCGGACTGCAGGTCCCACACCGGTTTCACCCCAAGGAGCGCCAGCGCTTCGGCGATGTCGTCGCCCGTGGTGCGCATCGTCGCCGTTCCCCAGACGACGATCCCGACGCTCCTCGGATAACGACCTTCCTCAGCAAGGTAACGCTCGGCAAGCCCGTCGGCTAGCCGCTTACCGGTCTCCCAGGCGAAGGGAGACGGTATGGCCCGCGGGTCCGCCGAATAGAAGTTCCTCCCCGTGGGAAGCACGTTGGCCATGCCGCGGCTCGGTGCCCCTGCCGGTCCGGGGGCTACGTTCCTCCCGGCGAGGGCCCTGAGGATGGATCCGATCTCGCCTACCGTGGCGCGCAGGCGCCCGGAAAGGTCGGCTGCCACCCACTGAAGCACACTCTCCAGCCCGGCCGCCTCCCGCCCCGTGCAGCCCAGCCCACTGACGATCTCGCCGACGGCCGCTGGATCAAAACCACGATCGCGTAGCTCAACGATGAGCCGCGCCTCCTCCTCTTCGATGCGTTCCCGGTCACTCCCCTCCGGCTCGAGGTGCATCGCCCGACCAACGGCCCCTCTCAACGACGGTACGTCGCCATGAGCCAGCCGGGTCATTGCCTTGAGCATTTCGATCTCCGCGTCACCTTGGGGAGCTTCTCCAAGCACATGGAGCCCGCCCCTGATGACGGAGTCCTTCAGTTCGCAGATATAGCCGTCCACCCCCGAAAGGAGGCCGTCCAGGGCGTCCTGCGACGAGTCCTGCCAGCCGGACTCACGCCATATTGCCCCGCCAGCGCTCTCAGCGAGGTCCTCGTGCAGCCTCTCGGCAATTATGAGGTCGACAATGCTCCGGCGTACAGCTGGCAGCTTTCCGGGGTCGAGGGCTGCCGCGCGAGTATGCTCATCGAGAAGCGACTCCAAGCGGGCGATCGCACCGTAGCTCTCCGCCGTCGTCAGGGGCGGCACAAGGTGGTCGACGATTACTGCGTGGCTTCGCCGCTTTGCCTGGATACCCTCGCCGGGATCGTTCACGATGAAGGGGTATACGAGCGGCACCGAGCCCAGCACACCATCGGGGGCGCACGAAGCCGACAGGCCCACGCCCTTGCCGGGCAACCACTCGAGCGTTCCGTGTTTACCGAGGTGCACGATCGCGTCGGCACCCCACACCTCGTCCAGCCACCTGTAGAAAGCAACGTACTCGTGGGTGGGCGGCAGGTCCGGCGAATGGTATATCGCGACCGGATCACCTCCGGTCCCTCTCGGAGGCTGCACCGCGACGAGCACATTGCCGAGGTCGAGGCCAGTGAAGCGAAACGCACCCTCTGCCGTGGGCCGCAGCCAAGCCTCCTCCATACGCTGGCGTAGGCCACTGTCAAGCCGCTCGTACGCCGCGAAGTAGCCGGCCGCGTCCATAACGAGCCCGGAAGCCCTCTGGCCGGACCCGTTGTCCGGCGCCAGCTCACGCTCCGGATCTACTATGCCGCCAGCGGCTACACTTCCCGCGCCGTACCGCCCACCACCGGATCCCGGCTCGACCTCGCCCGCAGCCGGCCCGGACAGCTCCCGGTATTCGCCGTAGGTCAGGCCATCTGCCAGCGCATGCATCAACGCGTCCCCATTCTCTGGCAGACCATCCACGCGGTAGCCAGCGTCTCTCATCGCCCGGAGCAGTTTCACGCAGGAAGCAGGGGTATCCAGGCCGACGGCGTTCCCGAGGCGGCTCCGCTTCGTGGGATAGGCCGAGAGCACGATCGCCACCCGCTTGTCGCGCGATGCGATATGTCGCAGCCCTGCGGTACGGGCTGCTATCTGCGCGACCCGGGCCGTGCGGGATGGATCGGTCCGGTATGCGGTAAGTGTGGCGCCTACCAGACCGTCCTCGTCGATCACCTCTTTGAACGAGAAGGGTACCGTCACGATCCGCCCGTCGACCTCGGGCATGGCTACGGACATGGCTACGTCGATAGGCGGCAACCCAAGGGGCGAATCCCGCCAGGTCGATGACGGGGCTGTCGAGCAGATCGCCTGCAACACCGGGACTTCGAGAGCGGCCAGCGGGTACCCGTCGAACGATCCGCTCTCGGCGTCGTAGGCGCCACCAGCCATCGTCGTTGTAATGACGCCGTCCACGCCTGCCTCGGCAAGGAGCTTCGCCACCGGGTGGCCATCTCCCTCGCCCCCGCCCGCAGTCCGCCGGAGCGAGTACGTATACACCGGAATCGCTTCGCAACCCTCATCTTCAAGGGCTCGGCAGAGATCAGCTGCGAACGCTACATTGCCCGCGATGACCTGCGCCCGGTACAGGACCACGCCTATACGCGGCCGGGCGGCGCGATCTTCGGTCCGGCCTCGTCTGCTTGTTGGCCCGTTTCCGCTCTGGCCATCTCGCGCAACCGGCCTGCCTCCGCGGCCGACGGCTGCGCCGTCTTCCCCGCTTGGTCGGCCGCTTCTCGGCTTTCCCCCCGCCCGCACCCCGTTGCCGCGACCGCCTGCTTCGATGCTCCCGGTCGTAACCGCTATCTGGCAGAGGTTGAGTCGGCCCACAGCAGGCAGGTCATCTGCGGGGGCCACTTCAGTAGGTCTGGCTGCAACCAGCGATGCACAGAGCTGCAGCATCCGACCAAGGTTCTTGGCCCCGCCGCCTACCAAGTACGGCCAGAGCGCGTCGAGCCACTCTCCCGGCACTGTCGAGAGCGCCGCGGTCTCTGCGTCGAACCAAGCCTCTCCCCCGAACGCGAACAGCGCAACGCCCGCGGTCGCGCAGGCGTTGCGCACCTCCTCCATTCCGCCGGGCCACGACCTGGCACCGCCCAGGAGGCGCACTATCACAGCGCCGGCACCAGGAAGCTCGGCCAAGATGGCATCCTCCCGCTCGGGCGAGAAACCTCGGACCAGGACTGCTTCCGCATCCCTGACACGATTCGAGCCGGAAATCAGAAGCGAATCAGCTCCCAACTCCCCAACCCGCTCCCGCGATGATGGCCCATCGCAATTCCCTGAGGATCGTTCCACTGTGCTGGACCGGGAGCCCGCAACGAGCGTCTCCGCAGCGACGCGCAGTGCCAGCAGTTCCGTGTCGGCGTTCGATACGAAGACGACCTTCACCGACCCACCAGTGCGAAGATCGCATCGACGTCGAGGTGGCTGGCGATCGCCTCGGCCATCCGGTCGAGACGTTGTTCACGGAGTAGCGTCGCATCGGCCCCCGATGCCCGCCAGGTCTTGCCACGCCGGACCGCGACCAGTCCGAGGAAATTACTTCGCATCTCCGTCTGCTCGAAAAGCCCGTGTATGGACGTCCCGAACAGCCCTGCCCTTTCGTCGATCCAGCCTTCCGGCTCGGCAGGGTTGTGGAGGTTGAACCAACAGCCGCTCCCGGCCTGTCCGGATCCGGCCCTGCCCTCGGACTCGGACTCGGACTCGGGAGTGATCCTACCGTGATGTATCTCGTAGCCGGATACGGCCGTGGTACCGGACCCACTTCGCCAGGTCCCGTCGACTCTCCGGGTGATCTTCTGCGGGTCCATCACGGTATTGACCGGTAGTAGCGCCATTCCCTCCTCAGTGCCCACCTTCGCCTCCACCTCATCCACGATCGATCTGCCCATCATCTGATAGCCGGCGCAGATGCCCAGCACGGCGGGCCCGCCGGCTTCGTCGCGTGCACGTGCGTCCGTAATGGCGTCCCCTATGCCAGCAGCCCGGAACCACCGCAGATCCGCGACCGTCGCCCTGCTTCCCGGGATGATAACGAGATCGGGATCCCCGACTTCCCGGCCGTCTGCGATCCAGCGAAGCCGGACAGAGCTCTCCAGATGAAGGGGGTCAACATCCGTACCGTTCGCCAGATGAGGCAGGTCGACCACCGCGACGTCAAGAGGCACGCTGCCGTTGAGAGGCTGCGGAGCCTTGACCGTGCGCAGCCGGGCCAGGGAGTCCTCGGCATCGAATGCCATCCCGTCGATGAATGGCAGCACCCCGAACGCGCCCAATCCCGTGCTCCGTGCAAGCGCCTGCAATCCATTCTCCAGCAGCCCGGCGTCACCCCTCATCTTGTTGACGATGAATCCTTTCAGCAGCCCGCGAAGCCCAGGGGGCAGGAGGTCAACCGTGCCCTGAATCGCGGCGAAAACCCCGCCTCGCTCGATATCAGCGACCAGCAGCGCCGGTGCTCCCACCTCCCGGGCAAGCGGCAGGTTGACGACGTCACGATCGAGGAGGTTGATCTCGGCCGGGCTGCCCGCCCCCTCGCACACGACAACATCGTTATCCGTCAGGAGCCTCTCGAGCGCGCTGCGGGCGATCTCTATCATCTCGCTCGCGCGTCCCGCATAGGCGTTGTAGTCGATGAAGCCCGTATCCTGACCCAGCACGACGAGCTGGCTCATCCGCCCATCCATGGGCTTCAAGAGGAGCGGATTCATGTCCACTGACGGCTCGAGGCCGCAGGCGACCGCCTGGAGGGCCTGGGAACGTGCGATCTCCCCTCCGCTGGTGGTGACGTAGGACTCTAGAGACATGTTCTGCGCCTTGAATGGAGCGACCTTGCAGCCCTGTGCTGCAAGCAGGCGGCAGAGCCCGGCCGTAACCAGGCTCTTGCCCGCGTTCGAACCTGTACCGACGACAAAGAGCGCACGGCCGTTGCCCGTCCGCCCAACCCGCCGGCCGGTGGTGAGTAACGGTCGGGAGCTGCCCGCCGCGGGGTCCACTCGCTGGACAGCGGTCATGAGCCGATCGAGCCCTTCTGCCGCTACCACCGCCAACCTGTAGATTCCCGGCATCCCGAAGCCAGCGCAGCTCCGCACCAGGATCCCGCTGCGGGCAAGGATCTCCCGCAGGTCCCCGGCCTCTTTCGTCCAGTCGACCAGCACCCAGGGAGCGTCCCTCGCAATCACGGTCAGCCCCGCGGCCTCGAGAGCGCCTGCCATCTCTTCACGGGCCGCGACGATCGCCGCCGACCAGGAAGGCAGGTCGCACTGTTCCAGCATTGCGGGAAGGATCGCCGCGACGAGCCCGTTGACGGACCAGGCCGGCATCCGGCGCCGGATTGCATCGGCGATCCCCGGGTCGGGCGCGACCACATAGCCGGCGCGGAGCCCCGGGCACGCAAGAAGTTTGGTCAGCGAGCCGACGACGAACGTGTCGCGGTCACCCGCGCCGCGAGACCACTGCCCGGTCGCCATCTGGTAGAAAGCTTCGTCCCACACGTCAGCGTGGTCGCCCCGAGCCGCAAGCGCACCGAGTGGGTTGTTCGGGTTGGATCGGAAGAGGGGACCCTCCGGGTCGATGACGGGTAGGTAGCGCTTGTACAGAGAGAACTCAGGTTCATTGACCCAGCCTCTTCCGAGATGTGAGGCGACGAGTGCTATAGCCTGGGCCCCGCCTGCAGTCAGCACGAGCCGATCAGCATCGAAGCCGGCCGTCCGGGAAAGGGCCTCTGCTGCCCGGGAGTCGTCAGGGTAGTGCGACAAGACCCCACCCCTGAGCGCCTCTGCTGCAAGCTGGGAGACATCGGGGGCGAACGGGTTCATGCTTGCCGACAGGTCGAGTATTGACAAGGGATCCATATCCAGGGAGGTCGCCACCGACCAGATGTCGCCGCCGTGATCTCCCGGGGGCGGGATGGCCGTTTCCGGCAGTGCCACCCGGTAGCACGTCGCACAAGGCTCCACCTCCCCACCGGCGCTGGACTCGATGGCCCCGATCGACCCTACGGACTTCACCGGCTCCATAGATCCGACCAACTCCACGGACTCCGCCGAATAAGGTGTCACCGGCTCAAGAATAACCGGAGCCCGAGCCGGTGCCAGGCGAGCGCGCCGGCCAGGTACGTCCCGCAGGCAAGGACAACGGACAGCGCCGTGACCTGCCGGCTCAGGACGATGGCACGCTCGATATCGCCTGGCCTCGGGGGACGGCCCCATCCGAGCTGCGGCCGGTCCTCGATCACCCCGCCATACAGAGCCGGGCCGCCGAGCATGATGCCAAGCGCCGAGGCGAAGGCCGCCTCTACGGGGCCGCCGTTCGGTGAGGGATGAAAGCGCCCCTGGTACCGGGCGGCTGCAAGTATGCTGCGTGCGAGGCGAGGTCGGCAGAGAGCCGTCGCAAGAACGGTGAGCCTTGCCGGAAGGTAGTTCGCGATGTCGTCCATCCTGGCGGCGAACCAGCCGAAGTCGCGGTAGAGCGGCGTTCTGTAGCCGACCATCGCGTCGAGCGTATTGGCAGCCCTGTAGGCCGAGACCCCGGGCGCGCCGGCGAGCAGCGCGAACACTGCCGGAGCGGCGATAGCGTCCACGGTATTCTCGGCGACCGACTCCACGCAACCGCGCACCATCGCCGCCTCATCGAGTGAATCCGCATCCCGGCTGACAAGAGCCTTCATCAGCACCCGGGCCTCTTCGACGCGGCCGATCCCGAGTGCATCGCAGACGATCCGGGCCGATCGGTAGAGGGCTCCCCCACCGACCGCCAGTGCCAGCGAAATCGCCACGGCCCGTTCTCCGCTCCTGCGTGCCGTAGTGGTCCCCAGCGCGTACGTACCACCCACTAAAGCGGTCCAGTAGAGGGCACCTGCGAGCCTCGACGGCGCCCACGCTGCCATCTCGGCCCGGGCCGCTACACTCCCGAAAAGCCCCACAGGATGGATGCGTCGCGGCGGCTCCGGGAGGATCAGCCCCGCTGCCGTACCGACCGCCACCGCGCCAACCCGTTTCAATGCCGGTCTCAATGAATTGCCGCCGCTACAAGGCCCAGGGTCTCGGCCATGACGATAGAAGCCCCGAGCACGTCCCCCGTGAATCCCCCGAGTCGCGCGAAGCCAAATAACGACGTCGCCGTGAACCCGACTACTGCGCCCGCAAGACCCTCTGCGCCGCCTCGGACACTCCACGACAGCAGGGCCGCAGCACCGATTGCAGCTCCGCCGGCGCCCGAAACCGCTCCCATAGCATGCAGGCCCCAGGGCCGAGACCGCGACCGCGGTGCTGACCCGGGCGGCTGATCGCCGGACGATCCCGGCATCCCCACGAGTGGTTCCAGGGGGCCACCAAACTGTGCCTCGCCGTGCATTTCCACGTTGGAGAACGTGGTGGGCCCACCCACCGCCGGATACACCTGGCCGGGTGACGACTCGTGCGCCCCACCCGCAGTACCCAGAAAGAAGTTGGCGATCCCCCCGCTTCCCTTTGCGTAGGGCATGACGGTCATCACCAGGCCGGCCATACCCCTCGAAAGCGCCCACAGCCCGCAAAGCAGTATCACTGATGGAGCAAACCTCGCCAGGGTGGCGAAACGCACGACCAGAACGGCTACGGCCGCAACTACGCCGAACGCCCCCGCTCTCGGATCGCGCATCACGTCAAGACGGCGTTGCCGGTCCATTGGCGGGATCAAGCCGTCAGCGGTGTCGACCAGGCCGTCCATGTGGAGCATGCCCGTCACGATCAGATCCGCGCCTACTACGAGGGCAGCGGCTACGCCGTAGGGCAACACCCTGCCAAGACCGCACCACAGCCCCCCAAGAAGCAAACCTATCGCTCCCCCAACCACCGGGAACCACGGGATTGCCGCCTGGGTACTGCCTGCGCTATCAGCTCCGCTCCCGTATCGCCGTGCCTGCTCCGGCTCGCGAGATCCAACCGGCAACCACGTGAGAAAACCGGCAGCCTGAGCAAGGCCCCTCATTCCGGCGCTCTCCCGGGATCGTCATGCGGAGTCAGGCCCAGACTCGGAACGACCCGGTCCACGCTGTAAAGCTCGACAACGTGCCCTGCCGCCACAAGTAGTACCCGCCCGCTCCCCGCGGCGACCCGGGCGTTGATACGGCCTGCAACCTCTGCGAATGCAATCCCCAGGGCTGTTGCAGGATGAACGGCCATACCCACCTCGTCGGCAACGGCGACGGTACTCCTGCCCGAAACGCTGCGCGATCGAAGAGCCGATTCCAGCCTCTCCAGCTGATCGTCCTGCGCCTCGGGTGCAAGCTCGACAAGGCCGGCCGCCAGGCTGGTTACCGAGTCGACCAGAACGGGTCCCCGGGCTGCCGAAAGGAGTTCGCAGAGCTCTTCTATCCCCTGGATCTCGGCGGTTGCCCAGGATTGCGGCCTGCGCTCACGGTGTGCATGAACCCGTCGCTCCCACGATTCATCTCGCGCGGGCACTACGGCTCTGGCCGGCAGAACCGCCGCATAGACCACCCGAACGTCAACACCGTCACCTCGCCGCGTCCCGCCGACCGACCCCGCTACGATCCGTTCGGCCAGCTCCGACTTGCCCGATCGGGTCCCTCCAATCACCAGCAGTGAGCTCCCCCGGGGGGGGCCGTCCCTCCCGCGCATCGTCTTACTAGCCCTCAACGACCGACTCGGATTCGCTCGGGTCCCGAGCGTCGCCGGATTCCACCTCTCCCGGTCGCCTGACGGCGCTGCCCCGAGGCACCTCGCCTGCACGGCAATGGGACCATTTCCGCGCCGCCGCCACGAACCGCTCCGCCTGGGAGGGATCCGCTCCCATGTGTACGTGCAGGTAGGAGGCGAAAACATTGCCCTGCGAAAAGCCCGCGTAGCGCATGTCCCGCGCTCTACGCCCACCACTTCGGCTACGACCGGTCGCTGCAGTCTCGCGATCATCTGCGACCTGTGGCCGCCATGTCTCCAGTGCCCTGCCACTTGGGACCGCCGAGGTGTAGTGGAACTCGTGAGCTGCGAGCACAACGCCCTCGGGCACCAGATACGAGGGAGAGGCGGCTACACCGTAACGATAGCCGACCTGCGGGGAGCTACCCATCTCCACCCTCGTATCGAGAACTCCGCATAGGCGCTTGCCGTTCATCTCGCGGGACAGCCAGACCATGCCCCCGCATTCCGCCCAGATCGGCATTCCCGAGGCCGCCGCAGCCGCAACCTCTGTATTGAGCTGGCTATTGCCCGCCAGCTCCTCCAGGAAGACCTCCGGGAAACCCCCGCCGGCATAAATCCCGCAAACCCCCTCCGGAAGCTGCTCGTCTACCAACGGGTCGAATGGAATCACCTCCGCCCCGGCCTCCCTGAACCGTTCGAGATTGTCTGGATAGACGAAGCTGAAGGCCCGGCCAGTCGCACACGCTATGCGAGCTGGTCCCACTTGGCGGGCGACCTTCATCTTTCTCGTCCCTATCGCCGGTGCTGCGGCGGCGCAACCCCGGAGCGCATCCAGGTCCAACCGATCAATGGCAACGGATCCAAGCACGTCGAGGGTGGTTCGCACCTCGGCAGGCGCCTCCCCGGGCGGAACAAGACCGAGGTGGCGCCTACGCCATGACAGGCGCCCGTCACGCCGCAATGCTCCGAACACGTGAACCCCGGCCCGCCGGAGTGCCGACCGGAGCACTGCCTCATGGCGTTCGGAGCCGACGTTGTTCAATACAACCCCTGCGACCTCTACATCCGGATCGTGGACCACGAACCCCTTCACGAGTGCTGCAACGGAGCCGGCCATCGAACTCGCGTCCAAGACAAGCACGACGGGAGCATGTAGCAGCTTTGCAATATGAGCCGTGCTGCCCCGATCCGTTGCACCGATCCCGTCGTAAAGGCCCATCACGCCTTCCACGATGAGAATGGACGCGCCCGACGCGGCCCGCGCCGCGAGTGGAAGGATGGAGTTCTCTCCAGAGAGAAAGACGTCAAGGTTGCGCGACTTTCGAGCCGCGGACAGCTCGTGGTACCCGGTATCGATGAAATCCGGTCCCACCTTGGCAGCCGCGACCGTTTCGCCCCGGCGCCGGAACGCCACCATCAACGCGGATGCCACGGTCGTCTTGCCAGCACCAGAGCTGGTGCCGGCCACCACGAGGCGCGGTGGCAAATCGCAGGGGGCGCTCACAGAGCCTCGGCAGTTAGGGAGGTTAGATGAGACGGTCCGCTGTACTGTCGAGAGGAAGGGCAGCGGCCCATCCATGACCAGTTTCCTTCATCCAGGCAAGCAGGGCAAGGCGGAGCAGCGAGAACGTCCGGTCGACGTTCGAGCACAGGACAGGGGAGAAGCCTCACCACATCCGGCCGGAAGGCCGGCGCAGGCTGGAGTGTGTGACTGCGCAAACGTCCGGTGAACGTTTGCCTGGAAGACATGGCGAAGCTCGATTCCCCAACGCAGCAATGCGACGGCTGGTCGGTGAGGCAGTCCGCTGTACTGCCGAAAGGCAAGAACGGCGAAGCATTGCTTCGTCCGAGATCGCTATCCGATGAGGTTCTCAAAACTCGATGCCCTTGCGGGCTCTTACCCCCGCATCGAAAGCGTGTTTCACCTTCCTCATCTCTGTCACCGTATCAGCTATGTCCACGATCTCCTGCGGGGCGCCCCTGCCCGTTACCACAACGTTCACCCTGGGATCCCGTCCGCGAATCGCATCGGCAACCTCGGCACTGTCGAGCCACCCGTAGTTGACGGGGTACGTCAGCTCGTCGAGGATCAGCAGGTCGCACTCCCCCGCGGCAAGCTTCCGGCGCGCGAGTGACCAGGCTTGCCGTGCCCGGCCAGCCGTCCGGTCGATGTCGGTCGACTCCCAGGTGAAGCCGTCGCCGAGCGTATGAAACTCGATCCCGAGGGTCTCGGCGAGCTTACGCTCACCGGTTTTCCATTTACCGCCCTTGACGAATTGCACCACGCAAACGGTCCATCCCCGTGCCCATCCCCTTGCCATCACCCCGAACGCCGCGCTGGACTTACCCTTCCCCTCGCCGGTGTTGACCAGCACCCTCGATGTCCGCGAACCTGCTACCACTTACGCGAGCGAACGACGGATCGCCTCACGCAGGCAACGCCCCGTTCGGCGGTGAGATTCGTGCGGCCTTTGGCGGCGATATGCCCGGCATCCCTTCTAGGGAGCGCCTAGCGCTGAGCACCGCGGTAATCGTTGCGAAAGCGCTCTGCCGGTTGACGGCGCGCCGACCCTGCGATCGCGCGGTTACGACCGGCAACTGGCGCCTCAGGATCGTGTGTGCCGTTACCACCCCGTCCGCAAGGTCCGACACGTTGAGGGCGAGTCCTAGGTTCTCGCTCCCCGTGAGCGCTGGCCACCCGCCCGCGGCAAGAAGTATCTGCGAACGGACGATCAGCGTAGCCGGGTGGTAAGCAAACGGTATCGTCCAGTTCTCGGCCAACTCGTATCTCTTCCATTCCCTCGGTGTAACCGTGCTCACAGTTTCGGTCCCGCGGTTGCCAACCAGGACCACCTTGCCCCCGCACCACTTTACCCCCCGCAACACGGGCTCCGTCAGGAGGTCGCAGAGACCGCCGGCTACCAGCGTGTCACCGGGGTACAGGGCCATCACCCAGCTCGGATGGCAGAGCGACGCTGCCCTGTTGAGGCAGGCAGTGCGACCGGCGTGGTCGGCCATTCGCTCAAGTTTGGTGCCCTTGGGCAGCTCCACTTGGGGCAAAGCGCCCCTACCGTCGATAATCACGATCCACGACAGGCCCCAGCCCGCAGGCGCGAGGCTAGCCTGCGCGGCGTCGACCGTACTCGCCATGCCGGCAAGGTGTCCCTTCTCGTCCGGCAGGAGTCCCGTCACGATAGTGACTTGACGTGGTTGCGGGCTTCGATTCGTTCCAGCAATATAGCCCACACGATCGTATTTCCGCAAGAGCCACAACACCTTGTCTCGCGGCGCGCAATTGTTACCCAGCCGGTCGACTCCAACGACACAGCCGCCACGATTGCGCAGGAACTTCCTCATCGCCGAGGCTCTAGAATAGGCGATACTTGGAAGAGATATGCCCAGCCCACCCCAATACATCACCCCTCCACGCGACGACACTAGTTGGGCCGCGCCGGAGCATCCCGTGAAGCCCGGGATCCTCACCGGCGTAGGGGTCGGGCCGGGCGACCCGGACCTCGTGACGGTCGCGGCCCTGCTTACGCTGAAACAGGCTTCGAGAGTGATAGCGCCTTCAACGGATGCTGGGCAACCGGGAAGGGCGGAGACGGTCGTCGCCCACCACCTCCCTGGCCTTACCGTCGAACGCACTCTGTTCGAGATGGCAGCCGGCGACACGGCGCTCGCCGCGACCTACGGGCACCTGGCCGAACAGATAGGTCATTACCTACGCGAGTCCGAAGATGTGGCCTTCATCACCCTGGGAGATCCGAACCTCTTCTCGACCTTCACGCGGCTGCGGTCCGCCGTTCTCGAGGTTGCGCCCTGGGCGGAGGTACGTACCGTACCGGGAGTGTTTGCCTTCCAGGACCTCGCCTCCAAGAGCACGACCACCCTTGCGGTCAAGGATGAATCCGTGGTTGTCGTAGATCCACTCCAGGGCACCGAGGCGCTGGTAGAGGCCCTCGCCGATCCCCGCAGAACGATAGTCGTCTACAAGGGTGGCCGAGATAGCACCGCTATCCTCCGGATCGTCGAGGAGGCGCATCGCCTGGAGGGAACTACGGTAGGTATACACCTCGGCTACCCGGACGAGAGGATAATCCGGCTCGGACGAACGCTTGACCTCGGCGGAGATCCCTTCCCGGCGGCTCCGTACCTTTCCACGATTATCATCCCTGCTGTTCGATGACATGAACGGGATTATCAGCTTCGTCGGCGCGGGTCCGGGGGCGCCTGACCTCTTGACGCTGCGGGGAGCGGCGCGCCTCGCCAGAGCCGAGATCGTCATCTGGCCCTCGTCGCTCGTACCGCAAGCGGTACTCTCGCACGCCAGTCCGGGCGCGACTGTCATCGACTCGGCAACGATGACTCTCGAAGACGTCATCGAAGTGTACTCGAACAACCCCGGCGCCAGGATAGTTCGCCTCGCCTCCGGTGATCCCACCATCTATGGCGCCCTACAGGAACAGATCGACTGGTGCGTAGCCCGCCAGCGGGACTTCGAGATAGTCCCGGGCGTGTCCTCGTTCACGGCTGCCGCTGCCCTGTGCGAGCGGGAGCTTACCCAACCGGGCATATCGCAGAGTATCGTGCTGACCAGGCTGCCTGGGCGCACGGCCGCGAGTGTACCGGCCGGCGAGAGCCTGGAGAGGTTCGCGGCAGCCGGTTCGACGATGGCGATCTTCCTCGCTGGAGCGAGGCCAGCCGAACTGGTCGAACGCCTACTCGCCCCGGACAGCGCCTTCACGCCCGCCACTCCTGCAGCGGTGGTGGCGTACGTGACCTGGGAAGGGAGAGAGAAACTAGTCGTCACAGACATTTCCGGCATAGAGACAGCGGTTGCTGGGATCGGGACCAGTACCACGGTACTCGTCCTAGTTGGGGATTTCATGCGGGACGGCGCGGGACGGTCCCGCTTGTACGCTCCCGATTTCAATCACAAGTACCGCTACCGCTCAGCGTCGCCGTCTACGAAGGGCCGCCCCTCTGCCGCAGCCAAGAGGCGCCCGGACCGGCTCCCCCGATCGGAATGAGCATGCAGAACCGGACGCGTGCCGGCAGCCACGGCGAGAAGCGGGCGTCCCCCGCTGACGATTGCAACGACGACGAGGGCACAGATAAGGGCGCAGACGCCGATCTACCCGAACTGATGCGGCCGAGGGGTCGCCTACGGACCGGCTATACAACCGGCACCTGCGCTGCTGCCGCGGCGAAGGCAGCCCTGATCGGCCTTACCGATGGTCGGGTACCCCCTCATGTGACCGTAACATTGCCCTCCGGAGCTCAGGTCAGCCTTGCCGTCGAAGTCCCCGACAGTGCCGGCCGGGCACTCGGCGGTACAGATGTGCGACAGAACGCTCCCCTGGATGCCGGGCCCGCCCAGCACGCCCGCACCGTGACGGCAGTCGTCGTGAAGGACGCTGGAGACGACCCGGACTGCACGAACGGCGCTCGCATGACCGCCGCAGTGGAATGGCTGCCAACCGGTCCGGGTGGCGACAACGCGGAACTCCTGGCCGGTGAAGGCATCGGCACCGTGACCCTGCCGGGCCTCGGTATCCCGGTCGGCGGGCCATCGATCACGCCGGTACCCCGGCGCATGATAGCACGGTCGCTCGCTGAGGTGTCCGAACGAGGTGTGCGCGTGACGTTTTCCGTACCGGACGGCGAGGTCATGGCGTCCGAGACGACCAATGCCCGCCTGGGTATTGTGGGCGGCATATCGATCCTCGGGACAACCGGTATCGTTAGGCCGTTCTCGACGGCCGCATACCGTGCGAGCATCCTGAAACAGGTGGACGTAGCTGCGGCCCAGGGCGTCCACGAGATGATCCTATCTATCGGGTCCCGTTCCGAGAAGGCCGCGATGGCGATGTTCCCGAGCACCGAACCCATAGCATTTGTCGAAGTCGGGGATTTCACCGGAGCGGCCCTCAAGCGTTGCGCCCAGCGGTCAATTGACTCGGCAGTGCTCTTCGCCATGGCGGGCAAGATCACCAAGCTCGCAGCCGGCGTCATGATGACCCACTTCCACCTCTCGGCAGTGGACACGGAGTTGCTCGCCCGCTTGGCAGCGGATACCGGGGCACCGCCCGATATCGTCACGGCTGCCACCGAGACCGCTACGGCCCGCCACTTCTACGAGGCGTGTGAAGTGGCGGGCTTCACCGCACCTCTGGCGGCGCTCTGCGCACTTGCCCGCGTGCGCGTACTAGATCATATCGGCGGCCGGCTAGAAGTGAGGGTGAACATGTTGGACTACGATGGAACCCGTATCGCCGCCCACTCCTGAGCCGCCATCCTCAGTAGGCCCGGGCCCCGGTGTCACATCCCGGAGCAGTGTGGACGCGAACGGCTCGTCCCGAAGCCTCCGCCGCCACGTTCGGCCAAAGGTCGTCCGCTCCCCGGATAACATGGACGACACGGACGGGAGCTCGCTACCCGGCGCTGGCGATACGGGCACGGTAACCGTCGTGGGCATTATCGGGACCGCTATGGAGACCGTCGAGCACCGTGGCATTGCCGCAATCGAAAGTGCCGGCCTCGTAGCCGGTTCGAAGCGCCTGCTCGATCTGGTAGCAGCGAAGGTCGTGCTCCCTGCGGACGCAGAGCTGACGACTCTCGATCCGCTGTCCCCCGCTGGACTCGATAATGTAGCGGCGGCTGCCCGATTCGGGCGCGCCACGGTGATCCTCGCATCGGGAGACCCGGGGTTCTTCGGGATCGGGCGTACGATCGCCCGCCTCTTTCCGGACCTGGAGCTGGTGGTGTATCCCGCCGCCTCGTCCGTCGCCGTTGCCTGCGGTCGGCTCGGAATACCCTGGGACGATGCGCTCGTGGTATCCGCACACGGGCGACCTCTCGATGAAGCTGTGCGACTCGTTGCCGGGGCCCGGAAAGCGGCTGTGCTCACCTCACCCGAGAACAGCCCGGCCCGCCTGGGACAGGCTCTGGCAGCACGCGGCGCCAGGGCATCACGCGTCGGAGTCTGCTCTGATCTCTGTACACGCGACGAAGAGATAGTAACGACTTCTCTGGATGGGCTTGCTTCGGGGGATTTCCCGCCGTACTCAGTGGTCGTCCTCGAGAGTATCGGCGGCGCGCCCCTCTGTGGGTTGCTGCAGGATCCCGGCGGCGCAGGCGGCAGCCCGGGTACGACTCTCAGCGGCACAAGCGGGAACCGGACCACGGTTCGCGCCAGTGACGCTCCCCGGATCTCCTTCGGGCTCCCCGGAGCGCAATACCGCAGAGGTGGAGGCCCGGTAACAAAAGGGGAGGTTCGCGCCGTGGTCCTCGCCAAGCTCGAGTTGCCGGCGTACGGGGTTTTCTGGGATGTCGGTGCCGGGACCGGCTCGGTCGCCATCGAGGCAGCCCTCCTCTGCCCGGCGCTTGCGGTCTTCGCTGTCGAGCAGGACAGTGCTGCCGCAAACGAGATCAGGAGCGAAGCCTGGAGCCGGGGTGCCGCCGTTACGGTCGCAGAAGGCGCTGCCCCGGCAACCTTTGCCGATCTACCCAGGCCGGATCGTATCTTCGTTGGCGGCGGCGGCCTCGAGGTCCTGTCCGCCGCACTGAAGAAGGTCGTTCCGGGAGGAAGGGCCGTAGCAACATACGCATCTGTCGACAGGGCAGCCGAAGCCGGTCGTATGCTCGGAGAGATGATCCAGGTATCGGTCTCCTCGGCAGCTGCGCTCCCGGACGGAACGTGGCGTCTCGTGCCGAAGAACCCGGTGTTCATCGCCTTCGGGGAGGTCACAGGTTAGTGAGTGGGCAAACCGAACCGGCATCACCCATCGAACCGGCGACGACCGCCGGAGAGAGCGTCATCGTGATCGCGGCAACCGCCGAGGGTGCAAGAGTAGCCGCGCGCCTTCCCTACCGGTACGTGCCCGGTCGCCCTGCTGAGCTCTTCGGCCGATTCTGGCAGCGCGCCTCGGCTTTCGTGGTAATCATGCCTGCTGGCGCCGCCGTTCGCCTTATTGCCCCGCATCTGGAGAGCAAGCACAGCGACCCTGCGGTCCTATGCGTGGACTCCCGGGGGGGCTGGGTGGTACCGCTCACAGGCGCTCACGAGGCCGGTGGCAACGAGTTGGCGGCGGAGGTGGCCGGTCTTCTCGGTGCTACCCCTGTCATCACTACCGGAGACCCCCCGGCGGTCATCCCGGGCGCCGCCGCAGCCCGGCCGTACGCGACCACCCATCGCGCGCATATCGCCGGGGTCGGGTGTGCTACCGGATGTACCCCTGAGGAGCTCACCCACCTCCTCGAAACCACCTTAGCGGAGGCCGGGCTTGATCGAACCGTCCTCGAATCCGTTGCCACCGTGGACATACGCGCAAACCACCCCGCGGTTCGTTCGCTGGGGCTTCCCGTGCGGTCGTACCCTGCGGACACGCTCGACCGCATCCAGGTGCCCACGCCAAGCGACGCCGTATTCAACGCTGTTGGGACCCACAGCGTTGCCGAGGCCTCTGCCATTATCTCGGCCGGACCGGGTGGGCGCTTGGTCGTGAAGAAGACTGCCGGTCAGAACGCAACTGTGGCGCTCGCGCTCAGGCACGCTTCCCGAGGAGTACTGTCCATAGTGGGCCTGGGGCCGGGCGATGGATGCCTGCGCACACCCGCGGCAACCGAGGCGCTCCAGGCCGCGGACGTAGTGATCGGCTACGCCGGCTACATCGACCTATGCGACCCGATCCTCGGTGAGCGCCAGGAGGTGCTTCGCTTTCCCATTGGGGCTGAGCGGGAGAGGGTCCGCGTCTCGCTCGAGCTCGCGACGGAGGGCCGGCGAGTTGCGATAATATCGTCTGGCGACCCGGGGGTATATGCCATGGCCTCGGCGGTTTTCGAGGAACTTGCAGCATGGGCTCCGGACGGCGCCCCCGCTTCCGAGAGCGTCGACGACATCACTATCAAGGTCATACCCGGCGTCTCGGCGGCCCAGGCAGCCGCGGGACTTCTTGGAAGCCCGCTGGGCCACGACCACTGTTACATCAGCCTGTCGGACCTCCTCACCCCGTGGGATGTCATCGAATCGCGTCTCGCCGCGGCCGCATCGACCGGCATGGTGATCGCCCTCTATAATCCGGCATCACAACGGCGTACCTGGCAGCTCCCCCGGGCACGAGACGTCCTGGCGGAGTACCTGCCTGCGGACACCCCCGTTTCGATCGTGGACAACGCCGCGAGGCCCGGCCAGCGCGCTGTCATCACCACCATCGGGGATCTTGATACCAGCATGGTCACCATGGCGTCGACTGTAGTAGTCGGCCCCGGCACGACGATCGAGCATCCTTCTGCGGCCGCGGGTTCGTTCGTATTTGCGCCTCGCGGCTACGCTCAAGTGCCGTCGCCGGAGGGGACTGCTGTGTCCCGGACCCGTCGAACACGCGAGAGTCGGATGCAATGAGCATGCTGTTGCCTTCCCGGTACCGGGACTCTTACCCGCTACCTACTCTTCTTCGACCTCCCGGTCCTCCGGGGGTGCGCTTCGAGAACTGCCGCGGCTGCGGGTCGTGCCTCTCGACATGCCCCACGGGCGCACTGACCGTGTCCCCTACTGATGGACGTGCGACCGGGCGACTTCAACGCAGCGCTCCCGCTGTGATCAGGCTGAACGCCCGACGCTGCATTGGCTGCCTCGAGTGCCTGGAGGTATGCCCGGCGAACGTCTTCACTGCGACCGGCGGGATACTCTCGACCAGCGAATACCGGTCGGGCGACCATGACTGAGGTGCATCCGATCGAAGCCGAAAGCTACCGGCGAATTGAGCCCTTGCTCCCACTGCCGGAGGTCCCGGCCGAGTTGGAAGGCGTATGCGCGCGTATCCTGCACGCCACTGCCGATCCAGAGCTCGCGGCCTCCGTCGTCTGCACCCCCGGCGCTCCTGCGGCCCTGGCTCGGTTCCTCGCCGCGGGGTCAGGCGTCCACGTCATAACGGACGTGGCCATGACCCGCGATGCGCTCACAACCTGCTTACGCGATAAAGCCTCGTGCCTCCTGCCGCCTTCCGGCGAACCGGCTCTTCCCGCGACCCCGTACGGCACGCGCTCCGCCTCGGGAGTCGTCCGTGCCGTCGCGGACCTCGGCAATGCCACAACCGATACGGTTTTCGTCATTGGCTGTGCCCCAACCGCTCTCGAAGTGCTCCTCGATTCGATCGAGCACGACGCGTTGCGCCCTGCGGGGATTGTCGCTCTCCCGGTCGGCTATGTCGGCGCTGCGGCGGCGAAAGATCGTCTCCTGCGCGTCGCTCAGGCTCACGGTATAGCCGCCCTGACCAACGCCGGAGACAGGGGTGGATCGGCAGCCACGGGGGCGGCCGTGAATGCTATCTGGAAGGCGTCGCTTGGCGACAATGCCGGCCCACCTCCAGCAGCTCGCAACGCGCCCGGCTCGATTGGCCCGGACTCGTCCGCATGGAGTAGCACAGTGGCAACGCGCCCCGCCCTTCTCGTCATCGCCCACGGCAGCCGCTCGCAGGAGGGTGCAGATCAGGTGGCTCGATTCGTCGAGTCATTGCGACAGGACCGGCCGGAAACGCCGATCGCCTACTGTCTCATCGAGTTCGCTGAAGAAACTGGGGGGCCCGAGCTGGAGGACGCGGTACGCGAGATCGCAACGAGGGATCCCCTCGCTTCGGTAGTGACCGTGCCCCTAGTGCTGCTCGGTGCCGGCCACATGAAGGACGATGGACCTCGCCTCCTCGAGAAGCTCCGACGCGTCAAGCCGGATATCCACGCCGTCTACGCTGGCGCACTGGGAATACATCCGCTGGTGCTCGACGCCGCGGAAGCCTCTGCACGGACGGCGGGAGGAGGCAGTGCCGATGCGGTGGTTCTCGTCAGCCGGGGCTCCACGGACCCCGACGCCAACGCTGACCTCGCAAAAGTTGCCCGGCTCCTGGGCGACGGGCGTGGGATCGGTGGTAACGGCACCGCCAGGGGGGCGGCGGCAGTGTCGCTACCGGGCAGCCCGAGCGAGGCTCCCCTGGGCCTCGTCGAAGCGGCCTTCGTCTCCCTCGCCCCGCCGAGCCTCCCCATAGCTCTGGACCGTTGCCGCCTGCTCGGAGCGCTCAAGATCACCGTCGTGCCCTACTTCCTCTTCACCGGAATACTCCTCGATCGCATCCGCCGGGAGGCCCTACAGTGGAACGAGACCCACACCGACTGCTCGGTTCAGGTCGCCTCGGAGATGTGGCCCGATCCCCGAATCGCCGAGCTAACCTGGCTCCGTTACGACGAGGCCGTATCGGGGCATGCCGCAATGAACTGCGATCTCTGTGTCTACCGCTCCGCCCTGCCCGGCTACGAATGGAAGCAGAACGGCGGAAGTCATCCACGATGATCTGAACCGCCCTGGGTTCAATGGAGACTCGGGTTATTGGTTTCCAAGCGTAGCCAGCGAGCGTGATGTCGACTGGTGAATGGACGCTGCCGCTGGGGACCTGACAGCTCGCCTGCCTCGCGTGGGTCAGTTGACCCTGATGCGGCGAACGATCGTCCCCGTACTCGTCGAGATGGCGACCACATAGGGAGCGTCGCCCTCGGCTACGTAAGCGGTGCGCCCGTTCGCAGGCAACGTCACCGTAAGGGGGTCGGGGCTGCCTAGAGCACTACTCCCCCCATTCGCGCTGGGTGCGCCTACTCCAACGCCTCCCGCTCCCGCTGCACCTTGGCTTCCCGCTGTAGCCTCGCTCCCGGTCTTCCCGCCTCCTCCCGCTCCGGTACCCGTAACCGCGCCGAGATCCACCACGGGGCCAACGGTGCCCGTAGCCATGTCGACGCCGGCCAGATACCGCCCCGCGCTGCCCACCTTGAAGGTATGGTCGGTGCCCGTCGCTACATACACGGTTGACGGGGCAGGCCCGAGAGAGATCCCGTAGGGACAGCCCAACGGGGCCGGGAGATGCACAATGCGTGCGACTTGGAACGTGACAGTGCTGATCTCCGTCACGGTACAGGCCGCCTTGTCGGCAAGGTAGACATCACGCCCGTCCCGCGACATCGTCATGAAGAAGGGCGTATCTCCCGTGGCGATTGCTGCAAGTAGACGGCCCCCGGAGGCGCTGAACGCGTAGACGTAGCCCGGGATGGTCCCCTGGCCACTACCGCTGCCTGCCCGCGCGCAATTCGGGTACGGGGACTGCCCAGCATAAAGGTTGACCCCCGCGAATGAACTCAGCGCAGTCGTCGCTGAGGGGGCGCTCGCCCAGACCTCTTTCCCATCCGGGGTTATCGCTACGCTTGTCGGCGTGAACGGCGGTAGGCACCGGCCGTCCCATTCCAGGGAGGCAGGGCTCGTTATAGTACCGGCGACAGAGAAGGTCCGGGTATTGATCACGGTCACGTAACCAGAGCAGGCGATGACCAACCCTCCGCATTCGTTGCTGGCTGAAGCAGAGACATAGCTGGTCACGTACGCCTTCGAGCCATCGAGGGAGAATGCGACGTCGATGGGCAGCCCGTTCAAGCATACCGTCGCAAGCCGTGCATCGGATGCCGTGGCGATCACGTCCACACTGCCCCTGGGACAGCCCTCGTAAGTCTGGCCTGCACCCAGCAGGCTCAGCACCCCTATACCGGTATCCGCCACCCACAGTTCACTTCCCTCGCGGTTCAAGGCCAGCCCGGTAGGGTCGGGACCAACCGGCACGGTTCCTTCGGCAGAACCGGTCCCCATGTTCAGGACCTCCACGCGGTCCTGTGATGGAATCGTCAGGTAGCCCGTGCTTCCCGACCTGTTCAGCGCCAGGTTCATTCCGTAGCTTGACGGTACCGGCCCTGCCAACAGGGGCTTCAGGTCGTCTTGCAGGCCCTTGCCGATATCGTGCAATGACCGGTCAACAGCAACAAAGCACCCAGCAAAAAGCACAGCAACCGCCAATACCACTACAAGCACGACCCAGGGCCACTTGGCCCGTCCCGGCGGCCGGGCCCGCGCCCATTCGTAACCCCCGTGCAGCACCTGACCGGACCCGGGCGGTCCTCCGTAGCTGCCCTGCCAACCCCGACCAGCACCCGGCCCCGGTGGCGATCCCCAACCGGGCGGTGCAGCCGCCGCCCCCGCCGCTGTAGCGGGCGTACTAGGCGGCCCCTCCTCCTGAGAAGGCACCTCGGGACTTCCGGCATCAGCCATCTCCAATCTCCAGCAGGTCAGGGCGCGTCTCTGCGGTGCGTTTCCTTGCCATCGCCCTGCGCCATTTCTCGATCTCGCCGTGGTTACCCGACACCAGCACTGCCGGCACCTCCCAGCCCCGGAAGACCCGTGGTCTCGTATACTGCGGGTACTCGACAAGGCCGGCCTCGAACGACTCGTCCACAGATGATTCCGGGTTGCCGAGCACGCCAGGCACCAGCCTTACCACTGCCTCGATGATTGCAAGAGCCGCGATCTCGCCGCCGGCCAGAACGAAATCGCCTACGGATATCTCCCCGTCTACGAGGTGCTCCGCCACTCGCTGGTCCACGCCCTCGTACCGTCCGCAGATAAGCGAGAACCCGCCCCCACCTCCACCAGCTTTGCCGGAGCCGACGCCGCCGGCAAAGCCCCCGGTCGCCCCCGTCTTACCTGCAACGGCATCGCCCCCCGATCCCGACGCCAGCTCACGCGCAAAGGCCTGATCGAAAATCCTGCCCCCAGGCGACAGCAGGTAGATCGGCCTCGCACAGCCACTGGCCTCGACGACATTGAAAATGGGCTCCGCCATCATCACCATCCCCGCTCCCCCGCCAAACGGTGCGTCGTCCACGCTTCCCCGGGCATCACCGGCACCTGCCCGCAAGTCATGCACCACCACGTCTACGGCACCCTGCTCCTGCGCCCTTCTCACGATGGACCACTCGAGATGGTTGTGGACCATCTCCGGAAAGATAGTGAAAACGTCAATACGCACGGGGCGTGCCTCTACAGCAGTCCCTCCGGCAGGTCGACTACGATCCTGCCGCTGTTCAACGATTCGACGAACCTCAGCGGTACGAGTGCTCCACTCTCGAGCTCCATCAGATCGCTCGCGGGGTTGGCAACCAGACTTGCCACCCTTCCCAACACTGCCCCGCTCCGGTCGCAGACGTCAGCACCGATGATCTCATGCGCCCAGAGTACATCCGGATCCGCAATCGACTCCCCCAATAGGACAGTTCCACGAAGAGCCTCTGCGTGATCCCGGGTATCGAACCCCTCGAACGTCACCAGGTAACGTACAAGTTTTCCGAGCGCGACGGGCAACGGGCTTGCATCCCTTACGATCAACTCGTAGCCGTCCGCGCTCTCACCCGCGCGTTGCGTCGCCCCTCCCGACACACCAGGCCCTCTGGCACGCAGAGCCGCACCCTTCTCCACGCGCTCGGTACGGTTCGTCACCAGTTCTACTACCACTGCCCCCCTCAGGCCGTGAGCCCTGACGACCTTTCCGACCTCGAGGAGCGTGGGTCCGCCTTTTCCGTCAGTCGTCGGTAAAGTCGACGACAGCTTCCTGGTTGTCCTTGAAGGCAGCAGCGTTCACCAGCACCCTTATCGCGTTTGCAACCCGGCCACCCCGACCTATCAGGCGACCCATGTCGGTCCCGGCCGCGCTGACAGTCAGGCTTACCCTGGATCCGCTGGACGTCTCGTTGACAGTCACCGCATCGGGCTCCCTTGCAATCGAGCGAGCGATGTACTCCAGCGTCTGACGGGCTCGCCCTCCGCCGGTCGGTACGTCGGGCTCGTCAGCGTTACTGCGGCCCTCGGCGGCGGAAGGATCTGCCGCTTCCCCGGGCACTGAATCCACGTCGATCAACCTTCGACTCCCGCCTCGTCACCCGAGTCGCCAGCGCTCTGCGCTCCGGCACTCTCGCCGCTCCCCCCGTTGACTCGGGTATTCTCGACTTCGGTAATCCCGCCGCCGGCACTTCTACCGCCCTCGACCGGCAGTACCGCGCTCTCGCTGCCGCCGCCCCGGATCCCTGCCTGCCGCAAGAGGCGCTCGACCGGTTCGGTGGGCTGCGCCCCCTTGCTGAGCCACGCTGATGCCTTGTCGTTGTCTATTTCAATGATCGCTGCCTGATCGCTCGCCGAACGCCCGCGTGGCGAGTAGAACCCGACAACCTCAATGAACCTCCCGTTTCTCGGGGACCTGCTATCTGCCGCCACGAGCCTGTACGTTGGCTGGTGCTTCTTGCCCATCCGCATCAACCGCAATTTCACTGCCAATGTATGTAATACCTCCGCATTCCAAGGTGCTCTGATGCCTACCGGCCTCTACGGCTACCCTTCGGCGTCGCCCGACCGCCGCCCTTCCTACGCGACCTCGAACCTGATCCGCTCTTCCTACCAGGCGACTCCGGAGCACTCTCACGCAACGGCCCAGCCCGCCGGCCGGCACGGTCCGTGCCTGCTCTGCCCGACATACTAACACCCCCGGAGGAAGCTGCTGATCCTGGCACCGACCCGCTCAGGTCCGCTGACGAACCCCCGTGTGACATCTCGCCACCGCCAGGGCCAACGGGGCCTGCTGCCAGGTCGCGGCCGAACCCCGCAGCCGAGCGGACGCCGAAACCTTCCCCCCGGCCGGCACCCGACGCCGGTGGCAGTACGCCCTGGCCCATTTGCTCCAGCAACTCCCCCATCCCCGCACCGCCGCCCTTTCCCAGGAGCCCACCGAGGAGCCCCGGGGAGCGGATCAACTGCTGAGCCTGCTGGAACTGCTTCAGAAGCTGGTTAACATCCTGAACGGCAACACCCGAGCCCCGGGCGATCCTGACCTTTCTCGAACCGTCGATAATCGCCGGGTTGGACCGCTCGCGCGGGGTCATTGAACGGATCACACCCTCGATGCGGGCGACCTGGTCTTCACCCATAAGATCCTTCGCCTGCCGGATCTCCTTTGGGACGCCCGGCATCAACGACAGGATTCCGGACAGCGGTCCCATCTTGCGCACCTGCTGGAGCTGGGACAGAAAGTCCTCCAGTGTGAAGCGCCCCTCGAGCAGTCCCGCAGCCGCCTGCTCCACCTGCTCTTTGTCGAACGCCCGCTCGGCCTGCTCGATCAGTGTGAGAACATCGCCCATCCCGAGAATCCTCGCTGCCATCCGATCCGGATGAAACAGGTCGAGGTCGCGGAGATGCTCGCCCGTAGACGCAAACGCGATGGGCTTGCCGACGACATACTTGACCGACAGCGCGGCCCCACCTCTGGCATCCCCATCGAGCTTCGACATGATTACGCCGTCCAACGACAGCGTCTCGTCGAACGCCTGTGCCACGTTTACCGCGTCCTGGCCCGTCATCGCGTCGACTACGAGGAAGGTATAGCGAGGCTCGACGGCCGCGGAGATCTGCCTAACCTCCTCCATGAGCTCGGCGTCGATCGCGAGCCGTCCGGCTGTGTCGATAATCAGCACGTCCCTACCGAGCTTGCGGGCCTCGGTAACGGCCGAGCGGGCCACCTCGACCGGACTCGTGTGTTCGCTGAACACGGGGATCCCGGCCTGGCGGCCCAGCACGCGCAGTTGCTCGACCGCAGCGGGACGCTGGAGGTCCGCTCCGCATACCAGCGGGCTTCGCCCCTCGTGGACGAACCACCTCGCGAGCTTCATCGATGCGGTGGTCTTGCCCGCCCCCTGGAGGCCCGCCAGTAGGATCACTGTCGGCGGCCGGGAGGCGTAGCTGATCCTGATCGGATCGTCCCCAAGCATGGCTACGAGCTCCTCATGCACGGCTTTCACGACCTGCTGGCCTGGCGACAGGCTTCTTGAAAGCTCCGCTCCTGCCAAGCGCTGCTCCACGTCAGCGATAAAGGCGCGCGCTACCCGTACATTGACATCGGCTTCGAGGAGAGCAGACCTGATACCGGCCATCGCATCGGCCAGGTCCTGCGGCGACAGCCGCCCCCGGTTGCGAATGCGGCTCAGTACCCCTTCGAGGCGATCGGAAAGCGCGTCGAACACAGCAGGCGAATGTTACCAGACCGGGCGCCTTCCTCCCGTTCGGGTAACTAGTGCTCCGTCTCGCCGTTCAGTTGAAGAGCGCCTCGGTGAACTCGACCGGATCGAACGGCGCGAGGTCATGTACGCCCTCGCCGACGCCTATCAGCTTTACGGGAACACCGAGCTCCCTCTCGATCGCGACCACGATGCCACCGCGCGCGGTACCGTCTAGCTTCGTAAGCACAATTCCCGTCACCCCGACCGCCTCGGTGAACTGCCTCGCCTGCACAAGGCCGTTCTGGCCGGTCGTCGCATCCAGGACGAGCAGCACCTCGTCGACCTGCCCCGCGGCCCGTGTTGCCACCCTCCATACTTTCTTCAACTCCTCGACCAGGTTGACGTTGTTATGCAGGCGCCCGGCGGTATCGGCGATGACGATGTCGTAACCCTTGACTCCGGCCTTCTCGATCGCATCGAAAACAACTGCTCCGGGGTCTCCTCCTTCCCGTCCCCGTACCACCTCGACCCCCGTCCGGCTGCCCCAGGCGACGAGCTGCTCCGTGGCCGCTGCCCTGAACGTGTCGGCAGCAGCCAGCAGGACCGACCTACCCATGGCTAGCTGGGCGCTTGCAACCTTGCCGATAGTCGTCGTCTTGCCGACCCCATTGACTCCGACGAACAACCAGACGTTGGTTCGCCCCTTCTCGTAATTGAGCTGCCTCTCGACCGTCTCTCGCTCCGCTCCATCCCCGCCTGACCCCGCAGCGGCCGAGAACGAGTTTACGATCTCCGCCTTCACCCTGTGAAGCAGCTCGTCGGGTCCGTTTACATCTCCCCGTGTCACGGCCTCACGCAGGTGCCCCACGATTACGTCGGTGGTAGCCAGCCCCACATCGGCACCGAGAAGCGCTTCCTCCAGCTCTGCCCAGGTTGCGTCGTCGATCGAGCGCCGGGAGCGGATCGTGGCGAGGTGACGACCGAGGAACCCGCGGCTCTTGCCCAGCTTACCTGCGAGCGGCTCAGGCTCTTCCGGGATGCCGGGTTTCCCCTGTCCGCCGGGTTCAGGAGGCGCTCTTCGACCTCCCAGTTCGCCGCCGCCTCCTCGCCGTCCCTTGCCTCCGGGTTCTGCGATCCCTCCTGCGCGTTCTTTCCTCTCGGCGTGTCCCCGTGCCGCCCGGGGTACCTCCGGCGATAGCGTCACCACCCTGGCAGAGCGCGGTCCGCTTTCGCCCCGCAGCGAACGGACGCGTCGTCGCCCGACGGGCACCGCCACGCCGACCGCAAGCGCTGCTACCGCGACTACAACAACAATGATGACGGCAATCGCAACCCCACTCACCGGCCACCCTCCACAACTGCAGACCCCGCGGAGGCAGGCACGGCTCGCTCGCCGGAACTGCCGGGCGGGCGATCCTTCCCCTCCTCTGCGTCTATCTCCTCTATCCGCTTGCTGACGATCTTCGAGGTGCCATTCGGGGACATGGTCACGCCGTAGAGGCAGTCGGCCCGTTCCATAGTTTTCTTCTGATGACTAACTATGACAAGTTGCGCATCGCCCCTGAACGTCTCCGCGAGGTCGAGAAAACGCCGCAGGTTCACGTCGTCCAGCGCTGCCTCCACTTCGTCCATCACGTAGAAAGGCGACGGGTCGCTCCTGAAGACGGCAAATAGAAATGCGATCGAGATGAGGGATCTTTCCCCGCCCGAAAACAGCGACAGGCGCCGCACGGCCTTTCCCGCAAGACGGACCTCTATATCAACGCCCGTCTTCAGAACGTCGTCCGGATCCGTGAGCATGACCCGGCCGGCTGCACCGGGGAACAACAGCGATACGAAC
The DNA here is from genome assembly GCA_021816935.1 of Actinomycetes bacterium. GTDB lineage: Bacteria > Actinomycetota > Acidimicrobiia > Acidimicrobiales > JAMCPL01 > JAKAWR01. The sequence goes on from JAKAWR010000001.1 coordinate 181,411, forward strand.
TCCTGGAAATGCTCGTTCACCGCCGTGAGGCTCTCCGTGAACCTCCCTGCGATCAGCGCGTCCAGCTCGTCGATGGCACCGCGGATGCCGCTCCTGGCATCACGCACATCTGCGATCTGCTCCTCCAGCGCATTTTTCCGTTCCCGTACCTCGGCCAGCTCCTCGACGGCGAGCTCATTGATCGGGCCCAGCGACGCCAACCTGCTCTCCAGTGCGGCCGCTCTCGACTCCGCCGGGACGCCCTCCTCCAGATCGGGACATTCAGCATTGCGGGCCTCGTCGGGAGTGCACTGCGCATCACGAACGATCGCTTCCCGTAACCCTTCAAGGCGTGCCCGCCGTTCGGCCATATCAGCACGCAGCGCGGCCGAGGTATCCTTGAGCTCGTTGACAATCTGCTCTCTCTCTTGCCGTTCGAGCACGAGCCGATCAAGATGGCTACGACTTGCGTGGCTACGACGCTCGATCTCCGTCGAAAGGCGCTCCATTCTCTCTCCGACAACCGAAAGGAGCGCTGCGTAACCCGCAACCACGCGCTTTAGCGCTACGGATCCCGCTCGCTTCATCTCCAGGTGGTCCCGTTCTTGGGCCGCAACCTCCCTCGCCTTCGCAAGTTCTGCAAGGCGGGCTTCAATGCCCGAAAGCCGCTCGGAAAGAAGCGTTCTACGTTCGTTGATCCCGGCAGCATCTATCTCCAGATCCCGCCGGAAGGCGTTCGCACGGTTCCGACCCTCTTCGAGTTCAGCGTACGCAGAATCAGCGGTCGACGCGGCTTCAGCCTGTTCGGCCTCAATTCCCGACAACTCGGCTATTCGTCCTGCCACCGAGGTCAGCTCCGCCGCAACCGTCTCCCGGTGACCGGCTCTGGCCTCCTTGCGGGATAGCGCTTCTTCACGCGCACGGCGATGTCCCGACAGCACAACCTCCAGCCTCGATACCTCCCTTTCCAGCTCAGTCCTGCGGGCCTGCACCCCAACCAGCTCCAATCTGGCACTCTCCGCCGCTGCATTGGCCTTCGTAAGGTTCGCCAGCGCTGTCGCCGTCGCGACTTGCGCAACATTGGCCCTGTCGGCGGCATCTGAGCACTCCCTGCGAAAAAGGACGATTCCGGCCATCGACACTGCTCCTGATGGGGATGCTACATCGCCTTCGGGTACAAGCCGCCATCCGTCGGGCGCGAACCTGTCACCCTGCACAGTGACCACAACGAGGTCCGGGTTCGCCGCCGCCGCCCGGGCTGCCTCGTCCCGCGTGCCGGCAACTACAGCGTTCGCCAGGTGCCAATCGAGCAGCAGGTCGACGCCGCCCCGGCCCTCGAGATCGCTTGGCTGCACCCGGTCACGCAGCCCGGTGCAGCCCGCCGGCAGCACGGGAGGCAGATCTCCCGGCAAGCCCGGGACGCGTCCGCCCCCGGCAAGCCGGCCGGCGGCGACTACGGGAATCAGGGGAGGAGTGGCATCCGCAGAGCAGGTCCCTGCCACAAGGGACAGGAGGTCCGGTATCTCTCCGACAACCTCTGCAGCCGAGGCCATGAACAGCGCCGCCTCGACAGCCCTTTCGTAACCCGGTTCGATATCGAGCAGCTCAAAAAACCTGCCTTGCCACGATGCGAGCTCCTCGAGCCGGTCTCGCTCACCTGCCGCCGATGCGACCTCTGACGAGCGCTCCAAAGCTTCGAGACGCGACTCGGCGGCTGCATTCTCCCGCTCCAGCCGAACGAGTTCCTTCTCGCGCAAGGAGAGCAACTCGCTGGCCTGAAGCGCGGCATCGTTGGCTACTTTGTACGCGATTGCCAGAGCGGCTTCGCCGTCTTGGGCGGCCGAGAGCTCGGCGGCGAGCCGTGCAGCCTCACTCTCGGCTTCGGAAAGCTCCCGGGCATAGCCAGCCGAAGAAACCTCCTCCTGCTCCATTTCTATGAGATCCCGGTTCATGGCTGCCGAGAGAACGTCGCGCCTCCCTCCCAGCGCCGACAGCTCCCTGGCGGCGCCATTGAGGGAATCCAGCCGGCCAACCGCGGCACGCCAGGCGGCATCCAGGCGCTCCACATCTGCGTCCTCTTGAACGAGCGCTTTGTAGCGCGGCGCGAGCGCTACCTCCTCCTCATCGAGAAGGGCCAGGTCTCCCTCTACGCCGGCCCTCTCCGCGTCCAGTGATTTCAGCCCCCCATCGCCTGGAACGGCAAGTTGCGCCACGAGGGATCGCTGGAGCTGATCCGCCAAAGCCGACAGTCCTCCGGCCCTCTCCTGCAGGCGCTGCACCAGGGCAGTAGCCCGGAAAACCCATTCCTGTGGCACGGCACCCACCTGGGTCGCGGCCGCCTGAATCCGCCCGTCCAGCTCGGCGACCGTCCGATCAAGCTCGGCGAGCCTGACGTCAACATCCCTCTCCGCCCCAGCGGCCTGCGCCTCTGCCTCCTCCATCCGGGTCAGCTCGCGGCCGAGAATCCAGGCCTTCAGGGTCCGGAGCTCGCTACGCAGAGCAACATGCTCCTCGGCCGCCGCCGCCTGCCGCTCCAGCGGCCGCATCTGACGCCGTAGCTCTCTCATCATGCTCCCGAGGCGCTCTAGAGCCTCGTCAGCGGCAGCCAGGCGCCGTTCCGCGCGTTCCTTTCGCCGCCTGTGCTTGAGGATCGACGCAGCCTCTTCGATGAGGAAGCGCCGCTCCTCGGGCCTGGAATTCAGGACCTGCTCCAGATGTCCCTGCGATATCACCATGTGAAGTTGGCGACCGATCCCCGTGTCCGATAGGAGCTCCTGCACATCGAGCAGCCTGCAGGGCTGCCTGTCGATCGCGTACTCGCTGTCACCTGAGCGGAACAGCGTACGGGTCACCGTGACTTCCGACACGCCGCCGGGCAACCTACCCTCGCCATCCTCGATCGTTATAGCTACCTCCGCCCTGCCGAGGGGGGAACGGCCCGGCGAACCGGCGAAAATGACGTCGTCCATCCGTTCCGAGCGCAGTGTCCGTGCGGACTGCGTCCCGAGGGCCCACGAGAGCGCGTCCACCACGTTCGACTTGCCGCTCCCGTTCGGCCCAACAACAACTGTGATCCCCGGCTCGAACCGGAGGGTGACCGGTTCGGCGAAGGACTTGAACCCCTTGACGGTCAGAGACTTCAGATGCATTTCCGGATCGGAACAGTTCGGGAACGGACCACCACGCCACGATAGCTCCTCCACCAACTTCCGCTTGCGCCTTTGCCGCCGACCGCGCAGGCACAGGCTACATTGAGACCATGGCACTGGCTCCAGAGGACATCGCCAGGGTGAGGGAGGCGACCGACCTCGTTGCCCTGGTGTCAGAGCACGTCGCCCTCAAGCGGCAGGGGCGCCGCTTTGCCGGTCTCTGCCCGTTCCACCAGGAGAAGACCCCTTCGTTCAGCCTGAACGCCGAAGACGGGCTCTACTACTGCTTCGGGTGCCAGGCGTCCGGAGACGCCATCACCTTTGTGCAGCAGACCGAAGGCCTCGACTTCCGGGAAGCCGTTCAACGGCTGGCCGAGCGGGCAGGTATCCAACTCGTCGACGATAGCCGCCGCCGCTCTTCGGACAGTACCGCCCGCCTGCGCGAGGCACTCTCGCTCGCCGTATCGTTCTACGAGGCGCAACTCGCGGCTACGGGGCCCGGCGAGACTGCCCGGAGCTACCTACACTCTCGAGGCATCACCGGCGAGCTTGCCGCTACATTCCACCTGGGGCTTGCGCCCGACGCATGGAGTGCGCTGGCGGAGCATCTCCGGTTGCCGCCACATCTCCTTGCACAAACCGGCCTCGGCTACGTGAACCGAGCCGGACGGGTGCAGGACTCCCTGCGGGCCCGGCTTGTCTTCCCGATTTTTGATAGCGGCGGGAGGCCAATCGCATTCGGGGGCCGGGTGGTGCCCGGGATCGGCGGCGGAGGACCTGCACAAGCCGCCGCCGGGCACACCGGACCCGGCAATACCAGCGCTGCGCCCGCCCCGGCGGCCACATCCGCAGAGCCCAAGTACAAGAACACCCCGGAGACCGCCCTCTACCAGAAGAGGCGCGCTCTCTACGGGCTCCATCTCGCCAAAGACGAGATTGTCGGGTCCGGAAGGGCCGTCGTGTGTGAAGGCTATACCGACGTCCTTGCCTTCTTTGCGGCCGGGCTGCCTGCAGCGATAGCAACTTGCGGCACCGCCCTCACCGAGGATCACCTGAAGATCCTCGGCCGCTTTGCTCAAAAAGTCGTCCTCTCTTTTGACGCCGACCCCGCCGGCCTCGCCGCGGCGGGGCGCATCTACGAATGGGAACAAGCCGGCGGTATAGACCTTTACGTTGCCTCGCTGCCTGCCGGGTCGGACCCGGCATCACTGGGTCAGGAGGATCCCACCGCCCTCCTCCAGGCCATCGAGAGCGCGATACCACTCCTTGGTTTCCGGATCAGGCAGACGGTTGCCTCCCACGACCTCAGGAATCCGGAAGGGCGGGCCAAGGCAGCCACTGCGGCGCTCGTAGCGCTGTCCCAGCACCCCTCGAACCTCGTCCGGGACGAGTATCTGATGACCGTTGCCGACCTCTGTCACATGGACCCGCGGCTCCTCCGCCAGGAGCTCGCCGCTATACGGGGGCGTCCCGCAGCGCCGGGTCGCCCAGAGCGCACCACCGGGGCATACGCCGTGCGCAGCACCGGTGGGCAAAGATCCGCCTCCGCACCGCACTCTACCCAGAACCCGCGATCACCCGACCGCCGGGTAGACCGGAGTAGCAGCCAGCCGCCCGCGCCCGCAAGACAATCTGCTACGCCGCCACGGAGAGCCGCCCGCGATATTCCGGAGGGACCCTTTACTCCTGGTGCAGCTGATCGGGCGGAGATGGAGGCTTTGCGTCTGAGCGTTCAGCGCCCAGCCGATATGGCTCCGTACCTTGACGACGTCCTTTTCGTCAACCCGTTCCTAAAGGATGCTCTGGATCTACTAGCGTCACACGGTACGCTCGTGGCGGCCATTGATGCGGCGTCCGGCGTGCGCCCCGACCTCGCCGGGCTACTCACTCGATTGGACATGGAGGAGACGTCGTCGGACCCCGAAGGCGTCGCACGCAAGCTCATTACGGCAAAGGCGACCGGTCTTCTTTCGGAGATCGCAACCCAGGCCAGACGCGATCCCGGGACCAGCGGGAGAATGTCAGGCCTTTCCCGTTACATTAAGGGCATACTGGAAGAGATGGCAGATACCGGGAACGACAAAGGACGACTTGTGGAGGTCATCGCCGCGATACGTGAAATCGACCGGGAGCTCGCGTGAACGAGAAATCACGAAACGGTGCCGGCAGGCGCACCGGCATACCGAAGGCGGCTCCGGCGGCAAGGCGAAAGCCGCGCCGGGGTCTTGACGGCGAGGACGCCGATGATCGCCGGGAGTCCGAGGACGGCTTCGCTGACCCCGTGCATACCTACCTGCGCGATATCGGCAAGGTGTCCCTGCTGGACGCCGCGCTCGAGGTCGACCTGGCCCAGCGGATGGAGGAGGGAGTCCTGGCTGCCAAGCGTCTTGAAGATGAGCAAGACCTTCCTGCGGAGGAGAAGGCTCAGCTCGTACGTGCAGTCGACCGTGGCCAGGAGGCAAAGGATGCTCTGATCGAGGCCAACCTGCGGCTTGTCGTCTCTATCGCCAAGCGCTACCGCAACAAGCGGCTCGCCTTTCTCGACCTCATCCAGGAGGGCAACATCGGTCTGATGAGGGCCGTCGAGAAGTTCGACCATCACAAGGGGTTCAAGTTCTCGACGTACGCGACGTGGTGGATACGCCAGTCGATCCTCAGGGCACTTGCCGACCAGTCGCGGACGATCCGCATACCGGTGCACGTGGTCGAAGACATGAACAAAGTCCTTCGTGCTCAGCGAATATACGTCCAGGAGATGGGTCGCCAGCCGACTCCGGAGGACCTCGGGAGTCGCCTCGGCATGCCGCCTGAGAGGGTCCGTGAGATGTTGAGGATGAACCTGGACACCCTCTCGCTCGAACAGCCCGTGGGCGCTCAGGAGATGCCTCTTTCCGACGTCCTCGAGGATCGTCGTCTCGACGAACCGAACGAGATTGCTTCCCGCGCCATGCTCCACGACGCCGTCCGGGATGCCCTCGCAGCACTGAACGAACGGGACAGGCAAGTCATGCAGATGCGGTTCGGCCTGCTGGAGGACGGGAAACGCTACACCCTGGAAGAAGTCGCGCGGGCCTGCGGCGTCACGAGAGAGCGGATCCGCCAAATCGAGATCAAGACGCTCGCCAAGCTCCGCAAGCCCGATGTGACCCACACCCTCAGGGAGTTCCTCGACGAGCCCTGATAGGGCAGGGCCACACGTGGGTCGCCCCGCGCGGTAGGCTGAGTGGTCGGCGTCGGCACCTTCCGGGGTAGCTCAATTAGGCAGAGCGAGCGGCTGTTAACCGCTGGGTTGAGAGTTCGAGTCTCTCCCCCGGAGCTAACAACGGTCCCTGACCGTCGAAGAGAGGAGATACCGGCAGTGACTATTACCAGTACGGGCGATCCGCAGGCATTGAGTCGAGACGCCATTCTTGCGATGGTACGCCACCATCTCGGAGAGATCCTTGAGATCGACCCTACGGGCATCGGCGAGTCAGCGTCATTCTCCGACGACTTGGGGGCCGACTCCCTCGCTCTGATCGAGCTTGTCGAGGCTCTCGAGGAGGACCTCGGAGATCGCATCCCGGACTTCCGCATCGAGGACGAAGAGCTGGAAGAGCTGCGCACCGTGAGGGACGCTGTCGACTACCTCTCCGAGAGGGTAGAGCAGTACTGACCACCGGGAACAAAGCGGACCGCTTGTCCGGGTCCGCCGGAGGCGCAACGCCACTCGAGAGTATCGGCTACGACTTTCACGATAAGCGGCTCCTCGAACTCGCACTGACTCACCGCTCCTTCGCTTCCGACAACGGGCTTGCCGAGTCGAACGAGCGTCTCGAGTACCTCGGCGATGCCGTCCTTTCGTTCGTCGTCGCAGCGCTTTCGTACTCCATGTGGCCCGATCTTCCCGAAGGATCCCTTGCCAAGATCCGTGCCGACGTGGTGAGGGAGCCGGCACTCGCCGAGATCGCTGTCGAGATAGGCCTGCCGGCGCACATCAAGCTATCGAAGAGCGAGATGGCGAACGGTGGGTGCAATAAGGCATCCATCCTCGCCGACACACTCGAGGCCGTCATCGGCGCAATTTTCCTCGACTGCAAGCCCATGGGGGATACACTCGGCACGTCGCTCACGCTCCTCGAGCCCGGCACTCCCCCCACGTACCACAGCCACACCGGCACGAGTCCCGATTCCTCCGAACGTCCCGCGGGCCTGGAGGTGCTCTATGAGCTCATCTCGCGATGGTTCCTATCCCGCCTCGAGGCGGCTTCTACGGACCCCGGAATGTCCGAGTACAAGGGTCGCCTGCAGGAGATGGTCCAGAAGGCGACAGGCAACCTACCCGAGTACGTCCTGGCCACAACCGGACCCGAGCATGCACGCAGCTACGACGCTACAGTTTTCGTCGAAGGCCGGGAAGCAGGCCGCGGAACAGGTCGCTCCAAGAAGCTTGCCGAGCAGGAGGCGGCAAGGATGGCCCTCGACCAACTGGAGAACGGCACCGCGACTCTCTCGGGTTCTGGCCACCTACCTGAAGGCAGTCGCTGACCACCTCCCGCTAGTGTGCTGGACACCGGCCTGGCGTCAGACCCGGGCAGTCGGCCCGCGCATTGAGTTAGAATCGCTTCGTGCCTGAGCTCCCCGAAGTGGAGACCATCCGTAGGGATCTGGAACGGGAGGTCATGGGGAAACGGGTCAAGTCGATCGAGATCCTGAACGAGCGCACGGCGCGGCGTCGCTCGAATCCACACGATCTGGAGACCCTGCTCCCGGGACAGCGACTGTCCGGCGTCAGGCGGCGGGGCAAGTACCTCCTTTTCGACCTTGACTCCCAGATGATCCTCGTGGTGCATCTCGGCATGACAGGCCAACTGCTCCACGTGAAGGGGACGCGTGAGCCGGTTGCCGAGCACACCCGGGCAATCATCACCCTGGCACAGGGCGGCCAGTTGCGGTTCGTGGACCAGCGAACCTTTGGCGAGCTGTTCATCGCCGAGTCCTGCGGTAAAGGCGGCATCCCTGCCGAGCTGTCCCATCTTGGTTTCGATCCGCTGGCGAACGAGATCACATGGGCCGGGTTCGCCACCATGCTGGCTTCACGCGACACGCGCCTCAAGGCGCTGCTCGTGGACCAGTCGTTCGTCGCGGGGATCGGGAATATCTACTCCGACGAGATACTTTTCGCATCGGGACTCCGCTACGACCGCCGGGCCGGTTCCATCTCGGCTCAGGAGGCGCGCCGCCTCTACAGGGCAATGATCGAGCTCCTGAACGAAGCCGTGGCACAGCGAGGCTCGTCGCTGGCCGATGAAGCCTACCGGGATCTTTATGGTGAGACCGGCAATTACCAGGGACAGCACAATGTCTACGACCGAGAAGGTAAACCCTGCCCCCGCTGCAAGCACCCCATCGCCCGCGACAAGGTAAACGGTCGGTCGACTTTCTACTGCCCGCACTGCCAGCTATGAACCCCCGGGCCCATACGGGCACTGCGGCCGGCCCACGCCAGCGATCGACCGGTCGGCTAAGCTTGTTGTTATGCCAATGGTAATACTCGCATTGACAGCGAGCGCAGCCAGGAAGTTGGAAGAGGTGGGAGGCTTGGCAGGCGCGGTCGGTGCGGTAGCGCTGGTGTTTGCCGCCCTCACCGGTCTTGGTGGATCGCGTGGTGGGGCTGGCCGGCTCCTCGGTGTGCTTTCCGGGATCCTGATTGCGGCTGCCTTCGTCCTGTTCATCGTCGGTATCCACTACGGTTAAGAGCCTCAGCGGATAGGGACCTCGCGATCCGGCCGGGCTGACCACCAGGCGACCGACCGAGCTTCGGAGCCTGACAGGCGGGGCAAACACCCGACGGATGTACGAATCCCGGATGTGGGCCGCGATGCCTCAGATGTGAGCAAGCAGGTCGACGAGCAACCTGACGCCGAAGCCGGTGCCTCCCTTGTGCAGGTAGCCCTTGCCGGTGGCCGCACGGGCCGTCCCCGCCATGTCCAAGTGCGCCCACGGAACGTCGCCCGTGAACCGCCGGAGGAACATTGCTGCCGCAATCGCTCCCGCCTCTCCCCCGGGATTGCCCGTATTCCTGAGGTCGGCCACGTCTGAATCGAGGTGATCCGAGTAGCCGTCAGGGAGCGGCATCCGCCATACGGCTTCACCTGTTCGCTCCGACGAATCCTCGATACGCTCCAGCAGGTCCCGTGAGCTGCCGAAGAGCCCGGCGACGCCGTTACCCAGGGCCACCACCGCAGCACCGGTCAGCGTCGCCACGTCCACCACTGCATCGGGTGCCTCCTCGACTGCAAGGCTCAGTGCATCGGCGAGGACGAGACGCCCTTCCGCGTCGGTGTTGAGCACTTCGATCGTGGTTCCGTTGCGCGCAGTCAGGACGTCTCCCGGCTTGGTGGCACCGCCGCCGGGCATATTCTCCGCGAGCGGCGCGATCGCCGTCACGCGTACAGCCAGTCGCAGTTTAGCCGCCAGGATAGTCGCGCAGCAGACAGCAGCTGCACCGCTCATGTCCGTCTTCATGGTCGTCATCGAGTTCGCAGCCTTCAGAGACAGCCCGCCCGAGTCGAAAGTGATTCCCTTGCCAACCAACACCACATGAGCCAGGTTCCGTCTTGACCGCGCAGCACTCCCCTGCCGCTTGCTCGCACTCGGTGTACTCACCCTTTCCGGCTCTCCCCCGGAGTACCGCAGGATCACCAGTCTCGGCGTCTCCACCGATCCTCGAGCTACGCCAAGTAAGGCCCCCATGCGTTCCTTCACCAGCCGCCGATCGTCCCACGACTCCACAATGACGCCCTGGGAGCGGGCCTCGCTGCCGATTCGCTTTGCGAAGCCGCCAGGGCCGAGCGATCCTGCGGGCAGGTTGACAAGGTCCCGTGCGAAGCTGACGTAATTGCACACGTCCTCCGCACGCGAAAGAGCGTCCCGGGCGGACGACCGAACGCTCCGCGAGCCGGTAGCGCCGCGCCGGCCACCCTGTTCATCATCCAGATTGAAACGCAGCTCTGCGAAAACGAGACGCTCCCCATTGCAGCCGCCGCCCGGCTCGCTCTTGAACTCGTCGAATCTGTAGCAGGCGAGGCACAGACCCTCCGCCAACCCCGACAGCGCTTCGTTCCTTTCGTCCCCCTCGCCACAGGTGATCTCCGGCGGGAGCAGAAGCGCTCCGGCAGTCCCTCCGGCCGCGACGCAGGCGAATGCCGCGCCCGCAGCCCTGAAGCGCTCTGCCCTGGACGTTGCTGGATGGTCGACTGCGAAGTGGGAACCCTGATAGCGACGCGACCTGCCGCCTTCCAGCCCGTCCTCCGGGCCTGCAGTATCCTTCGCGGAAGCACCCTCGCCCATGGTTACCTCAGCACCGACTGCTCGGCCCGTCCCGATCAGTACAACCCATTCCATGCTGCATGGAGCCCCCCCAGCCGCCCCTTTCCCCGATGACGGACCCCCCGTCATCCGGCACCTCCCCAGGGCAAGCGACTGCCCCGCTGCGCCAGTGAAGCGCTCCCTTTCGAGAATCCCCCACTCCCCAATACTGGCAAGTTCCGGAAAGATACCGAGCTCGCTCGAGGGTATGACCGGTGAACCGTTGCCCTCCTCTACAAGAACGCCCACGACCCCCTTCCCGCTCTCCGTGGCGCTTCCGAAGAGCAAGCGTGGCGAAACAGCCGGCACGTCGATAACAACGTAGCCAATCCGCCTGGATCTGCGCGACGACACGGCCCCGGCGCTTCCGGCGACCATTTCAGCCTCCCCCTTGCGCCGACATCGGCCCATCGACGATCCTTGCCAGCACCCAAAGCAGATCCGACAGCCGGTTCAGGTACCGGATCCCGTACGACGTACGCTGTTCCTTGCCGTCGCCTCCGGCACCGATCCCCGGATCTGCCACCGACCCTGGGCTTCCTCGCGATAGAGCCGGCTCTCCCCCTTCGCCGAGGCGGCCGGCTGCGACGACATAACGCTCAGCCCTTCTCGCTGCCGCCCTCGCCGCATCGAGCAATGCTCCGCCGAGGCTTCCTCCCGGCACCGCAAAGCCCCGATCGACAACCAGACCCGCTCCCAACGCCTCGATCCGCTCCTCCAATGCCTCGACCATGGCGGCAGTAACGGCAGTCTTGCCAGGCTCCAGCCGGGAGCGATTCGTTCCGGCCGACACCTCGGCCATTAGAATCCAGAGGTCACGCTCAACCCGTACGAGCAGAGCGTCGAATCGGGGAACCTCTCTCGTTTCGACGGACGCCTGTGCCTCCCCGAAGTCCTTCCCAAGGTAGGCCCTCGCCACGCCGATTGCCGCCTGCGCCTCGTCAACGGCACCAACGGCCTTGATCCCGGCACTGTCCTTTGTCACACGCCCCCCGAACAGCACGCCAGTCGTCCCGTCGTCACCCTTTCTTGTCGTGATGCGCACCGCGGCCTCGGACGGTCTCTTCATCGCCACGATCTTAACGTGCATCCACGACGCCGCTGCGTAACTCGAGCAGCTGGAATCCACCCAGGTGGCCTCCTGGGACGACCACGCGGGATGCCGATACCGAGCGCTCGGCACAACTTACCCTGGACATCTCGCCAGACCGGCCGTATAATGGAATTGCGAGCTCAGGCGAAGTCGACCGATTAGTCGGCGTTGAGAAGGTCCGAACCGGCCACCCAGGTGGGCAAAGCCCGTAGAGCGGTCCCTCACTGACAGCCTGTGCTCGCGCGCACGGAGCCTCCCGAGCTGGCGGGTCGATAACCAACCTACGGGATCGTGCTTCGCCATTCGGTCACTCGGACGTCGATCGGACGTCGTCGCCCCGCCGGTTAATGTATCGATATGGGACCCGCTCCAACGTCCGCCAGCCGGAGGAATGCTGCCGGCGTTATGTACGCGCGGGACGTTGAGACCACATCGTCAACCGCAGTACAGGTCGAATCGCTGGATTACCCGGAGGGGGGAACAGAATATCTCGATGCGGCAGCCAATCGACTGCTGATCTTTGACGGCGCTACGGGAACGAACCTTCAGCTCCTCGGCCTGACACCGGAAGACTTCGGAGGAAGGGACCTGGATGGCTGCAACGAGATGCTCTGCCTGTCCAAGCCGGAAGTTATCCACGATCTCCACGAGCGTTTCTTTGCGGCCGGATCGAGGGTTGTCGAAACCGATACCTTTGGAGCCAACGAGATCGTCCTCTCCGAATACGGCATCTCCGGCCGAGCCAGGGATATCAACCTCGCGGCTGCTCGGATTGCCCGGAGCGCTGCTGACGCGGCGACGGCTCGAGAAAGAGCGTCTACGCACGGGCGCTTCCCTGCTCGCCGCTTCGTTGCCGGATCGATGGGCCCCGGAACCAAATCACCAAGTCTTGGACAGACCACCTACGCCATCCTCCGATGCATGTACCAGGCTCAAGCGGAAGCACTCATCGAGGGCGGCGTCGACGTACTGCTCGTAGAGACGATTTTCGACATCCTCCAGGCGAAGGCCGCCATCGAGGGCACTCGGCGCGCCATGCTCGCCCTCGGTCTGAGGCTCCCGATCCAGGTCCAGGTCACGATCGAGTCAACCGGGAGGATGCTCGCTGGCACGGAGATATCCGCCGCTCTCACGTCCCTATCCGCACTAACCCCGGACATCATCGGCATGAACTGCGCCACAGGACCCCAGGAGATGGGCGAGCATGTCCGCTACCTTTCCCGCTACTCCAGATATCCGATCTCGGTTCAACCCAATGCCGGCCTTCCCTCCGTCGTGGACGGCCGGATGCACTACGACCTCACGCCCGAGGACCTGGCCTCGCACCTTCATCGCTTCGTGACCGAGTATGGCGTCTCCATCGTCGGCGGCTGCTGCGGAACGACACCCGAACACATCGAGGCGGTCGTTGCGAGGCTTGCCGATGTTCACCCGGCATCCCGGAGCCCACAGCCGGAGCCGGGCATCTCGTCCCTCTTTGCCCACGTGCCCTATCGCCAGGAGACCTCTTTTCTCGTCATCGGGGAACGTGCGAACGCCAATGGCTCCAAGCGCTTCAGGGACGCAGTACTCGCGGCGGATCACGATCTGGCCGCCTCAATCGCCAGGGAGCAGGAGCGTGGCGGAGCGCACGTACTCGACGTGTGCGTCGACTACACCGGTCGAGACGGTACTGCAGATATCCAGGCGGTCGTGTCGAGACTTGCGTCCCGGGCAACCGCTCCGTTGATGATCGATACAACCGAGGCAAACGTTGCCAAGACCGCCCTGGAACTGCTCGGCTCCAAGCCAATCCTGAACTCGGTGAACCTCGAAGACGGTGACGCTCGCGGCACGCGCCTCGACCTGTTCCTGTCCCTTGCACGCGACTACGGGGCAGCAGTGGTGGCAACCTGCATCGACTCCGAGGGCCAGGCACGTAACGCCGCCTGGAAGCTTCGCGCGGCAAGGTCCATCAGCTCACTGGCTACCGGTCGTTACGGCCTCGACCCTCACGACGTCTTGGTAGACCCACTCGTACTTCCCATCACCACCGGAATGGAGGAGTCCCGCAGGGACGGTCTGGAGACCATCGAGGCCATTCGCCTGATCAAGGAGGCGCTTCCTGACGCGTCAACCGTAATCGGCCTGTCCAACATTTCCTTCGGACTTACACCCGGCGTGCGCCCCATCCTCAACTCGGTTTTCCTCCACGAGTGCATCGAAGCAGGACTCGACGCCGCCATCCTCCATGCCGGCAACATCTCCCCGCTGAGCCGCATTCCTGAAGAGGCTGTCACAGCCGCACTTGATCTTGTCTACGACCGGCGCAGGCCCGGCTACGACCCTCTAGAAGCGCTGATGCTCCTCGATCCCGGCTCGGTTCCGTCGCCCGCGGAACAGGCTGAGGACCGCTCCTCCTGGCCGGTAGAGCGCCGCCTCTCCCAACGCATAGTCGATGGTGACCGCAACGGCATCGAGGGCGACCTGGACGCGGCTATGGACGGTGGCTTCGACCCGCTCGCAATCATCAACGACCATCTTCTCGCAGGCATGAAGGTAGTCGGTGAGCTGTTCGGTTCGGGCAGGATGCAGCTACCCTACGTCCTCCAGTCTGCCGAGACCATGAAGGCGGCGGTGGCCTACCTCGAGACTCGCATGGACAGGGACGCCGGGTCGCAGCGGGGCACAATTGTGCTTGCGACCGTAAAGGGCGACGTTCACGATATCGGCAAGAACCTCGTCGACATCATCATGACCAACAACGGTTACAAGGTGGTAAACCTCGGAACGAAGGTAGGGCTGTCGCAGATGCTGGACGCGTTCGAAGAGCACGGGGCCGACGCTATCGGTATGAGCGGTTTGCTCGTAAAGTCAACCATCGTAATGCGAGATAGCCTCGTCGAGCTCAACGAACGCTCTCTTGCCGCCATCCCCGTGATCCTCGGTGGGGCAGCCTTGACACGCGGTTACGTGGAGAGGGACCTCCGGGAGGTCTATGAAGGCCGCGTCTTCTATGGAAAGGACGCGTTCGAGGGCCTATCGGTGATGGATCGCCTCATGTCGCTCAAGAGATCCGAAGTCGACGATCCCGCCTTCGGACGGGAACAGAGCGCAGCACGATCGTCATCGAGACGCCGCCTGGCTCCGGGAGGAGAGGATCCAGCCCTCGCGGCGTCCGGCGGGAACACGGGGACAGCCGCGACCCTGCCCTCCCGTTCCCCGGAGGTCATATCCACTAACCCCGTTTTCCCGCCCCCGTTCACGGGCTCCCGGATCGCCAAAGGCATTCCCCTCGATGAGATAGTCCCGTACCTGAACAAGACTGCCCTCTACCGCAATCAATGGGGCTTCCGGCCGGACAAGGAATCGGCGGAAACCGATTCCCGGTTCAAGGAGCGGATTGACCACGTGCTGCGCTCCGAGCTTACACTCGCGCGCGAGAAGGACCTCCTCGTGCCACAGGTCGCATGGGGATATTTTCCGGCCGCCTCTGAAGCTGACGACGTCGTGATCTACTCCGACGACAAGCGCCGTGAGGAGCGGCAGAGGTTCCGCTTTCCCCGCCAACAGGAACCGCCGTACCTGTGCATCGCGGATTTCTTCCGACCCGTGGACTGTGGTGAAACCGACTGGGCAGCGTTCCAGCTCGTAACCATGGGCAACCAGGTAACGCTCGAGGCGGGCCGCCTTTTTGAGGCTAACGAGTACGGGGCATACGTGCGCCTGCACGGCCTCGGGGTCGAGCTCACCGAGGCTCTGGCCGAATACTGGCACAAGCGCATCCGCCAGGAATGGGGCTTCGGGGTGGAGGACGGAGGCAGCGTAGCCGATCTTTTCAGGCAGCGCCACCGTGGGGGCCGGTATTCCTGGGGCTACCCGGCCTGCCCCGACCTGACGGACAACGAAAAGGCCTACAACCTTCTAGAAGGAGCCCGGATCGGTGTCGAGCTGACAGAAACCTTCCAGTTCGTACCCGAACAGTCCACCATCGCCATCATCTGCCACCACCCCCAGGCGAAGTATTTCGTTGCCTGACCAGCGGGCAGTGGCTACGCTCCGGTCCAAGCCGGAGCTTCGCCGTTCGATCGCTCGTGCGTCCACCCGGCGCGTCAGCCCGCCAGCACCGAGCGTGCCCGGGCGGCATGGCGCGCTCCCTTGCTGCGCTCGACGGGCAGCGCCCCGTAGGTAACAGCAAGCATCGCGAGGATGATCAAGACCCCGCCAATTGCCAGAACAATGCCACCCGTCAGAGCGGCCGGCCAGTAGGTGAGCGTAACCCGACTACGTCCCTTTGGCACAGACAGGGAGAGCATGGTGCCCACGGCTTTTCGAACGGGCACACTCCGGCCGTTCACGACGGCATGCCATCCCGGAAGGTACGTAAAGCGCGCCAGCAGCGTGGCAGCCTCTGTGGCCTTGACGCTGGCGGTTATCGAGTTGTTCGAGGACCATCGCCACGACAGTACCCGTCCGGCACTCGTATCGCCGGCCTCAGCACTCTTGACCACGGACGACTTCGGCTCGACCGACAGGCGAACCGCCCCTGGAACGCTGAAAATCGAGAAGCTATCCTTCCTCATGGCAAGGGTCGTCCCAGACGGTACGGTTATGCCGCCACCCGGGCCAACTTGCGAAAGTATGTACCGAACTCCATAGAGCCGGGCGATGGACGCGGAACCTATCGCCGGATCGAGAATCCCCGGGCTAAGGACAGTGCTGCTCGGGACGCCACCGAAGCGTTCCAAGGACTTAAGGTACTCCTTCTGGGTCATGGGGTCGTATGATGCGAATACCGCAACGCTGTAGGCAATGTTCGTCTCGGGCAGGAATCCGATCGAGGGATTGGATACCGTGGCTGGGATTGCCGCGACGCCCGGTGGCGCGGGACCGGCGGCAAGAGCATGGTTGCCGACGAGCTTCTGAACCTGATTCACCGTCCGATCCGTAGGGAAATACCGGTGGCTGTAACTCGCTGCATCTGCCGGTACCGGCATGAGCAATGCCACCTGAGCGAGAACCGCCGCGGCGAACGTCATGACCTGCCAGAGAGCGGCACCCTGCAGAGCAGCGTGCCGCTCACGACTGTCAGTAGCAGTCAGCTGCGCTTCCCGCAGAAACGTCCACACCGCAAGAAGCGTCGAGCCCGCTACGAGCGAGGCGAGCGCGAATCCGAGCGCGTTGAGTTGGATACGCCTGTCAGCCACGGAAATGTCGTGTCCGAACTCACGATGGATGATCAAGACCCCTATAACTACGAGCATTGCAAGGGCTGCTGAAATGAACACCACCCGATCGAAGAGGTAGGGGTTGCGTCGTGGCCGATCCGAAGCTCTCACGGCCCCGTCGGCACCCGAAGCGCCCGGCGAGGACACGCCTCTCGGCGGCGACGAGGCCGACATGAGCCGGCTGAACCCCAGGCCTGCAAGTACGGCGATGCAGAACCCGATCGGCATCAACAGGCGCGTCATCGCGATTCCATGAGTGGCCGGGATTGCACGGATTAGCCTGACCAGTGGAGGCGGAGCGTACACGATCACCCCGAGCAGAACGGCTGTAGCGCCCAGAGCGAGCGGAGCCAAGCGCTTCCGGAGCCGCAGAAGTGCAACAGCGGCCAGCGCAACCGCGAGTGGGCCAACGGCGGAACTGATCTCGAAAAAATTTGAAGGTCCGAAGTAGTGGCTGCCCGTATTGGGGTAACCGACGTAACCCGGAACCAGTAGGAGAATGATGCCGCTGAATGGGAGGGAATTATACGGTCCCGCTCCCGTCGCATGCGTAGAGCTGTCAAGGAGCTGGGCACCGGGCAGCCACAGCGGGGCGGACAGCATTGCACCCATCGCAGCACCCAGGGCCACCCTCATCCCACCCGCCACGGCCCGGCTTCGGTCGATCCGTCCCGTGAAGAGCGCAGCAGCCGCCGCCAGCGCCCCTGCAAGGGCAACAGCCGTGCCGTCGAGCAGGATCGACTCGGGGTGCCCCGCGTATACAAGGAACGCCGTAGACACCGCGAGGCCGGAAATCGACCAAGCCGGTCTCCTCCCCCTCCAGGCCAAGACGGCGAAGAACACTATCCAACCGATCCAGGCCGTAGCCTGACCCTGCGGCCAACCCATCCAGTTCGCCAGCGATCCCGAGAACTCGAAGGTTACACCCGCGACGAGTCCGCCCGCGATGCTCGTTCCGAGTACCCTCGATGCCGCATACGCTCCCGATCCCGCGATGAACAGACCCACGAACATCGACACCGTGTAGCCGAACGAGGCAGGGAACAGATACGAGATCAGGTGCGGCAGGGAGAACGGCGCCGACTGGAAGTTGAGGAACTGTGGCATCCCGAGAAGGTTGTAGTGGTTAAGGAGCGGAATCTGCATCGAGCGGACAGCCTGGCGATCAAGAAGCAGCCACGGAGCCGTCTGAGCGACCTGGTCCGAGGTGACAATAGTGTGCACGTGGCTGAACATGTGCGACGTGACTGGATAAACGTTCATGAAAGCCATGTTCCCGAACACCGCTCCCCGCCCGATTGCCGGATAGAAGAACGTCGCCGTGAGAACTGCCTGCATCGCCAGCGCAAGTAGGTCGCCCATTATGCTCGATCCCCGCCTTCTATGACTGGAGACGGTGGGACCTGGCCGGATTTCGTTGGAGTAGGCCCCGCTCCGACTGGCCACCGCCGTCCCGGTTGCCCCTGTGCCCCGCAGGGGCGCGCTCAGCGAAGAGCCCGGCGCAGGCGAACGGAATACCGGCACTTCAGCAGCATCCTGGCCGGCTCCCGTGGCGTCCACGACTGCGCAAGGGCAAAGTGGCACTGCCGGCTCGGTCAGGAAGGCGTGTCGCAGACGTCACTCGATCAGGATACTTCACTCGTGCTCGAGCTCCCTCTCGCCGCGTATCCTTCGCGGGCATGATAGCTGGACCGAGCGAGCGGGGCCGCGGCAACATGGGAGAATCCCATGCCATATCCCGCAGAGGCGATATGGCCGAACTCCTCCGGCTCCCACCACCGGACCACGGCAACTTTCGATCGAGACGGTCTGAGGTACTGCCCGACGGTCAGCATGGTGGCACCGGCCGCGCGAATGTCCTCCATAGCCTGCATGAGCTCGCCGTAGGTCTCTCCCAGACCGACCATGAGCCCGGACTTCACGACCAACCCCGCCTGTGCCGCCCTGGCGAGCACGGCCAGGCTCCGAGCGTAGCCTGCCTGTGGCCTGACAGCGCGCTGGAGGCGTGCCACGGTTTCAAGGTTGTGGTTCAGCACGTCCGGGAGGGCTGCGAACACAGTATCGAGTGCCCTCCGGTCGCCCTTGAGATCCGAAATGAGAAGCTCAACGACGGCCCTGGGTGCTACAAGCCGGACCTGCTTGACGACCTCCGCCATCGCACCGGCACCACCGTCCACAAGATCGTCTCTCGCTACGGTGGTCACCACTACATGGCCGAGCCCCATTGCCCTTACAGCCCGGGCCACCCGCGAAGGTTCGTCGGGGTCCTGAGCCAGCGGCCTCCGGGTATCGACCAAGCAGAAGCCGCAATTGCGGGTGCAGCGGTCACCGTTCATCATGAATGTTGCGGTACCGGCGGAGTAGCATTCGAAAATGTTGGGGCAGCCTGCCTCCTCGCAGACTGTCACGATCCCGCTTCCACTTAGGTGCGCCTTTAGCCCCGCGAAAGCCGGACCCATGGACGCCTTCGGCCGCATCCATGGCGGCTTCCGCGAAACCGGTGCCGCTAACGGTATACGCCCCTGTACCGGCGAGACGTCATGCGCAGCGACTGGCCCAAGAGCTTCCGCGGATAGGGATCTCGGAAGGAGTGGCGCTTCGCCACTCCTTCCTTTCGCCATCCCACCGGACCGAGACCGGTCGTGGCTGCGCCGCTCGCCCTCATTCGCCGTCCCACCGGACTGCGTCAGCGGCCAGCCCACGGAGGCAAAATCAACCCCGCCGCAGCCCCATATCCCTCCAGCCTCCTCTGATACCGCTGAAACAATTTCCGCCATCGACGCCTGCGAGCCCTCGCTCCTGACCGATGTCATCTCAACCCCCTCGATTCCACATGGCATGATCGGCTCGAACCGGACGAGGTCGGTACTCACGTTAAGTGCGAACCCGTGGAGCGTCCTGCCCCGCTGGAGTCTTGTACCCACAGAACAGATCTTGCGAGGGGCGCTACCGGCGACCCAGACCCCGTGAAGCCCCGCACGACGCTGCGCGTCAATTCCCAGCCGCCCGAGTACCCTGATCACCAGCTGCTCGATATTGGCAGTGTGATCGGCGACACCATAGTCGCGCCCCACTTGAACGATCGGATAACCTACCAACTGGCCCGGCCCGTGGTAGGTGACATCGCCACCCCTGTCCACGCGTAGGAGCCCTCCCTCGAGCTCCGAAACGCCCACGAGAACGTTCGAAGGTGCTCCGTGACGACCGGTCGTATAAACGTGCGGATGCTCCATGAGAAGCAGGTAATCCGACGCAGACCTGCGGGCGACGGCCCTCTGCAACCACAGCGCCTCCTCGTAGCGAACCCTGCCAAGCCATCTGGCGTGCAGCACCGCCTCACAGCTCCGACTGGAAATCATGGCCTCCGAGAACGTTGGCGATTTCTTTCAGGAATGCCGCAGCATAGGCACCATCGACGGCCCGGTGGTCAAAAGAGATCGCAAGCATCCCCATGGATCTGATCGCAACGGACTCTTCCCCGTCCTTTCCCGTCACAACCACCGGCTTCCGGGATACTCCATCCGTCGACAGGATTGCCACCTGGGGTTGGTTGATGATGGCCACCGTCATGAACGTACCGTAGGGACCAGGATTGGTTATGGTAAAAGTCCCGCCAGCAATGTCGCCAGGCGTCAACTGCCTTGAGCGGGCTCTTGTGACGGCCGTATGAATTGAGCGTGCCATCCCCCTGAGGCCGAGGTCGTCCGCCCGGTGAAGGACTGGGACGATCAGCCCGTTGTGGTCGAGGTCAACCGCGATTCCCAAATTGATCTCATGGTGAATAACGAGCGAATCCCCCTGCACCGAGGCATTCAGCCTCGGCCACCGCTTCAGCGCCTCAACGCAGGCCCGAGCGGCAAACGGCAAGTAACCCAGCGAGAATCCCTCTTCCTCGCTAAAACGGGGACCGACCTCCCTACGAACCTTCTCAACAGCCTGGTACCCGGCCTCGAGGGATACAAGCGTATGCGCCGCAGCCGCCTTCGATCGCACCATGCGCTCTGCCGTCAAGCGTCGGATGCTGTCGAAAGGCACCACCTCGTCCACCGGCAGGCTTGCCGTACTGCCCACGAATCCGGCCGCCGCCGGAGCGGTCGGCGGCGCTCCGCCTCCCTCGCGTCCAGCCTCCACCGTCCCAGCGGGAAACACTTCCCCATGCACCGGCCCTCTCTCGTAGGAGGTCCGATCGATATAGGACAGCACATCGCTCCTCGTAACCAAGCCGCCTGGACCCGACCCGGCGACCGACGCCGGCTCGATTCCCCGCTCACGCATCAGCCTCCTTACGATGGGCGAACCCGTCAGGTCGGGACCCTGGCCGGCCCGACCGGCCACACCACGCACCTCGCCCGGGCCCTCAACGCGCAATGCGCTCCCTGCTCTGCCCTCGACGCCGATGCCAACCTCTCCCGTAGCCTCAGCAGCGCCTCCCACTGCAGCCTCCAATGTCGCACTTGCAACCCCTACTTGACCTTGAGCATCAACCTTTCCTGCAGCGTTAGCCTCGTCGAGATCGGCTACCGGTCCCTCCGAGCCCGTGGGCGCTTTCCTGGCCTGAGCCATCGTCATGCTGCCAGTGCTGCCCGTGCCGCCGGTACCGTCCACCAGGCTGCCGGAGTCATCCATGAGCTCTATGATCGCAAGCAACGCTCCGGACGCAACCGTTTCGCCCTCTGTAGCCAGAATCGCTGCCAGCCTACCCGTAGCAGGCGACGGAACCTCCATATCGATTTTGTCGGATGAGACCTCCAGAAGTGCTTCGCCCTCCTCCACATGGTCGTCGACTGCTCTCAACCACCTCGAAACCGTCGCCTCGGCGACGGTTTCCCCGAGTTGAGGCATCGTGACGTCCACCTCAACTCCCCGTTCTAAATGGGACTCATCCGGCATGAAGTCTCCTTCCGGTGAGTGCAATGGCGGCCTCGCCGAACGCCTCCGCAAGCGTTGGGTGAGCCTGCATCAGCGAGGCCACGTCGGATGCGGTAGCCTCCCAGTTCACCGCCAGGTAGCCTGCCGGCAACATCTCCGTCGCCCATGGCCCAGCGATATGAACTCCAAGAATCCGCCCGTTCCGGTCTTCGGCTCCATCTACTACGAGTTTCACCATGCCTTCAGTATCCCCAATAACCCTCGCCCGGGAATTGCCCCTGAGTGGCACCCTCGTAGTTCTCACGGTGAAGCCCAGCTCCGTCGCCTTGCGCTCTGTCAGCCCTGCGAAGGCCACTTCCGGATGGCTATAGACCGCCCACGGCACCCGCGAGTAGTCGATGGGCACCACCGGCTCGCGCAGTATGCCCCGAATAGCCAGAATCGCCTCGGCGAACGCCACGTGAGCGAGTTGCGGGGTTGCAATCACGTCGCCTATGGCCCAGATCCCGTCCCGCCCCGTATGGCAGAGCGGATCGACCACGACATAGCCCTTCTCGTCGACCTCGACACCGCTTTCCGGATCGATCGCACCCGCTGCCACAGGCCTCCTGCCCACGGCAACGATGACCCGTTCTACGGCCAACAGTTCCCCCCCTGCCTCGACCACGGTAATGTCCCCTTCAAGCGCATGGCCTTCGACCGGAGTGCTTGTTCGCACCTGTATGCCGCGCTTCTTAAAGGAGCGCTGAAGGACGGCCGAGACGTCTTCGTCGCAACCGGGCAGGAGCGACGGAAGCATCTCCAGGATTGTCACATCCGAGCCGAGATCCGAGAAGAGGGACGCGAACTCTACGCCCACCGCACCCCCACCTATGACCGCCAGTGTCGACGGAACGCTCTCGAGCGAGAACACCCCATCGGATGAGATGATCCGATCACCGTCAATGTCGAAGCCGGGAATCGAAAGCGGCTCCGATCCCGTCGCAAGGATCACGTTCGCGCCTTGGAGCACTTGGGAGTCACCGGCCCGCCCGGTTACTCTCACCCTCCTTCCGGCAAGTAGCGTTCCGGTGCCCTCGATGATCTCGACATGCCTCCCTTCGAGTAGCCCCCTAAGCCCCCGTGTGAGCTCGGACACGATCCGGTCCTTCCGCCCCTGGCTCCTCGTGAAGTCCAGGGTCGCCGTCCCAGCGGTCTCGATCCCGAAATCCCCGGCCCCGGTGACGTGTCGCATCATCGAGGCCGTCTCGAGAAGGGCCTTGGCCGGTACGCATCCACGCTGAAGGCATGTACCCCCGAGCTTGTCGCGCTCGATCAGTGCCACCCGCAGCCCCGCCGATGCGCCGTAGAGGGCGGCTGCGTAGCCCCCCGGGCCCGCCCCGACGATGACGACGTCGAAGTCCCCATCCCTTTGGGGAGCGCCCCCCTCACATCGAACCTGTAGTACCTCCGACACGGACTCCGACATCACCACTACCTTAGAGCCTCAGCGGATAGAGAGGTGGGACAAGGGAGTCGTTGGCTCCCGTGCGTTCGGACCTGGCCTCTCTTGCCCCGTCGACATCTATCCGCCGCCATCTATCGCCCGGCCGGCTCAGACTTCTGCCACACCCGCACTTTCGAAGGTGGCCATCTCGCAGAGAAGTCGTGCGGCCGCCCCCACGATCGGCACCGCCAACGCAGCGCCCGTTCCCTCGCCCAACCGCATCGACAGGTCCAGCAACGGCCTCAGCCCCAACGACCGCAATGCCGCACGCGCACCGGGTTCGACGGACAGGTGCCCGGCAATACAGTAACCCCCTGCCGCTGGGCAGATCGAGGCGGCCACAAGCGCCCCCGCGGCCGCGATCACCCCGTCGATCAGTACCGGAACTCGCCTCGACGCGGCGCCGATCACAAGACCCGCTATCCCGGCTATCTCCAGACCCCCGAGCTGTCCAAGCACCGAGAGCCCATCACTTCGCACCATCCCCGCCGACGTCGCGCGCGACAACGCCTTTCGTACAACCTCTAGCTTCCGGGAGAACGTATCGTCATCAATCCCCGTGCCTCGCCCGGTCACCTCCGCCACGTCCGAACCGGTGAGCACCGCTATCACCGCTGCCGACGGCGTCGTGTTGCCTATGCCCATGTCCCCAGTAACCAGCAGATCCGCGCCCCCACCGGTAAGCTCGTGAGCCACCGCGACGCCGGCGTCGAGGGCGACCGAGGCTTCCTCCCTGGACATTGCCTGCTCCCGTGCAATGTTGCCCGTTCCGTTCCTGACTCGTGCCTTCACCACGTCGACCTCGCCCGGCAGGTCCGTAGCCATTCCGATGTCGACAACCTTCACCGAAGCACCGACCGTCCGCGCTATCACGTTGATGGCCGCGCCACCTCTGGCAAAGTTCCGGACCATCTGACCCGTGACCTCCTGAGGCCAAGGCGAGACTCCCTCGGCAAGAACACCGTGATCCGACGCGAAAACCACCACCCACGGCGTTACAGGAACGGGCGGCGGGCACCGTCCAGCGATGGCCGACAGCTGGTTGCCGACTTCCTCGAGCATGCCCAGCGCTCCCGGCGGCTTCGTCAGGCTTAGCTGCCGCCTGGCCGCCTCAGCTCGTGCCTCCTCGTCGACGGGGACCACCTCACGGCCTGCCGATTCGTACCTCTGCATCACTTTGCTCCTTTTCCAGCGGCAGCTTTACGCAGCACTGCCGACGCGTGGCCGTTCATTCCAGTCCCCTGCAACGCCGGCACCGCCGCCGTCTCTTCAAGACCGGTATCCGCTTGTGTCACGCTCCCCGTCACTCCGACCTGCCTACTACTGGCAGAATGCACCCTCCGCACCAAACTCATCCCTCCTGCAGCTACAGCGAAAACCGAGGCCGCCACAGCCATTGCAACCGGAAGGGACAGGCTTGACTGAGCGAAAATGCCTCGCGCCAGCGGGCCCGTGTAAAGTGGCGACGCGCTTGTCAGGATGCCCGCAAGGGATCCGGCCAGGAACCCGCTAATCGCCGGCCAGCCGACCCCCCTCGTCACGATCGAGGTCGAGACATCCGGCGAGTAGATCACCGCAAGATCGGCTGTGGACGGCCTGCCGCTAGGCCACGCCCATGCGGCAACGAACACACCGGCCCACGCCGCAAGCCCGACGCCGAGGATCAAGATAAACGAGGTGAACGGAGTGAGAAAGTTTCTTGCAATGAACAATACGTATATAGATCCGGCAAGCATTATCGCAGCATCGATCAGTACGCTCCTCGACCGGCGCATCCGCACGCGAAGGTTCAGCAGGTTCATGCCCGAAGAGTACAGCCCCAGGTCTGCCTGAACCACCATCCCAGCTGCCGCCGTCAGCAGGTACGGCACCGCCATCCAGCCTGGCAGCGCATGCCGGATGGCATCGACGGGATTAGGCGACGAAGCCAAGCTGGCATCCCTCGACCCTGCCAGTACGCCTGCGAAAAGCAACAGGACCATCGGAACCGACGCACCCGCCACGCCGGCAAGAAACACCCGGCGCCTGCCCGCCACAGCGGTCGTATACCGGCTGTAATCCGCTGCGGCATTCGACCAGCTGAGCCCCGTCGATGCCACCACAATCGACATAGCAGGAAGCACCGCCCCGAGGAACGAACCTCCCCTTGCCGTAGCGACCTGATGCCACCCAGCGCCCCGAACAAGCTCGCCCGCCACCAGGCAGGTAAGTCCTCCCAGTATCCAGCTTCCCCACCGCTGCACTACCACGAGAGTCGCCTGGCCGAGAAGGCCGAAGGCTACCGACATGCCGCCTACCACCGCAAGCGACACCAGGCCGCTGGCAACTCCTCCCAGGTGCGCCACCATCTGAAGAACGCCCATCACGGCCAAAGTTCCCGTGATGACGGCAAGCGTCTCCCAGCCGGCAAGCGATACCCAGCTCACGAAACCCGGCACCAGATTCCCGCGCAACCCGAAGACGCGGCGCGACAGCGTCATCATAGGAGCCCTGCCCAACAGCCCCGCCACCGACAGAACCCCCACGAGCGCAAACGACGCCACGGTGCCACCCACCACCACCACCACCATCTCGAACAGGCTGAGCCGGAAGGTATAGACGATGCCGCCGATAATCACATCGAGCACCCCGACGTTCGCAGCAAACCAGACCCAGAAAAGGTCACGCGCCGTACCGCTGCACTGATCCTCGCCAAGCACATTGATGCCGTTCGTCTCCACCCGCCACGGTACGTTGGAACCCGGATCGTCGGGCAATTCGTGCATGAGAAGACCTCCGCTTCCTAGCGGTCGTTGCCACGACCGCCAACCAGGACAAGGCCGGTCTCCTGACTGAGGATCAACGCCCTCCATCGCCTTCCCGGCCAGCGCTCAGGCGCTCGGCCAGTGGCCAGCTGCGGCGAGGACGGTCAGTTCACCTGAGCCGGCCTGCCCGCAGGATGGGTGGCTACCCTTTCACAGTGGCGGGTCCGTGCCGGATTCACACCGGCTTCCCGATTCTCCATTTCCGGCCCGGCTGCTGCTCGCGCGGGAAATGGCACCTTGTCGTTGTAACAGGATGGCATTATACACTGCTCGCAACCCCTACGCAACAGTTCGCCTCGCCCGCTGAGGCTCTACGGGAAGAGCCGGTTGGGACCCCTGTAGAGGAACGTAACTTCACGCACGTTCGCCATCCCGAGAAGGATCATGAGCACCCTTGTGAGCCCAAGCCCGAAGCCGCCATGCGGCGGGCAGCCATAGCGGAAGAAGTCGAGGTAGTAGGCCAGGCCTTCCTCAGGAATCCCCTTTTCCCTCACTTGGCTCACCAGCTGCTCCGGACGGTGCTCCCGCTGCGCCCCCGTGGTGATCTCCAGGCCCTTCCACAGTAGGTCGAAGCTCTTTGTCAGTTCCGGGTTCCCAGCTTGGCGCATGTGATAGAACGGCCTTACAGACACGGGGTAGTCCGTTACGAACACGAACTCGTGGCCGGCCGTCTCCTGTATATATGCCGCCAGCTGGCGCTCGCCTTCCGGATCGAGGTCGCCTGCCTCCCGGCGAACCTCGTAGCCGCGAGCTCTGATCGCCTGGAGCGCGTCTGCCAGGCTGATCCTCGGGAACGGGACTGTCGGTACCCGCACCTCCGTACCAAAGGTCTCCCGAATCCGCTCACCGAATACCCCCGACACGTCGGCCAGCATGTTGGCGACGAGCCGCTCTTCGAACGCCATCACATCCTCGTGGGACTCAACCCACGAGATCTCGACGTCAACGCTCGTGAACTCCGTATCGTGGCGCGATGTAAATGAAGGGTTCGCCCGGAACACCGGACCTATCTCGAACACCCTTCCAAAGCCTGCCGCCATGGCCATCTGCTTGTAGAACTGGGGCGACTGGGCGAGGTACGCCGACGTATCGAAGTAGTCCACCCGGAACAACTCAGCACCCGACTCACTGGCGCCCGCCATCAGCTTGGGCGAATGCAGTTCGAGGAATCCATCCGCTTGCCACGTCCGCCGGAAGGACTGCTCCACCGCAGTCTGGATCTCGAAAATCAACCTGTTCTCCGGTCGACGTAGGTCCACGAAACGCCAGTCCAGCCGCGTATCCAGTGCCGACTCGGCGTTCAGGGGCAAGGCCGGCGCGGCGGATGAGAGCACCTCCAACGAAGCGAGACGGACCTCCAAGCCTCCGAGCTTGACCCGATCGTTCAGCTCTACCGTGCCGATAGCCCGGACCGTGCTGTCAAGGGTCAATCCGGCGATCGTTTCCGCAATCCCGGCGCTCGCATCCCGGTCGTTGACAAGCTGGACTTTACCGGACTCGTCACGCAGGACGATGAACTGCACCGCCTTCTGGTCCCGGACGACATCTACCCAGCCGTACAGCGTCACCTCCTTGCCGGCTGCACCGGCAAGCGTAGACACCATCGTACGTTGGTCCATAATCGACTCCTCTCCCGCCGAATCAGCTATCAGCCGGACCGGCGTCCCGACCCACCGGGGCCCGGACGAGCCGCCCGATGGCAGCCACCATCTCGCCTCGGGGTACCGTCACCTGCTCCCCCTGGCCCCGCAGCGGCTTGACCGTAACCGTCCCATCGTCCAACTCCCTCCTGCCGATGATAAGCGCTGCTGCTGCCCCCAGTCCATCCGCAGTACGCAGCAGGCCCTTCAAGGACCGCTCCTCGAATGAGCAATCCACTGAAAACCCTGCACGCCGGAGCTCGGAGGCCACAGTCAGCTGCGCGCTTCCCGCGGTCAGATCAGCCACGAAAATCCGATCGCTCCCGCCACCCTCGCCAGCGCCCTTACCGGCATCCGACGCCAGCAGGAGCCGCTCTATTCCAATTCCGAAACCGATCGATGGGGCAGCGGGACCCCCGAGTATCTCCGACAGGCCGTCATAACGGCCACCGCCTCCGATGGCGTCCTGAGCGGCATCGAGCGCAGGCGAGACGAACTCAAAGGTTGTCCGAGTGTAGTAGTCGAACCCTCTCACAAGCCGATGGTCGCGCTCGTAATTCACACCAAGTGCATCGAGCCCCGCCGTAACGAACGAGGCGTGTTCCCTGCACGCATCACACAGTCCCGCCGCGAGGCGCGGGGCGTCCCCGGTGGATCGCCTGCAGCTCTCACGCTTGCAGTCGAGGACTCGCAGGGGCGCTTCCCGATAGGTCGCCGCATGATATTCGCACAGGGCATTCGCCCCCCCGATCTCCTCGCGAGCCTCAGCACTACCGGGCAGAGCAGCAAGATAGTTCCTCAGTTGCTCCTCGTAGTCAGGCCTGCAGTCGCGACAGCCCATCGAGTTCAGGAGGAGCCGCGTGCCAGTGATACCCAGACCCTCGACGAAGCGAACTGCGCACTCGATCACCTCGACATCTACGGCAGGCGATGACGAGCCGATCACCTCCACGCCGAGCTGATGGTGCTGCCGGTAGCGACCCGCCTGCGGTCGCTCGTAGCGAAAGGCCGGCGTTACGTACCATACCTTCCAGGGGACCGGTGGTCGGTGCTGAATGAAGGAGCGAACAACAGGTGCCGTTCCCTCCGGACGGAGAGTGACCGACCGTCCGCCCCGATCCTGGAAGACGTACATCTCCTTGCCCACCACGTCGCTTTCCTCGCCTATCCCACGTGAAAAAAGGCGTGTCTCCTCGATAACCGGGGTGATGAGCAGCCTGAAGCCGTAACTGCGCACGTGTTGGGCGAACCCGGAGATCAGCCGTTCCCACCGCTCGGACTCAGGCCAAAGCACATCGTGCGTACCCGTCAGCGATCTGACTTCACCCTTGAGCACCGCAGGCCTCAGCGGGGGGTCCGCGGCGTCTTTGCTCCGGCTGATCTCGGCCCACCCATCGAACGAAACCCGTCGCCACCCAATCGACCGTTCCGGCGCGGCGCCTGCGACCGCCCCGGAATCAGGCGGTAGGCATCCATCACACCGTCGAGACGCTCCAGGGCAGCGAGAACCAGGGGCAGCTGCCCCGGATCCCCCACCGAAATCTCGAAAACCATCCTGTGCATCCTATCAACGCCAGTCCCGGTTCTCGACGAGAGAATATCCGCGTGATGATCGGACAGCACCTTCGCTACGTCTGCAAGAACGTGCTGACGCTCCCCCGCGACCACGGCAATACCTGCGACGAGAGCGCCACCCGATCCCGCACTCCATTCCACCTCCACGAGGCGCACCCTGTCGGCGTCACACAAAGCCCTTACGTTGGGACATTCGCTGCGGTGGACCGTCACACCACGCCCCCTCGTAATGAACCCGACGACGGCGTCGCCCGGTAGCGGCGAGCAGCATCGAGCAGGATGAACGACCACGCCCCCCAGACCCTGGACGGACGCGCCCGTTTGGCCGGCAGCTTCCACTCTTCGCGACGCTCTAGGCGTCTCGGCCAGCACGGAAGTCTCTTCCGCCTCGCCATCGCCCAGTACCGTTCGGGCAATGTAGCCCGCAACGGCCACCGCAGACTGGTGCCCAGCTCCTACCGCGGCGAACAGGCCGTCGACGGATCCCTGCCCGTAGTGCCGTACCGCTTCTTCGAGCGCCTTCGAAGACGTTGCCCGCTGCAGGGATACACCCTCACGCCGGAGAGCCTTCACAACGTGCTCCCTCCCCGCAACGATGCTGTCCTCTCGCAACTCGCGACTGAACCACTGCCGGATCTTGTTGCGTGCCCGGCTCGAGACGGCAAACCCGAGCCAGTCCCGCGACGGACCCGAAGTTCCCGCCTTGGACGTCACGATCTCAACGTGGTCCGCAGACTTGAGGCGCGTGTCCAACGGGACCAGCCGACCGTTCACTTTCGCGCCCACGCAGCGGTGACCCACATCGGTGTGGATAGTGTACGCAAAATCGATCGGGGTAGCGCCGGCGGGCAACTCGATCAGCTTCCCTTTGGGCGAGAAAACGAAAACCTGCTTTCTGGCCAGATCCAGTTTCAGGTCGTCCATGAACTCGATCGGGTCGTCGCTGCCCCCCTCGTAGTGATCGGCGATAAGGCCGCCCAGCCACTCCATCTCATCCTTACGCAGTGCCGCAGAGCCCTGACCTCTCTCTTTGTACTCCCAGTGCGCGGCAATTCCCTTCTCGGCGCGCTCGTGCATCTCAGCCGTCCGGATCTGGACCTCGACGTGTTTACCTTCGTGGCCCACGACCGCAGTATGGATTGATTGGTACTTATTGGACTTAGGCGCGTTTACGTAGTCTTTGAACCGGCCGGCGACAGGTGTCCACTGCGAATGGATTGCCCCCAGTGCTGCCCAGCAATCCTTCTCGCTCTCGGTGATCACGCGAACGCCTACCAGGTCGTAGATCTCGCTGAACTCCTTGCTGCCACTTGCCATCTTCTCCGCGATCGACCACAGATGCTTCGGCCTGCCCTCTACCTTGGCCGTAATTCCCTCTCGAGCCAGCACTTTCCCAAGAGCTTCAACCGCACGCCGCAACTGTTCGTCGCGCTCAGGTGTCCGAATTGCAACCATCCGGGCAATCTGGGCGTAGCGCTGCGGATCAAGCGTTGCGAACGACAAGTCCTCCAGCTGCCACTTGATCTCCTCGATCCCGAGTCTGTGGGCGAGCGGCGCGTAAATGTCCAACGTCTCCTGGGCCGTCCTCCGCTGGGTCGCCGGAGGCATAACAGCGATCGTACGAAGATTATGCAGGCGATCTGCGAGCTTGATCACGAGCACTCTTGAGTTCTGGCCAATCGCGAAGAGCATTTTTCGAATCGTCGCGGCCTGCCGCTCAACTTCCGACGCAAACTGCAACCTGTCGATCTTTGTCAGTGAGTCAACCATGAATGCGACTTCACGCCCCACGGCATCCTCAACCGCCGATACGGTAACGTCCGTATCCTCCACGACGTCGTGCAGCAACGCAGCAGCAACAGCCGCCTCGCCGCCTCTCAAGCGTTCCACTGTCCGAGCAACCTCGACCGGATGAGAGATGAAGGGCTCCCCGGAACGCCGAAACTGGCCATCATGGGCCTTACACGCCAGCGCGTATGCCCTCTCGATCAGCGGATGCTTCGCGAGTCCATCGGAGAGCCCCGCTCCGTCGCCATACTCCTGAAACGGCGCGCCAACGAGCAAAGCCGGCTCACCCTTCACGGCAACGGCCTTCCCGGACATATATCCAGTGTAGTGTCGGCCTAGTCATCCAGTACCGCCCCGACGCCCCGCAGCGCTACCTGGCATCCCGGAGCGCCCGGAGTGCAAGCGATTAGCCGGGTACGTCTACCCCACGCGAGGCACCTCGCTCTCGCTGGCTACGGAAGAGCGTTTGGTTCCCGCGCGCGCCTACGTCGACCGTGTCAACCCGGTTGGCGACAGCTTTGCGGGGGCAATAGGTGCAGCGCCCGGCGTCCGGTTGGCCCTCACGCTGCACGCAGGCCACGTCTCAGCGCCGCTTCCCGCCCTTTCGCCGATTCCCTCCCGGGCGAGCCTGGGATCCGCTCCGAGACCCGCCGGCCGTGCCCGCTCCAGCTCCGGACCCCGACCTACCACCCAATCCCACTCCGGTATCGCCAGACGATCCATCCACAACGCCACTCTTCACGGCATCTGCGGCCTCCCTCCCGGATCTTTCGTCACCGCCGCCGCCTGTACCCCCCTCGCCCGCCGAGCTAAGCCTCGCTAGTTCGGCTTCCAACTCGGCAATCCGGGCATCCTTCAGGCTTCCCGCGGCGCTCTCGTCTCCAGATGCACCCACCACGGGCAACGCGGTTCCCTTACGGGTAGCTCCGGGACGCATCGGCGCACCCGGCCGCAGGGGGGCACCACCGCGCCCGCCGGGCCCGACCCGCTGAGGTCGCCCGCCTGGCCGGCTGGCGCGTGGATCTCCGCCTCCAACCCCGGATGCACGAAGTAACGCCGCCTCCTTGGGTGTGAGTAGCGCAATCCGCTCGGCCCGCGCCTCAAGTCTCGCCCGGAGCGTCTGGTAGCGCTTCTCCCGCTCCTTCATGCCCGAGAGCAGCGGCGACGCAATGAAAATCGAAGAGTACGCTCCTGATGTCAGCCCGATCACGAGGGCAAGGCCAAAGTACTGCAGCGTCGTTGCTCCCAGAATCTGTGCACCGATAACCAAGACCGACAGGACCGGCAGGATCGCCACGAGCGACGTGTTGATGGAGCGTGCAAGCACCTGGTTCATCGAGAGGTTAACGACGCCCTCGTAGGTCATGCGCCCCTGAGCGCCCAGGCCCTTCGTGTTCTCTCCGACCCGGTCGAACACCACAACCGTATCGTAGAGCGAGTAACCAAGGATAGTCAGAACTGCAATCACCGTGTCGGGCGTCACCTGGAAGCCGCTCAGGGAGTACACACCGATCACAACCAGCAGGTCATGTATCACCGCCGCAAGGGCTGCAATGGCCATCTTCCATTCGAACCTGAACGATATGTAGACCACGACAGCGATAAGGAAGGCCATGAGCGCGATGATCGCCTTCTGGCTTACCTGGCCTCCCCAGGTGGGACCCACATCCGTTCTGGAAACGCCGTTCACGGCCGAGACGTGCGCAAGCCGGGCGAGCGAATCGGTGACCGCAGTCTTGATCGCAGACTGCCTGGATTGCGGGAGCGCTAGAAGGTCAGCCTCCACCTGAACCGTCTTTCCTCCCAAGATCTCAACGGTCGCACCGTGGAGCCCCGCTGCCCGCACCGCGCTCTGTACTTCCGGAACCGTCTTTCCCGGAGCCGCAACCGTCCACGACGTGCCACCCCGGAAGTCGATACCGAAATTGAGACCTCTCACCCCGATAGACACGAGCCCGGCAATGATGACAAGCAGCGAAGCCGTATACCAGACACGCCTGCGACCGACGAAGTCGAAATGCGTCTCGCCCCGATACAGCCGCCCGAAGGCACCGCCGAGACCGGTGAGCAGCCCACCGCCGGTTGGGCGCCCGTCGTTGCCATCGCCGCCCTTGCCGTTGCCGTTGCGGGCCGCCACGTCCGGACCAGCAACGCCACTGCCAACCCCCGCCTCCGGGGTTCCATCCGTCACCGCAGTCAGCCCTGCTCCTCCCGCATCGATCTCCTGCTCGCGAGCCGTCATACCTTTGCCTCCACCGCCAGACCGCGCGCCATGCCGATGACCCGGGCGTCGGTAACCGCTCTCGACCTACCCAGCGCTATCACGAACGGACGCGTAAAGAAGTATGTCGTAAAAATGTCCATCAGCGTCGACAAGCCCAGGAAGAAAGCGAAACCCTTCACCGTCCCGATCGCAAGGAACCACAGGAGCGCCGCGGCGAGCAACGACACCAAGTCGGCGGCGAGCACCGTCCGGAACGCTCCCCTGAAACCCGCCTCCACCCCTGTCCGGATGGACCTACCCGACCTCGCCTCGTCCTTCAGCCGCTCGAAGTATACGACGTATGAGTCGACCGTTATACCGATCGACACGATAATCCCCGTCACCCCTGCCAGGTCCAGCGTCAGGCCGTTCGTGTGTGCGATCAGCGAAACGATTCCCCACAGTAATGCCGCCGTAAGCACCAGCCCGGCAAGTACGACCACCCCAAGGATGCGGTAGTAGGCAACCATGTACAGGAGCACCAGAAGAAGCCCGCCAATTCCCGCGAGAAGCCCCGCCGTCAGCGATGAGTGGCCCAATGATGCAGAGACCGTCTCGCTGGTAAGGATCTTGAGTGACACGGGAAGGGACCCGTACTGCAGGACCAGGGCCAGGTTCTTGGCCGTGGTTTCGGTAAAGTTGCCGGATATCTCGCCGGAGCCGCCGAAGGACGAGAACGATGCCTGCCCCGGTTGGATGATCGGCGCCGACTCGATAATCCCGTCCAGGTCGATCGCCACCTCCGCATGAAAGTTCTTCTGGGCAACGTTGTCCCATGCCGCGGAGCCCGCCGAAGTCAGGTTGTACTGAACCGCCCAACCGCTCGTGGTTGTCAGTTGAGCGCTCGCCGAGTGTATCGCGGAACCCGGCAACTGTGACGGC
This sequence comes from Actinomycetes bacterium, assembly GCA_021816935.1. Taxonomy (GTDB): domain Bacteria; phylum Actinomycetota; class Acidimicrobiia; order Acidimicrobiales; family JAMCPL01; genus JAKAWR01. The sequence continues at coordinate 215,496 of JAKAWR010000001.1, forward strand.
CCCAGGAGAAATCGTGCCGTGGCAGCACTGCCCGATCCGAGTACCGGTAGTATGACTGGGTTCGAAGGGTTGTCCGCGCCGGGCGACGTAGTAGGCTGCGACGCCAGCGAGGGATCAGGCTGCAGCGGATTGGTTGTCACACTGCCGTTGGCGCTCACTTTCGGCTGAAGGTTCGAAGCCGTGTATGCATACTGCGATCCGCATGTGGACGGGAGCGGACCGGGAGGCGCCGCAGGCTTGCCGTTGACTGCAGCGGGCTTCTGGTATGGAGGCGCCTCGCAGAGAACCGGCCTGAAATAAAGCTGCGCCGTCTCGCTGAGGGTGTTGATAACGCCCTGTGGGTTCTTCACTCCCGGCAGCTGGACCACGATGTCCTGACCCTGGTTACCGACCTGCGCACCCGAGATACCGAGCCCGTCGACCCGGTTCCTGATGATATTGATCGCCTCGTTCAGGGTGTTGCCATTCACCTGGTGTGCAGGCTTGAGCACGACCTCCTCGCCGCCTGCGAGGTCCAGGCCGAGCTTCGGTGCCCAGCCCGCTGCCATCACGGAGCCGAATACCGCTACAGCCAGGATGATCGCACCCGCAAGCGAGATCACATGGGAACGCTTCACAGATCCCCCCGCTTCGTTCCGGCGCCGTCTTCGTCAGCCTCTCCAGCGTCCTCATCTGATCGGCCTCCGTTCTCCGAGTCCTCCTCGGCAACCTCCGCATCCACTTCGCCGCCATCCTCACCTCGCTCCGGCGAATTCTCCACAACCGAGCTGGAGAGCTTCTGGCCCACGGCTGTGCGGGCGAACGTCATTATCACGCCTTCGCTGACTTCGAGATGGATCCTCGCAACCTCTATAGACCGCACAACCCCATATATCCCGGAGTTCGTAACCACTTCGTCACCCTCCGACAATTCCGACTGCAGGGCGCGCTGTGCCTTCGCGCGCTCTGACTGAGGCTTGAACAGGAGCCGCCAGCCGAAGTACACAATGACCACGAGAAAGAGCAGGTAGACAATAGTTCCGGTAGCGGATGAACTGCTTGTCTTGCTCTTCGGCTTCGAGAGCGCCAGATGGACAGCTGTGCCTGTAAGCAACTTCCCAGCCGCTGTCCAATCCACGGCGGCGACCGTATGTGCTATGTGAATCATTTTCAGAGATACCCTTAGTCCCGACTTCGCCTACTGCCTGGCCAACTTGCTTTCAGACAATCGCCTCAACGTCCACCCCTGCCGACTGGCACGGCCACCCGGACGCCATCCTGGTGCACAATCGCAATGGGGGTTCACGCCCCTCTCGCCCCGCTGGCGACCTTACGCGACCGGACACTGGCGGTCACAGCATACAACCTCACACGCCTCGAGGCGAGACATCGCGAATCAAGCCTGGCCGCACTACAAACCTATCACGCCCTGCCACTGCCTCGAGATCCCCTGCCGCTGCGGCTTCGGGCTTGTGATTAACGGCTGACCCTGGGGTCTCATCGCAAATCAAGGCTCCCGAGCAAACCCGGGAAGCATAAGAGCCCCGGACGGCGCCACAGCAATTGGCAGCCCGAGGTGCTCGAACGCAAGCGCTGTCGCTACTCGCCCGCGCGGCGTGCGATGCAGGAGTCCGCATTGCAAGAGGTACGGCTCGTACGCGTCTTCCAGCGTCTCGGGATCCTCACCCACGCACTGCGACAACGTCGTGAGACCAACCGGCCCGCCGCCGAACTTCGTGCACAGGGCGTCGAGGATCGCCCGGTCGATCTTGTCCAGCCCCAACTCGTCGATCCGCAAGAGCTCGAGCGCTGACCTCGCAACGTCCAGGCTTACCACGCCGTCTGCACGCACCTCAGCGTAGTCCCGGACCCTCCGTAACAACCGGTTGGCAATTCGCGGCGTGCCCCGCGCTCGCGATGCAATTTCCACAGCGGCCTCCCCGGCCAGAGGTATCGCCAGGATCTCGGCCGATCTCACGACGATGCCGGCAAGGGCGACCGGAGAGTACAACTCGAGCCGCCCGAGAAAACCGAATCGATCGCGCAATGGCCCGGCGAGCATCCCCGCCCGCGTAGTCGCCCCGATCAGGGAAAACCGGGGTACGTCTATCCTGATCGTCCGTGCACTGGGCCCTTTCCCGAGGATCACGTCCAGCTTGAACTCCTCCATCGCCGGATACAGGATCTCTTCCACGGTTGGTGGCAGCCGGTGAACCTCGTCCACGAATAGCACATCCCCCTCCTGGAGATCCGTGAGTATGGCTGCAAGGTCGCCTCCCCGAACAAGGCTTGGCCCCGACGTGATCCGCATGCCGGCACCCATCTCGCCAGCGACGATACCCGCCAGCGACGTCTTGCCCAGGCCGGGAGGTCCAGCGAATAGGATATGGTCGGGCGGCTGGCTCCGCCTCCTGGCCGCCTCGAGAATGATCCCAAGGTGCTCCGTTAACTCCGGCTGACCATGGAAGTCCGCCAGCCTGCGCGGGCGCAGGCGCGCCTCCTCGTTCGGTTCGTCCGGCTGAACTGCGGTGACGCTGAGATCGCCCCTGCCGTCGCCACCATCCCCCCGGGCGTCAACCCTGCCCGGACTGCCGCCTCCTCCCCCACGATGACCCGCAATCACCTCTCTCCGTTCGCTCATCTGCTTCGAGACAACTCCTTCAACGCTAGTTTTAGGCCCTCCTCGACGGTGTCGCAGCCCGCCAGGTGCCCAACTACCCCGCGCAACTCCTCATCCGTATAGCCAAGCTGCTTCAACGCGGATCGGACCTGCGAGCGCACCTCCGCTACCTGTACCGCCCCCCCGGCGCGTTCGAGGCCCCCTCCCTGTCCGGTCTGCGTCGCGTCCGGATCACCGGCTGGCCCGAACAACCCTGCTCCACCGAGTAGCTCCTGGCAACCCTTGAGCTCGATCATCAGCCGTTCGGCAGTCTTTCGCCCCACCCCGGGTACGCTGCAGAAGGCATCCACATCGCCAAGCTCCACTATCGCGTACAGATCCTCCGGAGCGAGAGCGCCCATGATCGCCAGCGCCAGCGACGGCCCGACGCCATGCACGTCCAGCAGTATCTCGAAGGTGCGCCTCTGGCGCGCCGAGCGAAACCCGTAAAGCGTTATCGCGTCCTCCCGGACATGAGTGTGGATGTGAATCTCTACTTCATTGCCGGGGTTACCCAGGGTAGCGATCACCGCAGCCGCCATTGTCACCTCGTAGCCCACCCCTCCGACGCCGACCAACACCCTTCCGCCGTCCTCGATTCCGATGAGCGTGCCACGCAGCCATCCGATCACAAGAGACCTCCCGCTAGTCCCGCACCTGCCAACGCCGACTTGCAGCGGGAGGCAGCCTCAACGGCAGCTGCCATCGGGGCTCTCGTCAGATGGCAAATAGCGAGGCCCAGCGCGTCGGCGACATCCGGAGGCGACGGCACCGCCTGGAGTCCCAGCAGGCGCGCCACCATTTCCTGAACCTGCCGCTTGGTCGCGGCACCGTAACCGGCGACGACCTGCTTCACTTCGTTGGCACTGTACTGGGCCACCTCGCAGCCTGCCCGGTCGGCTACAACCAAGGCAAGGCCGCCGGCTTGGCCGATCGACACGGCCGTACGGGCATTTGTCTGGAAGAACAACCGCTCAACGACAACTACCTCCGGCTCGAACTCGCACACGAGCGATTCGAGCTCCCCGAAAAGCTCCGCGAGCCGCCTCTGCACGGACAACTGCCGATCCGTCGTGATCACGCCCGCAGCCTCGATATGAAGAGCCCGCGGTGCGCTGACACTCCGAGCATCCCGAGCCCCGGTGCTCAAAGCCTCGGCTGAGGATCTAACCAGGCCGTAACCGCAACGCGAAAGTCCGGGGTCGATCCCAAGAACGAACATGTATTCGATGTTATCTCCGGTCCTCACCGATGTGGTGGACCGTCACGCTCCCCGACGCCCAAGATTCGCGCTCACCACCCGATCGGCCGTGGCTGATCGAGCCCGCCGGATCCGATCAGCCCGGAGACGATACCACTGCAGACGGGGGCGGGATAGTACCTTCCGTCCCCGGCAGACAGGCGTTCGAAAGAATGCTGGGCGGGCTTGCCAGCGACGGTGCTGTCGCGAACGCCGGGCTGCCAGTGAAGTCCACCATATCAAGTAGGTTGCTCGCGGCAGCGTCCCTGTTGGTAAGAGCCGGGAGGTTCCACTTCGTCTCAATCATGCGAAGAATCGACGTATGGTCCGATACCGCGTGCGATACATAGCCTGGCTTCGCATACGGGGACGCAATCACAAGGGGCACCCTTATCCCGTAGATGTTGAAACTGCCGGCCACGTCGGACGATGAAAGAGAGGGCTGGATATTGTCGGGCTCGGGTGCAGCCGGCGGTGCCACGTGGTCGTAGTAGCCGCCTCCTTCGTCGTAAGTCCAGACAAGCAGCGTCTTGCCCCACCCCGGGCCTGCCATCACCGCATTCACAACCGATGCAAGGAAGCCGTCCCCAACCTGGATGTCCTGCCCCTCTCCCTCGCTGTTCGTAAGGTAATCCGTGTCGACCAACGATACGGCCGGCAGATTACCCGACTTCGCGTCGGAGTAGAAAGAAAGGATATTGGCAAGGTTCAGGGGGTATTTCGTGAGCAGCTCCGGATACAGCGCCATCGTGGGGAACGTACTGAAATAGTTCTTGAACGAGATCCCGTTCTTGTTGAGAATATCGAAGATCGTACCATTCGGGGGCGATGCCGCCAGATCGCTCGGTATGTCGTAGAAAGTGGTGAAATCGTCGATCAAACCCATCGACGTGCCAGCGATCAGGTAGCGCCGGTTGGGGAAGGTCGGTCCGAGCACCGAGCAAAAGTACCTGTCGCAGATCGCAAAAGTACCAGCAAAGCTGTACGTGAAAGGAATATCCTCAGAATCGTAGTAGCCCATAGACGCAGCGGTATTACCGTTCGTGACGAACCCGTTCATCTTCCCGCCGTCGTACGCCTCGTGAGTCAGGTTCCAACTGTTGCCAGGTACCGTGTAGGAACGGCACTCACTCGGCATGTGAAACGATCGAATGTACTGCCCGTTGCCGTTCGGATTGGTGTTGGTCGGCTGCCCGCTCGAGTTGAGCGTCAGCCCGTCCCCGTGCCCCAACATACCCAAGATGTGATCATACGCACGGTTCTCGCTCATGAGGATCACGATGTGCTCGATCTGGGGAATCGTGTCCGTGCCCTCAGGAAGGGATGGATTGGGCAGCGTATTCGGAGCGCCGCCCCCTCCCCCACCTCCACCGAACAGGCTGCATGACGACAGCGCCATCCCACCGGCACCTGCGACAGCCCCGCCGAGCAGGCTCCTCCGCGTGAACTTCGCCTTCATCAGCCGCTCGCCACCCGTCATTATCCCTACCTCTCCACATTCACACCACTGCACTGACCTGGAGTGGCCCTCTGACGCACCCCGGCGACAACGCCACCCAGACCCTGGCACACGGCCTACGGCAACCGACTTGGCGATCCGCACCCAAATGTACCAGCGCGGCCATCTTAACCCATCCCGCTTCTCCAGTCAAGCAAGCCGCGCCCAACATTCGACGCTCCGCCTACGAGCCCACGCCGTGCGTTACGTTACGCACTACTGGCGGTTAGCCGCCTGTCGCCACTGTTACCACGCCCGGCCTTGCTAGCATATCTACATGCCGGGGATACGTGATTTCCTGCGGTCCCTACTGCCCGAGGAGCGCGACGCGGTCGCATACGGCGCCTCGGGGATTTTCGCGCTGTGCGTTGCGATGTTCTCCGGGATTGCCCTTTACAGGCAATGGGGAGAGATCGCCGCGGGACCGTATCTTGCCGGGTGCGTTTTCTCGCTTCTCATCGCACGGTATCGTCGCCGTAGCCGCGACCCCGGCGATGCGCACCGGGTGCGGCACGCCCCGAGAGCCCGGTCCCTCTCGATCTCCGCGGCGCCCCGGCCTGCAATCCTCCGACGGGTAAACCACACCCTACTTGCGATCCGACAGACGCTTTCTCGCTCGGCCGGGCCGCGTTCCGCACCCTCCCTTACCCTTGCAAGAGTCGCGATCATGGCCGGCGTGCTTGCCGGTGCCATGGCCCTGCCGCTTGCCCTGGAAGTCGCCTGGGAGACGAGCTCACCCGCTGTCGCTCAGACCACGACGCACATCCAGCCGGAAGGCCTTGTAATCGAGAACGGCGGCAGGGCCATACTTAGTGGTCACCATCTCTACACCCCTATGCCCACTGCAAAGGCTTCCACACCAGCCCGCCCGCACGAGGGCGCGTCAGGCCCGCGGGCTGGTCCGACTGCCTCCACCGGCACCGCCTCCCCGCCCTCATCGGCCTCGTCCACCCCAGGGCCGGGCAAGGGCCACGGCGGTCAACCGTCCTACGACCGGTACTTCCCCTACCTGCCGGGAATGGCCGGGCTCGGTACGCTGAGCGGCACCCATGCTCCCCGATCGATCAGCGACGCAAGGGTTACCTTCTCGATCCTCTCGATCCTGATCGTGCTTGCCGCCCTCTGGCTCAACGGAGCGGGGGGTGAGCCTGCCGTGCTTGCGTTCCAAGCGTTGACGATGCTCCCGGCCACAGCGTTGCCACTCGTCACCGGCGGTGACGACATCCCGGTGGTCGCATTCATGCTTCTCGCTCTCGTCCTTCTCAGGAGGCGCAACATGCTGGCAGCCGGGATAGTCCTCGGCGCCGCGTTCTCCCTCAAGTTCACCGCATGGCCTCTTGCGGCATTGGCCCTGGTGGCGGCATACCAGATCGGATCAAAGAAAGCCGCTGCCAAACTCGCTGGCGGCATCGCCCTGGTCTCGGTACCGGTGATAGCACCGTCACTGGCCACGAACGTCCGCGCCTTTGTAGACGATGCCATCCTCTATCCCCTCGGACTCACCAAGGTTCACTCGCCGGCCGCCAGCCCGTTGCCGGGCCATCTGATCGTGTCCCTGATTCCCTCCGTTCACGGAGCGTACGTACTTGCGCTCGCCTTCACGGGCATCGTGCTGCTCGTCGCAGCGCTCAGACGATGGCGACTGACCGAAGCGGCGACACTCGCCAAGCTCACAGGCTACGCCTTCCTCGTGGCTGTGATGCTGGCTCCCTCGACACGCTTCGGCTACCTCCTCTACCCCTTGGATCTTCTTGTCTGGGCGCCCCTTCTCAGCGCGCCCGTTGCCCGCCGGATAGGCTGGTCGGGAAGGCTGGTGAGCTCGGAGCAGCCCGGCACCGGCAATCAACTTCTTGACGGCGAAGCGCGGCTCCCGGTCATCGCGTAGCGCTCTGCGGGTGATCCCGGTTCCTCGCCCAACGACCAGGGAACCTTTCAGCTGCCGTCGCTCTCCGGTGCAAGTTGAATCGCCAGCGGGGTGAGGCTTCCTACCCCTTGCGCCTTGTCGCCCGGCACCCGCCCCTTGCCGGCCGATCCTGCAGCGCCCGAACTGCTGCTGCCGATCATTACCGCTACGTCCCAGTAACGGGAGTCGCTCGCGGCTCTCCTTGCGAGGAGTTCGTACCCGCCACCGCCGAACGGGAACGGGCCGCTCGTTGCCGACCTACCAGACGCTCCTCGGTCCTGACCTGGCGCCGCGCCGGCAAGCCGCTCCGTCTCATGAAAGGAGGCGACTTTGCCCTTGAACGTCAGTGACCACCCGCCGCCGCTCAGCGCGCGCCCGAAGAAGCTCTCGAGACGGCCAGATGCATCCCTCGTCGCCAGTTCCGCTATCGTGTCGTAGCTGAGCCCACCACTGGCTCCGGGAAACACTCTTTCCACCGAGGCACCCTGCGGCACGGGCACCGCGTCGAGAACGTCCGGCGGCGGCTGCCCGTTCTTCACCATCGTCCAGAGTACTGTCGCGCTTCTGTTCCCGCCGGCCCCAGCCTGCCCGCCACGGGCGCCCGAGATGCTTCCCCCACTCCGACGCCCTCCGGTACTGCCGGTAAGAAGCCCGGTAGCCACCGTGCCCGCGACGAAGATCATCAGCGCCAAGCCGGCGACGAAAAGCGCCGGTCTGAGACTCGGCGCCAGCGCCGCCCCGGGCGCCTTGGACGTCCTCAAGAGGTGCCGAAATCCTCGGGCCTGATATGCTCCAGGAACTCCCTGAACTGCCCGACCAGCTCCTCTGCGTTCTCGGGCGAATCCCCCTCACCATCCTCGAGCTCCAGCGCTATCATTATCCCCTCCGAGTCCATCAGCTCATCCGAGACAAATATCGGGCTCTCCATGCGCAGGGCGATCGCAACGGCGTCCGACGGTCGCGACGAGATCACCTGCGATTCCTTGCCGTATTTCAGATGGAGCTCCGCGAAGTACGTCGAAGCGCTCAACTCCGTTACCACCACTCGGTCAAGCCTGGCGCCAAGGGCCACCAGGATATCTCTCATCAGGTCGTGTGTCAGCGGCCGGGGCGGTTCGATTCCCTGAGCCGCTATCGCTATAGAGGTAGCTTCCGGCGGGCCCACGAAGATCGGTAAGGTCCTCCCAAGACCGTCGGTTTCCGTAAGAAGGAGCACCGGAGTACTGGACTGCAGGTCCACTCTTACCGCGCTCAGCCTGACTTGGATCATACTTGAACGATACCCCGCCTGGGTTGCCTTCGGAAACCGCCCGTCGTCCCCGAAGTCATCAGCTTCTTTGGGACCGCAATGCGTGGTCAGAGTCCCAGCAGCTTCTCCAACCTCGCCTCCAGCAGCTTCCCGTGAAACGACTCGCAAGTCTTGAGAAGGGCCCTCGCTCTCTCCGCCGCCCGTGCCCGCGCCTCCGGGTTCCGCTGCAGCAGCAACGGCGTAACCGCCTGCTCGACAATTCCGGCTTCCCTCTCGGCCGCATGCCTGAAGACCGCAAGGTGCCGGGCATCGAACCCGTAGCCAGCCAACTCCGAGGCGAGGCGCGCTATCGTCAGGGCCGCTTCCCGGTACGAGACCACCCCCCCAACCCGCTCGCCCGAGATCAGGCCGTATGCCTCGAGGTCGCTCAGGACCTCCGTCTTTACCCCCGCCTCCTCGGCCAGCTCCTCACGCGCCATGATCCACGGATCGGAGGAGCCGTCGGAAGCGTCCCTGTAGGCACCCTCATTGGCCGAACCTCCAATGTCGACGGAGCCGGGAACCCGCGATCCGTCATCGACGCCCGCTTGCGGCGATCCGTCACCGGAGCCGCGGGCCGGCAATCCGTCACCGGAGCCGACCGACAACGATACATCGCTGGGGCTGGCTAGCCCTACGGATTCCGCTACCTCCCGGGACCCCACTCGGTCGTCTCCGCTGGACAGCCGGGCCGGGGACGACCGTCCACGGCGCCTGCCGACCGGGGCAACCGGACCGACCGGACTGCTTGCGATCGGTGCCATTGGAAAAAGCTGCTGTTCCTCGTCCTCACGTGGCCGTCCGCCGGATTCGAGCCTTCCGCGGATAACCTTCAACGGCAGATAGTGCTCTCTCTGCTGGCGCAGAACCCAGCGAAGCCGGGCGACATCCTCATCGAAGAACTTCCGGTAACCCGATGGCGTCCTCTCCGGCGTAACGAGACCCTGACTTTCGAGAAAGCGGATCTTCGAGATCGTTACGTCGGGAAACTCAGCCCTCAACAACTCCAGTACCTCCCCTATAGAGAGAAAACCTCCCTCGGCCGGGCCCCGCTCTTCACCTGGCATCACCCGGCACCGCCTGCTGTGCTGCGTCCCGCACCACCGCCACCGGCCCCACCGCCAGCGCCCTGCCCGATATCACCGGCCCCGGATCCACCACCTACGTCGTCGCCCATCGGTGCCGTGTACACGAGGCGGAACTTCCCGATCTGCACCTCGTCGCCATGCTCGAGAACCGCCTCATCAACTCTCTCGCGGTTGACATAGGTGCCGTTCAGCGATCCGGCATCCTGAATGATGAAGACACCGTTTCCCTGCCGCCGTACTTCGGCATGCCGCCTGGAAACCGTGATGTCGTCGAGGAAAACGTCACTGTCCGGGTGCCTACCCACCCTGGTCACTTCCTGGTCCAGCAGGTATCCGGTCCCAGCGTTCGGCCCGCGGCGCACGGCCAGGATCGGCTGGTCACGCCTCTCGGGCTCGGTACCTGCTTGAGATCCTCTCAGCTCCATCCCACCACTCTCTTCTCCGACATCGGCCAAGACGACCGCAATGGTCGCTTCCGGGGATTCCTCGATAAGAGCAGCCCCGCAGGACGAACAGAAGCTGGACCCCCTGGGGTTCCGGTGGCCACAACTGGGACAGAACACGATCCTGATCCTACCCCTCTTCCGCTCCCCGCCGCCGTCCCCCCGAGCTAACCATTCGTAATCGCTCCATAGGCTGCGGCATCCATAAGACCTTCCGGGCCTCCCGCGTCCCCGATCTCCATCACGCAAAGCCAACCCTCCCCATAGGGGTCGCTGTTCACGAGCTCCGGGGCCTCATCGAGCAGTCCGTTCACCTCGACCACGGTACCGGCAACAGGGGCGTACACCTCAGAGACGGACTTGGTCGATTCGATCTCACCGAGAATGTCGCCTTCGGCAAGACTCTTACCGACCTCCGGCAAGTCCACATAGACGACATCACCCAGAGCATCCTGAGCGTAATCTGTAATACCCACTCTGACCAACGAGCCCGTGGCGGCCACCCACTCGTGCTCCTTCGTGTACTGCAACTCTTCCGGGATTCGCATGAGCCTTAATCTTACTCGCTGTAACACCGCGACGCCTCAGGCCCGCGCGGCGGCTTTCCGCAGCTGCCGTACCGCCACGCCAGGCGAGACCGAGCCATGGAACACGGCGGATCCGGCGACCAGCACGCCCGCACCCGCCCGCACGCACGCTTCCGCCGTGCCGGCTGCGATCCCTCCGTCCACCTCCACAAGCACCTCGCGCCCCCGGTGCCTACCGGCTGCGCAGGCCATTTCCCCGACCTCGGCAAGCTTGGGCAGCATCTCTACCATAAAGGCCTGCCCGCCGAAGCCAGGATGAACTGTCATCACGAGCACAAGGTCGACGATGTCCACGATTCCGGCAAGTGCAGCCGCGGGCGTCTCGGGATTGATCGCAGCGCCAATACCCTTCCCCGCACGCCTCGCCTGCTCGACCGCGAGCTCAACCCCTCCTGCCTCCACGTGAACGATACACCGGGAGGCGCCCACCTCGAAGAACGCAGGCATCATATCGAGTGGGTTGTCGATCATCAGATGACACTCAATGGCGAGCCGGGTATGCGAGACCAGCGACTTGACTACAGGCGGCCCGACGGTCAGGTTGGGCACGAAATGGCCGTCCATCACGTCAACATGAATCAGGTCGGCATAACGCTCAACCGCCCGCACAGCATCGCCGAGGGCGGCGAAGTCTGCCGACAGGATCGACGGTGCCACGAGCACCGTACCGGAAGTGCCCGAGCCTTCCGTTCTCGGGATCACGCTCCCAGCCTTTCCCCGGGAACGATCCGAGCTCCCCGTGCCCAGTCCACAGCCGCCATAGTGTCTCGCCCTTCGCCCTGCACCTGAACAATCTTCAGCCTCCCTGATCCGGTTTGCACCGTCACCCCGTCCTGGAACACTTCGATCGAACCGGGAAGAGCCGGGCTGGCAGGCCGGGCACCTTCCGCACGCCCTTCTCCGGTCGCCGGCTCGCCGCTGTCCCCGGAGGAACTCAATCGGTCGAAGCTCGTTCCGTTGGCCCGGCCGCCCTCCGGACTTGCAGAGTCCGGCTGCTCGCCAGCCTGCCTGATGAGCAGCCTCCTGCCCCTGAATGCCGTCCACGCCCTCTCCAGGCGCACGAGCCTGGCAATGGAGACGCAGTCCCGGCTCCAGTCGATCTCCAATTCGCCCGACTCCAGCTTGGCCGCGTAGGTTGCCTCCCCCGCCTGGGCTCGTGCGACCGGAAGATCGCCGGCACCACCTGCCAGCACTTCCACGATCAGCTCCGCCCCGGCAATCGCCAGGCTTGCAGTGAGTTCTCCCACCGTCTCGCACGCACCAATCCCGATCGTTCTCGTCGCCAGCACCGGACCGGTGTCGAGACCCTCATCCAGTTCCATAATGCTCACCCCGGTAACCTCGTCTCCCGCCATGATCGCCCGTTCGACCGGGGCGGCACCCCGCCACCGCGGAAGCAGCGAGAAATGCACGTTCAACATCTTCACCCTGCGCAGCACCTCTCCCGGAATAATCCTGCCGTATGCAACCACCACCCCCAGGTCGAGAGGCACCTCCGTGACAGGCTCCAACGAGTGATACACCGGGAGGCCGAGATCTACGGCCCTGGTCTTCACCGCTGTCGCCGACAGCTCGCCCCTCCGCCCTCTCCGCTTATCGGCCTGCGTAACCACGGCAACGATCTCGTGACCTGCCTCTGCGAGCGCGTCGAGGCACACAACTGCAGCCGACGGGCTCCCGAGAAACGCCAACCTCATAAGAGCCTCAGCAGCCCTTCAAGCGGGCCTGCCTATCCGGGCGGCGCCCGGCGCGATAGGCTGGATTCATGGTCGAAGAGCTACCCGGATCCGACAAGCATCCGTCGGTGAAGAGACTGGCCGTCGATGTGGTTCTCGCCGGAGCCGGCCTTGTCGCCGTCGTCGCCGTAGTGCTCTGGGTCGTCAACGCCTTCGTCGGCTTGATTCTCTGGGGCGTCAAGATCGTCGCCATCGTCGCCGTAGTCGTGCTCATCGCCAGGCTGCTGTTTCGCTCCAAGCGGCGCGGCACTTCTTCCGCCTGATTGAGTTTAGTTTCCACCAAGTAGATCAGATAACTGTAACCGCCGTCGAGCCAGGCGATGGAACGGCGATGGGTCCGCCGGAGGTGGCGAAAGTACCCAGATTCCTCTCCCGTAGGATTCTGATCGCCTCCCTACGCTGGTCATCGTCAAGGCGCTCCAGGAGAAGCACCCCGTCCAGATGATCAACCTCGTGCTGAAACAGACGGGCAAGCAGTTCGTCCGCTTCAATCGAGACCTCGTTACCGTCGAGATCATAGCCGGTCAGGTGCACCTCCTTCGGTCGAGTGATGTCCCACGAAAGACCGGGCACCGAAAGGCAACCCTCCGTATAGGTCCATTCCCCATGCGCCTCAACCACGACCGGATTGATCACCACTCCCTGCGCCCCGTCCAGATCGTAGACGAACATCCTTCTCGAGATGCCCACCTGCGGAGCCGCAAGCCCCACTCCCGGCGCCTCGCGGGTTGTGAAAAGCATGGCGTCAGCCAGTTCCTTCAGCCTCCCGTCCACGTCCGCCACCTCGGACGCGCGCTTCTTCAACACCGGGTCGCCGTAGGTCCGTATCGCCAGCGCGTCCATCACACCGCTCCGATGCGTACCCGAACTCGAATCGCCTGCCAGTCCATCGCCCTCCATTCTACTGGCCGCCAATCTCCTGCCCGCCACCGCTGACCACAGGGGGATCCCCCGTTGCCAGAAGCCGGACGAGACGCAACCAACGTGCCACGATCAGATTGCCGGTGGATCCACCTCTACACGCAACCGTTCCCCTCTCGGGCGGGACACCGAGGCAAGCAGATCGCACAGCACCCGGTGGTCCGGTGCTCGCAAGCTCCACTTGCCGTCGAGCGGACCCGACAATTCGACACTCTCTACCAGCGCGGCGCTCTTGGAGATCCGTGCCGCGTAGGTGCCGGCGCCCGAGCCGCTGATTGAAGCAACGGCCGAGAAGGGCGGAAGACCGGTTCTAAGGCGCATCTCCTTCTCGACGCCCGCCAGCACGCCAGGATCGCCTTCCAGTACGGACCGCAGGACGGCGTTGTCCGGATCGCGGGTCTGGATGACCAGCCTTCCCGAGGCCCTACCCGAACCGTCCCGATCCCTGTGTCCCGATGGCGGCTGCGCCGCGGACCCCCGAAGCAGCATCGCCGCTCGCGCTATCCTCGATGCTGTCCTCTCCGGAGCGTCGAGACGCGCCGAAAGCATATCCACATCGATATCGGCAAAAGCCACGACGTCAGCCCGTTCGTACCGGTACAGCAAGGCCTCCGTCCCGGCCACGACCTGAGCTCCCGCCCGCCCGCCTTCTTGCGCCGCCGCCCAGCCACCCGCCTGGCCAGCCTCGCAGGCACCAGCGTTCCCGCCCTCTCTGGCGCCCCCTCTCCCGCCGCCGGACACTACGGGTACGCCGACCCCCAGCGCCCGCTCCAGTTCCCTACGCAGCCGATCCAACCCGGCACCCACCTGCCTGAAGGCGGACGTAGCGCATCGGTCGCATCTCGCCACCCTGGCGCTGCCGCAGTAGCCGCAGTGCACGACAACAGCGCCACCACCCGCGCTACGAGCTGCACCCGCCTCCGTCGCCGGTGCCACGGCCATACCACCCCCGACAGTTGACCCGCCTCCGCCGTAATCGGCGCCCACGCCCCCTCCCGCCTCGACCTGCGGCAGCCACACGCCCCGGACGCAATCGCTGCAGCGCAACAGGTCTCCACATCCCCGGCAGGCTAGCAGGCTACCCTTGGGGCGCCTGTTCAGCACGCAAAGCCCCCTGCGTCCCTTTTCCCGCAACACCCAGCGCATGGCGTGAAGCAGGTCGTCTGAGACAAGCCCCCCATAGGGGTCAGCATCTCTCGTATCGACAACCACGGCAGCCGGCCACCCTGCCCGTTCGACGCCGGCGGGCGGAGTGAGCAGCCTCGCCCCTTGGAGCATCTCCTGAGTAGGTACGCTGCTTACGAGCAAGCACGGGACGCCATCCCTGCTTGCCCTCTCGGCGGCAACACGCCACCCCGACCATGCCGGGCCACTCTCCTCTCTGTAGAGATCGTCGTCGGCCTGCAGCACGAGTACCGCCGCCAGCTTGTCCGCAGGAGCGAAGGCCGCCGATCTTGTGCCCACGGCAACGCAGCCACCGCCACGGACGGCAGCCCAGTCCCGCGGCAATAGCGCCACCGGCAGGTTCCAGCCGGCCAGCCATGCAGTGGTCCGCTCCGCCTCCGCATGGGTCGGAACCAACACCAGGACCACTCGCGATCCGTGTGGTCCGGTAGCCACGCTTCTCCCGCCGGCTCCACCGGTTACGCCGGCTGCCTCACCGTCCCCGCCTCCCCCGGTTCTATTCTCAGCGTCACCGGACATCCCCGTCGTCAGATAGATCCCGGCAGCCTCGACTACGATCCCCAATGCGTCCATTGCCGGTGGCATCCTCACGACATGAGTGCCCGCCGCCAGCGCCGGCGCCCACCAGCGCTCGCCGGTACCCGCCGCCGCCCCCGACAGCCCGCCGCCCCCTCGCGACCCGCAACGCTCCGATACGCCGTCAAGATGCTCACCCGGAACCACGATTCGCCTTCCGGACGTGCCGCTACCCTCTCTTGATTGCGCGTTGGCATCCGTCGACGTGTCGCTACCTTCTGACTCAGCCTGCGCCCGGTCCGGAACAAGCGCTCGCAACGGCACGACCCTGGGGGGAGACGCCAACCGCATGAAACGCGCGCGCCTGCCGGCCCAGCGCCAAGCCGCCCACCTCGCCAGATCGACCATCCCAGCAGGCGGGCCCGCGGAGCGCAGCCTCACAACTTCCAGCGGTTCGACTCCTGCCGGAGGATCCACCCCAACCGCCGTCACCCAGCCATTCACCCTCCGCTTGCGGAACAGCACCACCACTTCGACGCCCACCGCGCAGCCCGCACGCAGGCGTTCCGGCACGACGTAGTCGAACTCGCCATCGACACCCGACACTTCCGGCAGGACCCTCACGTACATCGCTAACCGTCGACTATCCGGAGACAAGCCGCTTCACCGCTCACCGTTACCTACCCGCCGGGGAGTTCACCCACTGGCGGTATCGCTACGCTCCGACGGCCTGCCTGAAATCGTCGAGCCGCGACGTGATCTCCCAGGACAGTTCCTTGTCTGATCGCCCGAAATGTCCGTAGGACGCCGTCTTCTGGTAGATCGGCCGCAACAGGTCCAGGTCCCGGATGATCGCTGCGGGCCGCAGGTCGAACACCTCACGCACGGCCTCGCCAATCTTCTCCGGGGAAACGTTTTCCGTACCGAAGGTGTCGATCAGGATAGAGATAGGCTGAGCGACGCCGATTGCGTACGCTATCTCCAGCTCGCAGCGCGATGCAGCCCCCGATGCGACCACGTGCTTCGCCACCCACCGTGCCGCATACGCGCCCGATCGGTCGACCTTGGAAGGATCTTTACCCGAAAACGCCCCGCCACCGTGGCGTGCCATTCCCCCGTAGGTGTCCACGATGATCTTCCTGCCGGTAAGGCCCGTATCTGCAGCGGGCCCACCCTGCTCGAACTTACCCGTAGGATTCGCCAGAACCCGCATCGCCGAGTGCTCCAACTGCGGGGGCATGAGCGGCTCGATGACGTGCTCCCGGAGGTCCGGCAGGAGAAGCGTCTCGGTGTCGAGTCCCGGAGCGTGCTGGGTCGAAACCAGCACCGAGTCCACCGACAGCGGCTTCCTGCCCTCGTACTCTATCGTCACCTGCGTCTTGCCGTCGGGTTTCAGGTATGGAAGGACCCCTACGCGGCGCACCTGCGCAAGGCGTTGCGCCAGCCGATGGGCCAGCCAGATCGGCATCGGCATCAGATCCGGCGTCTCATCGCACGCATAGCCGAATACCATCCCCTGGTCGCCCGCTCCCTGCGAAATCAGCCCATCGTCCTCGGCGATATGGGAGCGCACCTCGTAGGCCTTTGTCACGCCCTGACTTATGTCCGGAGACTGCTCGTCCACTGACACCACCACCCCGCAGGTGTGCCCGTTGAAGCCGGCCTGGTCGCTGTCGTAACCGATGTCACAGATCGTCTCGCGAACGATCCGCGGGATCTCGACATAGCATGTCGTGGAGATTTCACCTGCGACGACCACAAGGCCCGTCGTCAGCATACACTCACACGCGACCCTTGCCGCCTGATCCTGCTCCAGGATCGAGTCGAGCACCGCGTCCGATATCTGATCCGCGATCTTGTCTGGATGACCCTCCGTCACCGACTCGGACGTAAACAGCCACTTACCCGTGCTCACCAGTTTGCTCCTTCCGGTTCGTCCATACTCTCACCCGCCAATACAGGTTAGCGCCTCGGCAAATAAAGACCCGGCCTCACCGCCGGTGCCTGGTCCACGGCAATGCCCCCGGGCGGCCGCCGATGCACCGGGCCATGCCCATGCGCATGCAGCCTCGGTCGAGCCTTTCAGCCGTGCCCCCGCTCACCGAGCAGTTCCACCACGTTGTCCCAGATCAAGTGAGCCACGACATCCTTTCCCGTCCTCGGGACCTCCACCCTCCGGCCATCGCTCCCGAAAATGATCGCCCTGTTCACGTCCGAGTCGAACGCGCAGTCCCGTGCTGAGATATCGTTCAGCACGATCAGGTCCGCCTTCTTCGCATCCAGTTTCGCGGCTGCGCCCGCTTCGTCCATCCCGACCTCAGCGGCAAAACCAACGAGCACTAGGCCCGGCCGGGCCTGCTCCCCAAGCCCCGCCAGGATATCGGGGTTCGCCACCAGCCTCAACATCACCTCGCCGTCGCCCCGATGGATCTTGCCGGCAACGGGCTCAGCTGGCCTGAAGTCCGCCACCGCTGCTGCCATCACAATCACATCAGCCGTGGCTGCCAGGGGCACAACCGCCGCCTCCATGTCCAGAGCGCTTTCGACTCTCACGACAGCTATCCCGGCGTCACAGGTGCGATCGGCCGCTGTCACAAGCGTCACCTCGGCTCCCCGCAGGCGTGCGGCCTCCGCTATCGCGTAACCCTGCTTACCCGACGACCGGTTCGTCAGCACCCTGGCTGCGTCCACTGCCTCCCGCGTGCCGCCCGCAGTCACCACGACCTTGCATCCGGCCAGATCCTGCTTAACCGCCGCCCCGGCATCTCCACCGGCCGCTCCGGTACCGCGCTCCCAAGCAAGTAGCCGGAACACCTCAGCTGCAATCGTCTCCGGCTCGGCAAGTCTCCCTATACCCTCGTCGCCACCGGCAAGCCTCCCAACCTCGGGCGGGACGATCCTCACCCCCAGGCGCCCGAGCGTCTCCACATTCCTGCTCACCGCGACGTTCTCCCACATCTCCGTGTGCATGGCCGGACAGACCACCACCGGCGCTTTCGTCGCAACTGCCGTTGCCAGAAGAAGATTTTCCGGGATACCGGCTGCCAGCAACCCGATGAACCGGGCCGTAGCCGGCGCCACCACCACGAGATCAGCTCTCCTCGCCAGCGATGTGTGAGGACTCGCGTCCGGCCCTCCAAAAATCCCCACCAAGGCCGGTTCGGAGGCAAGCGCCGAGAACGTGACCGGACCCACGAACCTTGCCGCGTCCTCCGTGAGGACCGGTATCACGTGGAGACCTGCATCCATCAGGATACGGAGCAACTCGACGGCCTTGTATGCGGCAATGCCCCCCGTGACGCCCAGCACCACCGTCGATGGCCTCGCCGGATCGGATTCGCTGAGTAGATCCTTACCGGCCACGCCGTTCACAACCTCGGCTTCTCTCCCGTGCCGCCCCGGCACCAGGCCTCCCGCTAAGTATCAGCCTGGCTCCGCCTGTCCCTCGCCATCGCCCTCTACGTCCCCATCGCTGGCCAGACCACTCACCGCTTCATCTTCAGGTCCCTCGTCACCCGCATGCTCGGGAAGAAGGCCCACAACTTCACCCTCCGTCCCGCCCGCTTGATCGCCGGCTACACCACCGACCGGGGTCTCTAGCGCCTCTTCCTCTACGGACTCGACATGGCCATCTGCGATCTCTTCGAAGGCAATCGTCAGGGCCTTTCCCGACAACGAAGCCACCTGCGGAGGTACGACCCCCCTTCTCGACTGCCCAAGGCTCGAATAGTACTCGTTGATCTGCCTCGCACGCTTGCCGGCGACCACAACCAGCTCGAACCTTGAATCGATCCTGCTCAGCAGGCTCTCTAACGACGGGTACACGAGATCTACGCCGTGACCGACCCCAATCTTGTTCATTCAGCTCTCCTTCACCGGCACGTCGGGCACGTACCCGCGCTCATTACGCCGCGATTCGATAATACCAGCTATCTCGGTTGCCGCCCGCTCAACGGTATCGTTCACCACCTCGTAGTCGGCTATCAAGCGCGCACGACTGGCCTCGATCTCCGCGGCTTGGAGGCGCTTCATGACATGCTCCTCGCTGTCTCCCCTGCTACGCAGCCGCGCTTCCTGCTCTCCTGCGGTCGGGGGCAGCAACAGTATCACCAGCGCCTGAGAATCCCGGGAACGCACCTGCTCAGCGCCCTGGACATCTATCTCCAGGAGAACATCCATACCCTCTCCGGCGTCTACGGGCCACGGCGTGCCGTAGAGGTTGCCCAGGAACTCGGCCCACTCGAGGAAACCGCCGCTCTGAGCGTGGCCATCGAAGGCCGCGCGATCAACGAAGATATAAGCGTCCGCTGGCTCTCCGGACCGTCTCGCCCTGGTCGTCCACGACCTGCTCAGCCAGAGCTTCGGCACCGCCGCCACAAGGCGCGCGGCAACAGTGCCCTTACCGGCACCACCGGGACCGCACAGCACTACGAGCAACTCGCTCCCCCGATCTCAGCTCCAACCGCCGCGCGCTCCATTCCGGTCACCGCCGGTCTGTACGATCTGCACGGCCACGATGACGCGCCCACTCCGTCTCCGGATGCAGGGTGCGCCACAGGGAGCGGAAGCGCAGTGCTACTTATTGATGTGCTTGATCAGCGCTTCGCGCTGGTTGGCACCCAGGCCCTGCAGTCTCCGCGTTTCGCTGATGCCCACTTCGTCCATCAGTTTGCGCGCTTTGACTTTGCCGAGCCCCGGAAGCGATTCGAGCACCGAGACGACCTTCATCTTCCCGGCTACCTCGTCCTTTTCGGCCTTCTTCAGGAGTTCGGCCAACGAGATATTGCCCATCTTCAGCTTTTCTTTGAGCTCGGCCCTCTCCTTCCGGACCTTCGCGGCCTTCTTGAGAGCTGCTTGGCGCTGTTCCGCTGTCAACTTAGGTGGGTTTGGCATGCCGTCATATTAACAAGGATCTTCGCGCTTGTCACGCAATTCCTCCGGAATCGTCCTCGGCTCTACCAGGAGCAGGCTCGGCGCAGTCCACCCGATCAGCTCCGGTACCCACCTCGAACCGGGCGCCCGGCACCGACCAACCTCCGGAACCGGGCGCGTCATCTTTGCCCAAGGTCCCTATCCGCTGAGGATCTCAGCTGCCGGCAAGGACGCTCCGTACCTCCTCGTATACAGCCGTAGCTGCAGCCTTCGGATCGGCCGCTGCCGTAACGGCCCTCCCGACGACGAGCAGTCCCGCTCCCGCCGCTATTGCAGCTCCCGGCGTCCCCGTGCGCACCTGATCCTGAGTCCCCCCCCGTAAGCCGCCTGCATTCCCGGTGCCACCACTCCAGCTACCCCCGCGACCCTCCGAGTCAACACCAGCACCCCGGCCGGCCGCACCGCCGCCCTCACTGAGGCGAATACCGGGTACCACCGTCGCCAGGTCCGGGAACCTCCCCGAAAGGAGGGCAAGGTCGGGCACCCCGCATACCACGCCTGCACAACCTGCCTCCGCTGCAAGCGACGCTCTCTCCAAGAGATCCGCCTCGCTCGCTTCCTCACTGGTGAGGACGGTCACCGCTATAACCGCCGTTCCCCCGCTCCCGCCAGCGCCCGGAGACGCTCCTCCCTCGGCAGCGCCCTCCACTGCGGCCCGCATGCACCGGAGTCCACCGGCACTGTGGACAGTGATCAACGACGCACCGACGTCTGCAAGCGTTGAGGCAGCACGGTACACGGTGTTCGGGATATCGTAAAGCTTCAGGTCGACAAAAATCCTGAAGCCCGAGTCTCGCAGCTCCTCCACCACCTCGGGCCCGCACGACGAGAAGAGCTCGAGACCAATCTTCGCCACCCCGAAACGGCCCCTCACAACCTCTGCCATCTGGAGAGCGTGTGCCCGGTCCGGATAGTCGAGAGCGATGGCCAGGCAGTCCTCCGGCACCCGGTCACCCGGCCTCGTGAGCAGATCATTCATCGGAGACGGTCCCATCGATCCACGGGAGCCATCTCAATTACCGCGGTCTTCATCAATCCCCGTCCACGCCCCTCCATCGCCCGGGCGGCCCATCCGCCCCCAGGGCCTCATCGGTCCCCAGCGAGTCACCTGGGCCCCCATCCGGGCCCCCTCTATGCACCGCGCTGACCAGATCTCTCACGCGCCCGACCCCATTCCACGCACACCACCGCCTGAGCTCTTTGCGCACCCTGGCAACCGCCGAGGGATCCAGCAGCGTAGCCGTTCCCACCTCGACAGCGTCAGCCCCGGCCATCATCAGCTCGACTGCGTGGCGTCCCTTCGACACCCCGCCCACTCCTACGATCCCGGCTCGGGGAAAGGCCGCCCGACAGTCGTGTACGGCCCTCACCGCAACCGGGCGGAGAGCCGGTCCCGACACTCCCCCACCCGCCGATCCGGACCCCAGCGCGTAGGTCTGGGTTTTCACATCCACTGCCATTCCGAGCAGCGTGTTAACCAGAACGACGCCTTCCGCACCCGCCCCGAGCGCAGCGCCGGCTACAGCGACAATGTCAGGCGTGTTGGGCGAGAGTTTGGCCCACACAGGCATCCCCGCTGCCAGAGAGGCCCATACGACGTCGGCCACCGCAGCCGGGGAATGAGCGAAAATCCTGCTACGGTCCTCCACGTTCGGGCAACTCATGTTCACCTCGATCGCTACGATTCCCTCCACGCCGTTCAGGATCCCCGCCGCCTCGCCGAACTCGGCAACGTTCCTGCCCCAGATACTCGCAACCACCCTCACGCCCCTCCGCAGCAACTCGGGAAGCTCTTTGTCCAACCACGGACCCAGGCCGGGACCCTGCAACCCCACCGAATTGAGCATCGAGGCGGGTCCTGAGACCACTCTCGGGGCCGGATTCCCAGGCCATGCAAACGGGGCCAGCGACTTCGTCACCACTGCGCCTAATGCCGAGAGGTCCACGTAGGGTGCCAGCTCCGCCCCGTACCCCGAGGTCCCCGACGCAGTCATCACCGGGTTCGCCAGCTCCACGGAACCCACATGTGTGGACATGTCAATGGCCAGCCGCCTCATGAGACGCAATAGCCCATCTCTAGTGCACCGGGTAATCAGCGCTCTCTCGCTGCCCAGGCTACGCCCCTGGCTCGCCTGATAGCATCGCACCACTTGGCGGACACTACACTATCCGTGCAGGTCTTGCAGGCTTACGACCTCGATGCCACCCCTCGCCGCGTAGTCGCCCATAGCCCTCACCGCCGCCCTCGCTGCCGCCATCGTCGTGATGCATGGCACCCGGTGTGCAATCGCAGCATTGCGGATATACTGCCCGTCCGCCTTCGGGCGCCGGCCTTCGCGCGGGGTATTGATCACCAGTTGGATGCGGTCGCCCGCTATCAGGTCGACCGCATTGTCGGGACCGCCCTCCTCGCCCAGCTTCGCCACGGTCATGGCGACCCCGACCCCGCCCGACTCCAGGTACGCGGCCGTGCCACCGGTTGCCGCAAGCGAGAAGCCCAGATCCACAAGCGACCTGGCCACGCTAAGCCCCGCCTCCTTGTCCCTATCCGCCAACGACATGAACACGGCACCGTTTTCCGGCAGCCTGGATGACGCGGCAATCTGGCTCTTGGCGAACGCGACGCCGAAACTCCTCCCGATCCCCATTACCTCACCAGTAGACCTCATCTCCGGTCCGAGCAGGCTGTCAACCCCCGGAAAACGCGTGAAGGGCAACACGGCCTCCTTCACGCTCGTATATTCGAGCACGCCGTAGGGCGTATACACTCCCGCCTCCCGAAGCGTTCGCAACGACTCGCCCAGCATTACCCTCGCGGCAAGCTTCGCCAGTGGCACGCCGGTGGCCTTCGACACGAAGGGCACCGTACGGCTCGCTCGCGGGTTCGCCTCCAGCACGTACACTGTCCCATCCTTCACTGCGTATTGCACGTTGATGAGGCCAACTACTGACAACGCATCGGCCATTTGAGCCGTATAGTCCTCGATCACCTTCACGACCGCCCCGGCGAGCGTCGGCGGCGGTATCGCACAAGCCGAATCCCCTGAATGTATCCCTGCCTCCTCGACGTGCTCCATGATGCCCCCGATATAGATCTCTCCGGTGGCGTCCCTCACCGCATCCACGTCCACCTCGACAGCATCCTCGAGGAACTTGTCAACGAGGACCGGCCGGGCACTTGCCGTCTCACCCTCCCGTTCCAGCGCTCCCTGCAACTCGGCAACGACCTCCCGAAGGCGAGTCACATCGTAGACGATCTCCATCGCCCTTCCCCCGAGCACGTAGCTGGGCCTCACGAGCACCGGGTAGCCGACCTCTTCCGCAATAGCCTCCGCCTCCCGAGCCACGGTCGCCAGACCGCCCGGTGGCTGCGGAATGCCCAGTCCCTCGAGCAACTCGCTCCACAGTCCACGGTCCTCAGCTATATTGATCGACGCAGCCGACGTTCCCAGCACGACATCAGGGTCGAGCCGGCCCGCCAACTTCAGCGGCGTTTGACCACCCATCGTCATGACAACGCCTGCGACATGACCCGCCCCGGCGCAGGCCGCGCGCTCGGCTCGGACTATCGCGTCGACGCTCTCGAGATCGATCGGCTCGAAGTAAAGGCGATTGCTCGTGTCATAGTCGGTCGACACGGTCTCGGGGTTACAGTTCACCATGATCGTCTCGTAACCCGCCTCGGCCAGCGCAAGCGCCGTGTGCACGCAGCAGTAATCGAACTCGATGCCCTGGCCGATCCGATTGGGCCCTGAGCCGAGGATGATCACCCTGTCCTTCGTCGAAGGGCTCAACTCTCCCGTGTCTTCGTATGCCGAATAGTAGTAGGGGGTGAAGGCCTCGAACTCCCCCGCACAGGTGTCAACTGTCTTGAACGTCACCTCGACCCCGTGCCCGAGCCGCGCCGCCCTCGCTACGTCCTCGCTGTCGCGCAGGACGTAGGCGATCTGCCCGTCGGAGAAGCCGAGCGCCTTGAGCCTGCGCCAGTCCTCCCTCGAAAGATCCTCTGCGCTCAAACCAACGCCCGCCATCGCCTCCAGTCCCATCCGTGCGGCGGATATCAGCTGAACCTGGTGAAGAAACCACGGGTCGATCCCGCATCTCCGGTTGACCTCCTCGCGCGACGCCCCGCGGCGCATCGCGGCCTCCACCATGAACAGCCTGTCCGGTGTCGGCACCTCGATTGCGCGGAGCAACTCGTCAAGGCTCATCGACTCGTAGCGCCGTTCTTGTGGATCGCAGTTCAGCCCCCAGTTGCCCTGTTCGAGCGATCGCATCGCCTTCTGGATCGACTCGGGAAAAGTCCTGCCGATCGCCATGGCTTCTCCGACAGACTGCATCACGGTCCCCAGGTGGGCATCTGCTCCCGGCAGCTTTTCGAAAGCCCATCTGGGAACCTTCGTGACGACGTAGTCGATCACCGGCTCGAAAGAGGCAGGGGTCTTCTGCGTGATGTCGTTCGGTATCTCGTCAAGGGTGTAGCCCACCGCGAGGCGGGCCGCAATCTTCGCAATCGGGAAACCCGTCGCCTTCGACGCAAGTGCCGAGGATCGCGACACGCGGGGGTTCATCTCGATGATGAGCCGCTCGCCGTTGCGGGGATCGACGGCGAACTGGACATTCGATCCACCCGTCGCGACACCGACCCGCCGCATGCAGGCAAAGGCGTCGTCACGCATGGCCTGGTACTCCCCGTCTGACAGCGTCTGGGCGGGTGCCACCGTTATGGAGTCCCCCGTATGCACGCCCATCGGGTCGAGGTTCTCTATCGAGCAGATGACCACGCAGTTGCCTGCGCAGTCTGTCATCACCTCGAGCTCGTACTCCTTCCACCCCGCAACAGACCGCTCGACGAGTATCGCCCCTGTAGGGCTCTCCTCGATGCCCATCGCCGCAATCCTCTCCAGCGCATCGCGTGAGCGTGCGGTTCCTGTGCCCGCGCCGCCCAGTACGAACGACGGCCGCACCATCACCGGATAGCCCAGCGTCCCGGCGACGTCCAAGGCCTCCTCGACACTGTGGGCGTATCCGGCCGCCGGGACCTTCAGCCCTATTTCCTCCATGGCCGCCCTGAACGTATCACGCTCCTCGGCGACCGCTATCGCGTCCCTGCCCGCTCCGATCAACTCAACCCCGTTAGCCTCCAGGACACCCGACGTCGAGAGCTCCATCGCCAGGTTCAGAGCGGTCTGCCCCCCCACGGTCGGGAGCAGCGCGTCCGGACGCTCCCGTTCGATGATCGCTGCCAGTGTCTCTGGCTCCAGCGGCTCCAGGTAAGTACGGTCCGCAGTTCCCGGATCGGTCATAATCGTGGCCGGATTCGAATTGACCAGCACCACCCTGTACCCCTCCGACCGCAGGACCTTGCACGCCTGCGTTCCCGAGTAATCGAATTCGCAGGCCTGCCCTATGACGATCGGCCCCGACCCGATGACGAGGATAGATTCGATATCGTCCCGGCGCGGCATAGCCCTACTCTCCCACTCCCCCGCTACCCACTCGCCCGCGCCTCGTTCCCGGCCCCGATACCCTGGACCCCATTCCGCCGGGAATGCCGGACCGCCTCATTGACCACTCCCGGCCATCTGTCGATCAAGGATCGAGAAGAGATATGCGCCGTCATGCGGCCCCGGAGCCGCCTCCGGATGGTACTGCACGGACATCGCACAGGCGCTCGCCGACCTCATTCCCTCGACAACGCCGTCGTTCAGATTCGTATGGGTCACTTCGATCCCGGCCCGTTTCGCGGACACGCCGTCCACTGCGTAGTTGTGGTTCTGGCTGGTAATCTCCACCTTCCGGGTTCCGACGTCCATAACAGGATGGTTCCCGCCGTGATGACCGAAGCGTAGCTTGTAGGTGCTCGCTCCGAGGGCGTGTGCCAGGATCTGGTGGCCCAGACAGATCCCGAAGAGCGGCACCTTCCCTACCAGGTCCGAGACGATGCCGGCCTGGACCGGGAGCGCCGCGGGATCGCCCGGACCGTTCGAGAGGAAAACCAGGTCCGGTTCCCAGGCCAGAACCTCGCCTGCCGGGCTGCCCGCCGGCACCACCAGCAGCCTCGCGGACAATCCAAGCTTCTCGAGCATTGCCCGCTTCACCCCGAAGTCGTACACGACCACGCGGCGATCCCCCTCGCCCATCTCGTAATGCGACTCGATCGTGACGCCGGACACGAGGTCGCGGCCCTCGGTACCGGGGTCGCTCCTGGCAGCCGCCAGCAGTTCCGCCGCCTCACCGTCGCCGAAAGCACAGCGCAGTGAGCCTCTCTCTCTCAGATGCAACACCAGGCGTCGGGTGTCCACGCCGGTGATCGCCGGCACGCCCTCTGCCTCCAGCCATTCATCCAGGCCACCCTCCGCCCTCCAGGACGATGGCGGGCCTCCGACCTCCCGGCCAACCACGCCGTTCAGCCATGCACGCCGCGACTCGCAGTCATCCCTGTTCACGCCGTAGTTGCCGATATGAGGGTAGGTGAACGCGACGACCTGACCCGCGTACGACGGATCGGTCATCACCTCCTGGTAGCCCGCCATGACCGTGTTGAAGACCAACTCCCCCGTTGCGACCCGTGGCGTGCCGCCGGCCTGTGGCGAGCAGGCGACCCCGGCCGCCCCGCCGGTCCCGAAAGCCCCTGCGGCGAACCCCTGGAACACTTCGCCGTCCTCCAATACCAGGAGGATACGGCGCCTCGCCTTCTCCGGCACTCCGGCCTCCGGCCTCATCGTTGCGCCTCGCCGGCGATCACGACAGGCTCCCCCTCGAAGATCGTATGGCGTACCCGACCCGTCATCCGCCGCCCGGCAAAGCCCGTATTGCGAGACAGGGAGCTCATCCGGCCCGGCTCGACCGTCCACTCCGCAGCCGGATCTACAACTGCGATGTTTGCGGGAGCTCCCTGCTCGATAACCCCTCCCTGCCTCCCCTCCGACGCCACATCGAGCCCGGCGATCTTCGCTGGATTCCGGCTCAGCAGGGCAACAAGGGCGTCCGACGTCAGCGCTGCAATTACACTTCCGCCCCCGTCGCCCCTGTCAGCGCCGGAGCCCGACTCACCGCAGGTGTCACCGTTCTCTGTGCCGTACGGCCGGGTTCCCTTCACAAGCGCCTCGATCGCGACGGGAAGTGCCGTCTCGAGCCCGATCATCCCGGGCGGAGCGTCCGGCAACGGCATCTCCTTGTCCTCGGCGGGGTGGGGGGCATGGTCGGTGGCGATCGCATCTATCACTCCTGCGGCGATCCCCTCCCGAAGGGCCATCACATCGCGCTCGTCCCGTAGGGGCGGAGACACCTTGAACACCGGATCGAAGCCAGTAAGGAGAGCTTCCGTCAGCATGATGTGATGCGGCGTCACCTCGGCGCTGACGTTGAGCCCCTCCCTCTTCGCTGCTGCCACCAGCGATACCGAACCCGCACAGGAAAGGTGCATGAGATGCAGCCTCGCGCCCTCGCCTGCACGGCGCGCCAACGCAATGTCTCTCGCCACCATTATCTCCTCCGCCTCAGCCGGTATGCCCGTGATGCCCAGGAGAGATGAGGTCCTTCCCTCGTTCATCGATCCGCCGGCGGAAAGCTCCTCCACCTCGCAGTGATCGGCAATCGTCACGCCAAGGCCTGCTGCATACTCCAGGGCTCGCCGCATGACACCCGCATCCTGCACTCCCCTGCCGTCATCGGTGAACAACCGTACCCCGAGCTCCCGCATTTCCCCGATTGGTGCGAGTCGCTCTCCCTGCCGACCGACGGTGATGGTCCCTGCCACAGCGACCTGGCACAGCGCCTTCTCGCCCAGTGCAAGCACATCCCTTACGACAGCGGCGCTGTCCGCGGGCGGATCGGTATTCGGCATCGCCACGACGGCGGTGTAGCCCCCGAGTGCTGCAGCCCTCGATCCGGCAATCACCGTCTCAGCGCCCTCCGCACCCGGCTCTCTCAGGTGCGTATGGATGTCGACGAACCCGGGCGACACGACGCAGCCGGCGCAGTCGAGCACTCTCGCTCCGCTGGCGTGCACCAACCCAGTGCCCACGGCAATGATCGTCCGCCCCTCTACCAGGACATCGCCCTCGCGCTCCCCGCTTCCGTCTACTATCATCCCACCTCTCAGTAGAACCTGGAGACCCCCTGTGCCGGCAGTGCCGCTCACCGGTCAGCTCCTGGGAATCCTGGCGCGCCGATTGCCGGCCCGCCGTCCGCCTCCTTGCCGACTGCACCGCCTCCTGCCACGAGCAGGTATAGCACGGCCATCCTTACAGCGACACCGTTATGCACCTGGTCGAGAGCGAGCGACCGGTCCGAGTCAGCCACGGCCGAGGTCATCTCGACGCCCCTGTTGACTGGGCCGGGATGCATTATCACTGCCTTGCCTGCCAGCATCCCGAGGCGCCTCTCGTCGATACCGTAGAGGTGTGCGAACTCCCTCTCGGACGGCACGAATACTCCCGCACCCCGTTCCCGCTGCATCCTCAGCAGGTAGAGCACGTCCGTCTCGTACAGGACCGGTTCAAGCTCGCAGGACAGCTCCGCGGGCCATTCCCCGGCGAACGTAGGAAGAAGCGTCTTCGGCCCTGCCAGCGTCACCCTCGCCCCCAGAGACACAAACGCCTTCGTACACGACCGGGCCACCCTCGAATGCAGGATGTCACCGACAATAGCGACCCGCGCCCCTTCGAGGAAACCCTGCCCCCCACCGCCGCCTGCTCCACCTCCGAAGTGCCTCTGCAACGTGAAACAGTCGAGCAGCGCCTGCGTCGGGTGCTCGTGGCAGCCGTCGCCAGCGTTCACCACGGACGCCTCCGTCCAACGGGCAACCTGCACTGGGACTCCCTCGGCCGGGTGCCTCACCACCAGAGCGTCCGCTCCGATCGCCCGGAGCGTCCGGACGGTATCCTTCACCGATTCGCCCTTTGCCATCGACGACGCAACCGTAGTCAGGCTCAGTACGTCTGCTGACAGGCGTTTTGCGGCTGTCTCGAAAGAGGACCGCGTCCGCGTGGAACTCTCGGCGAAGAGCGTCGCCACCATCCTGCCCTTGAGGGCCGGCACCTTGGGGATGTCACGGGTTACCACTTCTGCGAACGATGCCGCAATCTCGAGCAGCCCTTCGATACCGCTCCTGCCCAGATCGTCAATGGAGAGGAGGTGACGCCCGAGTGCGCTCAACGTCTCACCACGTCCCCGATAACCACGCCGTCGAGGGAGACATCAACCTGCTCGGTAAGGCGGGTTGGTAGGTTCTTGCCCACGTAATCCGGCCTCACCGGTACCTCCCTGTGGCCCCGATCGACGACCACCGCAAGCTGGACAAGCCTTGCCCTCCCATGGTCCGCCAGCGCCGCCATAGCCGCCCGCACGGTACGCCCCGTGAAGATCACGTCGTCAACCAGGATCACGACCTTGCCCGTCAGGTCGCAGGGGATGTCGGTGGCAGCTTGGGGAACCACGGGTCGCAGTGAGAGGTCGTCCCTGTAGAAGGCTACATCGAGCGTGCCCACCGGAACGGAGCTACCCTCGCTCTCCTCAAGCACCGAGGCAATACGTCGCGCCGGCTCCGCACCTCCGGTCTGAAGCCCGACAACGACGAGATCGTCTGCGCCCCTGTTTCGCTCGATAATCTCGTGGGCGATCCGGACCAACGCACGCGACACGTCCTCCGGGGAAAGCACCTGGGTTCGGGGGATGAAGGTACCGCCCCTCGGCCCGGCAAGCTTCCGCTCACGTTCAGCCATCACGGCTCCATCACTCCTCCGTCCGGGCCTCACAGGACCCGCTTCACGGTTGGGCGGCATACTCGCTGTACGCCGCGGGCGTCCCGGTTACCGGGCCCCACACTATGATACGCCCGAACTCGCCGCCGTGCAACCGGCACCGATAATCACCGGTCGAATGGGCGCCCGCCGGAGGTGCAGGTAGCAGCCCGTCGATCAGAACGGCAAGGCACCGATCTTATTGCCCGTCGGTACTCCGGTGGTGTGGCGGAGGGGACGGGGACATCCTGGCCTCTGGCGCCCGCGATGGCCGTTCGTCGGAATGGTCTTGTAGTACGATCCTTCGGTGGATGCCCTCCGGTCAGCGTTCCGTCACGGCATCGACCTGGAGGATACATTGCACGCGGTACACGACAGGGGCGTCAATCCTCCGGAACCGCACCGCCCTCCGGCGCCCTCACCGCCTCCCCGGTGCGTACCTCGCGAGCGGCGGCCGAAAGCACGCCGTTGACGAACCGGCCGGAGTCCTCCGTCGAATACTGTTTCGCAAGCTCGACCGCCTCGTCGATCACGACAGCAAGCGGCACGCCCGGTTCCTCCATCAGCTCCCAGATGCCAATGCGCAGCACGGCCCTGTCCATAGCCGGCATCCTTCTCACGTCCCAACCTGCGGCAAGCTCGCCCAGGAGCCCGTCGATACATCCCAGGTTCGCGGTTACGCCTTCGGCAATCCTGCGGGCGTAGGTATCCGGCGCGACTCTCAAACCTGAGAGGACCAAGTCCATAACGCCCCCCTTCGACTCCCACTCGTAAAGAAGCTCCAGCGCCCTCACCCTCGCGTCATGCCGCGGAAGCTCGGGGCGCTCCGGCCGTTCTCCAAAGCCGGAATCGGAGACACTGCGAAAAGCTGCTGCAGCCGGCATCCCGGCGGATCTCTCCCGGTTCGCCAGCTCTTCCCCCGATGTCGTCACCCGCGACTTGCCACGACTCGCAAGCAACCCTTCTCCCGGCAATTGCTCGTCCCCACGCCGCGTGCGGGCGGGCATGTAATCAGTACCGTGCTCTCAGGCCCGCGTGATGTACTCGCCCGTTCTCGTATCGACCTTCACCCGGTCTCCGGTCGAGACGAAGAGCGGGACCTGCACCACGATGCCCGTCTCCAGTGTCGCCGGCTTCCTCGCCCCCGACACCCTGTCACCCTGCAAGCCTGGATCCGTCTGAGTCACAAGCAGCTCCACGGAAGCGGGCAAATCCACTGAAAGCACGTCGTCCCCATGCACCTGAAGGATCACGGTGTCGCCGTCCTTCATGTATTCGACCGCACTGCCGAGCACGTCGCGACCAACCGGCATCTGGTCATAAGAGCTCGTGTCCATGAACACAAGTGACCCTTCCTCAGCATAAAGCAGCTGCATCTCGCGCTTGTCGACGATTGCCTGCTCCACCTTCTCGTCAGCCCTGAACGTCTTGTCGACGACCGCACCAGTGCGAACGTTCTTCAGCTTCGTCCGGACGAACGCACCACCCTTGCCGGGTTTGACGTGCTGGAACTCGACGACGCGAAAGAGCCCCTCTCCCAGCTCCAGCGTCATCCCGTTCTCGATATCGTTCGTCGTAGTGGTCGGCATCAGCGCCATATCTCCTTCGTGTATCCGGTTACAACCCTCGTGCCGGCCGGCCCCACCACCACCATGTCCTCTATCCGCACCCCACCGATACCCGGAAGGTAGATACCCGGCTCGACGGTCACAGCATGGCCCTCTTCAAGGGTATCATCCGACCGCGGCCCCACGACCGGAGCCTCATGAACCTCCAGGCCCACACCATGGCCCGTCCCATGCCCGAATGCGTCTCCGTAGCCGGCAGCCTTGATCACATCCCTGCACGCCTCGTCGACATCTTTCGCAGCAACGCCCGGACCTGCTGCAGCCAGGCCCGCTGCCTGGGCCTCCAGTACAACCTTGTAGACCTCTGCCATCTGGCCGTGAAGCTCCCCTCCCGGGCACAGCGTCCTCGTCATGTCGGAATGGTACCCGTCGAAGGTCGCCCCGAAATCGATCACCACGGTTTCGCCGGGGGAGATGCGCCGATCCGACGGCCGGGCATGCGGTTTCGCTCCGTTCGGTCCCGACGCCACGATCGTATCGAAGGACCTATCCTCTGCCCCGAGCCTGCGCATAGCTGTCTCCAGCTCGAGGGCCACCTCGCTCTCCGTGGGGCCATCAGCCAGCATACCTGCAGTCGACAGCAACGCCTCATCCGCTATCGACGCCGCTCGTTCGAGGCGGGCGAGCTCACCTCGGTCCTTGCACCGTCTCAGGCGCTCCACGAGTTCGGTCGTTGCCACGACATCGCAGCCGGCACCGCCTGCACTCGCCGCCCCGGCCACGGACTTCGCCCACTTCTCCTTCGCTGCCCAGCTGACGTGCTCCGCTTCCAGCCCGACCCGTAGCGCCCCGGCTTTACGGACCGCCGCCACGATCGCGCTCTCCTGCTCCTTCAGGTTGCCCACCACCACCTTTACCTCCCCTCCAAGCCCCGCCTCTCTTAGCTCCTCCTCGATCTGCACCGCATAACGGCTGTCAGTGCACGCCACTGACCCAGAGCCGGTCACGATCAGTACGCAAGCCGAGCCGCTGAACCCCGTCAGGTAACGTATGTTTGCAGGCACAGTCACTATGATGGCGTCCACGCCGGCCCCGTCCAGCGCATAACGAAGCCGATCAAGCCGCGTAGCCGTACTCATCGACTCGGGCCCGTTCCCGTTTCCGGCAAGCATGCACAGAGTCTACGCGATGCTTCATGATCCGGAGGCGAGCACGCCTATGTGGCGGGTTGCCCGCATCACCCCCGTGTTGCCGTTCGGCGGTGTCCGGGTACCCGGCAATTCTTCTTCCTCGTTTGCATCTTGGCCTCGTTCGAAGGTGGGCAGCCACCGGCACAGCGACCTATGATTGACAATGTGTTACAACAACCTGGTATGAGGCAGGTATCACCGAGACTTTTCCGCCGCCTTTCACTGGCCGCCGTCCTCGCCTCCTTGGCGCTTCTGGCGTCAGGGGCTTGGGTCCGCCTGTCGGAGTCGGGGCTCGGCTGCTCGGCCTGGCCCGCTTGCACCCATCACCGCCTCGTCGCCCCCGATCGGTACCACTCCCTGATCGAGTTCAGCAACAGGATGCTCATCACTGCGATGGCCGTGATCTTCCTCGCCGTCCTCGCGGCCGCAATTGCCAGGTCTCCACGCCGTCGCGACCTGCTCTGGCTCTCCACCGGCCTTGCAATCGGTTACGCGGCCGAAGCGGTCCTGGGCGGAATAGCCGTCCTCGCAAAGCTCGCGCCAGCACTCGTGGCCGCGCACCTGATCCTGTCTCTTGTCATCCTTTCCTGCGCCACCGCCCTGCATTGGCGGTCAGCGATCCCCGACGAGGCTGCCGGCAAGCGCCCCGAACCGGTCCTTCCCCAGCCCGCCATGCTGGGCGCCTACGGCCTGATACCACTATTCTGGGCCTCCGTTGTGATGGGCACGATCGTCACAGGCAGCGGTCCACACAGCGGGAAGCCAGGTACGCCGCGTTTTCACCTCTCGCTCGGGGGCATGGTGCAGATCCACGCTGCGATCGGCCTTCTCTCCTATGGCCTGGCCCTTGGCCTACTTGCGGCGGTGCTCGCCCAACATTGTCCCCCCCCCGTACAGCGGCGCGCCTTAGCGGTCGTGGTGCTGCTCACCCTCCAGGGTGCCCTGGGATACTCGGTTTGGTTCAGCGCGTTCTCCGTCATTCCGTCCGAACTTCACATTGCCGGGGCCGGATTCGTTCTTGTAGCCATCGAACGGTTCAACCTCGGGCTGTTAGCGCACTGCGGCCGACCGGGTAGCGCCGGACTGGCCGAGGCACCCCCAGCGCCCTCCGGTTACGAAGTGCCGGCGGTACTGGAGACCGCGGAGCCCAGCAGCGCCGCCAACGCGTTCCTTGCCTTCACGAGCTCGCTGACAGAGACCCGCTCGTGCGGGGTGTGAGCAAGCTCAGGATCGCCCGGCCCGAAGTTGCACGCCGGGATCCCGGCCTCGAAAAACGTTGCTGCGTCGGTCCAGCCGAGCTTTCCCTTCGGCGGCGCCCCAACCAACGACACCAGTGCCGCCAGGAACGGGTTGTCGAGTGAAGGCGGTGCCCCTGATGCCACTTCGATCAGTTCGAAGCTCGCCCGATCCACCCAGTCGAGAGCCGGAACGCCCGCCCGCCCGGTACCTCCGAAAATGAACGACTCCAGGGCTTCCACCGCAACGGCCGCGTCGCGATCCGGCGCGAAGCGGTAGTTGAGCACGCATGACGCCCGGTCCGGCACGACGTTCGTCACCCCTCCACCGTCGACATGCACGGCCTGAAGCTGCTCGTAGTACGTGCAGCCGGCCATCCGCACCTCACGCCCCGGAAACTCCAGCACCCGCTCGAGAAGGCTGCCCAGCAGGTGAACCGCGTTGACACCGCGCCATGGCCTCGCGGTGTGGGCACTCGCGCCGGCGATGCGGATCCGCGCCAGCATAGTTCCCTGACAGCCGGCTTCGACCAACCCTCCCGTGGGCTCGCCCACGACCGCAGCGTCCGCCTCGAAGATGTCCGGCCGGGAAGCTACTAGCCGCCGCAGGCCATTCTCCTCCCGTGTCACCTCCTCGCACGGGTAGAAAATACAGGTGAGCCCAACACTCGGATCGGGTGGGTACATCAACAAGTCCAGAAGCACCGCAACAGACGCCTTCGTATCGACCGCGCCCAGCCCGCCGATCCAGGTTTCGCCCGCCCCGCTCGGCTCCCCGCCAGTCCCGCTCCCAGCCTCGTCGCCCGTAATGCTCGCCGCTACCCCATCCTTGCGCGGCGGGACCGTATCGAGGTGCGCCGCGGCTATAATCCCCGCCCTCCCCTGACACCCGGGCGAAACCCCTGCCCGGGCGATCACGCAGTCACCGACCCGCTCCACGAGAATGCCGCCGGCAGCGGTGCAGCCCGCCAACATCCCCTCGATCTCAGAAGCCAGCCTTGCCTCGTTCCGGCTAACGGACGGCACCGACACGAGCTGCCTGAGCAGGCCGGCCAACCGCTCCCCCGTAGCTACATCGTCCACCGATCCAGTCATCAATCTCTACACTACTCCCGCCAGGCCGCCACTCAGAATCCCCGGACAACCGTCAGGTGACGAGGCCGTGCTCTCTCAGGATCGACTCCAATGCAGTCTTGTCATGGCGCTCATCCGGTTCCAACTTGCGCACCACCAGAACGCAGGGCAGGTGGAAATCCCCACCTCCGAACCTACTCCGGCGCTGCCCCTGCAGTGCAACGCTCCAGGCAGGTATCTCGCCGCGCCCCAGTTCTTCCCCCGTCTCAGCGTCGATAACCGGAATGGACGGATTGAGCAGCGTCCCCTCGCCGAGCACCGAACCTTCGCCCACCCGTGCCCCCTGGGTTATCATCGAACGGCTTCCCACGAACACATCATCCCCGATCATCACGGGAGCTGCCTGCGGCGGCTCGAGTACTCCCCCGATACCGACCCCACCGGCCAGATGAACGCGCTCTCCCACCTGGGCGCACGACCCCACGGTCGCCCAGGTATCCACCATCGACCCTGCGCCAACGTACGCGCCGATGTTGACAAAGCTCGGCATCAGAACAGAACCGGGCCCGACATACGATCCCCACCGGGCAACCGCACCGGGCACAGCCCTCACTCCAATCGCTCCGAAGTCGCTCTTCAGCCGTATACGGTCGAACGCCTCCAGCGCGCCGGCCTGCATCCTGACGGCAGGGAAAACCTTGAACATGAGCAGGATCGCCTGCTTCAACCAGATCTGCACCTCGGCTTCTCCACCAGCACGAGCGTCCCAGGACGCGACGCGCACATTGCCTCTGTCCAGGAGGTCTCCAACCTGTTCGAGCAGCTCCGATGCTTCCGGGTCGCCGCACTCGAGCTCTGCCCTCCGTTCCCAGGCATCGCGAACCAACCCGGCCAGGCCGACGTTAGGGTCGCCGGCAAAGCCAGCGGCGCTCCCCCTGGCGTCTTCTGTCCGGCCTCCCCCGGCCTCCCGATCTGGCGCAGTCGTAACATCCATAGTCCCAAGCAGGATAGCATTCGCCGGCCCGCGCACAGCCCGCCATCCAACACGTTGGTGGCGTTCGCGGCGCCCCACTTAGGGCCTACCCTCCTTACACTTGCAGGCCTGGCAAGGCTCCGCCGATTAGACCGGGGCGCTGTCCGCCCCAACGCTGTCGAGCGCCACACGCTCGTCCAGCAGCAACTCCGGCGGGGACGGGACAGCGAAGAGGAATCCCTGCGCCAGATCGCACCCGAGCGCCTTCAACATTGACAGCTGGTCACGCGTCTCGACTCCCTCTCCGATTACCAGCATATCCAGCGCATGGGCCATATCCACCATCGCCTTCACCAGGTGAGATGCACTCTTTGAGGAGCCGAGATCCTGAACGAAGGACTTATCGATCTTCAAGATATCTACCGGCAACCTCTCCAGGTAGGCAAGCGAAGAGTAGCCCGTCCCGAAGTCGTCCACAGCAATTGCGACACCGAGTTCCTTCAGCTCGCCCAAGACCACCATTGCGGCACCCGGATCCCGCATCACCGCACTCTCGGTGATTTCGAGCGTCAGCCGACCCGGAGACAGCCCGGTCTCGCGAAGAACCCGCTTTACGGTCCGGCCGATATCCGGGTGGTCAAGCTGACGTGCTGATATGTTCACCCCCAAGGCATGGTCTTCGCACCACTGCGTCGGGTCCGCCGCGTCCCACACGCCCGCGTTGGCACAGACCTCTTCCAGCACCCACGTCCCGATAGGGACGATCAGGCCGTTCTCCTCTGCCAGCGGCACGAAATCGTCCGGCACGATTACGCCGCGATCGGGATGCCTCCAACGCACCAGCGCCTCCACCCCGACAATCAGTTGACCACCTATATCGACAATCGGCTGGTACAGCACACGAAACTGCTGCAACTCCACGGCCTTGCGCAGCGAAGTGTCCAGTTCGATCCGCGACACCGCCTCCCGCCGCATGACCTCTCCGAACACGACCCGCCTTACTGGCCCCGTATTCGCTTCGCCCGCATGCCTGACCGCTGAATCGGCCCTCGATATGAGGTCGCTTGCAACGCTGTCGCCGGGAGCAGCCACGGCCACACCGAATCGCGGCGTCACGAAAACCTCTCCCTGCGAAGTCAACACCGGCGATGAGAACGCCTCCGCTACGACCTCAACGTACCGATCCACCGCGCCGTCGACCGGTGCCGGCATCGACGCGAGTATGGCAAGGAAATTATCTGCCCAGTACCTCCCCACCATGCGGACACCGGCGTCCACGGACACCAGCCTGCCCGCTGCAGCCAGCATCACCTCGTCAACAACCTCTGCACCGTAGGCATTCCTGATCGAACCCAGGCCATCGAGATTGATGGCCACGACTGCCAAGCCTGCATCCCCGCGCAATGCATCCCTCTCTGCCAGGGCATATGTCAGCTCGTACATCAGCCGTGCCCTGTTCGGTAAACCTGTCAGCCCGTCGCTCAGGTATGCATCGGCGAGTGCCTGGTTGACCGACGCCTCCCTCCCGATGTCCCGCATGAACCCCCCGATCCGGTATTCCTCGCCGTACCTCACGGCATAAGCCCGCACCGAAACCTCTATCTCTGAGCCGTCTCTCCTCAGCATCATCATTTTACGGCTCGACATACCCTTGCCGTTCCTCCGCACCGCCCTGACCGCTGGATACAAGATCGACGAATCGTAATGTTGCCGGAAACGGGCCGGAATCGCCGTCTCCTTGATGAGGGTCCCCATAACCTCGTCTGCCTTCCAACCGAGAAGATCCTCTGCTGCGTCGTTCCACCGGACGATACGACCCTCTCCGTCGACCTCCACAAAAGCATCGGCGGACACATGGACTATCGAATCGACGAGCGGGCCATCGTTACCCGCCACCTTCGCAGTCCTACGGGCAAGACCGTGATCCGTCTCCACGGACGCGCCGAATCCCACCCCATAGCCGCCTGGACCATTTGAGCCGCCTGGGCACGCCAGACCCCCTGATCCGCTCGAACCACTCGATCCGTTCACGTCCCCCGAACCGTTCATACCGCCGGAAACGCTCGCGCCGCTCCTCCCCACTCCGTCAACTTCAGCGTCTCCGCAGACGAACCCATCATCGCCATCGCGTTCGTCGCGACGACCGTCATCCTCCACGACTCCTGCCGATTCGCATACCCCTGACTGCCCGCGCTGACCCGCGGGACGCCTTACTTGGATGCCCACGCTACTATCCTACAGGGAAACAACCGAATGTATATGCGTCCACAAACATATTTCACATGGGCACTACAAAACATCGGAACATCTATCGCCTAGGTATCCGGACTCGTATCGTAGCTGCCCGTTTACCGTCCGTAGGGACTTGCGCCTTCCCTCACAATACCGGTATGTTTCGGGCGTGATAACGATAACAGGAACCGCCCAGAAGACTGCGTGGGACGCCGGCGTCCTGCCCCCGGTCGAAAGAGTCGGACCGGACATATGGTCCATACCGGTACCTATCCCGAACAACCCGTTGCGCTACGTCATCGTCTACGTGATCGAACTTCCTAACGGGGTAGCCATCGTCGATGCCGGCTGGAATACCGAGGAGGCGTGGGAGACTCTCAACAACGGCCTTGCGCGGGCAGGAGCGTCGATGAACGACGTCAAGGCCATCCTGGTTACCCACATCCACCCGGACCACTACGGGTTGGCCGGGCGCGTCCGGGAAGTATCGGGTGGATGGATCGCTCTTCACCCAGCGGACGCGAAGCTGATTCCCAACAGGTACGTCGACCCACAACAGCTTGTAGAGGAGACGACCCGTTCCTTGAGGAGAACCGGCGTACCGGAGCTGTCCATAGAAGAGTTGGCCACCGCATCTCTCGCTATCCGCATGTTCGTGTCCACCGCCGAACCGGACGTTCTCCTCGAGGACGGCGATCACGTCGACCTCCCGGGCATCGACCTGACTGCTCTGTGGACGCCCGGCCACTCGCCCGGGCACCTCTGCTTCTACAGCCAATCGCGGCGCATCCTGCTCGCAGGCGACCACCTTCTTCCGCGAATCACCCCAATTGTCACGATCCACACGCAACAGGCTCCCGATCCCCTCGGCCAGTATCTCGGCTCTCTGGAGCGCATACGATCCCTCGGGGTTGACGAGGTATTGCCCGCTCACGAGTACCGGTTCTCCGGCCTTTCCGAGCGGGTGGACCAGCTCCTCGAACACCACGAAAAGCGAATGACCGAGATTGTGGAGCGACTGTCAGATTCCCCCGGCCTGGCCGGATGGGATCTGACAAGAAGTCTGAGCTGGGCACATGCCTTCAATGAGCTCCCGTTGTACATGCAACGTGCAGCCGTGGGTGAGGCAATGGCTCATGTGGTCGTCCTCGAACACCGCGGCGTCATTACCCGTCACGGTACCGATCCCGAATGCCTGTACCTCTCCGCAGACGCTCCAGGTCCGGAGGACCAACCCGTCCGGGACGCGAAGTAGGGCCGGCCGATCTCGGAGGAGCCCTCAGGGCCGGCGGCGAGCGCGTTGGCGTCCCTGGTCCGGCTCAACCGCATCGCTCAACGCTAGGCATCCGTACGTAACGGGGGCGGCCCGCCCTAGCCCTGTGACAGTGACCCCGGCTTCGGACATTTCTCTGTACTAGACTCGGGTTCCTGTGCGCAAGATAGCCGTGGCCAACCAGAAGGGCGGGGTGGCAAAGACCACGACCACTCACAACCTGGGCTACGCTCTGGCCGAAGCCGGCAGGCGGGTTCTCCTCATCGATCTCGATCCTCAGGGTGGACTTACATTCTCTTCCGGCATCGATCCGGAATCGCTTACTCTATCGATACACGACGTACTCGTCAAGCGAGCCAAGATTACCGAAGCCCGTATTGCGGTCAGCGCGGACCTGGCTCTCGACCTGCTCCCGTCGAATATCGATCTTGCCGGCGCAGAGGTGTTCCTACTCACCCGGACGGGAAGGGAGCACGTTCTTGCGCGCGCCCTGAAGCCGATCGCCGAGGACTATGACTTCGCCCTCATCGACTGCCCCCCGTCTCTTGGCGTACTCACGATCAACGGCCTCACCGCGGCCGACGAGGTCCTTATACCCCTGCAATGCGAGACGCTAAGCCACAGGGGCGTAGGGCAACTACTGGAGATCATCCTCGAGGATGTGCGTGCATTTTCCAACCCCTCCTTGCAGGTCCTTGGTGCGGTTGCTACGATGTACGACGGTCGTACCCGCCACGCCCGGGAGGTGCTCGAGTCGCTGCCTACCCGCTACGGGCTCCCCGTCATCCAGCCGCCCGTGCGCAAGTCGATTCGATTTGCCGAAGCTCCAGCCCGTGGACTGTCAATCCTCCAGTACGCCCCCAGCTCGGCCGGGGCCCTTGCCTACCGTGAGCTGGCGGCAGCCCTGCTTGACGGGAGTTGAACGCCAGTGGTAACCAAAGAACCCGATCCCCTCGGCCGGCGCGCCGTCTACTGGGTAACCCCCAAGGAGACCACAATGGCGCGGCCAAAGGGTCGGGCCGCGTTCTACACCCGGCCCGACTCCGATACGGAGTCCCTTCAGGCAGGTGGGTCGCCGGGAGCGACTCCCGGCGCCTCCACCGCAACCAGGCGGTCACAGGCCCGCAACGAGGCACGGGCGCAATCCGGCCCTGCAGCACGGTCTGCCGGCACCGGCCGCACCGGCGACGCTCGTACCGGACGAGAACCAGCGGCAGGTCAGCGCTGGCGTTCTCCCTTTGGACGGCCCACCGGACCGTCTCGTCCCGGAAACGCCCCCCGAACCCCGCTACGCGTTCAACCCGGGGCGTCACGACAAACACCCACCGGCATTCACGGCGTCGACGTCTGCTGCCGCTCATGCGGCGACAGCCGCGTGATCACGGTACCCGAGTTCATCATGTTGCACTGGCCGTTCTGGATCTGGCTCCCGGGCAAGGGCTACACGCGCCTGATCCGTTGCCCGGGATGCGGCGAACGGAGCTGGATCTCCGCATCCTGGCCATCCGTCAGCGCAAAGCGCCGGCCCGCTTGACCTGCGGCCCCCTGCTACTGATCGTCGCGTCCCCACCTGTCTCACCCTCGGGACCGTCGCCTCTTCACGCCCTCCTGCCATTTATCCTCACGCCCCAGCTGCTTGCTCTAATCTAAGGGCCCGTGTCATAATTAGTGGGATGATATCCGGCGAGTCAGGGGCGTCATCTGGCAAGGACGAGGACACAGATGTACCAGGGAGTACATCGAGGACGAGGACACAGCCAGGGGCGTCATCTGGCCGTCGGGATCGCTCAATTAATTATGACACGGGCCCTAACTAGCGCTGGCCTTACGATAACGAGTCTCTTCGACCGTGCAGCACCCAACACTATGCGCACT
Organism: Actinomycetes bacterium; assembly: GCA_021816935.1. Taxonomy (GTDB): domain Bacteria; phylum Actinomycetota; class Acidimicrobiia; order Acidimicrobiales; family JAMCPL01; genus JAKAWR01. The sequence goes on from JAKAWR010000001.1 coordinate 256,637, forward strand.
TGCCGCAACCTATACTTGACGGTTCGCGGTCATCAGTTGTGCTTGTGGAATTGGTAACGCGTTGCGTCAGGCGTTACGATTACGGTGACAGAGTGAACCGAATGGCAACGGAGTCCTAGAACTGCATAAGGCAGGCATTCTGGGCTCGATGGTTGGGGATGCAGGGTCTTGCAGGGTTCCACAACTGGCCCCGACCGATCGAAGGGCATGTCGGCGGTTGCGACCCGATAACCGGTATCAGCACGGGAGGCTGTATGAGGTGGACTGAGGCACAGGCGAAATCGGACGTCGATCCGCTTATAAGGTACCGGATGCGGCACATCCAGGCTGCCATGGTCACGAGTGCTCTACTCCTCGTCTTCGCGCTACTCTATCTCGTCCTGCCCGGTCGCCCACGGACTGACGAGTTCCCGCTCGCAATTCTTCTCGCGATAGGGATTGCCACGGCGACAGCAGCTTTGCTGTCTCCCTGGAAACGCATTCTCACGCGGGCAAAGGTTCCCGTTCAGATGGGAGCGCTGTATGCATGGGCGTTGTCCGCACTCGCGCTGGTTTCGATCGCCGTTGCAATAACCGGCGGCGCCGACTCCGCACTGTTCGTCGTCTACTTCACAATGCTCCTCTTCCTCGGCGGTAGCGCATACCCGACCGCAGGGCGGAGAATCCTTGCGGTCCTGACGGTCCTGTCGTACGTGGCCGTTCTTGCCGCCACGGGATGGCCGCCCCGTGAGACGGCCGGAACCGTCTTCCGTATCGGCATGCTGGCATCCACCGCTTTCGCGGCAACCTTCCTGGCCGACCGGATCGTCTCCGAGTTGCGATTCCATGCGCACGCACTCGACGACTTCCTTACAAGAGCGAAGCTGTGGAGCGTCATTGCACGCCATAGGACGCGATTGGAATCAGCGAGTTACGGAGAACTTCCATCGTCACTCCTCGAATCTCTCGAGATTATCGGCTTCGAGGTCGCCGTAGTGGCCGACGCCCGGACCTCCGTTTGGCATCTATTTACTCGCCGGGAGCTCCCCGCTCCGTCGCGGCGCCTCGCCGGACTGGTTGAGGCGCTCTTCGACGAGCCGGAATCCCGCCGGCACGCTCTCGTGATCCAGAACGGGTCGATCGACGCGGTGCAGCCGCCCAACCAACTCGCCAGCACCGGGATGGTGGCCTACGATTCCACCCGCGCCGCCGCCGTCCATGAATACGGAGCTCATAACAACGGTCGCCATGCCAGGAACAGCCGCGAGCATCCCACAACCTACTTAGCCCCGCCCTTCAACGCGTCCCTCACGGACAGCCCTGCCGGTCGGCGCCTTCTTGCCGGATTCGATTGGACCAGCGCAGCAATCGTACCCGTTTTGGCCGACGGGTCGATTGTCATGGTTCTGCTCGGCGGTTCGCGTACCGAGAAGGTCCCTTCGTCGGAACAGATAGCTGCTCTGGAGCTCATCGCATCATCGGCATCCCGCAACATCGAAAGAGTGATCCGCGACGCTAGGGACACCGAGTTGGCGTTCAACGCCAGCCATGACGCTTTGACAGGTCTCGTCAACCGCGCGAGGTTGATCAGCGAGCTCGACTCGCACTTGGCGCCCCCAAGCTCCGCCGACCCTACGTCACCTAACGGCGATGACTCCCTGGCCGATGGGCCTGACCAGCCGGTGGCCGTGTGCTTCATGGACCTGGATAGCTTCAAGAATTTCAACGATTCCACGGACCGCACCACCGCCGACGAGCTTCTGCGCGCCGTATCGCTACGCCTTCTCTCGGCGGTACGGGAGGGCGATCTCGTCGCGCGGGTGGGGGGTGACGAGTTTGCCATCATGCTCAAAGACTTCCCGAGCAAGGAAGCGTCCGAATCCTACGCATCGCGCCTCGCCCGCGGTTTCGACTCTCCGTTTCATCTCGAAAGTCAGGACGCCTTTATCGGCGTAACCATCGGCATCGCATCCTCGGTACCAGGCGATACCGGAGACCAGCTCCTATCCAAGGCCGAGGCCGCTCTGCACAATGCACGCCAGCAGGGAACACGTATTGGCATTTTCGACGACGAGTTCGTCGCTCGGGTAAGCGAACGCATCAAGCTCGAAACCGATCTGCACAATGCCATCGACTCCGACGAACTCTTCCTCGTTTACCAGCCAATCGTGTCCCTCGACGGAGCACGGGCCGTCGGGATGGAGGCGCTCCTGCGCTGGCGACACCCTGAAAGAGGGATCATACCCCCCCTCTCGTTCATTCCTCTCGCCGAGGAAACGGGAATCATCACAGAGATTGGGCGCTGGGTCCTCGAAACAGCAGCCACCCAGCTCGCTGCCTGGGAGCGATCGATGACCGATGCCAGCGGTCTCTACGTCTCAGCCAACGCATCGAGCCGCCAGCTGCAATCTGACGATATCGTCGCCCACGTAGCCGCGGCTCTCGAAGTCTCGGGGCTGCCGCCGGAACACCTCGTGGTCGAGATCACTGAATCATCCCTCATCCGCGATCTCGACGCTGTTACCAGGCGCCTCGAACAGATCCGGTCGCTCGGTGTCCGGGTATCGCTGGACGATTTTGGAACGGGTTACTCCTCGCTGAGCTGGCTGTCGCGACTTCCGATAGACATCGTCAAGATCGACAAGTCTTTCGTCGACCGGCTCGGATCGGCAAACGACGCCATCATCGCCGCGATCGTGTCGGTCGCTCGTGCCTTCAACCTGCACGTAGTTGCGGAGGGTATAGAGCACGAATCTCAGAGCGATCTTCTTATCCAACTGGGCTGCGAACTCGCCCAGGGATACCTCTTCGCAAGGCCTCTGCCCGTCACCGAGATGGAAGGCTACCTGGCAAAGGTCGACGCCTCGCTCTAATCCGGGCCTTGCCCGCGGGGCGTGATGCCGAAGCGCCCCTTCCACACCGATCCAGGTTCGAGCGTTATGAGGTCGCGTTTCGTGTTGAACCCATCCGGCGGGCAAGTCATCGGCTCGATGGCGACAGCCTCCCTGGCAACATTCCCGAACGCATCTCCGTCGGCGGTGAACACCTGCAGGTACTTGAAGCACGGATCCATCCACACGACCACGCATCTACCGCCCTCGACGACAAGACTCGCAGCGTCGAACGAGCCATCGCTCCTGCCTACGGCCCCCCCGAACCCGAAATAGGTGGCATCAATTCTTCGTGCTCCTATGAGCGTACCATCTCGCAAGTCCAGCTCGCCTCCCGACAAGAGCGCCTCCCCCACGGGAAGCTGCCGCTCATCCACCGTGAGAACCCGATCTGCGGGCACCCGGAGCCTGCACGTGTCGACAGTGGACCCTCCCGCCCCGAAGTACGGGTGAAAGCCGATACCGAAGGGCGCCGGTTCCCGTCCGGGAGTTGCCGCCTGCAGGCGCACTTCGAGGCCCCTGCGCCCAAGCCGGTACTCGATCACCAGATCCAGCCACCAGGCATACGCAGGGCATGGAGCCAGGCGGTAAGATAACGTGCAGTAGTTCTGCGCTCTGCTCACAAGGCTCCATCGTTCCCACCGGACCAGCCCATGTATCGCATTGCCATGCTCTGGCTCGTCGAGAGACGCCCGTCCGGTACGACCGTTGAAGGAATAGACCCCCCCTGCCAGGCGGTTTGGCCAGGGGGCGAGCACCTGCCCCGCTGCGTTGCGACACATCTCGTCCTCGCCGAATCCGTTCACCACGTCGCATCCGCCGACCGTGTAGGCCCTGAGCGTCGCACCGATCTCGGTAACCACAGCGCGTTGGCTACCATGGGCAATCTCGAACTGCGCACCCGAGGGACGGAGGGCGCCAGCCCCTCGCACGCCGATCTCCATCTCTGCGCTTGTATTCTTCCTTGCCACGACCTCTTAGCCTCTAGGATGTACGATGACCGGCACAGCGTGCCTGGCGCAATCGTAATGTGACCGCCGGTGCCGCCCAACAGTACCCGACAGCCTACCGCACAGGAGCACTGGTTTCCTTGAAGATCCTCATCACGAACGACGACGGAATCGAAGCACCGGGCCTTGGCGCCCTTGCGCAGGCCGTCCGCCCGATCACATCCGAGCTCCTCGTCGCCGCACCTCTGTCCGATTACAGCGGCGCGTCAGCTGCAGTAGGGGCAGTCTACGAGCGAGCCTCTGTCGACTTCAAACCGGTGGAGCTGGACGGTCTCGATGGGGTCCCGTGCTACGGAGTAGACGCCTCGCCTGCATTGACCGTGCTCCTCGCTTTCGTCGGTGCGTTCGGTAGCCCACCGGATGCGGTCCTGTCCGGCATCAACCACGGCGCCAACATCGGCCGGGCGGTGCTCCATTCGGGGACAATCGGTGCCGCTCTCACCGCCGCTCATTTCGGAGCAAGTGCCATTGCCGTCTCCATCCGGTTTGGTCCCGAGCCTATCCCCTGGAAGACTCCCGCGATGCTCGCACGCGAGACTCTCAAAGCCCTCACTTCGTGGCCGCCCGGAACCGTCTTGAACCTCAACACCCCCAACGTAGCGCTGTCCGACCTGGTCGGCATCGCGCGAGGCTCCCTTGGCCACCAGGGCATGCTGCGCGCTGCTGCTGCGAAGCCCGGAACCGGCTGGCCTCGCCTGGCCGTAACAAAGGCGGATACGACCTCCCCCGCCCCCGGATCCATCACGCTGCAGACCCAGGACGTGGGCGCTCCCGCAGGCGACCTCGCATTGCCGCCGCCGCAACGTGCAGCGCTACTACGGGACAGTGCGACGCTCCGCTATGTTCCGGCGGCCGCCCGCACATCCGCCCAGGACAGCACTCCGACGCCAGGCGAGAAATCCACCCCCCCGGCCACCGACGTCGAGCTGCTGGCAGCAAACTACGCCTCGATCACGCCCCTGGTGGCTACGAGGGAGGCTACGGACGCAGTTCAGCCTGGCGTCGCCAACCTGGTCGCGGAGCTTCTCACCAACCTCAACGCCGTCCGCCGGTAGGATCCCCGCTGACGACTTGACTTTCGCCCATGCGCTTGCTATAATTAGCGACAACCGTGATGGCGTCGCGGATTAGTCTCGCAACAGCCATTACGTCCTACTCAGGAGGATACGACCGAGCACATACAACAGGGTGTCTCAACGAGCACCTCGTACGGACAGGATGACAGTCCAGGTCCGCTTGCCCTTTCCGGCACGGCGCCGCGAGCTGAATGCGTACCCTGCGAGCACCCGCATGACAAATCCAACCTGGAGCCCTACAGGGCTTTCTGCGACTCCAAGGAGGAGGTCCCATGCGGAACCATCGTATTTACGCGGCTACAGTTGCCGCCCTCATCGCTGTCGGAGCCACCTTTGCACGGCATGACACCGTTCCGGCACCGCTGCACAACGACAAGCCCGGACAAGCGGCCATCGAGCTGCAACGCTCCGGCACTGACAACGGCGTCTCGAATGCCATCTACCAATGGATGCTTACCCACGACCTTCGACAGAACGCTGCCGTTGCCAGCGGCGTAACAGCAACGCCGATCACCATCGGTAGGCACCGGATTGCGCTCGCCGCGCTGCGCGTTCCTCCGCCGAGCCCTCCGGCACCCGCACCCAAACCGGCCGTCCCTCGGCCCGAGCCAACCGCTCCCCCGGCACCGCCGCCCCCGGTCCAGGAACCCCCGGCGCAACCTTCCGGAGGCGTATGGGCCGAACTGCGTGGCTGCGAGTCCGGCGGTAACTACCAAGCCGATACCGGAAACGGTTACTACGGTGCCTACCAGTTCTCCCTGGCAACCTGGAATAACATGGGCCAGACCGGCTTGCCGTCGCAGGCAGCACCCTCGATCCAGGATGCCGTCGCTCAGCGACTTCAGGCCGAGGCCGGCTGGGGACAGTGGCCCTCATGCGCCCAGCAACTCGGCCTGTAAGAGACTCGTCCAGCGATCATACCGGTTGGCCGTAGAGCAATCCGGCGAGTTTCGCCTGCCCCTCGGGCTCCGCGTCCTGGAGCCCGAGGGGCACCCTCATCGAAGAGCCTCGGCGGAAAGGGGTCTCGGGCGAATTAGTGCTTCGCTGCTCCAACCTCCGGGTCCGCCGAGGCTCTCAGCTCATCGAGAAGGCTCGTCGCCGCCAGATCTCTTGCCACCCTTAGAGCAGAGGCAATCGCCTTTGCCGAAGACGATCCGTGGCTGATTACGCAGATCCCGTCGACACCGAGAAGCATTGCCCCCCCCACGTTGTCCGGATCAAGGGCCTCCATGACCGGGGCAAGGTACTCGAAAAGAACGCCGCCCGCCGACTTCGTCTCGTCGTTCGTGATGACGACCCCCGTTAGCGTCTCGATGAAAAACTTGAGCGATCCCTCGAGGCTCTTGAGCGCTACATTGCCAGTAAAGCCGTCCGTGACGACCACGTCCACCGTGCCTTTCATCAGATCCCTCCCCTCCACGTTCCCCGCAAACTCGAACTCCCGCGCCCCCACCGCTTCGAGCATCCTGTGCGCTTCCTGCACGACAGACGTACCCTTGCCCGACTCCTCGCCTATCGACAGCAAGGCCACCCGTGGCCTCTCCACCCCGTAACGGGCCCGAGAAAAAAGTGCCCCCATCACAGCGAACTGGGCGAGCATCGCCGGAGAGCATTCGGCATTCGCTCCCGAGTCAAGCATTACAGTCGGGTTCCTGACCAGGTTCGGAATCGGGGTGGCGATTGCAGGGCGGTAGATGCCCTTGATCCTCCCAATGCGCAGCAACGCACTTACCATTGCAGCTCCGGTATTGCCAGCACTCACCATGGCGCACGCCTTGGAATCACGGACCAACTCCGCGGCCCGGACAAGAGAGGAGTCCTTCTTCCGGCGCACCGCCGAAGCTGGCTCCTCAGCCATACCGATCTCCTCGGTACACCCCACCACGGCCAAGCCTCCGACATCCCCCAACCTCTCCTCGACTCCCGTAAGTACTACAGGGACACCATGATCCCGGTAAGCCGTAACGGCCCCTCTCACGATCTCCTCCGGCGCGTTATCACCTCCCATCGCGTCGAGCGCTACCGGCAAGACCGCCCCGCCGGCAAGATCAGTCAACTTCTACGACCATGCGACCCTTGTACCACCCGCAGTTGGGGCAAACAGTATGCGGAACCTTGACGTGATGGCAATGAGGGCAGGTACTGCGCGCGGGCGGCTCGATTCGCGTATTGGCAGCAAGCCTGCGCCGGTGCCTTGCCCGCGATGCCTTCTTCTTCGGAACTGCCATCTAATGAGTCTCCTGATCTCCAAACTTTCCCTTTAGAGCCTCGCCGGATAGGGATCTCGGGCGAAGTAGCGCTTCGCCATTCCTTCCTTTCGACGATACAGCGGACCGTCTCGTCCAACTTCCATATCCGCTGAGGTCCGTGCCCCAGTCGCAAGGACATTTTAGCTTACCCGAGCACAGCCCGATTGAGCACCGACGCCTGCTAATCCCCAAGGTGGGACGGCCCGGTGGATGAGCGGGTCAAGTAGGCCCTCAGAATGGCAAGGTCCCCGGATCAAGAGTCCCTGACAAGTTAAATGGCCTCGCCGTAGGTCGCTCTATCGACCGCCCGCCTCCTGCAGCGCCGCCAATCCCCGACCGACCGGAGGCGTCTTACGGTTTCGAGCGCCCTCTTAGTCGAGATCCTGGTCATACACGTCCCTGCCATCCGGCTCCGCCTCGGACCTCTCCGGCCTGCCAACCCTGCCGGCAGCACCCTGTCCAGCATCCGTCTGGCCAGGGCTGCCATCACGATTCGTCCCGACCAGGCGCTCCCCGGCCCGCCGAGCACTCCCTGCGCCGCCGGGGCCACCCTCGACTACTCTATCCCTGATCCGGTCCCGCTCCCGATGAAGCCGTGCCTCGTCACGACCGGCATCCCGCCTCTCTGCTCGTACAGCGTCATCGCCCTCAGGGCTTCCGGCTCGCCACCCCTCGACACCCGACGCACCCTTCGCCCGCAGTGCCTCCTGGCGATTCCATATCGCGGAACCTTCTTCGGTCGCCACGGTTCCACCCATCACTGCCCCCTCCGTGCTTGCCGAAGCCGAGCCAAGGGCGCCGCCTGCCCCATCGGCCCTTGGCCGGCCGACAGCGTTGCCACCAGCCTGCGACGCGCCCTCCCGGACGCCCACGCCGCCAGTGCCTCCCCGCTCCGGGACCTGCGCTGCCCTCAGCCGCTCGCGCCCCTTCGCGGCGGTATCGATCATCTTGGCGAGAACCCGCTCCAGATCACCAAGCTTCTGCTCGCAGTACTCATCAACCTCTTCACGACTCCGGCGTACCTGCCGGCTTGTATCCTCGAGAAGACGCTGCGCACGGCGCTTGGCCTCCCGAAGGATCTCCTGCCTCTGGACCATCTGCTCGGCCCGACTGCGCACCTGCTCCAGTATCTCCTCGCCCTCCCTTACCTGAGCACCAAGGAACTCCTCCCTGCCCACCAACAGCTCCCTCGCTTCCGCCAAGTCCTCCGGCAGAGCCTCTATCGCCTCCTGTACCAGCGAAAACATCTTGTCCCGGCTCACGAGAACCGAACCGGACATCGGGAAATGCCGAGCCTCCTCGAGAGTTGCGAGCACCTCCTGGAGCAGGGCCTCGCTCCTGGTCCCGAACTCGCGCGCATGCCGAGCGTACCGCCCCGTCAACCTCCCGGGATCATCAACTGCGGGCATACCTCATCACTCCCTGAACTGCTTGACGAGCCGGGCCGCAACAGGCACCGGCACGAAACTACTCACATCTCCACCGAAGCGCGCAACCTCTCTGAGGAGCCTCGATGCGATGAACGACGAGCGCGAGCTGGTCGGTATAAAAATCGTCTCGACACCCGACAGCTGCCTGTTCATCTGCGCCATCTGCAGCTCGTTCTCGAAGTCCGACACAGCACGCAGGCCCTTTACTATCGCGTGCGCTCCCACGTCCCTCGCTACATCGACAAGCAGCTTGGTCACCGCTGTGATCGTAACGCTCTGCAAGTGCGTCACGGACTCGCGGATCATTTCCTGGCGCTCTTCGAGAGTGAAAAGGGGGTCCGACTTCTGCGGATTCCTGAGCGCGGCCACCACGACCTCGTCGAAAAGCGACGCCGCCCGCTCGACCACCTCCAGGTGGCCGTTGTGAAACGGATCGAACGATCCCGGAAACACCACCGTTCGCACTACGATTCAGTCCTCTCTTCCAGCGTCAGCCATACCTTGATCGATCTTCTCCAGCACCTCGACCAGCGTACCCCCGTACCGCCTCCGTTTCACAAGCTCCCATCCAGCGGGTACATTCGTCGGGACCGCGGCCTCCACAACCACCACTCCGGCTTCGAGTAGCCCAAGCAGTTCGTGCACTCCTTCGAACTCGTAGGGCGGATCCAGGAATGCGACAGTAAACTCGTGCGGAGACGCCACGAAGGTCCTTACATCCTGCTCGATTATACGAACCCTTGCAGGATCGATCTGCAGCCTCGATACAGTGCGCCGGATCGAGGCTGCGAGCTCCCGATCCCGCTCCACGAAGGTGACCTCGTTCGCTCCTCTCGAGGCCGCTTCTATCCCGATAGCCCCCGTTCCAGCGAAGAGATCCACCACCTTTGCGCCCCTGACGGCCGCCCTCGACTCCAGCAGATCGAATATCGCCTCCCGCACGAGGCCGGTCGTCGGTCGCAATCCACGCGACTTCCTCGGGACCTCGATCGGCCTTCCCTTCAGCTCGCCACCGATCACCCTCAACATTGCGCGACCCGCTCAATTACCGGCATGCCCTGCTCCGCTCACTCGCAAACGTCACCTGCACGCCTTCGTCATCCGCTTTCAAGGAACCTAGCAGCACCCTCTATGAAGAGGGACACCTCATCCATCAAGAGCGGGCTCCGTGGCTGGTCGGGATCATCCCCCACCATTTCCTCGGCCGCCTGGCGAGCAGTTAGCACCTCCTCTACGTCCACTTTCCGGAGCGTTGCCAGCTTGAACCCGCTCCTCCCGGCCTGCCGAGTCCCGAGGATATGCCCCTCCCCCCTGATCTCCATGTCAATCTCCGCAAGCTCGAAGCCGTCATCGGTCTCGCAAAGAGCCTCCAGCCTTCTCTTGGCATCTTCGGTCGTCGCCTCCGCCACCAGATAACACCACGACGCCAGGTCCGACCTTCCCACCCGACCCCGAAGTTGGTGGAGCTGCGCAAGCCCGAAACGCTCCGCGTTCTCTATCACGATGACAGTAGCATCCGGGACGTCGACCCCAACCTCCACCACGGTTGTCGCCACCAGGACCTGTAAGTCCCCCTTCCTGAACCTATTTAGCGTCCCGCTCTTGACATCCCCCGCCATCTGGCCATGCAGCAACCCGACCTGAATGCCTGCCAACGGCCCCGCCGACAGCCGCTCGACCTCCTCGAGCGCGGACTTCGCACTCAGCCTCTCACTCTCCTCAACCAGCGGGCAGATCACGAACGCCCTGTGCCCGGCTCCGACCTCCGACCTGACCCGCGACCACATCGCCTCCTCGTCGGCCGCAGACCGCACCCAGGTCGTCTTCACGGGAACCCTCCCTGCAGGCAGCTCATCGAGCACGGTGGTATCAAGGTCGCCGAAAATCGCCAGCGCAGCCGTCCGCGGTATCGGCGTCGCAGTCATCACCAGCAGGTCCGGATCCGGACCACTCTCGCCGGCCCGCCTTCTCGATCGCAGTAGCAGGCGCTGCTCCACGCCAAACCTGTGCTGCTCGTCTACGACCACAAGCCCGAGATTGCCCGCGCTCACCTCGTCACCCAGAAGGGCATGCGTACCGACAACGATGTCGGCCTGACCCGACCCGATACGTTTCCGGCGCCTGGCTCGCACGCCCGCCGCCAGCCTCCCGGTTAGAAGACTGACCTCCAGCGGCCTCACGCCTCCTATCACCTCCGCATCGGCGACCTGAAGATCCCGGACCAGCTCGCAAATCGAAAGGTAGTGCTGCTCTGCGAGTACCTCCGTCGGGGCCATCATCATCCCCTGGTAACCGCCCTGTACTGCCGTCAGGAGAGCGGCCAGCGCTACGACGGTCTTACCCGATCCGACGTCGCCCTGCAGCAGGCGGTGCATCGGAAGCGTGCTTGCCATGTCTCTGCCGATCTCGTCCAGTGCGCGAAGCTGGGCTCCCGTCAGCTCGTAGGGCAGGCCCGCAAGGAAGTTCTCCACAAGCCTCGCACCATGCTCCTGACCCACGACATGAGCAATCCCTTTCAAGCCCCTGCGACTCCGGGCGGCTGAAGCAACCAGGTGGGCTTGCAGCCACAGCAATTCCTCGAACGCAAGCCGCTTGCGGGCAAGGCTGACCTCCATGAAGCCCGGCGGTTGGTGAACCTGCCTCAATGCGACACTACGCGCAGGCAGCTTCAGCCTTCGCCGCGTACGCTCCGGCAGCGGATCGGCAACCTCCCCCGCGCGGTCCAGCGCCTCGGCGATGAAGCGCTCGAAGTCCATGGAGCTGATGCCCCGCTTGTCTGATGCCGCATAGATCGGCACAATCCGGGCAGCAGCCAAGCGGCTGCCCTTTCCCCTGAACGGGTCGCCTGGCTCGACAAGCGGGTTCGTCAACTGCAACCTCCCCCTGAAGAGCGCGGATTGCCCATACAGCCACAGACCCATTCCAACTTTCAGCTGCTTCGCTCGCCACGGCTGGTTGAAAAACCTCACCGTCATCACCTCGGCACCGCCGCGCAGCTCCACGGGCAGGCGCAGAAGATCATCAGAATCACCGGGTCCTTCGTTCCAATCCGGCGAGGCAGTCGCCGTGCCGGTCTCACCCTGCTCCGCATCTCTGACCACGAGGTCCACGAACACCCTTCCACCCCGGATTCGCCGCACGGTCACCGTCTCGACCCGGACCGGGACCCAAGCCATCTCGCCATCCACCATCTCTCCCAGTGTGCACGTCTTTGTCCGGTCCTCGTAGCGATACGGATAGTACGTAACGAGGTCGAGGACCGTCTCCACGCCGAGAGACGCCAGAGCGCCCGCCTGCCTCTCGCTTACGCTTTCCAGCAGGCTCACCGGCTTGGACGACAGAGAACGAAGGGTTCTGGTCACCGCAGCTGACGTTACCAGTAAGGCGCGAGCACCATCTCGGCGGCGGGCAGAGCCATGCCGAGCCCGAGATCCCTATCCACTGAAGCTGCTACGAGCCATCCTCGGCAGCGCTATTCGACGCCGATAAGGTAGGAATAGAGCGGCTGTCCCCCATCGTGAACCTCGACCGACACCCCCGGATGATAGTCGGCCAGCCATTCGCTCACCTCCCGCGTCGCCGCTGCAGACGAACCCTCGCCCTCGATAAGGGTCACGAGCTCGCAACCCGGCTCGATCAACGATCCGATCAGGCGCGTCAGCACGGACTGCAGGGATTCCGACGAGAATGCGATACCATCCCTTGTCAGCCCGAGCCAGTCGCCGACGGCGATGGGGCCGTCGGGACCGGTCGCAGGGCGAACGGCCCTCGTGACCTCCGCACTTGCCACCCTGCGTGCCGAATCCGACATCCCGCGGCAGTTCTCCTCCGCGGTGGCCTCCGGATCGAACTCGAGGAGGGCCGCGAAACCCTCGACTATTCCGCTCGTGGGGACCACGCACACGCTCTTCGCCGAGATCTCCGCAACCTGCAGCGCCACCGGCGTGATGTTGTCGTTGTTCGGGAGGATGACCACTTCGGGCGATTCAACCGAGTCGACCACCTTCAGCATCTCCGCGGTTGACGGGTTCATCGATTGGCCACCCTCAACGTGGTGATGCACTCCGAGCGACCGGAAAATCCGCCCTATGCCTTCCCCGTTCACCACTGCAACGACGCTCGTAACCCCTGCCAGCACCAACTCCGGCCCGCTGCCGGCTCTTCTCAGGCCGGGTGCGACCGTGCCGCCGGACAGCGCACTCTCCCGCACCCATCGCTCCTCCCTCACCTGCTCGGCAAGATCACCGACTCGCAGGTTCTTGGGCCGGCCTGCATCGAGCGCCGCCTCTATAGCGGCCCCGATGTCGTTGGTATGAACGTGGCAGTTCCACAGGCCATCTCCGCCCACCACGACGATCGAGTTCCCAATGCCCTCCAGAACGTCCTTCAACGCCGACACCGCTTCATCCGCTGCTTCGAGGAGGTACATGACCTCGTAGCGTGTGGCCGTTACGTGCGATGCTCCCCCGCTGGGTTCACTCGCTTCTCGTTCGCCCGAATCACTCCCTCCCGCTTCCGGAGCGGCGTTTGACGCGAGAGCCCGGACAACCGGTGCGACCGCAGGAGGCGACGGCAGTGCTGCACCGTCCACCACATGTAAGAGCGCATCAAAGAACAGCACGAAACCAGCTCCCCCGGCATCCACTACCCCAGCTTCGGCCAGCACCGGAAGCATCTCCGGAGTGCGCTCGAGCATCTCTGCGGCCGCGCATCTCGCGGCTCCGACCACCTCGGAGAGCGTTGCCCCGCCGTTCCCACCGGCCGCGCCCTCCGCGGCAGCTCTCGCCACGGTGAGCAGCGTGCCCTCCACCGGTTTCAACACAGCGTCCCGCGCCGCCTTGTCGGCGGCGGCAAGGGCGGCCGCGATCTCGACGCCGGCGATCTCGTCGTGATCCTTGATAACTCCCGTAAAGCCCCGGAGAAGCTGGGACAGGATGACCCCCGAGTTGCCCCGAGCGCCCATGAGCGTCCCGTGCGCTACCGCCTTTGCAACCTCGGCCATGCTCGGCTCGCCGCCCCTCCCGCTGCCATTAGCGGCACTCGCCACCTTGTCGATCTCCAAGACCGCGGAGTCCACGGTGTGAGCCATGTTCGTACCCGTATCCCCATCCGGAACCGGGTAAACGTTCAACCGATTTATCAGGTTGCTGTGGGTCTCGAGAAGATCGCGGAACACCACGATCACCTCCGCCATATCCGAAGCCGACAGCTCCGTCTTAGCCGATTCACCTCTAGTACCCATACCCTAGGAAATGCTACAATGCCTGAAGCCTCGCGGGCGATCCTGAGCAGATCAGGTGGACACGGAACGAGGCGACCCGGCAGGCACCTCGACCGAGAGAGGATCGATCAATGGCTTCAGTATGCGATATTTGCGGCAGGCATCCCTCTTTCGGGATGTCGTTATCCCACTCGCACCGCCGCACAAAGCGCCGGTGGAACCCGAATATCCAGCGGGTCAGGGCCTTTGTCGGCGGCACCCCACGGCGCCTTCACGTATGCACAACCTGCCTCAAGAGCGGCAAGGTAGTGAAACCTCCGCACCGCGCCCCCCGAGACTGATCTACCACCAGATGGCCACTGGTGGTGGCTGCGCCGCTCCCTTCTTCTCAGACGACCCCCGGACCTCCACGCCAGCCGTTCTCGCGCCGGACCGTTTCACCCGTAGTATCCTTCGAGGTCCACCACCACCTCGCCATCGCCCGAACTGTTGTAGAGTCCCACGGTCCCGCCCGATCCCACCTTCTCGATGACCAGGTTCGCGACTGTACTATCCGGGACCCAGTTGAGATCCGATACCGTCGGCATCGGGGATCCGCCAGGGTAAGCCGTCAGGGAGGAGACGCCCGACGTGTCCGTAACGGTCACGTTCAGGACGGCCGCCGTAGCTCCCAGCGGCACCCCGTCAACTCCCGCGACCGTAATGTTCGCGCTCCCGCCGGGCCTGAGCGCCGGGACCTCCGAGTCCGCCCCGGGAAGCCGCTCCGCTGCGCACCACCCGGGCGCCGGGATGGCCGAACACCGCGTGTCGACCAACCGGGCGGGGCTCAACGCAACGTATTTGTTGCCTGAGCTCGCGTAGTAGCCCGACACATCGATTATCACATCGGTATAGGTGTTCGACACGACGTCTATTGCTCCGATCGAGTTCAGCTCCACCACTGCGCGGTTTGCCACAGTCTGTCCCGCCGCGAAGTTGACGTTTGACGCCAGCGGCACCGTCCCTCCCGACGGATAGGCGGTGACGTACCCGGCCGAGCCAGGCTCCGCTGCCGTCAGGTTGATGACGGCTGCACCTGCGAGTACGGGCACGCTCCCGAGGCCCGCTACCTGAACGACGAGCGGGACGCCCGGCGACAGCGAAAGACCCAGACACTGGTCAGCCCCACCGCTGAGGCCTGACGGGTCTCCGGGCCTTGTGTCGCAGATTCTCTCCGGAGAGACCGGATCATACAAAGATGCCAGGGTCTGCGAGCCGTAATAACCCTCCAGGTCTATAGCCACGTTCGCTCCCCCGGGAGATCCGTTGTAGATTGCCAGGGCGCCGCCGGTCGAGAGCGGCACCTCTGCAAGGTTCGCTATTGTCTGTCCCGCCACGAAATTCAGGTTCGATACCTCGGGACGCACCGCTCCCGCGGGGTACGCGGTGAGATACCCGGATGCGACCGGGTCCACCACGGTCAGGTTCACAACGACCACGCTCGTCCCGGACCCAGGTATACCATCCACACCTGCCACCCGGACGGGGAGGACGCCGCACGCCCCCAGCGTCCTACCGGAATAGGGTTTGCCGGATCCCGGTCTCGTGTCGGCAAGCCGGTACGGCGCCACCGCCGTGTAGCCGCCCGCGGGCGGCGAGGGCGGAGAGCTCCCGTAGGAGAAACCGTCCGCACAAGTCACGGCGGATACGCTCGTGCCGTTTGCGGTTGTCACGGTCACAGCAACGGTGCCGGCACCCGGAGGAGCCTTCGCGGTGATCTCGTCCCGCGACACGACACTGACGCCCGACGCCTGCGTAGAACCGAACATAACCCCGGTCGCCCCGGACAAGTTGTAACCGGTCACCGTCACGGAAGTGCCGCCCGCGACGGAACCGGCCGATGGGGACACCGACGTCACTGCTGGCCGCGCACCCCCTGCTCCGGCGGAGAGTGCCTGCTGCCACGTGTAAATCAGCGGCGGAACCGGCCCCGTCATCGAAAGGAAGATCGCGGCGAAGTTCCCGTTGGGCCAGTTGGAGCCGAGCGGCTGGTCCACTCCCGCTCCCATTACGAGCGTCGCGCCGATCGGACTCGGAAGGATCTGCAGGGCCGATGCCGGCGTCCCGCTTACAGCCTGGGTGCTCTTAGGATACGGGCCCAAGATGTTGTCCCGGTGTCCCCAACAGCCCGGATCAATCGGGCTCTTGCAGTCCACGTTGTTCCCGCCGTAGCCGTCGTTGTACATCCACATGTAGTCCGCATCGAGCGCGCTCATGCTCCCTCCTGCCGCAATGGACGCTCCCGGATTACCCGGTCCACCGCAGGAGGCCCCCCCACCGCTTACCCGGCAGTTCCACGCCAGATCGGTGCCTGCACCAAGCGAGAAGCCCCCCGGCAGCACCGGGTCCGCCCAGGCTCCGCCACGTTCTCCCGGCGGGGCCGCGCCGTCCTGAGCAACTTGATCGAGCGAGGCCACCAGCCCCGCAAACGGAGGGAGCCCTCTCCCCACCCGCTCCAGATTGATCACAGCGAACAGCTGCTCGTCAGGGGTCAGGCTCGTCCAGTTGCCCGGCAGGTACATGGGGCCCACCCCTTCGGTCGCTCGGGCATTGTCGATCGCTTCCACCTCCGCGTCGATGCATGCTGATGAGGAGTACTGCTCACTGTAGGGGTAAGTGGCCGAATAACACGGTGGCCCATCGGTGCAGTAGCCACTCGAGTTGCAATTGTCGTAATTTGGCACCGGCGCTATGTTCGCAGGCGGGTTGGACGGCGGCACGATCCCGGTAGCTACGGCGGTCCGAGCCGACACCGCAAGGACCGCCCCTGACATGAGCAACAATAGGGCGGGCCATTGGAGCCACGAGCCAAACCCGTGTTGCCGCCTTCCGTGCCTGATGTGCCCGCGAGGAAAACGAGGATACTCCCCCGTCGTGCCTACCATACCCTCATATCGGTCGGCCCTGATGCCTGCGCTAGGGCCGGAAGTCGGAAAATATGGCCGTCCCCCCTCGGCGCATCACTCGGCCTCTGCGGTCCCCTCGCGTTCTCCCGCATGATCGCCGAGATGCCGGACTGCATAGACCGCGGCTTCGGTACGCCTCGAGAAGCCCATCTTCGTCAGCATGTTCGACACGTAATTCTTTACGGTCTTCTCGGCCAGGAACATCTCCTCGGCGATCTGCCGGTTGGTCTTCCCCTCCGCGATCAGATCGAGAATCGCCTTCTCCTGCTGGGTGAGCCGGGCGATCCGCTCGTCGACTTCCATTCCTCCTCGCAGGCGATCCATGACCCGCTTGATTAGCGTCGGATCGAGCAACGATTCCCCATTCCCAACCTTCCTCACCGCATCCCGCAGTTCGCCGGCCTTGATCTGCTTGAGCACGTAGCCGCTCGCCCCTGCCATGATCGATGAGAAAAGTGCCTCATCGTCAGCAAAAGAGGTGAGCATAAGGCAGTAAGGGCGGGAACCCCTGGACCGCAGGTCGCGACAGACCTCGACACCGCTACCATCGGGAAGCCTCACATCCAGTACCACCACATCGGGATCCGCCGAGGGGATCCGTGCGAGCGCCTCGCTCGCCGTCGCCGACTCCCCCACCACCTCGATGTCCTGATCCCACTGCAGTACTTCCGTGAGCCCGCGCCTGACGACCTCGTGATCGTCCACGAGGAAAACCTTCATCAGGCGTTCATCTCTGGACCAGCGTAGCCGTCGCCGGCAGGTCGCGAGCCGGAGGGCCAGAGCGGAGTCTTCACCTGCCACCTACCCTCGGACAACTCTCTCACGGGCCGGGACCTTCGCCGTCCAGACAAGCTCCGTGCCACCTTCCGGGCGCCGGCCGACCACGCAGTCGCCGCCAAGAGTTCCCGCCCTGGACCGCAGGTTCCTCAGTCCCATGCCTCCCGGCCCCCCGCCATCCCCGCCTCGCCCTATACCGATCCCGTCGTCGAGAACTCTCATCACGACTCGATCGCTCGTACTGACCACTACCTTGACCGAATGCGCTCGAGCATGCCGCACAACATTCGACAGCGCTTCGATCAGCGAGTAGGCGAGATGCTCTTCCATCTCCGAACCCTCGAAGGCGTTCACCGCCTCGTCAATCGTTGCCTCGAGCTCGATTCCCGCGGGTTCGCACATCTGGGCACTCAACTTCTCCAGCCGGACCGAGAGCCCATCCCCGTCCAGCTCGGAAGGATTGGAGAGGTGGAATACCGTGCTCCTGATCTGCCTGATCGTCTCGTCGAGCTCGTCCACCGCCCGATTTACCCTCTCGGCTGCCTCCGGATCGATGCCAAAACGCTCCGCCGACTGCAGCATCAGCCCTGCGGCAAAGATCCTCTGTATCACGAGGTCGTGGAGATCCCGTGCAATCCTCTCTCTCTCTTCCAGCAACGCTACGTTCGACAGCTTCAGATGGAGCTCTGCATGATCGATCGCCACACCTGCAGCCATCGCGAGCGCACTCACGATCTGCTCGTCCTCGTCGGTGAATTCGTCAGCACCGATCTTATCGGCCAGATAAATCCTTCCGTAGTGCTCTCCCCGCACAAGAATCGGCACGCCCAGAAAGGAGGTCATCTGCGGATGCCCCGGCGGAAAACCCACGGAAAGCGGATGCCTCCCGATGTCCCGCAACCGCACCGGGCCCGAAGAGTACTCGAGGATGCCGAGGACTCCCCTGCCTTCCGGAGGCGGACCCATCTTCTCCACCTCCTCCGCGCTGAGACCTGTTACCACGAATCGCCTGATGGAGGCATCAGCCGAAATCACCGACACCGCACCGTAACGTGAACCCGCAAGGTCCGACGCAGCACGGACTATCCGTTTCAATATCCCCTCCAGGTCCAGATCGGACCCGACTGCCACGATAGCGTCGATCAGCCTCTGAAGCCGCCTCGCGTCAACGACCAGATCCAGGCGGAGTGCATCTCCCGGCGCAATGTCCGGAGATATTCCCGTTCCCATGACAAGCGACAATGTCTCTCTCTCGGAGTCTCGTTCCTCTAATCACAGCAGGCAAGTGGACACTCCCCGGGTTGCCCGCTCCTGGGTCGAGCCATTCCGCCCGCCGCGTTGTTACATATACAGTCTAGCCTTTTCCGTGCAACCATGTCGAACCGCCAACTGATCCTGTCACGATTAAATGGCCGCTCTTCCGGTCCATCTCCGCCAGGCGGCACGCTCGCTCGCGTGGGTCCCACCGGCATCCGCCATGCCCATGCACCCCGCTGCCTACCTCACGCCAAGCTCAACCAAAGCGATGCACATGCCCCCCAGGTGTCACGATCTCTCCGTTGAGCAATAGCTCACCGCTACTGGCATTACAACGCCCCACCTGAATAGGGCGAGGAAACCCCGCCCGCGCCGCGGCCTCGCTCAACGCTACGGGGTCGTCCATTGCTATGATCAGCTCGTAGTCATCCCCCCCGTACAGAGCGTCAGCCAGATCTGCACCCTCGGCCACCGGGATCATCCCGAGCTCGCAGCCGACACCCGAGGCCTCGAGTAGCCGGCGAAGGTCCCGCTCGAAGCCGTCGGAGACGTCGATCATCGCATGCGCCCCGACAAGCCTTGCAAGCCTTCCCTGTTCCACGAGCGCCACCGGCCGGAGGCATCTCTCCGCGAGCACCTGAAGCAAGCCGTGTGGCAGATCGAACCCGCCCGCCGAGGCGCCCGCTGAGCCCGCAGCTCCGATCCCCCTGCCCGCAGAGGCTCTGAGCGTCCTCAGGCCGGCAGCGGCCCCACCCACCGGTCCAGTGAGAAGCAAGTAGTCTCCGGGCCGTGCACCTGTGCGCAGCACCGGTCCGGGACCCTCCTCGATAATGCCAAGGACCGTTACGGCCAGCACGAGCTGCTCACCCGCCGACACGTCGCCTCCCACCACCGGGCAGCCGATCCTCCCCGCGGCAGCAGTCATACCTGCGTAGAGTGCCTTTACGTCGAGCGGCCGATCGAGAACCAGGCCGGCGAGCGACCTTGCCGGTATCGCTCCCATAGCCGCGAGGTCGGATGCCGCCCGCATGAGCGCCTTCCAGCCTGCATCCTCGAGCGCCGAGAACGACAGATCGAAGTGGCGCCCCTCCACGGTAAGGTCGACCGATGCAACCACGGCCGCGGAGCTCCCTGTCTTGAACATTTCGCGATCTTCCCCGATCCCGCCACCTCTCCCCGTTGAACCAAATCGCAAGACCGCCGCATCATCGCCCAGCCAGACCTCGTCGCCGGCAGGGCCAGGCAGGACGTCGCTGATGTCCTGCAATACCTCGATCTCGTCGAACGCCAACCGGCCTGCTTCACGATCTCCGGGCACTGTCACTGTGCCATCTTGCCACCCCGTAGGGGGTACGCCCCTCACGCCCACACGGCACCTGTATAATCGATACACGCCGCAGGGAACGGCTTCGCGGCGTTTGCACGACTCTGAGGGTATCCCGTTGCAGCCGAAAGGAGATCCAATGGGGCCGACAACGAACAAACAGCTCGCAGCATGGGTGAACGGCGTCGCGAGTATGACCAAGCCCGACCACGTCGTCTGGTGCAACGGATCGGAGAAGGACAGGACTGACCTCATCGATATCCTTGTCCGGGCGGGAACCCTACGCCAGCTTTCCCCCGCCGCCAGACCCGATTCCTACTGGTGCGGCTCGGATCCCGCCGACACGGCCCGCGTGGAGGACCGCACCTTTATCTGCTCGGTCCGGGAAGACGATGCCGGACCCACGAATAACTGGCGGGACCCCGTCAAGATGCGATCCCGCCTCACCGAGCTTTTCGCAGGTTCGATGATTGGCCGAACCATGTACGTCGTACCTTTCTCGATGGGGCCCGTCGGCTCACCCCTGGCGCAGCTCGGCGTCGAGATCACCGACTCGCCCTATGTAGCGCTATCCATGGGCATCATGACCAACATGGGTGACGCGGCCCTCCGGGAAATCGAAAAGTCCGGCGATTACGTACCATGCCTTCACTCCGTCGGAGCGCCGCTCGCGCCGGGAAGCGCTGACGTTGCGTGGCCATGTGACGCTAATAACAAGTACATCGTCCACTTCCCCGAGACGCGCGAGATCTGGTCCTACGGTTCCGGTTATGGCGGCAATGCGCTGCTCGGCAAGAAGTGCTTCGCCCTTCGCATCGCATCAGTCATGGCACGCGACAGCGGCTGGCTCGCCGAGCACATGCTCATCCTCAAGTTGACCTCTCCCGCAGGCGATGTCCACTACGTCGCCGGAGCCTTTCCGTCGGCATGCGGCAAGACCAACCTTGCCATGCTCGTTCCCACCCTGCCCGGCTGGAAAGCGGAGACCGTCGGTGACGACATCTGCTGGATGCGCTTCGGAGACGACGGGCGCTTGTACGCGATCAATCCGGAATCCGGCTATTTCGGCGTGGCACCGGGAACCAACGAGACGACCAACCCCAACGCGATGAGTTCGCTCGCCTCGGACACGATCTTCACCAACACCGCCCTCACGGACGCCGGAGACGTCTGGTGGGAGGGCATGACAACCGAACCTCCTGAACACGTGACCGATTGGACCGGCGCGGATTGGAGCCCCGAGTCCGGCACGCCGGCTGCCCACCCCAATGCAAGGTTCACCACGCCTGCGACCAGTAACCCTGCCTGCGCTCCCGAGTGGCTCGACCCTCACGGAGTTCCCATTTCAGCGATTCTTTTTGGCGGGCGGCGCTCAAGCACGGTACCGCTGGTGACGCAGTCGTTCAACTGGGCGCACGGAGTGTTCCTGGGCTCGGCTATGGGATCGGAGACTACGGCTGCGGCGACAGGCGCCGTCGGCGTGCTGCGCCGCGATCCGTTCGCGATGATCCCGTTTTGCGGCTACAACATGGCCGACTACTTCGCACACTGGCTCGACGTCGGTGAAGCGGCGCCCGATCCCTCGAAGCTGCCCGGGATGTTCCTTGTGAACTGGTTCCGTAAAGACGCCGACGGAAGGTTCCTCTGGCCGGGGTACGGCGAGAACTCCCGAGTGCTCGACTGGGTCATCCAACGGATAGCCGGTGCCGGTAAGGCTGTCGAGACGCCGATCGGCTACGTGCCCGCACCGGGCGCAGTAGACCTGTCGGGTACAGCCGTCACCGAGCACGACATGGCCGCTCTGAACCGGGTTGACGCTGGCGAGTGGCGCGACGAAATCGGCTTGATCCGCGAACACTACGCCAGGTTCGGCGACCGCATCCCGGACAACCTCACGAGCCAGCTCGATCTACTACAGTCTCGGCTCGGCTGACCGCGCCGAGACCTGGTTCCACCGCCGGGCTCTGCTGCTCGGCCGTCGAGAAGGCTGGCCGGCTTTTCACGTTATGGCTCTTCTTGTAGCACGCGCCGCCGTAGGGCTCTTCCGCCGCGACTCCACGAGGTCTCCGATGCCGCCTGGTGACCCCGGCTCGTCGAGACGCTGTTGAACCCGGCGCCCCCGCACTGGCAAAGCACGCTACGGGACACGTGCAGCGCCGGTTGGACCGCCGCGGCTACGGTTCGAAATAACGTCGCGATGCCCTTAGGGCCCGTGTCATAATTAGTGGGATGATATCCGGCGAGTCAGGGGCGTCATCTGGCAAGGACGAGAACGCAGATGTACCAGGGGAGTACATCGAGGACGAGGACGCAGCCAGGGGCGTCATCTGGCCGTCGGGATCGCTCAATTAATTATGACACGGGCCCTTAATCGGGTCTCCCGACGGCCTTGTCCTCGTATACCCGTTTGGCAACCGCGTGACCCTGGTTCCGTTGACCAAAGAATTCTTGTTGAGCGGTATCGTGGGGATAGCGGAATCGCCGTAGTACGTCGCAGGAGCCTCAGTCACGCCGTAGGTCGGCGAAGAGCGCTACCGCCTGCCTCGTCGCCGCGTCCAGCTCCCGCCCCTGTGCCCCCTCCCCTCCGATATCGACACCGGACGGCGGAGCGCCGCCGGCCGCTCCCTGGCGCCTCCCATGGTGCGCAACGGCCCTCTCCAGCTCCGGCGCGAGCCGTGAGGCCATGGCCTTCCCGAGCTCAACCCCCCACTGGTCGAACGAGTCGATCCCCCATATCGCTCCCTCGACAAAAGCGGTGTGCTCGTAAAGAGCTATGAGCTCGCCAAGGACTCTTGGCGTCAACTTCGGCGCTACGATTACCGAGCTGGGCCGGTTGCCCGGCATCACCTTGTGAGGAACGAGATCCGCCCCCACACCTTCGGCGGCTACCTCTTCCGGAGACCTCCCGAGCGCAAGTACCGCAGCCTGCGCAAGGCCGTTCGCGAAAAGCAGGTCGTGTGCATGACCGTCACCGGCCGTAGGGTTCACGAAGAGAATCAAATCGGCGGGCACCAGCTTTGTCCCCTGATGAAGCAGCTGGTAGAAAGCATGCTGGCCGTCCGTCCCCGGCTCGCCCCAGTAAATTTCGCCAGTGTCCTCCGCAACCCTTGAGCCGTCCAGCCGCACCGACTTGCCGTTCGACTCCATCATAAGCTGCTGCAGGTAGGCTGGAAATCTCCCGAGCCGGTCGCTGTAGGGCAGGACGGCATGGCTCTGCGCCCCGAAGAAATCGTCGTACCAGACGTTGAGCAATCCCTGGATCACCGGCATGTTCTCCTCCAGGGGAGCCTCGGCGAAATGAAGGTCCATAAGCCGGAAGCCCCGCAGCATCTCCTCGAAGCCGTCGCGCCCGATCGCCACCATGAGCGAAAAACCGATTGCCGAATCGAGCGAGTACCGCCCGCCGACCCAGTCCCAGAACTCGAGCATGTTCGCCGTATCTATCCCGAAGCGCGCCACCTCCTGGGCGTTCGTGGAGACTGCGATGAAGTGCCGGGCCACCGCCTCCATGCCGGCTCCGAGCCCCGACAGGAGCCACCGCCGTGCCGCTGCTGCATTGGTCAGCGTCTCGAGCGTAGTGAACGTCTTCGAACAGACCACGAAGAGCGTCTCCGCCGGGTCAAGATTACGGGTGACCGAGTCGAGCGCTGCCGGGTCCAAATTGGACACGAAGCGAAACCGCATTCTCGGATCGGAGTAGTCTGCGAGCGAGCGGCTCGCCATCTCGGGTCCCAGAGACGATCCCCCGATGCCGATGTTGACGACGTTGCGGATTTGCCGGCCCGTGAAACCGCGCCACTCACCGGACCTGATCGATTCCGCGAGCTCTCCCATCCTGCCCAACACCGCCCTGACACCTGCCAGCACGTCCAACCCGTCTACCACCAGCTCCTGCACCGCGGGGTGGCCATCCACGTCCACGACCATGCGCAGCGCAGCGTGCAGGACCGACCTACCCTCCGTGGAATTGATTCGAGCCCCCCGCAACATCGCATCCCTTCTCTCCTCCAGGCCCGCTGCACGGGCAAGCCGCACCAGCAGTGCCAAGGTCTCCTCTGTCGCCAGGTGTCGCGAGTAGTCGAGCCGCAGCTCATCGGCTACGATCGACATGGCCTCAGCCCTCGCTACGCCGACGTCCCCCGACAGCAGGGTCCGCAGTGACAGCTTCCCTGCCTCGCGCTGATGTGCCCGGAGGTCTGACCAAGCCTGATCCATCACCGCGTCCTCGTCGGCGTTCGCCGTTCCCGTCGATCCTCCGGCCATCATCGAGCTCCTTTCCCGTACGCCGGCCACACCTGAGCCTCAGCGCCCCTGTGACACGGCCACTCCTTTACCACGATCGCCTCCGGTCGAACGTGCACCCGCCCGCTGTCCAGGTGCAGAGCGCCCGCGCCGCCGGAAGATGCGCCCGACGCCACCGCGTGGCTATCATATCCTCCGTGCTCCCCAAACCGCCGCAGCCTTCCACCCCCCGTATTCCGCGCCCGGGTCGCCGCTGGCAAGTAGCCAGGTGAGCAGCCCCGTGACAATTCCGGAAAGGCCATGCCGCTGCGGAGCGCGCCTCGCAAGCGCACTCCCGGCAGGAGACGGCACCCTTTGGCTCTAGCGATAATCACCTCGATCGTCGCGTCCTGTCTCTTCGGGATCGGGGCAAGCCTTCAGCGAAAAGGTGTCATAACCGGTACCGACTCAGGTCACTTCAGCCTGAAAAGCTTCAAACGTCTTGTCATGCAGCCGACGTGGATCGTCGGGACAGCCATGGGGATAGCAGGCTCGGTCCTGCAGCTGGTCGCCTTGCGATATGGCTCCCTCCTCCTCGTGATGCCCCTGCTAGCCGTTGGCCTCGTAATCGCCCTCGGCTTCGACGCGACCATGACCCGCGTCCACATGCCGCCGAAGGCCTGGATTTTCACCGCGCTTACGGCCGCCGGCACCGCCGTCTTCGTCGTAGCGGTCGGCAATTCCAAGACGACCGCCCCGCACCTTTCGTCGCTCGTTTGGATTTCGGCCATCTCGGTGACCATTTACGTCGCCCTCTGGCACCTGCCGGGTCGCCACACGCGCGCACCGTGGATCATGGGTCTTGGCGGCGGCATAATATTCGCCGCTACGTCCGCCCTCGCCAAGGCTGCCGTTACCAGCACCGGGAACCTCCACGTAGTCGTTGTCCATGCGCTGGCGTCCTGGACGCTCTACGGCGCGATCTGCCTGGGGACCGCTGGCACGGTGCTCCTCCAGCACGCCTACGGCGCAGGCCCTCTTGCCAAGTCGCTCCCGATCAACACCGTGATCCAGCCCGTTGCCGGAGTTTTTATCGGCATGTGGTCGTTCCACGAGCGCTTCGGGACCGATACACCCCAACTCGTCGCAGGCGTGGCCTCCCTCGCGGTCACCCTGGCAGTGATCTGGCTGCTCACCAGGTCCGTCGTATCGCTGCTTCCCGCCGACCAGGCGCCAACGGATTAACGCTGCCCGCCCCCTCGCTGCAACGGATCGGATGGGGAGCCGTCTCCGGCCCAGCACCGGTCCTCTCGGACAAACGAGTGGTCGTTCCGTCGAGTTGCGGCAGGATACTCTTTGACCATGAGATCCTCCAGGTCGCAAGCTGCCCGGTTCGCCGCGCCGCTGAGGGCACTCCAGTTGCCTGGCCGAACATGCACCAAGTCGGCACGGCTCGCCGGACGGTACGTGATGTCCGCCGTACCGCTGCTAGCGCTCCTGGCGGGAGGCGTTATCGCGAGCGCAGCCGGCACTGCCCGTTTGACCACCCCCTCCCCCGTGGCGTCCGCTTCCAGGTCGCAAGCATACTGGTCCGGCCTCTCGCCGGTAGACACCATTACAGGACCAACAGGGCTGACCGGGGTATCGTGTCCGACCACCACCTTCTGCATGGCGGTAGACGGCGGAGGCAATGCAGTTATCTGGGCCATGTCATCATCGAATCCTCCGATGGCCATCGACGAAGGACAGGCGATCACGTCGGTCTCCTGCGCCACTGCGGCGTTCTGCGCCGCAGGTGATCATGCGGGGAATATCCTCATGTGGACCGGGAGTTCCTGGGCAGCTCCGCAGGCCGTGGACCCGGACGCCGGACCATTCGGACTTACCTCGATATCCTGCTCCTCGCCATCGTTCTGCGTGGCTGCCGACGGCAACGGCAACGTAACCTACTGGAACGGCACCGCTTGGACTGCTCCCCGATCCCTCGACCCCGGCCACGGAAGCCTGCACGTTGCCTGCGGACCTCGACACGTCTGCGCGCTCGCCGACAACAGCGGGTACGCAGCTATTTTCAACGGCCAGGCGTGGGGACCCCTCGATAGCATCGATCCCGGAGGCACTCCCGTCTCTGTCTCGTGCTCCGGGACTGCTTCCTGTCTGGTAGCCGGATATTTTGGCCATGTAGAGACCTATGACGGCACCTCGTGGTCCGCTCCCCGGGAGATCGACCCAGCCGGATTCGACCTCACCGTCTCCTGCCCGCTCCCCTACGCCTGCTACGCCGTTGACGCCGCGGGTAACGCCCTTTCCTGGAACGGCGTTACCTGGTCGAAGCCGGCTTCGGTGGACCCGAACCGCCTTGAGGCCGTCTCGTGTGCAACGCAATATTTCTGCATGGCAGTGGACTCGGCTGGAGATGCCCTTACCTACGATGCGCCTGTAGGCCCGAGCCTCTCCTCGCTCTCTCCCGCCTCAGGTCCGCTAACAGGTACAACAACGGTCACGATAACGGGCAAAGGGCTTTCGGGAGCTACATCTGTAGATTTCGGCAGCGTTCCAGCGAAGAGCTTCACGGTCGTATCACCCGAAGAGATCCAGGCACAGAGCCCTGCCGGCACAGCAGGCGAGGTACCTGTTGTCGTGAGCACGCCTTCGGGAAGCTCCTCTCCGGCCATGTACTGCGGAGACGCCTTCTACTACGGGGGGGCTCTGCCATCTCCCGTCTCGGGACCCCTTACCACGATGGCCCCTCTTCGCATAACAGACACACGCACGGGCTCTTCCTATCCGAAGGCAGGCCATGCCATAGATTCGTGCTCCACTCTTGATGTGGCCGTCCAGGGTGTGGGGAACATCCCCTCATCTTCTGTTGGCGCAGTCGTTGCGAACGTGACCGTCGTCTCGCCTACAGCCGCAGGGTACCTTACTTTGTATCCGAAAGGCTCTATACGCCCACTTGCCTCGGCTATCAACTTCACCTACGGAGAAACCGTGGCAAACAGGGTGGAGGTCCCACTCGATCCCGCAACCGGTGAGATATCTGTCTACAACGGATCTGACGGATCGGTGAACGTGGTGATCGACGTAGAGGGCTACGTCCTTTCACAATCAGCCACAGGGTCCTACTACAACCCGGTTAACCCGCTGCGTATCTGCGACACGCGGGCCAACAACCCCTCCACGCTCAACGGAGCCTACGCCCAGTGCAACGCAAAGACCCTCTCTCCGGGAAATCCTCTTACAGTTCAGGTATCCTCCCTCGGGACCATCCCGACCGGTGCAACGGCGGTAGAGGTGACCCTCACCGCAACAAACGGGGCCTCTTCGGGCTACCTCAGCGCCTACCCGGCAGGACAGAGCCCGCCCACGTCTTCGGACCTCAACTTCGCAATAGGAGAGACCATTGCGAACAGCGCCTCTGTAGAGTTGTCTCCGACGGGAACGATGGACCTCGTCTCCAACGCTAGAACAGACGTCATCGTAGACGTGGAGGGCTACTACGCGTCGGTGGGCAAGAGTCTCGAGATCGTATCCCCGGTGCGCCTTGCAGATACGAGACCGGGATCGGGAGAGCCTTACGCAGGAAAGACCCTTTCCGGCGGTTCCTCGCTCATAGTCCAGGTGGCAGGGGCTTCCGTGCCGCAGGGAGCCGTTGCAGCCGCTGTGAACCTCACCATTGTGGGCACGAACTACGACGGCTACATGACCGCCTATCCACCAGGCTCACCTGTGCCTACCGCATCCAATGTGAACTGGTACGCGGGGACGAACATATCCGCGCTTGCGACACCAAAGCTCTCCTCGTCAGGTGGCCTCGCACTCTATGACGCTATCGGGCAGGCAAACGTCATAGTCGACCTGGAGGCATTCTACGATTGAGGACATCCGGTGAACGTCCGAGAGGAAGGAATGGCGAAGCACGATCGGTTTCGGTCCGCTGGACTCTCGTAATGGCAGGGTCCCGGGATCAAGAGTCCGAGGCCTGACCTGGCGTGAACTCCTTCATCGATGGCGCGCCACCGAGTGCAGCCCAGCGGATGATACCATCGCCACTTACAGGAACCTGACCATAATCCGGTGTCGGGTAGCACAGCCCACTCGGATCCCTCCGGGATCCGGCACGGAACATACGAAGGCGGTACTTAGGGCCTCAGCGGATGTGGAAGTTGGATGAGACGGTCCGCTGTACCGTCGAAAGGAAGGAGTGGCGAAGTGCTACTTCGCCCAGGGCTCCATGTCCGCTGAGGCTCTTGAGCTGCACAGAACGGGAGGCGCCACGCTAAGAGCGAGAACGACAAGACCGGTTGCACGAATGCTCACCCTCGGCGGAGTCATCGCAGGCAGCGTTGCCCTTGTCGTCGGGGGGCAGGCACTCGCCGTCAGGGGGGAGTTCGCGGCCGCCGGACGGCCAGTCGCTACGCAGGCCCAGCCGGCGCCAGCAAGTCTGGCAACCGCTCAACCAAGCGGCATTTCGGGATCGTGGACGCCGCCGGAGCCGATCGACAGCTCAGCGGGAACCTACGGCTTGACGGGAGTCTCCTGCCCGGCAAGCAGCTTTTGCGCGGCGGTCGACGGAAATGGCAACGCTCTGAACTGGAACGGCGTCGCTTGGTCCCGCCCTTCCGCGATCGACCCCAGTGCCGCCCTGACTGCTGTCAGCTGCACCGGGCAAGGCTTCTGTGCCGCCGTCGACGATCACGGCAGCGCCTTTATGTGGAACGGCCGCACCTGGTCCGGCCCGATTGAGCTCGGCCCGCCGGGGACCTACCTGACCGCGCTGTCCTGCTCCTCGCCCTCGTTCTGCATCGCGGCCGACACCTACGGCGACGGCTTCAAGTGGTCGGGTGCCGCCTGGTTCACCCTTGGCAGTATCGACTCCGCCTACGTCTCCGCCGTCTCCTGCACCAGCACGTCGTTCTGCCAGGCCGTCGATACGGGAGGAAGCGCCTCGACGTGGAACGGATATGCGTTCTCCTCGCCCTCAGCCGTCTATCCCAACTCGGGCTTCGCCAGCGTCTCCTGCTCGCAGTTCAACACTTGCATGGCCCTGACGGCAACCGGAGCCTACGTCCCATACAACGGCAACAACTGGGAAAGCCCCGGTGCCGCAGATTCGGGTAATACGCTGTACCCGCCAACCACCGTCTCCTGCCCGCTCCCCTACGCCTGCTACGCCGTTGACGCCGCGGGTAACGCCCTTTCCTGGAACGGCGTTACCTGGTCGAAGCCGGCTTCGGTGGACCCGAACCGCCTTGAGGCCGTCTCGTGTGCAACGCAATATTTCTGCATGGCAGTGGACTCGGCTGGAGATGCCCTTACCTACGATGCGCCTGTAGGCCCGAGCCTCTCCTCGCTCTCTCCCGCCTCAGGTCCGCTAACAGGTACAACAACGGTCACGATAACGGGCAAAGGGCTTTCGGGAGCTACATCTGTAGATTTCGGCAGCGTTCCAGCGAAGAGCTTCACGGTCGTATCACCCGAAGAGATCCAGGCACAGAGCCCTGCCGGCACAGCAGGCGAGGTACCTGTTGTCGTGAGCACGCCTTCGGGAAGCTCCTCTCCGGCCATGTACTGCGGAGACGCCTTCTACTACGGGGGGGCTCTGCCATCTCCCGTCTCGGGACCCCTTACCACGATGGCCCCTCTTCGCATAACAGACACACGCACGGGCTCTTCCTATCCGAAGGCAGGCCATGCCATAGATTCGTGCTCCACTCTTGATGTGGCCGTCCAGGGTGTGGGGAACATCCCCTCATCTTCTGTTGGCGCAGTCGTTGCGAACGTGACCGTCGTCTCGCCTACAGCCGCAGGGTACCTTACTTTGTATCCGAAAGGCTCTATACGCCCACTTGCCTCGGCTATCAACTTCACCTACGGAGAAACCGTGGCAAACAGGGTGGAGGTCCCACTCGATCCCGCAACCGGTGAGATATCTGTCTACAACGGATCTGACGGATCGGTGAACGTGGTGATCGACGTAGAGGGCTACGTCCTTTCACAATCAGCCACAGGGTCCTACTACAACCCGGTTAACCCGCTGCGTATCTGCGACACGCGGGCCAACAACCCCTCCACGCTCAACGGAGCCTACGCCCAGTGCAACGCAAAGACCCTCTCTCCGGGAAATCCTCTTACAGTTCAGGTATCCTCCCTCGGGACCATCCCGACCGGTGCAACGGCGGTAGAGGTGACCCTCACCGCAACAAACGGGGCCTCTTCGGGCTACCTCAGCGCCTACCCGGCAGGACAGAGCCCGCCCACGTCTTCGGACCTCAACTTCGCAATAGGAGAGACCATTGCGAACAGCGCCTCTGTAGAGTTGTCTCCGACGGGAACGATGGACCTCGTCTCCAACGCTAGAACAGACGTCATCGTAGACGTGGAGGGCTACTACGCGTCGGTGGGCAAGAGTCTCGAGATCGTATCCCCGGTGCGCCTTGCAGATACGAGACCGGGATCGGGAGAGCCTTACGCAGGAAAGACCCTTTCCGGCGGTTCCTCGCTCATAGTCCAGGTGGCAGGGGCTTCCGTGCCGCAGGGAGCCGTTGCAGCCGCTGTGAACCTCACCATTGTGGGCACGAACTACGACGGCTACATGACCGCCTATCCACCAGGCTCACCTGTGCCTACCGCATCCAATGTGAACTGGTACGCGGGGACGAACATATCCGCGCTTGCGACACCAAAGCTCTCCTCGTCAGGTGGCCTCGCACTCTATGACGCTATCGGGCAGGCAAACGTCATAGTCGACCTGGAGGCATTCTACGATTGAGGACATCCGGTGAACGTCCGAGAGGAAGGAATGGCGAAGCACGATCGGTTTCGGTCCGCTGGACCGCTGTCAGTCTTTCCAGGGCGAGCGTCCCGCGCTCCGCCGCTCGACACCCTCTCCCTCGCGACTCCGGCATACCCGCGTAGCCGGCGGGCGACTCGCAGCAGGCAGGCTCCATGCTCTCCGCCACTCTGACGCATCGGGGCCGAGTGGGGTGGGTGTGGTGTCGCTGCCGGCCCGCCGTGCGGCTGCCCACCAGTCGGACTGCGACTCGTCCGCAAGCTTCGCCACCTCGGCAAAGATCCGGTCGGCAAGCCGCCTTGCGTCCTCACCTTGCCGATGCTCGAGCGGTCGCCCGAAAAGAACCCTGACGCTACCTCGTCGCAGTCCCTGACCTCCCTTGGGCAGCATGGCGTAGGTGCCCGAGAGGTAGGCGGGGACAACCGGACGGCCAGTGTGCTCTGCGACGTACGCGGCACCTCCCCGCATCTCCTGCATCCATCCATCCGGCGTCCTGCCGCCCTCCGGGAAGACAAGCAAGTTCCAGCCCTCCCGCACGAGGCGCACCGCAAGCTCGGCAGACGAACGGTTGGCCTTCCTGCGCTCGAGCGGGATGGCCCCCAGGCTGAACGCGAAGAGATGGGCCTTCCACGTCCGATCGAAGAAATAGTCCGCGGCGGCGGCAACGCACGTCCTGTCCCTCATCGCCCTCGGGAGCACGCTGAGAAGCAGCGGCGTGTCCAGATGACTCGAATGGTTCGCGACCAGGATTACCGGCTCATCGACCAGATCAAGTACCTCTGCGCCCACCACATCCGGAGATGCCGCCAGCCGGAACGCCGGTGACACCACCGAGTCCATGAGGACGGACCTCGCGAATCGCGCAGGCTTCTCCCTGGCCCACGAAGGGTCGTAATCGACACCTACGTTCCGTGTAGGCACGAGGCGTGCAACGCCGGTGGGCCAATGGGCCCTGCTGAACGGGAACGGCCGGCTGCTACTCGACATCGGCCATCACAAGCGGTGGCACGCGCATGTGGGTGATCGTAGGCTCCCGCCCGACAACGTCCTCCGCCATCTCGAGCGCGTCCTCCAGGGTAGATGCCGCCTTGAAACCCAAGCGCCGCACCGCCCTGCGGTCGCCGCCCACCACGATTACCGCCCCGAGATGGTCCAGGGCATGCGCGCACCAGTACCACATGTAGAAGGGATGGACCCCATGGTAAGCGTGGCCCTTGCGGTACAGCTGGCGGTACCACGGGTCGGTGGCATAGGCCTCCTCGTACTTCACGACCTGGACCGGATCGGTTGTCTCGGCTAGCACCTCCTCGAAGAAGTCGATATAACTCGGGTGATGCCCCGCATGAAAAGCCCATGGGGTGGGGTGTCGCACGATAACAACTCCCCCCTCCCGCACGACCGGCCGGCCGCGGTACATGTTGAAGAAGTAACCGAGGCTCATTACCGCCACCAGTATCGGGTTCATGATCGAATCGACGTTGTAGGGTCCGATATAAGGAAGCCCTATTGTGAGAATGTCGGTCTGGCCCTCGACCCGGACCAGCTGCTGTGCAAAAACGTTGGCCAGCGTCGCCTCATGGACAGCCTCCACCTCGCCTGCCTGCACCGACGTCATCTGATGTGGCGCCCGGATCGAATGAAGGATTGCTCGCTTGGCACGATCGCCCAGCACCGACAATCCCCTCGACGCCGCGACAAACGACGCCCGGTCCCGCACCCTCCATTCCCACTCCCGCTTCTGCAGGAAAGCGAACTGTTGGGGGAACGTGTTCGTATTGAGGGTCGTCTCGATCTGGAACACCTTCACGCCGCTCTCTCGAATCAACCGCCCCATGCGCCAGTTGGACGAGTGCAGCTCCGAATGGTGCATGTCCATGAACGACCGGCTCGCCAGCATCGTGGCCGGGTTGTGGTGGTGCCTAACGCTCCTGTAGCTTGCGAGGCCCGTCGCCACGCTCTTGTGCCCCCCGTCCATTGGGACAAGATTGATGTTGACGTAGACCAGGAGGTCAGACTCGGCTGCCCGTCTGGATATCTCGACCTCTTCGCCCTGGTCGGTCTTTCCGATGAAGGCGAGAGCTTCCTGATCCTCCGCATCATGCTGCAACAGGTGCCCGCTCGGGGCAAACGCCTCGTAAATCCTCTGGCCCAGCGCATGTCTCAGTTCTGCCTCCGTCATCCGCCTGTGCAGGCTGAGTGCGGCGATGATCACGACATCGTCCACCCCGGCCTGCGCGGCCATGTCAAGCACCTCCTCGATCACCAGCTGGCGATTGTCGGGCGCCTGCATCGGTGGCAGGGGCAGCGATACGTCGTCGAATGCGATTGTAAGGCGCATATCCGGCCGCAACAACGTGGGGAGCGGATCGCAGCCCCCCAGGGGATGGAGAAGTGCATCCCGAACCGCTTCGACCGGATCGACCAGCGGTTCCAGTGGATCAGGTGGGTAGATCACCCTGCTGCGCTCCGCCGGCAATGACTCCAGGAGTAATCCCTCGCCATTCCAGAACAGCACCGGGGGCGTTGAACGTTCCACAGGCAGGACGAAGCCGGGTCGCGGGCTCATCGGACTTCTCCTTTCCCCGGCACGATGGCGGCCACCTCGGCGTGCAGGCTCCCCCCGGAGCTCCCAGCACCCGCCTTGTCCCTTCCTGCCGCCATGTTCCCACCCGAGCGCGCCGGCCGGCTGGGGCGTGCCTGCGGGTTGAACACGATCTTCACAGCTCCCCTCGAACCAGCCGTAGCTGCGTGCATGACAGCCTCCTCATAGCGCTCGAGAGGGTACGCGGCCGTTACGAGCCGTCCCAGCTTCAGCCTGCCCGCCAGCTCGATGGCGAGCTCGAAAGTCCGTACCCTACCGCGGGGAACGTCCTCTACTCCATAGGTATAGCTACCGGTTATGGAAAGCTCCCTATGCCACACGGAGGGGAAGTCGAGCGACATCCTGGCAGGCATTCCCACAAGGACCAGCCTGCCTCGCGGCCTCAGCAGGGACAGCGACTGCAGGATCGAACCCCTGGACGCCACGCAGTCAAAGACAACGTCTGCGCCACTCACGACATCGCCCCCGACCAGGTGCGAGTGACTCTTCCGCCGCACCGCCCGCGCAAGCTCTTCGCGACCGCCGGCCTCGTCTGCCCCCAGCTCGACTGCAAACCGCTTCTGATGCGGATACTTCGCGCCCGCAAGAATGCTTCCCACCGGTGTCAGCTCCCGCACCGCGGCAATTGTGAGCAGTCCCAGGGTGCCGGCACCAACTACAGCGACGTTCTCTCCTTCCTGCACCTTTGCCAGAAGTGCCCCGTGGACGGCACACGCCGCGGGCTCGACGATCACGGCATCGGTATCGTCCATACCGGCTGGGATCGCGTGGAGCTGGCTTGCGTGAGCGACCAGCGGCGCTGCCGACCAGCCGCCCCCCGTGCTCTTGCAATAGCCGGTCATGAGGCCCGGCTCGATGTGGCCGTGAGTCGTGCTCAGGCACAGGCCCGTATCACCTGCAGCGCAACTCTCGCATTTCGGGTCAAGCCCCCTGGCAGCGCACTGGAGAACAGGCTCTACAACCACGCGCTCCCCGTCCTGCAACGGGGAGCGCCCCGGTATCGCTACGCCGCCAGCCGAAGACAGCGTACCGACGATCTCGTGACCCGGCACGAACGGGAAGCTCATGTAAGGCTCGAAGTGCCTGGATCCCGTCCCGTCGAGCAGGGAAAGGTCCGAACCGCAGATACCGGACAGCAGCGGCGCGACCTCGACCCAACCCTCGCCGGGGAGCCGAGGCGTTTCTATGTCGGTAAGGCGGAGCGGCGCCATCGACACTCCCCTACCCGATCCTGCAGCCAGCGTGGCCAGCCGGGACGCGGCTATCCGCGGAATGCTCCTTTCGAACACCAGCGCCTTCACTACCGGCCTCGCTCCGGTCCTCCAGGGGTGTCGCCGGCTCGACCCTGACCGCCTGGTTGGCTTGGCCCGCCACCTCGGCCCAGGCCGCTTGGGGTACGGCTCCGGCCGACCCGCAACGTGCCCCCGGCCTCCAATGTTGCCACGGCCTTCAGTCCTCGCTGCACTGCTGCAGTATAGAGCCTCCGCACCCTCTCCGAACGGATCCCACTACCGGCACGACCCGACGTTCCCCGCTTCGCCGCAGGCCGTCGGAGCGAGCCGAGCGCACCGGTGCTGCCGTCGGAACCGGCCAGCCCACCTGCGGCCAGCAAGTCGATGGCCCGCCGGACGGCCTCGGGGCGTAGCCGCCGTCCTCCCGCAAGCGGTGCCGTCGCCAACCAGGGTGCCCCGGGCGCCCCCATCTTCCACGTTTCGGTATGCCAGCCTCTCTTCGACGCTACCGCCGCGAGCCGTTGATCACCGTTCACCACCACGGGATAGCCGACAGCCTCCAGCAACGGCAAATCCGACACCGAGTCTGCGTACGCGACAGCTTCTGATAGCTCGATGCCGCGTTCGCGCGCGTACTCAGCGACGAGCAACGCTCGGGCCTCGCCAATCGGCGGTATGCCCGTGAGCCTTCCGTTGTACCGCTGCACCGTGGCACCGTTTCCGGCCACATCCTCCAGCTGAAGCCCCGCCGAAATAACGTCATCGAAAAGAACACGGAGAGGCTCCACAACGAAATCTAGCGCCCCCGTAACGAGCAACGTCCGCTGACCCATCTCGCGGTGTTTGCGCACTCTGGCGATCCCGGCCGGGTACGACCTCTCTAGCAGGTGCTGGTGGAAGAGCTCCCATGACCCCCTTTGCATCTCGGCAACTCGCGCGCCGTCGTAGCTGCGATAGAACGCCCTCAGGAAGTCTCCCCGGTCCCGCTTGTCCAGCAGCCACAGGCGCGGCGCCTGCATCGCCAGCCGTGCGATGAAACGCATCCTCTCCGGAGCGTCGAGAGACTGGCCGGCAAGCCAGACGTAGGCGTCGATTACATTGGAGGCGATGAGTGTGCCCTCCCAGTCGAACACCACGAGCTTTCGCTCCGGCGACAACACCGCCCTGGTCGCCCTATCTCGCCTGCGCGACGCCCTCGAACGCTCCGGCGTTGTCTTCGCCCGTGCATGCGTAACCACGGACGGCAGGTGCACCTCACTCACGTAGCTCGCCCAATCGATAACCAACGGATCGAACCTGAGCTGCCGCCTGTCCTCCGGATCCAGGCTCTCATAAAGGCTCATCAGCCGAGAGACGTCGAAGACCGCCTCCGTCTCGGTATACGATCCGTACAGTTCGGCATACGACAGAGCACGCATCGCCAGGCCACGCCGATCCAGTATCCGGGAGCGGAGGTCGCCTACGCCGCGGACCGGCACCGAGCCGAGCAGGCGATCCGCAGCCCCGAGCCAGGTCACGTAGCGCCGCAGCTGTCCCTGTACCTCGCCGTGTCCCGGGAAGGACCACTGCGGGACCTGTATCGGCTGGCCCTGCTCGTCGTAGAGGGGGTGCTCCGAAAACCAGTCCCTCACCATCTCGAAAAGCCTGCTGTAGCGCAACGGGTTGCGGGATCCCGTCGCGACGTGGATCACGACAGGATGTCCTGGTACCGGGCCGCTATACGTAGAGCCGCCTGCACTCCGGTCGGAGCCGTCGGCGTCTCTCGTCCCATGCGCCGCCACCGCAAGGAGCGCCGAAACGACCATGTCCACCGGCACCACGTCGATAACGCCTTCGGCGATGCCGGGAAACTCGCGCAGCAGACCCCGTGCATAGGAGATGATGATCGGCTCCGCCATCCGGAATCCCCGTATCCAGCCCGGGTAAGGTTCTTCCAGCGCCGATTCGATAATGGAGGGACGCACGATACTGATCGGGAGGTCCGTGTGATCGGCGGCGAGCACCCTCTCGCCCAGAGCTTTTGTGAACGCATAACCGTCAGGCCAGCCGAGTGACTGCGCTCTTGCACGACCCGCGTCGACAAGTGAC
The DNA here is from genome assembly GCA_021816935.1 of Actinomycetes bacterium. Lineage (GTDB taxonomy): Bacteria > Actinomycetota > Acidimicrobiia > Acidimicrobiales > JAMCPL01 > JAKAWR01. The sequence continues at coordinate 293,732 of JAKAWR010000001.1, forward strand.
CGCTTGACCCAATCCTGGCGAAACCGCTCCGCCCTTTCGGCAATGACGTGCATGCCGGCCGACCCCAGCTCCCGGCGGGCCTCCTTACTGAAGCCCTGCAGCCGGACCGGAGAGCGCGACTGCGCCTCGAGATCACTCCGAACGCGGCGCGCCGCCGCAATCTCCGCGTCGATGTCGACCTCTGTCGTAACCGTGGTGTGGGTCCGGGCGGCCTTCGTCTCCCGGATCGCATCGGCCCAGAGGATTTCTTCAGCTCGCCCCTGATGGGTTCCCGCTACGTAGGCGGTGGACACTGCAATCAGGTGAGGAAGCTCGATGCCCGACTGCGGACGGGCACCCGCCTCCAGCGCCTTAGTGATCGCCCCGGCCACCCGGCCCGGACCCAGCAGGTTGACCTCGATTGCCCCATCGAGCGGCGAATCGAACGCTACGGCCGCCGCCGAATGGATCGCAATATCGCAGGAGCCGAGTATTTCCAGCGCCTCCGGTTCCAGGCCCAGCCCGTCCCGGGAAACATCGCCAGCGACGACCTGGACTCGATCTGCAACCAGGGCATCGAAGGCGCCTCCCAGCTCCGATCGCAGCCTGTCGTAACAGTCGTTCCTGAAGATCTCCCGCTCCGCTCTGACCGCCGCGCTGGTCCGCTGGCCGCTCCGCACCAGCAGCACAAGCTCCACGTCCGGCACGGTCCGCAGGAACCGTTCGACCAAAGCCGTCCCCAGGAAACCCGTCCCCCCGGTGATGAAGATGCGCTTGCCGCTGAGGCTCTCCGCTATTCGCTTACTCACCACGCCTCATTGTCTATCACGCGCAGCCTTCGCCACGCCTTATTCGCTGGGCCTCTTTGCGCTCTTGCCGCTCTGAGGTCCGGCTTTGCGGCGCACCTTCGGCGGTGTGTAGCGCTTGGACGCAGCAGGAGTCTCGCGTGATACGGGCGCCGGAGCCGAGTCGTTCGTACGGCCTCTGCCGAATAGCCAGCGCCGGCCTGTCCCCCCTTCACCGCCTCTTCGTTCTCCGCTGCCGGCCTTGGTGGCATTGCCGGAGCTCCGAGACCCCGACGCCTGCCTCAGCGGCATACCAAGCGCCTTCTCTGCCTCCCTCTGGAGCTTCATCGTCCTCCAGATCAGCCAGCCGCCGAACACGAAAAACGGGATGGCAAGCAGCAGCGTTAACCCTCCGAATGCGAAACCGGCGAAAAGTGCGGCGAATGCCAGCAACGCCCGCCGCCTGATCCAGGCGCCTGCAAAGATGACGCCGGCAAGAACGAGCCCTACAGTCAGGTAGATTGCAACCTCGCTGACGTCAGTGCGGTTCTTGCCGTGCGTTACCGGATGGACAAGGTACGGGATGGTGATCGACAGCCACACAATGGCAGCTAATGCAGCCACCAGGAAGCCGTAACGCCGTTCCCGGTCCTCGAGGGTGTTGACCACGCGCCGGACCGTCTTGGCATCGAGGGGTTGGCGCCCGGAAGCGCCGGCTGGACCCGAACCGTTCGCGCCGGTCACCTTCCCGGCGCCTGCCGGCTTGCCGTGGCGAGCCGGTTCACCACCGCTCACGGGCTCGCTGCTGCGGCCAGCCTTGCCTTGCCCGGCTGGATCCTCCTCGCCGTTACTCTCGCCCCTGACTCGGCCATTGGTGCCGTTCCTTGCCTCGAACACTCCCCGAGCCTAGTGCACCGTCTCACAAATAACCATGCGATCTCGCCAGCCAGATGACGCCGCTGGCTGTGTCCTCGTCCTCGACGTACTCCCTGGTACGCGCATACAATGTGCTTCGCCATGCCTGTCCCGCAACAGTCCACCGGACTGTTGCGCATCCTTGCCAGGCAGCGCCCCTGACTTGCCGATTATCATCACGCTATTTATGAGACGGTACACTAGCACCGGCCACTTCGCACCCGGCCTAGCCCTTCGGCTGAACCAAGCCCAGCCTCCCCCACGCCGGAGATTTGATAGGCTTCTCCGGGACAGAGAGGCCACCAGGGGGCCTCCCTCGGGCGCTTAGCTCAGACGGATAGAGCGCAGCCTTCACACGGCTGAGGTCGGAGGTTCAAGTCCTCTAGCGCCCACGCATTCGACCGAGCGCGGCTGTCGGAGTTCCTATAGGCTTGATGGAGGCCGGACGACATGATGGCGGAGGCCGGGCTCGCCTCGGAGAAGGGCAATGTCTTACGAGACCGCAGAGTCCCGCTGCCATCGGTAAGCGGACCAATCCAAAGAGAATCGGCCCGCCGGAAGCGGAAACATAAGCAAGAAGCAAGAAGCAAGAAGCAAGAAGGTACATGATGCCACTAACTGGAGAGTACGAACCGTCGCCGTCGGCCTGGGTTGCGGGTCAGGTCGCCGAGTATGAAGGCTCCGGCGGCACCCGGGGCAATACGCTTCGCGACACCGGCCTGCCAATTGTCATCGTGACGACCCGCGGCGCCAAGTCAGGCAAGATCCGTAAGTTCGGGCTTATGCGCGTCGAGCACAACGGCGAATACGCCCTGATTGCCTCGAAGGGCGGCGCTCCCGAGAACCCCAGCTGGTATCACAACATCATGGCCGACCCGACTGCCCTCATGGTCCAGGATGGCCCGCAGCCGTTCGACGCTACAGCACGTGAGGTGATCGGCGACGAGAGGGCTGAGTGGTGGGCACGCGCCGTCGATGCCTTCCCACCGTACGCCGAGTACCAGCAAAAGACCGTGCGAGACATTCCCATCCTTGTCGCCCGGCCCGCACGGTAGACTCTGACCACGACCGGAACCTCCCCCTGTATCGTCTCCCGTCGCGGTCAGCGGGCTCTTGCGAAGCGCCGGACGGCCTCGAGTAACTCAGCCGCTTTCTCGGTCGCGACATTGCCGTCACCCGAGGCCAGTGCCCCGGCAACGCAGTGGTTTACATGGTCCTCCAGTATCAGCAAGGCCACCGCTTCGAGGGCCGTCGATACTGCCGATACCTGCGTCAGTATGTCGATGCAATAACGGTCATCCGCGATCATTTTCTCGATGCCGCGGACCTGGCCCTCGATGCGGTGCATGCGCCTCGAAAGTGCGTCCTTGTCGCCCTCGGCAATGTAACCGTGAACCGGGTGGTCCCCGTGTACCGGCTTTCGCCAAACCGGGTCTCCGTGATCAGGCCCTGTATCGCTACCCGCTGTACCCGCAACATCCTCCCCAGGGCCATAACCCGGGCCATGTACTCGCCGGTCCCTCGTCACGGCGTCAACCTTACCGTTTGGAACCGCCGCAGCCTGAGAGAGTTAGATACGACGAAAACGCTCGAGAAAGCCATCGCGGCAGCGGCGATCACCGGGTTGACGATACCGGCTACGGCAAGCGGGATGGCTGCGACATTGTATGCAAATGCCCAGAAGAGGTTGCCCTTGATTGTTGCCAGGGTCCGCCGGGCAAGCCGGATGGCATCCGCGGCCATCCGCAGGTCGCCTGACACCAGGGTCAGGTCCGATGCCTCGATAGCCACGTCGGTGCCCGTCCCGATGGACAGCCCCAGATCCGCCTGCGCCAGCGCCGGAGCATCGTTGATCCCGTCGCCTACCATGGCTACCACCTCGCCCGCCTCCTGCAAGCGACGCACCTCGTCCGCCTTGCCGCCGGGCAGGACGCCGGCAAGCACCCGCTCGATGCCGGCTTCAGCAGCGACGGCCGCCGCGACCCGTTCGTTGTCACCTGTGAGAAGAACGGGCGTAAGCCCGAGAGCACGCAGCTCCGAGACCGCCTCCCGACTCGTCGGCTTGAGCTTGTCAGTCAGAGCCACCAGACCCAGCACCTCACCATCGCAAACCGCTCCAACCACGGTCCTCCCCATTGCCTCCAGATGCCGGACTTCCTCCACGAGGCCCCCGGCGTGGCCGACTACCTGCCCGGTAAGCAACGAAGGTCGCCCGACCAGCACCACGTGGCCTTCTACCACAGCTTCCACCCCGATGCCGGCTCGGTTCTTGAACCCCTCCGCGGAGAGGAGCGGCCCGAGCCGCTCTCGACCGTAATCCGCAATGGCCCGGGCTATCGGGTGTTCGCTCGCGTCCTCTGTGGCGGCTACGAGAGCGAGAAGGCGCTCCTGGTTCACGCCGGCGACGGGAACAAGAGCCGCAACCTCCATCTTTCCCTCCGTCAGAGTGCCCGTCTTGTCGAGCACCACCGTCGTCACCTTGCGGGTCTGCTCCAGGGCCTGCGGGCCCTTGATGACGATACCCAGCTGTGCGCCTCGCCCGGTACCCACCATGAGGGCGGTAGGCGTCGCAAGCCCGAGCGCGCAAGGGCAGGCGATCACCACGACCGCCACCGCCACCGTGAATGCCGTCGCGGTCCCCGATCCCGAAAACGTCAGCCACCCTGCAAGGCTGAGCAACGAAACGGCAATGACAACCGGTACGAAAACTGCCGATACCCGGTCGGCCAGGCGCTGCACCTGCGCCTTGCCGGCCTGAGCCTGGCCGACGAGCCTTGCGATCTGGGCAAGAGTAGTCTCCGAGCCCACCCTTATTGCCCGGACCACCAGGCGGCCGCTCGCGTTCACCGCACCACCGGCTACCTCGTCCCCCGGTACGATATCGACCGGCACGGACTCGCCTGTCAGCATCGACTCGTCCACCGCCGATGACCCCGTCTCGACGATCCCGTCTGTTGCTACTTTCTCGCCGGGCCGTACGACGAACAGGTCGCCGACCTGGAGTCTATCGATCGGCACCAGCACCTCCTCTCCGTCGCGGACCACTCGAGCCTCCTTCGCCCCCAACTCGAGAAGCGCTCGCACGGCCTCTCCCGAGCGCCGCTTCGCCCGGGCCTCGAAGTAACGCCCGAGCAGGATCAGCGCGGTGATCAGCGTAGCCGTGTCGAAGTACACACCCTCCTTCAACCCCGCAAGCAGCACCACGGTCGACCAGATCCAGGCTGCCAGTGTTCCCAGCGATATCAGCGTGTCCATGGTCGCAATCCGGTGCCGAGCGTTCAGCGCCGCTGCCCGGTGGAAGGGCCAGCCTGCGTATGCCACCACAGGCGTGGCCAGCGCAAGCGAGACCCATTCCCAGCCGGAGAAGCGAGCCGGCACCACCCATGCCCAGAGTGCCACCGGCACGGAGGCAGCTACCGCCATCGCCAAGCGCGTCCGGTACTCCCTCGCCGGGTCCTCATCGCCTGGAGTATCATCGGGAACGGCCGCCCCGTAACCGATCCGTTTCACCGCTCCGATCAGGTCATCTACCGACACCCGGCAGGCGTCGAAGGATACCGCCGCCTGCTCGCCGGCAAAGTTGACCGTCGCAGCTACGCCGTCCAGCTTGTTCAGGCTTTTCTCGATGCGGACCGCGCACGTTGCGCATGTCATGCCCGAGATCGCAAGGTCGACATGGGCCGCCTCCGGCGCTGTCGGGTCGCTTGCCGCATAACCCGGCACTGCCCGGTCGGGCCTCTCTACGGGCTTGACCGCTGCCATCGCACAGCCTCGTAGCCCGCTTCCAGGATCGCGGCCCGCAGTGCGGAATCGTCAAGAGCCTCACCGACCACCTCGACAAGTTTCGTCCCCAGGTCTACCTCCACCTCGGCGACTCCTGATACCCGACTCACTTCGGTTGTGATGGCGTGCTTGCAGTGGTCACACGTCATTCCGGGCACGCTATAGGTAAGAGCCTGGCTCATCGTCACTCCTCTCTCGGATTCAGGGGACATCTCTTCAGCACTACCCCCATGGGGTATATTGCCCATTATAGCACTGATACCCCGGAGGGGTACTGTCGCAGGTGACGCCGAGTATGGGACCAAGGGCTATGCCCGCACGGTGAGCCCTCGATACGCCAGGGCACCCTCCGTGCAATCCGGGCGGCCATGTTATTATGTCGCTATGTTTGGGACTGAGTGTGCCTGGTAGACCTGATCGTGCGACGTATGACGTCACCGCCGGACCGAAGCTGGCACCTCGAGACACGGCTGGGGCGGGAATGCACGACCGGCAACCGGGGAACGGGCAGCCGGCTCCCGATGGTGCCGCCAATACTCGTCGGCGGCGCCCACGGCTACTGGTCCTCGTGGTTGCCTATATGGCGGAGACGACCATCGAGTCCGTGCTCAAGCGGATCCCTCGGGACATCCTCAGCCGGTTCGAGATCGAGGTTCTTGTCGTAGACGACGGCTCCCACGATGCCACCTTCGCTCGCGCTACCCGGCTGCACGGAAGCGGCGAGGGGGCGCTCCTGCCCACGACCGTTCTGCGCAACCCGACCAATCAGGGCTACGGCGGCAACCAGAAGATCGGCATGCACTATGCCATCGCCAACCACTTCGATTTCCTCGTCCTTCTGCACGGGGATGGCCAGTACGCACCGGAGCGGATGGGCGATCTCCTCGAACCCCTGGTGGCTGGCTCGGCCGATGCCGTCATAGGATCACGGATGCTCGATCGAGGCGGGGCACGTTCGGGAGGCATGCCGCTGTACAAGTTTGCCGGCAACCGCATCCTCACCAGTTTCCAGAACCGCGTCCTCGGCACGAGCCTGAGCGAGTTCCACTCCGGTTACCGGGCCTATTCGGTGGGTGCGCTCTCCGATGTGCCGTTCTCGCTCGACACCGACGATTTCCATTTCGACACGGAGATCCTCGTCCAGTTCTTCCTCTGGGGAAAGCGGGTTGCCGAAGTGGGGATCCCCACGTACTATGGCGACGAGATCTGTTACGTCAACGGCCTGCGCTATGCAAAAGACGTGGTGATCGCCTCGGCCAAGGGCGCCCTGCAGCGTTTCGGCATCTTCTACGATCCCAAGTACGATGCCTCCGGCCTGCACGGCGAGCCGATCTACGAATCGAAACTGGACTTCGAGAGCCCCCAGTCGATAGTGGCGTCGTTCGTGCTACCGGGCGAGCGCGTGGCAGACCTCGGGTGCGGCCCGGGCGATTTTGCGAACGGCCTCAGGGACCGCGGGTGCTACGTGATCGGCGTCGACAGCTTCGCCCAAGATGCCTCGCTTTTCGACCGGTTCATCCTGGCCGACCTGGACAGCGATCCCCTGGCCGTCAATCCCTCCTCATTCGACGCCGTGCTCATGCTCGACATTCTCGAACACCTATCCTCGCCGGAGAAGTTCCTTGCTGCTCTGCGTGAGGCGATCTGGGCAGGCAGCCCTCCCGGGCCGAAGATCTTCGCCTCGACGGGAAACGTCGCATTCCTCCCGCTACGCATGTCGCTGCTCTCAGGCGAGTTCAACTACGGGCTCCGCGGCATCCTCGACCTCAGTCACAAGCGGCTGTTCACGAAGCGAACGTTCCTCCGGCTCATCCGCCAGGCCGGCTACGTTGTCGACAGCATCCAGGGCATCCCACCACCGCTACCGATGGTGGGCGGAACGAGCGGCGCGGCGCGAGCACTTTTCCGGGTGACCGCCTTCCTTGCTCACCGCATGCCATCGCTCTTCGCATACCAGTTCCTGGTGACGGCGCATGTGAGCCCCCAACTCGGCTGGCTCGTCGCCGAGGCGACCTCCGAAGCAGCGCGAATAACTGCAACTGACCACCTGGAGACGTGATCGTGGGTGCGGGGCGCAGCCACCATCATCGGCTTCGCCTGCCGCCCGTAGGCGGCAAGGCCGCATTTCGTAACACAGCCTCCGTAACGTACCATGAGGCCATGTCCCAGAATACGCCCCCTGCATCGTCAGTGCCGAACGTCACGCCCCCGAGCCACTTGGCCGTCACGACCATCCGAGGTTCTCGGAACAGCGGGAGGCTTGGAAGATCCTGCCACAGGAGGGAGTCGATTTGGGAAAGTGTCGTATTAGCACTGGCCGGGTTCAACTCCGATGCCACCTGCCCGAACAGCAAGTCCACGTTGGGATCGTAGAATCCGTTCCAGTCGGCCCCAGCGGTACCGTAGGGAGGCAATGGGGCCGGTCGACCCTGAACCGCCGTCCTCCCCCCTCCGACACCAGGCCTCACGGCTGCGGGCGTGTAAAGTTGTTCGGCCTGCGTCGGGAAGGGGCTCTGTGACGCCGGCATCAGCGCGAGATCGTAGCTTCCGCCGGCCAGTATCGTGCCCACAAGCGTGACCGGATCCACGGGAACCGTCTGCACATTGAACCCCGCGTCAAAGAGCTCAGCAACTATGGCTCCCGCGGCACGGCAAGCCCACCGATCAGCCGAGTCCCACGCCAGGCGAAGTGTCACGGGAGCGGCACCGCTGAACCAGAGTCCTCTGCCGCCGTCACCGGGCATCTCGTGCAGGCGCAGGCCTGCAGCTTCCAGGTACGAACGGGCTACTCCTGGCGAGGGGCTGGCGAACGCATCAGGCGCCCGCGGTAGCACCGATCCCACGCTTGCAGGGACGTAGTGATCGTAGGTTGCAGGGGCCGCCAGAACCGAACCCGTCGCCGCCTCTGCGACTGCCGCCCGATCGATGTAACGGCCGATCCCATCTCGCACCGACAGATCGGTCGTCAACGCGCTCCCCGTCGTGTTGAACAGCAGTTGCATCTCCGTCGAACCCGTGCCGATCGCGAAGTCCAACCGCGGGTTCCCTGCGGCCCGTAACAGCGACTCCTCACCGAAGCTGGCCAGGTACGCGAGCCCGAATGATCCGGCGCCGATCGCTGCCCCACCCCCCGCTGCTCCCGCCGGGAGAAACACGATTTCCCGGATCGACGGCCGCTGTCCCCACCAGCGCGGGTTCGTTGAGAGCGTAACTTCGCGCCCCGGAACGAACGATGTGACTTCGTAGGGCCCAGCCGACAGCGCCGGTACCGTATAGCCGCCTGAGGCAGGGCGGATCTTGCCCGGCTTCCCGGCCGCGCCCACTGCAGGCGGCGGGGACATGTAGGCAAAGAGCGACTCCCAGTCCGAATAGGGCTCTGCGAACACGACTGTCACGCTGCCCGCTCCCGGACCCGCGCTGATCGACGCTATATCGTCGTAGCCGTTGATCGGTCCTGGCGTAGCGCCGGGAACCGATGTATGGGTCGTGCCTGCGCTGGCCCGAGCGGACGCTGCCGGCAGCACCGGCAAGCCGGTCGCATCCTTCTCCTCCTGCCACATGGAGACAAAGTCCTCAACAGTGAGCCTAGAGCCGTCCGACCAAACGGCCCCGGGGTTGATCTGGTAGACGGCAGTCTGCGGGCTGACGTGAACAAGGGTCGCACTCGTAGCGACAAGGGTATCGAGCTGGGGCGTTCCTGGCGGAACGATCACGAATGGCGAGGGCAATACGAGTGAATCGACAGCGCGCGTTACGGTATTGTCACCTCCCGGTTGGTACGGGTCGAGAGTACCGGGAATCTCGCTCACCCCGACCGTGAGCTTGGCATCCTTCGACGTAACCAACCGTACGGCCTGCGTCGTAGGCGGCACTCGAGGACTACGCGACCCAACCGGCCGCGACTGTGTGCACCCCCCCAGCCCCGCTAGTAGCGCCGCCATCGGCAAAGCCACGATCCCCGCGGCAGCAAGACTGCGGCAACCCCGCCTCAATTCCAAACCTGAAGATCTCTGCGTTCCCACCTTCTGCCGTGTTCGGAGCGCTGAGGCTCTAGCCCCGGCTTTGCCCCTATCTTCCTCTCGGACGTCCACCGGACGTCCTCGCACCGGACGCCGTCTCGCCATCGGGAATCCACTCCACCTCCTCTACCGAATCGCCCTTCCCGCACCAGCGGCAGGCGACCTCGATCACACTGCGATCAAGTACCGCGTCCTCCTCGATATGAAGTTCCCCACCGAGATCGTAATGATAAAACGAGCGAATCGTCGTGGTGGCCGTGACATCAAAGCGGGTCAGGTTCCCACAGTCGGAACAGCGGTATCGTTTGGCAGTCATGCACCGGTCAATCTATCAGCCGACCAGCCGTCCGGCCAGGCGCCGCTCTCACTCTGACGATTCGGCCCTGGAACTCTTCGAGGCGGCCACCAGGCCGTCGAGTGCCCTTGCTGCAGCCCCCTCGTCGATGGAGCCCTGCGCCGCTTCCACGCCCTCGGAGAAAGTGGCGCAGAGCCCCGAGACCACAGTGGCGGCCGCGGCATTCAGCACGACTATGTCCCGAGCCGGCCCATGGCCACCCGAGAGCACCTCGCCTGCAATCGCCACGTTGCGGCTCACATCCCCACCTGCCACGCTGGCCGCCCCCGCCACGGCAAACCCGTAATCCTCAGGCACAAGCGTCCAGGCCCGCTGCCGGCCATCCTCACTCAGCTCGAGGATCCTAGTCGGCGCCGAAAGCGAGATCTCATCCATCCCGTCATCTCCCGTCACGACCATCGCGCGCCTGCAGCCTCTTGCCGCAAGAACCCGCACCATCTTCTCCGCGGCTGGCGAGTTCGGAACCCCCAGCACCTGGCATACCTCCCGCGCCGGATTGGCAAGCGGCCCGAGCATGTTGAAGACTGTCGATACTCCCAGCTCGCGTCGCACCGCGGCGGCATGGCGCATCGCCGGATGGAACCGCGGTGCAAAGCAGAAGCCGATGCCTGCGTTCTCGATGCATCTCTCCACCCCTGGCGCACCAAGGTCGATCACGACCCCCAGGGCTTCAAGAAGGTCCGCTGAGCCGGTCAACGACGATGCAGCCCGCCCGCCGTGCTTGCACACTTTCGCGCCGGCACCCGCGACGACCAGCGCCGCCAGAGTCGATACGTTGAAGGTCCCGAGACCATCCCCCCCTGTCCCGCAGGTGTCGATCACGACCCCGCCCGGATCGACCCTTTCCGCGACCGAAAGCATCGCCTCCAGGAAGCCTGCCATCTCCTCCACCGTCTCACCTTTCGCCTTGAGTCCGGTCAGTAACGCTGCGATCCTCACTGGTGACGCTCCACCGGCGAGAACCCATGACATCACGGCCCGTGCCTCATCCCGGCTTAGATCGACACCCCCGGTCACGCCTGCAGCGAGACGTGCCCAGCCTCCCTCGACATCTAGCGCAGGCGCATCTTCCCCTCCCGCAGGCCCTCCCCCGGTTAATCCCACCACACGTCCCCGTCCAGGACGCCCCGTGCGACGATGCCGAGCTGCACCTGCGAAGTGCCCTCCACGATGGTCAGTTGCTTCGCGTCCCTATACCACTGCTCGGTCGGCTGCTCCTCCATGTAGCCGGCCGCCCCGAGGAGCTGCAACGCCAGGCTTGACGTTCGCACGGCAAGCTCGGTCGCGTAGTACTTCGCCATCGACAGGTAGGGTGCCCACTGCCTGGTCACCTTGCCCTCGTCGACGTAAGACGCCGCCCTGTATGTGAGCAGGCGAGCCGCTTCGATATCCACGGCGCACTTCGCGATCTCCCACTGGAGGCCCTGCATCTCGGATTCCATCACACCGAACATCTCGCGTCCCTTTGCGTACTCGACGGCGTACTCGAGAGCACCCTCGGCCAGTCCGAGACCCCGCGCTGCAACGACCGGCCGCAGCGTGTTCAATGTCCGCATCGCCACGGAGAAACCCGACTCCGCACCGATCGCATTTTCCGGCGGCACGCGCACGCCGTCAAGGTTCAGCTCGCCCGTATCGATCCCGTGCACACCCATCTTGCGATCGACACGCCCCAGGCCGACCCCATCAAAGCCTCGCTCAACGATAAAACCCCGTATGTCCCGGCTGGAACGGCTAATGCCCTCGCCGGTCCTGGCGAACACGGCGAACCAGTCGGCCTGGCTAACTCCGGATATCCAGCATTTCTGCCCAGTTAGAATGTAGCCCCCGGGACGGTCCATGTCTGGAACGGCTCGGGTGGACATGCCCGCCACGTCGCTTCCCGCCCCCGGCTCCGACAGCCCGAATGCCGCCCTCTGCGAGCCATCCGCAATCGCCGCGACGTAACGCTTCTTCTGATCTTCTCCCCCACCGATCAGCACCGGCGTCGTCGCCAGGCGCGTAAGAAGTAGCATGAGCGCCGCGGTGCTGGAGTACTTCGCCACCTCCTCCACTGCAATTGCGAGAGCGAGAATACCAGCGCCGGACCCACCGAACTCCTCGGGAATCGCCAAGCCGAGCAAGCCTGCCGACTTGAAGCTGTCGAACCAATCCGAGGGGTACTCGCCTGTGAGGTCCACCTCCCTAGAACGGGGCTGGACCTTCTCCCGAGCGAGCCGCCTTACCGTATCGCGGAGTTGCTCGAGCTCTGGTGTCAGGCCGAAACCTGCGCCGCCGCCGATCACGCCACCGGAACCTTCACAGCGCTTCTTCGGCTTCGCGCCAACAGGTATCCCTAAGCAGACTTGCGGCGCTGGCGCAGGATGCGCCGTCTTTCACGCTCGGTCATCCCGCCCCAGATCCCCTCCTTTTCACGCTTCGCCAGAGCGTACTCCAGGCAGGCCTCCCTCACGGAGCAGGATGCACAGATGGCTTTCGCTACCGCGGCCTCCGCCTCCTCGTCGGGCGTATCCGGGTCGGGGTAGAACACGTTCGTGTCCATACCCTTGCACGCGGCCCGCTTGTTCCAAGCCGTACTCAACTGCACCCGGTTCATTACGCCTTCCTACTTCCTACATCACTACTGCTCATCACGTCCGGCGGCACGATGGGCGATGCGAGATTGCTGCCAGTTCATTCGGAAAACCCGATCCCTTGTAGCCTCGGCGCACATTTGCCTGAACATCCGCCGAGGCTCCAATCCGGTCCCTCCCGTGGCCGGACCAGAACGACAGAAACCCTCGCTTGCACGCGGGTGCCTTCAGATAGTGCTATTATCGCGCACCCATTTGCTCCATGTCCAGTCTTGCGGAGTATTTTTCTATCCGCGGAGATCCTGGAGCAGCGCCTCCTTAGTGACTCCTCCTATGGCAGCCTCTGCCCTGTAAGCCCGGTGGTCCACGGCAAGGACCGCATCCCCGGTTGCGAAATCCACAATATCGTCATGCGAGAATCTGAGCTTTACGTAGTGAACCGCCGCTGTAGCCTCCTCGCGCGTGAGCAGGCCCTCGTGAGCCGTCTCCGGGGCTCCAGCCACAAGCCGATCGTCCCCTGCTGCGGTTCTGAACCGGATCGAAAGCGCCCTCTCGACGCCAACTAGCTCGGGGAGCCATTTGCGTAGCGCCTCGGAACTGGTCAGCTCTATGAACACTGTCGCTGACAACTCACCCTTGAGCGGTATGAGCCCATTGTAGTCGTCGATCTCACGTTGCACCTGCTCATCCGAGATCAGTCGTTCCGCCCTCACCAGTTCCTGGATCTGGAACCTAACCGTCTCCTCGTTCTCGAAGACCACAGTCAGCAACTCACCGAGAGCGACCCTCCTGATCTTCTTGAGGGCGATAACCGCCGCTCGCATCTCATCGCGCCGACGCTCATACTCGCGTACGTCCAAGATGTCGTCCAGTGTCAAGCGCCTGCTCAAAGACGCGCACCACCTTTCCGTCCAAACCCCCTCCGCTGTGACCACCCCTTCACCGCCTACACCACCCCCTCGGCCGCACGCGCCGGGTCCTCCACGCACATCCCTTCGCCAAGCCGAGCAAGCGCCTCCTCATCCCTGCCCGAGGCCGTAGGCACGCTCCACCAGCTCGATTGGATGCACCGGCCGTACCCCGGTCTCCTCCAGGATCGCGACGTTTGCAAGGTGGCACGAACCACACGCGACCGCGCCAATATCTCCATGCCCCACCGCCACTCCGGCTTTGCTCAACTCGGCAACAAGCGGCCCGGCAATCAGCCTGGCAAGCTCCTCGTTAGCACTCCGGTAACCCCAGGTACCGTCGATCCCGGCGCACCGGTTCACCAGGCGCACCGTCCAGCCTGCCAGCTTCAACAGGTCACGATCCTTGAGGCCGACCGCCTGCGCCTGAGAGTGGCACGAGACGTGGTAGGCAACCTCAGCTGCCAGCCGCGCCGGCCCTCCGAAACCGCTGAAATCCCGGCGCAGCGGCTTGCCCGACAGCCGTTCCAGCTCCATCAGGTGCTCCGCCGGCTCCCTGATCGCTGCCGCAACGGCGATCACGTCATCTGCCAGCGAACCACGCTTGACGGATGGCCCGGTGCGCTCACCTATCGAGCGGCACCCCGCGCCCGCGTCCCCCATCCCTCCGGATCTCCCGCCCTCCCCCGCGTCGCCGCTGCCGGTGCGTTCACCTCCACTGCCTTCCCCACTTGCGCTGCTGTCCCCGTTGGCACCGTCGTCGATCGCGTCGGACCCAACGTGCAACTCGCTGGCCGCACGAGCAGTGACAGCGCTACCTACCAGGACGGCCGGATAGTCCTTACGCATCACATATGCACAGGTGGCCTGGGCAACGATGATTTTCGAACCGCTACCGGCCGCTCCCGCAAGTGCCTCGACATTAGCCAGAGCGGCCCGGCGAAACTGGTCGAGGTTGCCGGCGTGAAGCCACGGAGCTCCACAGCAACCAACACCATCAGGCAAGCTGCACTTAACCCCGTTGTGCTCTTCAACTCGCACCACCGCCTTGCCGATACCCGGCTCCATGTACTCGACGAAACACGTGGGAAAGATGACCGCCTCCGCATCCTCCCGACCCGGGGAGGGCGATGGAGTATGCTCCTTGCGGAACCAGGTCGAGAACCTCTGCTTGGCGTAGGGAGGAAGCATCCGCTTCGGGGCTATGCCGAGCGCGGCCCCCATCGCACGCCGTAACGGCGTGCCCGGCTTGGTAAGAGCCCGGTTCACAAGCCCACCGAACGCCACCGATACCCTCCCGACCATATCGGTACGCGATAGCATCTGCTCCGCGATCCGCTCCCTTACTCCGACATCTCCCCCAACGTGCCTCACGACCCTTGCTCGCAGCATCAACTTCGGGTAATCCAGCTCGAACTGGTGTGGAGGCAGGTACGGACACTTGAGAGCGCACAGCTTGCATTGGAAGCATTCGTCGACAACCCGGTCCTGTGCGGCCTTGGTCAGGGAATGCACCTTGCCGTCCGTGTCATCGATCGCACTGAAAAGGGTCTTGAACGATGGGCACAGGTTGAAGCAGAGCCGGCAGCCATGGCAAACCTCGAAGACCCTTGCCAACTCCTCCCGGAAATCGCCCTCGTCCGTATAACACGCCTCGGCAGGCGAGTACGTAGTGCTCACAACAGGTCCTTCCTCGCTATACGGACACCCACTGACGGCCGTCCGAGCCGGGTCCTCTGTGCCTCGCCGCTCATCCGGGAAAAATCAGCCCCATCGTACGGAGGTCATGGCGACTCGACCTATCACCCACCTCCTCCCCGCCACCAGCGTCATCGCCGCCCCGTGTACCGGCCCCGCCATTCGCCACCAGCTAATCAGATTCGCCACCCGTGAACAAAACCCGCCCCGGCGCTTCGACCCGGAGGGGGGAGGGGGTCAAGGTCGAAGCGCTTTACCGGGACGGGCGACCATGGGGTTGGAGAGGCCGGCACCGGGGAGGGGTCCGGCTACCGGCCCAATTACCTGAGTGAGGGGGGTAACTCAGGCAACCGACTCCAACCCTTCTTTAAATCTACCAGCATGGCTCCGCTCCGCGCGCGCGAGAGTCTCGAACCATTCCCCAATTTCCTCAAAACCCTCTTCCCTGGCCGTCCGGGCGAACCCGGGGTACATCTCCGTGTACTCGTACGTCTCCCCCTCGATGGCCGAATGCAGATTGTTCTCCGTCGTTCCCACTGCATGGCCTGTTACCGGGTCCCCGGACTCGCTCAAGAAATCGAAATGCCCGAAAGCGTGGCCTGTCTCACCTTCCCCCACCGACCGGAACAGCGCGGCCACATCCGGATATCCCTCAACATCAGCCTTCTGAGCGAAGTACAGATAGCGCCGGTTCGCCTGGCTCTCGCCCGCGAACGCTTCCTTTAGATTATTCTCGGTTTTCGTTCCCTTAAGTGACGCCATGTCAGCCAACTACCTCCATCTTCGCCTTTGCCTTGTGCTCCTGCCTACTCGTCATCGCCCTCAGGGTCCTGCTGGCCTCCTGGCAGGCGGAGCAGACACCCTTGAAAACCACCTGAACCGCCACGACATCGAAATCCGGCCGCAACGCATCAGGCAGGGCAACTCCTTGGTATTCCGCGAACACGTCCCTCACCTTTCCACAGACGCTACACACGGCGTGATGATGTGTCTCCTGGTCGGTGTTCGGGTCGAAACGCGCCATGCCCGTACCCAACTCGAGCGGTAATACCTCGCCCACCGACGCAAGCTCGTTGAGCGTCCGGTACACGGTTTGCAGCGAGATCGTCTCGACCTGCTTGCGGGCTGCGCGGTAGATCGACTCTGCCGTAGGATGGGAGGTATTGTCCTGCAGTATCCGGAAAATGCACTGCCGCTGCGGGGTCATCCTGTAGCCACGTGCCTTGAACAGGTCTACCATTTCGTCTACGGTTCTCATGTGTCTTATTATAATAGCAGTCTTTCTCCCCGTCAACGGGTTGCAAGTGATGTTGGCTGTTATTTGATACTTACTCCTAATAAAACTACTCCCCTACCTACTCGCTGGCCGTCCCCCGGCTTGCATCGTAGGTCGACACCTATGGCAAGCTGGAGTTCATGACCCAGTTCGACCGCAGCGCTGCTCTCGAGCGCCTGGCCTCCGAAGAGTTCGATGTTCTCGTCATCGGTGGTGGTATAACCGGCGCCGGCGTAGCACTCGAGAGCGCTTCAAGGGGCCTCAGGACGGCCCTCATCGAGAAGGCCGACTTCGCCTCGGGCACGTCGTCCCGCTCCTCGAAGCTGGTACATGGCGGTCTGCGCTACCTCCAGCACGGCGAGCTCCCCCTCGTATACCAGGCCCTTCACGAGCGCCAGCGCCTGCTCCGCAACGCCCCGCACCTGGTCCACCCGCTGCCGTTCGTCGTACCCGTGTTCAGGTCAAAACGGCAGAGGACTATGTCCGCAGCCCTTGCGACAGGACTCTGGGCGTACGACCTCACCGGAGGGTTCCGCATCGGCCGGCGCCACCGAGCGCTCGAAACGGGCGATGTGGCGGACCTGCTGCCGGCAATCGACTCGGAGAAGGTGGCCAAGGGCTTCCTGTACTACGACGCGCGAGCAGATGACGCGCGGCTCACGCTGGCCGTGCTACGAACCGCGGCCCTCCGCTACGACGCTGTGGCCGCCAACTATCTCGGCGCCACCGGCTTGCTGCACAGATCGAACGGCCGGGTCGCGGGTGCGGTCGCCGCCGATACCCAGCCGGGCGGGACCGCGGGGAACAAGCGACCGGCCACGATGGAGATACGTGCACGCTGCGTCATCAATGCGACCGGCGTATGGGTGGACGACATCCAGGGCATGGACAAGCCCGGCCATAGCCGGACGATCACCCCGGCAAAGGGCATCCACATTACCTTCCCGGCAGCCAAGCTGCCCGTACGCAATGCCGCCGTCCTGCCGGTACCCAACGACGCCAGGAGCATTTTCGTCATACCCTGGGAGGGGGGCAGTCACGTGTACGTGGGCACGACGGACACGGAGTGGAGCGGTTCCGTAGACGACCCGGCCTGTGAGAGATCCGATGTGGAGTACCTGATCGCCGCGGTCAACCGTTTCGTCCGGACCGAGCTGACACCGGCGGATGTGACTGCGTCGTGGGCAGGCGTCAGGCCGCTTCTATCGCGTGACGATTCTACTGCGTCCGGCCGCTCGGCAAAGCGCACAGCGGACCTGTCCCGCCGCCACACCGTCATCGTCTCGGAGGCTGGGCTGGTCACGGTGACCGGCGGAAAGCTGACAACCTACCGCCGGATGGCCGAGGATACCCTGTCCTGCGCCGTCGACCTGCTCCGGGAGAGTCCTGGCGGGCCCGGGGTGCTCCCGCCAGGGACGCTGCGCCGGAGCCCTACCAGGCGTCTCCGCCTTATCGGTGCCGCCAGCTTGCCGGCACTCGACGAGCTGGCGAAGGCCGGAGCGGCGTCACGACTAGGGATCGACGAGAATATCCTTCACCATCTCACCGGCCGCTACGGTACAGAGGCAGGCCGGCTGCTGTCATTGGCCGGCGACGACGACGCGCTGCTCGAGCCCATCGTAGAAGGACTGCCCTACCTCCGGATCGAAGCCAAATGGGCCGTATCGCAGGAGATGGCCTGCACCATGGACGATATCCTGACCCGCCGCACCCGCATCGCACTCCTCGACGCTAAGGCGGCGGAATCAGCTGCTACTTCTCTTGCGGGCGTTCTCGGCAACGCTATACGACCGGAGGCTCCTGTAATGGCAGAACAGGCGGCGAGTCCTGAGCTGCCAGACGAGGATGTCTCCGCCGGGGGCACCCCGGGCGGACGGCAGTAGTGGGACGTACGCCGCCGCTTGCTCCCGGCTATCACGACCTGGCCGGCGCAACCGAGCGTTTCCGCCTCCCGAAGGTCGCGCCGAGCGCGTCCACCATGGACCGCCTGGCGTCCGCCTGTAGCGAGGTGTCCACCGAGCCCGTTGAGCTCGGTGCCGCAGCCCTCGACTGGTGGCCCATCTCGATCAGGTGGACCCTTGACGCCCTGGTGCCCTCCCGGCCCGCGGTCATCGCCAGACCCCACAGCGCCGGCGAGGTGGCAGCGGTTCTGGATATCTGCAACAGGGAGCACCTGCCGGTAACGGCATCCGCAGGGAGGTCGGGGGTGTGTGGGGCATCCATCCCGCTGTTCGGCGGCGTCGTCCTGGATACGACCGCTCTCTCGGGCCTTGCCGAGGTTGACGAGGCTTCGCTTACCGCCGTTGCCGCACCGGGTATTTTCGGCCCCGAGCTGGAGGAGGGATTGCGCCTCGAAGGATACACGCTGGGCCATTTCCCCCAGTCATTCGACATCTCGACGCTTGGGGGCTGGCTGGCCTGCCGGTCAGCGGGCCAGTACTCTACCCGTTACGGCAAGATCGAGGACATGGTCCGTTCGCTCGAGGTGGCCCTTGCGGACGGAAGCCTCATCCGGACCGCTCCCAAAGCACCACGCAGCGCTACCGGCCCAGATCTGACCCAGCTGTTCGTCGGATCGGAAGGTACGCTCGGCATCATCACCGAAGCCACTCTTGTAGTCCATCCCGTGCCCACCACGGAGCTACGGCGGGCTTGGCTTTTCCCGTCCTTCGCCGCGGGAGTCGAGGCCGCCAGGCTAATCCTCCGCAGGGGTGCCACCCCCGCCGTTCTGCGCCTCTACGACCCGGCCGAGTCGGTTATGCATTTCGGCATCGAGGGTGGAGCGGTCATGATCCTGCTCGACGAGGCGGAGGAGGGCCTTGCCCTCTGGACGGTAGGCGCAGCCGCCGAGGAGGCCGCTCGCCTGGGCGCCGGAGACCTCGGTGACGCCGTGGTTGCGAAGTGGCTCGAAAAGCGGAACGACGTATCCGCGCTTGCAGCCTTTTACCGCTCGGGACTTGTCGTCGACACGATCGAAGTAGCAGCCCCCTGGTCTGCGCTACCGGGCCTCTACACCCGCTGCTGCGAAGCGTTGCTTTCCGTGGACGGTACGCTGCATGCTTCGGCGCATCTGTCGCACAGCTATCCCGACGGTGGCTGCGTCTACATGACCTTCGCCGGCAAGCCGGACAGTGAAACAGGCGGCAGCACCGCGGCGGAGCTGTACTACAACAGCGCGTGGGATGCGGTCATGTCGACACTGCAGGCTTCAGGCGGCGCTATCAGCCACCACCACGGCATCGGAATTCATCGTGGACCTCATCTCCGCAGGTCCATGGGGCCTGCGTGGAAAGTCCTGCGGTTGATCAAGGATTCACTTGACCCCGCGGGCATCCTCAACCCAGGGAAGCTGGGGATGGCAAGCCATCTGGGCGAGACACCCTGGCCCTAAGAGCCTCAGCGATTACAGGATAGCCCCGCGTGCTCTCCCCCCGCCTACCCTCGGCTCCTCCCCCACCTGGCGCGGGCGTCGGCTGCCAGCTCCCGGAGCACCCGGGCCGCAACTGCTTCCCAGCTCAGCCCGGCGGCGTGCTGGCGCGCTGTCTCGCTCATCGACTCACGCAGGTCACCGTCCTCTATGAGCCGCAGCATCTCCTTCCACATCGCATCCAGGTCGCGAACAAGTATCCCCGTCCGGCCGTCCAGCACCGCATCACGATGGCCCGTTACGTCCGTCGCCACCGCAGGGGTCCCGCACGCGCCTGCCTCCGTGAGAGTCATTCCCCAACCCTCCTGTAGCGACGTGCTCGCCACCAGCCAGGCTCGCCGGTAGAGGTCAACCAGTTCTTCCTCCGCCAGGTGCCCGGGCATCGCAATCCACGACGCGGCGCCCCACGACGCCCTCGATGCCTCGATTGCCGACCGCTCGTAACCCTCCCCCGCTATCACCGCCTGCAGGTCGCCGACCTCCTCCTTCAACCGCGCCAGCTGCTCGACAAGGATGCAGAAACGCTTGACAGGTACCAGCCTGCCCACCGCTACGATCAACGGATAAGGCGCCCTCTGTCCGCCGGGACTAAAGGCCGGGCCCACGCCCGGCGGGGCCACTTTCACCCGATGCGCTGGCAATCTCATCGTACCCGTTATCTCCCGGCGCGATGACTCGGACAGGGTCACAATCGTTGATCGCCGGTAGGCTGGTGGCGCCATCCGGAGCTCAACGAATCTCCCGAGAGCTGCCAGGCGTGGAGGGAGAACCATGGTCCACATATCGCGGTGCACATGATGAAGGAGAACCACTCGCGGGCGCCTTGTTATCAACGGTGTAAAGAACGGCATACCGTTCCAGACCTCGACGACACCGTCAGCTCCGGTGCCTGCCAACGTCCGCGTGGCCATCTCCCATGCAACCCGGGGGAACACCGCGTACCTCCCCGAACGCCTGAGCACTCGGTAGCCATTGCGAACCACGGTACGAGCTTCACCCGTGACACCGGACGTTCTCACGGAAACATCGAGACCCGCTGCCGCGAGGGCCGTAGCTACCTCGTGCGCATGCAACTCCGACCCACCTGCCTCGATGTCGTCGAGGTCGCGCCACGCGACCATCTCGATACTCGATATCCCCGCTCTCCTTGCCTCTTCGGTCGCAGCCTCCAACGCCCCGAACGCCAGCCCGGTTGTCTCGTTCGCCTCGACCGGAACGAGCCTCAATCCGACCCCTCTATCGTCCGCCTCGCGATACACGAAAATCTATCCTACCTCCCAAGAGCCATCCCCACCAGAAAAACCTAGGACCGTGGACACTTCTTCCTTGCTACAACAGTAAGGTTCCATGCGAGAAGCTCGGCAAGCACCGGAGTGCGAACGACCCATCTCATCCACGACGGGAAGTACCTTGGGAGTGCCGCCACCACATCAATCTCGCTAACCGTCCTCAGCTCCCGAAGGAAGCGGGACACCCGGACGGGAAAGAGATTCTCACCGTAACGGTTCTTCGGCGGGACGCCGTGGGCTCTCGTGTACCGTTTCATCGCGTAGTGCCCGCCGAGATAGTGCCAGGGGGAGGTCTCGTGACCGCCGAAGGGCGAGAGCCACGTGGTGAAGTTGACGAAAACCGTGCCGCCCGGTACCGTAACCCTTGCCATCTCCCCGACGATCGAGATCGGATCAGGGACGTGCTCCAGGACATTGGACGAACAACTGAAGTCGAAGACGGAATCGGCAACCGGCAGCCTCCTGCCATCAGCCTGAACTGCACTTTGCAGGGAGCGCTGCCGGCAATGCATCTCGTCCCAATCGGGGTCGATGAGAACCATACGCGCCCCCTTACCCCGCAGGGCCTCGGCGATATCCCCCGGACCCGACCCGACCTCGACTCCCAGCAAACCGCCAGCGCCGGCGAACGACGCGATTAGTGAAGCAGTATCTTCCGCCAGAAGCCTGTAGAAACGATCCGGATCGGACTGTTCGTACCTGAACGCCGACAGCAGCCGTGCAGAGGATCTCAGGTTCGGGCCCTCCGCCATGCGCACGTTTCGCATCTTATCTCCGTTACAACTGCGGCGAGCTGCCTGCCGCTGCCATCAACCCGGAGAGTACCTAAACTCGTAGAGACCCATGGGCTCGTACGACCCGCCTGCCCTTACCACCACGCGGCCCTTGAATGCGGAGTCTTTCGCCATGAACCGAATAATGCCCGCGCACTTACCGCCGAAGCCACGGTAACCCGGCTGCCAGACGACCCACATGTTGTGCCCACCGCTCACTGCGGAGGCCTCCAGTCCAGCCGTGAAAGCACCCACGCTTGTGCTGGCGACCACGCGGAGGTAATCAACCCAGTCGATCCTGGCCGGACCGGTTCCCCGGGGAAAGGTGACCTGGTCAAACCTACCTCCCGGGAGGAGCCGGTTCACCGCCGGCCCGAGTTGATCGGGGCAGTATGTGATGACATCTCCCCGGCCTGCCTGCCTCATCAACGCCGTTGCTACCTGTCCCGCCTGAGTTCGCGCGGCGGACACAACGCCTGACGAGAGGAAGTACCCGCTTACCACGACGCATCCGAGCACCCCGCCGCGCAGCCACTTCCCGTCCAGCAGGCTCGCGCCGCGACCCGCCAGGAGCACCAGCGGAATGAACGCCGCCGCCGCATAACGCGCCATGTACGCGCTGTTGCTCACGTAGCCGCCCGCAAGACCGCCGGCCAGTACACCGCCGGCCATCATTGCAAGCATCCGTCCGTGCGGCACCCCTGCCATGTCGAGCTCCACAAGGTACCTACCGCTCCTCCTGCCCGCAATGCCAAGAACCGCAAGGCCAGCCGTGATTACGAAAAGAAGCCTGCCCCATGCCGGTAATCCCCCGAACATCTGCACCATCACCGAATAGACGGCTCCCGGGCCGCCGTGGGTCCTCCACGGCGTACCGGTATGCTCCGCCTGGAAAACGAACGTGGGCAGCCACGGCATGAACGCAGCGATCCCCCCAAGCACCGCCAGCAACACCGGCAGGCCTCCCCTACGGCGCACAACGCGGACAACGAGGTACACCCCAACCGTTGCAACCAGGTAGATCGACCAGTAATGCGAATAAAGGAGCGCCGCGGTTACGACAGCAACCGCCGACAACCTCGGTCCCGTAGGTTTTTCCAGCGCCAGCAACAGTGCGAGCAACTCCAACGCCACCAGCAGCATTACGAGCGAGTACATCCGGACCTCGGTCGAGTAGTAGGCGGCAAAGGGCGACGCAGCCGTCACGATCATCGCGCTCCATGCCGCCACATGACCGCCGAACCGCCGGGCTGCTGCCCAGACGGCGCCCAGCGTGCCTACGCCGAAAATGCCCGGCAGCGCCCTGACGGCCACAGTAGACGAGCCGAATATCCCCATCCAGAAGTGCAGGAGGACATAGAAAAGCGGCGGCGATCCGTCCTCGCTGAGGGCGTGGGGCAGGGTCGCAAGCGGCAGCCTCGCGATGTCGACGGTCAGGGCTTCGTCCAGCCAGAGATCGGTTCGGGCCGCGAAACGCAACACCACGAAGAGCCCTACCGCGCCAGCGACGGCCACCGGAACGACATAATCACGCCAGGCGATCCCGGCCTGCACTCCAGATTCCGCCCCCTCCTCGCCAACCGGGCCGCGGCCCAGAGCGTGAATTACGATTTCAAGAAGTCCACGCTGACGAGTCGTCCGCCAGCGGTTCTTCCCCGCCAGCGGCAGCCGCATCTCCACCCACGGCGGCGCCGTTCCCCATAGCTGCCTCCGGCTCCATAATAGGCACCTGCACCCCGGCAGCCTCTCCGCTTGCAGCTTCCCCGCCGGCGGTCACAGTCTCGCTGACGACCACGGCTTCAGCTGCTGACCTTTCTTCCTGCGTCCCATCCTGGCCCCCGGGTTCGTCGACCACCGGATAGCCGATGTAGTTGCCCTCGTTATCGTAAGCATGCTCACCGAAAGCCTCACGGTACTCCAGCGACACCTCGCCCCCCTCCTCAGCCTGCCGGATCGAGAGGCTGACTCTCCTACGCTGGATATCGATCCCCGTGATCTTCACCCATAGCTCCTCTCCGACACTGACAACCTGGTCCGGAGACTCAACGCGGTGTGACGCCATCTCCGAAATATGAACCAGCCCCTCGATCCCATCTCCCACTTGGACGAAGCAACCGAACGGCACGAGCTGCGAAATCCGGCCGTAAACGAGCTCGCCGTCCGAGTGGGTCCGCGCAAATTCGTGCCACGGATCGACCTGAGTCGCCTTGTACGACAAGCTGATCCGTTCCTTGGTCAGGTCCACCTCGAGCACCTCAACCTCGATCTCATCTCCAACGGCCAGCACCACCGAAGGATGGTCGATGTGCTTCCACGAGAGCTCGGAGACGTGGATCAACCCGTCAATCCCTCCTCCGATATCCACGAACACCCCGAAGTGAACCACGGAGGACACCTTGCCCTTCACCCTGTCGCCCGACTTCAGCTCGGTGAGGAAGCTCGCCCGCTTCTCGTGCTGCTCCTCCTCGACCAGCGCCCTCCTCGACAACACGACGTTGTTCCGATTCCTGTCCAGCTCTATGATCTTGGCCTCCATCTCCTGACCCATATACGGCTGGAGCTCCCGCACCCTCCTAAGATCGATAAGCGACGCCGGCAGGAAACCCCGGAGACCTATATCAACGATCAGCCCACCCTTGACCACCTCGATGACCGGTCCCCGTACTCGCCCACCCCGCGCCTTGATCTCCTCTATCCGTCCCCATGCCCGTTCGTACTGCGCCCTCTTCTTCGAAAGGATGAGCCTGCCATCCTGATCCTCCTTCTGGAGCACCAGCGCCTCCAACTTGTCACCAAGCGCCACGACATCCGAAGGCAATACATCGTTGCGGAGAGACAGCTCCCTCAAGGGGATAACGCCCTCGGACTTGAAACCGATATCCAGGAGCACCTCGTCCCGGTCGATCTTGACAACGGTACCCTGCACGATACTTCCGTCCTCCAGCTCCACCAAGCTCGATTCGACGGCGTTCTCGATCTGCACCTCCTCCATGTCCTGAGCCGCGACCTCTCGCGGTACGTACCTTCCCCTTTCGTCGAGCACCCCCATCGGAAGCGCCGGCACAACTACCCGACCCGTAAATGCCTGCTCACCGTTCGCATAACCCAATTCGGGCTGCTCGTACAACTCGCTTATCTCGCTTACCTCTGACGACATAGACCTCTCGACGATACTTCCGTGGTTAATCCTGCAACGGGCACTCCCGCACAGCGCGTGGCCCCGTTTGACCGATAGACCGTCCCGCCAACCGATGGCCACACGGTACGCCCGCAACGCGCCTACCGTCCGCCAACTCTTCGGCGCCGGCTGGCCAACGCTCCTCTTGCACGATCACCCGCCCACCGCGATCTTCACCAGGGGGACGGACGCGACCGCAGCCGCAATACATGTTAGCAAAACCGCCGGTACATGGCTACCGCCCCCCGCAATCTGTGTCGCAAACCTCGCCCAGCCCCCCTCCATTGAAAACATGACTCGGATGCGCGATGATTCAGGGAGGGAGAGTTTCACGGATACGAGGCTCCGGGGACGGGTGAAGATGCCCGGTTCCCGGTCTATGGCGAAGAGGTTGTGGTGCCGCTTTCGGAACGCGAACAGAAAATCCTCCATGAGCTGGAGCAGGCCCTGTTCAAGGAAGACCCCACCTTTGTCTCGCGCGTCCAGTCTGAAACCGTCTACAAGCACGCCGGGCGGAATCTCAAGTGGGCAGCCGTGATCTTCCTTGCGGGTTTCGGCGTCCTCCTCGGAACCTTCACCTTCTCGGTACCCCTCGCTTTCGTCGGGTTCATGCTGATGCTCTTGTCGGCAATCTCGTTCGAAGCCAACCTGCGCCGGATGGGGAGGGCAGGGATTCACGACATCACCCACTCGATCCACAGCAGCAACAGGAGCGCTACCATCAAGCACCTCCAGGACCGCATGCGCGATCGCTTCAAGCGGGACCAGTCATAGGACATCGCTGTCCGGGCTGACGCCGCATCGCCAATTCAGCGGTATCACTGTTGCCGTGCTGCTACGGCTGGCCTCGCCCTTACCGAACGGTGCCGTGATGCCGACTCTGCCCGACCGCCGTCTCCCGGTTCTATGATCCAGTGCAGGGCCAGTACGTAGCACGATGCTACCCAGCGAGGCAGGGGCACCATCTGGCTGGCGAGATCGCGTCAATTATCTGGCGAACACTACACTCGCCTTATGTGCGATGTTATCTGCGCAATCACCGATGCCGGAACCTTCTTTGCCAAGAACTCCGACCGCCCGGTGGGAGAGCCGCAAGTACTGCAGTCTCTTCCGGCGAGGCATCCCGGAGACGACCCGGCCGAACCCACGCCCGCCAGACTCCGCACCCAGTACATCGAGATCGAAGACGCCGGTGCCGTCCCCTGCCTGCTATCCCGGCCCGTATGGCTATGGGGCGCCGAGCACGGCGTCAACGATTACCACGTCGCGATCGGCAACGAGAAAATCTACACGCTGGACGATCCCTACGAGGCACCCCCGGCTCTGATCGGTATGGACCTGGTTCGCCTGGGGCTTGAACGCTCCTCGACCGCACGCCAGGCCCTGGCAACAATCACCGCCCTTATCGAGGCCCATGGTCAGGGTGGGGTCGGTGATGCGCACGCAAACGAGCCCTACTGGTCGTCGTTCCTGATAGCGGACCCTTCCGAGGCGTACGTACTCGAGACGTCAGCCGGCAACTGGGTCGCAAGACGGGTGGCGAGAGGCGGCGACGCCGCAATCTCGAACCGGGTGACCATCCGCAGCGACTGGGCGATGGCCTCCGCTGCCTTCTCTCCCGGTGAGGATTTCGACAGGCGCAGAAGTCCCGAAGCCCCAACCGCCCACGCCGACGTGCGTCTCGCAGCAAGCCGCTCGTTCCTCGACTCGCTCGCCGCCCATCCCCTCCCAGGCACTAGAGGCGCGTTCCCGCAGCGCCATCCCGAGGCGACCGTTGACGGCGTAACGGCATTCGCCGGGCTCTTCGCCTCGCACCTGCGGGACCACGGCACCGGACCATGGGGCAACCCGCTCGACCCGGCAGCGTTGCCCGTCGCGCCTCCCACCTTCTCGCTGCCTGACGGCACGGGCGTGAGCGTATGCATGCATATCCGCTCCTACCAGGCCACCACCTCGTCAATGGTCGCATTCCTGCCCTCCGAACACGGCCGGCGCGCTCGGGGATGGACCGCGCTGGGGAGCCCATGCGTGTCGATCTTCGTTCCCGTCCTGGTCCCCGACGCCCTGCCGGCACTCCTGGCCGAGGAGGCCACCTGGCAGCGCTTCGACCTCCTGCGCCAGTCGGTCGAGGACGATCCCTGCTCGATCGGCCGTATCCGGGCCGCCCTCGCCCCGCTCGAACATTCACTCTGGCTGGAAGCTGCCTGCCTGGACGACTCCGGCGCGGCCTGGCAGGCATTCCACTCGTCGGCCACCACCGCGATCGACGACGTCCTGGCCAGCCTCGGTGTATAGGCGACCCGCCACTGCCCTCGCAACGCATCTCAGGTTGGGCTCGCTATAGTATAGTGGCTGTGATAACAGGTATCCCGGCCAAGCGCACCGCCGCTGTCCGGCCGGTCGTCGGCCCGACCGCAGGCGGCGTACAGCGCTCCTGGCGCACCCCAATCTCCCTGCGGAGCGCGCACCGCCGCCCGGCTTATGTGTCAGGATCGCTTGCATGCTCTATCGCCGTGGCTGCCGCGGCAATAGCCCTATCGGCATCAACCCTCGCAGCGTGCGGATCGAGCGAGGCTCCGAACACGATAACCCTGTACAACGGCCAGCATCCCGAGCTGACCGGCGCCATCGTGAGCGCCTTCGAGAAGTCGACCGGAATCCAGGTACGCGTTCATACGGACGACGGTGTCATCCTTGCCGACGAGATCCTCCAGGCGGGATCCGCAACACCGGCCGATGTCTACCTCACGGAGAACTCTCCCGAGCTGATGCTGCTCCAGCAGCGCCAGCTCCTTTCCACGCTTCCCCGGTCGATACTTGACCAGGTCCCGCAATCTGAGAACTCCCCTACGGGTGACTGGGTAGCCGTGGCGCTGCGTGTCAGCGCTCTCGCATACAATCCTTCCCTGATCGCAGAGCGCGATCTTCCGGCGCACCTGCTCGACCTCGGAAAACCCGCCTGGAAGGGGAAACTGGCAATCGCTCCCACGGACTCCGACTTCGTGCCGCTCGTCGGCGCGGTCATAGCCACTTATGGCAAGAGTATCGCCTTAAGATGGCTCCGCGGACTCAAAGCCAACGCGGCTCTCTACCAGGACGACGAGGCCGTCGTAGCTGCCGTCGACCGCGGACAAGCCACAGTCGGCATCGTCAACCAGTACTACTGGTACCGCCTCAGGCTCGAACAGGGCGCTACGCACACGCACAGCAGGCTCTACTACTTTCCCGACCATGACATAGGCGGAATCGAGAACATCTCGGGCGCAGCCGTGCTCGCATCGTCTCGCCACAAGGCCCTGGCGCGGAAGTTCGTGGCGTTCCTCGTCTCACCGCAGGCGCAGGGAATCCTTGCGGCAGGGGACGACTACGAATACCCCGCGCTCTCCTCGGTCGCCCCTAACCCTGCCCTCCCGCCACTGAGTCAGGTCAAGCCTGCGGTGCTGGACGTGGTACGTCTCGGCAACGACCTTCCTGCGGCTTCACTCCTACAGGCGGCCGGGCTGACCTGATCGATGCGGCCTCCCCCATCCCCCCAAGGGGCCCAAGCGCTCCACCCGCTGGGACGATGGTGCTGGGTCGCCGTGAGCGGCCTCGGCGACCGGGTCATTCTCCAGGCTCGCGGCGAGGCCGCGGCATGGCTTGCCACTCCGCGCCCGGGAAATCACCTGGCCTGAGTATGCCGCCTCATCGCATGTGCCACGCTGCGATGCTCCGCTTGGTCCGGCATTGCGACCATTACCTCGATACAAGCACAGCGGGATGCGGATACCCGGCCGGGGCGGCTCACAGGGCGTCGGTGCCCCGCTCCCCCGTCCTGATCCTGACGACCTGCTCGACGGGCACGACCCATACCTTGCCATCACCGATCTTGCCCGTCTGGCCCGCTTTCACCACGGCATCCACTACGGCCTCCACCTGCTGATCGTCCACCACCATCTCCAGCCTCACCTTGGGCACGAAATCAACCACGTACTCCGCCCCCCGGTAAACCTCGGTATGGCCCCGCTGGCGCCCGAAGCCCTGCACCTCCTCGACCGTCATACCGGTAACCCCGGCTAGTTCCAGAGCATGCTTAACGTCGTCCAGCTTGAACGGCTTTATTACAGCGGTAACGATCTTCATTGACCTCACCTTTCCTCGAGCACGCCAATCACCTAAGGGGCACCGGACACAACACTAATGCCCGATCCTACCCATCCCCGCTCCCGCATAGGCGCTCTCGGCATGAACCGATTCGTCAAGCCCCATCGACTCCTGCTCCGCGGTAGCGCGAAGCCCTATTGTAGATGCGACGATCTTCGCGAGAACCCAAGAGGCCCCGAACGCGTAGGCCGCCGACACCGCCGTCGCAAGAAGCTGCACGAGGAAGAGGTGTGCTCCCCCACCGTAGAACACGCCGTTCGCTCCCCCCCGATTCACCTCGGTCGTTGCAAAGAGCCCGAGCAGGATCATCCCGACGACTCCTCCCATGCCATGAACCCCGAGCACGTCCAGCGAGTCGTCGAAACCGAACTTGAACTTCATCTTGACAGCGAAGGCGCTGACCACCCCCGCTGCCGCCCCGATGAGAATCGAGGGCAACGTGTCGACAAAGCCCGCACAGGGCGTGATCGCCACCATCCCGGCAATGGCCCCCGCGGCGGCGCCAACCGTCGTTGCGTACCTGGTCCCGAGCTTCTCCACGAGCAGCCAGCCGAGGAGCCCTGCACAGGCAGCCAGCTGGGTATTGACGAAGGCATGCACCGCGACCGAGTTGGCGGCGCCCGCCGAACCCGCGTTGAAGCCGAACCAGCCGAACCAGAGAATCCCGGCACCGGCGAGGCTGAGTGGCACCGAATGCGGCGACATCGACTCGCGCGGCCATCCCCGCCTCTTGCCAAGCACCAGCACGACCCCGAGAGTCGAGAACCCTGAGTTGATCTCGACCACCGTTCCTCCGGCGAAATCCAGGACGCCTTTATGCGCGAGCCATCCCTGCGGGCTGAAAACCCAGTGGGCGATAGGTGCGTACACCAGAAGGCTCCACAGCACTATGAAGATCATGAACCCGGAGAACTTCGTCCTTTCGGCCGTGCCCCCCGTTATGAGAGCAGCAGTGATGACGGCGAACATCATCTGGAACACCGCAAACGCGTCCGACGGGACCCGCAGGTGGGAGAAGCCCGGCACCGCAGCCCCTGCATGAGCAAGGCCGGCCAAGTTCAGGTTGCCGATGATACCGCTCCCGACGCTGTGGCCGAACGACAAGCTGTAGCCGACCACCGCCCAGAGAATACTGACGGCCGCCATGATGAAGAACGACTGCATCATGATGTTCAGCACGTTCTTCGCCCGGAGCATCCCCCCGTAAAAGAGCGCGAGGCCCGGCGTGGTCATGAACAGCACCAGCGCCGCTGACATGAGGACCCAGGCGGTGTCCCCGTGACTCAACGCGCTCAACGCAATACTCCTTTCCGGCCAGGCCGCCGGTGCGGCGAACCTCTACTACTCTTCCCGCACCCACTTCCCCAAGCAGACGCCTTCGGCTGCAGCCAACACCCGGCGTAGGCCCGCAAGACGCTACCAACCACGCCGCTCCCTGTCAATAATGCACGCGCGCCCTGAAGCTGCAGCCACCGCGCCGCCGGCTTCCGGAGATTCCCTTCAAATCCTAAGTGCCGGAAAAGGTCGTGAGGGCTGCTATTACAATGCTGTTGCCGCAGCCCCGTCCGTCCCCCAAGGAAGCGCGATTTCAGGCTCCGACGACGTGGGAACCGAGGCTGCACGCTGTCTGAGCTTGGCGGACATCGAAGGTGAGAAACGTCACGCCTGGCGCGCCGGTGACGTGTTTCTGACTTCGCGACAGTGATCCCGGCTGAATCAAACCACATCGCGGGTTCTCCGGTCGGGTTGCTGGTCTGCGCGATCTCGATGATAGGCGAGGCGGGCCAGCCGCGCCAATTCCAGT
>JAKAWR010000008.1 GCA_021816935.1 Actinomycetes bacterium
AGGGGACCTTGCTTTCCTTCTCTGACGTGCGCATCATCGCGCTGCTCCTCGAGTTCGGCGCCGACTCGATGCCCAGCACCGAGTCCGTCACGCGGGAGCGGCGAGGCGCTCCTTCATCACATCAATGGCGGAACCCCGACGTCCGAGCCCAGCAATTGGGATGGTGATGTGCCGTGGGTCACGCCAGTCGATCTCGGCATCTTCAACGGAAGAGTCGTCGGAGCTACCGCTCGGTCGATCACTGAAGTCGGGCTTGTATCCGGAAGCTCCGCTGTTCCGGGGGGATCACTGATCGTTTCTACGAGAGCCCCGATTGGCTATGTGGCGCAAGTCGCGGAGCGAACTGCCTTCAATCAAGGCTGCCGTGGTCTTGTCCCTGTCGGCCCACTAGACGTCCGATACTTTCGATACCAATTACTGGCTATGACCGAGATGCTGGAAAGTCGCGGTCAGGGCTCGACGTTTCTGGAGCTGGCGTCGGATGCTCTCGCTGGAAGCTCGCTATTTCTTCCGAGCCCCGTCGCTCAGCGCGCCATCGCCGACTACCTCGACCGCGAGACCGCCCGCATTGACGCCCTCATCGAGAAGAAGCAGCGGATGATCGAGCTGTGGGAAGAGCGTCGCGATAGCCTTATCTCGGAACTCGTTACGACCCCGTCGTTACTCGCAGGCCGACCCACCGACCCTGGCTCACCTAGCTCAAAGTGGGTTCCCCTAAAGCACTTCTGCCAGCTCTCGTCTGAGTATGGCCTCAACGTCACCTCGGACGACTACCGGACAGAGGGTGTACGCCTCATTCGGACGTCCGACATTGCCGAGGCCGGGAGTCTAACGGATGAGGGTAATGCTGTCTTCGTTGACCCCGGTCTAGCAGGGAGATTGCTGCTGGAGAGCGGAGACCTTCTGTTCTCCCGCAGTGGCACCCTTGGCCGCTGCCTGTTCTACACCGGTCATCCCTGCACATCCACGTTCGCCGCTTACCTGGTTCGGTTCCGGGTTCGCCCAGAGGTCGATCCACGGTTTGTCTTCTATTGTGCCCGGTCGCGGTTCTTTCAGGAGGCCATCCAGGCGGACGCAATTCAATCTACCATCTCGAATTTCAACGCGGAGAAATATGGGAACGTCCGGCTGCCTTGGTGGGAGGTTCGCATTCAGCGAGCCATTGCCGACTACCTCGACCGCGAGACCGCCCGCATCGACGTGCTCATCGAGAAGATTGATCAGCAAGTCAGCCTGCTGGCCGAGCACCGGCAAGCCTTGATCACCGCTGCCGTCACCGGAGAGCTGGAGATCCCCGGGGTGGTGCCATGTTGATCGACGAGCGGGGCTTCGAGGACGCCATCGAGGCGGCGCTGCTTGCCGACGGCTACCTGCGCTCGGTCCCGTCGAACTTCGACGCGGTGCTCGGCCTGGACACGGCCGAGTTGTACGCGTTCATCGGCGAGACCCAGGTCCGGGAGTGGGAGAAGCTCCTGGGCTGCTACGGCAACGACCCCGACGCCGCCCAGCGGGGCTTCGCCCGACGCCTTGCTGGCGAGCTCGACCACCGGGGCACCGTGGACGTGCTCCGCCACGGGGTTGTCGATCTCGGCGTGACGATTCGCCTCGCCTTCTTCGAGCCGGCTCACGGCCTCACCCCGGCGCTCGGCCGCCTGTATGCCGCGAACCGGGTGAGCGTTACCCGCCAGCTCCCCTACGAGCCGGGCTCCCACAAGACCCTCGACCTCGTGCTGTTGGTCAACGGCATCCTGACCGCGACCGCGGAGCTGAAGAACCCGCTGACCGGCCAGTCGATCGAGCACGCAATCCGCCAGTACCGAAGCGACCGGGACCCGGCGAACGTCACCTTGTCCCGCCGGGCGCTGGTCCATTTCGCGGTCGATCCCGACCGGGTGGCGATGAGCACCAAGTTGGCCGGCCGGGCCACCCAATTCCTGTCGTTCAACCTCGGCCACGACGGGGGTGCGGGCAACCCGCCGAACCCGGCCGGGCACCGCACCGCCTACCTGTGGGAGCGGGTGTGGGCACGGGACGCCTGGATGGACCTCCTCGCCCGTTTTATTCACGTCGAGCGACCCGCCCAGGGGACGTCGGCGGCCCATCGGCCGGCCGAGCGCGTCGTCTTCCCCCGCTTCCACCAGTGGGACGCCGTGCTGGCCCTCGAAGCCCATGCCCGGGCGCATGGGGCGGGGCACAGCTACCTCGTCCAGCACTCGGCCGGGTCGGGTAAGTCGAACACGATCGCATGGATCGCCCACCGGCTCTCGTCGTTGCACGACGCTGCCGACCGGAAGGTCTTCGACAAGGTGGTGGTGATTACCGACCGGGTGATCCTCGACCGCCAGCTCCAGGACACGATCTACCAATTCGAGCACACCCGGGGCGTGGTGGTGAAGATCGACAAGGACTCGGCCCAGCTCGCAGAGGCGCTGGCCGGGGAGCAGGCGCGGATCATCGTGACCACGCTCCAGAAGTTCCCCTTCGTCTTGGACAAGATCGCCGGGCTCCCAACTCGCCGGTACGCGGTGATCGTCGACGAGGCGCACTCCTCCCAGACCGGCGAGGCAGCCAAGGACCTGCGCCTGGCCCTCGGCGTGACCGACGAGCAGGAACTCACCGCCGCAGAAGCCGAGGACGCCGGCTTCATCGCCGAGGCGATCGACCCCGTCGAAGAGGCCCTGGCGAAAGCGGTCGGCGCCCGGGGCCGGCAGGCGAACCTGTCGTTCTTCGCCTTCACCGCCACGCCGAAGGCCCGGACCCTGGAGATGTTCGGCACCCTTGGCCCGGAGACGGGCAAGTACGAGCCGTTCCACCTCTACTCGATGCGCCAGGCCATCGAGGAAGGCTTCATCCTCGACGTGCTCGCCAACTACGTCACCTACCAGACTTACTGGCGCATCGAGAAGGCCGTCACCGACGACCCCACCTACGAGGCCCCCAAGGCTCGCCGGGCGATCGCCCGGTTCGTCTCGCTCCACCCGTCCAACTTGGCCCAGAAGGCTGAGATCGTCGTCGAGCACTTCCGGACCCACACCGCGCCCAAGATCGCCGGGAAGGCCAAGGCGATGGTGGTCACCTCTTCGCGGCTCCACGCTGTTCGATACAAGCAGGCAATCGACGCCTATATCGCCGAGAAGGGCTACGCCGATCTGGCCGCGCTGGTGGCCTTCTCGGGACGAGTGATCGACGAGCACGAGCTCAGCTACAGCGAAGCCGGCATGAACGGGTTCCCCGAGGCACAGACCGCTGAGCGTTTTGAGGGCGGCGACTACCAGGTGCTGATCGTGGCCGAGAAGTTCCAGACCGGCTTCGACCAGCCGCTCTTACACACCATGTACGTCGACAAGGTGCTCACCGGGCTCAACGTGGTCCAGACCCTCTCGCGGCTGAACCGCATCCACCCGGACAAGGCCGACACCTTCGTGCTGGACTTCCGCAACGAGACCGAGGAGATCGTCAAGGCCTTCGAGCCCTACTACGGACGGACGGTCGCTCCGCCCACCGATCCGAACCTGCTCTTCGACACCCGGCGCCGGCTGGACGACTTCGACGTGCTGCGAGTCGAGGAGATCGAGGCCACCGTCGCCCTGCTGCTGGCCGCGGACATGAAAAGCCATGGCAAGGTCTACGCCGCACTCGACCCCGCCGTCGAGCGGTTCACATCGCTCGTCGAAGAGGACCGCCTGGGCTTCAAGGACGCTCTCGACAAGTTCGTCCGGACCTACTCGTTCCTGTCCCAGGTGGTCACATTCGGGGACACCAAGCTGGAGCGGGACTACACCTACTGCCGGGCGCTCGCCGCCCGGCTCCGGGACGCGGCCAGCGTCGAGCGGCTCGACCTCGGGTCCGAAGTCGAGCTCACTCACTTGAAGACCGAGATGACCTTCACCGGCTCCCTGACTCTGGACGCCGAGGCGGGCGAGGTGAAGGCGATCTTCGGGGAGGGCCGGGGTCCGCGGGCCGAGACGCCCTTGGAGCACCTCTCCGAGATCGTCGCCGAGCTCAACGAGCGCTTCGGCCTGAACCTCGACGATCGCGACCAGTTGCTGTTCGACCAGTTCGAGGCCACCTGGGTCGCCGACCCCGACGTCGTCGCCCAGGCCAAGGGCAACAGCTTGGAGAACTTCCGGCTGGTGTTCGACAACCGGTTCATGGGCACCGTGGTCTCCCGCATGGACGAGAACGAGGCGATCTTCAAGCGCATCCTCGACGACGAGGAGTTCCGCTCGGTGCTCATGGACCTCTACGCCGGCCGTGTCTACCGGCGAGCCCGGAGCGACCGATGACCCATCCCGGTGGTCGGACGTCCGGTGCAGGCCCATCGGTAGGGCGGCTGCGATGAGGCTGACCCGGCTGGTGGCCGACAACCTGTTCTCGTTCGACCATCTCGAACTGGATCAAATCGATCCCAGTTTGACGACCATCGTGGGACCGAACGGGTCCGGAAAGACCAACCTCGTCCGTGTCCTCGACCTGGTCACCAAGCTCGTCGACCGGGCCGACGAACGGAACCGTTCAGCGATCGGGGCGGCGACCCCAGCGGACGCGGTGCTCTCGTCGTATGTGCAGGCCATGTATGACGGCTCTCCACCGGGCACTCCTATGAAGATCCGCCTCGGGGTGCAGTTCACGACGCCTTCCGAGCGCATGCGGATCGTGGCGTTCGTCCGAGCCGCGCTCTTGGCGACCCTCTCTGACGAGTCTTACGCCGGAGACGAGGATCGCATGGCGCTGCTCGCGGCGTGGGTCACTGAGGAGATCGACGAGGAAGCGCTCCTGCCGCTGTTCACCGGCACGCTGGCATTCCGGCACCCCGGCTATGACGACGCCCTCTGGGTAGCGCGATACGAGTTCGAGGTCGACGGGTCGGCCTACGACTGGGTCCTCTACACGCCGAACCCCTGGGCCGGCATCGTCGCTCATGGCACCACAGTTGGCCCAATGACCTCTGAGACGAAGCTTTCGGAGGCGCTGCTTGGCCTGGGCGCCTATTCCAACCCACCGTCACCGCTGCCCGATCCGCTCCCGCACTTTGCTCTCAGCGCACTCTGCCTGCCAGGCGACCAGAGGCTGACCAATCTGGTGGTTCGACTCGGCACCGGCGCGGTCAACGACCGGCACGAGCCGTTCCGTGTCGCCGCCAACCTGCTCGGCTTCAGCGTTGTCGGGTCGGGTGGCCAGCAGGCATTCGGGCTCTCGCGCGCGCTACGCCTCAACCTTACTGAGAGCCTGGTCATCGTGGGTGAGCAGTTCCGTGGCCTCGGCGTCGGCGGTACGGTCCCCTGGCGCGCCGGCATCTACCCCTGGGAGCTGCTCGAAGGCCCGGTACCACCCCGCGATCCCGGGTTCCTGCCGCTGCGCCTGTTCGAGCTCAAGAACGGAGTCACGCTCCAGCAACGTGAAGCCTTCGCTGCGATCCAAGAACAGTTCGAACGACTGGCGCCCGGGCGCGCGTTCGACGTCACCTTCACCGCAGCACCGACGCTGGTCGCCACCACCGCACCGATAGGGCCAGGCCAGGTTGGCGTCCCCGGCGGAGGCAACGAAGCGGGAGACGAAGGCCGCCCCGGCAGCATCATCACGGTCATCGGCTGGAACAAGACCGATGACTGCACGCCTCGGCGGGAGCGGCCGATCCAGCTGTTCGGTGCCGGCACCTGGGAGGCGCTCGTGCTGGCCGAGGCGCTCGTGAGCTCGTCCGGACGGTTCACGGTGCTCGACGAACCTGGAGTGTCGCTGCACCCCACCTGGCAAAGCGCCCTGCGGCAAGTCGTGCGGCAGGCACCGGGCCAAGTCCTGCTAGTGACGCACGCTCCTCACCTGGTCCCGATGGATAGCGCCGACGACTTCTCTCGCGTGCTCCGGATGAGCAATGACGGCGGAGGCTCCCGGTGCCACCGCCTGCCGCGGCCGCTCGACGCAGCAGACGTCGCCAAGATCACGCAGGAGTTCGCGCTTTCCGCCGATGCGCACACCTTGCTGTTCTCCCGTGGCGTGGTCATCGTTTCCGGCGCAACCGAGCAAGGTGCGCTCCCGATCTGGTGCGCCAAAAGCAAGGCGGCAGAAGAACTCGGCGCGCCGGCGGCGAGGGACATCGCGTTCTACAGCGCTCCCGGAGACAGTGGGTTCCGCACCATCCTCTCGGTCCTGCACGGATTCGGCATCCCATGGGTCCTCGTCTGCGACGGCAAGTCGTTCGACGTTAAGACCAACTGGAGCAATCACATCTTCCGCCAGATCGAGCAAGCCGGGATCGACTTCCCCGAGTTGAGGCAGTTGACCGAAAACGTCGGCAACGGTGGGAAGGACCAGCGGTGTATGACCCAGGCACTCTGGGATGAGCAGGTGACCCTCGGAGTTCGCCACGGCGTCTTCACGTTGACCACGAGCTGGGCTGGTAGCGGAGAGGCGATCGAAGCCTTCATCGAAGGTGCCGCTCCCGGAAAACTGGCCGAGGCCGCCGCAGAGGTCGGCAAGAGCAAGGTCCGCAAGGGCAGGTGGGTTGCCCAGCAGACCGGCTGCCCGCCGGAGGTCAACGATCTCTACCGCCAGATCGTCACCGCTCTTGACCGGGCGCTCGACAGCGCCCCCGCCTCAGGAGCGAGCCCGTTACAGCCCGATGGTACTGTCTGCCCTGGAGGTTGGCAATGACCGGGGACGAGCGAATGGAAGGCTGGGACAGCACGAGTCCTGCGGATCTCGATCGTGAGCTTCGACCGAGCCTCCATAACGTCCGGCTAGTCGGCGAACTCGACCTCGCCCCGGACTCGGAGCTGTACCTGAGAGCGAGGAGCGCCAGCGGACGCTTCATTACGCGGCAGAAATTCTACTCGCTTTCGGGGACCTGCCCAGCAGCTTTGTCGATTTTCCTCGTCGCGGAGGGCATCCATCGCTACGAAGGGGGCGAATACTGGCCCAACGTCTCGGTCCGAGGCATCGAGAATCCTAACGACCAGCGTGCGATCGGCCGGCAATTTCTCAGGTCTCTGACCGTCCTCGGGCTCGAGACGTTCGAGGACGTTCAGGAGCAGGAGGGCGGCCACAAATACGTGTTGCCAATCCTCCTTCACGGTGGCGTGCCCCGGTACTGCGCTAGCGATCTGTGGAGAAAGCTGATCGAGGAGCTGCGAGATGGCGCGGGCGAGGCAGACCAGGTGGTCGCTTATTGGCTTTCCCGTCAGACGCTGCTTCAGGGTCTGGATAGACCAGTACGACGCTTCTTGAGGTTCGGAGGCGACTTCGCGGTTGACCTGATCCAGCGAATGATCGATCTTGTCGACATCCTCAGCGACCCCGGAGCCGTTCCGGCCATCGGAAGGGACGCCGGCTCGTTGGCCGAAGAGGTGGGTCTACCGACATACCTCGTCGAGACACTGCTCGAGCTCGGCAGCCGCGCGATTGTCCGACGGAGCGGCCCGCGTTTCCCAAGACCCAGGGTAGTTATCGACCCGTTCTCCGGCGCTGGACCGTCGGTCGTGCTCCCGAGGAAGGCTGACGGGACGAACGCAGACCGGTGGATTGTCCGAGGCCGGAGCAGCCGGGTCTTCGCTGCTTCTCGGGCCGAGGACCGGGAGGTGCTCCTGGACCGAGCTCCTCGGTGGCTGGTCAGCCTCGAGGCCCCTCAAGTCAGCAGGTCGTTTCCCTTCGGCGGCCTCGCTCGTGCGCCCCTGCACTTTTTCGATGCAGACACCGGGGAGCTACTGAAGGACCAGGACCGACCGAGATCCGACGGCGTCGTCGCTCTCTCTCCGGCAGACGTCCGCTACGTGACAGACCTTTCGACTGGGTCGACAGTTCCGGAACAAGAGGAACTCCCGCCGTTGTCCGGCACGTGGTCAGGCTACATGCTCCGCAAGCTCGACCTGCGGTCGCTCACGCGCTTCACAGTCGAGTTCTTCGACGCAGAGAGCGGCGCACCTCGGCAGGAGGATATCTTTGTGAATTCGCGCGGGTCCCGTCCGAGACTCGCGACCACTGCTGTCGGGGGCGTCCGCGACGTGCAGGGCCACGAGGTCTTCGCTACGGTCCCGAGCCTCGCGGTCGACCCAGGGCAGTCGAGCCTCGACAGCTGGCGTGTACGGTTCCGAGGCCCCGGGGTCGACCGCGATGGCACGTTGGCCGACCTTTCCCGTGAAGGTGAAGCCTTCGACCTCGGCGGCCTGGTCCCTGGCGACCGGCTGCTTACCGGAGACCTCCAGATCCTTGGGCCCCTTGGCTCCGACCTCCGCGCGTCCTTCGTGGTGGTCCCGGGTCTTTCGTTCGAGCCGCCGCATAGCGTCATCAGCCCTGACGACCCCGTGACCGTGGAGCTCATGGCGGATGGCGCCGACTTGAACGGCGCTCATGGGCGGGTTGCGCTCGAGTTCGGTCCCGGCGAGCACACCAAGGACGTTGAGGTCGTCGATGCGGGCACCGGTATCGCCACCCGTCTCCTCGTCAGCGTTCCGCGTCTTCTCTGGCTCGTGAGGCGCGGAACCGAGATCCGTTCGACGTTCGGCCACGAACCCGCGGT
The DNA here is from genome assembly GCA_021816935.1 of Actinomycetes bacterium. Classification (GTDB taxonomy): domain Bacteria; phylum Actinomycetota; class Acidimicrobiia; order Acidimicrobiales; family JAMCPL01; genus JAKAWR01. The sequence goes on from JAKAWR010000008.1 coordinate 8,513, forward strand.
CGTGAGATTGGATGAACTCGAGGCGGGCGATGTCGACGCGCTCCTCGTCCGGCTCGGGCGACCATCGGAGGTCCAGCTTCGTCTCATCGGCGACGGCGCTGTTCTCCAGTCGACCAAGGTGGGAAGGGCCGCCGGTAGCGATGGGCGCTGGACCTTCCCCCTGCAACCGTTCGTGACGACCGCGGTCCACTCGGGCCTTGCGAAGCTCGAGCTGAGGGTGGTGGCAGGTGCGACCGAGGCGACCGCGGTTGTCGTGAGGGCCGTCTACGAAGCCACGGGAATCTCGCTCGAGAGCATCATCGACGAGGCCGAAGGTTTCACCTGCTGCGAGGTCAGTTGGTCGGAGAGGCGGCCATTTCGCGGACGGGAGATCCGCTTGTGGTCGAGGCACCGGCCATGGGACGGCCCGGTCACCGTCGCAGTAGATGACGACGCTCCTGGGACCGCTTTCTTCTCCTTGGACGCGAAGCTTACAGCAGGTCCGTACCTGGTCGAGATCGGGCTGCGGGACGCCTGGCTCTCACCCCGCCGCCCGCGGACTGGGGCTTGTAACGTCGCCTCGGTCCAGGTCGGAAGCCATGCCGACCTCTCGACGCACCTCAGGTCCCTCGACCCGTCGTCAGCCGTCGATGCTCTCGAGTTGCTCGTCGAAGCGGCCAGCGGTGGCCGTGATCACGGCAGGAACGCGCCCAGTGGCGTGATGGAGCAAGTCTGTGTAGCTCTTCCAGCTCTGCTCGTCGAACTCGGTCGAGGTGCGATCGAAGACCGCGTTTGCGTGCTCCTGTGCGAGCTGGCCGCTTCACAGCCTGGACCGTTCGCGACATGGTTAGCCGACAAGGCAGCGAGCACTGTTGAACCCCTGGAACTGACGCAGCTGGTGGTCGTGCTCCTGCCCGACCTACTCGCCGCCGCGCCGCACACGCTGAGCGAGAGAGCGCGCGACCGCCTCTGGGAGGTGTCGGTGTTGGCGGGCGCGGCGCTCGATCCGCCCGTACCCGGGGACATTGTCGCTGCCGGTCGATGGGAGTATTTCACCGGCTGGGACCCGTCAGCGTGCGCCGGGTTGTACGACGAGCAGGGACAACTCGATCGTCTTCCGGAGCGGTGCGGGCCGATCGATACGACTTTTGCCGGGCTCTCCCCGGAGCGTCTTGCACCGATCGCTGCGGCGCTGCGGCCCGAGAAGTTGAAGCCCCTGCGCTGGAACGGGTACCTCGAGGCTGTCTTCGCCTTCCTAGAGACGACATGGCCTGATCACGAGGTCGCGCTGCATTGGCGTTTTGCGAACTCGAGATTGAACGACATGCGGGTACGCCAGGACGACCTGCAGACCCAATATCTGGACGCGCTTGGGCCGCCAGCGGGCACCCCGATCTGGTGCCTCCTTCCACAAGAGCTGCTCGCTGCCGCGTTCCACCTCGTCGCGTGCGCGAGCGAGCGGGTCCCCGCGACGGCCGCTCTTTGGGATGCCACCGACTTCGCGCACGCCCTTGTCGAACGAAGCATTCTGTTGGCGATCGCCCTGAGGCACTTGGCAGGTCACGCGGATGGCTGAGGAGCCTGTTCTTGACCCGTTGGCTGCCGGTCGGGCCATCCGCGAGTCGTACAAGCGTTACCTGCGATCGACCTTTTCGCCCCGCGGGGGCCTCTTGCGTGAGCAGTTTCGCGAGGCGCTCGACCAACAGTTCCGACTGACGCAGGGTCCGTTCCTGCAAGCGGCGGCACCATACGAGACTGCGCACTCGGTCGAGCAGCTGGTTGCCGAGGGACTGCTCGACGACGCCTTCCTCTCCCTTCCCCGTGAGGCGTTCCCAATCGGCAGGCCGCTCTACCAACACCAGGAGTCGGCCATTCGGAAGCTGCTCGCTGGCCGGAACGTGATCGTGGCGACGGGCACTGGGTCAGGCAAGACCGAGTGCTTCCTCTTGCCCGTCCTGCAGCACCTAATGGAGGAGCGGGCCGCTGGGACGCTCGGCGAGCCGGGGGTCCGAGCGCTCCTGCTCTACCCGATGAACGCGCTGGCGAACGATCAGATGAAACGGCTTCGGGACCTCGTTCGCGCGTTTCCCGAAATCACGTTCGCGAGGTTCGTCGGGGACACGCCTGACGACGAAGGTAGGGCGCTGAGCGCCTACCGGCTGCGGTTTGGCGAGGAGCCCATCCCGAACGAGCTGATCTCGCGCGAGCGCATCCGGGAGCGCCCGCCCCACATCCTGCTCACGAACTACGCCATGCTCGAGTACCTGCTCCTCCGTCCGGCGGACACCCGGATATTCGACGGACCGACGGGGCGTCACTGGCGGTTCGTCGTGCTCGACGAGATCCATGTCTACAACGGTGCCAAAGGTGCGGAGATCGCCATGCTGCTGCGTCGCGTCCGCGACCGGGTTGTCCGCTCAGAGCGAGGGCGCCTCCGATACGTCGGGACGTCGGCCACGCTCGGCCGCGGCGAGGAAGACTTTCGTGCCCTCGCCGACTTCGCAACAGCGTTATTCGACGAGGAAACCGAGTACGTGCGGGGCGATGGGCACCGCCAGGACATTGTTCCCCCGGTCAAACGGCCGCTCGCGCCCGCTGACGCCAGTTGGGAACTCGACGACGACGCTCTCGACGCGCTCCACGAGAGCTTCCGGTCCGGCGTCTCCGCCGCTCATCTCGAGGGAGTCGTGCGGACGTGCGGAGCGCCGCTCGTAGAGACGAACCAGGACCCTTCGAGCTACCTTGGAGAACTGCTCGCCACGGAGAGACACGTCGTTCAGCTTCTGCGTCGCCTCGAGGGCGGATCGGTCGACTTCTCGCTGCTGGCGAGCGAGCTATTTCCTGGATCGTCCGCTGAGAGGAAGCTGATTACCCTCATCGACCTCGGCGTGAAAGCAATCCCCGCTGTCGCCTCGGCCCCCTTGGTGCCGGCGCGCTACCACTTTCTTGTCCGCGCCCTTGAAGGCGCGTTCGTGTGCCGCTCGCCACGGCACCCTCCCGGCCAGCCGAAGCTGCTGTTGTCACGGCACGAACACTGCCCTGCTTGCCGGGATAAGCACATCGAGTCTCGAATGTTCGAACTCGGCGTGTGCCGCAAGTGCGGTGCCGGCTACATAACCGGAACTATCACAGAGAGCGACAACCCGATCCAGACGCTCGGGACCGCCGGGCCTTACGACGCCGACCTGCAATACCTCCTCCTCGACGACACGGCCGCGCTCGACGACGAGGACGAGTCAGTCGTCGTCGATGACGAGCAGGCGGCGACCGACGTTGACCAGCGAGTGCTATGCACACGTTGCGGATCGCTGACAGAGGGGTTCGTACCCGCCTGCACATGCGGTACGGACCTGGTCGAGAGAGTCGTCGTCGCGCACCCCTCGCGCCGAGGCGAGCCGCTCCGGCGCTGCCTGGCATGCTCGGGTCGGTCGAACAACTCGATCGTCAACAGGTTCCTAACCGGTCAGGACGCTCCGGTCGCGGTCGTCGCGACCTCGCTCTATCAGGCGCTCCCTCCGAGCAGCGACCCCGCGCAAGGGGCAAAGATCGGTGAGGGGCGCAAACTGCTCTCGTTCTCGGACTCGCGCCAGGACGCCGCCTTTTTCGCCCCCTATTTCGACCGAACGTACTCCCGCGCCGTAGAGCGGCGGCTTCTCTGGCAGGTCCTCTCCCGCCTGACGGAAGACGAGCCGCCGCGCTTCGAGGATCTCGAGCTCCGCCTCCAACGCGCGGCCGAGCACGCGCTCGTCCTCGACCGCGACGACGGGTCGTTGCGAAACGCGACCCGCGTCCGCTCTTGGCTCATGCGGGAGGTGCTCGCGGTTGACCGTCGTCAGAGCCTCGACGGAGTCGGGCTCGCGGAGCTAACGGTCGCCGTGCCGCGAGGGATCCAGGCTCCGCCCGCCTTGACTGACCTCGGCTTCACGGCCACTGAGTGCATCGATCTCGCTCGGATCCTTCTCGACACGATCCGCATGCAGGCGGCCGTTCACCTTCCAGATGGCGTCGACATCTCCGACCAGATGTTCTCGCCAAGAAACGTCGTCACCGCGATCCGGTTCGAGCAACGAGCGAGGAGCTTGCTTGCCTGGATGCCAGGCCGCGGCCTCAACCGGCGACTGGACTACGTCCAGAAGCTGTTCGCGGCGCGACGGATCAGCGAGGACCCTCGCAGGGTGCTGTCGGAGATCTGGAATCGCTGGCTCACGGCACCGCAGAGTCCCTGGCTAAAGGTGATCACTGCGCGCACGGACCCGAAGGAGGGCACGGTATTCGCCCTCGACCACAAGCGGATCACGTTCTCGCCGAACGCTGAGGGTCGACGACCGCTGCGCTGTGACAGCTGCCGGCAAATCTGGTGGCGTTCGGTCTCCGCCGTCTGCCCGACGTATGGTTGCCAAGGCTCGCTGAGCTCGGTCGATATGGCTCTCGACCACGCCGATGATCACTACTTGCGCCTTTACACCGACTTGCGCCCGGTGGGAATGCGGGTGGAGGAGCACACAGGCCAACTCGACGCCGATTACGCCGCTCAACTGCAGGAGCAGTTCCTCGGAGGCGACCTCAACGCACTCAGTTGCTCCACTACCTTCGAGCTGGGCGTCGATGTCGGCGAGGTCCAGGCGATTCTGATGCGGAACGTCCCACCAACGCCAGCGAACTATGTGCAGCGTGCCGGGCGTGCAGGGCGGCGCCTCGGCTCGGCGGCGCTCGTCGTGACTTTCGCGCAACGCCGCAACCACGACCTCCATTATTTCGAGGACCCACGGGCGCTCGTCGACGGCTCCGCGGTCGTACCGATGCTCTCATTGGAGAACCCGCAGATCGTTCGCCGACACCTCCACGCGACAGCGTTCGCGGCCTTCGAGCGGAGGCATGTCGAGAGCGGCGGTCAATGGCACCGGACTGTCGGGGCGTTCTTCATTCGACCCACCGAAGGTGGGGACGATGCCCCGGTAGACCAGTTCGTCGATTGGCTTCGTACCCGGCCAGCCGACCTCGGACAGGCCCTGTTCCGCATCACCCCGCCGACGATCGCCGGTGACCTCGGCATACAGGATTGGGCGTGGGTGGAGGCGCTCGTTACCGAGGACGACATGGTCGAGAACCACGGCTGGTTGGCCCGAGCTCGCAACGAGGTCAGACAGGACATGTCGGACATCGGAGCCGAGGTCGACCAGCTGCAGACGAGGAGCAGAGCCTTGACGGACGCAGGTCAGGACGCGAAGGCAAGTAAGCTCGTGGGCTACCTCCAAGCGGTGCTCAGGGTGAAGAAGACCCTCGCCGAGCGTCGCCTCCTCGACTTCCTTGCGCAACGTGTCGTACTCCCGAAGTACGGGTTTCCTGTCGATGTCGTCACGCTGGACGTATGGCGGATGGGCGATCGACAAGCAGCGCAGGTGGAGCTTCAGCGAGATCTTCGTCTGGGGATCACCGATTACGCACCTGGATCCCGAGTGGTTGCCGACAAGGCGCTATGGGAGACGGTCGGCTTGAGGATCCCGGCCGGCAGAGCGCTAATCGACTACGTGTGGGCCACCTGCGGCGACTGTGGGGCCTTCCGAACCCGCCGTGGCGTGGAACCGGGCGACTGTCCAACCTGCGGTAGCGCGGTCGTGCACAGGCGGCAACTGTTCGTCACCCCCATGTTTGGCTTCGTCGGGCGCCGATGCGGAGACAAGCCCGGTGAGGCACGACCCCCGAAGGCAGGGAACTCGGAGTTTCATTTCAGCGACTACGCCGCGCCAGCGCCCGAGTTCGAATCGGTAGCACTCGGGCGCAAGACGGTCGAGGTCCGGTTCAGCCGCCAGGGCCAGATCACGGTCATCAACTCGGGCCCCCGGGGACGTGGGTTTCTCGTTTGTCGGTCCTGCGGGCACGCTGAGCCGGCACCTTCCGGCCGTGGCACCGCGGGATCTGCTCCGGGCGGCCACGAACGGCCTTCGGGAGGTCAAAGCGAGTGCACCACGATGATGAGTAGCCGGAATCTCGGCCACCAGTACCTGACCGACGTCGTCGAGCTGCGCCTCCCCGTCGTCATGTCGTGGGAGGAAGCGCGTAGCACCATATACGCCTTGCTGGCGGCGACTCGCGCGATCGGGATCATTCCCGACGACGTGAACGGAGCACTTAGCTCAGCGGGAGTCGATGCTTCCCCTTCGCTCATTCTCTTCGACGCCGTACCAGGTGGCGCCGGTCACGCCAAGCGGATCGTGCATAGGCTCGGGGACCTGGTCGACGCGGCACGATATGTCGTCGCCAACTGCGAGTGCGGCGAAGACTCGAGCTGCTACGGCTGCCTCCGCTCCTACTCGAACCAGCTTTACCACGATCTGCTCGTCAGGGGTGACGCTCTTCGCATTCTCAGCTCGCTGTCGAGCTGATCACGCGGCCCAGAGGAGATCGGACCAGCGTCGGCACTCGCAGGAGCGGTCGGATGGGATTCTCATAATCGGAGTGTCCCCGGAGCGGAACCTGTCAAGCGATTCGAGACACCTTCTGTACAACCTCCTTTCCAGAGACGGGTTCATTGATCCACGCGATGGGGGGGAGCTTCAGCGGCACCGGCGCGAGCGGTGATCAGACCCGGATCACCTTGACGTCCGGGATGGCCTCATAGCAATTGTCCTAGGTGACGACCGGGATCTGCTCGACAATCGCGGTGGCAGCCACAAGCGCTTCGAGGATCGGGACCGGGCGCTCGCAGGCGCTCAGGGCATCGGCGACGACCTTGCTACCTCGGTCGGCCAGCGGCCCGACGAACCCGCCTCGCCAGGCGCTGGGAGACGATCGGCACGAGAGCAACTCGCTGACGGGTTGAGCCAGGTGCCACCGCCGACGAGGATCACCGAGCGGGCGTCCAGCGTGGATCACGCCCGGTCCACGCGACGAATCGCTGTGTCGGCGTGGCGTCGGGCGGGGGAGTCACCTCGGTGGCGAACACCCGTGCGCTGCGCACCCGCTCGGCGGGGACCGGGTCGATCACAGCGTGGGCGAACTCGATCACCCCAGCCGGGATCTCGACGTCGGCGTCCACGACGCGTGCAAGATCCCAGGCATGCACGAACAGGTCGAGAGCAGGGAAGCTCAGTCCTTCCCCGATGCTGCGCCGTCCCATCGGGGACTCGACGACACGGGAAAGCTCGACGCCGCGCAGCGCCTCGGCTGCCGGACCGACGAGCGCCTCCCACCAGGCGCCTGGGTCTCCCTCCACGGCGGAACCGGGAGGATCCACCGGCTCCCAGACCGGAGAATCGTCTCGCAGTAGCTTGGTACCGAAGCGTACCGCCCCCCCGACGTGTCCGAGCACGTCGAGCGCTCGCCACCCCGAGCACGGCGACCACCGGTCCCAATCCGAAGCTCGCAGCCGGACGACCGCACCGCTGAAGAAGTCCAGCCCGGCGAGGAAGACGGCGTCCGCTCGCTCAACCATGACCGCCACCATATCACGGGCCAGCCAGGCGCTCCTCGGCTGTCCCTGCGGCTTCAGGAACGGCCCCCAGACGACGGGTCATCGGCGTACTCGTGGTGGGATGCTCATCGGCGCGCTCGGGAGTTGCGCAGGGCCTTGGTCACTCTTACCGGCCCGCCTACAGGGTGCGGGCTTCGCCCGGAGGCGAACTCGACGTACTCGGCAGTCTCGACCCCGACCAGGGCGATACGCCCAGCGCCGTCGGCGTGGATGCCCCACCCGTAGCGCTTGGCCAGCTCCGATGATCGAAGGCACGGCTGACCCCGCGAATAGAACTCCTAGCGCGCGGCGGCGCGCTCCTCTTTCGGGATGCCTCGGCGGTCAGTGAAGACAGCGAAGATCACGTCGCCCGACGTGTACCGGTAGGGGTGCCGCCAGATCGCCTCGAAGGTGAGCGACGTGATCGACGGATTCTCCGCCTTCGCAGGCCGGATAGTGCCCACAGTCGCGGCGCTGTCGTCCGAGACGGCGATGAACGTATCGACGTAGTCGACCGGATCCACAACCACCGGGTCGAGGCTCACTGTCACCTTGGTCATAGTCGAACTTCTACCTTACCGGAATCGAGCGCCTGCTGGCCACCGCCGGGCCGGAAGCCGATCCGCTACGAGTTATCGTTGGTCCGAGGCCAACAAGCCGCATAAACCGTGTCTACTTCTTCTGGGCAACCTCAGAGAGTTACACTGAACATATGATTGCCACCGAGGATCATCCGAAAATCCACGGCAGGCGGGACATCCCCCCGGCCCCACAGCGCCTTCGATGTCGTACCCCCTCGCTACCGTTACGGGCATGTCCTTAACCAGCCTGCTCGATGACCGTCATGGACCCGTCCGCGAGTTCTTCGAGGCGCGACTGCCGAACGTCCGCCTCATGCAGGACCAGTGGCGGGCGGGCGGCAAATGCACCATCCTCCCGGCAGAGCCGGTGTCGTGGGGCCTCGTGGGCGCTGCCTTCGACTATCGCATCCGCTACTTGTTCACGATCACGCCACCCGAGCGGTTCGTCGCCGCTGACGGCGCCAACCTTGCCTACCCCCGGCTCCGCAGCTGCTTCATCAACCTCTCGGCCGGTGTCAACGAGTTCCTCGACGCGCATGACCCACGGGCCAGATCGCTCGGTCACGACGAGCCAGAGTTGGCCCGATACTGCTACGTGCTCGCGATGTACGAGAGCTTGTATCGGGCCGCGGTCGCCGACAGCCCGCTCTTCACCCTCTCCATCGGGGCGGCTGTTTCCGACCAGCTGGGCCTCGCTCCGCACTCGGACGTGGCGGACCTGGTGGCGCTGACGGAAGGATCAGTCCGGGCCTTTGACGGCTGGTTTACCAAGCCGGTGATTGCGAATCCGACGTTCGCCGGCAGCCTCGATGTTGGCGGAGCTGACGCCGACCTGATCCTCGATCACTGCCTGATCGACATCAAGACGACCAAGCAGCCGGGCCTGGACCGCAAGATGATCTACCAGCTGGTCGGCTACGTCTTGCTGGACTACGACGATCAGTATGAGATCAACGATCTCGCCTTCTACAGTTCACGCGTCCCGATGCTCATCCGTTGGCCGCTCAATCAGCTGATCGGTGACATGAGTGAGGGCCGGGAGACAGTGACGGGCCTCAGGACTGGCTTGCGTCGGGCCTTGGCGCAGCTCTAATCTAACGCTGCACATACTCCCGAGCGAACGTTTCGAGGATGCGGCTACTCGGCACGGCGGCGAGCGATACCAGCCGATTGGCGATCGCCACCGGGATTAGCGCGTTGTCGTACATTGAGCATCGGAGCTCGGCCAGGGCCGCGAGTACTTCGGTCAGGTTGAGGTAGTCGGCGTAAGTCGGAGAGGCTTTGAAGCCCTGGGCCGTCGGGACGGTCGCGACGTAGGTGTTGCCGTCGACAGCTTTGAAGATGAGTTTCCCGCCCCAGTAGGTGTTGCCCCCGTACGGGTCAGCGCTATTGGGATCGCCGGGGATGATGTACTTGTAGATGTACTCGTTCGACAGCGGCAGCACCGTTCCGGGCTGCAGGTGCTCGTCGATGTGGATGGCGTGCTCCACGAAGGCACCGCTCTTCTCCAGGCCCGCGAGGTTGAGGTACGACACACGCCTGCTTGGGTCGGCTGGGTCGGGCTGGTCACCCAGAAAGGTGGCCATCTCTCGCAACGGCTTCGAGATCGGTGCGGCTTGACCGAAGCAGGCCAGTGGCCCGTCCTTGATGAAGAGCACCTCTTGCAGGAGAGACGGCTTCATCTCCCAGATGGCCCGGATGACGTGCACCATGACGATTTGTTCGAGCACGGTCAACACGTACGAGGAAATGCCCGACGCGCCTTGGTCTTCGTCGACGCGTTCGTGCAGCCGGAAGGCGTCAACCAGGTAGATGGGGCGTTGGCAGGTGTCACATGGTCCTTCGTCCGGCGAAGTGGGCGTGAGTCGGATTCGCTCGTGGCCGCAGCCGTGGTTGGGACAGTGCGGCAGCTCCCAGAATTTGTCTCCGTCCTTGGACCAGCCGCGGAAGAGGATCCAGCGGAGCGTCTTGTACAGCGGGTCATCCCCGCCGTGATGGTCGGCGAAGAACTCGTGGAGGCTTCGGCGCACGGAGTCCCGCAAAGTCATGCCGCTCAGGGAGATGTTCCGGGTTGGTAGCGCCAGGACGAAGCGTTGGATCTTCTTCAGCTTGGCCATGTCTTCGGGGGCGATGAAGGTCTGCAGGTTCAGCTCGCGCAGGGCCTCCAGCTTGAACAATAGTGGGCCGAAGGTGAAGAAGGTGATGGTGGCAGACGGGAACTCCTCCCGGACGGGGACTTCTCGCATGCTGCCATCGACCGCCACGATGACCCTGATCAGGTCGGTGTCTGATAATGGCATATCGTGTGAGATCTCATCGAGGGTGTGAGCCTCGGCTGGTCGGGGCACCGAACATCGCCCCAGCAGCGCTTGAACGGTTGCGTTGGTGATCACGCTGGCGTGCGTGATCTTGCTGGCGCGCTCCATCGGCTTTCGCCCGTGCAGGCTGGAGTACGCCATGACTTACGACTCCGGCACTTTGAACTGGTCGACTTGGATGGGAACGATGAAGGTGTTGGAGTCGGTTTTCAGTCGGATGAAGCCGCGGTCAGTCGTACGGCGCAGACTCTCGCTGAAGTCTTCGAAGTCGTAGTACTTGTTCAGCTCCCGCAGCTCGTCCTGGTTGTTGAGATGAGACACGAACCAGTTCTGCGTGTTCTTGAGAATGCTGGACGAGATCGAGCTGACCTCTTGCGTGGCGTAGCACAACCCGATGCGGAGTTTCTGGCCTTCCTTGGCCAGACGGTTGTATATCTGCGTCAGGTCCATCTCGTCGCGCCGCGGGAAGAGGTTGTGCGCTTCCTCGAAATACATCTGGATGAAGTTCGATTGCGTGTTATTGATGAACCGGTCCATTGCCTCGTTGAACACGCGCCGGCAGACTCGCTCGGAGTAAGTCCTCTGGATGTCGGGGTCGCCCTGCGAAAGGTCCATGATGACGATCTTGCCGGCTCGCAGCAGGTCGATGATTTCGTCCTCGAATGGTTTGTCGACAGTGGCGGTATGCAGCGCCCGATACGGGATCAGCTTTCGGTAGCCAGTTTCGTTCTGCGCTTGCCCTGGTCGAGCCCGCCCGGTGAGGAACCGCATCAGGCTCTGCAGGTCCTCATCGGCCCACTCGCGCCCGCCATTTTGGGCGGCGTAGGTCCGGAACGGCCCAGCTGAAGTGTTGTAGTTTTCCCAGGCTGCGCTGAACCAGGCCATCGCGTCATCGAGCGAGATGCCCTTCGAGGGTTCGACACCGTTGAGACCTGGGATGCCCGATTCTCGAATGTCCTTGTTGTCTTGGAACCGAACGCGCTCGCCCTGGTCGGGGAAGCCAGCTCGCTTCAAACAGGCTTTGTAGCACGCTACCTTCCGGTCATACCGGGTCTTGGCACTGTGATCGGTCGGGTCAGGGTTGGACCAATCGATGTTGCAGAAAGCCCGCGTGTAGTTCGCAGTGTCGGCGCTCAGCAGGGAGGCCAACATGCCGAAGCCGTCGACGACCGACTTATAGAAGTTGAGCTTCATCACTTTGAAGTCGGGCTTCTCCAGCACACTGTACCGGGTGACGTCGTGCTTGAATTGTTCGAAGATGGCCGTGCCAGCATCCTGCTGGTTCGCGTTCGCATACTCGCCGTTGATGTCGAAGATGATCTGTCCGACTGGTTCGAGGGTCTCGTCGGTCAGCTTTGCACCGGACTCGGAGATGCCCACAGTGGCCTGAATGATCTTCTTGACCGAGTTCGACTTCCCCGTGCGTGTCATACCGAACAGGGCAGTCCGCTTGCCGAGGAAGTCGAGGGCCGAGACGTACACGGGGACGTCTTCACCAGCCACGTGGCGGAGGCTGGAGCTGTAACGGACGCGCCCGATGCGCTCATCTCCCTTGCCGCCGGGTATCCCCTGTTCCCGGAAGTTGACGATGTACTCCAGTACCTTCCCGTTCGGCTTGACTACCCGATAATTGTGTGGCGAGTAGAAGTTGTCGAGGTCGCCAGCGAAGCGGATCTTCTTGTCTGGCGCTCGGTAGAACGTGCCAATGACCCGACATTCCAGTCCGGAGAACTGGAACTCGGCCCGGGTGAACGAGTCGAGTTGTGCCCCGCCGTTGCCGGGCGGCGATTCCTTGTAGTAGTCGACCATCGCCATCACGACGTCGTCGTCAGTCGGCAGCTTGGTCGGCCGAAGTACCCGGAGAAGGAAAGCCTCATCAATATCTGGCTCGCCGTTGTAGAGCGCGAGGAGGAAGGCGCCAGCCGGCACGCCGCCGACGTCGTGCTTCCACTTGTCGTTGCTCATCAGGCGCAAGCGATCGAAGTCGAGGTAGAAGGGGCGCCCGACGAACAAGTCGTCCTTGCGACACTCAGCGAAAAGGTCGACGGTGGCGAGCTGCTTCAAGTCTTCGATGATCGTCGTCATGCCGCGGTCTCCGAGGCGAACGACGGCTTGGTCCACGTTGGCTTGACCAGGGGTGGGAGCTCCGTCTGCGTCCGACTCATGACGAGCAGCCGGTCGACCTTGGTCGCCCGCCCGCTGTTGTTCTTCCAGATCCGACTGACCTTTTGCCCTTCCGGAAGTTCGTCGGCGATGATGCCGTGCAGGTGCCAGCCGAGCGGCTTGGCCACCCGCTCCCATACCGCGCTTGCCAAGTTGATGCTGGCCCCCTCGTCCTCGCTAGTAGGGCGGCGCACGTCGCCGATCACGAAGCAAAGGTAGCCGTCGGGTGTGACAACTTCGTTGAGCTGACCACACACCTTCTTCATGAACTCGACGTAGCCGTCCATTGACGCGCTCGCCATCAGCTGACTGTCCACCCTGCGCCAGTCCTCCCCTAAGAACCACAGCCGCACCCAGTTGTACTTCCCGTACCTGATGACCTGCAGGTAAGGCGGCGACGTGACGACGAGCCGCGCCGGTTGCTGGCGTAACCACTCCGGTGGCGTGGCGGTGGCGTCCTGGAGCCACGCTCGGCCGCTCGCCCGCTGCTCTGTCGGCAAGTCAAGCTTCTCGATGCGCTTTCGCAGCATCTCGAAGACGTCGACCTCCGGCCGGGTCAGCCCGTGATCTCGGATGTAACGCTCGACGTACCCCGGTGCCATGGCGAACGTGTTCGGCATGCTGATCGAGAACCCGCGGGTCGCACCGTCCTTGCCATGGTTGGCGTGGAGCATCCCAAGGATCGTGGCGATCAGGAAGCAGTCGGTGGGATTGTCACGATTGAGTTCAGCCTTGAGGAAGACCAACTGGGCCAGGGTGCCCGGGCTATATAGCATCGAGATCTCCGGCGGCACCGCGGACGTGTCGACTGTCCTCTGTCGGAACGAAGCCTCCAAACGCGTCACTCGCGCGAGCAGCGTCGAGCGACGCGGGACCACCGTCTTGGCCGTCGATAACACCCAAGCCAAAGGGTTCGCGTCGCTGGAGAAAGCCTCACGACCGAGTAGTGCCGCCTCAAGAGCAACCGTGCCCCTACCGGCAAAGGGGTCATACACCCGGTCGCCGGGCTGAGACAGCCAGGCGATCATCGTATGAGCGAGCTGGGCCGGGAACATGGCGAAATAGCTGCACAAGCTGTGCAGGCCATGACCCCATCGACGAGGGGCTTCATGCCACAGCGCAGGAATCTCCGACAGATCCATCGGCACCCGGACCGCCACCCCCGCACTCGACTTGTTTGGTTCTCTTCGGTTCACATCTGCACCATTCTACCACAGAGTCGAACGCGCATCCGGAGAGCCTTAAGAGGTATCCTCCTCTAGATCCTCGTAGCCGGCCCACGCCGCCGGGGTCACCACGATCACGCCAGCGGTTTCCGCCTCGGCTGCTGCGAGATCGTCTATCGACGCCCCGGCCACACAGGCCACACCCTCTGCCTCGCCTAGCCGGGCGATATGTCCCGCCCGCCGCAGTGCCCTGGAAACATCGTCTCTGTGAATGCGAGACGATACCTCACACACTACGTAGACCGATTTACCGTCTGCCTTGGAAACGGCGCTGTGAACGCCGTCGGCTGCTAACAGGTCGTCTCTTGCCTCGTCGTCAAAAAGACCGTCGGCCAGGTCCGCCACGTCGGCTACCTCGACGTAGCGCACCTTGCGAAAGCCTCGTGAGCCCAGATACGCCGGTGCCTTCTTGCACCACTGGGCCTCGAAGTCGCTACCCGTCAGACGTCCGACGCGTCTGTCCAGGGCCACCAGGTGCTCGTCGTGGCGCTTGGACACCTCGACCAGCTCGGCCACGCTCCTGTCCAGCGACACCAGGTGGGCGTCGTGGCGCTTGGACACCTCGACCAGCTCGGCCAAGCTCTGCTCGTGCGCCTTGGTCACCTCGACCAGCTCGGCCACGCTCCTGTCCAGCGACACCAGGTGGGCGTCGATACCGTCCAAGCGCTGCTCGTGGCGCTTGGACACTTCGACCAGCTCTCTCAGGCTCTCCGGCAGTCTGCGCAGCTCCTCGTCGAGCACGACGGCCCGCAACTCCTCTGCCAGTGCCGGATCGGCCCTCATCTCCCTGATGATCTCGAGCGTGTTCACGACTCAATCCTACACCCAAGTCCTGGGTAGCTGTCCCTCACGCGCCGGAGATGTGCTGGTGAACTGTCAACGGCCAACGCGAACTCCCCGCTCCACCGTAATCAACGCCCCGGCGTCGAGGACCAAGCTCAACGCTGCTCGGCCAACGCCAACCGCTGTCGTCCCTGGACCAGCTCCTGCTCGCTCAGCGGGCCGCCCGTATCGTCGAAGAGTTCTGCCAGGACGAGGGCGAGGTCCTCGCCTTCCACCCGCGTCCGTCCGGCGTCGTTCAACCAGGCGCTCACCGATGTCGCCTTGCCTTCCGCGACATCTTGGCGAACCGGATCCACGACCACCGGGTCGAGGCTCACCGTCACCTTGGTCATAGTCGAACCTCTGCCTTACCGGAATCGAGCGCCTGCTGGCCACCGCCGGGCCGGAAGCCGATCCGCTACGAGTTATCGTTGGTCCGAGGCCAACAAGCCGCATGAACCGTGTCTACTTCTTCTGGGCAACCTCAGAGAGTTACACTGAACAGATATGATTGCCACCGAGGATCATCCGAAAATCCACGGCAGGCGGGACATCCCCCCGACGGCACAGCCCAAGGCCGAGGATGATGCGACAGCAGGGACCGAGGTGGCAGAGGGCGTGGTGTGGCGTGCGGGCTGGAGCCGGCCAAGGCAGCCGTGGTCGCTCGGTCGGCGGGTGGCGCGACCAGGTCGACAACGTCGAGCCGGTGCTGTGCGCGGTGATCGGGGAGCTCACCGTTCCGGGGGTTGGGACATGAGGATGAACGGCCGGTTCGTGGCGGAGATGGGAATGTGATGCTCACCGGCGAAGAGCTTGTCCGGCTTCTGGCGGAGGGCGAGAGCGAAGGACGCTTGGAGTGCAAGGCGTCGCTGGCGAACAAGCATGAGATCTGCCAGGCGATCTGCGCGTTCGCGAACGATCTCGCCAACAGGGGTCTCCCCGGTGTGGTGGCGGTAGGGGTGGATGACAAGGGCCGGTCGACCGGGCTTGCGATCACCGACGAGTTGTTGCGGGAGCTGGCCGACCTCCGGAGCAATGGGCACATCCTTCCCTTCCCGTCCATGTCGGTGGAGAAGCGGTCGTACGGAGACGCGGACATCGCGGTAGCGGTCGTGTAGCCATCTCCCAGCCCTCCCGTGTAGTACCGGGGCAGGACGTGGATCCGCGTCGGGCCGCGTAGAGCGGTCGCGACTCCGGACGAAGAGGGGCGGCTTATCGAGCGCCGCAGGTTCGCCAACCTGCCGTTCGACGCCCTGCAACAGCTGACCCGCAATGCCCTCCTGCACCGCAGCTACGACTCGACTCATGCCCCGGTGCGCGTGCTGTGGTTCGCGGATCGGGTGGAGGTGGGCTCGCCGGGTGGACCCTTCGGCAACGTCACCGTGGAGAATTTTGGTTGGCCCGGGCTCGTGGACTACCGGAACCCGACGATTGCCGGCGTGCTCTCCCGGCTGGGCTACGTGCAGCGGTTCGGTGCCGGCCTGCCCATCGCCCAGCGGGCGCTGAAGGAGAACGGTAACCCGCCGCTCGAGACGTCGCCGACGCCTGAATGGGTCACCGTGACGGTGGAGCTCGTGCGGTGACGCCGGCGGTGACGCCGACGGTGACGTTCTTCAACAACAAGGGCGGGGTCGGCAAGACGACGCTCGTCTACCACCTGGCTTGGATGCTCTCGGAGCTCGACGTGCCGGTCCTGGCGGTCGATCTCGATCCGCAGGCGAACCTGACGTCGGTGCTGCTCGACGACGACCGCGTGGAAGCGTTGTGGTGCGACGGCGACCGGAGCATCTTCGGAGCGCTCCGGCCGCTGCTGGAGGGCGAGGGTGGTGTCGGCGTGGCGACCGTCGAAGAGGTCACCACGAACCTCCACTTGGTGCCCGGTGATCTCCTGCTGTCGGGGGCCGAGCAGGAGCTGTCGGCCCAGTGGCCGAACGCCGTAGATGGTCAGCCAAGGGCCTTTCGCGTCGAGTCCGCGTTCGCCCAGGTGATCAAGAGCGCCGCCGAAGCTGTCGGCGCCCAGGTCGTCCTGGTGGATGTGGGTCCGAACCTCGGAGCGATCAACCGTGCGGCCATGGTAGCTACCGACCACGTCGTGGTTCCCCTGTCGCCGGATCTCTACTCGCTCCAGGGCCTGCGCAACCTCGGGCCCACGCTCGAGCGGTGGCGCGGGGAGTGGCAGGACCGTCTCGAGAGGAAGCCCTCCTCCATGGATTGGTGGCTTCCCTCCGGCTCGATGCAGCCCGCTGGATACGTCGTCTTGCAGCACGGCGTCCGCCTCGACCGCGTGGTGGGTGCGTATGACCGGTGGTTGAGGCGGATCCCCGGCGAGTACCGGGCGTCGGTCCTACAGGAGGACGCGACCGATGCCGGGGCGGTAGAAGGCGACCCGCAATGCCTCGGTCTTCTGAAGCACTACCACAGCCTGGCTCCGATGGCCCAAGAGGCGCGCAAGCCAGTCTTCCTCCTTCGCAGCGCCGACGGTGCGATCGGGGCGCACCAGCGCTCGGTGCAAGACGCGTACGGCCACTTCGAGCAGCTGGGGGCTCGTATCCTCCGCAAGGTAGGGCTCGGCGGGCTTGTCCCCGAACGCGCCGGAACCGGGGGGGTGCCAAGCTGATGGACATCTCCGAGAAGAGGTTCGAGGCGAGCATCGAGGACGCGCTGCTCGCCGACGAGCTTGGCGAACACTGAGGACGCTCGCCCAACTCTCCCGGGTTTTTGCGCTCGCGGTTCCGGTCAAGAGACCTGGTATTATGGATCTGTGAACACGCTCGAGATCATTCGCGAGATGAGGGCCGATCCGGCCCTTGCCGAGGAGTTGCGCGCCGTTGTTCTCGACGAGGAGCTACGCAGACTGCCGGAGATCGTGAAGCGGCTGGCGGAGTCCACCGAGGCGTTCCAGGCTTCCACCGAGGCGTTCCAGGCTTCCACCGAGGCGTTCCAGGCTTCCACCGAGGCTCGGTTAACCGAGCTCGCAGAGGCCCAGAAGCGAACGGACGCGACGGTAGGAAAGCTCGCAACGGCAGTGGGCAAACTTGGCGAGGGTCTCGGTGAGATCGTCGAGGTGTCGTGTGCGGCGGTGCTGGGAGCAGTAGCGGAGATGAAGGGCTGGACCGCCATCGACGGTCCGGGGCCCATCGACGTAGGAGAGGGCGAGGTGGACGTGCGGGCCAGATTCTCGACCGAGGGAGGCGAGGTGGTCGTTCTCGCAGAGGCAAAGTCGCGACTTCGCGGAGACGACGTGAAGAAGTGGGCCAGTCGGGTGACCGACGAGACGTGGCGGGGAAGGCACCTCTATCAAGGGTTCGATGGTCACGTTCTCCCCTATGTTTACGGCACGCTCGTCTACGCTGACGCGTACACGGAGGCGAAGCGGGCCGGCATAGGCGTGATCGGTCCCGAAGGAGAGCGGCGGCCAGCCGAAACGTTGTAGGAAGCCGTCTTTCCGGCCAGTCGTTTACGCCGCGAAATCGTGACGCCGTACGGCGTTCTCCGCCCGTAGCCGGGCCCGGCAGCGGGGCAACGACTTATAGTTTCGCACTGGCAGCACCTGCGTGTTCCGGCGTGGACCCCGTCCCCGCCCCCCCCGTATCCGAAGTACCGGCAAAGCTGGACCTGGCATCCTGCTCACGAGCAGCAGGATCTTCCCCGGTAGCCGACACTCCGTGGGACTCCTGGTGGCAGCGCTCGAGAGTTGGTTGTGCCTGGCTGACGCCTTCAGCCGACCGCCCGAGGACTGGCTCGTGAAAGCCAAAGGCTGACTCGACGACTCGGCAGGTGCTAAAGTTGACTAACTGGATCACATTTTAGAACAATTGGGCCGGAGGTCGTAGATTACCGACGGTCGACAACCTATCGGATTCCCGGTAACCATCGGAGGCTGAAGGAGAGGCGTGGACCCTTATATCGTGCTCGGAGGTGTCGCGGTCGGCCTGCTGGTGGGGTTGACCGGCGCGGGCGGCGGGGCGCTCATGACTCCGATGCTGATCCTTCTCTTCTCGGTTCGTTCGTCTACCGCCATAGCGTCAGACCTGGTGGCAGCCGTCATCATGCGCCCCGTCGGAGCGGTGGTGCATTGGCGGCGCGGCACGGTCAACCTCAGGCTCGCGGCCTGGACGTCCGCCGGCTCGGTACCGGCCGCACTGGCAGGCTCCTACCTGCTCCACCTGCTGGGTCGTACGAACGCTGCAGAGCATGTGGTCGATATCGCGCTGGGTGCGGCCCTGCTTCTCGGTTCGGGGGCGATGGCGCTGCGTTACCTGGTCAGCCGGAGGTCAGGGCGGAAGGGTGGCGGCACCTCGGGCATGGTGACTGTCAAGCCGACTCCCACGTTGGTGGTCGGGGTGATAGGTGGGTTCATGGTCGGCTTCACTTCGGTCGGCGCCGGTTCGCTGATGGTGGTGCTTTTCATGTTCCTGTTCCCGGCACTTTCTGCGAGCGAACTGGTGGGCACCGATCTAACCCAGGCAATCCCCCTCACCGCGGCGGCGGCGCTGGGCGCCGTGCTTTTCGGGCATGTGGCCTTCGCTGTCACCGCTGCACTCGTGATCGGCAGCGTGCCCGGAGTCCTGGTGGGTTCGTTGCTCTCGCCGCGTGTTCCGGACGGCCTGATACGCCCCGCTATCATGCTTGCCATTGCCGGGTCCGGCCTCAAGTATGTGGGGGTAGGTATGGCGCTGCTCTGGTGGGTCCTTGCGGGTGTTGCCGTGGTGGTCGTCGCGGTCGTTGCACTGGCGCAGGGCAGAGGGCTTGAGCGACGCCACCCTCTTCTCGGGCACGGCGGCACCTCGCGTTATGGCAGCCAGCTCAAGCGGCCGTTGATTGTTCCCGTTGTTCCCGGGGCGCCACCGGCGCCACCGGCGCCACCGGGGTCGGCAGGTGGCGCCGCAGAGGAGGGCGCAGAGCTTCACGAACTGCCGACCGCAAGCGGCTGAAGCGTAACGGGTCCGTAAACTGGGGCAGTGCATTTCGACGTCGTTCTCGTCGCCTTTGCCGTGGTCTTCCTGGGGGAGCTGCCGGACAAGACGATGTTCGCTACGCTGCTGCTCGCCACTCGGGGCCGGCCGCTGCAGGTGTGGATCGGCGCGGCGGCCGCTTTTTCCGTGCATGTCGCTATAGCCGTTAGCGCCGGGGCAGCGCTCTTCTCCGTGATGTCCAGACAGGCTGTGGATGGGCTTGCCGCTGGGCTTTTCTTAGGGGGTGCGGGGTACATGTGGTGGCGGGGTACGAGAGAAGGCGAGCATGCCTCTCAGCCTGGCGGCCGCGATTCGATCAATGGGTCCGGCGAGGGGGCGGCGGACGGGCCTGGCGAGCGAGACGTGGATGGGTCCGGCGAGGGGGCGGTGGACGGGCCTGGCGAGCGAGACGTGGACGGGCCTGGCGAGCGAGACGTGGATGGGTCCGGCGAGCGAGACGTGGACGGGCCTGGCGCGGAGCCGGTGGACGGGCAACCCCGGTGCGGGACAGTTCGGGCAGTCCCCAGCGCTCGCAACCCGCAAGGATCGCGAGCATTTCCCACCGTGGAAGGCACTGGAGCGTGGAGAGCCTGGCCCGTGCTGTCCGCGTTTGCAGTGATCTTCATTGCGGAATGGGGCGACCTGACCCAGGTCCTCACCGCGAATCTGGCGGGCAGGTACCATGCGCCGCTGGCCGTGGCCCTTGGCTCGCTGAGCGCCATGTGGGTGGTAGCGGGTCTGGCGGTGGTAGCGGGTGGTACTCTGCTTCGGGTGCTGAACGTGGCAACCGTGACGAAAATCGCCTCGCTTGTTCTCGCCGGCTTGGCAGCGTTTAACGTGTGGTCAGCCGTTCGCTGAATCGGTGGATGCCAGCCGCCGCTCGTGGCTCAGCGAAACTTCGTAATACTCTTCTTACCGGCTCGGGCAACTTGCGAAGCTCCTCGTCAAGCACAACGGCCCGCGACTCCTCAGCTAGAGCGGGGTCAGCCCTCATCGCCCCGATGATCTCCAGCGTGCTTACCGCAATATCGCATACCGCCGGCCCGGCGACGCCGGGGAAACCCGGAGTTTCAGCGGAAACGTCCGTTCCTGCGAGCTGGCGGCGAGAGGGGTGAACGGTGCGACGGCTTGACGTCGGAGTAAGCGCTGGTGCCGCTGGTGGTCGGACTGTCACTGATTGATCCCACTCCAGGGTGGAAAGTGGTGTAGAGTGGAGCACTATGGTTCGTAGGGGATCATATGGGCTGACGCCTACCGTACATCCAGGGCTCCGAGGTGGGAAGTGGAACAGCCTCGCCATCGGGGTTGCGGTGGCAGGCGCTGGGCGTCCGAACCGGGAGGCAGGCAGTGGAGTGGTCGGACCGTCCCGCGGAGCGGTTAAGCCACCTGACCGGGCAACCGGGGTGCCCCATGAAGTTGCTGCGAGCGATGAACACTGACAGCTTTTTCGGCCGCTTCGACCACAGCCTTGACGCCAAAGGCCGGGTGATACTGCCAGCGCGATTCGCCGGGGCGTTCACCGAGGGGGCGATCGTTACAGCCCATGTGGGCGGCTGCGTGGCCGTCTGGAGACCCGTCGAGTTCGAGATGCTCGAGAGGCGGATGCGCCAGGAGTCAACGGCGTCATTGGAGGGCCTCAACCGGGCGAGGGTTTGGGCATCAGGTGCCTTTGAGACGAAAACCGATGGGCAGGGCCGTATCCCGTTGCCGGTCCGGCTCCGCACTTTTGCAGATCTGGCAGAGGAGGTGGTGATTTGCGGCATGATTGACCACGTCGAGCTCTGGAACCCCTCCCGCTGGGAGGAGATCGAGCGTTCACAGGAGGAGACCCTCATCTACGGCGGTATCCAACCATGACCGGCTCCGGGGGTGGCCGCAGGGGTGGATCCGCCGGCGGGCGATCTCTGAGGAGTGAGGGAACCACCCACGTTCCGGTCATGGTGAGTGAGGTAGTGGAGATCTTTGCCGGGATTCCGGCGGGTGTGGTGGTAGATGCAACCGTCGGTACCGGTGGTCACTCGGAAGCCATCCTTGATGCCGATCCTGACGTGACGGTCGTTGGCCTCGATCGTGACGGTGAAGTGCTCGCCATTGCCGCCGGAAGGCTCGGTCGCTTCGGGAGGCGGGCCCGGCTCGTTCATTCACGGTTCTCGAGTATCGCAGAGGTGGCTTCGCCGCCTCTTTCGGGGGTTCTTTTCGATCTGGGGATGAGTTCGTTCCAGCTCGACGAGACAGAACGAGGCTTCAGCTACCTGCATGACGGTCCCCTCGACATGAGGATGGACAGATCGGCCGGCGTCACAGCTGCGGAACTGCTCGACATGATTGACGTGGGTACGCTGGCAGTTCTCCTGCGTGATCACGGCGAGGCGCGCCACGCCGCTCGCCTTGCCGATGCTATCGTCCGCGCCCGGCCCATCGAGAGAGCGCAGGACCTTGTCAGCGTTGTCGAATCGGTACTGCCGCCGGCGGGGCGCCGCCGGGGGCATCCGGCAAAGCGGGTTTTCCAGGCTCTGCGATCAGCCGTGAACGGCGAGAGCGAGGAGCTGCCGGCCGCTATCGGGGCGGCAGTGGATCTCCTTGGCAACGGTGGACGGCTTGTTGCGATCTCGTACCACTCGGGAGAGGACGCCGTTGTGAAATCCGGACTGACCCGGGCAGCGACGGGGGGCTGTACGTGCCCGCCGCAGCTTCCCTGCGGATGCGGGGCAGCAAGCCTGGGTAGGCTGCTATTCAAAGGGGCGAAGCGGCCCTCTCCCGAGGAGATCGCCTCGAACCGAAGAAGCGAAAGCGCTCGGCTGCGTGCGTTCGAGCGGGTTATGAAGGCGGCTTGACGATGCCGCGGTCCACAGAGGTGGCTGCAGGCCGTGCGCCCCGGCGCGGGGAGCGTTCAGCGAGAAGGGCGCAGGCTACCTGGTCCACCGCCGCACGATCGGGTGGGTCACGGTCCAGGGCGGCAGGGTCGGGTGGGTCACGGTCCAGGGCGGCAGGGTCGGGTGGGTCACGGTCCAGGGCGGCAGGGTCCGGGGCGTCACGGTCCAACGTCGTACGGCTCAGGGCAACACGCGGCTCCGCCGCCCGACCCACGACGACCCCGGCCGCTGTAGCGCGACAGGCAGGCAGCCGAAGCGCCGGCCGGCCGGCGTACTCCTCGCTGCCCAGTGCCGCTCCCAGCGCGGAGCGCCGTGCTTGTTCCGCGCGCTCGCAAGCGCCTCCCCGACAGCTTCCGGCCTGGATTGTCGTGACGGCTGGTGCTGTTGTTCTCGTAGTGACGTTGCTGGCGATTGTGGCGGCCGATGCGTGGATAGCCGGCCGTCAGGTGACCGTCGGGAACCTCCAGAGCGAGGTCAATGTCGCTCAGCGCACCGGAAGTAATCTGTCGGTGGAGCTCGGCTTACTGGAGCAACCTGGCAGTATCCTGCAGCGTTCGCTAGCGGCCGGGGGACCGGTTTCGCCCACCTCCACTGCTGGCGGGAGGACATCCGTCGTCCACCCCCCGACAGTTCGCTCGGACACCCCCAACTCCGGCACAACCGCTTCTCCCGGTGGGAGCGCTACGCCGGTGCCTATCGCCACCAACGGCCCGGGGACGGCGGCCGGATGAGACCAACGGATCGCACCCCGGCTCTTCCGCGGCGCAGGATTCTGGTGATCAAGGTGGGAGTGGCGCTTGCTTTTCTTGTACTCGTTGCCCAGCTGGTCTACGTGCAGGAGGTCCACTCGCTGGCCTACGCGGCCCGTGCGAGTTACGAAACGACGCAGATACAGCCCACACCAGCGTTGCGGGGTGCGATTTACGATCGGGAGGGGCGGTTGCTCGCTGTGAGCGTCGAGCGAAGCGAGGTATACGCCGATACGAATCTCGTCAGGGATCCTGCCTCTTACGCGGCAATCCTTGCGCCACTCCTCGGTACGTTCGAGGCCGCGCTGACGTCCCAGCTAAGTGTCAAGACCGGCTACACGGTTCTAGCGCGGAATATTGCCGTGGCGAACGCGCAGGCGGTGCTCTCAAAGGGTCTGGCCGGTATCTACGCGAAACCCACAACGGTCAGGGTCTACCCGGCAGGCGATCTCGCAGAACCGGTGATCGGCTCAGTGAACACGAACGGGCTCGGGTACGCTGGGCTGGAGGAGCAGTACAACGCGCCGCTGTCAGGCCGTCCCGGAGAGACCGAGGTGACGTACTCCCCGCAGGGCGTCCCGCTGCCCCAGGGCAACCGGGTGGTTAGGTCTGCACAGCCCGGGACTGGTCTCGAGCTCACGATCGACGAGCCGCTCCAGTACGCAACCGAGGAGGCTCTTGCTGGCCAGCTCCGCAGCCAGGGCGCACCACAGGGGAGCGCCATCATCATGAATGTACGTACGGGGGCGGTTCTTGCCATGGCCAACCTCGTGTCGAACCCCGCGACTGGTGTCGTGACGGAAGCACCGGACAACCTGGCAACGAACATGGTCTACGAACCCGGTTCCGTCTTCAAGCTCGTGACGTTCTCGGCCTCACTCGCAGACGGCATCATCACGCCTGATACGCCAGTGACAATCCCCCCCTATATCGACTTGGGAGGATGGAGGTTCTCCGATGCGGAGGTCCACGGCGTGATCCGGTACACAGCGACGCAGGTGATCGCCTACTCTTCGAATCTGGGTACCATCGAGATCACAGGCAGGCTGGGAGCGCAGAGACTTGCGGCACAGATCAGCAACCTGGGATTCGGCCGTCCCACTGGGCTCGGCTTTCCGGGGGCGTCTCCCGGGATTGCCGCCCCGGCGTCCTCGTGGTCGGCCTCCGCTATGGGGTCGACTCCAATCGGCGAGGACACTGGTGTCACCCTCATGCAGTTGACCGATCTGATGGCTTCGGTGGCAAACGGCGGGGTGATGGTACCGCCGAGGCTTGTTCGGGCTGAGATCAGTCCGAAGGGCAAGTTGACGAGGCCCGCTCGGCTCGCTTCGCGCAGGGTCATGCCGGCGCAGGCGGCGCAGGAACTTACGGGCATGCTCGAGAGGGTCGTCATGTACGGCACCGGCGTTGAAGCAGGTGTTCCGGGGTACAACGTAGCGGGGAAGACCGGCACGAGCCAGATCGTCAACCCCAACGGTCCCGGCTTCATACCGGGAGCGTTCTGGGGCACGTTCTGTGGGTTCCTACCCGCCGGCGATCCCTCACTCGCAGCGTGCGTAGTATTGGTAAGGCCGCGGGGGGACTATGGAGGGTCTGCGGCCGCTCCAGTGTTCAGCGAGATTATGCAGTATGCAGCCCATCTGTTTGCGATTCCGCCGTCGCCTCCACCCGTGATCACCGGCGGGACGAGCCAGCCTGTCCCCCTTGGCTGGCAGGGTATATCGGCGCCGGGAGTCAACGATAGCCGGGCCAGCCTGCGCCAGATCGTAGACCAGGCGGTGTCAGGCAAGGGAGCGAGAGTTGACTGAGTCGCGTGCCAGAAAACCGGGATTTGCGGCACCGCTTGGCGACCTGCTCGAGGGCGTTCCGGTCTCAGGCACGTCGGGGACACTTGCCGGAGTGACGGTTTCTTCCATCGTCTTCGATTCCCGCAACGTGAGGCCCGGGGCCCTGTTTGCCTGCCTACCCGGCTCGTTGCGGGACGGCCACGACTTCGCCGCCGATGCGGTCGCTGCAGGTGCCGTTGCCCTTCTCTGCTCGCGGCCTGTTCAAGTTGAGTCCCCTCAGATCCTGGTCGCTGCCGCGGACTTGCGGGCGTCGATGGCGACCCTCGCCTGCAACCTCTACGGCCGGCCGTCAGCGAGGCTGCGCATCGTGGGCGTCACGGGCACCAACGGCAAGACGACGGTCGTGGCGATGATCTCGTCGATCCTGCAGGCGGCCGGTATCGGAACCGAGGTAATAGGTACCCTAGACGGGGCCAGGACCACGCCCGAGGCGCCTGTGCTCCAGGAGAGGCTTGCTCAGGCTGTGGCGGAAGGCGCCGGGGCCGCGGTGATGGAAGTGTCGTCGCACGGCATTGCTCAGGAGCGGGTCGGCGGGATCACTTTCGAGGTCTGCGTTTTCACCAACCTGTCACCGGAACATCTTGACTACCACGGGGACCTCGAAAGCTATTTCGCAGCGAAAGCAGCCCTGTTCAAGAGCGGCCACGTGCGCCTGGCGGTGGTCAACGACGACGATCCATGGGGCAGGAGGCTTGCAGCTTCCATGGAGGGCGTACCCGTGAGGAGTTTTGGGCTTGCGGCTGCCGAAGACGTGACAACGGGCATTGACGGAACCTCGTTCACCTGGCGGGGACTGCGGATTACGATCCCAATGGCAGGCGAGCACAACGTGGCGAACGCGATGGCGGCTGCCGAGGCGGCTCTGGCCATGGGCATAGAAGAGAGGCGGATTGCCGAAGGGCTCGCCGGGATGGCGCGCGTGCCGGGCAGATGGCTGGTTCAGGGATCGGGGGGATGGGTTGTAGTCGACTACGCACATACACCCGCCGCCTTGGAGGCATCGCTCGGAGCCGCCCGGGCGCTGTTCGCTGCGAAGGAAGGTCGAGTGCTCTGCGTTTTCGGATGCGGTGGCAACAGGGACAGGGGAAAGCGACCGCTCATGGGCGAGATCGCATCCCGCATGGCCGAGGTGACGGTTGTGACCTCGGACAACCCGAGGGACGAGGACCCGGGTTCGATCATCGAAGAGATAATCGCGGGCGTGCCAGGGTCCCGAGTAGGGACCGCGCCCGAGTCCCGGATGGGGACCGCGCCAGGGTACCGGACCCGGATAGTGAGGGCCACTCATGGCTCGCGGGCGGGCGAAGAGGAACTGGTCCGGGAGATGGCTGGCACGGCCAGGGGAGCGGGGATCGGCGGTCGGGGAGCGGAGACATACGGGGCGGAAAATGTGCCGAGCGAGAGGCTTGTCGTGGTGGAGCCCGACAGGCGCAGGGCGATCCGGCTGGCGGTGGCGGCAATGAGAGCGATAGACGTGGTGCTGGTTGCAGGCAAAGGTCACGAGACGACGATCGAGCAGGGTGGCGCGGTGTCCCATTTCGATGACTCGGAAGAGGTCGCGGCTGTTCTGGCGCGGCAGCCCGTAGGGACGCAGTCGTGATACCGCTCATGGCGTCCGGCGGGCTTGCCCTCGTCCTTGCCGCGATCTTCACACCGCTTCTCAGGCGGTGGCTACTCGCCAGGTCCGTGGGCCAGCGGATCCGTGACGACGGCCCGCACATGCACAAGGCGAAGGAGGGGACGGCGACGATGGGTGGGATCGCACTGCTGGGCGCCGTCGTGGCCGCTTACCTTCTGGCGCACATCAAGACCGGCATCGGGCCGACCCGGGACGGGCTGATGCTGATCGGGCTGGTGGTCGTATTCGGCGTCATCGGCTTCCTGGACGACCTGTTGAAGGTGCGGAACAAGCGCAACCTCGGGCTGAACAAGAGAGCCAAGTTTATCGCCCAGGTTGGTGCTGCAGGCCTTTACGTTGCTGTCATCGAGCAGTGGGGTCACGTCTCTACCTACCTGTCGTTCACGCGCTGGGATTCCACGGGACTCAACCTTGGAGCGGTGGGATGGGGGATCTGGGCGGTGGTCATTATCGTGGGGGCGTCTAACGCCGTCAATCTGACCGACGGGCTCGACGGCCTTGCGGCCGGGTCGGCGGCCTTCTGCTTCTTCACATTGGCGATCATCGGCTACTGGCAGTACCGGCATTTCAACATCTACCGGGTCTCGTCTGCACTGGACCTGAGCCTGATAGCGCTGGCACTTGCCGGTTCGTGTGCGGGGTTCCTGTGGTGGAACGCCGCACCGGCCAAGATCTTCATGGGAGATACGGGTTCACTTGCCATCGGGAGCGGCCTTGCCGGCCTGGCCATGTCGATGGACCTTCAACTCCTGCTGCTGATCATCGGGGGACTTTTCGTCATAGTGACGCTGTCGGTGATCGTGCAGGTGTTCGCGTTCAAGGTCTTCCACCGGCGTGTTTTCAAGATGGCACCGTTGCACCATCATTTCGAGCTGAAGGGATGGGCCGAGACCACGGTGATCGTGCGCTTCTGGATCGTTGCGGCGCTCTTCGCGATCTTCGGGCTCGGGGTGTTCTATGCGGATTTCATCTCCGTGAGCGGCCTGATCGCCAAGGTGCGATGAGGAGGTTGGTGAGAATGGCCAGCTCGGGAATGCCCGACCCGCAAGGTTCCAGCTCGGGAATGCCCGATTCGGAAGTGCCCAACCCGCGCCGATCTGCTGTTACGGACTTCACGCTCGTAGTGGGAGCGGGGCGTACCGGCACTGCGGTGGTTGCGAGACTTGCTGGCGAGGGAAGAGAGGTGGTCGTGATCGACGATGCACCTCTACCCGCGCCGGAAGGGAGCGAAAAGGCCAGAGGCAAAGCGCTGCGGGCTGGTGAGATGTCGGGAGGGCAGGCGGGATCCGGGGTTCCGGGCGTCAGCGTGACGCCGGAAGGGACCGTGATCGCGGGCGGTAACGTGATCCCGAAGGGGACCGTAATCCCTCGTGGGAGCGTGATCGGAAAGGGCACGGTCATATCGGGCAGCGGGGGGAAGGCCAGCCGGCATCGGGACGCGTCAGGCAACCGGAGACGTCGCGGCGCGAGAGCCCTTTCGCAGGACCTGGCTCCGGGGCCGATCCCCGACGGTGGCGTACGGGCCAATGCCCCGAACGGGAAGCAGCTGGCAAAGCTCGTTGCCGCAGCCGCCCGGGTTGTCGTAAGCCCCGGGGTGCCGCCGAGGCATCCGGTTTTCTCCCTCGCCGGGCCGAAAATCGTGAGTGAGTTGCAGCTGGGCCGGGAGCGGCTCTCGGTACCGCTTGTGGCAGTAACGGGAACCAACGGGAAGACCACGGTCGTGACGCTGGTCACCGAGATGCTTCGTGCATCAGGAATGAAGGCGCTTTCCGCCGGCAATATCGGCCTGCCGCTCATATCCGTTGACGATTCGGCATGCGACGTTGTGGTAGCGGAGGTGTCCTCCTTCCAGCTGGCCACCACTACGGGGCTGGCACCGGCCGTGGGGGCCTGGCTGAACTTCGAGCCCGACCATCTCGACTGGCACCCTGATCTCGCCTCCTACCGCTCGGCGAAGGCTCGGATCTTCCAGGGTATGAAGCCCGGAGGGGTGATAGTGGCGTGCGCGGGTGATGCCGTCGTGATGGAGGAGGCCACCGCGGCGTCAGTGGCCTGTGGTGCCCGCATCGTGATGTTCGATAGTGTACGCACCCGCCCGGGCGGCGGCCAGGTGTCTCGCCCGGGCGGCGGCGAGCCGGGCAAGACGGCCCGGCAGATGGGTCGGGAGGCGGAGGCTGTCGGCTTGGAGATGGTCCGTCTGGACATCGGCGGAGGGCGAGCCGGCTCGGTGATCCGTTGGACCAGCGACGAGATCGCCCTGAAGGGCCCGGATGGCGAGGAGGTCATCCGGATCACCGAGCTGCAACGAAGCTTCCCGCACGATCTGGAGGACATGCTGGCGTCACTGGCGATTGCCACGAGCGCCGGCGCGAGCCTGGCCGGCTGCCGGCAGGCGCTGGCAGGGTTCCGGGGTCTTCCCCACAGGGTTGAGCTGGTGGGCGAGGTAGACGGCGTCCGGTACTACGACGACTCCAAGGCGACGACTCCGACGTCCACGGTGAGGGCGCTCGAGGGGGTCGGCGCAGGCCCGGTGGGAGGGGTCGTACTCATTGCCGGGGGGCGCAACAAGGATCTCGACCTTTCGGGCATGGCGCTTGCGAGGCCTGCTCCCAAGACGGTCGTTGCAATCGGCGAGGCAGCTCGGGAGGTGGCGGCGGTATTCGCCGGCCTGGCGCCCGTGGTCTTTGCGGGTTCGATGGCCGAGGCCGTTGTCGCCGCTACGTCGGCTGCCGGATCGGGAGACGCGGTTCTGCTCTCGCCGGGGTGCACGTCTTTCGATTGGTACGGGTCCTACGAGGAGAGAGGCGACGATTTCCGGCGCATCGCCGAAGAGCGAGCCGGAGCGCGGAGCGTACGCCTGCAGACCGGGAAACGCGTGAAGCGAACGGCGGAGAGAGCGACGGATGGCGATGGCCCACCAGTGGAGAATGCCCGATGAAGGCGATCCCCCCCTCCAGGGCGTTGCCGCTTTGTGTCGTGATGCTCCTTGCCGGTGGGGTCATCATGTCCCTTGCTTCGTCTCCCTATATGGCCGTGGTTCTCGACCATCATTCGGTCTGGTACTTTTTCCTGCGCCAGAGTGCCTGGAGCGTTCTCGGGATCGTCGCTTTTCTCGTTGCGGCGTGGGTCAAGACCGAGAGGTTGCGCAAGCTCCGCTACGTCCTATTCGTGGGAGCGATCGGGCTGCTGGTGATGGTACTGCTTCCAGGCTTCGGCAAGAGCATGTCGGGCTCTGCGAGGTGGATCGGCACAGGATCCATCTCCATCCAGCCTTCAGAGGTCATGAAGCTTGCATGGGTGATTTTCGCGGCCGATCTGACGGCAAGGCGAGCAGGTTCCGATCGCCCGGCGAAAGAGGCGCTCTTTCCGGTTGTTGGCTTGCTGACACTTACCGGCGGCCTGATAATGTTGCAGCCGGATCTCGGCACGACCATGGTGATAGTGGGCATCACCTTCGTGCTCCTGCTGGGCTCGGGCGTTCGGGGGCGCGCAGTCGCCGGCACGGCCGCGGGGTTCATGGCCGCAGGCGCAGTACTGGCCGTGGCAGCGCCCTACAGGCGGGAGCGCCTGCTTTCTTTCCTCCATCCGTTCTCTCATGCACAGACAGCCGGCTACCAGGTGGCGCAATCCCTGATCAGCCTTGGTACCGGTCACACGGTGGGAGTCGGGTTCGGGCAGGGCACCGCCTACTGGGGCTTCCTGCCGCAAGCGAACACGGACTTCATATTCTCGACCATCGGCCAGCAGACGGGTATCGTGGGCGCCCTCGTCGTGCTCGGACTGCTTGCGTTCCTCACTTGGACTGGTTTCAGGGTGGCCCAGGCGGCACCCAACCGGTTCGAGGCGCTCCTCGCTCTCGGGATCACGGCATGGATAGGCGGAGAGACGATCCTGAACATCGGTACGAGCCTCGGGGTCCTGCCGGTGACCGGTGTCCCGCTGCCGTTGATCTCGTACGGCGGTTCGGCTCTCGTGGCCACGATGGCGGGGCTCGGTATCCTCTACGACATCGCGGTGCATGGGGAGCGGGGACTCCGTACGGTCGCAGATGGCGGGTCGGGTCGCACGCGCGCGGGCGCGGCCGCTAAGGGAACGGGAAGGGCGGACAGCGGTGCGAGATCGGGAACGCGGCGCAAAGCGGCATACGCACGGTCGGGGGCGGCAGTGGCCGGCGGCTCCGGGTAGTGGCGCGCGTGCGCGGCCCCGCTGCAGGCGCCAAGCGCGGGCTTTGGGCGCTGGTGGTCGGTGGCGGGACCGCAGGGCATGCGATACCTGCTCTCGAGGTTGCCCTCGAGGTCGAGGCACGCCACGGTGCAGGCTCCGTACAGCTTGTAGGGGGACGTCGGGGGCTGGAGGCGAAGGTGTGGGATACCTCTGGGCTGCAGGCCGCGTACCTGCCGGGCCGCGGGCTGCCACACCGTCGGGGGGGCACCGTCGCGGGCTGCCGGCGCATTGCAGGGAGCATCGCATTCGCGGGAGGGGTGGTCGTGTCGCTCGCGAGCGCAGCACGGGCCGTCCTTGGTGGGTTGACGCTCGTGATCCGGCGGAGGCCGTCTGTCGTGGTGGTGTTCGGGGGCTATACCAGCGCCGGTCCGGCGCTGGCTGCGGTAATCAAGCGTGTTCCCCTTGTTGTCGTGAACGTCGACAGCGTGGCCGGGCGAGCGAACCGCGTCCTCGCTCGCTTTGCTCGGGTGTCTGCTGTCGCATGGGAGGAGACGGAGCTTCCACGAAAGAGGATTACGGGGGTGCCGGTTAGGCCGGAGGTGCTGCAGGCGGGTGTGATCAGGGCCGGGTCCCTGCCCGCCGCTGTCGCGCGAGTAGATGCATGTCGTGAACTGGGCATTCCGGACGGAAGGCTGGTGGTAGCGGTGATGGGGGGGTCACTCGGAGCGAAGCGCGTGAACGAGCTTGCGTTGGAGATGGCGGCTGCTATCGGAAGTAGGAGAGATATCGCCGTTTATCACATCGCTGGAGACCGGGATGTGGATTGGGTACGAAAGGAGGCCGAGCGACGGAACCTGGGTCCCTCGTCAGCGGTTACCGGAGTAGGGTCGGATGGGGAGGCGGTTGCGGCGGCGGGTTCAGACGACAGGCTCCACTACAGGATCGTCGGTTACGAGGAGCGGATGGGAGCGGTCTACGCAGCAGCCGACATGATGATCTGCAGAGCCGGGGCAGTTACGGTGGCGGAGCTCGCAGCCGCGAGAATGCCGGCCGTTCTTATCCCGCTACCCGGAGCGCCCCACGACCACCAGGCGCGGAACGCCCGGCAGCTCGTAGCGCAGGGCGGTGCCGTGATGTTGAGGGAAGAGGACCTTGACGTGACGCAGCTCGTGGAGACAGTGGAGGCACTGGCGGGCGACCCCGCTCGGCTGGTCGAGATGTCCGGAGCGCTCGGAGCGCTCGGGTTCGCAAGCGCGACCGGGGCCATCGCCGACCTTGCGGAGTCGGTGGCGCGCGGCAAGCGACGATGAGGGCCGGCGGGGCGTAAGTTGGTGACGTGGATCTGAGCGGAAAGCGGCGGGTACATGTAGTCGGTGTCGGCGGCGCGGGGATGAGCGCTATCGCGTCGGTACTGGCTGCGCAGGGCCACGAGGTAAGCGGCAGCGACCTCAAGAAGTCCGTTGCTCTCCTGCGACTGGAAGCGCTCGGGATACCTGTGACCGTTTTCCATGCCCCGGAGAACGTCCAGGGAGCGGAGGTGTTGATAGCGTCTCCCGCCGTACGGTCTTCCAACCCGGAGATCCGGGCAGCGGAGGCGGCTGGTATCGAGATCATGTCGAGGGCCGAGGCGCTCGCGGCGATCACCCGTCGGCGCCGGACGATATCTGTTGCCGGCACGAACGGCAAGACGACCACTACCTCCATGTTGGCGATGTGCCTGGTGCAGGCGGGGCTCCATCCGTCTTTTATGATTGGTGGCGATCTCAACGAAGTGGGCACCAACGCTGTTTGGGACGAGGGGGAGTGGTTGGTGGTGGAGGCCGACGAGAGCGATGGGACCTTTCTCGAACTCGACAGCGATATCGGGGTTGTAACCAACATCGAAGCTGACCACCTGGACCACTACGGGAGCGTGGAAGCACTCGAGAGCGCTTTCGAGAGGTTCGGCCAGGACTGTAGGGAAGCATTGGTAGTAGGGGCCGATGACTGCGCCTCAATGCGCGTCGGCCAGGAAGTGGCGGCCTGCCGGGATGCGGGCGTCGTAGTTCGCTCGGTGGGACTCTCGGAGGATGCTGCCTGGAGGATTGTCGACGTGAACCAGACGGCGGCGGGATCCTCGTTCGGGCTCGCCGAGAACGGTTCGGTCGCGGGCACGTTCACGATTCCAGTGGTCGGTATTCACAACGTTCGGAATGCGGCCGTGGCGGCCGTGGCAGCGGTGGAGGCAGGCGGGACATTCGGAGCCGCGGCGCGTGCGCTCGCAACCTTTGGGGGCGTGGCAAGGCGTTTCGAGCAGCGGGGATCGTTCAGAGGGGCGCGTCTCGTTGATGACTACGCTCACCTGCCCGGCGAGGTTGCGGTCACGCTGGAGGCCGCACGGCTGCTCGCTCCGCAACGGCTGGTAGCGGTGTTCCAGCCCCACCGCTACTCCCGCACCCGTGACGTGGGGCCACGTTTCGGACCGCCGCTGGGCATAGCGGATCTGGTCGTGGTTACCGACGTGTACCCGGCAGGGGAGGATCCTCTTCCCGGCGTGTCGGGCAGAGTGGTCGCCGACGCCGTAAGCGCTTGCAAGCCGGGCCTGCCCGTTTACTACGTGCCGGGGCGTGCGGAGCTCGTCGAGCTGGTGAGAGGACTGCTCAGGGAGGGTGACCTCTGCATATCGCTGGGGGCTGGTGACATTACCTCGCTGGCTACGGACTTGATGGCGGATCGTCACGGGCAGGAGGTGCGGGGCCATGCGCTGCGTTGTGCGTCGACGCCATCCTCGGATCGTGCGGGCGCTACGGATCAGGCCGGCAGGCTGGAAGGAGTTCTGGGAGGGATTTTCGGGGAGAGGCTCGTGAGGGACTTCCCGCTTGGGGCCGCGACGACATACCGGGTCGGCGGTCGGGCTTCTCTGATGGTGAGAGTGGAGAGCGTGGCCGAGATGGAGGCTCTTGCGGGGGCGTTGGCGGCCGCCGAGACGTCGCTGCCGCTCCTTGTCCTCGGCAAAGGATCGAACATGCTGATAGCCGATGGCGGTTTTCCGGGTCTTGTGGTTACCCTGGGGGACGGCTTGGCAGGGATGGAGGTGTTGGGCGCTGAACCCATTGCGACCGTTCGGGCGGGGGCGGGACTTGCGATGCCCGTAATGGCGAGAAAAGCCGTTGCCCTGGGCCTTTCCGGCTTGGAATGGTGTGTCGGCGTGCCGGGAACGGTGGGAGGGGCGGTCAGGATGAACGCCGGCGGGCACGGCTCCGACATCTCGCAGGTGCTCGAAAGCTGCATGATCCTGGACCTGAGGACCGGTCGATGGCGGGAGGCGGGGTCCGGACAGCTCGAACTCGGCTACCGGTCGTCAAACGTGTCAGCAGACGAGGTCGTGCTGCAGGCCGATCTGCGGGTTAACCCGCCTGGATCGGCCGATCTGGAACGTAGGATAGCAGAACTGGAAGGCACCCTGGCCGAGATCGTCCACTGGAGGAGGGAGAACCAGCCGGGCGGATCGAATGCAGGCTCGGTGTTCGTCAATCCCCCGGGGCAGGCCGCCGGCGCACTCGTCGAGCAGGCTGGTCTCAAGGGATTCAGGCTCGGCACTGCTACGGTGTCGGAGAAGCATGCGAACTTCCTGCAGGTGGATCCCGGTGGGTCGGCAGACGATGTGAAGCGCCTGATTGATTACGTAGCGGAGGTGGTGCTGGACCGTTCGGGAATAGAGTTGAGAACCGAAGTCCGCCTGGTTGGCTTCCGACTTGATGCTGGGCCGTAGTTGACCGGGAGTGCCCGGGGACCATATGGCGTGGTGATGGTGCCGGGTCGTTGCGCTGTTCCGGGAGTGGGCTCGGTAACAGTGCTGGTAGAGGCGTAATACGGCTGGCCTTGGTAAGGTCCGGCGCTTGCATGAGCAAGCACCCCGGGTTCTCATGTATGGTTGAGGGTCGGCGATCCTGCGATCGGGTCGTGACGCGTCGGCCTTCCTTCGGAGGGGTGGTTGGGTCGGGGAAAGGCAAGACGGCAATCGAGTGCAGGGAAGCATTATATCGGTTAGTGTGGTCTTGCCGTGGTCGAGTGGAATCGTATCGTGAGCAGATATAGCGGTCGTGCAGAGGGTCTTGAGGTCGATATGGTAAGCCTGGAGGAAGGTATGGTGGCGTTCGAGCCGAGCAATTATTACGCCCTGATCAAGGTAGTCGGGGTAGGAGGCGGTGGGGTGAATGCGGTCAACCGGATGATCGATTCCAGCCTCACGGGGGTCGAGTTCATAGCCATGAATACGGACGCCCAGGCGCTGTTGATGAGCGACGCCGACCTGAAGCTCGACATAGGAGGGGATCTGACGAGGGGACTCGGAGCCGGGAGCAATCCCGAGGTGGGGAGGCAGGCTGCCGAGGATCATCGTGCGAATATCGAGGAGGTCTTGAAGGGGGCGGATATGGTGTTCGTTACCGCCGGCAAAGGCGGCGGTACGGGCACAGGTGCGGCTCCCGTAGTGGCGGAGATAGCGCGCCAGCTTGGGGCACTGACCGTGGCAGTGGTGACGCGGCCGTTCACGTTCGAGGGGCGCAAGCGATCGCTCCAGGCGGATCAGGGGATCGAGAAGCTCCGGGAGAAGGTGGATGCCATCATCGTCATCCCGAACGACAGGCTGCTCAACAATTCGACGGAGAAGACGAGCCTGCTGGCTGCCTTTCGTACGGCCGACGAGGTGCTCTTGCAGGCGGTACGGGGCATTACGGATCTGATCACCGTTCCCGGCCTGGTGAATACGGATTTTGCCGACGTCAGGACGGTCTTGCAAGATGCGGGAACTGCCATCATGGGTATCGGACAGTCAGCCGGCGACGGGCGTGCCGTGACGGCAGCACGGGCGGCTATTACGAGCCCGTTACTGGAGACGTCCATCGAGGGTGCCCGGGGGGTGCTGGTCAATGTGGTTGGCTCGAGCGATCTTGGCATCCTGGAGGTGAACGAGGCGATGGAGATCATTCATTCCGCCACGCATCCGGATGCGAATATCATTTTTGGCCACACCCAGGACGAAAGCCTCGAAGACGGGGTTAGGATTACTGTCATAGCGGCGGGCTTCGAAAGCTGGGAGGACTCGCGCAACGGTACGCTCCGTGGGCAGCGGCATGGCGTCTCGTCGACTCTCCACGATCCGGGTCGCAACGGTTCGTCGACCAGTTTCGGTAGCGACGTGGATTCGATGCTCGAAGAACTCGGAGGGGACGATCTCGATCTTCCGAGGTTCCTCCGTCAGGACAGCTAACCCGCCTTCCCCGCCGCCGCAGGGGTGGCCCCGTGAGCATGATCCATTACTCGATTCCCGGTACGCCAGTCGAGGTGGCATGGTCCGACAGATCGGACAACGATATGGCGACCATTGCACCCGGAGGCGAGGCTCACAGCCTGCTGGCGGTGGTTCCCGCGAGGCTGGCAGTGCTGCGCCTGAGGCAAGTTCACGGAGCAGATGTCGCGATCGATCCGGAGCCAGGTGGCAGCTTGATCGAGGCGGACGCGATCGTACTGGCGAACAGTGGCGGCTGCCCGGTGATCCTGACGGCCGACTGCATGGCCGTTGCGCTCGGAAGCCCCGAGGGGCTGGTTGGAGCGGTACACGCGGGATGGCGGGGACTGGTAGCGGGAGTGCTGGAACGGGCTGTAGAAACGATGTACCGAGAAGGATCGTCGAGGGTGATCGCCGCGATCGGCCCACACATTGGCACTTGTTGCTATGAGTTCTCATCGGAGGATATGGAGCCCGCGGTGGAGCGGTTCGGCCTGTCTATCGCCAGCCGGACGACGGGTGGAGCCGTGTCGATGGATCTCTCGGCCGGGGCGCGCCAGGCTGTCGAGCGAGCGGGAGCTGTGCTGGCGTTCGATTCGGCACAGTGCACGGCCTGCAGCGGGTCCTTCTACTCCTATCGGGCGCAGCGCACGACGAGTCGGCAGGCCATGTTTGCGTGGGATGCGGCGGAAGGTGTGCGAACTGTGGCGCAAGGGAGGAGGCCGCCGGCGTGAACGCTGAGGCCCCGGCGGGCACCTGGGAGGCGGTACCTTGAGTGGCGTGAGACGGCCGTAAAGGCTACCGTGCCGAGGGGAAACTCCGGGCGGCTGCCGGACGGGATCGACCGCTCGCGCGTGGATGCGGTGCAGGCCCGTTTGGGCACGGTGAGAGAACGGATCAGGATAGCCGGAGGCGATCCAGCTCGTATCACGATAGTATCTGTTACCAAGTACAGAAGCGCTGAAGATGTCGTTGCAGCGATAGCTGCGGGTATCACCGAGTTCGGCGAGAACTATCCTGCGGAAATGGCGGCGAAGGCCGGGGCCGTGGTCGCGATGATGGAGCGGGGAGGCGTCAGGGATTCGCTGCGAGGTGCGCCCGTGCCGGGAGTGGAGGGACTCGTGCTCCCGCCGGGAGGCGAATCGGGCGAGTGCGGAAGCGATGCGCTGCAGCCTGCCCACGTCGGCCCGAGATGGCACATGATAGGCACGATCCAGCGGCGCCAGGTGCGCCGCGTAGCGAGGATCGTGTGGTGCTGGCAGTCGGTAGCCAGGCTGGTGGAGGGTGAGGAGATCGCCCGGCACAGCCCGCCCGGTACAAATGTGCTGATCCAGGTGAACGCAGTGGAAATGGCTGGCCGGAACGGGTGCGGGATGTCTGCCGTGGAGGGACTTGCCGTGTCACTG
Source organism: Actinomycetes bacterium (assembly GCA_021816935.1). GTDB lineage: Bacteria > Actinomycetota > Acidimicrobiia > Acidimicrobiales > JAMCPL01 > JAKAWR01. The sequence continues at coordinate 45,954 of JAKAWR010000008.1, forward strand.
GAAAGGCTCGGGCTCAACGTGCGCGGGCTCATGGCGATGGGCGCCGGCACCGATGTCCAGCGGACAAGGCGGGCGTTCTCTTCGGTGGCCAGCTTGGCGATCCGGTGCGGGTTTCCGGAGATCTCGCTGGGTATGAGCGATGATCTGGAAATTGCCGTCCAGGAGGGGTCGACTATGGTAAGAATTGGGACGGCACTATTCGGAGAGCGGCCGGCAATCCACCCTCCTGAGTCGCCAGACGGGTAAAGTGTGCGAGGAAGGAGGCTGTGATGGCAGGCAACGTGATGCGGAAGATGGCTTTTTATCTCGGGCTTACGGATGACGACGGCGAGCTCGAGGAAGGTGAGATCAGCGACGACGAGGAATCTCGGTACGAGGCTGAGGGAACCCGGGTGGTGAGAGCCGTGAGCGGCCACGCCAACTGGGACGGCGATCCGGGCTACGGGGCGACGGTGGAGGAGGCTCCGTTCGGCGCCCGTTCGGCGCCGCGCCGGGAGTCTCCGGCACGGACCCAACCGAGGCCGTTGCGCGCTCTCAGCACTGAGCCGGTCGTGACCGAGTTCCTCGTCGTGAAGCCGGGTGAGTACGCTGAGGCCCGGAAGGTGGCGGACCATGTGCTCCAGAAGCAGCCTGTAATCCTCAACCTGCAGGCGGCGGACCGCGATCTCCAGAGAAGGATGATCGACTTTTCGAGCGGTGTGGCGTATGCTATCGGCGGGATGGTCCAGAAGGTGGCGGACAGGGTTTTCCTGCTGACCCCGGCAAACGTCAAGGTGTCCGATGCCGAGAGGGAGCGCATCAGGTCGGAGCAGGCACCGGACACGCCCGGGGACTGACCGAAACGGCGAGCGCAGGTCCCGGGCTCTAGCCCCGGGAGGATGTCAGCCCCAGCGTCCCTTACCTCCACCCCCGGACGGAGCGCCTGCCGTCATCGTGCTCCCTGCCTACCGTTCCCGTTTGCGACCAGGTAACATGTGAACATGACTGTGCGCGAGGTCTTGTTGTACCTGGTTTACGCATACATTGGCGTTTTACTCCTCCGGGCCGTTATGTCATGGTTCCCGTTGAGCCCCGGGTCCGCAGCGGCTCATTTCACCCGGTTTCTCGATTCCCTTACAGAGCCCGTGCTCCGTCCGGTGCGCCGGGTCATCCCACCGTTACGAGCAGGCACTGTCGGGATAGACCTCTCGTTCCTTATCGTTCTATTGGTGCTGGAGTTCGTGGTCGTGCCGGTTATCCAGAGGATCTGAGCGGCTTCGATCGCGCCCGGGAGGATCCACCACGAGAGCGTGCGAGGGGTGTAGCTTGGGTGTGTGGGGTGAGATCGAGGTGGGGGTAGCGGGTAAATGGCAAGTGCACGGGCTTGGCGCCAGGAGATATGGATATGAGCGAGACGATGGCGAGTGAAGAGGTCGGCGAGCAGGGTGCATCGGCACCTTCGCAGTTCTCCAACTTCGAGAACATCCGGACGGTCGAGTTCAGGCAGGCGCTTCGGGGTTACAATATCGATGACGTCGACGAGTACCTGGAGAACCTTGCCGCCGAGGCAGAAGCGCTTTTCGGGCAGCTCAGGACGTTGCGGGACGGGTTGCTCAACGAACAGGCACGGTCCGCCGCGCTGGAACGGAGCCTGACGGATCCCTCGCGGGTTCAGCAGGCAGCAAGCCCGGAGCCGCCGGCAGTTGCCGCGGAGCCTCAGCCGGTGAGCGGGGACACGCTGGAAACCCTTCAACGCACACTGGTGCTGGCACAGAAGTTCGTGGACCAGACACAGGTTGAGGCCGAGGAACAAGCCGCGAGGGTCATCGCGGACGCCGAGCACCGCGCACAGGGGGTGCTGGCCCAAGCGGAGGGTGAGGCCAGGAAGATGATTGCCGACACCGAAGGTGCGATGCGCGAGGAGGTCTCGCGGCTGGAGTCGATCAAGGGTCACCTTGCCGGGGACGTCGAGAACATGGGCAGGCACCTTGAAGGAGAGAGACTTCGCCTCAGGGGAACGCTCATGGAGATGCTCAAATGGGTTGATGATCAGCTGAAACCGGCTGCGGCCATGCTCGAGCGGCGGGACGAGCCAGGGGCGCAGCCACAACGCATGCGGGTTCCATCAGAGGTTGCCGCCTCCGGTCAGGCACCTTCGCCGCCGGCCGAGGTTGCAGGCCCAGTGTCGCAGCAGGGTGCCGACCGAGTTCAGGCGGCCAGCGGTACGCCAGCTTCTGCGGTACAGGCGACTCCGGGTGTCGGCACGGAGGCGTCGTCCGATCAGAGCGCGTACTCGGCCGAGATCGAGGAGAGCCTCAGCCTGTTCACCCAGGGATCGAACGGCAGCCACTGACCGGCGCGGCCGACGGGGGCTGCCAGGGTTGTGGCCGGGTGCCTGCAGTTCCGCTCGTCAGAGAACCGAAGCCTTGCTTGCGGAGGCTCTCAGCGCTATACCCACTTTGACATTTCCGGGCATTTCCGCCATGGTGTAGAAGGAGTAACCGTCCGGCTCACCTGGTCCCGGCTCTTCGAGCTGGAAGTCCAGCGCCTGGGTCTGTTCCATGATGTAGGCCCTGTGCTCTCCAGCTGCAGGCTTGAGGTTGTCAGGCAACCGGAGCAGTAGCGCGACGCGATCGGAGATGTCGAGGCCTGCATCTCGTCTGGCGATCTGTACCAGGCGGACCAGGTCCCGTGCCTGACCCTCTCTCTCCAGGGTTGCGGTTACCAGGACATCCAGGAAGACAACTCCCTGGTTTCCCGGGAGCGCCCTGGTCGATGCCGGATCGGTGGGGATCAGTTCCAGGGTGAACTCGTGCTCATCGAGCGTGGCCCCTGCCACCTTGACCTTACCGTCTCCGACAAGGGTCCAGTCCCCGCGCCTCGCCGCCGCGATGACGTTCTGAGTCTCGGGTCCGAGGCGGGGGCCCACGGCAGAGGGGATGATCGACAGCCTGGTCGTGGCGAGACCGGCATAGCTCTCTGTCAGCTCTACCAATTTCACGTTGATCTCGTCGGCGATCAGGTCCCTGTAGGGCTCGAGAGAGGGAGCGTACGGTGCAGCGACAACGAGGCGCGTCAGCGGGACTCGGGCCCGCACCTGGTTGGCCTTCCGGATGGCATGGGCGGCTGAGCAGGATTCCCTGACCCGGTCCATCGAGGACACGAGCTGGCCGTCACGGGGAAGCTCGCCGGCTTCTGGCCAGGTGGCCAGATGCACGCTCCGTTCGCCGGTGAGCCCGCGGTAGATGCCTTCCGAGAGAAGCGGTAGCAGCGGAGCGGTGAGACGGGTAAGGGTGGATAGCACGGTGTGAAGGGTGTTGTAGGCGTCATCCTTTTCCTTCTCGACGGACTCCGATCCGTCGCGTGTCATCCAGAAGCGGTTCCTGCTTCTACGGATGTACCAGTTGTCCAGCGCGTCAAGGAAACCGGCGACGGCAGCGCATGCACCGGAAAGATCGTAGCACTCCATTGCCGCAGTGACCTCACCGACGAGGACCGCGGTTTTCGACAGTATGTAGCGGTCGAGCGTGCCGGAGGCCGTGGTGGACCAAGACGGCACCATGGCGTCAGCCTCGGCATAGAGGGAGAGGAAGTACCAGGCGTTCCAGATCGGGTTCAGGACGTGCCGCACGGTCTCCGCGATCGGTTCCTCCGCCATGTTGAGGTCGAGACCGCGGAGCACTGGCGAGGAGAGGAGGAACCACCTCATGGCATCGGCTCCGTAGCGATCGAAGAGAACCTCGGGTTCGGGGTAGTTGCCCAGCCGCTTCGACATCTTGCGGCCGTCGTTACCGAGCACGACGCCGTGCGTGACGCATGTCTTGAATGCAGGCCGGTCGAATAGCGCCACAGCCAGAACGTGGAGCGTGTAGAACCATCCCCTCGTCTGGCCGATGTACTCGACGACGAAATCAGCCGGGAAGTGCGATTCGAACCATGACGCCCTCTCGAAAGGGTAGTGGAACTGGGCGAAGGGCATGGAGCCGGACTCGAACCAGCAGTCGAGGACGTCTCCGACACGGCGCATCGTCGCCCGCCCGCTCGGATCGTCAGGGTTGGGGCGGGTGAGCTCGTCGATTGCCGGCATATGCAAGTCCGCCGGGGCGTGGCCGAAGTCGGCTGCCAACTCCTCGAGGCTGCCGTATACGTCGACCCTGGGGAAAGCCGGATCGTCGCTTTTCCATACCGGAATGGGAGTGCCCCAGAAGCGGTTCCGGCTGATCGACCAGTCCCGGGCCCCCTCCAGCCACTTGCCGAACGCACCGTCGCGGACATGGGTGGGCACCCAGGTAATGTCCTGGTTGCGTTCGAGCAGGCGGTCCTTCAGGGCCGTGACGTTGACGAACCAGGAGCTGACAGCTTTGTAAATGAGCGGAGTGTCGGTTCGCCAGCAGTGAGGATAGCTGTGGGCGTAGGCATCCTGGTGGAAAATTACCCCCGCCGCGGCGAGGTCGTCGAGGATTGGCCGGTTGGCGTCGAAAACCTGCATTCCCGAATAGCGCGGTACTTCGGGCGTGAACCTACCCCTTTCGTCGACCGGGCAGATGACGGGAAGTCCGGCCCGGGTGCATGCCTCGAAGTCCTCCTCACCGAATCCGGGCGCGAGGTGGACCACACCAGTGCCCTCCTCGGTATCGACGAAATCGGCGGCGAGGATGCGAAACGCGTCCGGAGTATTCGCAAAGAAGTTGAACAGCGGTTCGTAAGTGCGGCCCGCCAGGTCGCGGCCAACAACGGTGAAAAGGGGTTCCAGACCGCCGAACTGGTCCGGGTAGGCTGCGGCCCTGGTCTCCGCCAGCAGTGTCACCTGCCCGTCGATGAGGTATGCGCCATAAGTGATGTCCGGCCCGACGGCGAGCGCCAGGTTGGAGGGAAGTGTCCATGGCGTGGTTGTCCAGACTAGAAGTCGTAGCTCTCCGTCGAGGGAGGGGCCGGGCCGTATAGTGCCTGGCGGGGAGCTATGCAAGCGCCCGCCGATGGTTGGGTCACGGGTCGTGGCATCGTCTGCCGGCTTGATCCGGAACGCGACCGTGACGGCCATGTCGATCCGCTCCCTGTAGGAGTCGTCCTGGCGCGTTTCGAAATTGGACAGCGGGGTTTCGCATTCCCAGCAGTAAGGAAGGACGCGTTCGCCTTCGTAGAGGAGTCCGGTATCGTAGAGCCTCTTGAATGCCCAGATGACGCTCTCCATGTACGCCGGGTCCATGGTCCGGTAAGGGTGTTCAATGTCGACCCATCGCGCCTGGCGCCGTACGTACTTTTCCCAGGCATCGGTCGTGTTGTCGACCAGCGCCTGGCAGTGTGCGTTGAACCGGTCCACGCCGAACGCGGAGATCGCCGCTTTACCCGAGACTTGCAGGTCCTTTTCCGCAGCCATCTCTGCGGGGAGACCATGGCAGTCCCAGCCGAAACGACGCTCGACGCGTCGCTTCCGCATGGTCCAGAAACGGCCGACGGCGTCCTTGACGAACCCGGTGAGGAGGTGGCCGTAGTGGGGAAGTCCGTTGGCGAACGGTGGCCCGTCGTAGAAGACGAACTCGTCCGTACCCGGCGGCGATGCGTCGACACTGGCGCGGAAGGTCGCGTCGCCCTCCCAGTACGCAATCGTAGCGGTCTCCATGCGCGGGTAGTCAGGCCTGGGATCCAGCTTCGGGTACGGGCTCTTCCTCGGTCCATCGGGTGGCATGTGCGGGGGCTTTCTTTAATCCTCTGATCGGTGGACCGGTCTACGGCCGCCGACGGCGCGAGCAGCAACGACGGGCTGGAGCGGCGTTCATGCTGGTTGATGACGATCTCACTGAGGTTCATTCTCCTTTATACTCGTATGGCCGGGAACTCAAGGGACCCTCGACCAGGGTTCCGGCAGCGGCCGGGGAACCGGGGAGGACCCAGCCCTATATGCTAGTGGGCTGATACGGCGAGCCGGGAACGAGCGGTCCGGAGTGACGCCGGGCGGTAAGGCAGAGATGCGAATGAGCGGGAGGAGATGGGCCGATGATCCGAAGGATACGACATGGTGTTAGCGGACGCTGAGATGACTCGCAGAGGCGCGGACGGCGAGGTCAGTGCGTCGCGGGCCGCCGGGCAGGCGAAGCCGGAGCTGAAGCCGGCCGGAACAGGAGGTACGCCTGGAATGGCGAAGCTTGGTGCATTGGGCAAGGCGCGTGCTGCCGTGAAGGCGGCGGGTACTCTCGTAAGAGGGGGGCCTACCGGGCCAGGTGGTCGCGCTTTAGGGGCTGCGTCGAAGCCGGTCGCAGTGAAACCGGCAAGCGGTGGAGCTCGTGGTGGCGTGGCGAAGGGTGGTCAGGGCAAGGTTGTGAAAGGGAAGGGCGCCACGGCGCTGCCGGATGCAGGCAAGGCTGCCACTGCGGGCAGGGGTGCCGCCAAGACTGCAGCGGCCAAGACTGCAGCGGCCAAGACTGCAGCGGCCAAGACTGCAGTGGCCAAGACTGCAGTGGCCAAGCCAGTAGTGGTGAAGCCTGCAGCGACCAAGGCGCCCGCGACCAAGGCGGCGGCGACCAAGCCAGGGCCGGGGTCTTCCCCGGCGAAACCTCGTCAGGCGCACGCGAAGGTGACCGAGACCGGAGCGGCTTCGCCACCGCCTGCCTCGAGGCAGGCGGTGGCGAAGCGCGACGGAGCGATGAAGCCCGTATTGCCGAAGGCGCCAGCTCCGGGGAAGGATGGTAAGGCTGCTAAACGACCGGGAAGGCTGCCGGGTGGGCGTCGTGAACCTGTCACTGCAGCACAGGACGGCCGGGCGCCGTCGGCGGGCGCATCGTACAACGGCGACAAGAAGTTCCTCGAGGAGATGAAGGCCGCGCTTGTTGCGGAGCGGATTGTCTACGTCAAGCAGGTCGAGGAGCTGGAGCAGGAGGCAGATGCGCTGGCACAGGATAGCGAGCCGGGCGATGTGCAGTTCGATGAGGAATCGGGAGAAGGGGCTACCATCGCTGTCGAGCGGGATCTCGACCTGAGCCTGACAGCGCAGGGTCATGCCGCGATAGCCGAGATCGACGAGGCACTAGCTGCACTTGCCAATGGCACCTTCGGGCTCTGCCACTCCTGCCGGAGGCCGATCGCAAAGGCCAGGTTGCGAGCCCTTCCGTATGCGGAGCTCTGTATTGATTGTAAAAGTGGCGGTCTCCACCGGCGCTGAGCGACACTGGCACGGACAGGGGCGATGGCCGGCCGGGAGGTGGTCGTCGCTTGTCTCGGGGGCCGTGGCGATCGTCGTCGTCGCTGCTGATCAGCTAACGAAAGCATGGGCGCTTGACCGGTTGTCACGGGGGCCCATTCACGTACTGGGACCGTTGTCGCTGGTCCTGGCAAGGAACTCGGGCTTCTCCTTCGACTTGGGTCAAGGCGAGTCCCCCTTGCTCGCGGTCGTTGCTGCGGTGGTGGTAATCGTGCTGGGCGTGCTGTCGTGGAGGGCTCGCAGCGCCGGTACTGCCGCCGTAATCGGGCTGGTTGCGGGTGGAGCTCTGGGGAATCTCCTGGATCGGATTTTCCGGAGCGGTCAAGGAGGGGTCGTCGACTTCATCTCCCTTCGCTACTGGCCGACATTCAATGTGGCAGACTCGAGCGTGGTCGTCGGCTGCATCCTTCTTGCGCTGCTGTTCGTCATGCACGGCCGGGCCGATGCGAGCGCGAGCTCGGGAGCGGTTGGTGGACTGTTTCCCGGGGAGAATGCGGGCAGGGAGCAGGACGTTCCGGCTGGCGGCGAAGGTCCGCCGGGGACGGAGCGTTCGGCGGAGACGGAGCGTTCGGCGGAGAGGGAGAGCCCGGACGAGACGGAGCGACCGGTGGGCGGCGATTGAGCGCGTGGGTCATCCCGCCTGAGCTGGACGGCGAACGGGTCGACCGAGTGCTGTGCGTATTGGCGGGAGTTTCGCGGAGAGAGGCTGCCCAGCTAGTAGAGATAGGGCAGGTTCTCGTTGGAGGTTCCGTCGCCGGAGCGAAGAGCATGGCAGTCCGGGAGGGGGAGACGGTCGAATGCGCGGTGCAGCTTGCTGGTGATCGTGGTCCCCACGCGGACCCGGGGGTCGGGTTCCGGACCGTGTACCAGGACGAGATCCTTGCGGTGGTGGACAAGCCGGCCGGTGTGGTGGTACACAGGGGAGCGGGCTGGAAGTCGGCGACGTTGGTGGACGGGCTGTTGGCGCGTTTTCCCGGGCTGGAGGAGCTGTGGCGGCAGGGCGCGCTCGACCCCGTTCGTCCCGGCATCGTGCATCGCCTGGACCGGGAGACCTCCGGCCTGATGGTCGTAGGTCTCACCCCTGAGGCCGTTGACTGCCTGAGTGATCAGATCAGGCGGCGCGAGGTGAAGCGATCCTACCTGGCGCTGGTTGCCGGTATCCTGACAGAGGACGAGGGCGTCGTGGAAGCTCCCGTGGGACGGCTCAAAGGCCGGCGGCGGGACATGGGCGTCCTAGCGTCGGGACGTCCCGCTGTGACCCGGTACGAGGTCCTGCAGCGGCTGGGTGCGGGGCTGGACAGGTTCGATGCTGGGCTGACGCTGCTGGAGGTACACCTGGAGACGGGGCGGACCCACCAGATCCGGGTCCATACCTCGGCAATCGGGCATCCGGTAGCCGGAGATGTGCGTTACGGTGGGCCGACCTTCGAGGCTGCAGGTCTCCGAACCGACGCCGTAGCCGCCGGAACCGTAGGGTCTGCGGGAGGGCCGGGGTTCGGCGGGCAGCCTGCGCCGGTGGCGAGGATTTTCCTACATGCACACCGGCTGTCGCTCGCGCATCCCGTCACGGGGGAAGTGATGGAGTGGGGCTCGCCGCTGCCCCCCGAACTGGCCGGAGCGCTGGCAGCTGCCGGGGCGGCACTTGCCGGAGGTCACCAGCCGGGCGGCGGATCCGGGAGCCAGGAGAGGCCGAGCAACGAGTCGCCATTTTCGCGGTCGACTGCGGTGAAAACTTCCCATTCGGCGGGATCCACCTCGACAACCATCCGCGGGTAGCCGATGGGATGGCCGCTTCCACGGCACACGAAGTTGAGCGGGTCGAAGTCGACGACGCCGTAGCAGGCGGCGATCACCCTGCCCACTTCCTGCTGAAAGTCGCTCGGGGCCACTCCGGGACGCGGTACCACGCCGGGATTGGCGGTCATGACCCGGAAGCTCGCGGGATGGGCCATCCTGCCCGCGGCGAGGAGACGTCCGTGGCGTAGGGGCCCGAGACCTTCGAAACCCTCGGTGAGAGCTCTACGCTCGAGAGCGTAGAACAGGCCCCGGCGCCGGCTGCGCGCTTCCACGCAGCAGAGGCCAGCGAGGCCCACCTGCTGATCTGCAAGGCCCGGCAGATCCAGGCTACGGGTTTCGCCGAGAGCGAAACCGACGAGGCGTCGGTTCCCGGTGAGTTGGTCGTCGCGGGAGGCCGGTTGGCACTGTCCGGTTGCCAGCTGGACCTCGCCAGAGGTGACCTGGCCCGGCGCCGTAAGCGGTTGAGGGCCCGCGGCGGCGGGGCGTGAGTCCTCCGATCCAGCGACTTGCGTAGCAAGCCCGGTGATGGCAGGCTCCGGTGGGGCCTCCACGAGGGACACCGCTTCCCTTGGCAGGGCCACGGGGTCGTCGGCAAGGGCCTCGCCGCGTTCCAAGTCGCGATCGTCGCTGACCTCGTTGTCAGCTCCGCCGACGCGGGCGAGGGCTACGTAGCGTAAGTGGGCGATCGATTTGTCAAGATACTCGTGGTCGGCGCTGGCGTAGGTGGCGTCGAAGATCTCATGGATTGCGATGCGCTCGGCTTCTGAGAGCTCGGCCGTAGGGATTACGGTGATCTCGGACACTGCTCCCATTGTACGAGGCCGTCGACGTGATTTGCGTGATCAGGGCGGTCGACGTGATAGCAGATGTCGTGGGTTGCGATGCCGCCAGCTTCTACCGATGGTGGAGCGAATGTCAGGCTGTCCACGGATCGGGGAGGTCGGCGCGGACTCCGAGGCTTGATACCGCCTCGGCGACCTCTTTCGGGCTGCCCTTCCCCTCGGCGCTCAAGGCAGCGAGAGCGGCTATGACGATGTGTGCCGCATCGACCTCGAAAAAGCTCCTCAGGGCCTCTCTGGTATCGGACCTCCCGAATCCGTCGGTGCCGAGTGAGACGAACGGCCTGGACACGAAGCGTGCGATCTGATCGGGTACCGCTCGGATGTAATCGGTGACGGCTATCACCGGCCCGGAGCCGGACCGGAGCTGCGTTTCCAGGTGCGGCTGCGCCCGCGGCTCGTCCGGCCTCAACATGTTGTGCCGCTCGCACGACAGCGCGTCTGTCCTCAGTGACGTGTATGACGTAACCGAGAAAAGGTCCGAGGCAACTCCCCAGCCTTCGGCGAGCATCTCTCTCGCCTTTGCCACCTCCTGCCAGAGCGGCCCGGAGAAGAGGAGGGTCAGAGACCGGCCGATGCTGCTCCCCGAGCCGGACCCGCTCCTCAGTCCATTGCCACCTGTGGAGATCGGCACCGGAGCAAAGCGGTACATGCCCTTGACGATGCCGTCCTCGACGGCGTTCCTCTCCTGGCGGGCCTCGGCCGGGCCGAGTGCTGCAAGGGCCGGAATCTCGTTGATGGAGGGCATCGGGTAGTTCTCGTTGTACAGCGTGATGTAGAAGAAGCGGTCCTCGACGCCTCCCCCGAGGATCTTGGCTGCGGCTTCACGCATGATCACTGCGAGTTCGTAGGAGAAGGCCGGGTCGTATACCCGGCAGGCGGGGTTGACCGAAGCCAGGAGCGGGGAGTGGCCGTCGGCGTGCTGGAGGCCCTCTCCCTGGAGCGTGGTGCGCCCGGCGGTGCAGCCAGCGAGGACCCCCCTTGCCCGGACGTCTCCCAGAAGCCAGGCCAGGTCGCCGAAGCGTTGGAAGCCGAACATCGAATAGAAGAGGTACACCGGAAGCATGGGCCTGGCCCACGTTGCATACGCCGTAGCCAAGGCTGCGAACGATGCCGCGGCGCCGGATTCGGTGATCCCCTCTTCGAGGATCTGCCCCGATTGGGACTCGGCATAGGAAAGGGCGAGGCCGGCGTCCACCGGCGTGTAGCGTTGCCCGGCCGGAGAGTAGATGCTTACAGCCGAGATGAGCGGTTCGAGCCCGAACGTCCTGGCTTCATCCGGTACCACCGGCACGACGAGCGGTCCGGCTGCAGGATCCTTGACGAGGTTGCGCAGGAGCCTGCTGAACGCCATCGTCGTCGAGACAGCCTGGTTGCCCGAGCCGTTCATAAGGTCGTCGAACGGACTGGCAGACGGTTCCCTCGCTGCGACGGGTTGCACGGTGCGCTGCGGTACCGATCCCGACCGGGCGGCGATCCGGGACATAAGGTAGTCATACAGAGGAGAGCCGGGAGCGGGACGTATGTAAGGCGGTAGATCGGAGTCCAGATCCTCGTCAGCGATCTCGCTTTCCAGATGGATCCGGTTGCGGAAGGCGATGAGCTGGTCGCGGGTCATTTTCTTGATCTGGTGCGTCGCGTTGCGGGCCTCTATCGCAGGCCCGAGGGTCCAACCCTTTACCGTCTTGGCGAGGATGGCGGTGGGCTGGTTTATCTCTTCGGTGGCGAGGCGGTAGGCAGCGTAGAGTTTCCGGTAGTCGTGCCCGCCCCTGGGAAGTGCCTGTAGGTCGGCATCGGATAGGTTCTCCACGAGCTTGCGCAGCCGCGGGTCCGGCCCGAAGAAATGCTCACGGATATAAGCACCGGACTGTGTTGTGTAATTCTGGAAATCCCCGTCGGGAGTGCTGTTCATCTTGTCGAGCAGCACGCCGTCCACGTCGCGGGCGAGCAGATCGTCCCAGCGCGTGCCCCATATGACCTTGATCACGTTCCAGCCGGCGCCTTTGAAAAGGGCTTCGAGCTCCTGGATGATCTTTCCGTTGCCGCGGACCGGCCCATCGAGGCGCTGGAGGTTGCAGTTGACTACGAAGGTGAGGTTGGCCAGGTGCTCCCGGCCCGCCAGACCGAGGGCTGCGATCGACTCAGGCTCGTCCATCTCGCCGTCGCCCACGAACGCCCAGACCCGCGACCGGCTCGTATCGACCAGGTGGCGGTGCAGGAGGTACCTGTTGATATGAGCCTGGTGGACAGCGAAGAGGGGGCCGAGGCCCATGGACACGGTCGGGAACTCCCAGAACCCGGGCATCAGGCGGGGATGAGGGTAGCTTGGCAGCCCACCGCCTCCCACTTCGCACCGGAAGCGGTCGAGCTGTTCCTCGGTGAGCCGGCCCTCGACGAATGCCCGGGCGTAAATGCCGGGAGCGGCGTGCCCCTGGAAGAAAACCTGGTCACCGACGTCTCCGCCCGATCTGCCCCTGAAAAAGTGGTTGAACCCCACCTCGTAGAGCGATGCGGAGCTTGCATATGTGGAGAGATGGCCACCGAGCCCCTCGTGGCGGGTGTTCGCCCGCACGACCATTGCGGCTGCGTTCCAACGCACGTACCGGCGGATGAGGCGCTCCATGTCCTCGTCTCCGGGGAACCACGGCTCCTGATCCTTCGGAATGGTGTTGACGTAGGGCGTCGACACCATCGAGGGGAAGTCCACCTGGCATGCACGGGCCCGCTCCAGCAATCTCATGAGTAAGAATCTGGCCCTGTTGCGCCCCTTCGCGTCCAGTACAGAGTCGAAGGAGTCGAGCCACTCTTCGGTCTCGACCGGGTCCATGTCCGGTAGCTGATGCGAAACTCCGTCAAACAACATGCCGGTAGCAATTCTATTCGATCGCCGTGGCCGCCATCCTCGGGGCCCCGGCTGCGGCCCGGGTGACCGGACGACCGGGCGGTCGGGCCGGGACATCGGGTCGGGCCGACGCGTGGGCGTGGTACGATACTTTTGATGATCGCTGGTTACATTTTGTTGCCTGGCCGCACGCGGGCGCGCAGGGACTGAGCCCGTGATGCCCGCTCAGAGCGGTGGCGGGGAACACGAGGTCGTCTCCGGGGATGCGGTGCAGGAGGTCTCGGTCTACACGGATGGTTCCTGCATGGGGAACCCGGGGCCGGGCGGCTGGGCGTGGGCTGCTGAGGTAGGTCTTTATACCAGCGGTGCGGAGGCGTCGACAACCAACCAGCGTATGGAGGTGACTGCCGCTCTGGAGGCCGTGCAGTGGCTGGTCGACGGGGGAATTGCCGAGATCGGCCATGGCGTGCCGGGAGGCAGTCATGGCGGCGCCGTGACGGTCGTCAGCGATTCGAACTACCTCGTGAACTGCTTCCGGCAGCGCTGGTGGGAGGGCTGGATGAGGCGGGGATGGAAGAACTCACGGGGCGACCGGGTTGCCAACAGGGACCTGTGGGAGCCCCTGCTCCATCTCGTCCTGGATGGGCCTCTGGCGGTACATTTCGTGTGGGTTCGCGGGCATTCGGGCCACCCGATGAACGAACTCGTAAACGATCTCGCTCAGGAGGCGGCGAGGAGTCAGAGGGGATCAAGCACCCGGGGACAGTAGCTTGCAGCCGGTGGTGCAGCGGGTACGGGCGGGATCGCTCTCCTCGCGGGCAGCGCGCCAGGAGAGCGTCGCCCACCGGCACATGGGGGCCGGCAGCGCAAGTTGCGATTGCCGTGAGGGACGGCATAGCATGCCCTCCATGGACGCAAATGGAACATCTGCAATCGTAACCGGCGGCGCATCGGGTCTCGGCGAGGCAACCGTCAGGAAGCTGACGTCTATGGGGGTGCGCTGCACCGTCTTCGACCGGAACGAGTCGCTTGCCGAGAAATTCGCCTCCGAGATGGGCGGCAAGACCAACTATGTTGCGGGCGACGTGACCAATCCGGAGGACTGCCAGAAGGCTGTTGACCAGGCGGCGAGCGAGGGAAGCCTGAGGATTGCGGTCAACTGCGCCGGCGTCGGGTGGGCCGGCAGGGTCGTGAACCGGGACAACTCGCCGCACGATCTGTCCCCCTTCCAGCTGATCCAGAACATCAACCTGATCGGCACCTTCAACGTTATGACGAAGGCCGCCTCCGCCATTGCCGCCACCGAGCCGCTGGAGGACGGTGAGCGGGGCGTGATCGTGAATACCGCCTCTGTTGCCGCTTTCGACGGCCAGATCGGCCAGCTTGCCTACTCCGCTTCGAAGGGCGGCATCGTCGGCATGATGCTGCCGGCCGCAAGAGACCTGTCGGTACTGGGCATCAGGGTGAACACCATCGCCCCTGGGCTTTTCGACACGCCGCTGCTCGGTCTGCTGCCTCAGCCCCAGAAGGAGGAGCTGGGCCGCTCGGTCCTCTTCCCGAAGAGGCTCGGCAACCCCGCAGAGTACGGTGAGCTCGTCGGTTTCCTGGTGTCGTGCAGCTACCTCAATGCGGAGGTTATCCGGCTCGACGGCGGCATAAGGATGCCCCCGAAGTAACCTGCTGAACGGCTACATCCGGCGCCTGCCTGCGGTCTAGTGTGGGAGGCATGAGCCCGAGGAGGCCTGCGAGCCTTTTCGACGGGATGGCCGAGCAGGAGATCAAGTCCAGGGCGCCGCTGGCCGAGGCGCTCCGTCCGGCTTCTATCGACGACCTGGCCGGACAGCAGCACCTGGTTGGGCCAGGCCGGCCTCTCCGCGTCCTGCTGGAGTCCGATGCACGGGGCTCAGTGTTGCTCTGGGGGCCCCCTGGGAGCGGCAAGACGACGGTGGCGCGGATCCTGGAGGGATCGACTGCGAGGGCTTTCGTGAGCCTTACTGGCGTGGCCTCGGGGGTTCGCGACGTGCGGGAGGCGGTGGATGAAGCGGTGCGCAGGCTCGGCGAGGAAGGTCGCGCAACTATCTTGTTCATAGACGAGATCCACCGTTTCAACCGTTCCCAGCAGGATTCGTTGCTCTCCGTGGTGGAACGGGGTGTCCTCGATCTGCTGGTTGCGACCACCGAGAACCCGTACTTCAGCGTGGTGCCGCCGCTACTCTCACGCATGACCCTTTTCCGTTTCGAACCGTTATCGGCCGAAGACATGACGGAGCTGCTCCGGCGGGGCGCACGCAGGTTGGGGGTCAGGATATTGGAAGAGGCGCTGGAAGCTCTCGTGGCGGTAGGCGACGGGGACGCGAGGGCAGCGCTGGGGGCCCTGGAGATGGCGGCAGCGCTTGCCCGTGGCGCGGGAGCCAGCTCAGCGCCAGCTCGGGGCACAGGAGGAGACTCGGCGCTTGCTGGGACGGAGGCCGGGGCGGCAGTGGGCGTCGATGAGGTGAGGGAGGCTGCCGGTGCCCGGTACGCTCACGGAGGTAGGGATGCTCATTACGACGAGACGAGCGCCTTCATCAAGTCGATCCGGGGTTCAGATCCGGACGCTGGTCTGTACTGGCTGGTCAGGATGCTCGATCGGGGGGAGGACCCGAGGTTCATCGCCCGGCGCCTGGTAATACTGGCGAGTGAAGACGTGGGGCTGGCGGATCCCTCGGCCCTACCGCTTGCCACTGCGGCAGCGCATGCGGTCGAGCTGGTTGGCCTTCCCGAGGCTCAGTTGAACCTGGCGGAGGCGGTGGTCTACCTGGCATGTGCTCCGAAGTCCGACAGCGTGACGGCAGCACTATCTAGGGCGAAAGATGACCTGGCCTCGGCTGGTGCCGCCGGTCCGGCGGGGGAGGTCCCGCCTCACCTGCGCGGGACCGGTTACAAGGGCGCGGCCTCCCTCGGCCACGGAGAGGGCTATGTCTACCCGCATGCCATGAAAGGCGGCGTGGCTGCCCAGAGCTACCGGTCGCGCGAGTTGGATAATCACCGCTACTACCTGCCGAGCGCCAACGGGGCGGAGCGGGATATGGCGGAGCGGCTGGATAAACTGGAGTCCGCCAGGCAGGCGCAGGCGCCGTCCAGCCGGGAGTAGGCACCGTCCAGCCGGGCGCTGGCACCTTCCGGGAGCGACTTCAAGTCGTAATCCGGGCCATGGCGAGGCGGCCTACCGGGTGCAGGACGTCGGCCTCGAGCATGGGCCCTACTTCCCGTGCTCCGTCCGCCAGGGGCATATCGCCCTGGGGTGCGTTATCGGGCCTGCCGGCACCCCGGTCACGGTCGCTCCGCCCTCCGTCAATCCGGGCACGCCCCGCCCGCCCCACCTTCCCGTGTCGGACGCTGCCATCGCCATCGCCATCACCGGCTCCGCCGCCGGCCGGCTCCGGCTCGATCGTGAGGGTGTTCGCGAAGGGATCGACGAGCCTGAGGGGCTGATCGAAAAGCCTCTGGAGCCGTCTCGCCTCCTCGAAGAGTGCCCATTCGGTTTCGCCGTATGTGGAGAGGTCGTCGGACACAAGCAGGAGTCCACCGGTGCCGGCGGCAACTGACGAGGCGATGCGGCGCTCGCGGGGAGTAAGCAGGGTTTTCCTGGGTCGCAGTAGGAGGCAGTCCGGATCGTTGACGAAAAGCCTGCGGTGAAGAGGGGAGCGCAGCAACGTCATGCGAAGAGCAGATCTCGTGGAGGGCGTTACGTCGGGGTACCCTGGGATACGCATGGGGCCTGCTGTCCAGAGGGCGGCCGTATCGGGGGACACGCGCATGGCATCTGCAATTCCGACGGCCTGCGCAAGTGGGCATCCGCAGGCGAGCAGGTAAGAGCTGTTGCCGATGCCTTCTCTTACGGCTTCGAGGCCTTTCACGAGCGACTCCGCTCGCGTCCACCGCCCACTGCCGGAGCGGCGGGCAGGAATGGCCGCGGCGTAGAGGAAGTCGATCTTGTGGTACGTCCAGCCCTTCTCGGTGAGCTCGGAATAGGTACTGCGGAGGTGGTCGAGGAAGGCTGGGTTGGTGGTATCGAGAGCGAGCCCCCAGCCGCCCCAGCCAATCGGGTTGAACGAGGTCTTCACCGTGCGACCAGTGCGGGTTCGTGCCAGCCACTCGGGGTGCGCTGTTGCCACCTTCGAGCTGCGTGAGGCGAGGAAGGGCGCGGTCCAGATGCCCGGGGTCATCCCGAGCCCCTCTATCCTCGCGGCCAACGCGTCGAGGCGGCCGTCGCCGAAGCGCTGGTTGGGGATGGTCCAGTCGCCAAGGGCCGCTTCGTAGCATTCGTCGATCTGGATGAGGTCGAAGGAGTGGCGTGAGGCCACGAGCGCATTGGACTCGATGTCAGCTGGCGTGGCTCTTGCATAATAGTGATACCACGTACACCATCCAACAGGGGATGGGGCGCTCCGTCGGGCATCCGACTCCGCTGCAGCCAGGTCGCCGTAGAGCGAATAGAGCCGGCCGGGGTCGCCCGAGGCGATGAACAGGGGGTCGACTACGCGCTCGCCACCGGGTTCGATTGCTACGCCGTCAAGGTGGCAGATGATGCGGAGCGAGGTTCGGGTACCGGCTGTTCCGGTGCCGGCCGCCCGCTCCCCGCGCAGGCAGGCAACGGACGTGAGGTTGCGCCGTCCCGAGAGTGCCCCTACGACCCCTCCTTCGGCGCCGCCTGGTCCGAAACCATCAGCGGCAAGGAGGAACTGGTCGCCGACGACGGAGCGCCCGGCGTTCGTCCCGTCAGCGTGCAGCATGTGGCGAACCCAGGAAGGAGCGATCCGCTGGCCGGCGCGGGGGCGGTCGACTGGCAACGGACCGGCAAGGGACCAGCTCTGCCAACCGTGCTCCATGACGAGGGTCGGATGGGCGTCGAGGGTGATGACGACCCGGTTCGCCGCAAGTGGCGAGTCGCTGTTGCGGCGGGGGTTGCGAACGGTGATGTCGAGACGGGTTCCGCCGGCTGCGTCTGTGGCGACTACGGCGACATCGAGCTCATCCGGATCGGCCGATACGGACAGTACCGGCGATGGGATGCCGGCCTGTACCATCGGAACTCCGCGCCCGGCCGTTCAGTCGAGAAGCCAGGCCGGGGAGGCGTCGAGGAGGAACTTGCTTACCGCCAGGCAACGCTCCAGTACTTCGCAGAGGAACTCCTCTCCCGACAGGATTCTCGTGAGCGAGACGGGGTAGTGGGCCACCACCGATATGCGGCGCTCCGAGCCGTCGGTTGCTGATGCGAACGAGTCGATCGCCGATACTTCCAGTGGAAGCTCGATCCCGCCCACTCCAGCCAGGTCGATTGCGAGGCGTAGCAGGTCGGGGCCGTTCGGCAGGGGGGGCAGCGTCCAGGTGAAGGACATCGGGAAGTCGAAGCCTTCCGGTGGATCGGCGTCCTCCGGCAGGGCCATGACGGCGTCCTCGAAGGCCAGCAGCGCCCGCGGCTCGACCTCGAGGGTCAGATGGAGATCCAGAGGCCCTCCGCAGCCCTCCTCCGGATGGAGGTCTACTTCCCAGGACTGCTGGAGTGAATAGGTCTCCACGAAATGCCGCTCGTCGTGAACGTGGAAGCCGTGCTCCGCCGAGTGGTCTTTGAGGTCGGCTACGAATCCGGGTACGTCGATAACTGCCACTGTTCCCTCACCATACCACCATCGGAGTGGGTAACGTAGCAGGGTGACCGGTATCGAGCCAAAGGTTGGTGGCACGGGCAGGCTCCTCGAGATCTGCCGCCAGGCGGCCCAAGCGGCCCGCCTGGCGTTCCAGTCGGTCGAGGACCGATCCCTGGTCGGTTCGCGCCCCGGGCAGTATGCGCTGGACTTGGATGTGGATGGGCCTGTCGTCGAAGTTTTCCTGGCGGCCGGGATACCGGTGCTGTCCGAGGAGAGCGGGTTTACGGCGGCTCTTGCTCCAGCTCCTGTTCCAAGCCCAGGTCCAATGCCGGCCTCAGACCCCGCTCCCGCCCCTGCCACTGCTCCGGCTCCGGCTCCCGCCACTGCCCAGCCGGGCGATAGCGGTGGCCTGCTTGCAGTGGTCGATCCGGTAGACGGCTCCACCAATGCATCTCGTGGGATTCCATGGTATGCCACGAGTCTGTGCGTGATGGACGATTCAGGCCCGCTGGTTGCCCTGGTCGAGGATCTTACAGGCGGGTCCTCGTACCATGCCGTAAGGGATGCAGGCGCCTGGAAGGACGGGCAGGCCATTGCTGTTTCAGGGATTTCGCGGCTGGCCGATTCAGTGGTCGGGATGTCCGGCTTTCCCGGCCGGTATCTCGGCTGGCTGCAGTACCGATCGCTGGGAGCGGCGTCGCTCGATCTTTGCCTCGTAGGGGAGGGGGCCCTCGACGCCTACGTCGTGACCGGCCGATCAAGGCTCGGCTTGTGGGACTATGCCGCAGGCATGCTCATCTGCCAGGAGGCCGGCGGCGCGGTCGGCGAGGTCGATGGCATGGATCTGGTGGTCAGGGAACACGGCGCCAGGAGGCGCATCGCTGCCGCAGCCACGCCTGAGCTCTTAGGCGAGGTGCTTGACCGCTTTCGGCCGGAGCGTAGCGGCAACCTTTCTGTAGCGCGGTAAGATTGCCACGGTTGCGCCTGCCATGGGCGTGTGCGTGCCTGGTAGGAGGCTGGCGGGAAAGCAGGCGGGAGGCGGGAAAGCAATTGGATTTTCGGGCGTTTAGCTCAGTCTGGTAGAGCAGCTGGCTTACAACCAGCAGGTCAGAGGTTCGAGCCCTCTAGCGCCCACCAAGGCTTGGAGGATCTCGCTAGGATGGGTCAAGACAAGGGTGCTTTTCCTTTGTTGGTTCATACCTCAATCTTGAAGCGCCTTTGTCTAGTATTGGGGGACCCCAGTTCATATCAGCTCCCCGCTAGGATACGAAGAGCCCGATGTGTTGCCCGCCGCCCGGCGCGCGCTGGGTTGAGCCTGGATCTCAGGCGGTGGCGGCGACCCTTTCGGATCCGCCGCCAGGCGGTGCGTTAGCGCCAGCCAGTAGGCGTCTTTGCCGTAGCGCTGGCGGGTGAAACAGGCGTAGTAGCCGTAGCGGTGGCTTCGTCCCGCGGAGGCGTAGTGGCGCCTGACGGGCTGGCGGATGTCGGCGGACATGGCTCCCTCCCAAACAGCTACTAGACGTACGCCTATCTGTCGCCCTAACATTCACCTAGATGTACGTCAAGGGGTGGGGCAAGCCGTGGAGCAACCAAGCGGCTCAGCAGCAGTTCGGGTCGATCACCCGCACCAGCGCAGCCAGCCCAGCGCGATCGGCCGCGTAGAAGACGCTCCTCCCGCTGCGCTCCCTGGTGAGGAGCCCGGCCCGGTGGAGCTGGCCGAGATGGTGGCTCACGGTGGCGTCCGAGAGCCCGAGGATCTCTATGAGGTCGACGTTGCGCAGGCCGGGGGCACCGGCCGCGAGCACCAGCGAGAGCAGCTTGACGCGCACCGGATCAGCGAGGGCCTTCAGGCGAAGGGCGACCTCGAGCGCGTCGGCGTCGCCGATCGCGCCGGCAGCCACCGGGGCACAGCAGATCTCCCCAGAGAGGTCGATCAGCGGCAGGGACTTCGGCACGGGTCCAGTCTGGCACAGTACTTGACGTATGTCGAGTGGTCCCGTACCCTATTACCGAGACATACATCTAATGCTTAGGAGGCCACCATGTCCCGTATCCAGCTTGCCTTGAACGTCGAGGACCTCGAGGAGGCCGTCGGCTTCTATACCACGCTCTTCGGCGCCGAACCGGCCGAGCGGCGCCCCGGGTATGCCAACTTCGCCATAGCGGAGCCGCCCTTGAAGCTGGTGCTCTTCGAGAGCCCCGGGGCCGGAGGCACTCTCAACCACCTGGGCGTCGAGGTCGATTCGAGCGAGGAGGTCGAAGCGCACCAGGCTCGCCTCGCTGCAGGGGGCCTGGTGCTCGACGAGGAGAAGGACACCACCTGCTGCTACGCCCGCCAGGACAAGTTCTGGGTGACCGGCCCCGACGGCGAGTGCTTCGAGCGCTACGTCGTGCCCGCCGATGCCGAGGACTTCGGCGGGCCGGTTGATGCCGGCGACCCGGCGTGCTGTGTCCCGGATACCAAGACGCCGTGAGCCTTGCGACTGAACAAGGCTCTTCGGGGCCTGCCTCCTGTCGGGGCCTGCCGGGGCGTTGCCGGGCACGCCGGGGCTGGGTCCTCGCCGTCCTCTCGGTGAGCCTGGCACTCGCGGCGATGGACACCACGGCGCTTGCGAGACCTGCTCCTCGAGCGGTTCTGGTGGGGGTCGGTGTTCCTCGCCAACGTCCCCGTCGTGCTCCTCGCGGTCGTCGGCGGCCTGGTGGTCGTCCCGGAGTCCGCGGACCCTGGCGCGCCGAAGCTCGACCTCGCTGGCGTCGTGCTCTCGTCGGGTGGGCTCGCATTGGGCCTCTGGGGGATTATCGAGGCTCCCAGCCTCGGCTGGTCCTCTGTAGCGACCCTGGCCAGCCTGGCGGGCGCTGTGGTCGCGCTCGTGGCCTTCGTCTTCGTCGAGAGACGCTCCGATCACCCGATGCTCTCACTCCCGCTCTACCAGGACCGGAGGTTCGCTCTGGCCTCGGTGGTCTCGGTCCTCTCGTTCTTCACGGTCTTCTCCGTGCTGTTCGTGCTCACGCTCTACCTCCAGCTCGTCCTCGGCTACTCCCCGCTGGCTGCCGGCCTTCGCATCCTGCCGGCGGCCGCCACCATCTTGGTGGCAGCGTCCCTCTCCGACGTGATCTCACGCCGCATCGGGGGGAAGGCGACGGCCACCATCGGCCTGCTCCTGCTCGCAGCGGGAAGCGCGTGGCTCTCGGTGAGCTCCTCGTCCTCGGGGTACACCCATGTGGCCCAAGCGCTCGTTCCCTTCGGCTTCGGCTTCGTGCTCCCACCGATCATCGAGGCGGTGCTCGGCGCCCTTCCACCCGAGAAGGTGGCGGTGGGCTCGGCTGCCAACTCGACCGCCGAGCAGGTGGGAGGTGCGCTCGGGATAGCGGTGGTGGGCAGCGTGCTCACGAGTGTTGTCGCCGCCCGTCTCGGCGCCCTTGCACGAGCCGCCCGGGTCCGGCCAGGACCGACGTCGTTCACGAAGGCGCTCAGCCTGGCTCAGCGCCTCAGCCCGTCGCTTCGCAGCCGAGTGCTCGAGGCCGTGCGGGTGGCCTTCGTCTCGGGCCTGCACGCGGCGCTCCCCATCGCGGCCGGGATCTCGCTCGTAGCGGCGGTGGTCGTTGTTCTCTTCCTGCCATCGGAGGCCAGACCGGGACACTCCAGATGAGCCCGGAGAGCAGGTAGTTCGGATGGCGCCCGGCGAAGCGGCCGCTGGCGTTCTCGCCCCGTTCTTTGCAGGAGGGACGCTTCTGCGCGCCTGGCGGTGGAGAAGTACTGTTAGCCATGGATCACGGGCGTACTGGTTGGCGTGGTCGCTGACCAGGTTACGCCCCTGGTCCTCCCAGGTGGTGGACCATCGCCCCGGGGCCGCCTGCCCACGCGGTAAACACTTATCCCCGTGGCGAGCGTTGATAGCTCGGATCGGGTCGGCGTTGATCATCAGAGGGTGCGGGTAGCATTCGGCCCGCGCTACGAGACGTTGGCCGGGTGTAGGGCTACGGCGCTCGGGGGCAGAGCCCACAGCCCCTCGGTCCATGCCCGCTACCAGCGGTGAGAGAACGGCGACGGACCCGGCTGTGAGTGTTGATTATGCCATACTGGTGGATGTGGAGCTCCTACCCGGTGTCGACGCAACGGCCGTTCGTGACAACCTCAGCCAGCTGCGGGACGAGCTGGGTAATGCCGTGATCGGCGTGTCGACGGCCGAATCGCTGATGGCAGCGGTAAAGAACTACCTCCAGAAAGTCGAGTTAGTCGAGAGCACGATGCAGCACTACTTCGTCGGCGATGCGTGGCTCGATCAACTCCATTCTCCCCGCTACTGGCACATCCGAGAACTCCGTGCTGACAGCCTGCGGCCATGGCCCCTCCTGACGATGGAGGTCAAGCGGCAGCAGGCCAGGCTGGAGCGGGTGATAGGAGAGCTCGACGCGCTGATCGAGGAGGACGCGCGAGCCGATCCCGTGGCGGCCCGCGCGGTGATCGACACCAACGTCCATCTGCACTTCAAGCCGTTCACCGACATCGGCTGGTGCGACATCCTCGAACAGGAGAAGGTGCGGATCCTTGTCCTTGTTGCCGTCCTACGGGAACTCGACGGCAAGAAGAACGCGGCCAAGAAGCCCACAGGGGACCGCGCGGCCGCTCGCCTCAAGACGATGCGACGGCTGCTCGCCGGGCATGGTGCCGGGCCGGTCGAGGTCGGACACGGCGTAACGCTGGAGGTCCTTCTCGACCGACGCGGACACCGGCCTCAGTTCAACACCGACGAGGAGATCCTCGACCGTACAGAAGAGCTGGTTGCCCGCAAGGGGGGACCAGTCCGACTGGTCACCGGTGACTTGTCGATGCAGCTTCGGGCCGAAGCGCGCGGGCTCACCGCAGTAGCGCTCCCCGACGAGCTGCGGCTGGAACCCCCGCCCGGTACGGAGGCCCCGGACCCCCGAAGGTTGTCGTAATGGTCCATGCCGGCCCGGAGGGCCTCGATCACCGACCCCTGTGTCACCGGGTGGGCTGTCATCGACGCACAAACTTACGACCGACGACCGGAGAGATTCATTGATCGTGCTCCTTCCGAAGAAGTGGTCACTCCGCACATCCCGCCCTGCGTACGCTGGCTGCTGACGAACGACGACGCGAACCTACGCGGAGCAGACCGGCATGGCGACCGAGCAGGATCCCGACACCGAAGGGAACGACGAGGAGCACCGGCGACTCGCCGAGGAGATGCACGCCCGCTGGCAGGCCGGCGAGTCGAAGTCGCACCTCGAGATCGCCTACTGGGACGACGGCACAAGCCACGGGAAGCGCTTCACCGCCTACGTTCGCCGTTGGCTTGGTATCGAGACCGAGCGACGCTCCGAACAGACCGAACGCATCCACCAGCTCGAGGCGCTGCTACGCGCCCACGGAGTCTCCCCGACAGACGCCGGGGACCTCGCCGAGGAGCACCGGCTGCTCGCCAAGGCGAGGGAGTCGGCTCTCGCCGCGGTACGGGTCTACAACGACCCCGTGGCAGGCTTTCGCACCGAGACGTTCATCATCTTGATGGTGATCGGTTGGAACGCGCTGTTTCAAGCCATCCTCGAACGAGGTGGCGTGGACTACTACCAGCGCGACGCAGAGGGTGGCCAGGTTCTTGTGGACGGGCGGCCGAAGGTCCGCGACACGCGAGAGCTCGCAGGACTCGCGATAGGTGGGGCGGAGAAGAAGGCGCTACGGGCGAACCTGGACTTCTTCTTGCGCCTCCGACACCAGATCGCGCACCGCTACCTGCCCGTGCTCGACCCGCACATCGCGAGCGAAGCCCAGGCGATGCTGCTCAACTTCGAGAACCTGCTCGTCGGGCAGTTCGGCGAGGATGCGGCGCTCGCCGACCGTCTAGCCGTGCCGCTCCAGCTTTCGGGCTTTCGTGACGCTGGTGGCCTTCACTCGCTGCGCAAGGCGCAAGCCCAGCTCCCCACGGACGTCCTGGCGTTCTTGCGCCGGCACCGCCGGGAAGTCGACGATGACGTGCTGCGCAGCTCCGAGTACGCCCTGCCGATCTTCTTCGTGCCGGTGGCCGCGAACCGCGAACGTTCGGCCGAGGCGGTAGTCCGGTTCATCCGACCGGGCGAGGTGACGCACGAGATGGAAGTGGAGCTCCAGCGCCTCGCGGTAGTGGCCAAGTCCAAGCGCGTGCCGGTCGCGTCGGACGATCTCCTGCGGCCGAGCGAGGTTGTTAACCTCGTGAAGGAGCGCCTTCCGTTTCGCTTCACCTCGGACGGCCACCAGCGAGCGTGGAAGTTCTACAAGGTCCGGCCACCGACAGGCGCTGCCGAGCCGGAGGCAACCGACGACCGTTACTGCCGGTGGGACAGGTTGCTACGCGGATATGGCTACACACGATCGTGGGTAGACAAGCTCGTCGAGGATCTGAGCAACCAGGACACCTACAAACAAGTCATCGGGTTCCAGCCAGAGACGAGGTAGGAGTTCTCAGCCGCCGGCTATGACATCCCCGGCCGGGAAGCCTGCAGGCGCGCCGCCCGGCGCCGCCCGGCTGGCGAGTCATCCTCGCTCACAAGGGCACGGTGAAGGCGCAGCGTCACCTGCTCGGGGTCGACGTCGAGCTCGGCGAGGTTGCGCAGGTTGGCCGCCGCGGTCCAGAACTGGCGGTGGACGAGCTTCGGGTCCGTATCTGGCCACAGCGCCTCGACCGCGACCTCGACGCTCGCCCCCTCGGGGCGCAGCGCGTACCAGGTGAGCAGCTCCTTCGCGACGCTGCGAAGCCCCGAGCCCACCACCTCGCCGCGGACGGCGATCTGCAGGTCCCCGAGGAGGCTGACCACGATCGGTGCTCCGGTGGTGCCGCTCGGAGCCGGAGTCGGCATATCGCCCGGGTAGAGGTGCTCGGGTATCCTGTCTGCTCGTTCTCGCCGGACGGCACATCAGGATGAATGGTCCGCAACTTCTGGCCAACAGTGGGCTGCAACGTCCCCGACAGTCCGCAACAGGTGCAACGCGGGGTTACTCGTTACCCCAATGGCGTTGCCGGAAGGCAAGAATATACTTACGTAATCGGCTACAAACATTAGCTGGAGCAGAGATTCCATCTGGATCCGGATCGGCCCATACTGCAACACAAGAGAGCTGAGACCAGCCCGGAAGGTCCGTCTGCGACACCCGGGAGTGCCGAAGGAGGTATAGCCGTGGGTACAGGCAAGCTGGTGGCGTTGTGGAGCGGACTATCGCCTTCCGGTCCGCCACGTAGGAGCAGAACGGGGCTCCATGTGGTTGCTAGAACCTTGATACTGGCAATAGCGGTAGCGTCGAGTGCCGTGTGGGTTTCCGGCGCAGCGTGGGCCGGGAATCTCGGGGGAGGTGGCAGGCAGGTATCCTACGGTGGTGGCACCGGCCCGGCTTGGGGGCCGCTGCAGAGCTTCGATGAGTCGAGCGGCGTGGTGAAGAACGATGGCCAAGCTCTCACCTCGGTATCCTGCCCGGATTCCAGTTTCTGCGCCGCGACGGACGCACTGGGCGACGTGCTCTTCTACAACGGGAGCTCATGGACCTCACCCAATGATGTGTCCAGTTATGGGGAGCAGCTCGTTCTCGGTTCCGTTTCGTGTGCTTCGTCATCGTTGTGCATAGCTACCGATGGTCGCAAGGTAATGAACTGGAACGGGAACACGTGGAGCACGTCCGACATACTCGCGACCGGCGGCTACGGTGGCGGAGGCACGGCATCGGTGTCGTGCCCCATCACGACGTTCTGCATGGTAGTCGACGCCATTGACGGGGGAGGTCTGGACGGCTACTACGCTGCTTCATGGAACGGCAGTTCATGGACCACATCACAGCAAGTCGGATCCAGCGGATACAGCGGCACGCCGTCCGTGTCCTGCCCCTCGGCGAACTTCTGTGCCGCGTTGGCGCCTGCATTGTTCACGTGGAGCGGAAGCACTACCTGGAAGGCCGCCAGCGTGCCGAGCTCCTATTCAGCCAACTCCCTTTCGTGCGACAGCTCGACGTATTGCATGACAGTCGGATTCAACTCTGCCTCCGGCAGCGGCTACGCGGAGTACTGGAATGGTACTACCTGGTCGGCCGCCGGTTCGGGCAGCTGGCCCGACTCCCTCTACAGCGATCTGTCGTGTCCTGCCGGTACGTCCAACTTCTGCATGGCGACCTCGTCGGGCGACGCATGGACGTGGAACGGTGCTTCCTGGTCATCAACCCCGGACAGCGTCGACTCGGGTGCCAACGTATCCTGGGTGCCGGTTTCGTGTCCTACAACGACCTTCTGTGTGGCGGTAGATTCGTTGGGGAATGCCGCGTCCTGGAACAGTGGTACCTCCTCCTGGTCGAGCGCCGGCCCGGTTGACACGACGTACTGGAGCGGGATCCCCGTTACTGTTTCATGTCCCGCCAACCAGGCGAGCTTCTGCATGGCAGGCGGCGAGCCCGGACAGCAGACTGTGGCCGGCCAGGCTACGGCCTGGAACGGCTCGACATCAACATGGACGAACCCGGCCAACGTCGATCCGGCACCGTTGACGGCACCGGCCGGGACGGAAATGTACATAGCATCGGTGTCCTGCCCGACGGCATCGTTCTGCAACGCCGTAGACGACTACGGCCGGGCGCTGTCGTGGACCTCCACTTCCGGATGGACGAGCCCGCAGGACATCTACGGCAACATACAGATGCCATCCATCAGTTGTGGTACATCGACTTTCTGCGTGGCAGTTGGATCGGAGGACGAGGTCACCTACGCGCTCACGCCGTCGGGAGCGACCACGCCATCCTGGGAGGGCCCGGTGACAATAGATCCGTCGAGGAACAGCAATTCCGTTACGATCAGGTCAGTTTCCTGCACATCGTCGACGTTTTGCATGGCTGTTGACTCGGGCGTGGGAACGTGCTTCGGATGCAGTACCGGCGATGCGCTCTTCTGGAACGGAACTTCCTGGAGTGCTCCTGCGCCGGTCGATTCCGCGTACGGGTTCTCGCAGGTGTCGTGCGCGTCGTCTAGCTTCTGCAGCGCGATCGACTACGGCGGGAACGTCTGGACTTGGACGGGAGGCAACAACTGGACGGAGCATCAGAACGTAGTGCAGAGTGATTCGGGCAACCCCGTCGTGTCATGCGGGTCGCCGACGTTTTGCGCGGCAATCGGCAACATGTCGTTGAGCGCGAGCTTGACCGCCGGCGAGGACAGCTACGGGGCCATATGGAACGGGACCTCCTGGAGTGCCTACCAGCAGGTTCCGGGCCACGTGAGTGCAGGGGTGACAGGGCTGTCATGCACGTCGTCCACGTTCTGCATGGCCGTCGATAGCTCCGGCGGTTACCTCACCTACGCGGTCCCTTCGGGAACTGCGCCAACGACAACCTCGATCACGCCCTCCATAGGGCCCCGCTACGGCGGGAGCACCGTCACGATCACCGGATCGGGCTTCTCGACCGCCCCGGGAGGCACGACGGTCAAGTTCGGGGACGATCAGGCGATCGCTCCATACGTCTCCTGCCCGTCTACCACCGAATGCGTGGCGCAGACGCCGCTGGCGGCGGGGTATGCCTACCCCGGTCCCGGCGTGGCCGGCGTGGACACGGTTATGGTTGCTACGGCCTCCGGCTCTTCGGGGCCGTCCGGGCCCATCTACTACTATCTGGCCGGGTCGGTCACTCCCGTCATCACCTCGATCTCGCCCACGTCAGGGCCGGTTTCGGGGGGGACGAGCATTACTATCACCGGATACAATCTCGACGACTCGAACCTGACGAGCACGGCTTCCACTGCGGAGACGACGAAGGAAGGCGGCGTAGACCTCGCGAGTTTCACGTGTTCGTCAACAACCAGCTGTACAGCCGTTACACCGGCAGTATCGACCGCGGGGCCAGGTGGGGTGGTGGTCGCCACTGCATTCGGGGGCACGTCCAACCAGGTGAGCTTCACCTACACCTCGACTTCCAGCCCGCAGTCGCCAACGGTCACCTCCATATCACCGGCGTCGGGTCCGGATTCGGGGGGCACATCCGTGTCAATTAGCGGCACGAACTTCGTCTCGGATGCGACGGTCCTGTTCTGTGGCAGTCCCTCCGCTTGCAACCCCGGTAGCACCACTTACAACTCGTCCACCTCGCTCAGCGTGGTCACTCCCGCCGAGCCGGCCGGTGCCGTGAGCGTAGAAGTGGACGAGAGCGTGGGCAATACGACCCTCATTTCCAATTCCGTCGGCTTCACCTACATGTCGTCCAGCGCCGGCGGTGGAGGCGGGAGCGCCACACCCCCGACGCTCACGTCTATCTCTCCGAGCTCGGGTCCCACATCGGGCGGCACAACCGTGACCATTACGGGTACGAACCTGACCGGCGCGACTGCGGTCGACTTCGGAACCGTTGGAGCTGCCAGCTTCACGGTCGTATCCGCAACCGAGATCACCGCAGTATCTCCGGGGCAGCCCGCCGGCACGGTGAACGTTGTCGTGGCCACACCTGCCGGCACGAGCACTACGGGCTCAGCGGACCGGTTCACCTATGTAGCTCCCGCCCCGACGTTCACGTCTATCTCTCCGAGCTCGGGTCCCACATCGGGCGGCACAACCGTGACCATTACGGGTACGAACCTGACCGGCGCGACTGCGGTCGACTTCGGAACCGTTGGAGCTGCCAGCTTCACGGTCGTATCCGCAACCGAGATCACCGCAGTATCTCCGGGGCAGCCCGCCGGCACGGTGAACGTTATCGTAGCCACACCTGCCGGCACGAGCGCTACGGGCTCAGCGGACCGGTTCACCTATGTAGCTCCCGCCCCGGCGGCGGCTGTATCGGACCCCAGCCGCATATGCGACACAAGGTCCGGCAACCCCTCGGATCTCACCGGCACGGCCCTCAGCCAATGCGAGGGGAAGGCGATCGGCCCTCACTCGGTGCTGACCATAGAGGTCGCCGGTCTTGGGGAGGTGCCAAGTGGTGCGACCGGTGCCTACCTGAACGTAACCGCTCTCGATGACCCGGTGGTGAGCTACCTGGACGTTTATGCTGCCGGCACACCGCTGCCAGGTGTGTCGGAGGTGTCGATATCGAGTCCGATCCCGGCGGCCGCACTGGTCTTTGCGCCGCTGTCTTCGTCCGGCGAGGTATCCGTCTACAACAACTCCGGTACCACCCAGGTGATCGTGGACGTCGAGGGCTTTGTGAAGAGCGCTGCGACCCCCGGCTTCCTCTACAACCCGGTGCGCCCTACCCGCATCTGTGACACGAGGCCGGGCAATCCCTCGGACCTCACCGGTACGGCGCTTACCCAGTGCGAGGGCAAGGCCCCCCCGGCCGGCAGCAGTCTTACGTTCTCGATACCCGGTATTCCTGTGACGGCGTCCGCAGCCACCATCAACGTTACGGCGGTCGAGGCGGCAAGTGCGGGGTATCTGACCGTGTATGGAGCAGGTGCCGCCGCTCCGGACGCCTCCAATCTCGACTTCGTACCGGCTGCGGTGGTGTCGAACGTTGTCACCGTGCCCGTATCGGGCGGGAAGATCGCTGTTTACGCGAGCGCCGGCGTACAGATCGTCGTAGACGTCGAAGGTTACTACGGGTCCGCGGGAGCGTTTGTCCATGCGATCGCTCCAACCCGCATCTGTGACACGAGACCGGGCAATCCCTCGGCTCTAACCGGCACGGCGCTTACCCAGTGCGCAGGCCGAACCCTATCGGCAGGTGAACTTCTCACGATATCTGCTGAAGGTAGGGGTTTGCCGGTGCCGCGGGGGGCATCGGCTGCCCTCGTATCGGTTACGGTAACCGATACGACGTCGTACTCGTTCTCGAGCCTCGACCCGTCATCAGAGCCGCCGAATACATCGGACCTGAACTGGGCTCCGGGCGTGACCTCTACCCGCCTCGTCATCGTGCCGCTAGACCCGGCCGGCGACCTCGCCATCTACAACTTCTCCGGCGATGCTGATGTTGTTGTGGACGTTACCGGGTACGTGGGTTCGTGAGGCGAGAGGGGGGCGTGAGGCGAGAGGGCGGTGGTGTTGGAAGGGGCGCGTGGGGCGTGATGGGAGGGGGAGTAATGGGAGAGCAATTCGTGATGCGAGGGACTGGTGATGCAAGGGGAGCCAGTGCGGCAAGAGGGGCCGGTGATGCGAGACCCAGAGGTGGCGTGGGGGCCAGAGGTGGTGTGGGAGCGGGAGGAATAATGGAAGGCAGGAGTAGCATGACAGCTGTTACGACAGAAGTTCCGAGGATCGTTTCACGACGGCTCTGCCGGGCCGGCCGGCCGTCGTGGCTGGCCCGCCGGGTGTGGCAGCCTGCCACCTGGGCTCGCCGTGCGGGCGGCACCGGTGGGCTGGTGTTGTTGAGCCTGGCGCCAGCGATGACGTTCGCGGCGATGCCCGCGGCGGCGACGACGGCCGCGGCGCCAGCGATGACGTTCGGGCCCCCCGCCAGGCTCGTGTCCGTAGGTGGCGTGCCGGCTGTTCCTCACGGCGCTGTTTCGCTTGGCCCGCTGCAGGCGGGTGCGACGATCCGGGTCGACGTCGCGCTAAAACCCCGCGATCCCGCCGCCCTGGCGTCCTTCGTCTCGCAGGTATCGATACCCGGATCGCCCCTCTATCACAGGTATCTTGCAGCCGGGCAGTTCGGGCCCGTATTCGGAGCGTCATCTTCGGCGGTGAGATCCGTCCGGAGCTACCTGGCCCGCAGCGGCGTGAGCCCTGAATCGGCTACCTCCAACGATCTCCTGGTTCCGCTCGTGGCAACCGCAGGCAAGGTGGAAGCGGCTTTCCACATTCAGCTGAGGCGTTACAGGATGCCTGGAGGGCGAATCGCTTACGCGAACACGGCCCCACCGGTGCTGCCCGATACCTTGAATGGGTACGTGGAGGGGATCATAGGGTTGAACACCCTTTCAACGATCCAACCGCTCGGCACGTCGGCGGTTGCCGTTCCGGGCGGAGGCTCGCTGGACTTGGCCCGCGGGCCGGGCGGTGGTGGGACCGTGGCCGGTGGTGGGACCGTGGCCAGCGCCGCGATCACGCCGCCGGCGCCGCAGGCGGCCACATCCGGGCCTCAGCCCTGTTCTACCGCAACCAACACGGCGCAGAACCCGCCCCAGCAGCAGGGCGTAACGACGGAACCGGCCTGGACCGCGAACCAGATTGCCGCGGCGTACGGTTTTACGAGCGCCTATGGGAAGGGAGCGCTCGGGCGCGGCCAGACGATCGCGCTCTACGAGCTCGGCCCCGGCTTCCTTCAGAGCGACATTTCCGAATACGAGGCGTGCTACGGCATCAATACGACCGTGAACACGGTTCCGGTCGATGGCGGACCCGCCACCGGCAATCCGAACGACGAGGCGACGATGGACATCGAGATCGCCGCCGGCTTCGATCCGCAGGCGACGATAGACGTCTACGAAGCACCGGGCACGGGGACGTCGTCGGTTGACGAGTTCAGTCGCATAGCGACAGATGACACCGCTCAGGTGGTCTCTGTGAGCTACGGATCGTGCGAACAGGCAATCGCTGCTGGCGCCAATGGTGGCAAGGCCGCACTCGACGCGGTGAACACGATTGCCGAGCAGATGGCGGCCCAGGGCCAGACGCTGCTGGCAGCCGCAGGCGATACCGGATCCGAGACCTGCGAGAGGGGTGAGCAACAAGGGCCCTTCACCTTTGTGTCGTGTGCCCCCGGATCATCATTCTGCCTGGCCTCGGACATGAGAGGCAACTCATTTGCGTTTGACGGATCGTCCTGGAGCTTTGCCGGCAATCCGACAGGAGGCCTACCGCTCGGCGTATCGTGTGTATCGCAGACGTGGTGTATGGGCGTATCGGCCGTCGGAGACGCCTACGTGTACAACGGATCGTCGTGGTCGGCCCCGTCGGTCATCCACGTTTACAAGACCAATATGCCGCTCGACGTAAGCTGCGCGTCAGAGTTCTTCTGCGTGATGGTGGACAGCGCGGGAAACGCCTACGTGTACGGCGGCTCGTCCTGGTCGGGTCCGGATGCCCTGGATTCGGGAACCCCTATTAATTCGGTATCCTGTCCGTCTGCCACCTTCTGCGGGGCAGTGAACAAGGGCGATGAATCGTTCTTCTACGACGGCTCGTCCTGGTCCGGACCGGTTCAGGCCGATTACCAGGGGTCGGCAATATATCTCACATCGATATCTTGTCCGAGTAGTTCGTATTGCGTGGCTGTCGACAACACCGGCTCATCGAACGTGTTCCAGAACGGCCAGTGGGGCTATCCTTACATGAACGATAGCGATGGGGGCGGCTTTACTTCGCTGTACTGCCTCTCGAGCAATTTCTGTGTGGCAGTAGACTCGCATGGCTATGAATATGACCAGGTAAATGGCCAGATATCGTCAGGAGATATCGACGGAACCACCGAGCTGAGCTCGATCTCATGTGCCAGTGAAAGCTTCTGCGTCGCAGTGGACGTGGCCGGCAATGCAATCGTCGACACCGGGTCGGGACCATCGGCACCTCAACAGGTCGACATTGGCAACGCCAGCCTCAGCACATCGCAGTTCTCGAGCCTGCCATATGTCACGGGGGTGGGCGGGACGACGCTCGAGTCTGCAAGCTACCCACCGCAGGAGGTCGTGTGGAACAACGGCATTGCTACGCCGAGTGGGGGAGCGGGCGGGGGTGGGATCTCGACGTTCTGGACCATGCCCTCCTGGCAGCAGGACAGCGGGGTGCCGGGAGTGGTCGGGTCCCTGTCGGCCGGTGAACCGTGCGGTGCTCCGCAGGGCAGCTACTGCCGCGAGGTCCCCGATGTCGCCGCGTCAGCAAATTGGGACCAGGGGGGATACGTCTATTACTTCAACGGAACCTGGGGCGTGAACGGCGGCACGAGCGCGGCAACGCCGACGTGGGCATCCCTACTGGCCCTCGGCAACGAGACGTGTGGGACCAGGATCGGCTTTGCGGACCCGCTACTCTACGAGATAGCGAGGAGCGATCCCTCGGCTTTCAACGACATTACAAGCGGTAACAACGACTACTCGGGTACGAACGGGGGGCTCTATCCTGCGGCCTCCGGCAGCGAGCGCTACTCGATGGCGGACGGGCTCGGATCACCCAACGGCCCCGTGCTCCTGAGCGACATCTGCAACATGTCGGTTCCCCAGGGGACCTACCATCCACTGCAGCCGGCGAGAATTCTCGACACGCGTTGCGCCACCGAGCCGGGTCTCGGAGATTGCGCGGCGATAAGGGCCGGCTATCCTGCCAACGCGAACTTGCCCGCTGTAGCAGGCGGTAGGTCGATCAACGTGAAGGTTGCCGGCAGCGGGCTCGCCGTTCCGGCAGGGGCAGCCGGCGTGGTGCTGAACGTCACGGCAGTCGGTGCGACGTCCCCTACTTATGTGACCGTATATCCGGGAAACGCGAAGTCCCCTCCCGTGGTGTCGAACCTCAACGTAAACGGCGCAAACGCGGTCGCCAACCTGGTCGAGGTGGCGCTCCCTACGAGCGGGGCAGATGCCGGCACCGTGGACATGTACAACAACTCGGGCAGCGTTGACGTGCTCGCGGACGTGGCGGGATATGTGGCGCCGGCCGCAGCCGGGTCGCCCTCGGGGGAGGGCCTCTACAATCCGCTAAAGGCACCCCTGCGGGTAGTCGATACTCGTTGCGCCACTGACCCGAATCTCGATGACTGTGGTGGCATATCCTCGAATGCCCTTGCCAACGCCAACCTGGCGGCACTCGCTCCGGGCAACAGTGAAACCGTTGCTGTCACGGGGGTCGGAGGTTCGTCCGGCGTGCCGTCGAGTGGGGTTGCGGCGGTGGAGCTCAATGTCACCGCTGCGGGAGGTGTTGCAGCGGGTTATTTCACGATATATCCGAGCGGCACGCCGCCCCCGACCGCGTCGAACCTCAACTGGACGCCGGGAGAGGTGGTTGCGAACAGGGTGGTGGTGCCCGTGGGCTCCGGCGGGGACGTCGTCGTGAAGAACGGGTCGGGCCAAGGCAGCGTGGACCTGATCGTCGACGTGTCCGGCTGGTTCTCGGCGGGCGGCTCGCAGGCGCAGTCCGGCGGGAGCATGGTACCGCTGTCGCCGGTGCGGGTGCTGGATACCCGCTGCGTTGCGAACAGCGGGCTCTCGGACTGCGCAGGCATTGCCAAGCTTTCGACCAGGAATGCCACAACCGGCACGCCAGGAGCGGGTGGTACGATAACGGTCCAGGTTGCAGGCTCGGGTCTTCCGGTGCCTGCGGGGACAGGAGCGGCCATACTTAACGTGACTGCAATTGCCGCAGGCGGTGCAGGCTTTCTCGCAGTCGACCCTGCTGCGCACCCGCCCACGACATCCGATGTTAACTGGTCGGCGAGCACCGGGGATGCGGTTCCCAACCTGGTGATTGCGGCTCTGACCACGAACGGGACCATCACGATATTCACCTCCGCGGAGGCGAATGTCGTCGTGGACGTGATGGGGTACATATCGGGCGTATCCCCGGTTGCCCCGCCGTCCAACACGCCGGTATCGATCACCCCGGCATCGCTGCCGGGAGCCACAGCGGGATCCGCCTATTCGGAGACATTTGATGGGTCCGGGGGGAACGGCGGGCCGTACACCTGGGAATGGGCGCCGTCTGCGGGTTCTTCGCTTCCTCCGGGACTGTCGCTGTGCACCGGCTCGGGGACCTCATGCGTGCTGTCGGGTAAACCAGGCAGCGTCGGGACCTACTCCTTCAGCGTCACGGCCACCGACTCTGCCGGTAACGCGGGCAGCCAGGGTTACAAACTGGTCGTATCCTCATCGCCGGGCGGCGGCGGGACCGGGGGGACATGGAGTTCTCCGAAGAAGGTCGATCCCAATTTCGGGCTCTCCGTATCGTGCGTATCGGTCTCGTTCTGCGCGGTTGTCGACGAGAGCGGTGACGCGCTCACCTGGAACGGCTCGTCATGGTCCACTCCGCAGTCCGTGGCCTCGTCCAACGGAGGGGGCCTCTACGGGGTGTCGTGCGCGAGTGCATCATTCTGTGCTGCTGCAGGTAACGGTGTCGTGATCTGGAACGGTTCGTCATGGTCCGCGCCGCAGTCCGTATCCGCTGCGGAGGGTCCTGTGTCGTGTGCGTCCGCCACGTTCTGCGCCGCGGTCAACTTCAACGGTGACGCGACCGCCTGGAATGGCTCTTCGTGGTCGGTTCCACAGGCTGTGGACCCGAACGGAGGCGGTCTTTACAGCGTGTCGTGCCCCTCGGCCACCTTCTGCATGGCGGTGGACAACGTCGGCAACGCACTCTCCTGGAACGGCTCGTCGTGGTCAACGCCTTCGAACGTGGGAGGGGCGACGTCCCTTTATGCAGTCTCGTGCCCCTCGGCCACCTTCTGCATGGCGACCAGCACTCAGGGCAATGCGGGTGAGGTGTACACATGGAGCGGCAGTTCGTGGTCGGGGGCGAGTACCGTCGACTCCGGCGCGGGAAGCTACATGGTCGTCTCGTGCGGCTCGGTGTCGTTCTGCGCCCTGGGTGATGCGAACGGGAACGTTCTGACCTGGAACGGCTCGTCGTGGTCATCGCCGCAGTCCGTGGACCCGGGCGGCGGGGGTCTTAGCTCGATCTCGTGTACCGTGAGCGGGTTCTGTGCGGCAGGCGATCAAACCGGGGGCAGCGTGGTCACTTACGGCTGACCAGGCAGTCGCTTGTCGCATGGCCCTGGCTCCGACCCTTCCGAGGATGCCGGTTCGGGCTGCCGCCAGGGCGGCCTGCCGCCAGGGCGGGCTCCGGTTGGGGGCAGAGCGAGACGGGTAGCGGACGGCCGGACAACGGTTGCGAGGTCATGGGTGGCGAAAGGCAGGCGGCTAAGATTCTGACGTGGGTACGTACCTGGAGATATGGGCCCCCGCGGGTATCCGGCTGGTGGCGCTGGAGGCCGGCCCGGTAGCTATCGGCAAGAACCCGGGGGAGGGAATCGTCATCGAAGACGACCGCACGGTTTCGCGGCTGCACGCGGTGGTCGAGCCCGTGGGGAACGGCTGGTGCGTGCGCGATCTTGGCAGCCGCAACGGAACCTACGTGAACGGGCAGCGGATCTGGGCACAGCAGGCGCTGCACGCGGGTGACGAGATCCGCCTGGGTGCGACCCGCGTGGTGTTCCGGACCGATCCGGGGACAGCAGGTACGAGCATCACGGTCGCAGCCCCTCCGGCGCCGAGTCTCACCAACAGGGAGCGGGATGTGCTGGTAGCGCTTTGCCGGCCCCTCCTGGCGGGCGGCGCCTTTCGTGAGCCGTCATCGGTTCGCGAGATGGCCTCCGAGCTCGTGGTCTCCGAGGCAGCGGTCAAGCAGCATCTTGCGCACCTCTACGACAAGTTCCGCCTTTACGACGCTGAACGTCGCCGGATCCGGCTTGCGAACGAGGCTCTCGCCCGCGGAGTGGTGACGGTGGCCGATATCGGGGAGCACTGACCGGCGGGGGAGTGAGGGCCGTTGCGGTCGGCGGGAGCGGGGATGAGCAGTGGAGGGCTGCTAACCGTTGATCGGCGGTCTGGCGGGGCGGGGAGGGTTTCGGCGCGCTGAGGCTCTTAACTGCCGCCGGATGCAAGCGGTGCGAAGCCCTCCAGCTCCGCGGTGAGCTTCTGGCCGGTCGTCGTGTCGTAGTTGGTCTGGATAACCGGGATCGTGGTCGTGGGGTCGATGTTCGCGGTCTGGTTCATCGAGGTGGACTGCGGCGTTCCGCCAGAGGTGGGAACCAGGGTGGTGGTCCCGGTCTTGGTTATGAATACCGTGCGGAAGGTCCCGAAAGGTACGCGTACAGTCTGGCGTTTGCGCACCTGGAAGTGCTCGACGACCGTTGCCTTGTACTTGACGGGGCCAGGAGGTGTATCGACGGTCAGCTGGCAGGTAGAAGCGATAGACCAGGAGCGTCCCGGTGTAAGAGGCTCTCTGTATACGTCCATGGATGGCGAGTAGACGCATGCCGTCGTGGCGCTGGCGCCCGCTGTTGTCAAGACCTCCGTACTGGCGAGGAGGATGCTGCGGGGTGTGAACGTGTAGAGGTCGCTTTCCACCTCGGTTTCCCCGAATCCGGTCAACGCCATGCCGACCTGGCTTCCTTTCCGGACCACGTCGATGGTGGACGGGCCAAGCGATCCCGCCTGCGCGTACTTGCCACCGGTCACAGACGTTGCGTAACTATATGTACCGAATCGTGGCATCTTGAACACCGCTTGGGCCGTAGCGGCGCTTGGGCTGAATAGCGACTGCGCCGGTCCGGGACCGCTCCCGCCGGCCGAAAGGGCAATGCCGGATACTGCCGCGGCGACCAGCACCGCGGCTGACACGAACACCGCTGCACGACCCCTTCCGGTGCGAAGCCATCTGGCGGGTAGGGCAGGTGCGGGGGACGGCACCAGCGCATCGGTGCCGGAGACGATCTCTGCAGTCTCAGCCGGTTCGATGGTTTCGAGCTCGAGGCCACTCGGCGGGCCGATAGAAACCGTCTCGTCCCCAGGGTCGGACGGCGCACGGCCGGTGACCATGCCGGTTGACGCCGGTATGTCTACGCTTTGGCCTCCCGGAGCGTCCGAGGCGGTGACGGCCGCTTCATCGGCGACACCGAGCGCCAGCGCCCAGGTGCCGACGGCCCAGCGCGCCAGGGAGTCGTCGATCCCAAGATTATCGTGCAGGCGAGCTGCGAGCGTGGGTAGGAGCAGTGAGACCGGTTGGGTCGCCAAAGAGGCTCCCGAGTGCAGATCTGCGACAACGCCGCTGCGAAGGGCTGCAACGGCCGCCGCTATCTCGCCCGGGCAGTCGCCGCAGAGGTCGCGGAGGAAGGCCTCGACCCGGCGCGGGTCGTCGATAAGCGTCCGGCCCTGCTCCTGGACGAGAAGCGTGACGACCCCCCGGACGGCGCTGCGCGCACCGGGGGCCCCCGAGGTAGTACTACTCGATGTTCCGCCTCCCGACGAGGTGCTGTCCTGCGGGCTCATTCCGGCACCGGGCGACATGGCCCATGTTCTTGGTGAATTGGCGGGTTGCCCGATGCAGGCAAGCATGCGCGAGGGCCAGTTTGTGAGAGCCGTACCCGGGTAGTGGACATCCGGTACGTATTTTACAGCTGAACTGGCGGTGCCGCTTTGAGAGCTGTGGGAATATGAGTCTATGATCGCGTCAGTCGAGAAAGGCTTGCAGTTCGAGCTCCCCGTACTCCGCCGTCCCGGCGGGGAGCTCGCCAGCAGGCCGCTCCACTTCTACTTCCTTGTGGACTGTTCGGGTTCGATGGCGCTCGACGGGAAAATCCAGGCCTTGAACAACGCGGCTCGCGAGGCGCTTCCTCACATGCGCGAAGTCGCCCGGGGCAATCCGCACGCAAAGCCGCTCCTGCGAGTGCTCCGCTTCGCCACCGGCGCGGAATGGATGACCGCCGAGCCGGTACCCATCGAACGGTTCTCCTGGTCGGAACTATCAGCCGGTGGCGTCACCGACCTGGGCGCCGCCCTCGGGCTCCTGGTTCGCGAGCTGGGTAGCCCGGAAATGCCTCGACGGGCACTGCCTCCGGTGATCGTGCTCATCTCGGACGGCCGGCCGACGGACGACTTCGATGCCGGTCTCGCTGCGCTCGATGCGGAACCGTGGGGGGCGCAGGCCGTTCGTCTCGGTATCGCGATTGGCCGG
Source organism: Actinomycetes bacterium (assembly GCA_021816935.1). Lineage (GTDB taxonomy): Bacteria > Actinomycetota > Acidimicrobiia > Acidimicrobiales > JAMCPL01 > JAKAWR01. The sequence goes on from JAKAWR010000008.1 coordinate 84,852, forward strand.
GACGCGGATCACGAGATGCTTTCCCGCTTCATCGGCGATCCCCTGGTCCCGATACTACAGGCAAATGCGCCGGAGGCGCTGGTACGCCAGATCCGCTGGGCATCGACAATAGGGCTTGCCTCCTCGTCATCGCCCACCATTTCGGGCAGCTCGCTGGAGGGAGGCGGTTTGGCGGCTGCAGGGTGGGCAGGGGGAGCATACGAATCTGACGACGACCGCAGGGATGAGCCCGTTGTGGCGCCTGTTGCGGTGCCGCCGTACCCTGCCAAGTCGCACCTTTCCGGAGTTTCCGCGGAGGGTTTGCGCCTTGCGACCGCCTCATCCGCCACCTCGCCGGGCGTTGACGAGCCTGGCGGCGTAATCAGTGGGACCCGGGAAGACGAGCTGGAAGTATGGTGAGCTCCAAGAGCGCGATATGGACCGCGTTCGGGGCCAGCGTCCGGGGTGCCCAGCACCGCCGTGAAGGGAGGCCGAACCAGGATGCGGTGGCGTGGTCGCCGCAGGCACCGTTGCCGCAGGCGGGTGAAGCAGTCGCGGCCGTGGCCGTCGCGGACGGTCACGGCCACGCAAGCGGGCTGCGGGCCGGCAAAGGGGCGCGTATAGCGGTGGAGACCGCGGTACGCCTGGCTGCAGCGGGCATGCCGGGGATCACGGGGCCGGATGGCGCGAGCGGTTTCCTTGCATCGCTGCCCGACGGGATCAAAGCAGCCTGGGATGAGCAGGTACGCCGGGAGGCGTCGGTGGACCCCTTCGGCGAGGGCGAGCTTGCCGGCCTGCCGGGCGGGGGCGGTACCGGATCGCGGTCCGCGCTCCTGCTGGAGCCAGGGCTGGCTTACGGAACGACGGTCATCCTGGCGGCCGCCGTAGGCGAGCATCTGCTTCTTGCCCAGCTCGGGGACGGTGACGTCCTGCTGGTGGAGGCCGGCGGAGCGGTCGCGCGCGCCTTGACTCGCGACCCGTATCTGGTTGCGAATCAGACATGGTCGCTCTCCTCCGGAGACGCGGCCCGGCGCTTCACGACGCTGCTCGTTCCTGCAGCATCCGTAGAGCTCGTGCTCGTTGCGACCGATGGGTACTCGAACTCCTTCAGGGACGCAGCGGGTTTCGACCAAACCGGATCGGACATGCTCGAGTTTCTGCGGCGGTTCGGTTGGCCAGAGCTGACGCGCAAACTTCCGGAGTGGCTCGCGTCGACGACGGAGGAGGGGAGTGGGGACGACGTCACGGTCGGGCTGCTGGCGAAGGACGTGACGGCTTGCGCTGTTACGCGGAGTGGCCGGTGAGTGGAGGGCTGCTCCGGGAGGGCCAGGTGGTACTGGCCGAAAAGGCGCGCAGGTCGTGCCTGATCATGGAGATGCTGGGCGGCGGGGGACAGGGCGAAGTGTACCGGGCTCAGCTGGGCAACGACCTTGTGGCTGTCAAATGGTACCGGGATGCGGTCGCGAGCGAGGCGCAGCGGCGCGCGCTCGAAGATCTTGTGCGCCGGGTGGCGCCGAGCCCGGCGTTCCTGTGGCCCCTTGACACGGTGAGGGTGCCCGGGACGCGGAGCTTCGGTTATGTGATGCCGATCCGTGAGGATCGTTTCGTCGGGATGGTCGAGCTGGTTCGCCGCAGGGTCGAGCCGCCGGCGAGGGTGGTGGCGAGCATCGGCCTCGGGCTCGCCGAGGCTTTTCTGCTGCTGCACGTTCAGGGTCTGTGTTACCGCGACATCTCTTTCGGCAACGTTTTCTTCGATCCCGAGACGGGAGACGTGCTCGTGTGCGACAACGACAACGTCACCGTCGACGGCATAGCGTCGGGAGGCATACTTGGCACGCCGCGATTCATGGCTCCCGAGGTGATGCGTGGCGAGGCCCGCCCGAGCTCGCGGACGGACCTTTTCTCGCTGGCCGTGCTCTTCTTCACGATGTTCTTCGTTCACCATCCCTTCGAGGGCGTGCGAGAGTACGATTGCAACGTTCTCGACGCCGATGCGCTGCGTGCTCTCTGCGGGCAGGCACCGGTCTTCGTCTTCGATCCGGACGACCCGTCCAACCGCCCGGTGCCCGGGGTTCATCAGAACGTGTTGGATCTCTGGCCGCTGTATCCGGCGTTCCTGCGGAGGTTGTTCGTTAAGGCGTTCACCGATGGGATCAGGGATCCTGTCGAGGGAAGGGTCCGGGAGAGCCAGTGGCGCCAGGCAATTGCGAGGCTTCGGGACTCGGTGCTGGTCTGCGACGAGTGCGGTGGGGATGCCGAGTCGTTCTGGGACCCAACGGAGCCGTGGAGCGGTGCGGCCTGCTGGCGTTGCCGGGCCCCACTTGCCGCTCCCCCGGTGGTCGCCTTCGATAGCGGCGCGGCTATTGTCGCATCTCCAGGGGCGGAGGTGTGTGCCCACCATGTTGCGCCAGGAAGGCTTTACGACTATTCGACGAAGTTTGGTGCCGTGGTGCGCCACCCGACCAGCCCCGGCGTAGTCGGGCTGCGCAACGACTCCGATTGGGGCTGGGTGGTCCGGGGCCCTGCTGGATCGGAGCAGGAGTTGAGGCCGGGAAAGAGTGTGAAACTCGTTCCCGGTTCCGTGGTCGACTTCGGGCCGTCGCAGGGCACGGTACGTGCCGGCACCTGATGCCGGGACTTAGCGAGGACTGTAGGTACTTGGGCGGGGCTGCCGCCCGCGACCTGGCCGTCGGGCCGCCCGCAGGCCGAGCTCTTCAGGCACGTACAACCGCGAAACGGTCCCACCCACCGCACAACAGCCCGGCTGGCGGCCGGTGCCGACCACGCGTAAGGCTGGGAACGCTATGACGGCTGGAACCATCGTGCAGAGATTGCGGCAGCAGGCAGGGCTGCACGGCATCGTCTCGTCGAGGCGGAGATACGCCATCCTGGCGGTGCTCTGCATTGCGATACTGATGACGACGGTGGACGACACTGTTCTCAACGTGGCCCTCCCGACGCTCGCCCGGCAGGTTCATTCGTCGGTAAGCGACCTGCAGTGGATAGTGAACGCCTACACCCTCGTGTACGCCGGCCTCGTCATCACGGCGGGGAACGTGGGGGATCGTTACGGCCGGAAAGGGGTCCTCTTCGGCGGGATGGCCTTGTTCGGTCTGGGTTCGGCCATGTCGGCGTGGTCCACGTCGTCGGGGGAGCTCATTGCCTTCAGGAGCGTGATGGGAGCCGGTGGTGCCCTCGTCATGCCGGCGACCCTCGCCGTGATAATGGACGTGTTCATAGATCCTCGGGAGAGGGCGAAGGCGATCGGGATCTGGTCAGCCGTCTCGGGCCTGGGCGTAGCCGTAGGGCCCATACTCGGGGGGGCGCTACTGGCCCATTTCTGGTGGGGTTCGGTCTTTCTCATCAACGTTCCCGTGGTAGTAGTGGGTCTCGGTGCAATTGCACTTCTCGTGCCGCGTTCGAGGGACCCGAGGACGCGACCTCCGGACCCCGTGGGCTCCCTGCTTTCGATCGCCGGCATGGTGCTGCTCGTTTGGGGTATTATCGATGTTCCGATCAACGGGTGGGGAGATCCGATCGTACCGGTCGCCATGGCATCCGGCGCGGCCGTCCTTCTGTGCCTGGTGCTGTGGGAAAGGCACAGCGCTCATCCCATGCTAAATATGGCGCTTTTCAGGAAGAGGCGATTCACGGCCGCCACAGCGTCGCTCGCACTCACGTTCTTCGCTCTGGCGGGCGTCATGTTCCTGATCACGCAGTACGTTCAGTCGGTGCTTGGGTACTCTCCGATCCGGATGGGTTTCGCTATTGCTCCGGTATCGGTCCTGCTGGCGGGTGGGGCGGTGCTGTCCGGCTTTCTCGTGCCCCGTATCGGTACGAAGATCGTCGTGGCGGCCGGGTTGGCAATCACAATCGGAGGGCTACTCTTCCTGTCCAGGCTTACGGTGGACGAGCACTACACTGCCCTCCTGGCGCCGCTTTTCCTAATAGGCGCAGGAGTGGGGATGGTCATGCCGGCTGCGACCGATTCCATCATGGGGTCGTTTTCCCACGAGGAGTCGGGGGTGGGCTCGGCCATGAACGGCACGGCGCTGCAGCTGGGCGGGACGCTCGGTGTCGCGGTCATCGGGAGCGTCCTGAACGCTCGTTACAGGGCGGGAATAGAGCCCCTTCTCACCGGGCAGAAGATCCCGTTCCAGGCGGTTCACTACATCGAAGGCTCCCTTGCCGGCGCGCTGGCGGTTGCCACATACACATCCCGGCACGTGAGTGTTGCGCTCGGCTCCGAACTGGCCGGTGTGGCGAAGCACTGGTTCACGGTGGGGGTGAACCAGGCCGATCTGGTAGGTGCCGGATGTACGGCACTCGGCGTCATCGTGGCGCTTGCATTCCTCCCGTCCAAGCCACATCCGGAAGACCGGGCTCGGGAGGAGGCGAGGCTGGAGCACGCCAGGAGGAGCCATTTCCTGCGCCACCGTCGCGATGGCGAGAAGGTCGGCTCCGGAGGCGGGGACCCATGATGGGGAACGGCTCAGTCCCCGTGCCCGATCGAGTGACCGGTGGTGGCCTGCACTCTTTAGCGGAATAGCCGGCAGGCGGGAACGACGAATGCAACGACCGCCGCGCCCCAAACCGCAGCACTCCGAACCGGCGCTACCGGGACTGGCGCTCAACTTGCCGCGCAACATCCCAACCGTCTCCAGTGGGAGGTTATGTGTCGGGTTGGTGGGTCCTCGGCAGTCCGGTGGCAAGCCGGTAGTGATCAGCCGGCAGTTACGCCCGCTCCGGCGGCCGATTGCAGGTACTCGTCGATGGCGGTGGCAGCCCGCCGGCCTGCCCCCATGGCGAGGATAACGGTGGCGCCCCCGGTCGTGATGTCGCCGCCCGCGAAGACGGCCTTCCGGTGAGTGGCGCCGGTATCGGGATCCGCGATGATGCAACCGTGACTATCGGTGTCGAGCCCGCTTGTCGCCTGCGGTACGAGGGGGTTGGGCCTCGTGCCGAGAGCGATCACGGCCAAGTCGGCCTCCATGGTGAACTCGGATCCGGCTACGACCACCGGGCGCCGCCGCCCGGAGTCGTCGGGCTCGCCGAGCTCGGTCCGGACGCACTCGACCGCCTTGACCCAACCATGCTCGTCGCCGACGAAGCGCTTGGGCAGCGTTAGCCAGTCGAAGATAGCGCCCTCGTCGATGGCCCTGCGGTAGTCCTCGTCCCTTGCGCCCTTCTCCTGTTCGGAGCGGCGGTAGACGATGTGGGCCTCATCGGCTCCGAGGCGTATAGAGGTACGCACGGCGTCCATGGCGGTGTCGCCGGCACCCACTACCACGGCCCGTTTCGGGTGCCGTACCGGGGTGTCGTAATCGGGGAACGAGTTGGCGTGCATGAGGTTAACCCTGGTGAGGAACTCGTTTGCCGAGTAGACGCCCTTCAGGTTCTCGCCGGGGACGCCCAGGAAGATTGGCGTGCCCGCGCCGGTCCCGACGAAAATGGCGTCGAAGCCGAAGTCGTCGAAGAGCTGATCTATGGTCAACGTCTTACCGATGACCACGTTGCGGGCGAACTCGACACCCATGTTTCGCAGGTTCTCGACGTCCTCGTTGATGATCGCCTTTGGCAGGCGGTACTCGGGTATCCCGTAACGGAGGACGCCGCCGAACGCGTGCAGCGCCTCGAAAACACTGACCTGGTAGCCGCGCAGGGCCAGGTCGCTTGCAGCGGTCAGGCCGGCAGGGCCGGAACCGACTATCGCCACCTTGCCCATGAGCGGACCGCCTCCGGCTACTGTTGTGCTGGCTACCCTGTCCCCGGTTGCCCTGTCGCCGGCTGCCGCTCCCGAGGCCCCTTCGCCAGAGGTCTCCCCGGCGCCCCTTCTTGCAGCCTCGGCTCCTGTTCTCTCTGCTCGATGCGCCCGCTCCCAGTCGGCTACGAAACGCTCCAGCCGGCCGATCCCGACAGGTTCCTGCCTCCCATTGACCACGCACTGCATCTCGCACTGGTGCTCGACCGGGCATACCCTGCCGCAGATCGCGGGGAGGAGGTTGCGGCGGCGGATCGCCTGGGCGGCCTCGTCGAAGCGCCGGAGGGCTACCAGGTGGATGAATTCACGGATCGGGACGTTGACCGGGCATCCGACCTCGCAGAGGGGGTCCTGGCACTGCAGGCATCGCCTGGCCTCGACCACGGCCTGCTCGACGGTGTATCCGAGAGCGACCTCGTTCCAATTGGTGCCCCGTTCCCGAGGATCACGGCAGGGCATCTCGACCTTGGTCGGGTAGATAATGGGCATCCTCAGGCCGTCCTCGTCCTGGTGCCCGCAGCAGAAAGGTCAGTTCCTGCTGCGGCATCTGGAGAAGCGCCGCCGGCCGGATCGGCCGTACCTGTTGCGCCTGCGGCAGCCAGATCGGCCGCGAGCCTCTCGTCAACCGAGTACATCCCCTTGCGATCGACGGCCTCGTCGAAGTCGACTCCCTCGGCGTCGAAGAACGGGCCGTCCACACAGGCGAACTTGACCGAGCCGTTGCAGGTGACGCGGCATCCGCCGCACATGCCGGTACCGTCGACCATCAGGGGATCGAGCGAAAGCATCGCGGGCAGCCCGTGTCGCTTTGCTGCGTCTGCCACTGCCCTCATCATCGGCATCGGCCCGACGGCGAAACAGATCGTGTAACCCGCGCCCCCGACGATCAACTCCTCGAGTCGCCCTGTGACGAAGCCGTGGTAGCCGAGGGAGCCGTCGTCGGTGCAGACGTGGTAGTGGTCGCAGGCAGGCTCCAGCAGGTCGGAGAGGATCACGAGGTCGCGCGTACGAGCTCCTGCGATGGCGCTTACCGTGACGCCCCGTTTTTTCATCTCCCTGGCGAGCGGGTAAATGGCACCGGTGCCGAAACCGCCGCCGATCAGAACCGCGTGTCCCGAGTCGGGAAGTTCGACCGGATGGCCAAGCGGGCCGGCGAAATCGAGGATCTCATCGCCCACTTCCAGAGCGCAGAGGCCAGTGCTGGTCTTGCCCACCTCCTGGACGACCAGGGTGATGGTGCCGGCGGCGGCGTCGAAATCGGTGATGCTGATCGGTACCCGCTCACCGGCCTCGGAGAGTCGTACGATTACGAACTGCCCCGGAGCGGCGTTCAGGGAAACGAGCGGGGCCGAGATGACGAGCATGGTGGTCACATCTGTGAGCCTTCGCTTGGTGACGACTCTTGCCGTCACGTCGAGCGATGTGATGTGGAGTGAGTTGATCGCGGTCATGGTCTCCGTCGTCTCCGTTACAAGAGTGGGTTCTCGTCCATTGCCTTCAGCCGTCTCCACCGCCGCTCCACCTCAGCCTCGATCTCGGCGAGTAGGCCTGCGTTGGCGGGGCGGATCAGGTGGCGGGTCTTGCCCATTCGGCGGAGCCAATCCGCAACCGGGACCCGGCGGCCCACCGCTTCTGGATCGTAGGTGATAGTTGTGCAGCCGTGCTCTATCTCGTAGAGCGGGAAGAAGCAGGAGTCGACCGCAGCCTGGACGATCTCGACTCCCTCCCTGTCCTCCGCCCGCCAGTTGAGGGGACACGAGATGAGGACCTTTCCGTAGGCCATGCCTTCGTGATTGGCATACCACTGAGCCTTCGCTCCCTTGGCCACCAGGTCGTCGGGGAAACCCTCGATCCCGGTGAAAATGTAGGGGATGTTTGTTGCCGCCATGATCTGAACCATATCCCTATGGTGGAAAGCCTTCCCGTTCTGAGCGGGCCCAATGTGGCTGGTCGACGTCATGTGCCCGAGCGGAGTCGAGTAGCTCAGCTGGGCCCCGGTGTTCATATATCCCTCGTTGTCGTACTCGATCAGGATGAAGCCGTGGTTGCGAACGGCGGCTCCCAGCGCGGCCCCCGTGCCGATGTCCATGCCGCCGTCGCCGCTTACCATCACGAAAGTGATGTCCTCTCCGGAGGGAAGCTCGCCGCGGCGCACCCTTTCATGGAACATCTCGACTAGGCCGCCGAGGGTCGCGGCGCCGTTCTGGAAAAGATTGTGGATGTAGGTGACCCGGTGGGAACTGTACGGATATCCCGTGCTGACCACCATCGCGCAGCCGGTCTGGTACAGGACAACTATGTCACCACCGAGCCCGCTGAAGAAGGTGTTGAGCGCTGGGAAAATGCCGCATCCCGGGCAGGCGCTGTGGCCTGGCGCTACGCTCTTGGGCCGGGCCGCGAGGCGCCAGGCGGGAGGAGTCTCGACCCGTAGCCGCCCGCCGGCATCCGGTTCAACCTTGATGAGACCGCCGGTCGTGGTCTCCTCGGCGCTGATGGCTGGCAGGCGCAGGCGCACCTTCGGATGCACCTTGGCGACAACGCCGTAGTAGTCATAGGGCACCTCGGAGCGCCCCGCCTCCGCCGTTTCGATCGCGAGCCGGAAAAGTGCCTCGGCGTCCTCCGCATAGAAGTCCCTGCCGCCGATACCGTAGATCCTGTCGAGGCAGATGGTGTGGTTCTCCGGGTCGTCCTTGAGGGCGGACTTGACTTCGTGGCCGATGTTGCCGCCGTGCGCACCGTAGGAGTCGGCTCGCTCGCCTATGACGAGCGCCTTTACCCTGGAAAGGGCGTTACGGATCCGGGAGGCCGGGAACGGCCGGATCACGTTGGGGCTGACGACGCCGGCGCGGATCCCTTCGTTGCGGAGGCTGTCGGCAACGTCTTTAGCGGTTTCCGCTGCCGAGTTGAGGAGGAAGAGCGCCACGTCTGCATCCTCCATCCTGTAGAGATCGACCATCTCGTAGCGCCGGCCGCTCAGCTTCCCGTACGCGGCGAACTCGGATGCGATCACCGTCTCGGCCGCATCCATCGCCAGCTTGTGCTGGTACTTGTTGTTGATCAGGTCCGGATCGTTCATGTACGGCCCGATGGTCACAGGGTTGCGGGGATCGAGGGAGGTGACCCGATCGGGAACGGGGCCGAGGTAGTCCCGAACCACCTGGGGGTCGGCAAAATACTGCACACGCCTTTTCTGGTGGCTCGTGAAGAACCCGTCGAAGGCGACTATCGAGGGCAGCTGGACCTCCGGGCGCTCGCCGCAGCGCAGGGCGATGATGTTCATGTCGTACACCGCCTGCGGATCGCGGGCGAGGAAGATCAGCCAGCCTGCGTTGAGAGCGAAGTAAATGTCGGAGTGGTCGCCGCGTATGTCGAGAGGTCCGCTGATGGCGCGGGTTGCGATGTCGAGCAGCATCGGGAATCTGGTTCCCGATTGCACCGGGAGCTGCTCGAGGGAGTAGAGGAGCCCCTGGGAGCTCGTGGCGTTGAAGACGCGCCCGCCGCCTGTTGCTGCGCCGTAACAGATACCGGCCGCTCCGTGCTCGCCGTCGGCCGCAATCATGACGATCTCATGCTCTCCCTCCGAGCGCATGGCGTCCAGATTCTCGGCAATCTCGGTCGAGGGGGTGATGGGGTAGTAGCCCATCAGATGGAAGTCGATGTGCTTGGCGGAGATCGCTGCCATCTCGTTGCCGCTCTTGAAGTCCGTGACCTGCTCGCCGGGGAACTCCCGGAGGTCTTCGGCTATCGTCGATTCGAGCGTGATGGCCATCAGAGTGCTGCCTCCGTTTCGAGCCATGGGTATAGCGGGATGCGGTTCGCCTCCGCCCAGCCGTCCTCCTCACGAATGACGGTCAGCGCCCCCGTAGGGCACTGCTCCGTACACTTGAGGCAGCCTTTGCAGTAGTGGTAGTCGATTCCGCTGAGATGGACCGCCCCTTCGCCCAGGCCGTCCGGCTCCACCTCCCAGACGAAGCAGATATCGGGGCAGACGGCGTCGCAGATGCCACAGTCGGTGCACTTCCCTGGATCGAACTGCGCCACGAAGCCTTCCCTTGAAGCTGAAAGGTTTCGCACGACAGTGCTGCCTGGCTGCAGGATCACCCCTCCGGGCGGCGCCTCGAGGTAGCCGTAGGAGGGAGCGACCCGTACCGGCTCCTGCCCCGATGGCCCGGGCTCGGCGCCTGTTGAGGCCCCGGCGAACGACTTGAAGCGGATCTCGTCGTAGCCGCGATCGAAAGAGCGGAGGTTGGCCTCGACCAGCTCGGGGTAGCGGTGACCCAGCCTGCCGGCCAGGGTCTTGCGGATTGCCTCGGGATCAATGAACGGGCAGGCCCGGGCTGCGGCGCCCATCATGGCGGTGTTCACCCTGGTCGACTCCTCGACCGAAATGGCGAGGGCGTCGACGGTGCCGACGGTGGCAGCGCCTATCCCCAGCTTGCCGTACATCTCGCCCGGGTCGACCGTCGTGTTCAGGATGATGGTGCCGTACGGCACGAGACCGGCTGTCACGTTGCCCGATGCGACAAGAGCCTGGTGGAACACTACGACAACCTGCGGCCGCTCGATGGGGTCACTCCGGCGTATTTCGCGTCCGGCCTCGCAGAAACGCACGTAGGATTGAAGGGGGGACCCCTTCTTCTCCGACCCGTACGAGGAGAAGTGCGATCCGTTGAGCCCGGCGCAGAGCACCCCGGATTCGGCGAGGATCTGGCCGGCCAGGTGAGCGCCGAGACCGCCGATCGACTCGAAGCGGACTCCAAAAAACCCGTCAGGACCAGCCCCGGCGATGGCGCGTCCGTCCCCGTCTACGGGCGCGCCTGTATCGGCCGGGGGAGTCATGCAGCTATCGTTACGTACGAGGGCCTCCTATTACCAGTCCAAATGGTCCCCGATTCGTGGTCCTTTCGGCCCTTCGGTGCTCTGGCTCCGAGGGTCGGCCCGGCCCTCGGCCGACGTATGCAACCCGGGCAGCCTGTCATCAGATCTAGTGCGGCGACCCGCAGGCGATGATCGCGTACCGCAATGCCGGGGTCGAAGAGGCGCGGGTTGTCCGAAGTCACCGGGACGGAACCTTTCCGGTGCGCCGTCAGTCATATATTCAGAGCCGCTGAGGCTCTTGAGAACCAACAAACGCGGATGGTGCGTTAACGGGAGGGCCTGCTGGGCCTGCCTGCTGATCGTACGGTCCGAGCGGAAGTTCATGGAGGCAAACGGATGAGAATAGGAGTTAACTTGCCGAGCAGTGAGAATGCACCGGCCCGGCGCCGGCGGCCGAACAAGAGGCTCGTTATAGGGATCGGAGCGCTGTTCGTTCTGGCTACAGGGATTCCGCTGGGGATCGCACTGCGGCACAGCGGCGGGCCCGGGGCTGAACACGGCACTGCCGGCACGGCGACACAACTCTCGAGTCTGCCGCGTGGTGCTTATTACGGCGCTCCGAACGACCAACGTGACGGCGCGGCAGCATCGAGGTCGGCTCCCTCGGGCGCTGCCCAGCCCTCCGGCTCTTCCTCGGGAGCTCCTGCCGCCCTCCCCCAGGGCATCGTGGGGCAGGCAGCCTACATAAAGCAGGCCGGCCAGGTGTCCATCACCCTCGGGAAGAGCATCGGCTCGGTGAGCGCTGCAATATCGCAGATCGGTCAGTTCGCGGTGGGTGCCGGAGGTTACGCCTCCGCAACATCTATCAGCCAGTCGAACGGAGCGCCAACGACAGGCAACATCACCGTTAATGTTCCGGTTGCTGCCTTCCAGAGCGTACTTTACCAGGTCAAGCGCATGGGCAAGGTTACGTATCAGAACACGAATGCGCAGGATGTCAGCGGGCAGGTATACGACCTGAACTCACGCATACAAGCCCTGCAGGACAGCCTCGCTCAGTACGAACGGATCATGACCGGCGCCCAGAGCATCGGGGACATCCTCAATGTCCAGAACCAGATAGACACCATCCAGTCCCAGATCGAGCAGCTCCAGGGCCAGAGCAGGCTCCTCGATGCGGAGACCACCTATTCGAGCCTCGCCGTGGCTCTCAGCCTGCCCGTGCCGCCGGCCGGGCCCGCCCCGAAAGAGGTGCCGGAGACTGCGATGGCAAGCGCCTGGCACGCCACCGTCCACGGTTTCCTGGCCGGAGTGGACTGGCTCGTGAGTATTGTGGGTCCGCTACTGTTCGTCCTGTTGTTCGCGATTCTCCTTGGCGCACTCGCTCGCCTGGCCTGGTGGGCGTGGCGCCGGAAGTACCCGTTTACTCCGGCGCGCCAGGGATAGTTGCCGGCGTTCTCCGGTGCGGATCGGCCGGTCCGGTGACGGCGACTCGGTTACGATGGCCTGGTGGGAAGGTGGCCGGGCAGCGATGGGGCCCCGGGTGGCGCGCTGGGTGCAGGTGGGCCGGCGAGTGGCGGCAGCCGTGGCGAGGCCGGCGGAACGGGAGCTGCAGTCAGTGCGCAGGACCTCGACGAGCTGGTCAGGCTCCACTACGAGCGACTCACCCGCCTGGCCTGGGTGCTCTGCGGCGATCGGGTCGAGGCCGAGGATATCGTGGCAGAGGCGTACGCTCGCTCCTGGCCGCGCCTCAGCCGTGGCAAAGTAGAGAACCCGCCGGCCTACCTGCGGCGTGCGGTGGTAAACGGCGTGGCATCATGGCGGCGGCGGCGTTTCGTTGCGAGGCGGGCAGAGTTGCGCCAAAGGACCGAGCCCGGCGGGATCGGAGCCGGCGCGGGGATCGAGGAGATGGCCGATCGGGAGAGACTGCTCCTGGCGCTCCGGAAGTTACCGCTTCCCCAGCGCCAGGTGGTGGCGTTGCGTTTCCTGGAGGATCTCACGGAGGCCGAGGTGGCTGCAACCCTTGAGATACCTATTGGAACGGTCAAGTCGCGTGCCGCCCGCGGCCTCTCAGCACTTCGGGGTATTCTCGAAGAGCCGGAAGCGCCAGGGATGGATCGGAATACGGGCCTGGCACCGGACAACCACACGGGAATCTGCCCCCCCGACAACCCCGACAAGAGCGTGACCGCAGCCGGCGTTGCCAGTGGTGTGACCGCGGGGAACCCTGGAGAAGGCGTGACCACGGACAGCGCAGGAGGGAGCGTGATCCCGGACCACTCCGGTGAAGGCGTGCTCCCGGACCGCCCTGGTGAAATGGCGAGAGGAATCCCCGATGCCCGGCCTTGAAGATCGCCTTTCCTCCGAGTTGCACCGGGAAGCCGAATCGTTGGTCGTGGGCGGCGACCTGCCCGATCGCATAGTCGAACGGGTGAGGGCCCGGCAGCGTAACCGCCACCGAGTCCTCGTTGCCGTGCCGGTTGTCATTGTCGCCGCGCTCGCGTCCGTGGGGGGCCTCGAACTTTCGACCCCCCCGAGAACCGGCACCTCGCATGTTGCTTCGGCTAGAGCCGGTAGCACGCCTGCTCCGAGCTCCGAGCACGGCCTTGGGTCGTTGTCTCGAGCGGGCGGATCGGATAACCTGCTCCATGCCCCGGGTACGGAGCGCACCAGGGGCAAGTCAGGCGCGGTCCACTCGGCCGCAGCACCGTCCGGAGCCCTGTTACTCATGCCCACCGGAGCCGGTCCGGCCCGGATCGGCACGGCGAAGGCTGAGGCGCTTGCGGAACTCGAGACGGTTCTCGGCACGGCCCGGTCGCAGGGCGGTGGCCTCCCTTCACAAGCGGGAGCCACCAACGGCGTCGGCATCGTGCCAACGCCTCCGAAGTCCGGGTCGGCCACTGCTACGCCTGCTTCGTGCGGAATCGACTCGTATGCCTCCTGGGCCGGCTTTGTGGCCTTTTTCGGCAAGGGCAGCTTCGTTGGGTACAGCACGATGCGTCCGGCTGCGCAGGTTCCGGGAGGGCTGCACCCCGGTGAGAGCGTGGCGTCCGCACGCAAGCAGTACGGAAGCTCGCTTCGCGTTTGGACGGTCGATGGCGGCTCCTACGAGCTAGCCCTGCCGACGGGCAGGATCGACGGGTATGTGAGTGGGGCGACGGCCCGGTCGGTTCCTCCCGACGCCACCATTGCGACCGTGGAAGCCGGGGTCGCGAACTGCCCGGGCTTTGCTCCGTAGAAGATGCTCACGGCCCTCTGTGTCAACATTGCCTGAGGCAGATCCCTTCTTCTTTTCATTGAACCGAGAGGGCGGAGAAAGTGAATCCCCATGACAGCAATCATCACCCATTCCTTGACCTCGCTCGCCGATGCTGGGGCGATGGACACCGCCACCGACCCGGACCCCCAGGTCCCCGCGGACCCGCCCGCCTCGACGATACCCGACCGGATGCAAGGTAAAGGTTCTCGCTGAACACGACGCCCTTCCAAGAGCCGAGAAGGGTGTGTACCTGCGTCGCGAGGGCCTGTACTCGTCTCTCATCTCGGTGTGGCGCCAACAGCGCGACGCCGGGGCGCACGCAGCGCTGGCCAAGGCAGCCGGCCGGCAACCCGTTGATTCCCGTGACAAGGAGATCGGACACCTGCGCCGTCGGGTCGTGAAGCTCGAAGGCGACCTGGAGAAGGCACGCAAGGTCATCGAGGTCCAGGGAAAACTCTCCGCACTGTTGGGCCAGCTCGCCACCGACAGTGCCTCGGACGAGGGAGGCGAGACGAAGTGATCGATGAGGCGGTCGCCGACCTCACACCTGTGGTGGGTGTGAGGTCGGCATGTCAAGCAGTCGGGGAATCCCAGGTGCGCCACTAGCGGCGCCATCGCATCTCGCCGGTGCCGCTGAAGCCTGTCCGCGCGCCGAAACCCCAGCCCCGGGCACTGACCGACCACGAGGTCAAGGTGGTGAAGAATCTCCTTGATGCCGAGGAGAACGCCGACAAGTCGCCGGCTGCCATCTCCTACGAGCAGCTCGACCAAGGCATCTATCTGGTCTCGATATCGAGCTTCTACCGGGTTCTTTCGGCCGCAGGCAACGTCGCGCGGCCGGGCTGGACTCTTGTTGCGCCGGACAAGGGTGGCAGAGGTGCGTTGGACAACGGAGAAGGCCGAAAGAGGGCCAACAGGCACGCACAACCCGTGCAACTACACGCCTTGCGCGCAACCGTTTCGCCTCTTACACGGGTTGTGCGCGCTAAATCGCGCCTATAATGTGTGAAGACACGTCGATGCCAGGGATACAAATCCTGCCATGTCCGTCGTTAGAAGGCGCCTTCTGTTCGCCGGAGCGTGCGTTGGGGCACTCTGTCTGCTTGTCGGCCTTGCAGCCGAGATTACCGCCACGGCGCAGACGATAATTGGAGGCTCCACCGCTCTCGGATACGCCTCATTTACTACGGGAAGCTCCGCTACAGCCAGCCTTGCTGTCGATCTCACTCTCTATTTCACCTGCGCAAGAAGGTCCTGTCTCGTGGCAAAGTTGGCGGACAACTGATGAAAAAGCTGCTGGTTGCACTCGTTGTCGGATCGGTGGTGCTCACAGGCGGCTGCCTCATACTGCCTGTTGTGGTAATCGGCGGGATCCCCCAACAACACTCTGGCCGAAGAGGCGAGAGCAAACAAAAGGAGCAATAGATGATTGCAACACTTATTGACGTTGGAGCAAGGCTGGCCGCCTCCGGCCAGGCCGTCGTTGCAACAGTGGTAGAGGCACCACAGAGGGGCCTTGCCTACCTGGCGGCGGCGGCACCGACTGTGAGCATACCGAACATCACGCCGAACAACGCGTGCATTACAGGTAAAGGCAGCAACTGCATCCACATACCGGGTCTTGGGATGTTCGTGAACCTCATAACTACAATCGAGTTTGCCCTGCTCATGGCTTGTATTGTTACGATTTGCGCTGGAGCGTTCCTGTCGGTATTCGTAGGCCGGCGCGCCGGGCACGTGACCGCTGCACACGAAGGCAACAGGATGGTCGCAGGAGGCCTCATCGCCGGCATCTTGATCGTCGCTGCAGCGGCATTCGCGCGCGGTCAATAGGGGATCCCCCACACGTGCTACACTCGGCCCTTGTTGTAAGCACCACGATCTCGCTTCGGGAATTGCGCAACACCGTGAGCGAAGTATTGCGTCGGGTGGAGAGCGGCGAGCGCTTGACCGTCACGGTTGATCGGCGCCCCGTCGCTGAGATTGCGCCCTTGCGGAGGCGTTATAACGTGCCGGTGGCGGAGGCTGTCGGCATTGCAAGCAGCCATTCCGCTGACAGGGGCCTCCTGGAGGACCTGCGAGGTCATCCGGGTCTGATCTGAACCACGTCTGGCTCACGGCCGTTGCGAACAGGATAATCGGGCTCTTCGCGATAACGGTAGAGTTACCGCCCGGGGCGCCGGGATAGGATGGCCCTATCGCTATGGGACTCATTGAAGACCTTGAATACCGTGGCCTCGTCCATCAGGTCACTTCTCCGGACCTTGCCCGCCTGCTAAACGCGCCTGCGGTCCCGACGGGGCAGGGCCGCGGAGGCGGTGCGGCGGGAGAAGGTCTCGTGTGCTACGCGGGCTTCGATCCGACGGCTCCAAGCCTGCACCTTGGCAATCTCCTCCCGATCCTGCTGCTGCGGCGCCTCCAGCTCGGCTCCCATCACGTGATAGCTGTGGCGGGCGGCGGCACCGGCCTCATCGGCGACCCTTCCGGCAAATCCTCCGAGCGGCCCCTTCTGGATGAGGAGCCCTACCGGGAGAACCTCCGCCGGATCACCGGACAGCTCGAAGCGCTGATCGACTTCTCCTCGGGATCGGCGGAAGTCGTGGACAACGCGAGCTGGCTGCGGTCTCTCTCGCTGATAGACTTCCTCCGGGACACCGGCAAGCACTTCACCGTGGCCCAGATGGTTGCCAAGGAGTCGGTCCGCTCCAGGATGGACAGGCCGGAGCAGGGCATCTCGTTTACGGAGTTCAGCTACATGCTGCTCCAAGCCTACGACTACCTGAATCTTTACGACACGCGTGGTTGCCGCCTCCAGGTGGGGGCGAGCGACCAGTGGGGCAACATCACGCTCGGGGTCGAGCTGATCGGGAAGCTGCGCGGTGTCGCGGCTTACGGGCTCACGACCCCTCTTCTCCTCAGGGCGGACGGGGTGAAACTCGGCAAGACCGAGAGCGGCACTGTCTGGCTCGACCCGCAGCTTACGAGCCCCTACCAGCTCTACCAGTACCTGGTACGAGTTGACGACTCCGAGGTGGTCCCCTACCTGAAGATGCTCACGTTCCTCGATCATGACGCGATCGAAGGACTTGGTGAGGCCGTTCTCGAGCGGCCTGATCGGCGGGAGGCCCAGCGGGCACTGGCGAGGGAGGTGTGCGCTATCGTCCACGGCGAGGACGAAGCGGCGAGAGCGGAGCGGACGTCGGAGGCGATCTACAGCGAGAACGTGGCTGAGCTTGCCGAGAACGACCTGCTCGATGCCTGCTCGGACGCGCCGGTGACAAAGCTGGCGCGAAGTGCTGTCGGGCTTGGCGATGCCCCGCCCTCCGGCTGCGTAGGCGGGGAGGGCAATGCTTCAGTCGGCTCGCCAGGCACGGGCGCCGCTGGAGCTACGGTGCGGGGAGGATCGATCCATGCCGGTGCCCCGGTAGTGGACCTGCTGGTCACCACGGGGTTGTGCGAGTCGAAGGCGAGGGCTCGGACGACGCTTGCGCAGGGGGGTGTCTACATCAACAACCGGAGGGTGGTTGACGAGACAAGGACGCTGACCGGGGATGACCTCCTCTTTGGCCGGTACGCGCTGCTGCGTCGTGGCAAGAGGGAGTACCACTTGATCAAGGTGGTGTAGTTGGCGGGCCGGGGAGTGGCACGCCGGCAGGTGGCCGGCTGATGTGGACCGCGGTGCAGTACCTCGTTCCGGTGGCTCTTGCGGTCGTGGTCGTGGCTGCGACCGGATGGGGGCTGTTCCGGAAGCGGCGGCACGCACGCAGGAGTTGACGTGCGCCGCCGCGCTGCTACCGTGTTCCGGGCGTTTCCGCGGAAACGTTCGCCACTGAGGGCGTCGTTGCTTAGAGCGGCGATGGTGATCGTGCCGGCCTGCATCCTGGCGGTGGTCGCTGCATGTGCCGGCCCCGATATGACGGGTCCGCTGGCAAGCCGGGTCAGGGCCTGGGAGGGAGGGGCGAGCTTTACCGGGTCCACCGCAGCGCTGCGCCAGGAGTCGTCGGAGATCACGAAGATGGAGGCGCGCCAAGATTTTGCAGGGATGAAGTCGCTGTGCGTCGTCCTCGGCGACGACGCTCGGCAGGCGGAAGGGTACCTGCCGGCACCGGACGCGACGATGACGCAGTTGCTCAACTCGGCCTATGAGGCCTATTACTCGGCAGGCGAGGAGTGCTACAAGGCTGTCGCGGGGCGAGCCAATCAGTCGGAGCTGGCGGCAATGAATACGTTCATCGGCCAGGCGACTTCGGACCTGTCGGAGGGGGTGTCCAGAGCCTCAACCCTTGCTGGAGAACACGGGAAGAGTTGAGTTGCTCATCGGTACCCGGCATGTCCCGGCGCGCGGATGGCAGCCGCCAGGCACTCGTCGTGGCGTGAGCGGGAGCCCTGCCTTACCGGTTGTCGAAGCCCGAGAGGAGCTCGTCGATCTCCTCGACCTCCGAGGAGGAAAGAGACGAGCGGCCGGCAGCGACGTTGGCGACTACCTGGTCGGGCCGGGTCGCTCCCGCGATAACCGATGCGACGCAGGGCTTGGCCGTGAGCCAGGCGAAAGCCAGTTCGAGGAGGGTCCGGCCGTGATCGCGCGCCCAGGTAGCCAAAGCGTCGACCCGGTCGAAGGTCGCATCGGACAGGGTACCTGCCAGTCTCGATTCCCACCTCTTGAGGCGGGTGTCCTCGGGGGGCTCCTCTCCGCGGTGGTACTTACCGGTGAGGATGCCGTTGGCGAGTGGATAGTAGGGCAGGTAGGCTATCCCGAGTTTCTCGCAGAGCGGGACGGTGCCCGCCTCGTCAGCCCGCTCCAGCAGGCTTAGGTGGTTCTGCACCGAGACGAACCGGGGGCCGGTGCCCGCCGGCTTGTTCGCCTCTTCGAGCTGGGCGGCCGTGAAGTTGGAGCAGCCGATCTCACGGACTTTGCCGGTGGCAACGATCTCGCTAAGCGCACCGAGGGTGTCGGCGATGGGGGTGTCGGGGTCGGGCCGGTGTATCTGGTACAGGTCGATGCGGTCGGTGCCCAGGCGCATCAGGCTGGAGTCGACGGCACGGCGGACATAGTCGGGTCTGGCCCCTCCGGTGTCCGGCTGCCCCCGGACTTGGCTACCGAATTTCGTGGCTATGAGGACTTCGTCCCTGTGCGCGCCCAGGGCCTTGCCGACGCGTTCCTCGCTCGTACCGTAGGAGTCGGAGGTGTCGAAGAAGTTGATCCCCTGCTCCAAAGCGGCATCAACGACGGGGCCTACCTTGCCGACCTCCAAGGTCATGCCAAAGTTGTTGGTTCCGAGGCCGACTACGCTGACCTCGAGCGATCCGATCCTTCGGGTTTCCACGAGAAGGAGCCTACCCGGCCGAGAGCAAGCGGTGCTTCGCCACCGCCCTTCCTCTCGGCCGTCCACCGGACGTCCTCGTACCGGACGTCAACGCTGTCGCCAACCCCCCAAAGAGCTGAGCGTGGATGGCCATCGTGTCCAGCGGGTTCAGCGGGTTCGTGTCCCGCATAGGTGTCGGCGAGGGCCCGGTGGCGCCCGAATCCATGCGGCTTACTCGATCACCGGTGGACGATATGCGCGTCGAGGAGGACGGTACTCATGAGGCGTTCCACGGTTCACCGGTCGTGAAGAGGTCGTCATCAGCGGATGCCGTTCTCGCCGTTGCGGGGACATCGCCAAGGGGTGACGCGGCACCCTGGCGTACCGCTGATACCGTGCCGGATATCTGGACGTAAGCAAGCTTGATCTGGGAAATAGCCTCGTCGAGCACCTTGCCGGCAGGCCCGAGCCTGCCCCTGACGCTGTCGGCCAAGCCGGCGAGAGCGTCTATGGCCAGTGTTGCCTGCTCCAGCTTGGGTGGCTTCTCGGAAAGATAGATGGACGCCAACTCGAAAAGCCCGTAGGCGTGGTTCGCCACCACGGTTTCGGCCGGGGCGCCAGCCAGCTCCCTCCGGAGTCGTTCAGCCGCGGCTCGGGCCTCTGCTTCGTCGCCGTCGCCCGGTGCTTGCAGCGGTTCAGCCTGCGACACATCGTCCATGTCGTGTGAGGATGCGCTCAGATCGGTACCCTGAGCGGCAGCGCAGCCGGCACCGCGAGTGGCCTCTGGAGCGGTCGTTGTTCCGGTGGCTTCTGCGGTGGCAGTGCGGGCCGGGCCGCTGGTATCGCCTCGCCCGCCTGCGCCTGGTCGCCTCTCGGCGGGAGCGGGGCGCCTTTCGCCGCCAGCGGCTCCCCCTACGGGCCACTCGCCATCGGGTGTCCACAGGGTACGCATGTCTGGTAGTCTACGCCATCGGCGCTCTAACGCATTGAGAGAACCGGTTCATCGCGGGGCATCCGGGCGATAGGGGCATCCGGGCGGGACCTTGGAGGGCTGCCGGACCGGTTGCGGGAGATCAGCACCGGATTGGGCTATGATGTCAGTGGAGACTAATGGAATGACCGGGTGGTAACAGTTCTGAGATCGGGCGGCTGCCAAAGCGGCGCGCCCTGTTCCGTGAGGAGCCCGCGATAGCTGGCGCGGTCAAAGAGGCCCGGCTCCGCGTCAACGAAGCGATCGAGGCTTCTCAGGTCCGCCTGATAGACCAGGAGGGCAAGCAGCTCGGGGTACGCCCGGTGGGTGAAGCGCTCGCGATCGCAAGGCGATCCAATCTCGATCTGGTTGAGGTGGCGGCGCAGGCGGCTCCTCCCGTATGCCGGATCATGGACTACGGGAAGTTCAAGTTCGATGCGGAGCAGAAGGCGCGTGAGACCCGTAGGAAGAGCTCAGGTCAGGGGCTCAAGGAGATAAAGTACCGGCCGAAGATCGGCGCGGGGGACTTCGAAACGAAGACGCGCCAGGTAGAGCGGTTCCTCGGTGATGGTCACAAGGTCAAGGTGACCGTGATGTTCAGGGGACGTGAGGTCTTTTACCCGGAGTTCGGCAAGAAGATCCTCGACAACGTTGCCGAGCGGGTGGAGAACGTAGGTAGAGTTGAGTTCGCCGCCAAGCTGGAGGAGCGGAACATGGCGATGGTGCTGGCGCCGCTGAGGCTCGAGAAGCGTGCCGCTCAGCAGAACGGTGAGAGGTCGGCGGCTCATGGCAGGACGGAGGCGGGCGGCGGAACTGGCGTAGACGGCGGGACGGGGGGTCGCGACGGGGCCGGTGTTGGCGGTGGGATAGTGATTGGCAGCGATGCCGGGAACGGTTCCGGAAGCGGGGATACTCGCTTTGGCGAGGAGAACCAAGCCGGCGGTGCGGAGCATGCAGGCGTACCCGGGAACCAGGCGTTACCCGGGGCTGATTGACCAGAGAGAGACTAGAATCCAGATGCCCAAGATGAAAACCCACAGGGGTGCGGTAGCCCGGTTCAAGGTGACGGGCAGCGGCAAGCTCATGCACAGGCACCCCATGCGTTCCCACCTGCTCGCTAAGAAGAACTCCAAGAGGACTCGAAGGCTTGCACTCGAGTCGGAGGTGTCGGCGGGGGATCGCCGGGAGGCGAAGCGCCTCTTGGGGATGTGACCCGTAGCGCTTCAAGAAGTGATGAGAGCACGAGAGGAAAGGTGAGAGATGGCGAGGGTTAAGCGGGCAGTCCACGGCAGGAAACATCACCGCGCAGTTCTCGAGCAGGCAAAGGGTTACTACGGCGACCGCAGTCGGAACTTCCGCTCCGCCAACGAGGCGGTCATGCACGCCGGCCAGTACGCATACCGCGACAGGCGCGCCCGGAAGGGCGATTGGCGGCGCCTCTGGATCCAGCGGATCAATGCCGCGGCAAGGGAGAACGGGGTGTCGTACAGCCGCTTGATTCATGGTATTTCGGAGGCCGGTATTGCCGTCGACAGAAGGATGCTCTCGGAGATCGCGGTCAGCGATCCGGCGACGTTCAGCCGGCTCGTAGAGATTGCGCAGGCAGGTTCGCAGGCGGGGGCCGGGCGCGCCGTATCGGGCTGAGTAGGGGGGCGGACAGGGCGGGGGGGCTGAAGTTGCAGGGAACGCCCCCGGTGCCGGGAACAGGTCAGGTGCCGGGAACCCCTCTGTCACCGAGGAACCGCAGGGTGCGTGACCTGGTCGCGCTGGCCCGCCGTCCGGCAGAGCGGCGCGCCCGTGGTATTTACATCGTCGAGGGCCCGAAACTGGTCTCGGCGGCCCTTCAATCCAGCGCAGAGCTCGATGAGCTGTTTGTCAGTGCCGATGAAGAGGATAGCGTTGTGGTGCAACGGCTCGTCGGGGAGGCAACCGAGCGAGGGGTGGACGTTCAAGTGCTGTCCGGTGCTGCTTTCGAGAGGGTATCGGATGCTCGCTCTCCGAGGGGGATTCTGGCAACGTGCCGTAGACTGCCATTTGGAGAGGGCCATGCCCTGGAACCCGGCTGGCCCTTTGTGATCGTCTGTGCTGGAGTGGCTGACCCGGGGAACATGGGGGCGCTGTTAAGGGTGGCGGCGGCCTCCGGAGCCGGCGCACTGGTGGTGTGTGACGCTGCGGTGGATCCGTACGGGCCCAAGGCGGTCAGAGCTTCCGGTGGTGCTGTTTTCTCGATACCTGTCGTCGAGCTGGAGACGCCGGAGGAAGCGCTCCAGATGGTTCACCACGCCGGCATGATTTCGGTAGGCACGGTGCCCCGGGGAGGGTTGCCCTACGACGAGGTATCGTGGGAAGATCGGTTCGCACTCTTCGTCGGGAGCGAAGGCGCCGGCCTCGGGGCGGGGGTTGAGAGCCGGATGGATGTGAAGGTGAGTATACCCATGCAGGCAGATGTGGAATCCCTGAACGTGGCTGCCGCGGCGGCGATCGTCGCGTTCGAGGCCGCGAGGCGCAGGCGGCGCAGCGGTGGCGGTTGATGGATCGCTCGAGGAAATGCTGTCCGCCGCGACGGCAGCGGTGAGCGGATGCTCGTCGCTCGACGAGCTGGCACGGCTGCAGAACAGGCATCTGGGCAAGGGGTCGCAGGTCGCGGAGGCAAGGGCTGAGCTCCGGAGCGTCGCTGCGGAGGAACGGCCCGCCCAGGGAGCGCTGATCGAGCGAACAAGGGCCGCCATCGAAGAGGTGTTCCGCTCGGCACGCGAGCATCTCGAGGAGGCGGACCGGCAACGCCGGCTTGCGTCGGATGCGGCCGACCTGACGGAGATCCTAGAGGCGGCGGTACCGTCGCTGGGCCGTGCACACCTTGTGCAGAGGACCCGTGACGAGTTGGAGGACGTATTCGTTGCCATGGGATACGAAGTGGTCGAGGGACCCGAGGTGGAGACGGATTGGTACAACTTCGAGGCGCTCAACATGCCCCCTGCACACCCCGCCCGGGGTATGTGGGACACGTTCTACCTGAAGCTTGGCGAACCGAATAGTATAATGCTGCGGACGCATACTTCGCCGACGCAGGTACGCGTCCTGCAAAGAGGGGAACTGCCCGTTTACGCTGTAATGCCCGGTCGTTGCTACCGGCGTGACACCCCGGACGCGAGGCACCTTCCCGTTTTCCACCAAATCGAGGGGCTGGTGGTCGATGAAGGTATATCGTTTGCCGATCTGGCTGGTACGATCGAGGAGTTCACGGGGGCCTATTTCGGTGAAGGTATTCACTCCCGGCTACGGCCGTCCTACTTCCCGTTCACCGAGCCGTCGGCAGAGTTCGAGGTCAACTGTACGATTTGCAGAGGAGCCGGGTGCAGGACATGCTCCCATACGGGCTGGGTCGAACTCGGTGGCTGTGGAATGGTACACCCGGCAGTGCTGGAGGCCGTTGACGTCGACCCGGAGCGGTTCACGGGCTTCGCATTCGGGTTCGGTATCGATCGGTGCGCCCAGATGCGTCACGAGATTGCGGACATGCGCGTGCTCGTCGAAAACGATTATAGGTTCATGAGGCAGCTCTGATGAGAGTCCCGCTTTCCTGGCTGAGGGACTTCGTAACCGTAGAGTCGGACCCGGCGGAGCTGGCGGAGGTTCTCTCGGGCCTCGGGCTCGTGGTCGAGGGCTTGGAGCGGGTTGGCGAGGGCCTCGACGCGGTCGTCGTCGCCAGGGTGCTCGATGTATTCGCGATCCCGGGTGCGGACAAGATCGCAAGGGTTGTTGTGGATGCGGGCGGCGAGGAGGTCCAGGTCGTGTGCGGGGCGTCCAATTTCTTCGCGGGGGACCACGTACCGCTTGCGAAGGTTGGCGCGGTCCTGCCCGGAGGGTTCGAGATCGGGAAACGGCGAATGCGCGGGGTGGAGTCGAGCGGGATGCTCTGCTCGGCTAGGGAACTGGGTCTGTCGGAGGACCACAGGGGGATCATGGTGCTCGATTCCGCCACGGTGCCAGGCGAGGCGCTGGCCGATGCCCTGGGTATCGTCAGGGATTTTGTCTTCGATATCGCGGTGGAGGCCAACAGGCCGGACGCACTTTCCATATACGGGGTGGCCCGCGATGTCGCCGCGAAGCTCGGCCTGCCGCTTGGCGATCCGCTGGCTTTGGCGGAGACGGTGGCGGGCGATCCGGCGGCGGGTGCGCCGGGGAGGGCGGAGTGTGCCGGCGGTTTGGCCGAGGTGGTACTGAGCTCCGGAGAGACCGTACGGGTAGAGGTGAGGGAAGAGGACCGGGACCTGTGCGGACGCTTTACGGCTACCGTGGTTACAGGCGTGCGGGTGGGGCCGTCGCCGCCATGGATAGCGAGGCGATTGACCATGGCGGGGATGCGGCCGATCAACAACGTGGTCGACGCGTCGAACTATGTGATGCTGGAATTGGGCCAGCCCACGCACCCCTACGACTTGGCGCTCCTGCGGGGACGTTCCATCATCGTGCGGGCCGCCCGTCCTGGGGAGAAGCTCAAGACGCTCGACGGCGTCGAAAGGGAGATGGCGGTCCGGTCCGTCGGCCCGGGTGACGACCGCCGCGACTGCCTGATCTGCGATGGCGATGATATTCCCATAGGCATAGCGGGGATCATGGGAGGGCAGAGCACGGAGATCTTGCCTTCCACGACGGAGATCCTTCTGGAAGCAGCCCACTTCCTGCCCATGGCGGTCGCGCGCACCTCGAAGCGCCTGGGGCTGCGGTCGGAGGCGTCGGTGCGTTTCGAGCGAGGTTGCGACCCGGAAGGGATCGAGAGAGCTGTAACCAGGATCTGCCGACTGGTTGGCGGGCACGCGGGCGATGGTGAGGGTGGCCGGGTACAGGCGCACCTCGATGTATCCGTACCCAGGGAGCTGCCGCGCCGCATCACGCTCAGAACGGAAAGGGTGGCGCGGGTTCTCGGCACGGACCTGCCAATCGAGCGTAGCCGGGAGATTCTCACGGCGATCGGCTTCAGGTGCCCCGGTGATACCGCGGAGCCGGATCTCGTTGTCGAGGTGCCCTCTTTCCGCCCGGACGTGGTGAGCGAAATCGACCTGATCGAAGAGGTGGCGCGCCACGTGGGTTATTCGGTAATTGCGAGGAGAACGCTGCGCCCTTCGAGGGCAGGTGGCCTTTCGCCTTATCAGCGGGATCGCCGCCGGGTGCGATCCGTGATGGTCGCCTGCGGAGCGTTCGAGGCATGGTCTCAGGCGATGATCGACCCCGACGACGCCGTAGCGGCAGGGTGCCGAAACCCCCTCGTCGGTCTCGAGAATCCACTGGGCGCGGGCGAATCGGCGTTGCGGCCATCCCTGCTGCCCGGACTTCTCGGAGCCGCCGCGGGGAACATCGCCAGGCGCGAGAACGACGTGAGACTTTTCGAGTTGGGGACCGTCTTCCCGTTCCCCGATGCGGAGAGGCTGCAGGCAGCGCAGGCTGGCAGGGGCAGGGTTGCGGGCTCCGTATCCCAGCCGGGCGTAGATGCCGGGGCTGGTACGGGCCATGGCGAAGGCCCGGCGGCAACCGTATTGGACGAGCGTGAGATCCTGGGGGCGGTCTTCGCCGTGGGCGAATCGAGCATGCAAGTGGCGATCCGGGCCGTTGTGGATCTCTGCGACGGGCTGGGGTTGGAGCGCCTGGATATCCGCCAGGAGCTCGAGGGAGGGTATTCGGGCGGCAGGGCAGAGGCGGACGTGGTAATCCGAACTGCCGGGGACAGCAGCTCGAGCGCTGCCGGGCGGCACTCCCGTGGCGCAGGCCATGACGCGGTCATGCCGGTTGCGCCTGCGGGAAGGTTCTCCTACGACGCGCTGTCGGTGAGCAGGCGGGGAGCGCTGGTGGCTCAGTCCGCTGACGGCCCGGCCCGCGAGGGCGAGGTGATTGCTGGCGTGGTGGGAGAGGTGGACAGCAAGGTACTTGCACATTTCGGGATACCCGACGCGTTACCGGCTGTGCGCCGGGTTGCGTGGATGGCTGTCGATCTAGCGATCCTGTTCGGCGAGACCCGCCGGGTCGGCACGTTGGCCCGGCCGCTCAGCCGGTTCCCGTCGGCGGATGCAGATCTCTCGTTCGAGCTACCCGCTCATGTGACTGCATCGCAGGTAGCGGCGGTGCTGCGCGGCACGGGTGCGGAGCTGGTTGACCAGGTCCGCCTTATTGACGCCTACCGTGGAGGTGGTTCCCCGGCGCTCCGCAGCGTCACATTCCGGCTGAGGTTCTCCTCTCTGGAAGGGACTTTGACAGACGGCCAGCTGGCGGAGATCCGGGCAGCCTGCATCGGGGCCGTGGAGTCGACGCTTGGAGCCCGCCTGCGGGGCGGCTCGCAGTAGGCCGGGATATCGGGCCGGGAAAGGGCGGGGGCCGGTCAGCCATCCCGCCAGGAGACGAGAATGCCGCGAGCACGTCTTGCCAGGTGGGGTTCGAGATCGCGGAGAGCCGAATCCGAAAGGTTCTCGAAGAATGACCACGCGATCAGCTCCTCCAAGTCCTCCAACCGGTCTAGTCCCTCCGCTGCCTCGAACCGGTCATGCTCTGTCAGCTCGTCCTCCAGTAGTCCTTCGGTGCCCCCGGTGCCCCGGCGTTCCGGGTTCCAATCCGCTACGTCGTTGCCGTTGTCCCCGGTCGTGCCGGCCACTCGGTCGACTTCGGCACAGAGGACATCCAAGAGGCCGGCGCACCTGAGCACGGCGCCGCCTACTTGCCGGCAAGAGATCAGCTCCGCAAGGTCCTCGAGCAGGATGGCCGACCCCGGCTCGTTGTCGGCGACTTGCGCAGCGCGGGCGTAGGCGGGCCCGAGCTCCGGAAAAGCCTCGAGAATCGTTGTTTCGGGCGGACGGTAACCCATTGAAATAGCATAGCACATCAAGGGATGCATAATCACGCGGCAGCTTGCCGCGCGATCCGTTCGGTATAGTCAGGACATCGGTTACGGGACTTACGACGATGACACCGTGCGCCGGGGGAGCGTCACCAGCGTGTGGACGCTGGCAGCGGCAGCGGCCTGTGTCGTCGCCGGTGCTGCTGCGGGCATCGTGACAGGCCCGGCCCCGGCGGGCGGGACGGAGGGTGTGAGGGTCGGCGCCGTCTACCGTCCTGAGACTATCGGACGCTCGTACCGTTCCTGCGAGCGTGCAGCGTCACGCGTGAAGGTTACCGGCGTGCGGAAGGCCACGAGCATTGAGGGGGAGTGGACGGCGTACGCCGACTCGGGGACGGGTTGGACCGGGGGAGACTCGGTGCATGCTTATACGCTGCCCGCAGGCGGCATCCTTTGGGCGTTCGCCGACAGCTTCCTGCCCCCGTTGAACGCAAGTGGCGGCCGGCCCTTCACGGCGCCGCTCGTACACAACCTCCTCGTGGTCCAGAGCGGCACCTCCTTCCGGCTACTCGTGAACGGCTCGCTGCAGTACCCGTCTCCTCTTGTGAACCCCACGAGCTCGCGTGACTTCTACCTGACGCTGGCGGGGGCGATAGAGGGCGAGACCTTTCAGGAGATACTCATGGAGATCCACCGATTGGCGAACGGCCAGTTCCACTGGGAGCAGTCCGCGACGGTGATCGCCACCTTCGCTCTCCCCGCGCTGAACCTGGTGAGCGTGCACCGCCTCTCCCAACCGAATCTCCAGATCCAGTGGGGTGCCTACCTACTGCACGACGGCGGGTACACATATATCTACGGAGCCTCTTCCAGGGGAAGTTCCAGGGGAATGTACGTAGCCCGGACGAGAAGCACGGATCTCGACGACCCCTGGACCTACTTCGACGGCCGCGGGTGGACTACCAGGGCGTCGGCCGCCGCAGCCATAGAATACGGTGTCCCTCCGCAGTTCAGCGTGGTTCCATACGACGGCATGTACATCCTCGTCGCCTCGTCGTTGGGTGCCAAGTTCTCCAATGAGGTGAATGTGCTCGCGGGCTGCTCACCCCTCGGTCCCTTCCATCTCCGTTCGACCTTCGCTGCCAGCTACTACGTGGGACCGTACGCCAAGAGCATCTACGGCTCCTCCGAGGTGTGGGACTACGAGGCCATGGATCAGGCGGTACTCAACAAGGGCCACGACCTGCTTGTGAGCTACAACCGCAACTCCCTCGACTACTGGGATCTTTTCCGGAACGCCAAGTTGTACCGTCCCGGCTACCTCCGGGTGACGCTTTCCAGGTGAGGCCCTGAGCTCGCCGGAAGTAACGGTAGGCTTGAACGATGATCGAAGTGGGCATTGCTGGAGCCTCGGGCTACACCGGCGCAGAGCTGATGAGGCTGCTTGCTTCGCACCCCGAGATGCGGGTCCGGACCGTGCAGGCACAGAGCCATGCAGGGGCGCTGGTATCGGACCTCTATCCTTCTCTGGCGGCCGCCTACCCCGACATGGCCTACGGGCCGCTTGCGCCGGAGGTGCTCGCCCAGCTTGACTGCGTGTTCCTTGCCCTGCCGCACGGCACTTCAGAGGCGGTGGCGGTGAGCATCCTGGGCGCCGGGTCATGGGGAGGGGTTCTTGTCGACCTGTCGGCGGACTTCAGGCTCCGTGACCCCGTCCTGTATGAAAAGTGGTACGGAAGGGTCCACGGCGCACCAGATCTGCTCGAAGGGTTCGCATACGGGCTGCCGGAGCTGAACCGCGAGCGGCTGGCGGAGACGTCGCTCGTGGCCGTGCCAGGATGCTACCCCACTGCTGCGATCCTGGCCATGCTGCCCTTTGTCGAGGAGGGTCTGGCGGGTGACGGCCCGCTTATCGTGGATGCTACGAGCGGGGTATCGGGGGCTGGTCGGGGGCTGTCGGATACCACCCATTTCGGATCGGCGAACGAGAGTTTCTCCGCCTATTCGCCGCTTGAGCATCGCCATACCCCGGAGATGGAGCAGGCCCTGGGACGTGAGGTCGTGTTCACGCCGCATCTCGCTCCAATGTCCAGAGGAATCCTTGCCACGTGCCATGCGGAGCTCCGCATCCGTGAAGGCTTCGATACGGCCGCTGCGCTGGAGTTGATGGCGAAGCGATACACCTGCGAGCCGTTCGTGCAGGTGTCGGAGGGACTCCCCGGAACGAAGTCGGTGACCGGGTCCAACTGCGCGAGGCTTTCGGCGCGTGTCGGCGCCCGGTCGAGCCAACTCGTAGCGTTCTGCGCGATCGACAATCTGGTGAAGGGTGCATCGGGCGGGGCCGTCCAGTGCGCCAACATAGCACTCGGGCTGGCCGAGGAGACGGGGCTGCCGAGGGCCTCTGTCTACCCCTGAGTAGCGAAGCAAAGCTTCACCCGAGTTCCCTATCCGCTGAGGCAGTTATAGCAGTGAGCCTTGCGAGGATACCTGTCAGGGGCTACGGTAAGTGCCGTGCGCTGCGCGCGAGCCTGCCGGTCGCCGCGCGATACGCAAGTGGACAGGTGATCCGGCAGGGGAGGTTCTCATGACGATCAGAGTAGGAGTGAACGGCTTCGGCCGGGTAGGCCGGAATTTCGTACGGGCCTGGCTCGCTTCGGGAGCGGATATCGAGGTCGTGGCCGTCAACGATCTCGGCGATGCTGCGATGAACGCACACCTGTTGAAATACGACACCGCTCAGGGACGTCTGGATGAGGAGGTGCTCGTAGAGGGCGATTACCTGATCGTTGGCGGTCACAAGGTGGCGGTCCTGGCCGAGAAGGAGCCGTCCAGGCTGCCCTGGAGCGATCTCGGAGTGGAGGTGGTCGTTGAGTCGACGGGCAGGTTCACGAAGAGAGATGCCGCTGCGGCGCACCTTTCAGGTGGGGCGAACCGGGTCGTCATCTCGGCTCCATCCGGGGACGCCGATGCGACGTTCGTCATGGGGGTCAACGACGGTGAGTTCGACCGGGCGAAACATGTGGTCGTCTCGAATGCCTCCTGCACGACCAACTGTTTCGTGCCGATGGTGAAGGTCATCGACGACGCGTTCGGGATAGCAGGCGGGCTGATGACGACGGTGCATGCCTATACGAACGATCAGAATGTCCTGGACCTGTTCCATAAGGACCCGAGAAGGGCGAGGGCGGCTGCGGCAAACGTCATCCCGACGACCACCGGTGCAGCGAGGGCCACCAGCCTCGTTCTCGCGAATATGAAGGGCAAGCTCGACGGTTTGGCACTCCGTGTGCCGGTGACCTGTGGCTCGATCACCGACTTCACCGTCATGCTCCCGGGGGAGGTGGAGGTGGACGACGTGAACGGCGCCTTCGAGAAGGCCGCGGCCAGCGGGTCGCTGGCGAGGGTGCTCCAATACTCGGCCGACCCGATCGTCTCCTCGGACATCGTGGGTAATCCTTCGTCGTGTATTTTCGACTCGCTGCTCACGATGACGCAGGTCGTTCCCGGGGGGACGCTTGCAAAGGTGCAGGGGTGGTACGACAACGAGTGGGGCTACTCGAACCGGCTCGTTGACGTAGTGGGCGTCGTCGGGGCGGGGGAGTGACCGATCCGGCCGAGGCGCGTGTGCCGCTTGCAGTTCCGCGTCTAGAGGATCTGCCGGATCCGGCCGGTAAGGCCGTGCTGGTACGGGTGGATTTCAACGTGCCGCTCAGAGCCGGCGACTCGGGGTCCCCGGTTGTCGCTGACGACTTTCGTATCCGGGCAGCGCTTCCCACCCTCGAATGGTTGATGGATCACGGCGCTTCGGTCACGGCCTGTACCCACCTGGGGCGGCCCAAGGGCAAGGTTGATCCGGCCTACGGCGTGGAGCCGGTACGCCGGGCGCTCGGCGAACTGATCGGCGGAGTCGAGTTACTCGAGAACCTGCGTTTCGATCCCGGCGAGGAGGCGGGTGATCCCGCGACCGTGGACCGGCTCGTGGATGGCTACGACCTATTCGTGAACGACGCGTTCGGTGTTTGCCACAGGGAGCACGCCTCCGTAGTCGGCCCGCCGGGCCGCATACCTTCGGCGGCGGGGAGGCTGGTCGAGCGCGAGGTCGGCATGCTCTCCCGCCTGATGGTCGAGCCGGCTCGTCCTTACGTGGTGCTTCTCGGCGGCGCCAAGGTGTCTGACAAGCTGGGCCTCATACGGTCGCTTCTTGCGAAGGCGGACAAGGTGGTGATCGCGGGGGCCATGGCGATTGCGTTCGCGGTCGTTGAGGCCGGTTTGCGGGAGGGGCCGGGGAGCGCTGAGGCGAGGAGGTGGGCTGCCATGGCGGGGCTGCGGCAGGTAGCCGGGCTGGACGAAGCCGTTCTGGAGGAGTGCCGGGAGCTGCTGGCCACCCACGGCGAGAGGATTATGTTGCCGGTGGACGGCGTCGTGCTCGGCACGGGCGAGATCCCGGAGGTGAAGCCGGGTTATCTCGGCGACGCGGGCAGGGTACTGGACATAGGCCCGGAGAGCTCGAAGCTGTTTGCCAAGACGATCAGGAGCGCTGGGACGTTGTTCTGGAACGGGCCACTCGGAATGTTCGAAGACGAGCGCTTTGCAGCCGGCACGCTTGTAGCGGCGGGAGCCGCAGCAGCTTGCCGGGGCTACACCGTTGTGGGCGGCGGCGATACCGTGGCAGCTGTCGACCGGGCCGGTGTTGCGAAGGAAGTCGATTTCCTGTCGACCGGTGGCGGCGCGACCCTGGAGCTGATGGAGAAGGGGGACCTTCCCGGCCTGGCGGCGCTGCGCCGGGGAGTGGCCTGAGGGGCTCGGGGAGGTGGCGGAGATACGCAGCCCCGGCGTGAGCCGGAAGCTGATCTGCGGCAACTGGAAGATGAACCATGATCACCTCGAGACGATCGCCGTGCTTACCGACCTCTCCATGAGACTTGCCACTGTTGACCTGTCGAGGGTGGAGGTGGTTGTGCACCCGCCGTTTCCGGACCTGCGGTCAGCACAGACGGTCATCGAGGACAGGGCCATGCCGGTGAGGTTGGGAGCCCAGAACTGCAATGCGGAGGATGCGGGTGCCTTTACGGGCGAGGTCAGCGCGCCGATGCTTGCAAGGCTGGGCGTGAGTCACGTGATAGTGGGGCACTCCGAGCGCCGGCGGCTCTTCGGCGAGACCGATGCTGATGTCGCCGCGAAGATTGCGGCAGTGCTGCGAAGCGGTATGACGCCGATTGTCTGCGTCGGGGAAGACTCGGCAGAGCGGGACGGCGGGTTGACCGGCGACGTCTTGAGGGCTCAGGTGGAAGGGGCGATGAAGGGTTATGCCGTGGCTGCGAAAGCCGCCAAGTCGGGAGGGGGAGAAGCTCCCCCGGTGTTTGCTTACGAGCCGCTGTGGGCTATCGGGACGGGCAACGCGGCCGGTCCGGAGGATGCCTCCGTCGCGAGGAATGTGATCGAGTCGGAGGCGTTGGAGCGCAGGTCCCCGGCGGGTCATGCTGGACCGGAGCCACCGGTCGTACTCTACGGGGGATCGGTGGTGCCGGAGAACGCTGCTGGCTTCGTCGTGGGAGCGGCGATGGGCGGGCTTCTCGTTGGCGGGGCGAGCCTTGCGGCGGCGAAGTTTGCTGCGATCGTCTCCGCTGTCGCAGGGGTGGTGTGAACCGGCAGTAGACTAGTGCCCGCGTTATCGGCGCCGGGACGCCGGCCCCGGGATTGTTTTCGAAGGAGGAGTCATTGCTCACGGACCTGTACGTCGCGATAGACGTCGTAGCCGCGCTTTTCTTGGTGGTGCTGATCCTGTTGCACTCGGGCAGGGGCGGAGGGCTGTCGGACATGTTCGGGACCGGGGCGCAGCTGGGGACCGGATCGACCGTAGCCGAAAAGAACCTGGACCGCATTACCATAACCATCGCCCTTGTTTTCATGCTGGCGAACATCACGCTCGCGCTGCGTTTCAACTGAGAGCCTCAGCGGATAGAGCTGCCCGGCTCCTTGCGGGAGCCGTCCCGTCTAGAGGCGGGCTCGAGAATCCGGGCAGGCGTTGAGCTGTGCATATTCTCGTAACGAACGATTTCCCGCCGAAGGTCGGGGGTATTCAGTCGTACCTCTTCGAGCTGTGGCGCCGGCTCGATCCGGCGAGCTACGCGGTGCTGACGGCGTCTCCCGGCGCGGACTGCGCGGCGTTCGACGATGAGCAGCGTGCCTCAGGGATGCGGATTCACCGGCTCCGCTCGAGAGTGCTGGCCCCCACTCCGCACCTGATCCGGGCTGTCCACGCTCTGGTGGATCGCTACGGAGCGTCGCTCGTGGTCATCGACCCGATTTTCCCCCTCGGCGTGATCGGCAGGCAGGTGGAGCGCCACAGCGGTGCCGGGTACGCGCTGATTGCTCATGGAGCGGAGGTGACCATACCCGCGGCGCTGCCGGGAAGTGCGGCGGCGATGCGCCTGACGGTGCGCGGTGCGCGTGGGGTTGTCTGTGCCGGTGAATATCCGGCAGCTCAGATTACGGCGCTGTCCGCGGGAGCTCCCATATATCGGGTCCCTCCCGGGGTCAACTGCGAGACGTTCCGGCCGCTTGACCCTGCGGCAGTGACAGGTGTGCGTAAGAGATGGGGATTGCAGCCGGACGGCCTTCTAGTCCTTTCGCTCTCGCGGCTCGTAGCGCGCAAGGGGATGGACGTGCTTATCGAGGCCTCGTCGCAGTTGTTGCGGTCCTTTCCGGATCTCGAGGTTGCCATCGCCGGGAAGGGCCGTGACGAGGGGAGGCTGCGCAGGCTGGCACAACGCCACGGGGCACCGGTGAGTTTTCTCGGTGAGGTGGAAGGCGGGGAGTTGCCTGGGTTGTACGGCATGGCCGATCTTTTCGTCATGGCATGCCGGGACAGGTGGGCCGGACTGGAGAGCGAGGGGTTCGGGATCGTGTTTCTCGAAGCTGCTGCCTGTGGCGTTGCCCAGGTGGCGGGGCGCAGCGGCGGCTCGCACGAGGCGGTCGCCGACGGTGTCACCGGGCTCGTTGTCGACGATCCACGTGACGCGGGCAAGGTTGCACAGGCAATGCGGCAACTGCTTTCCTCGCGTGCTCAGCGAACCGAGATGGGCGAGGCTTCCAGGGCAAGGGCCGTAGGGCTCTTTGACTACGGCACGCTCGTCCCTGTGCTAGAAAAGGCCCTACAGGATATGGAGTCCGCGAGGCGCTGAGCAGCGGTCAGGTGTCGGCTGGTGCATGCAGTTCCGGGCCGGGCCGAGCCTTGCCGGGTCGTTCCCGGCCGTGCGGATAGCCGGCGGGAGATGCCGGTCGCCCGGAAGCCGGCAGCATGTGACGGCCGCCTTTCGGGAACGCCGACGAGCAGGAGGAGTGGCAGAGATTGTCCGAGGTAGCTACACAGACGATGGATGTCGACGGCACGCCGGAGCTGTGCTTCCAGGTGGTCGCCGATGTGGAGAGTTATCCCGGCTGGACGGGCGACATCAAGGCGGTGACCGTGAGGAGCCGGGACGGGGATGGTCGTCCTACTGAAGTCGAGTTCCGGGCGGCTGCCTTCGGGCGGTCGACGACCTACGAGCTCGCTTACGACTATTCCCGTTCACCGAAGGTGTTGGCATGGCGGCTTGTGAAGGGTGACCTCACGTCCAAACTTGACGGCTCCTACACCTTTGATTCCCGTGAGGACGGTGGTACGGAGCTGACCTACGTCCTGGACATCGAGCTCAAGGTTCCGTTGCCTGGTTTCGTGAAGAGGCGTGCGCAGAGCAGGATAATGCATGCAGCGCTTTCGGAGCTTAAGGCACGCGTTGAGTCGATCGGCAATTGAGCTTTCCCGCGTCCGTGCAGCTGTAGCCCTGGGAGGGGCGGTGCGCCGTCCACCAGGTGGAGGCGCGCATGATGGGCCGGACGGTTCCGGTGACATGGCTCTAGGGATCGATGTCGGTGGGACCAAGGTGCTCGGCGTCGTTCTCGATAGGTGGGGGAGGGTTCTCGCGGAGAAGAAGCTGGAGTTAGCGCTCTCCTGGAAGGGGTCTGCCACGACCGCTAGCTCGAACGACATCGGCGGTCCGGTGGGAGAGAGCAGGGCAACCGGGAGCGCTGGGGGGCGGGAAGTGATAGGCGATTCGCGGGAGGGCTCTGGCGCCGACGCCGTTCTCCACCTTATCCGCATACTGTCGCTGGAGCTTTCAACGGAGGTGGCGGGGGATCCGGGCGCGGCGGTGATACCGCGAATAGGTCTTGGCATACCGGGTGCAATGGACGAGGCCGGGATTCCGCAGTTCTCGGCCAACCTCAGGGCGTTGCAGGGAATCGATGCCAGCCAGCGCCTGATGGAGCAACTCGGTGAGGAATCGGGAATGCATGACGCAGGTGACTGTCTCCGGGTAGTCGTGGAGAACGACGCGAATTGCGCTCTCGTGGGCGAGGCGGTGCTGGGCGCCGCGAAGGGATTCGATGACGTTCTCCTCGTTACTCTCGGCACGGGCATCGGCGGCGCACTGGTGGTGGGCGGACGGCTGGTGCACGGTGCGCACGGCTATGCGGGAGAGGTGGGGCATGTTCCCGTAGAGCCGGGTGGCATCCAGTGCCCGTGCGGCAGGCGGGGTTGTTTCGAGCGATACGTATCGGGTACCGCAAGCGTTTATATATCGGTCGACGAGATGCCTGGGTACCTGGCTCGGGCGCTGGCCGCGGTCATACTCGTGGTGGATCCGGCCGTCGTGGTCGTGGGGGGAGGGTTCGGTGCAGCGATGGGAGAGAGGCTGCTTTCGCCTTCGAGGCGGCTCTTGCCAGGGCTCCTGCCCGAATATGGAGGAGGCCAGGTGCCGGAACTGGTGCCGGCGGAGCTCGGAGAAAGGGCCGGGGCGATCGGAGCGGCGCTCCTTGCCCTTGCGTTGGAGCCTGCCGCGGGGTGAGGCGGTCCGCTGTAGTGTCAATTGAAAGGCAGCGGCGCAGCCACGACGAGTATCGGTCCGGCGTGCCGTCGATAGAGGGGGTGGCGGGCGCGACCCAGGGCCGTAGTTGCAGCGGAGGCGGGGACGCTTGAAGCTCGGTGTGGTGCTGCCAACGTTCACCGTGTCGCATCACGAGGCGATTCGGGTAGCGCTGGAGGCCGAGGAGGTGGGCATCGACGGGGTTTTCGCTTACGACCACCTCTGGCCGATCGGCCACCCGGAGCTTCCGTCGATGTCGGTGTTCCCGTTGCTCGGGGTTGTCGCCGCCGTAACCCGGCGGGTCATGATCGGCCCGTTGGTCGCCAGGGTTACGCTGTATCGGGAGGCGGGTGGTCCGGCGATGCCCGATAGCCGGCCTGACATGGCGTGTGAGCAGGTGGAACTGCTTCTTGCGGCGTTCGGGTCGCTGGCGGTTATCGCGCCGGGCAGGGTCATAGCGGGTATCGGGGCCGGGGATCCCGCCAACGCCGACGAGGACCTCGCATACGGGCTTCCCGAGCCGACCTTTCAGGAGCGAATGTCCCTACTGGAGGCAGCGGCGGAGCGGCTGCGGGTTTCTGGGTTTCCGGTATGGCTGGGTGCCGGTGCCGATGCCGGCAGGAGCGGCCGCTATCTGGAACTTGCAGGGCGCCTGGGCGCGGCCGTGAACATCTGGGGCGACTCTTGGATAGATGGGGGCGTCAATGTCCGGCCAGGAACCGGTGGAAGCGCCGCCTGCGGCATCGGTGGCCCGGCAGAAAGCCCTCGCCGTCCGGAAGAAGGCGGCGGCTCGCTGGATAGGGGCAGATGGCATACGGGGGCCACACGGGGACCGGTCGAGTTCACGTGGGCCGGCCATCCGGAGGGGCGTGATATCCCGGCACTGCGTCGCCTGATCGACAGGCTACGCGAGGGCGGATTCTCGTGGGCGGTTGTAGCCGGCGTATCTGCGCTCGATGTTGCCGCAGCCGCCTCTCCCCCTGCATGATCGCGCCCGAACAGCCGACCAGGTTCCGGCTGCAAGGATAGCCTGCCGCAGCCAGCCCCATGCCGGCCACCCCAAGACCTACAGGTGGTTCAAACGAACTTGAAGAGATTGCTGCGTGGTTTGTAGCCAAGAACTTTGGGTTGCTGATTGAAGAGAAGAATGTCGTTTGCGCCTGACTTCGTGATAGAGATCGGTCCGACAATCAAGCAGCATCCGCGGTTCTCCATGACCCATGGAGAAGTATCTGAACATGACCGATTCCACCCGAGGAACCGACCGTGGCCGAAGGCG
>JAKAWR010000017.1 GCA_021816935.1 Actinomycetes bacterium
GCACCGTTCGTCCGGTGTCGATGACGCGGTGCGCCGCCTCGATTCTGAACTCCAGGGTGAACTTTCTCCTGGTTGCTTCCATGGTTACATCCTTCCAGCCGGCCCGGGAGTCGGCTTGTCGGGTGTCCACTTTCTCTGGGGAACCTCAGATATCCACCCCGCGCCTTGTCGCTGGCGATATCAGACCTCTTACCATCGAACAGGTTAAGGCGCTGGCGAAGGAGATAGAAAACCCGCCCGTGAAGTTGGCAGGACACGGCGCGGCGGCGGCTGGGCGCCACCACTTCCCCGAATACGGCCTACTCGTCCGCCTGGCCGCCTTTACCGGCCTAAGAGCCGCTGAAATAGCCGGACTGAAGGTAAACGCCGTCGATCTCGATAACGGCGTGCTAAGGATCACCGAGACGTTATCGGAGGTAGAGGGACACCTGCACACTGTTCCGCCCAAGACGTACCAAGCGAGGGCAGTACCGGTGGCGGACTTCCTCGTTGGGGAGTTAAGAACCCACCTCGCCGCTCTGAACGGGAGCCCGGATGGATATGTGTTTCGTTCGCCTGGCGGGGGTCCATTACGTTGGCATGGCTTTTATGGCCGTCATTTCAAGCCTGCGGTACTGAGAGCGGGGTTACCCGAGACAACCAGGTTTCACGATCTGCGCCATACTGCTGCCGCCTTGCTGATCGCCGCCAACGCTCACCCGCGGGCGATAATGGAACGCCTGGGACATTCCAGCATCACGGTCACGCTAGGCACCTACGGGCATCTGCTGCCATCTCTCGATAGTGCCCTCACCGCGAGGCTTGATGAGGCGTGGCAAGCGCGCTCCAAGCATGTGTAGGGCAATTTGTGGGCACGCCCCTTGCCTGGCTAAACACCACTACGGTATTTATGGCCTCTGACCTGGTATATCATCGT
This sequence comes from Actinomycetes bacterium, assembly GCA_021816935.1. GTDB lineage: Bacteria > Actinomycetota > Acidimicrobiia > Acidimicrobiales > JAMCPL01 > JAKAWR01. The sequence continues at coordinate 917 of JAKAWR010000017.1, forward strand.
GGAGACGAGCGGACTCGAACCGCCGACCCCCTGCTTGCAAAGCAGGTGCTCTACCAACTGAGCTACGTCCCCCGAGCTATGGTGCCCGCGCCCGGAGCGAGCAGCCTGCCAGACAACCCAACCTCGTCGCCCTGCGCCCGCCCGCACCGCTCACGGCCCTGAAGCCCCGTGACAACGGCAAGGGGAACAGAGACCGAGACATCAACCGGAGCCGGATTGCGCTACGAGCCGACTATCGTACCTGGCCCCGCGAGCGTACCGCACCCTATCGTACCAGCCACCGTGGCACCTACGCAGCGCATCGGGCGCACCCCAGCAGGGTCCACGATCGGCCTACAAGCCTCTCGACCAGTGCGCGGCTGTCTGGTCGATCGGGCCTCACGTGCCGGCCAATCACCAGAGCACGTACCTCTGCCGCTCCCGCCTGGCGCAATGCGGCCGCGGCTGCGAAAGCGCTGGCTCCCGAGGTAAAGGTATCGTCGAACAGCAGGATGCGGGCACCCCGCACGCTGTCCTCGACAGTGAACCGACCGGGATCGACCGTTCGGGCGCCCCTCGTACGACCGTCGCTGCTGCTCGAGCAGGCTGCACCGGGGGAAGCTCCGAGTACCTGGCGATACCTGTCGGCAAGTGGCGGCACCAGCGACACGATGCTCGCAGGCGCAACCCGCCGCTCCGACGGCACGCACGTGAGGTAGTCGAAGTCCCCGATACAAGTACCATGCCCCGCCACGAAGGCCGATACCAGTGATGCAATGCGCCTTGTCATGCTGACTCTCAGCACTTCGTCCCGGATGTTCTTGTAGCCCCACAGCTGCGTGTGCAGGAGGCCGCCGTGCAGGGAGAGGGCCATAGGCAGGACCTCGCACCGGAGTTCCGGGTGGACCGACGCGCAGCCGTGACACAGGTCGCTCGCCACTGGAGCCGCTGCATGGCAGATGCGGCAGGTACCCGGCTCGCCATCGGTCGGTACGGGGAGAGGGCCGCGAAGGAGGAGGAGCGACGCCCGGAACGACCTCGCAGCCGCGTCCGAGCTGGGTAAAGGCATACTCCCACGTGGAAGCATGCCGGGGGGCGCTAACGCTCTGGCGTCCCACGACTGTACGACCGGGGGGCGTCCGGACAAGCTGCAAGCCATGCCTCCGGTATAACCGGAAGGTGTATTGCTTACTGCGAAGCTGACTCGACCGGCCTATCCCGGCAGCGTATCCGTAGAGAGTGTGATCACGTGCCGGCCTGCCGGTACCCGCACCCGCACGAGGCAGCCGCCGAAGGACTCTGAGCCCGGACTGAACGACACATCCTGGCATGCCGCATCAGCAGGGGCCCCATCTATGGACGCACTCATGAGCGTGGACGTGCTGCCTGCTCCCGGCCCTGCGTCAACCTGCAATCCGCCCCAGAGAAGTGCCATCCCACCGGGGCCGTCGACTGTCACGCTCAGTTGCGAAGCACTTGTGGATGTCGCAACGAGCCGACCCGGTACGCTGTCGACATGCGGCATGCCGAGAAGCATCACCCGCCCATCGGACCGCAACGTACCGTCGAGATGCACTAGCGCCCAGTTATACCAGTACCCTATCCTCTGCTTCCAGAGCCACAGCGACGACCCCGCCAGGTACTGGTCCTGGAGGGAGAGCTGCTCGGCGATCCACGGATTCCAGTCACGGGTGGGCGCAGTGCCGTACTCGTCCACGACAAACGGCGTCCCGAACGCCCGAGCGGCCTGCTCGACACTTGCGTAGACGCCCGGAAGCGCCGGCACACTGGCCGCAACGCCCATGGGATCAGAGAAAACCCCGGTGTAGGCGTGATACGCATACACGAGGTCCGGATCACCCGAGAAGGCCCTAGCCACCGAGGCGATCTCCTGCGGGCTGCGGATCACCGGCGACTCGAACCATATGGGCACAGCGACCCCAGCCGACCTCAGGCCGCTTATCATCCTGTCGTAGAACGGCCATAACGACCCCGCTGTGAACGGGGAGTGCCCGCCGAACGGCTCCGGCTCGTTCATCAGCTCGACCCCCACGATGTTGCCCCCAAGGTTGCCCGCTCCCGCCGCAAGCGCGACGGCGGCGGCGGCATCGAGGTACCAGCTCTGCATCGGGCGGCCGTCGACTTCCCCGTCGGCCCAGAAGTTCTCGAATCCACTGATCTCGCACATCGAGATCCCCGCGACCGGCGCACAGGACGACCCACCGCCCGGCAGCGCCCAGCCGGGCGCGCCGTCGGCCTCGACCCGGGTGGCCGTAACCGCGCTGTAGCGGTCCTGGTGCATATCGACCAGGACACCTATGCCGTATTCCGATGCATAATGTACTACCCGCGCGACCTGCGACAGGTAGCCGCAGTCGATCACCCCCGGCTCCGGCATGATCCGGCTCCACGAGACCGGAAGGCGGAGGAAGTTGAACCCGAGCGCTGCCATCTCCGCGAAGTCCTGGCCGCTGTACGGCGGGGCTTCCGGATAGTTGGCCGGGTACTGCACGAGCGTGTTGTCGTTCACCCCGCGCAGGAGCACGCTGTCGCCTGCAGCGTCTGCCAAGTACGGCGCTTGCCCCGACTGGTGAACCACATGCATACCCGTCATGTAGCCCTGCACCGCCACCCCGGCATCCGCCGGCCCCGGACCCGCCGGCCCTCTCGGTGTCTCGACACCCACCTGCCCGCCCGCTCCCATGCCCTCGAGCCCACTTGCTCCTTCAGTGCCACCGCCCAACGAAGCGCACTGTCCGAGCACGCCGCCTGCGCCCCACATTCCACCCGGTCCGGGCGCGCCGGCGGCGGCAGAACCCTCCGTAGGCGTAGCCGTACTCGCCGTGCAGCCGACGTCCGCCGCCTTCCTCACTGGCTCACTCAACGCCGTCCATGACAGGCAGCGGCGTCCGGGATCGGCAACCCGATCCGGCGCCTGCCCGTGAACCGACTGCATCGCAGAGGTGAGCACGCTGTAGGGGACGTCGGAGACCGATAGCACTCCGAAGTTCGAGTCCTCGCCGTCGAAACGGCCGTTGTAGGGCTCGTCCACGTACTCGAACCAATCGTCGCCGACAACGAAATCATCCGCGTAGAGCCTCTGCACGTATGCCCGGTATGCCTGTGCCCGCGCCTCCTGCGTGACGTAGGTCGGATACGTCGGCGGCCACGTATTCGCCAAGCTCGGCCCCGCATCCGACGTAGCGCTCCCCGAAGCCCTGAAAGAGTATTCCGCAACCATGACCGGCTTTCCGACGATCGCCTCCGTCTGAGCGAGCAGGTTGGGACCGTGCAGGTAGTAGGGCCATGCCGAATGAATGAGACTCGTGACCGCGGGCGTGAGCTGGTACTGATCGACGCTCCATACGTCGACATACGGCCGTGCCGCCCGAAGCAGCTCTGGCTGTGTCAGCTGCGCTACGGCCTTCACCCCGAGGATCAGGTGGTTCGGATCGACCGCCCGAATTGCTGCAGTCGTCACCTGGAAATATCGCGTTGCCAGCGCGAACAGGAAACCCGAGGGATTACCCACATACTTCTCCGCCGCCGCCCGGCCCGGTGAACCCTGTGGGAGCGCCAGGTAGTCATCGAGCAGGGGTCCCTGCTCGCGCCAGTCCGAGCCCCAGTGCAGCTCCGAATCGAGGAAATAGCCGACCAGGTTGGGGTCGTTGCGAAGCGGCGCGACCTGCGTCTCAGCGACCTGGCGAGCGTGCTCTGCGAACGACGGCGAGAACCAGTCGTCGCCGCTCGCCATCGAAAGGAGGACCGTGTACGGCATCGACCGCGCGAATTCGGCGGTGTCGGAGAACGCGCCGACCGTATTGAAACCCCATTGCCGCAGGCGCGCCACCTGCGTCGTCACCCACGACGCCTCGCTCGGGTACAGTGCCGCCACGGTCTGGCAGTACGGACACTGCCCGGTGACACGATCGGTATCCGGGTTGGAGGTCACGTGATCTATCCCGCTCGAATAGAAGGGGGAGCCGTCGGGCGCGACAAGCCACCACCGCCCACCAGCCCGTGCCGTATGGAAGAACCCGGTTGCGGCGAAGCGAAGCGGCGGGCCGAGAAGGGAGGGGGCGGGCGAACCGCTTCTCGGCTGGGCCGTAGGTGTGGCGGTAGAGCCCTGCCCGCTGACGGATAAGGCGGCCACTCCCCCGCCGGTCATGCCCGCGTCTGCACCGCCTGGCCCTTCGCCCGTTGCCGGCTCGCCGGTTGACGATACTGAACCCGGTACGCCACGCCGGGTTGGACCCGGCACAGGCATGCCGCTCCCATGCAACCCGGCGCGCCTGCGGCAGCGATCACGACCGCAGCCGCAACGACCATGTACACCGAGATCCTCCCGACCGCTGCCCTGCCCGTGCCAGCCACCCCCGGTCGCCGTATGCGGCGCTCGCGATCCCGTTTCAACTTGCCTTACCCATTGCTCATCTGGCAGCAGTATATTTGATGATCCTGGCGCTCACCGGTAATCGGATCTCGCTTTGCCTTACCCGACAGTGACCCGGCAGAATGCTACGTAACGGGCCTGCGTTGATCGGGTCGGTGCGCCGTGCACCAGGGATGGGAGCGGCCCTCGGGAGTGCAGGGCCTGACTTCCGGGCGGGTGGAACAAACGGCCGGTCTCCGGACAAGCAAGACCGGGTCGGGCGGGATGGTGGGTGTCCACCAGAGCCGGCGGCGGAACGGGCGTCGGGCAGTCGCGTAGCGGGAAGGATTGGAGCAGGATATGCAGTACGGAATCGTCTTCGTCAATACGGGAAGGTTCTCCAAGCCCGATCGTGCGGTGCTCCTGGCACAGCACGCCGAAGAGAACGGCTTCGACTCGCTCTGGGCCGCCGACCACGTGGTCATACCGGCCACGTACGGATCACCGTATCCCTACTCGTCAGACGGCCAGATGCCATGGCCGAACCGGGTCCGCCTGCCCGATCCCCTCGTCTGGCTCGCCTACGTCGCAGCCCGGACCACCACCGTCAAGCTCGCCACCGGCATACTGATACTGCCTCAGCGCAACCCCGTCGTACTGGCGAAACAGGCCGCTACCCTCGACGTACTCTCGGGCGGTCGCCTGATGCTCGGAGTCGGTACGGGATGGCTGGAAGAGGAGTCGGAAGCCGTGGGTATACCCTTCGCCGAGAGAGGTGCTCGCCTCGAGGAGCACATCGAGGTGATGCGTACCCTCTGGCGCAACGAGCAGGCCAGCTTCCATGGCCGCTTCACGAACTTCGACGACGTGATCTTGAGCCCCCGGCCCGTAAACGTTGAGGGCATCCCCATCGTCATCGGCGGGCACAGCATGCGGGCTGCGAGGCGGGCAGGAACCATCGGCGACGGTTTCTACCCGGCAAAGATCACCCTCGAAGAGCTCACCCCGCTTCTTGCCACGATGCGCAGAGCCGCCGAGGAGGCAGGCCGAGACCCGGATGCCATAGAGGTCTCGGCCGGCGGCGTTCTCGATCCCGACGGGGTCAGGCAGTTCCGCGACGGCGGGGTGACACGCCTGCTCGTACCGGCCATCGCTCAGAACGACGACGGGCTGAAGGCCACCCTCGAATCGTTCGCCAACCAGGTCATTGCAAAGGTGGACTGACTCTCCCCGCTGCACGGCCGTCCACCTGGCCCCTCAGCCCCCTGCTCGTCCGACCGGCTTCTTTCGCAAGACAGCCGGGCCCCGCGCCCTGCAGGAAGGTCAGCCGTACCAGCCGGCGACGTCCACAATCACCTGAGCCTTGGAGCTCGCATGGATCTCCATCGTGCCCGTAGAGCTGAGCGCCGAGGTCACCTGATTGGCGACAACCTCTCCCTGTGTCCAGTTGAGATCTGAGGTGGTGGTCAAAGGCGCCGAACCACCGGGCCAGACGGTGAGGAACCCGCTTGCCGGCGCGTCCGTCACGGTTACGTTGAAAACACCCATCGAGGCGCTCCCCGGCACGCCGCCAACGCCGCCCACGTTCACAACCACAGGAGACGCCGGCGTATCGATCTCACCCGAATTGGCACAGCGCGTACTCGCCCCCGACGCGACATCGCCGACCCCGCCGGCTTCACCGACCGTTCTCGTATCGCAGATGCGAATCGGCGACGACGGCGTGAACGCCTTGCCTGTTGCACCGAAATAGCCGTTCACGTCGATAACCACATTCGTCGCTGCAGAGGCCGAGTTGTATACACCGACCTTGCCTCCGCTGCCGACCTCGACCATGACGCTATCCGCGGACGACCGCCCCCTCACGAAGTTCACGTTGGAGGAGGCGGGTTTCGCCTGGCCGTCGGGCCACACAGTCAGGTACCCGCCTGACGAGGGCCCCGCCGCGGTGACGACGAGGCTCACCGCAGTCGCCGCAGCGGGCACTCCCGGCACGCCGGCAACCGTAACAGAGATCGTCCCATCCGCTCCCGGTGCGCCCGTAGAGGCGTTCTGACTCGGCAACTTCTCGCTCGAGCAATATAGGGGTGGCGAGGTGGCGACACAGCGAGTATCGAGAAGCCTTTCGGGGCTCGAAAGCGGATTCATGAAAGTGGGCGTCGCCGCAGAGGGTTCGTAGTAACCTTCGACGTCAACGACCACGTCAACCGGATAGGCCGAAGCGTAGACGGACACGTCACCGGAGCTCCCGAGTGCCACCGTCGCAAGGTTCGGGACGGATCCGGCCCCCGAGTAGTTCAGGCTTGATGTCGTAGGCACCGAAGTGCCGGCCGGGAAAACGGAAAGAAAGCCGGCGTGCCCGCCCGGCGGCACAACCGCGGTAATGGTCAGTACAGCGGCTTCCGCTGATAGCGGCACGGCACCTATCCCGGCCACGCTGAGCTCGATACTTGGAGCCGAAGCCGATGGAGCCGCCACGGAGGAGTTGGCTGCGGGCAGGTGCTCCCCCGCACAGAAGGAAGGCGGGGAGTTCGCGGTGCACCTCGTATCGGCAATCCTGAACGGGGTCACCGCCGTGTAGGGAATGGCACCGGTCACGTAGACGAACCCGCTTCCTCCCGAAGTTCCATTTGGCGTCGTGACGGTCACTTCGACCAGCCCCGCCGCGCCCGCCCGCGGACTTGTAGCCGTCACCTCGCTATCGGAGATGACCTTCACGCTCGAAGCGGGTACCGAGCCGAAATCCACAGCCGTCGCAGCGGTAAGATTTGTCCCCTTGATGGTGACGGTCTGGCCGCCTGCAAGCGGGGATGAATCGGGGGTCACGCTGTTGATGATCGGCAACGTGGCCGTCGTCAGGATCGCCGACCCCAAGGTCGCCGTGTCGCCTGTGCCCACGGCAAGGCAGGCGCCCACACCCGAAGCGCACGAAACCCCGTAGAATCTGTCGAGCGGTACCGCAGGGGTGGTCACCTGGAACGAAGATCCGCCATCCGTCGTGGCCCAGGTGACCCCGTAGGTCGACCCCGCCGAGCTTGTGGAGGCGAAGCCCGCAAGCTCGCACTGGTCTGCAACGGGGCACGAGATGCTCTGGATCCCCGGTCCGCTCGCCGGGATGGTCTTCGCACTCCAGGTGGAGCCACCATCGGTAGTGGCCACCGCCTGGCCCTGTCCGCCCACCGCCATGCAGAATGACGTGCCGGCTGCACATGAGACGGCGTCGAGTGCCCCAGTTCCCGACGGGATGGTGTCCGTAGTCCATGTCGACCCTCCGTCGGTACTCGAGACGACCACGCCCACAAGAGTGTCCTGGGCCGAGTACTCATCTCCTGCCGCAATACACTCTGACGTCGATAGGCATGAGACGCCCGAGAGGCTGCTCACGCTGGACGGCAACTTGCCCGCAGTCCAGATTGAGCCGCCATCAGCGCTGGCGATCGCCACCGGCGAGCCCGCACTGCCTGAGTTCGCCCTTGGCCCCCCAACGGCGACACAGGCGGACGGCGAAGCGCACGTCACAGCGCTGAGGTCTACCGTGCCCGACGGCAACGTGCTTGCGGTCCAGGTTGAGCCACCGTCAGTGGAGGTGGCGGCGGTACCTGTCGAAGTGGTCACCCGATCGCCCACCTCGACACAATTCGTTGCGGAGATGCAGTCAACCGCAATCGCAGCCCCTGCCCCGCTGGGCAGGGTCCCCTGCGTCCAGGTAGCACCGCCGTCACTTGTCGCCAGGACGGCCCCTCCGGTCGACGCATTAGCCTGCTGAGCAACGCCGACCGCGACGCAGGCGGTAACCGACCCGCATGCCACGGCACCGAGAATCGGCACGCCCGGCGCAAGGGGGTCCATCGCCCAGGTGGCACCCCCGTCAGTACTCGCAAAGGAAGCGGGAAGCCCGAAGCGTGCCGCCTGTTCGGCACCGCCAAAGCCGTAGCACACGGTCGACGAGATGCATGACACCTGGGTTGGATAGCTCCCGGCGGGAATGGATCCATTCGACCACGTGACCCCGCTGTTCGCGCTGTAGACCGCAAGAGGCGTCTGCACCTCGGAGCCGTTGGATCCGATAGACACCGACACACCGGCGGCAGCGCAGCCGCCGGCCTGCACGCAGCTCACGCTCACGAGCTGGCTCACCCCGTTCGGAAGAGCCTCGCTCGTCCAGCTCGTACCGCCGTCAGCGCTGCGAAGGAGGACACCTGCAGTCGCGGCTCCGCTCTGGGCGAAGTTGAAGGTGGTGCCACCTGCTACACATGCGCTCGCCGTTGCGCACGACACCGTACCTATGAAGACCCCGCCGGGCAGCCCGGCCGGCAAGGTACCCGCTGTCCAGGTGACACCGCCGTTGGTAGTGATCAGTGGCACGGGTTCGGTGCTTGACTGGCCGTTGGGTACCGGCTGCCCGAAAGCGATGCACGTCTTCGTCGAGCCGCAGGAAACCGCTTGAAGGCTGTCGAGTCCAGCAGGCAGCGATCCCGCCGACCAAGCGGCCCCGCCGTCTGTCGTGACGAGCGCCGAAGCAGTGTCGACGCCCTGGCTGTTCGTTGAATATCCTGCAACGACGCACTCGACGGAGGATGGGCAGGAGACGCCCGACAGCTCGGACACGCCGGATGGCAGGGACAGTGCGGTCCAGGTCGTACCACCGTTGGACGTGATATCGGCGATGCCCTCCGAGAACCCCTGCATGTCTGTAGCCGACCCGACGGCCATACACACGGAGGCCGATGCACAGGACTCGGCAACGAGGTAAGGGGCACCGCCTGCGACGTTGGTCGGCACGAGGCCCTCTTCAGACCAGGAGGAACCACCGTTCGACGTTCCGTAGGAGAGGTCCACCTCGCCCGCGGTCAGCGCAACCGCCACGCAGTGGCCGGCCGAGCCGCACGAGAATGCCTCCGGCAGCGCCGGAGCGGGAGGGAAGCTCTTCACGACCGACCACTGGCCGGCACCCTGGGCGGAAGCCGCCAGGACTCCCCCGGCTCCGAACCCGGCCCCGAAGGCTACCGAGGGCAGGGATACTAGTGCCGCGACCCAGAATGTGCCTACCAGGCGCCGTGATCGCGGCCGGTGAGGTCGGACCAGGCCATCGCAACATTTCTCCTGGTGAGGCGTTGTAGGGTTCATGAACCGCGACACTACTACGCGCCGGAACAACGCTGCAGGCACAATGCCGCGTCAAGTGAGAGACGGGAGTGCCGACGCCCCGAACTCCCCCGATCCGGTGCTGCCCTCGCGGCCCGGACGCCCCCGATCCGGTGTCCCCCGGAACGGCGACTATCCCGGCACCGGCGCCCCTCACGCCGCCATCACTCCCGCTGAAATCCGCAACTACCTCGGCCACCAACTCGCAAGGAGCTTCGCCCGGTGGTCGCCTCTGCTACTGGCGACCCTCGCCGTCGGGTTGATCGTGGCCTTCGCCCCAGTGGTAACCAATCCCAATGCGACACCCGGTTCGGCCACCCAGGGAGGTAGCTCTTCAGGACACTTCGCCCCGGGCGCAACCGGCGGCGGCGCTGGCGCGCCCGGGACCGCTGTTAACGGGGGCGCCGGAGCTTTCGCTAACGGCTCGGCACCAGGCGCACCAGGCGCAGCAGGCGGCGCCTATGCTGCTTCGGGAGGCGGCGGCACAGCTCAAGGCAGCTCCGCAACCGGCGGCGTCGCGGCGGCCTACTCGCCTGGCACCACGGTCGCGGGAACACGCTGCGGCCCCGGAGCTACGCAGTTCTACTGGTCGCACTACGCGCCCCCCTGCGTTCCGGCGTTCCACGGGAAGAACGGTGGCAGCACGAGTTCCGGCGTCACCGGTAGTACCATCACGCTGACTTTTGCTGAGCCGAGCCAGGCGACCATGGACTTCGTGGACACCTTCGCCGGCTATGCCAACCTGAACGTCCCAGCATACGTCGCCGACATGCAGACCTACGCCAAGTGGTTCAACACCCAGTACGAGCTCTACGGGCGCAAAGTCGTCATCAAGCCATTCCAGGCCCAGGGCAACTTCCTCCTGCAGGACACAGGCCAGGACATCTCGGGGGCCCAGGCCGACGCCCAGACGGCGGCGTCCATGCCAGCGTTCGCGGACGTGACCTTCCCGCTTCTGGCCGCGGCCCCGTATCTCCAGTACCTCGCCATGGATCACGTGATCTCGACGGCGGGGCTGGGCGAACCCAACTCGTGGTTCGCCCAGTACGCGCCCTACGCGTACTCGGAGGTGCCCACAGGCACGGCCGCCGCGGACGGGTTCGGCCACGCGATTTGCGCTCGGATGGCTGGCCTCCCGGCGATCTTCAGCAGCCAGTACTCCTCGAAGGCGAGAGTTTTCGGCCTCATCACTCCGGAGACGCCCCAGTACGCCGAGGTGGCCCAAGAGGTCATGTCCACTGTGGCGGGAACGTGCGGGGTTCACTTCGCGGTGTGGGAGCAGTACTCGGAAGGAAGCCTCCAGAGCTACCAGAGTCAGGCAATATCGATCGTGGCCAAGATGAAGTCCGAGGGCGTAACCACGATCGTATGCGGCTGCGACCCAATCTTCCCGATGCAGCTGGGCAACGCAGCCGCCCAGCAAGACTACTATCCCGAGTGGGTCGCGATCGGATGGGGCGATGCCATGACCCAGCAGTACAACCAATCCGAATGGTCCCACGCGATATCGGAAGAGGGCCAGAGCCCGACCGAGCAGTCCATGAACGCATATCACGTCTTCGAGGAGGCGTCAGGTGGCCGGCCTCCCCGCGAGCAGTACTTCTACGTCGCCTACTACACCCTGATCATGATCGATGACGCGCTGCAGCTTGCCGGCGCGGACCTGACCCCGCAGACGTTTCAGAGGGGCTGGTTCTCGATGCCCGAAACCCCGAAGGGCCAGGCGGGGATCTGGTCGGGAGGGCAGAATGCCTACAGCCTCAACAACGTGACCACCGGGATCGGCTGGTACGACCCCCAGGCGCAGAGCTATATAGACGGCAAGGCGGGGGCCTGGGAGAACTGTGACAACGGACAGTTATTCTATTTCAACAACCCAGACGGCTGGGGCACGCCGCATACCCAGTTCGCCTGCTTCGGGCGAGCGTCTTCGGAAGGCTCCTCGCAGGCGGCCATGGGGCCCTAGAGGTCCCTCTGTCCCCGCAATCGCCGCCTAGCCTACCCGACGCCACTCCACGATTCTGCCGGCAACACACGCGCCGGAGCCCAGGCGAAGCGGCAGTAACGATAGGGGCACCGGTCGCGCGACGTCCCGATTCGCTGAAACGCTCAGTGCGCCCCGGCCAACAGGGTGCCACCCGAGCGCTGAACAGCAGCCGGGTCCGTACCCAGGTACGACGAGATCACGAGCGGATCGTCGAGGACATCTTGTGGCCGGCCTTCGGCTATCACCTCGCCGAGATGCAGGCATACGAGGCGATCCGCGATCGCTGCGATCATCGGTATGTCGTGCTCGATCACGATGAGGGTCGCCCCGGTGGAGTCACGGATGCCTGCCAGCATGCCCCGGAGTGCCTCGACCTCCCTCTGAGCGATCCCCGAGGAAGGCTCGTCAGCAAGCAGCACAGCAGGTCGGAAGGCCATGAGGCCCGCAAGCTCGACCATCCTCCGTGTGCCGGTCGAAAGCTCCGCAACAGTCGCATCCCTGTAGGTTCCCAGTCCGGATGCAGCTACCAGTTCCTCTGCCCGGCCCCGGGCATCGCCTTCGCTGTCCCTTGCCGCGCCGAGACCGAGGGCGCATGCCAGCGGCTCTCGCACCTCCAGGTGCCGATCGGCCGCAGCAAGCGTAGCCTCGAAGACCGTCATCGAGGGGAAGAGTCTGGCGTCCTGGAAGATGCGCCCGAGTCCCAGCAGCGCCCGCTGCGGCGCTCCGAGATGCGTTACGTCCGTACCGCCAAGAATCACCCTGCCGGCACCAGGCGTAACGAAACCCGAACAGACGTCGAAGAGCGTGGTTTTCCCGGCGCCGTTTGCTCCGATGATACCGACGATCTCGCCAGGTGCCGCCTCGAGGGTTACCGACCTGAGCACCGTCACCCCACCGAACGCGACCGAGACACCGTAGACCCCGAACCGGCTCTCCTCTGGAGAGCCGTTGGGTGGCATTGCCGCCGGCTGGCCGCTGCCTGCGAAGGCGAACGTGCCGGCAACCCTGCCGTTCCCACGCTCGCGAACCGCCCCATTGCCGACCGCAGCTTCACGCTCCGCCCCATCCCCGATTGCAGCGTCACGCATCGACGCGCTCCCCAGGAAAACAGCCCTGGCAAGATCCTCCCTATCGAGTAGCTCGCCGGTCCTGCCGTCGAAACGCACCTCTCCCCTTTCCATGAACACGGCCCGCGGCGCAATAGACGCCGCTATGTTCAGCGATTGCTCGACAAGGACCACCGTGGTCCCACTGTCGCGCATCTCCCGCAGGACATCTATCAACTCGCCGACCACCACGGGCGCCAGCCCCAGGGACAGTTCGTCGACGAGCAGCACCTTCGGCCTGCAAATCAATGCCTGCGCCAATGCGAGCATCTGCTGCTCGCCTCCCGACAACGCAACCGCCTTCGCAGGCAGGCGTCGCCGGAGGGACGGGAAGAGGTCCAGGGCCGTTCCCACCCGATCACCCGCACCGCCCTGCTCCTTCCGCCAGAGCCACGTCGCGACACGCAGGTTCTCCCTGACCGTTAGGGACGGGAAAACCCCATGCCCGCCTGGCATCATCACCAGTCCCGCTGCAACACGCCGTTCGGGACTCCAACCGGTAATGTCCTCACCGAACAGCTCGACCCGTCCTTTCGACGCCGGCAGCACACCGGCAAGAACCTTCAGGAGCGTAGACTTACCCGCACCGTTCGTCCCCAGAAGCGCCAGCACCTCGCCACTCCCGGCGCCGAGATGGGCACTGAACAACACCTTCAACAGCCCGTAGCCGGCATCCACATCGCTACACGATAGAGCTGTCGCGCCTGGTTGGTGCAGCGTTGTACCCTCTTTGGCAGAGTGACTGCCTCCCACACAGGCCCGTACCCGCGTTAGGCCCCGCTTCACGGCGTTTCCCTGCAACGGCAGCTCGAGCGTCGCCACCGCCGGGGCCTCTGCCTCTGCCGTGTTCCCACTCACCGGAGCGCCACCTGTACCCATCCCGGTCCGCAGGAGCACCGGCACCTCCAGCTGCCTCGCTCGTGCAAGTGCAAGGAGCGCTCGATCGCGCAACCTGAGCATGACCTGGCCGAGCCCCCCCGGCACGACAAGGAGCAGTACGAGCAGGCCGGCCCCGGTAGCCAGCAGCTGCGCGGCACCGGTCAGGAAGTACTGGGCACCCTCTACGTACACGGCACCTATCACGGCACCCGTCAGGGATCCCAGGCCGCCGATCACCACCATCGTAAACACGACAATGCTCTTCTCGGGGTTGAAGCCTGCGAACGGCATCCCCTCCAGGCTGACCACGTAAAGGCCGCCGGCAAGCCCCGCAAGCGCTCCCGAAAAGGTGAAAGCAGCCAGTTTCGCCCGAGCCGGAGAGATCCCGTACGACGCTGCTGCCTGGTCGTTGTCCCTGACCGCCACCACCGTCCTGCCCACCCGACTGTGGCGGAAGTTCCGAGCGAGAACCAGCACGACCACGAGAACTGCAAGCGAGAACTCGAACAGGGCCAGGGGCGAGTGCAGATCGACACGCCCGAACAGGAGGGGGCGTGGGACAATGGAGGGGTTCAGGGTGGGGAAGTAGGACGAGTCGAGGAGCCAGGTGGCCACCGGCACGCCAAAGGCCATTGTGACCACGGCCAGGAAAAGCCCGGGGATCCGAAGCGACGGCGCTCCGAGAAGCGCCGCCGCAACCGCTCCCACCGCAGTAGATGCAAGCAGCGCCACGAAGAGGTCTGCCCTCGCATGCACGAGCAGCGCTCCGGTGCAGGCGGCACCGATCCCTACGAAAGCGAACTGCCCCAAGCTGATCTGGCCCGCCCAGCCCGCAAGCACCGTCAGTGATACGGCGACGATCGCAAACACGACTATCGAGTTGAGGAGGATCTGGTGCTGGGCTGACATCCCCACCGGGAGGAAGACGGCAGCGGCGAGCACGACCGCCCCTGCGGCAAGCTTCGCTACGCGTACTTCCGGAAGGCGCCGCAACGCCTCCGGGATCGGTCGGTCACTCCCTGTAACCAGAGAGAGAGCGCTCTGTACAGCTGAGCGCCCGGAACGGCCGAGCGAACGCCTCCTCACGGCAAGTGCAACGAGCACGAAGCCAAAGAGGCCGATGTTCACCGCCGTCGACCGTGGGTACGACCACAGCACAGCCTGCTCGAAAACCCCGATGCCGATCGATGCGAAGAACGCCACCGGCATGCTCTCCATCCCCGCGATGACAGCGGCCCCAAGCGGAGCCAGGAGGGAGACGGGACCGGCGACAGCGTCGAGGTTCGGTCCGAGGATCGGTGCCGACAGCATCGCAGTAACGCCTGACAGCCCGGCGGCCACCATCCAGCTCACCATCGAAAGGCGCCTCACGGGGATGCCGAGCAGGAGTGCCCTCTCGTCGGAGTCGGCAGCAGCCCGGATTGCGACTCCGGTATCGGTGCGCCCGACGAACCACCACAGAGCCACGAGTACCAGCGGAACCACGGCCAATGCAAGAAAGTCGTTACCGTCGAAGACGACCGGCCCGATCTGCGTGCTCGCCTTGAAGGGCGTGGTGAACGTTGACAGCGGCGAGAGGTGACTGAACAGCTTCGGCATCCCCAACTCCCCGGCCCCGAGCACCTGAGCGACGCCGATGGTGGCGACAGTAAGTATCAGGCGCGGCGCACGGAAAAAGCGGCGGATGATGGTCGCATCGACGACATAGCCGGTAGCCACGGCCACGGCGAGCCCGAGCGGCAGGGCAAGGAGATACGGCAGGTGGGCTCCGGTCACCATCACGACCGCCGCCGCCGCCGCCAGACCGCCCATGTCCGCCTGGGCGAAGTTGACGATGCGAGCCGAGCGGTAGATAAGAACGAGACCGATAGCCGTGAGCGAGTTCAGCCCTCCGAGAAGTACCCCCAGGAGGACGATGCCGAATGGTAACCCCGACGGCAGGATTGTCGCCGCGATAGCCCACACCGCAAGCGGTGCCACCGCCCACGCGGCTGTTTTCCAGGCCCACGGCGGGAAACGGTGCCGGCCCCCTGAGCTTTCCGCCTCGTCCAGCGGCGCAGGCCTCGACTTCGCCGGCCGGCCGGCGCCCCATTGCCCCATAGACCAAGCCATTCCTGTTACTCCTTACTCCTCGTCTCCCACTCCCCGCTCTCTGCGGACTTCTTCCGGGTCCCCGTCGGCCACGCGATGGTCACCGGCTCACTTCCATGCGACGCTCATAAGCGGCTGCAGGACCCCCAGGACAGCGCCGGAACCCACACCGGCATCGTACGAAAGAGCCCCGGCAGCTACCGAGCACGACTGGGCAGCCTCCGCCGCTGCTTCCCCGCCCGAGGCCGGCCCGGGAAGCACCACCATCGCGGAGCCTCCGAGACCTGCATCACGCATCATCCCGGCGACTCCGGAGATGGAGCCGCACGTGGATCCCGCCGCGGTCTCGACCTCCACGAACCCGATCCCCGCAAGCCGTGATCCGCCCGGGGGTGATCCCCCGCCACGAAGATCCGCACCAAGCGCGGACCACCACGGCGCCGAGGGAAAGTATGGACCCCCGGCGAGTGCTATACCCACGAGCGAGGACGGCAAGCCGGCCGCAAGGCCTGACGAAACGGCAGAGGCAACCGGAGCCGGCCCGAGGTAGGTCGCTCCCGGTAAGTCGGCCACGTCGACCGGATCGAGAGCAAGCGTGTCAACCATCAGGGCCGTGCCAGCCGGCAGGTCCCTTGCCACAGAGGCGACCCACGCGGGGAAAGCCCTCGTACCGCCCTGCGCCGTGGCCGAAGCGATTACCTCGACCGCATTAGCCACGCCCCGGCTGTCCAGTGCAGCGAGTTGAGACCGGAGCAAAGGCGCCACGGACCGTCCCTCGACAAGGCCGGCAACCACGCTCACCTCCTGGCGCCCCAGGGCTCCCGGGAAACCAAGGGGCTCCTGCGACGAAGCGGAACTGGAGTTCGTGCCCGATGGACTCACGCGTGTTGCGGCAAAGCTGATGGGAACAGCCGTCCCCGGGGTCACACTTGGGAGGCCGGAGCCGTAGAGGGGCAGCCCCGGCGACGCAAGCGCTGCCGGAACCGGCGACGCGCCCGGTCCGGCCGAGGAGGTAACGCCGCCACCAACGGGCGCGCTGATCGCCGGTGGGGATCCGGAGGGCCAGGGAACCGCCGATGCCGCCGGTATGATGACGTTGAATGCGAGCTGCTGTAGAAGCTGGTTCATGGCCGGCGGGAGCGAACCGCTCGAGGCCGAGCCCGGGAGTTGCTGGACCGTCTGGGGAAGCTCCGTCACGAACTGAGGCAGAGACACGACGATCCCGCAGGTTCCCTGGACCACCAGCAGGAGTGAGTCAACCTGCGGCACCTGCGACGCGGTACCCGGTACGTCAGAGGTCGGGAGCGGGCACTGTGGCTGCGACGCCGCAACCGGCACGGTCTTGATCGGCGAGGGACCCCCACCTCCACCGCCCGTATAGCTGCCGACGACGTTCGGGCCGCTACCACCTGCCGATCCGCTAGAGCCGTAACTACCCCCTCCCGTAGCGCCACCGTATGAACCCCCGGGAAGGCCGTAGTTGCCGAGGCCGCCGCCGAGCGGACTCGCGCTGTATTGCGACGCTCCAGGACCGCCGCCTGCCCCGGTGCCAACCGAAGGGGCGAAACGATGGTGTCCGTTCGTGGCCGCGCCGTAAGGCTCACCCAGGATTGGGGCTGCCGGTCCGGCGAGCAGCCAGCCCGGTACCGTGCTCGGCAGGAATGCAGCAAGCACCGCGAGGAGACCTGCGCCGATTGCGACCGGGCTGTACCGGCGCGCGATGCGCCCGGTATAGCGAACGGCCTCTTTTCGCAGAGCCTCGGCTGAGAGAGCGCCCCTCTCGTCCATGCCCTTAGAACTGCTTGACCAGCAGGATCTTTCGCTTGGAGCGAATCTTCCCCCCGCCGGCCAATACTGGCATGTCAGCGGCTACAAGCAACTGGATCGTCCCGCTCTCACGATCACCGCCGCCATTCAACGCAGGCAACGACTCAGCCGTTGCGAGCTAAGTGCTACACTGAACAGATATGATCACCACCGACGATCATCCGAAAATCCGTGGCAGACGGGACATCCTCGTCAAAGGGGGCATCCCCCGATAGTCAGCTGGCGTAGCCCGTTCGAGTTGACAACCGAGTCGGCCTACTCCCACTTGAACGGAGCTTCGAAATACCTTCCTTTCTAAATTTAAGGGTAAACGACGCAGCCGCTTTCCAGCGCGTCAAGACCCTCGGCATCATGAGTCCCCTACTGAACTAAGCATAAGCAGCCACCGTCCCTACGCGTTGACCCAGCGGTACCGTCTGCGGGCCGGCGCAGTACGATCCCGGACACCGGGCGCCGGCAAGGCGCTTGCGTTCGGTGTCCCGCTCCAAATGGAAATACAAGAAAAGAGGAAATAACCATGGCAATGGGAACAGTCAAGTTCTTCAACAGGGAAAAGGGGTTCGGATTCATCACCCCTTCGACCGGCGGTAAGGACGTTTTCGTCCACTACTCGAACATTCAAGGCAATGACTTCAGGTCCTTGGACGAGGGCCAAGAGGTGGAGTTCGACGTGGCGGAAGGGCGCAAGGGACCCGAAGCGCAGAACGTACGGCCGGTATAGACCGCAGTCTGGCCAACATACAGACCGCAGTCTCCGGAACGTGTCAACCCTCTTGGGGCAGTTTCCGTAACGAATCGTTGTGTCGAAGCTGTCACCTCCTCCGGTAGCGCCGCAGGTCCGACAGCTGGTTGAGCGAGCTCTTCCGGCCGATTGATCCACACCGCCTGCGGCAGCGCCGGGGCGAGCGGAGGCATGCGAACAAAGCGCTCCGGATGGGGCGGCGTAGGCGACGTCCAGGGCGAGCTGGCGGCGTGCGAGGAACGGGAGCCATGCGTCTCCCACCCGGGTTGACGATCCAGCTCTTGGGCAGTGCGAAGCTACGAAGCATCGTCAGTACGTCCTCTCACTCCGGGGAGTAAGCCTCTCTTTATAGAGAACTTGCCTGACGTGCGCAACCGGCTCGGCTACCTTCCCACCATGGTATGGCCAGTGGTATACTAAAGACATGAGTGGCATGTATCAGGTGGCAATGGGTGATCGGGGCAGGTTCGTTATCCCTGCCGAGGTTCGCGACCGCGCCGGGCTTACCGAAGGCACACCCATCGTCCTGTTCGAGACGCCGGCGGGCCTCGTCCTCTTGACGCGTGCGCAGTTGCGTGACCGGGTTCGTGCGAACCTGGCTGGGCTGGACCTCGTAGGAGAGTTGCTCACCGAGCGCCGCTCAGAAGCATCTGCCGAAGACGCTGCGTAATTGGCTGCGACGTGGGGTCGAACGTCTTCGACGCCTCGGCGCTCCTGGCTTATCTCCAAGGTGAGGACGGCTCGGCAATGGTTGAGACAGCCCTCGAAGCGGGAGGGGTGTGCGGCGCGGCAAACTGGTCCGAGGTCGCCCAGAAGGTCCGTGACCATAATCGAGATTGGGTCCTTTCCCGTTCGCTACTCCTCAGCTACGGTCTCGTCATCGAGCCTGTGACCGTTGATGACGCCGAACGGGCAGCGAGGGGTTGGCACTCGGATCAGGGCCTATCGCTGGCCGACCGGCTCTGCCTGGCACTCGGGGACCGTTTGGACGTGCCGGTCCTCACGGCTGACCGGACATGGGGCGCTAAGGGCCGTATACGGCAGATCCGCTGACTGAGCACGAGACGCATTGTTTGTCAGCCATGCTCGGCCGCAGCGCCGTATGCCCGGCCAGTTGCACCGCTCCGACAACCTGGCGCAGTCGGAACCGGTCACCGACTTGGTGCCGGGTAAGGGCCCGTGTCATAATTAGTGGGATGATATCCGGCGAGTCAGGGGCGTCATCTGGCAAGGACGAGGACGCAGATGTACCAGGGAGTACATCGAGGACGAGGACACAGCCAGGGGCGTCATCTGGCCGTCGGGATCGCTCAATTAATTATGACACGGGCCCTAACGCTTTGGATACCTGCCCCGACGTCTGCGCCGGGCTTGCTCTTCCATGATTGTTGCCAAATCTATCTCCTATACCAGGTGTCCGGTCAATGGGGGGATCCCCTGTCTGTTGGATGAGACGGTTCGTTGGACCGTCCAGAGGAAGGAATGAGGAAGCACTCCCCCGCCGGCATTGATTCCACAGCCGCGAACGCGTACGTTGGATGCAATGGCTGGAGACGGGACCACCGGGATCGACCCTGAAGCGATGGTGTTGCGCTTCCGTGAACGCGCCCAGGCTGTGCAGCGCCGTGGCGTACCGCCGGTGGAAGGCGAGGCACGCCAGAACTTCGTCGAGCAGGCTCGACTCGACTTCATGGACTTTGCGATCCTTGGAGATGCGGAAGCCCGCCTGGAGGACGGGATCCTCACCTTCCGCATCGACCTCCGCTCCGCAAGAGACTGAGCTTCAGTAGCCGGTCTCCCGCTGGCGGCGGGGCCTGCGCCGGGTCAAGCCTCCAGTTTCAGGAGGGGGTAGGCCTCCAGCCTGCCAAAGTGAGCAGGACGCACGGCGAAGACGACCCTCGCCCTCTCTTCGACATGGCGCGTACCGTCAGTTACCGCGCTGCAGTGAAAGCCGTACTTCTCACCACCGTCCGACACGACCTCTCCAAGCCCCTTCTCCTCGTCGTAGCTCGCCACCCGACCGGTGGCGATCTCGCCGACCCACACGCTCAGTGAACCACCTTGGATATCGGTATCTCGATGATGTCGGTCGCTCCCCTGTCTTTCAGCTCAGGGATCAGTACGTTCACTCCGTTCTTCGGGACTACCGTTTCCACTGCGTAGCCTCCCCCGGCTGCGAGCTCCGATACCGTGGGAGCCTTCATGGATGGCAGCAGGTCAAGGACGCCCTCCAACCCCTCCTGAGGAACGTTCAGCTTGATGAGAACCTTTGATCGGGCCTCGAGCGTACCGAGCAGTAGGGCCCGGATCTGCTCCATTGCATGCACCTGGTCCGGATTGCCGTGTGCCTCTCGATTCGTAATCAGTTCCGTACGCGAAACGAGCAGCGTCGCGATGACCTTCAGACCTGCCGCCCTGAGGGCCCGGCCGGTCTCGGTGATCTCCACGATTGCATCGGCTATCTCCGGCACCTTCGCCTCGGTGGCTCCGTAGGAGAGCTTGACGTCCGCTGCGATACCGAGCTTCTCGAAATACCTCTTCGTGAGCTCGGGGTATTCCGTCGAAATCCTCACGCCATCCTGCAGCTCCTCGGGCGCCGAGACCTCGCTGGTTTCCGCGACCGCCAGCACGACCTTGATCGCGTTCGCGGTTGCCTTCGAATAGTTGAGTTCTCCGAGCGAAATGACCTCGGCACCCGTCTCCTCTATCCAGTCCCTTCCGGTGACGCCCAGATCGAAGAGGCCCTCCGCCACGTAGAATGGGATCTCCTGGGGCCGAAGTATCCTCACCTCGTCGATACGCGGATCGTCTATCGTGGCACGGTAATCGACGTCCGACCCGCGGGACACGGCAAGGTCGGCTGCCTGGAAAAGCTCCAGGGTGGCCTTCTCGAGGGAGCCCTTCGGAAGTACGATCCGCAGCACTAGCGGTCCAACCCTTGACGCTCCGCCGCATGCGAGCTCCCTGCCGCATGCCGCCCGGCAGGCTGCGGCATATACCGGGCCAGCAGGTCGGCCATTCCCAGCGCGACCAATGCCGCCTCTGCCCCCTTGTTGGAAGCGGCCTCCTTGTCGGAAACCGGCCCCTTGTTAGTGGAGCCGGCCGCAGAGGACTGCGGCTGTGACCGTTCGACCGCCTGGGCCACGTCATCGGTCGTCAGCACGCCGAACGCAATGGGCACCCCCGTCGCAGCCATGGCGCGCTGCACCCCGGCTGCGCATTCTCCTGCCACGTACTCGAAATGCGGCGTATCGCCCCTGATCACAGCTCCGAGGCAGATCACCGCGTCGTAAGCTCCCGTAGCCGCCAGCCGCTCGGCAGCTAGAGGGATCTCGAATGCCCCGGGAACCCAGACAACGGTTACCGTCCCGAGCGTCACGCCGTGCGCCTCCAGCGCGCCGAGGGCGCCGTCGAGCAGTCTCTTGGTCACCGAGCCGTTGAAACTGGAGCAAACCAGGCCAACACGGCCGCTGCGCGACGCTCCCACAAACGGATCGCCACGATATACCGCCCCGACCCTCGCCTCCACCCCCGCCAGATCGTCGGGGGACAGCCCATCCGCAGGTTCGAAAGGCATCGGTCAGACGGTACCGGGAACCGATAGATCGCTCAGCGACCCGCCACCCGGGCCACCTGACGCCTGGACACCTGATTCACCTGCCACCTCTCCCTGGGGAGGAAGCGCCCCGATCAGGTGGCCCAGCCGCTCCCGCTTCGTACGCAGGTAGGCGACGTTCTCGGGATTGACCACAGGCGGGATCGCCACCCGCTCGGTGATCGTGAGACTGAAACCTTTAAGACCTCCGTACTTGTCCGGGTTGTTGGTGATAAGGCGCATCTTCGTAACCCCTATATCGGCAAGAATCTGCGCGCCTATCCCATACTCCCTGTTGTCGACCGGCAGGCCCAGCTCCAGGTTGGCATCGACCGTGTCGCGCCCCCGCTCCTGAAGATTGTAGGCCCTGAGCTTGTGGGCGAGACCGATGCCGCGGCCCTCATGACCCCTGAGGTAGACGACCACGCCGCGGCCCTCCCGGCCGATCATCTGCACCGCCTGGTCGAGCTGCTCGCCACAGTCGCATCGGAGCGAACCGAAAACGTCACCGGTCAGGCACTCCGAATGCACCCTCACGAGAACCGAGTCAGGCCCGGTGACGTCGCCTTTGGCCAGTGCGAAGTGGTGCTCACCGTCGAGAATCGACTCGTAGACGTACCCGGTGCACTCGCCTATGGAGGTAGGGATCCTCGCCTGGGACACCAGCTTGACGAGCCGCTCGTGGCGCCGCCTGTACCGGATCAGGTCAGCGATGGAGATCAGCGGCATACCGAACCGATCGGAGAACCTTTCCAGATCGGCCAGCCGGGCCATGCCCGACTTGTCCTCTGTCACCACCTCGCATAGGACACCGGCGGGGAAGAGGCCGGCCGCCCGTGCCAGATCCACTGACGCCTCGGTGTGGCCTCCCCGCTTCAGGACGCCGCCATGCGTATAGCGCAGGGGGAAAACGTGGCCGGGGCGATTGAAGTCGCCTGCCCGCGCCTCGGGATCGCCGAGCGCCCGGATCGTGATGGAGCGGTCCGTCGCCGAGATACCCGTCGTCGTCCCGTGCCGGTAGTCCACGCTCACCGTGAAAGCTGTTCGCTGGGACTCGGTGTTCCGCTCGACCATGAGCGGGATATCGAGCTCCTCGAGGCGGCTCGGGAGCACGGGTACGCAGATGACCCCCGAGGTGTGCTCCAGGAAAAACGCAATCTTGTCCGGGGTTGCAGCCTCGGCAGCCATGATGAGGTCGCCCTCGTTCTCACGGTCCTCGTCATCCACCACGACAACTGTGCCACCCGTCCGGACCGTCTCTATGGCATCTTCAATACTGGCAAAGGCCATCACACCGCATCTTCCGATCGAACTCCCAAAGGCCCTCCCTGCGAGCTGCCGTCCGGGTGCCCGGCGCTCTCCCCCTCGGGGGCCAGCTCCACCTTCACATCGTCACCCAGTCTACCAACCGACACCAACCGCCCCCGCCAGACGGATCCGATACTCCCCACTCCCGGCCCGTCGAACATCGGCTTCGCGTCGCTGCCGCCGAAAAGGGCGGGCGCGAGGTAGACGACATAGCGGTCGATGAGGCCCGCGGCATGGAAGTCATGGGCGACCCTGGCGCCTCCCTCGACGAGCACCTGGAGGCAGCCCCTCCGCCCCAGCTCCTCTATCACCTCCCTGAGGTCGCCCTGCATCTCCAGTGCAGGTGCCACCCGAGCACTTTCGGGTACGCGGCCGAGGACCACCCGCAGGGGCTGGCGGGAAGGCGAGGGATCAGTCCTCACGGTGAGCTCCGGATCGTCGGCCCGGACCGTCCCGGCCCCTACGATCACGGCGTCGGAGAGCGCCCTTAGCCTGTGCGCATCGAGCCGCGCTTCCTCGCCCGTTATCCAGCGGCTGGAGCCGTCGGGTGCGGCTATCCTCCCGTCGAGCGTGGCGGCCAGCTTGAGCACCACCCACGGAAGGCCTGTCGTGCGGTGCTTGAGGTAGGGAGCCAGCCCGCTCGCCACAGCCCGGGCGGGCGCGCCGGTGGGCTTTTCCAGTTCGACTGCTATCCCGGCCTCCTTCAGGCGCCGGATCCCGCTGCCCGCCACATGGGGATCCGGGTCTGCCAGCGCTACCACGACCCGCCGTACCCCGGCCGCGATTATCCGCTCGGTACACGGCGGGGTCCTCCCCGTATGGGAGCACGGTTCCAGCGTCACGTACAAAGTCGAGCCCTCTGCGGCAGAGACGGTAGGGCGAGTGGCTGGTTCGCCAGCGGGCTCGGATGCTCCGCCCGCTTCCGCGGCATCGGCGGTGACGGCCCCAGCGGCATCCACCCCCGTGATCATGGTGGTGGTGGTGGTAATGGCGCTTGCGGCCTCCGCTGCGTCGAGCGCCACTATCTCCGCATGCCTCTCGCCCGGTGGCTCCGTGGCACCTGTGAAAACCCTGCCGTCGACCGCCACGACAACGGCTCCCACCCAGGGGTTCGGCGAGGTCCGCCCTCGGGCGGTCTCAGCCGCCTCGATTGCCATACCCAGGTAAGGATCTGCGGCCTGCTCACCTGACCCGACCGGAGCGTGCGGCATGTGCTACCGGCCCGCCGGGAAAGGAAGGGACGGGTCGACCGCGAGATCGAGCGGCGACGGTCCGAGCGCCGCAAGCTGCCATGCCCCTGCCGCGGCGATCATCGCGGCATTGTCCGTGCACATCGCGCGACTCGCCAGGTGGCAACCGACCGATGCTTCCTCGCATTCGCCCCGGAGCCGCTGCCTGAGCCTGGAGTTCGCCGCTACGCCTCCCGCGAGGCATACCCCGGCCGCACCTTTGACCCGTACGGCCCTCATGGCTTTCTGAACCAGCACGTCCACGACAGCCTCCTGAAACGACGCTGCCACGTCAGCAACGGCCGAGGCCGGCGCCGCCCTGACCGCCCGGATCACAGCCGTCTTGAGACCACTGAAGGAGAAATCGAACGTACCGTCCCTGAGTAGCGGCCTTGGGAAGGAAAATGCGTCCTTTGCTCCACTGGCAGCGGCGGCCTCGATTGCCGGCCCCCCGGGGTAGCCGAGCCCGATGAACCTGGCAACCTTGTCGAATGCCTCACCTGCAGCATCGTCGATCGTAGACCCAAGGATCCGGTAACGGCCCGGCCCCTCCATCAACGCAAGCAGCGTATGGCCTCCTGAAACCAGAAGGACGACCAGCGGCCACGAGACTTCCCGATGGTCAATAAGTGCAGCGAAGAGATGGCCCTCCAAATGGTTCACCCCCACGAATGGCACGCCCCAGCCGAGGGCAAGGGCTTTCGCCATACTCACGCCAACAAGAAGCGCCCCTGCAAGTCCCGGCCCTGCCGTCGACGCCACCACTGCCGGTACCGGTCGTGACGATTCCGGCACTTGCAAGGGTCGCGCCAGGGGTGAGGAGGAAGCCAGGGGAGGTGGCGACGATCGGGGTGAGAGAGGGGCCGGGTGATAC
Source organism: Actinomycetes bacterium (assembly GCA_021816935.1). Lineage (GTDB taxonomy): Bacteria > Actinomycetota > Acidimicrobiia > Acidimicrobiales > JAMCPL01 > JAKAWR01. The sequence continues at coordinate 26,051 of JAKAWR010000017.1, forward strand.
GAGGGAAGGGACGGGAGAGGGGGGAGGGGTGATCCTCCCGGGCCAGTGGCGAAACCTGCCTTTTCGAGAGCCCGGGACACCACCGGCACGATCAGATCGAGGTGGGCGCGACTTGCAATCTCCGGGACGACACCGCCGAAAAGCGCGTGCAGATCGACCTGGCTCGACACGACCGACGAGAGTACCTCGCCCTGGCACACGACCGCCGCCGCCGTCTCGTCGCACGAGGTTTCTATCCCGAGAACGGCCCCCGAGGCAGTGTTGTTCACCGGACGATCGGGCTCACGTAACCCCGCCGCCTGGTCCACCGCAGCCTTCTCCCTCGCCTCCTTCTCCCTCGCCTCCTTCTCCCCCACCAATAAGCTTCCACGGGAAGGGAACGAACGTCCGGTGTTCTATGAAGGCCAGCCGGTCCAGGTAGTCCGGCTCCCGGATGCCCGTAGCCCACATGATCATGGCGTCCTCTCCGTCCTCCCGGTAATAACCCCTCCGCACGCCCACCGGGATGAATCCGAACCTCCTGTAGAGCGACTGAGCCTCGGTATTGGAGGCGCGCACCTCCAGGGTTAGGTTGTTGACACCGCGCTCTATCGCTTCGCGCACCAGTTCCAGCAGCATGACAGTCCCCACGCCTCTTCGCCGGAACGGTTCTGCAACAGTGATGGTATTGATATGCGCCTCCTCCGAGTCGATCACCATCAAGCCCGCATAGCCGATCACGGATCTCCTGTCGAGCGAGACGATATAGTGGCGGCTCGATACCTGGGCAAGCTCCGAAGCAAAGACGTTCATCGACCACGGAGCAAGGTAGCTTGACCGCTCGATCGCCAGCACGGCCCGCAGGTGCTTGCGGCGCATCCGGGCGAGAGACACCTGCAGGGGCTGCGCTCTGCCCACCAAATCGATCGGATCCTGAACCATAGACCTATCTCTCAGGTTACCGCTCTCACGCCTGAGGCTACGAGAGCCTCAGGCGTGAGACGTCTTAGGCTGATCGCACACGCTATCAGAGACATAAGGAGGGGCAGGCGGGATAGACGGGAAGCACCACGATGAGCACTTGGCGCAGCTGGACCGCAGCCTGGCCGACCTCGTCGAGATCATGAAGCGCCATGACGAGCACTTAGTGGACATCGACAGGCTCTTGGCGCGTCACGACGACTACTTAGGCGTCCTGGACGTTAGATCCGCGCTCAGGCCTCCGCTTCCGCTTGGCGCACCTCGACAACCCGGCTTCCAGCTGCGACCGTCCATTCCACGAGCAGCTCGTACTGGTCGCCCCTGATCGTCGACCGGCGCCATTCCACCGGGCCGAGCCTCGCCCTCACCACCCGATCAATAAGAAAAGCCGGGCTCCCCGTCCTTGCCTGCAGAGCCGGAGCGTCGTCCCGTCGGACCGCTACAGGGACTATGCGTTCCATCCCACCCGTAACCTCGACACCGCACTCCCTTGACAGGTACTCGTACATCGAACCCCTCGTCAGATCGGCCCCCAGCAATGGACGGGCCACGGCCGCCGGTAGGTACGACCGGTCCAGCGACAGCGGCAGTTCTCCTGCGAAACGAAGCCTCTCCACGTACACGCACTGCTCATCGGGACCGATCTCGAGCCGGGAGGATGCCTCCCTCGCCGGGCGGAGTTCCTGCGCCCTGACAACGCTACGCTCCTCAACTCCCATCCCTGCGATGATCGAAGCCAGCGAGTAGAGCTCCGCCATGGGCTGGAGGCGCGACTGTACAACGAAGGTGCCCCGGCCTCGCCGACGCTCCAGAATCCCCGCTGCCGAAAGGCGTCTCAGAGCCTCCCTCACCGTATGCCTACTCACCCCGTAAACCTCGACGAGTTCCTCCTCGGTCGGGAACCTGCCCTCGAAACCGATGCTGCCCACCCTCAGGCCCTCTTGAAGCGCCTCCAGGAGCTGCGCCCAGAGCGGAAGGGGACTATCCCGGTCGAGGCGCCGGTCCGCAGTCGCTACTGCCTGCCTGTCAAAGATCGCCCCCGCCACTCTCCGCCCAACCTGCACTTCTCTATTCGGCCGGCGGCTTCGCATACCGGCTCCTCGCTGCGCGCTACCGCCAGCGAGGCCGCTACCGCCGGTTCGGCCCGCCCCGTGGGAAACCGAACTGCCTTCCAGGCTACCGGAAGCGCTCATGCTCACCGGCTCGCCACCCCGATCGCCAGCGACCCGATAAGAACGGCCAGGACGAAGATGGTCACCGCCACCATGGGCGGGTCCTTTTCGAATATGAACCCGAACACGGAAACGGCCACCCTCATCACCGGCGTCAGGACGAGAAGAGCGAGACCCAGCATGATGAACCCCCTGCCGCCACCGGAGGCTATGGAGTGCGCCACCGCTGCGAACGTGTCTGGGAAGTGGTATCCCGGCCCGGCTACCGAGTGATAATCGATAGTGCCCGAGTAACCAGGGTGACGCACGAAGGACAGTACGAGGCCGGCCAGGATGACCGCCACGCTGACAACCACGCCAATCCGCAGGACATAACTGATCACCAGCTCCAGCCTGCGTACCCGCCGGTCGCCTTCGTCGCCTGGGCCACTCTTCGCACGGTCAGGTCCCGCCTGCACATCGCCGCCGCCTACACCGCTGCCTACACCGCTGCCTACACCGCCGCCGCTCACAGGTGAAAACCCCGCTGGAGCATCTCTACAGCGATAACCACAAGCACCACGACGAAGACTAGCCGGACGACTCGTCCCTGCAGCTTCGCCAGCAGGCGCGAGCCGATCACCGCGCCCCCCAGCACGCCGGCCGCCACGGGACCTGCGATGAGCGGATCAACCTGGCCGCGCGCAAGGAAGACCCCCGCACTCGCCGCAGCGGTCACGCCGATCATGAAGTTGCTCGTCGCGCTGGATACCTTCATGGGAAGGTGCATGGCGAGGTCCATCGCCGGCACCTTGAGCGACCCGGAGCCGATCCCGAGAAGCGCGCTTATCATGCCCGCCACGTACATGATCGAGAGCCCCATCCGTGTTCCCGTCACTTTGTAGACGATCTCGCGCCCTTCGGCCTCGTCGTAGTAGGCGCCGTGGAGGTTAAGCCGGTTCGCTATACGGTCGCTCGACTCGGCTAGCTGGTGCTCTTCGTGGCGCCTGAGGAACATGACCGCCCCGGAATACAAGAGCACGACGCCGAAGAGGGCAAACAGGGCACTTGTAGGTACAACCGTGGTCAGGAAAGCGCCCGTCACGGCTCCTGTCGTGGTCCCCAGCTCCAGGAACATCCCAGTCCTCAAGTTCGTCATCCGTTCTCTCACGTAGGCCGCCGCCGCACCGCTCGACGTTGCAATCACGGAGATGATGGAGGCTCCGATCGCGAACCTGATATCCACATGGAAAAGGATCGTGAGAGCGGGCACCACAACGGCTCCCCCGCCTATCCCCACCACGGCGCCCAGCGCGCCCGCAACTACAGACACGGCTGCGAGCAGGAGAACGAAGTCGAGAGCGTTCAACTACGGTACCTGTTGCGCATGGACGGCGAACTGCTTCCGGGGCGGCTCTTTGCGCTCTTGATCTCCACACCTCTTCGGCACCTCGTGCGCCCGGTAATGGCGCTCCTCCCACTGCGGCACCCTGGCCGCTTCATCGCAACAGCCCTTTCGCACCTCGTGCGCCCGATGGTCGGGGCGTCCCCGGTTGTGGAGGTACTTTCGTCGCATGCACGCTCCGAAGTCACGGCTCCATCGTAGCCGATTTGTCCGGACATATACACAAATAAGCTCTGCCGTAGTTTGCGAACCACCTGCAAGTCTTGGGGTGGTTCATGGGGGCTCGCCAGGACCTGAGAATCGCCGTAGGCCAAGGCTGCCTGGCGGCGCCAATTGGGCTTGGTCGCGCGTTGCGAAACCAACCTCCTCACCCGGTTCGGCAAGCCTTGTACCTGCCAACGCGGCAACCTGCAGATGCCACGCAACCCTGGCTCAGATCGCGTGAGCCCTCACCAGGCGACTCATCCCTCGTCTCGCCTGGGAGCTCCCCAGGTGTCCTGGTTAACGGTCGCGTCGGGTTCTCTCAGATAGATCGGAGCAAGATCCGAGCCTTCAACCGTCCGGCCGCAGCGTTGGCGTTCGAGACCCAAGAGGGCAAGGCACTCTACCGAAGGACCAGCGGCCGCTATCGCGATATGCACTCCCGGCAGGCCCCGGAAGTGCTCTCCGTACCGGAGTGCGCCGCCGCCCACAAGCAACACCGGATGGCGACCCTCCCGCACCATCTTGGCCAGCTCGTCTGGCGGCGATACGCTCGGTCCAGCCGGCAACCCGATCGCATCCATAAGACCGGTCTTCCCGGTCCCGTAACCCGACCAGAAGATCTCGCCTCTCTTGGCGTCCACGGTACTGACGATCGTCCACCCATCGAGAGACCAGGGACCGGTATCTGCCGAGACCAGGGGGGGGTTAGGGGGGTTAGGGGGGTTAGGGGGGTTAGGGGGGTTAGGGGGGTTAGGGGGGTTAGGGGGGTTAGGGGGGTTAGGGGGGTTAGGGGGGTTAGGGGGGTTAGG
>JAKAWR010000009.1 GCA_021816935.1 Actinomycetes bacterium
GACGGGAAGATCGACGTAGCGCACCACCGGACGCTCCTTCACCTGGGCGCGTTCAGCGCAGTTCGGACATCGAACGTCATCGACCGCCTGCTCGATCATCAACTCGACGTCGGGCCCCTCGCGCTTGTAGTGGACGATCCGGATGTCTTTGAGACCCACCAAGGCTTGGAGGATCTCGCTAGGATGGGTCAAGACAAGGGTGCTTTTCGTTTGTTGGTTCATACCTCAATCTTGAAGCGCCTTTGTCCAGCCTTGGGGGATCCCAGTTCATATCGGCTCCCCGCTAGGATCCGAAGGGCCGTCATACGCCATGTCATGCCATGCATCCAGCGGAAGATCGCCGGCGCGCTCGGAGAGACTCGAACTCCCAACCTTCTGATCCGTAGTCAGATGCTCTGTCCAAATTGAGCTACGAGCGCAGGACTGGTCCGGAGCCTCAGGTTACCACTCTGCCGGGCAGGTACGGTCCGGTAGGCCTGCCAAGGCCGAGCGGAAGGGTCGGCTGGCGAGGCGCGATCTCTACCCGGGGCACCGGAGCGGATGCAAGGGACGCCTGGAGAGCGGGGAGCGCAGCTACGTCGCGGTGTTCCGTCAGACGCTTATGTGGCCATGCTCCCAGAGCTTGATCCCACCAAGGATGCCCGCCGTATTGTCCACTTTCTCGCAGTCTGCCGGAAGATCGACCGTCAGGCACTTTGCGTTGCCGCCGCCGACGTAGCCGATGTCGAAGAACATCAGGTTCCGGAGAGTGTCTATGACCTTGATCACCCGCTTCGACCATTTCTCGTTACCGATATCACGCCGGGTCGAATCGCCGATGTAGGCGTTGTAGTCGTCGTTGTCGTGGACCGGATGGTGGGCAATCTCCAGATGTGGCAAGAGTTTCCCGTCGTAGAACATGCCGGTGCCGAAGCCGGTGCCCAGCGTCATCACAAGCTCGAGCCCTTTCCCACTGACCACCGCAGCCCCCTGGACATCGGCATCGTTGGCGACGCGCGCCGGCACCTGGAATCGCCCTTCAAGGACCGCCGCCATATCGAAACCCGTCCACTGCCTGAGAAGATCCTTGTCGACGGGGGTGTCAGGTCCTCCTGTTCGCGAGAAGTGCGGTGCGGTCAAGATCACTCCCCTGCGCACCATCCCGGTAAACCCGACCGATATCCTGTCAAACTCCGGCAGTTTGCCCGCAAGCTCGGCGATGCAGTTGATGAAAAGCTCCGGACCCAACGGGTAGGGAGTAGCCATGCGCACCTTCTCTGCGACCATATCCCCCCGGGGATCGAGAACCGACGCCTTGATCCCGCTTCCTCCCACATCGACCGACAGCGTAAATACATCGCGCTGCGGCCCGGATGCGGCACCGTTACCGTGCTGCTCTCCCTCTCCTGCCATGCGGCAACGCTAGCACGCGACTGCCTCCGTGGCGCGGCGTGGTCCGGCCCGCGCAATGGAGAGCATTGGCTTGACGGCTGCACCAGGGAGCAAAGACGGACCCCGCAACCAAGTACTGCGGTTCAGCCGCCAGTGAACTCTGGTGGGCGCTTCTGCATGAACGCAGTAACCGCCTCCACAAGGTCGTCGGAGGCGAGCATGCCTGCGTTCCAGGTCGCCACATAGTCAAGTCCCTCCTCGACTTCGTGCCGCTGCCCGGCAGCAAGCACCGCCTTTACGCCCTGGACAGCCAGCGGCGAGTTCGCTGCGCACCGTGCCGCCAGATCGCGCGCCGCCTCGACCGTGGCCTCGGCATCGGGCAGCACGTCGTTGACGAGGCCGATATCTCGCGCACGAACCGCATCGACGTCGCCTCCGGTGAAGGCAAGCTCTGCCAGGTGCCCCGCGCCGACGATGCGGGGCAGGCGCTGCAGGCTGCCGAGGTCGGCGACGATGGCAATCCGGGTCTCGCGCACCGAGAAGATCGCATCGCTGCTCGCCACCCTTATATCGCATGCTGATATGAGGTCGACGCCGCCGCCGATGCAGTAGCCCTGAACGGCCACAATCACCGGTTTCGGGCAATCTGCAACGGCACTGATCGAACGCTGCAGGCGAAGGATACTGGCACGTGCGGCCTGGGCACGTGCGGCCATGGACGGAGGGGTTGGAGCAGAAGCGGCAGAGGGCGAGTCGGGCGGTGCCAGCAACTCCCCCATTTCCTTCAGATCCAGCCCTACGCTGAAGTCGCGCCCCTTGGCAGCGATCACTACGGCGCGGACGCCCGGATCGGTGGACAGCAGACCCATCGCCTTCGGAAGGTCCTCGAAGAAAGTGCGGCCCATCGTATTCCGGCGTTCGGCCCGGTCCAGCCATAACGTACCTACCCCGCCCGACACCTCCACCGAGAAGGCATCCGATGAGAACCCCGTCACGGTGGGCCGCTTCCCCCGGGACGGCACCAATAAACCCGCCCTGCCATCGACAGCATCGCGGTCCTCACGGCGCTTTCCCCCACTGGCGCTCCCGAGGATGGGGCGCGGCCACAAGACGTGCGCCTGCCTGCTGGCGGGGCATTACGACTATCTTGTCCACGTTCACATGGGAGGGGCGCGTAATTGCCCATAACACGCAGTCGGCCACATCCGCCGCTTCGAGCGGCTGCATCCCCTCGTAGACCTTCCGGGCGCGCTCGGCGTCTCCTCGGAAACGTACGACCGAGAACTCCGTCTCCACCATGCCCGGAGCGATGTCGGTCACCCGAATCGGCATCCCGAGGAGCTCCATCCTGAGAGTTCGGGCAACGGCGCTCTCCGCATGCTTGGCCGCAGTGTAGCCCCCGCCGCCAGGGTAAACCTCGAATCCCGCGATGCTCGTGACGATCACGATATGGCCGTCGCCTGACGCCTCAAGTTTCGGCAGGAGCGCGCGCGTCATGCGCACCGTTCCAAGAACATTGGACTCGTACATGGTCATCCAGTCCGAGTCGGCAGCATCGCCGACCGAGTCGAGTCCCTGAGCTCCTCCGGCATTGTTGACGAGCACGCGGACCTCGGGCACCTCGGCGCAGAACGACTCGACAGACAGGTGGTCGGCGACGTCGAGCGCGAGCGCGAGGCAGCCGATCTCATCGGCAAGGCGATCCAACCTGTCCTTGCGACGCGCGCCGGCAACAACAGAAAACCCGGCGGCGGCCAGTACCCGGGCTGTCGCCTCACCTATCCCGCTGGACGCCCCTGTGACAACGGCGACGCCGCGCGTCGCGGACTCATCCGGCAGGCGGGTGTTCATCGGGCTCGCCCCCGCGGCGCGAGCCGGCAGGTAGCACAGGATCGCATCGTGCAATTCTTCCACATCGCCACGCTCGAGAACCTACCGGGAGCCGGTAGCTGACTGCCCCAACCCGATCGCCACCCGCCGCTGGCAGATACCGACGGGCCATGCACCGCGTGAACCCTGGTAGGCAGGGAGTCCCGTGGCAGATGCGGGAGTTCCGGCCAGGAACCCGTAGCCCGCACCGCCATAGACTTGCAGCCATGGCTGTAGATCACGCGAAGGGAAGGTACGACGTCATTGTGGTCGGAGCCGGCTACGGAGGGGCTACCTGCGCCGCGCTCCTGGCTGGAAGAGGATACCGGGTGGCCGTGATCGACAAGAACCCGGCGCCTGGCGGCAAGGCGATGACCCTGCACCGGGACGGCAATTCCTACGAGATGTGGCCCATTGTAGGTGGACCGGCCACAGGATCGAGGATTGAGGAGCTCCTGGAGCTGATCGAGGCGCCCGTACCGGAGGTGATCCTCACACCCGAGCGTGCAGCCGAGTTCCGCTACATCCGTCCAGACGGTTCCATGACGATGACTCCCGTGGGCTCGTTACCGGGTTCGGTCATGGGCCTGCCCGCGGACCCGTCCGTCGGCGAGCCGGAGCTCGCCGCGGCGGCAGCAATGGCCGTGGCCGCCCTCACGATGGCGGAAAACGATCTTGCACTTCTCGACGACGTGGACATCCTCACCTGGATGTCCACTTACGACGTCGGCGACGTCCTTCGCGCTCACCAGCTCGCAATCCTCAACCTCCTCTTCGTGGCCCCGGTGGACCGGATCCCAGCTTCGGAGGCACTGCGCACCCTCAAGGATTTCGGGCTGAAGGGGGCGGGTCGTTACCATGCGGGCGGTTACGCTGTGCCCGCGGAGCTGGCCGTAGAGTACGTCACGTCTCGCGGTGGTACATACCTTCCGCGAACCGCGGTTGATCGCATCGTGATCGAGAACGGGACCGCTATAGGGGTCATGGCCAGCGGGGTTCTCGTCGAGGCCCCGGTGGTCGTGTCCAACGCGGGCATCCAGCCCACGGTCCTCAGCCTGGCAGGGCCCGACCAGTTCCCACCGGCCTACGTCGACCGGGTAATGAGCCTCGAGCCGTCGTGGGCGTTCGTCGGGCTACGATACTTCCTCGATGCGCCCGTGATGGAAGTCCCGATGATCCTCCAGTTCTCCGGCCAGTCGTGGTGGGACACCGATCGCTACGTCGCTGCACGCGCCGGCCACTGGCCCGATCACCCTCTCCTCTTCGCGGCGACGCCGGCCCTGTACGACCCCACGTTGGTAGCCGACCCGAGCAGGCAGGTGGTGCTGGCCGGCACGATGGCCTCTCCCGACCCGAAGTCTCCCATGAGCGCTGCCGCGATCGAAAGGACTGATGCGGAGATGCTCGCAACCTGGCCGGAACTGGAGGGGCATGTGACAAGGCGAGAGTCCTTCACCGCCGCAAACACCTCGGCAGCGAGCCGCGCTTCGGTCGTACCTGGACAAGGCGGAGAGTGCATAGGCCTGGCCCAGGTAATAGGCCAGTGCGGTGCATCAAAGCCCGATCCCGTCACGCCTGTCCGGGGACTCTTCCTCACCGGCTGCGACGCCGGGGGCTACGGTTGCGGCACGCATCAGGCGGTGGAGTCGGGATTCGTGGTGGCCGACCTCGTCGCTGCCGCCCTCGGGTAGGGAAGGAGTGGCGAAGCACTACTTCGCCCGGCGTCCCTGACCGCTGAAGCTCTCAGCGAGCGATCCGGGGGAACCGTCGCACCGGTGCGCCGGCTTTGCCTGCGGAATAGGCGCTTGCGGCGAGGGCCACTCGATCCGGACCGGCAAGGGCCACTCGAATTAGCTGGCCGCTCGCCCTGCCTTCGCCGGGCGAACCAGCTCGCCTCTGGAGTGGGCCACGAGTGGAGACGAGGCCAGCAAGAGCACTCCGCCGAACAACACCAGCAACGCGATCGGTTCCACGACGGCCCTCGCGCCGGCAGTGTCAATGCCGTCTCCGAACAACCCGACTCCGAGAAGGATCGACGCTATCGGGTCGATCGTCACCATGGTCGACTGCGACGCGGTAACCGAGCCTGCGTGAAAGGCGTTCTGCGCAAGGAAGAACCCGCCCAAGCCGACTACCGCCAGTACGTAGAGCTCCCACTGCCCGAAGACGTGCACCCAGTCCCCCCGCATGTACAGGTTGAGCGCCCTCTCCAGAGCCGCTGTGAAGGCAAAGGACACGGCAGAGGCTACCCCGTACCATGCAGCCTTCCTGGCATGCGACCCCCGTTGAGCAAGAGCGATCGAGACAGCCGTCAGGCCCCCGCAGGCGACTCCCACCTCTACCCAGTTGGCCGCGCTGGGGAGGGACGTGCCACCTGTTACGTCCGAAGCCGCAAGAAAGGCCCACAGCCCACCGGTGGCGGCGAGAGTGCCCACCCAATCGCGCCATCCGAGCTTCTGGCGGAACCAGAGCCACAGGATAACGACAAGCGCCGGTAGTTCGAGCGTCAGGATCGGCTGCACCTCCGTCAGCTGACCGAAGTGAAGCGCTGCAAATTGCGCCACCGCGGCCACCGTCATCACCCCGAACCCGGCAAGCCAGACCGCCCGCCGGAGAGCATAGAGGATCAGGCCGAGGCGGAGGCGATGTTCTTCGGGAGCCGACTGAACACCGAGACGCTCGAGAATCGTGGAAAGCGCGTTCATGAGCGCTGCCCCGAGGGCTAAGACAATAGCCATTACGGCGTTGAGAAGGTTCGCTGCGGTGCGGATTTCAGCGCCATGCGGACACCGCGGCGTCAGGAACGAGCACGGCACATCATATCGTGGAGTTGGGCATGCAAGACGGGAGCACCGGAACAGAACCGTCTGGCTACCGGCCGGCTGCACCCCGTAGACTTGCCCGGAGATGAGGGCTGATCGTATCCACAGCGTCGAGCATGCCAGAAGGCTTGCCCGGCGCATCCTGCCGCGAGTTGTTTTCGACTATATAGACGGTGGCGCCGAGGACGAGGTCACAATGGCTGCCAATGTGCAGGCATTCCGGGAGATAGCACTGCGCCCCAGAATGGCGATGAAGGTGCCTCGGCCCGACCTCGCCACCACCGTGCTCGGCACGCCGCTTCGGCTCCCCGTCCTGCTGGCACCTTGCGGGCTCACCCGCCTGATGCATCCGGAAGGTGCTGCGGGCGCCGCCCGCGCCGCGGGGGCCGCGGGCACGGTGTCGATACTCTCCACGGTCGCCGGCACCGCCCCGGAGGATCTGTCGGGAATCGCCGGCCCACGCTGGTTCCAGCTCTATGCCGCCGACCGGGACACCGCCGTAGCCTTGATCGATCGCGCCGGAGCAGCCGGCTTCGGTGGGTTGATGGTCACCGTAGACACACCGGCCCTGGGGAAGAGAGAACGCGATCTTCGCAACGGCGTGGCGCCGCCGCTCCGCCTAGATGCCCGGTCCGCGATCCGCTTGGGCTCCCAAGTGCTGTCCAGGCCGCGGTGGACAGCAAGCATGGGCCTTGCCGGCGTAAAGTTCAAGCGGCGCTCAGCGACCAACCCTCCCGGCAGCGGCCCCTCGCCCTCGTTCCCAAACCCGCTCTCTCCTGCGGGAAAGGTTGCAATGGGGGCATCGCCATTCTCGTGGGACGATGTGTCCTGGTTGAGAAGTCGCTGGACCGGGCCCCTCGTCGTAAAGGGCGTCATGTCCGGCGACGACGCCGCGCTTGCCGCGGACGCGGGAGCCGACTGTGTGGTGGTCTCCAACCACGGCGGCCGGCAGCTCGAAGGAGCCCCGGCCACGATTCGCGTGCTTCCGGAGGTGGTCGAAGCAGCAGGCAAACGCGTGGCCGTGCTCGTGGACGGCGGGGTGCGCCGGGGAGCCGACGTAGTGAAGGCCATGGCGCTCGGAGCCTGCGCCGTGCTGATTGGCCGGCCCTACCTCTACGGCCTGGCCATCGCCGGGCAAGCAGGCGTCGAGCGGATTCTCGCCATTCTCGAAGAGGAGATGGAACGTACGCTCATCCTCATGGGATGCCCGGGCCTCGGCGAGCTTGACGGGTCCTGGCTTCAGCCCACTTGACCGAAAACTCCAGCTTCCTATCCGTCACGGGATCCCCAGGCCCGGGCGAGCTCGAAGGGTCCGGATTCCGGCCCGGCGCAGAGTGTCCTCACAGGTCGCTGGCAGGGAGTTGCACACCGTGAGCGACGATCCGAGACCGGCCCGCACGGTATTACCGGTTTGGCTTAACAGGGACCTCGGGATAGTAATGGCGGCTCGCTTCTTCATGAGCACAACCCGCGCACTTTCAGGAGTGCTTGTCCCGATTTACCTGGCGCTGCTGGGCATGAATGGCTTGGAGCTCGGGTTGCTCTTCCTGGCGGTGGGCCTCGTTTCGGCCGTGCTCTCGTATTTCATCGGGACGTCCTCCGATCGCATTGGGCGGCGTCCCTTCCTGATCGCGCTGCCCGTCGTCGCCGGTGCCGCGGCATTGGTGTACGCCTTTACGGATCAGACCGCCATCCTCTTCATTGCGGCCGCGGCGGGAACTTTCGGACGCGGCTCCGGCGCAGGGGCAGGGGCAGTCGGACCGTACCAACCGGCAGAATCGGCGTTCGTCACCGATTCGATTGCCGACAAGTTCAGGAACGACGCCTTCTCGAAGCTGACCTTTCTTTCGTCCGCCGGAGCGCTTGCCGGCGGGCTTCTGGCGATGCTGGCGGGCAGTGGGCATCCCCATCACGCTCATGTCGTAGAGACATTTCGCCCGGGATTCATCGCCGCCGGGGTTTTCGCAATTGTCGCCGGCCTGATTGCCATCGGGATAAGAGAGGGCCGTGCCCCTACGGCGGCTGGGAGCGCGGGCTCGAGGAAGGGACGCCCGCGCCTCCCCGTTCGATCGCGGCCGCTCCTTTACCGCTTGTGGGCCACCAACACTGCCAATGGGCTCGCCATCGGGATGCTCGCTCCCTTCGTCACCTATTGGCTCTACCGCCGTTACGGCGTGGGCGCCGGGGATGTGGGTGCCCTGTTTGCCATCGTCAACCTCGTATCCGCCTTCTCCAGCCTTTACGCCGCCCGGTTGGCCAACCGTTTCGGTACCGTAAAGACTATTTCGGTGGTTCGCGCCGCTCAGGCCCTGCTGTTGATCCCGCTCGTATTGGCTCCCACTTTTCTGCTCGCGGGCGTGGTCTATCTAGTCCGGATGCTGATTCAGCGGATCCAGATGCCGCTGCGCCAGTCCTATGTGGTCGGTATGGCGGACCCGGCCGAACGTGGATCGGTCGCGGCGCTCGCAAATACCCCGAGCCAGGTGGCCATGTCAGCGAGCCCCGTGCTCGCTGGCTATCTCTTCGATGAGGTGAACCTGTCAATACCGTTCGAAGTGGCTTCCGGCCTGCAGCTTGTCAACGCCGGGCTTTTCTGGCTTTTCTTCCGGAAGCTTCCCCCGCCCGAAGAACGAACCGTCGCAAGCATGTCCGAGAGCGTCCCGGCCGACTGAGCGGGCAACGTGAGCCCGGATTCGACGCGCCAGAGAGGACTGTCACCGGCCTCGGAACCGCTGGTGCGGCGAAGCGGTACTTCGCCCGAGATTCCTGTCCGGTGAGGCCCCAAGAGCAGGGACCGGCACGCGGCGCTTTGGAGGCATCGCGGACTCGGGTAGTGTTACAGGGTGACAGCTGAAGACGGACCGCTACTACGGGTCGGTCAGGGATTCGATTCCCACCGATTCGCAAGGGAAAGCGCCGTTGCTAAACCTCTCGTACTTGGGGGAGTCGTAATCGCCGGGGAGCCGTCTCTGGAGGGCCATTCCGATGCCGACGCGGTGGCGCACGCGGCCGCGGATGCCCTTCTCGGCGCTGCCGGACTGCCCGATATCGGCGAGCAGTTCCCCGATTCGGATCCCGCACTTGCCGGCGCCGACTCGATGGGGCTTCTCGCACAGGCGGTCGAACTGGTCAAGGCAACCGGTTTCGACGTGATCAATCTCGATACGACGGTGGTGTGCGAGACACCCAACCTCGCCGTCCACCTCGCCGCCATGCGAGACAATCTGGCCGGGACCCTCGGCGCTCCGTGCAACGTAAAGGCCAAACGACCGGAGCAGATGGGTGCCCTTGGGAGGGGTGAAGGGATTGCCTGCATCGCAGTTGCCCTGATCGCCTCCCGCGACGCTGCCGGCAACGGATCGATCAATGCCGCCAGCTGACCGCGCAGGAGAGCGGGGTTCTGAGCCGCGCGCCCGGCCGCGGAGTGGTTCCCCGGCAGGTGCTGGCCGTCCGGGTGGTCGCCGTCCAGGCGGTGCAGGTGGTGGCTGGGCAGGTGCTGGCCGTCCGGGTGGTGCAGGTGGTGGCTGGGCGAATGGTGACCGTCCGGGTGGTCGCCGTCCAGGCGGTGCAGGCGGTGGCCGGGCAGGCGGTGCAGGCGGTGGCCGGGCAGGCGGTGCAGGCGGTGGCCGGGCAGGTGGTGGCCGGGCAGGCGGTGGCCGACCGGGCGGTGCAGGCGGAAACACTCCAAGGTGGGACAGCAGACCCGGCAGGAGCATGCTCCCACGCGGGCGGGATTGGCAATCAGGTTCAGAGCATGACGAGAACTACGGCGCGCCGGATCGTCGCAACTCCCTTGCCGCACGCGGTCGACCGGCGAGAGGAAGTGGCGGCCCGCAGGACAGGCTGCAAGGCGCCAGTCCCGGCAGGTGGCGAGCCGGACGGACAGGTACGAGCGGGGAACAGCAAGACGGCTGGCAAGAGCGGCAAAACTATCGCCCGGAACGACCGACCAGCTCTGACCGTTACCGGCGAGACGACCGGCGCCCGTCTTCGCTCTCTCCCCGGCGGCGCACCGATGATGACCGCGGGCCTGCGCCCCGCTCTCCCCGCCGTCCCACGACCGGCCCCCCCTGGCAGCGTGCGCCGGAAGGAAAGCCTTTGCAGCGAACACGTGGGCAAGACCCGGACGGCGAGACCCAACTCGGAGGCGACCAGGTCGAGGGGCGGCGTTCCGTGTTGACACTGCTTGATGCGGCTAAGCGCCACGTTCGCGAGGTGTGGATCGAGGAGGGCATGGAGCCGGCTCCCGTCCTTGCTGCAATCGAAAAAGCTGCGCTCCGCGCTCATGTGCGGGTGATACCGGCCTCTCCTGCAAGAATGGACAGGTTGGCGGCGTCACACAGCCATCAGGGAGTGATCGCGATTGCTGATCCGATCGAGCCTCGCAGCCTGGAGGAGCTGGTGACGGAGCCTACCGGAGGAAGGCCGCCGTTTATCGTCGTGATGGACGGGGTCACCGACCCGCAGAACCTTGGAGCCATCTCGAGGAGTGCCGAGTGCGCCGGCGCCACGAGCATTGTCATCGCAAAACACCGCTCCGCAAAACTGTCCCCCTCCGCTGCGAAAGCTGCCTCCGGGGCGATAGAGTATCTCGATTTTGCCCTAGTTCCCGGTATTCCCGCAGCAGTCGACACACTGAACTCCCTCGGGGTCGCCACGGTGGGGCTCGATGGAGCCGCTCTCGACTCGATCCGGGACGTATCCGGAGCCCTCACGCCTCCGGTGGCGCTGATCCTCGGATCGGAGGGCGGCGGCTTGGGACGCCTTACGCGACAACGTTGCTCCGTGCTCGCCTCCATCCGCCAGCACGGAGAGGTCGAATCGCTGAACGTCGCAGCCGCAGCCGCAATCGCTCTTTTCGAGATCGCAAGTACGGCCTACGGCAACCAGAAGAAGTAGGCCCGCCGCGGGCCTCGGCCCCTTGTGGCAGCTTAGCTCCTGGCCTTTCAGCTACCGTGGTACGGGGTTGGGATCGACTCGCAGTACCTTCCGTGCGACCGCCTCCTATCGACCCGCAATAACCGACGCCTCCGCTGAACCCCCGGAGTCGCAGGGGCTGTCTATCCGGTGACGCCGCCTACAAGGGGAAGAACGACCGAACACTTCGGCTGGAAGCTGGAGCTGTCAGCCCCAAGCGCGTTCATAACGTCCTGAAGGACAACCGGGTCGTAGATGATGCTGATGTGCTCGGAATAGTCGGTCGAGCACTGGTTCTGGAGCGTGATGTTCTGGACATTTGGACCCGAAAGGAACGCGTTGGTGTACGGCGTGATGACCTCGTCGTACTTGCTCTCGATCACAACGTACTTGGGGCCTGATACCGTGTCACCGCCCGAGTTGAGGTTCTGGAGGAACGTGGAACCTTGCTCCTGTTCCGTGCATGCGTCGCAACCAACGTCACTCAGCGAGAAGCCGAACTGCTGGAAGAACTGCAGGACGCTGGTAAGGCCGTCTGCCGTGCTGCCGTGGTTCGAGGGCGCGATCCCGACGAGCATATTGACCTTCGAAGCTCCGCCAAGATTCTTGATGTAGTAGCGGGGCATCATCCCACCCTGGGAGTGCCCGACCATGTCCACTTTCGAGGCACCCGTTGACTGGAGGACCTTGTTGACGAAGTCGGACAGTTGCTGAGCAGAACTCTCGACCGAAGCCAACCCGAAAAAGTGCCCGAGCGTCATCGAGTTCTCGCCGTAGTTGAGACCGTAGACGCAGTAACCGGCGTCAGCAAGCATGGGAGAGAGGGCTTGCCAGCTTAATGCCTCGTTGGCGAACGTTCCATGAACGAGGATGACCGGATATGGATGCGCAGAACTCGGTTTGCACGACCAGTCATTCATGCCCGGAGGCATCGACGTCGGACCGGTCAGCTCTGACGCGAAACCCTCGAGCGAGGTGCCAATGGGATAGTTCGGTGTGGAACCCCCGCCGGAACCGCTAGTCGGACCGCCCAGCACGCTGCACGCCGAGCCTGCAAGCATCACCAGTGCCAGAGCGGGAACCGCTATTCGGAGTTTCATTAACACCCCCAGATGTTGACCAATACGTTGTACGAAGTACATCGAGTATTGTGCATCTTATTGACGCCGGTGTCAATACCCGACTTGGAAAAGAATTCGGTAGCGTACTGTGGCGTAATGCGGCGTCAAACGCCAATAGTGGCGTGACGCACATCCTCTGGCCCATCCCGGATCCTCTGGCCCATCCGGGATCCGGAGCGCCCGAGTTCAGCACAAACAGGTGGGACAGCCCAATAGCGCGGGCCCAAGACGCGGCGGCAGAACAATTAACCGACCGTTCACCGTCAGTTCACTTTCCGGCCGCCCGCAGTTCATACAGGGTCTTCATAATGAGAAGCAAGTGCTCACGGCTTGCAACCACGGCGGGCGCGACATCTGGCTACGGTCCGCCTGGCAGTTGCAGGGAGCACCTATAAGAGATGGCAACCGCTAGCGAAAGGAGCCCGACGAGCATGTCCGGAACAAGGCAGGCCACTGTAAGCGATGCCCTCAACGAAGCTCCTCTGAGTGCGTTTCACACGAAGGCGCTTTTCACGTCCGGCATGGGCTTCTTCACCGATGCCTACGACCTGTTCATCATTGGTACCGTAACCACCCTGCTCGCCACCCAGTGGCACCTGACAACGAGCCAGACGGGCCTCATCAACTCGACGACCCTGATAGCTGCCTTCGTCGGAGCCTTCGTTTTCGGCCGGTTAGCCGATGTGCTCGGGCGCAAGCGCATATACGGCCTGCTTGCAACCATCATGACCGTGGGAGCGCTCGCTTCCGCATTCGCCCCCAGCTTCATGTGGCTTGTCATCTTCCGCTTCGTGCTGGGCATCGGGATTGGAGGCGACTACCCGGTGTCGGCTGTGATCATGAGCGAGTACTCGAACCGGCAGAACAGGGGACGCCTGGTCGGGCTGGTATTCGCAATGCAGGCTGTCGGCTTGGTGGTCGGTCCCATCGTCGGGATCACGCTTCTCGGCGCCGGGGTGAACCACGATCTGGCTTGGAGGCTCATGCTCGGGCTGGGTGCGATCCCCTCGGCAGCGGTTATCTACATGAGGATGCGCATGCCAGAGTCCCCGAGGTATCTCGAGAGGGTGAGAGGCCAGTCCGAAAGGGCGGTCGCCGCCATTTCTTCGTTCTCCGACGGAACCGTCACGGCGAGCGAAGCGCCCTCCAAGGTGCAGAGGCATATGGGCGTGCTCTCCTTCCTCACGACACCCCGGTACCTGCTCTACCTGGTGGGAACGGCAGGAAGTTGGTTCCTCTTCGACTACGCCTACTACGGCAACTCCGTATCCGCACCTCTCATCGTAAAAGGCGTTCTCGGATCGGGCAAGCACCCGATCATCCAGGTTCTCTCCATCGACCTCATTATCTTCGCCGTCGCTGCCGTTCCTGCATACTACCTGGGAGCCTTCTTCATGGACAGGATCGGTCACAAGAGGCTCCAGTTCATAGGCTTTGCCGGCTTAGTGGGCGTATTCCTCCTGATCGGGGCGATACCTGGGGTGACGAAAGATATTGCGCCGTTCATGGTCCTCTTCGGCCTGAGCTACTTTTTCGCCAACTTCGGGCCAAACCAGACGACGTTCGTACTGTCTGGCGAGGTCTACCCGGTCTCCCAGAGGACTACGGGTCACGGCATCTCGGCAGGGATTGCGAAAGTGGGCGCGTTCATCGGCGTGTACCTCTTCCCGGTGCTCGACAAGAGCCTCGGCCTGAGCGGCATCATGCTCCTGGTTGCCGGCTTTTCCGCGCTGGGTTTCCTCTGCACTTTCCTGGTTCCTGAACCGGCCGGCCGGAATCTCGAGGAGGTTTCCGGCGACACAGATCTCGAGCTCGAGGTCGTCAGGCGCGCCGAAGAAATCGTCTCCGCCGGCTCGCAGGATTCACCGGGTGACGTCCCCGCTCCCGTCGCCGAAAAGGTTTCCTGACCCTAAAGTTCCACACTTGCCGCTGGCCCGTGCCGGGCTGATCGTGGCGCGCCAGCAGCCAGGCACGACCGGTTCAACCAAGATCAAGTCTTGCGGCCTTTCCGGGCCAGCGAGGTTCGCGGCAAGGCTTCCTGTGAAGTCCGCGGCAAGGTCCGGCCTCCATACTGCGCTTGGGTCCACTCGTAGGAGTGGCCCTGCTGCCCCGCCGGCTCCTCCGCCCTTCGGAGCGGACCTGAGCGGGCATTGGCAACTCGGCATTGGCCGGGCGCGCCGGGACAGCAGACCATAGGCACAGGCCACCCATTCTGCAACCGTCCCCGGCCCGGAGGGCGGAGACCGGAGTTACAGGACGGTGGCACGGCACAAAGGAGATGAGCATGACCAACACAGTGACCTTGACCGGGAACCTGACAAGAGACCCGGAGCTGCGGTACACGCCTGACGGGTTGGCATCTGCGAGCTTCGGGCTTGCAGTGACGAGACGGTGGCAGTCCCGTGCCGCCGCCGGCACCTGGGAGGAGGCGACCTCCTTCTTCGATGTCGTCTGCTGGCGGGACATGGCCGAGAACGTAGCCTTCAGTCTCCAGAAAGGCACCAGGGTGATGGTGGCCGGCAGGATGGAGCAACGCACCTGGGAGACCAAGGAGGGCGACAAGCGACACAAGACGGAAGTCGTTGCCGAGGAGGTGGGGCCGTCCCTGCGTTTTGCCGCTGCCGAAGTAATGCGGACCAGCCGCGAGACGCACCCTGGACAGGAAGGCGACAGCGGATCTCCTTCCGGTAGCAAAGCTCGGGCCGTGACGGCTCCGGGCACTTGCATCACCGAAAGCAACGGCACGGGCGCTCCAGGCGAGCCCAACAAGGGCGGTGAACCGGAAAGCTGCGACGAAGTGCCCGGTGAACGAATTCCCGGTGAACCCGACAGTAGCGCTCCGGAACAGAGCCTTCGCAGCGAAAGGGCTTCGAAGAAATCCGCGCGCAGCAGCGGCTCGGCGAGTGTTCGTGGGGACGGGGGCGACTGCGAACAGGCCAGCGGGACGGAGTTGATCGGAGCCGGCCATGGTAGCCGTTGACACCCCGGTCCGGTTCGCTCTACAAACTGGCAGCAGTGTGTCCCAGGCGTGCAGAGCGCAACACCCGTCGGTTAAGGGCGCCTTCGAGAACAGCACCGGCGCTGCTCCGTGTACCCAGCCGGCGACGCTTGACCGGTTGGGCAGGGGCACCGCGAATGACAGTTCCAGCCCCATGAGACCGGCTCGGTTCGCCAGCGCCGTACTTCTCTCCAAGGATGAGGTTTTCCGCGCCTGCGAAATGCTGGCGGGTGCCGGATCGGCACTCGTCAACATGGGATACCTGTCAGAGGGAGCGCAATTGTCGGCGCTCTTCGACGTACTGGAAGGCAGGCTTACGGCCGTTTGACACCACAGGCCCGCCGGCAGGACGATCGCGCCTGCCGGCGGGCACCTGTGAGCCTGCTCTTCCGCATGCCTGGGCGTCTACTGGGGGTTGCGCGCTCCGGCTGGCGCGCCAGCGCGTGCCTACCAGATCTCTGACTGGCGCCGAGCCAGGTCTCCCGCAATGCGCTCGCCCATGGGAAGCCTGCTCACGCGGTTGACGAAATCAGGCGCTAACAGGCCGATCACTCCGCCCAAGCGCTGAATGGACGGGGCCACGTCAACCTCGTCCAGATTGCGCTCGATGCACCTGACCACGCCTTCCGCGACGTCCTCGGGACTCCTGGTGCCCAAGCCCGCGGGAACCTTCCCTCCCGAGCGCGCGAACATACCCGCCTCCCTTATGAACCCGGGACAGACGACGGACACTCCAACGCCTTTGGCCGCCAAGTCAGCCCTGAGACCGATAGCCAGCCCCCTGAGCGCGAACTTGGTGGCGCTGTAGACGGCGGTGGTGGCCACCGAGACCTTGCCGGACATGGAGCTCACGAAAACGATGTGCCCGGCGCGCCGCGCCGCCATATCGCCGCCCAACGCTCGCGCGAGCTGCATGGGGGCGCGGAAATTGACATCGACAGCAATATCGGCCTGCTTCTCCGTCATGTCCAAAAGAGATCCGCTCGCCGGGACTCCGGCGTTGGCAACCAGAATATCTACCTGGCCTGCCCCGCTCACGAGTTTCGAGACTCCCTCCCTGGAGCTGAGATCTACCGCCATCGCCCGCCCGCCGATCGAGCGGGCCAGCGCCTCCAGCTCATCTGCCCGGCGCCCCGTGACGACCACCTCGGCGCCCAGCGAAGCAAGTCTTCGCGCGATTGCCTGGCCGAGACCGCCGGATGCCCCCGTCACGAGCGCTCTCGCACCGCGGACCTCCATACAGGCCCTCGAGCGACCGGCGACGCTTCCGTTCCCCTGGTTCTTCTGGTTCCGAACCGAGCGCACGCCTTCATCTTAGCGTTGTGTCCACCAAGCAATCGGCGCGCTCTCGCCGGCCAGATGCAGCACCACGGACAGCAAGACGTTCCCATCGGGTCCATAATGATAGGAGGGGACCTAATACGCGCGCACGAACACTGTCATGGCAAATACGAGCATGGCGACCGGCCATACGGTACCGACCAGGTACTGGCACGAGATCGAGGACGGTCGCGTCCAGTGCGACCTCTGCCCGCGGGCTTGCAAGCTGGGAGAGGGCGGGCGAGGGCTGTGCTTCGTAAGAGCGAGGGAAAACGGCGCGGTCGTGCTGAACAGCTACGGGCGATCGAGCGGATTCTGCGTCGACCCTATCGAGAAAAAGCCACTGAACCACTTCCTGCCGGGCTCCGCCGTCTTCTCCTTCGGCACCGCCGGGTGCAATCTCGCCTGCCGCTTCTGCCAGAACTGGGACATCTCCAAGTCGAAGGCGACCGATACCCTGTCCCAGGCAGCAACTCCAGAGGAGATAGCGCGCGCCGCCGCCGCACTCGGTTGTGCAAGTGTCGCCTTTACCTACAACGACCCGGTGCCGTTCATGGAATACGCTATCGACTGCGCCGATGCTGCACACGCCAGCGGCCTGCAGGCCGTTGGCGTGACTGCCGGGTACATCTGCGACGAGCCGCGGCGCGAACTGTACGCTCATCTCGATGCAGCAAACGTGGACCTCAAGGCCTTCACCGAAGGCTTCTACAAGCACACCTGCGGCGCCGATCTCGGCGCTGTGCTCGACACCCTGCAGTACCTGCGCCATGAGACCGGCGTCTGGTTCGAGATCACGAACCTCCTCATACCCGGCGCCAACGACTCAGATGAAGAGATCGACTCCATGACGAGTTGGATAGCGACAACCCTCGGGGCGGACGTACCCCTGCACTTCACCGCCTTTCATCCCGACTTCAAGATGATGGACACGCCTCCGACGCCGCCTACAACCCTTATCCATGCACGCTCCATCGCTCTGTCGAACGGCCTTACTTTCGTTTATACCGGCAACGTTCACGATCGCGCTGGGGGGAGTACCTACTGCCCGGGCTGCGGTGAGATCCTGATCGAAAGGGACTGGTACGACCTCGGCAGCTACCGGCTCGACCCGGGTGGCCACTGCCGGGAGTGCGGGATGCTGCTGCCCGGGGTTTTCGCCCGGCAACCGGGCTCATGGGGAGCCCGAAGACGGTACGTGGCCATGCGTGGATCCGAGGCAGGGAAATGACGCCTAGCCGGACGGAAGCGAACTGGATTCGCCCCGCTGCCGTCGCCGGCATGTTCTATCCGGCAGATCCGCAGGTCCTGAAGCGCGATCTGGAGGGCTATCTAGCCGGAGCCGGGGAACAGGCGGGTCCGGCCGGCCGGGACGGGACGGGGATCGGGGGAGGAATGGGCTCTCCCGAGGGCTCTCCCGAGGGCTCGGGAAATCCAAACGCAACGCCCGCCGAACGCGGCTCCCCTGCCGGGCACCGCGGCACGCAGCCACTGGAACCGGTGAATACGAAGGCACTTATCCTCCCCCACGCGGGCTATACCTACTCCGGGCCGGTTGCCGCTTCGGGCTATGAACGGCTGCTTTCGCTCCGAGGCATAGTCGCGCGCGTGGTAGTGGTCGGCCCCGCCCACCATGCGACTGTCGACGGTATTGCCGCCAGCTCGGCATCCGCCTTTGCGACACCCCTCGGCAGGGTGCCCATGGACACCGAGTACCGTGACAAGTGCCTGTCCGTACCGGGCGTACTCCTCTCGGATGCGGCACATGCTCCCGAACACAGCGTCGAGGTTCACCTGCCGTTCATCCAGCTGGTACTCGGAGACGTAACCGTCCTGCCCCTGGTTGCAGGGTACGGCGCTGAGAGAGTAGTTGCCCGCGTGCTCGACGAGCTCTGGGGTGGCCCGGAAACGGTGATCATAGTGAGCAGCGACCTTTCCCATTACCACGAATATGCGGCTGCAGCAGCGCTCGACCGGATAACTGCCCTGTCCATCCTGGACCTCGAGCCCGGAGGCGTGGGATACCGGTCGGCCTGCGGAGCGGGGGCCGTCCGAGGCCTGCTGGCAACGGCCAGTTCTCACGGCCTGCACGCAAGGCTCCTCGATCTTCGTAATTCCGGAGACACAGCTGGCGGGAAAGAACAGGTGGTCGGATATGGGGCCTTTGCTTTCGCCTGACGGGGTCGACCGGCTTTTCGGGATTGCCGAACAGTCGATTCTCTCCGGCTTCAACGGCGGAGGTGTTCCCCCTGTTGATCTGGCGGGCATGCCGGGCGAGCTATCGACGCCTTGCGGAGTCTTCGTCACTCTCGAAGTGCAGGGAGTGCTCAACGGTTGCATCGGTACCATAGAGCCGGCCGATCCCCTGGCGGTGGCAACGGCGCACAATGCCTTCCGCGCCGCATTCCACGATCCCCGGCTGCCGGCCCTCGAGAGCACGGACTGGCCGGACCTTATAATCGAGATTTCCCTGCTGAGCCAGCTGGAGGAGATGAACATCCACAGCGAAGAGGAGCTCATGGAGGCTCTGCGACCGGGAATCGACGGCCTTGTCCTCTCGTCCGGCCCGCGCAGGGCTACCTTCCTACCCGTCATGTGGGAGCGGCTCCCAAGTCCGGGGGACTTTGTTCACCTGCTCGAACGAAAAGGTGGAATGCCGGTGGGCTTCTGGATGCGCGGCATGCGCGCTTGGCGCTATACTGCCGACGGCATGGCCCGCCACGCTTCACCACTCGACTGAACCAACGCATGGAGGAGCTACCCCTTGGACACAGACGGTAATTCCAGAAACATACAACCCGACATCGGGGACGGCCCCAGCTCACTCGACGGGGCCAGAGATGATTCGGACGTGAGAAACAGCACCGGCAGTGGTAGTGGCACGGGAGGAACTGGCACGGGCAACAGGGGTGCAATCAACGACGCCACGGGCAACGACCATGACGGCGTAGGCGAGGGCACCTACGACGACGGAAAGATCGCCATTACCGGCGACGATCTGGTGATCCGCGACTACAGCATCTTGCTCCGGCCGAAGCGGATCCTGCTGTCAGCCATCCAGGGCGTACAGATTGCGACGATGGATGCCTATAAGGGCAAGTTCCGGATATGGGGAAGCGGCGACTTCGCCCACTGGTACAACCTCGATTGGCAACGCCCACGCAAGCACAAGGTGCTCGTCATTAACACCGGCAAGCGGATCCGGCCCTGCATCACGCCCGACAACGTCGACACGGTGATCGAGCTGCTCAAGTCGCACGGGATAAACATCTCCTACGTTTGAGCCGAGAATTCCGGCGGGCCGCATTGCCGACCCGGTCACTCCTGTGAACCTACCGGATCCGGTACCGGCAGGCGCCGGGGAGCCGGTCAGCTGGCGATCGAGATCGGCAGTTGCTGAACCTGATCGCAGGCATCATCCAGAGCCGTCACGTTCTCTGCAGCGATGAACGCCCTGCGACCGCTGTCCGTGATCAAGCCGACCCGGTAGAAGCTCGCGTACCGGTTGGACCTGAAAGTGTCGCCACCGTACCAGAAGACAGTTCCCTCAGTGCCCCACGGGACCGTGCGACCGCCGGTCACCTGGACCCTTTTCCCAATGGTTATCCGTGCTGAACATGCTCTCATGATTGGCAAGATACGCCTGGGGTGTGTAGCGAACCTTCCCACCCTTAGGGACGGGGCACCGCCCTGCGCCCCC
Organism: Actinomycetes bacterium; assembly: GCA_021816935.1. GTDB lineage: Bacteria > Actinomycetota > Acidimicrobiia > Acidimicrobiales > JAMCPL01 > JAKAWR01. The sequence continues at coordinate 20,119 of JAKAWR010000009.1, forward strand.
CGGCCGCTCCAGATCCACCCCCCTGTGGCCCTGAGGGTAGGGTAAACCTCCTTCGCTCTGGCAGCAAGGAAAAACCCCTCGTTGCAGCCACACCCGGCGAGAAGCTTCTCCCGCTCGGCGCTGGAGAGCCACCGGGACGGAGGACCGCTCCATGCTCAGGCGAGCCCCCGTCGGGCAACCCAGGTCGCACACTCCCGAACCGTCGAGCCAGCGCATACTCGCACCGGCACGTGCAACCACCCGGACACCCTAGCCGCCGCCTCCACGATCGAGCCGCTTCGGGCTCCAACGTGGCGATATCCGGACCCTCTAGACTCCAGGTATGTCACCTCTCCCTACCGTCGGCGCACTGCCTCAGCGGACGGACACCTCGTGCCGGTGGCGAATCCGATGATCGTCGGCGTACCCCGCGAAGTCAAGGACAACGAGTATCGTATCGCGATGACGCCTCCCGGCGTCCACGAGCTCGTGCGCGAAGGCCATAGGGTGCTCATAGAGCGGGAAGCCGGAGAGGGATCCGCAATCACTGATGCCGAGTTCGTCGCCGCGGGCGCGTCTATCGTCAATCACGCCGCGGACGTGTGGGGCGAAGCGGACCTCGTCCTAAAGGTAAAAGAGCCGATCGTCGAGGAGTACCCGTTGCTCCGCCAGGACGCCATACTCTTCACGTACCTGCACCTGGCCGCGTCCGAGAGCTGCACGAGGGCGCTCGTCGACTCGGGAATCACCGCCATCGCCTACGAAACCGTCCAGAGGGAGGACGGCATGCTACCCCTCCTCTACCCCATGTCCGAGGTGGCGGGCAGGATGGCCCCCCAGGTAGGGGCGCACTATCTGGAGCGCTCAGCGGGGGGGCGCGGCATGCTCATGGGAGGAGTGTCGGGAGCCCACGATGCCTGCGTCGTCATAATCGGCGCTGGCGTCACCGGCATGAATGCCGCTGCAGTTTGCGTCGGCATGGGAGCACGAACTGTCGTGCTGGACCGCGATATCTCCAAGCTGCGAACGATGGACCGTATGTACCAGGGGCGCGTACAAACGGTGGCATCGAGCACATATGAAGTGGCGAATGCGGTGCTCGAGGCCGACCTCGTCATCGGTGCCGTGCTGCTACCAGGGGCGCGCGCTCCCAAGCTCGTCAGCAACGAACTGGTCAGCCGGATGAAGCGTGGCGCGGTCCTCGTCGACATCGCCGTAGACCAGGGGGGGTGCTTCGAGGATACCCACCCGACCACCCATTCTGCGCCCACATTCGCCGTTCACGACACGGTCTTCTACTGCGTAGCCAACATGCCCGGCGCGGTACCTCGTACCTCGACCTACGCGCTCACCAATGTCACGCTCCCTTATGTCGCCGAGATCGCCGGTTCCGGCCTAGCCGGTGCCGTGCGCCGCGACCCCTCGCTGGCCGCAGGTGTCAACATCGCAAACGGCCAAGTGGTGTATCCCGCGGTGGCCGAGGCCCACGGGATGCCCCGTATCCCACTCGTTGAGGCTCTACCTCAAGTACCGGGAACCCACCAGGTGCCCTGATGGCGCTTCTCCCGGACCTCAACGGGGTCGAAGGGATCGGGCAGGACGGCACCGTCAGAATGCCTCTGCAGGCGATACTGTCCCTTTTCGATCGACACCACCTTGAAGCCACGCCGCCACACGCCCATGAAGCGATCGCGCACCTCTACGTCAGTGCCGATTGAAAGGCTGCTGTCACTCGTTAGTGCGAATACCACGTAACGGAACGTTATCACTTCTCCGCGTGTTGTGCACGATTTTCTAAAATTGTCGAGAAGTTCCCTCTGACCAGGAACGACAGCGGAGACAAGTCGGACCTGACACGGGCGAGGCCGGGGCCGGCAGACCTTGTCCGAGATAGAGGAAAGCTCTACACGGCGGCAACGTGGCATAGTACCTGGAAAAGAGCCGGGGCGGGGCGGGCGAAGTGGCGGCGAGGCGGGCGCAGCAGTGAGCGGGATCGATCGAGATCCGCGGGTACCTCGTGTAGCACTACCCTGCGGTGATAGTGTAGTTTGTGCCGGAAGCCTAGGTGTCGGGATACTTAGCGTAGCAACAGTGCACCATTTAGCGTCGGCAAGACAGGAGGCGGTTACTGCGTGGGCGTACTGGACTATATCGTCGGTCGCCAGCCGATCTTCGATAAGACGAGCGACGTCATCGGGTACGAGCTGGTTTTTCGCGGCCGGGCTCAAGGGGAATGGTCCACGAGCTACGCTCCCGATCAAGTGCTTTCGGTGGAAGCTTTGTACGCGGCGCTCCCCCAAGAACTCGATGGGCTTGTCGGGAACAAGAGGGTCTTCTGCAGCGCGACGCGTGACCTCTTGCAGGGAAAGGCCACCTTATCACTGCCGCCCGAGCGTACGGTAATCGAGATCCCCTCCAGCCGGCCGCCCGACGATTTCGTTCTACAGCGCAGTCGCGAACTGTTGAGGGCCGGGTATACCATCGCCATGGAGAATCTGGTCAGGACGGATGGTTTCGGCGACATGTTCATCCTTGCCAACCTTGCAAGAGTCGACACGTCAGCCGTCGATCCGGCAACCGCGGCACGCATCGTCGAAGAGTGCCATACGGAGCGAATTCAGGTAATTGCCGCGGGCGTGGACCTGCAACAGCAGTTCCAGGAGTGCGTAATGATGGGCTTCGATTACTTCCAGGGATATTTCCTCGCCATGCCCCAGTTCGTTCCCGGAAGGACACTTACCCCGAGCCGGACGGCCCGCCTTCGCCTTGCAGCCAAGCTGCTCAGCCAGGAGGCAAAGATATCCGAACTGGAACAAATCGTTGAGATGGATCCCGCGATGACCACCCAGCTACTCGAGCTCGCGGGCCTGGGGGCGGCTGGCGGAATGCGACGGGTCATCAAGTCGCTCCACGAAGCAATCGTGATCGTGGGATGGCGCCGTCTCCAGAGCTGGCTTGCCCTCCTGCTCACCGCCGACCGCAACGACACCTCTGAGGAGGCGGTACAGAACGCCCTGCTTCGAGCCCGGATATGCCAGATATTGGCCGAGCAGGTCAACCCCAGGCTCAGGGACGAGGCATTCACGGCAGGAATGCTGTCGACACTGGACCTGCTGCTTGGCATGCCGCTCTACAGCGCACTGAAAGACCTGCCGATACATCCCGAGCTGGAAGCTGCAGTCTTGTTGCACCAGGGCTTGGTCGGGGCCATAGTCGCCGACGCGACCAACATACAGGTCGGGAAGTACGATCAGGCACGACTGAGCGGGATTCCCACCAACCAGCTCCAGCAGGCGTACACCGCAGCACTGTCCTGGCTCAACGAGACGTTTGCGGGAGGTACCTTTATGAACCCGCCGGCACCGCCTGGTGACGGCGGCCCAGACGCCCGTGCCGGCTCCGCCTGGTGACGTAGCCGCTTTCCCTGAACCAGCTAACCGAATCCCGGATGGCATCCGCCGCCGGGCGTGAAATGTAACCAAGTTCCGCTCGCGCTCGCGAATCGTCGAAGGCCATCCTCGTGGTTGACATCCGAGCGGCTTCCAGCGGCACTGCCGGATGCCGCCGGAGCAGGTTACCCTCAACCGCCTCCGAGAGTCCCGCCACGGAAAGGGCAACCGCCCTCGGCACCTTCAGCGCGGGTACCCTCAGTCCTGTTTGCGATCCGAGGTGCTCCAACAGCATCCTCATCTCCATGTTCTCGCCACCCAGAATATAGCTACGCCCGATCTCCCCCCGTTCCATAGCCAGCAAATGTCCCGCAGCCACATCGTCGACATGGACAACGTTCAGAACGGTATCCACGTAACCAGGGAGACGGCCGTTAAGGAAATCCAGAACGACCTTCCCTGTCGGAGTGGGACCCCGATCACCGGGCCCTAGCGGGAACGTGGGCAGCACAAGTGACACGGGAAGGCCCTCGGCTGCCGCCCGGAGGACTTCGTGCTCGGCCACGTACTTGGACCGCTTGTAGGCCCCGAAGAGGTGCGCTATGTCCGGAAAGGACGTCTCGTCGGCACTGCTGCCCGCGTGATCTGAAGTCGAGAGCGTGCCCACGGTGCTGGTATAGACGATGCGCTCGGTTCCCGCTTGGCGGGCCGCAACGAGCACGTTCCTGGTGCCCTCCACATTGACGCTGTAGAACTGCCGCTTGTCCCGTGCCCAGAACCGGTAGAACGCCGCAACGTGGAAGGCAGTCCTGCAACCTTCGAGCGCTTTGCGGACAGCGGCGAAGTCCCGGACGTCGCCCGGCACCTCCTCCACGCCAAGGCCCTCCAGGTTGCCCTTGTCGGCCCCCGGCTCGATGAGAGCTACCACCGTTGCACCTCGCCTGGCGAGAGCACGTGCCGTCGCAGAACCAATAAGCCCGGTTGCGCCCGTGACGAACACCCTGTCACCGCTCCGGATACCTGAGAACCGCTGCCCCGGACCTCCCGACGTCTCGCGCGGCTCCATCCCGTCAAAGCTATCAGCCCGGACACGAGGAGGCCCGCGGCTTATGTTTACAGGATCAGGTGAGGTGAAAGAACTCCAGCTCCGCCAGTGCGCAGCGGTTCCCCTGCGGTGAAGGGTAGACACTGTTTACGTAGATGCGGACATAGCGGACTCCGTGCTCGTCCACGTGACCAGCATCTCCCTCGGCGACGGGCTCGATGGGGTTAGGGACTGGCTACTCCGGCTCCTGGGCGGCACCTGATGCCGCCGTGGGCCACGCCCGTCGCGTTTCTCATGTCAGGTGATCAGGTGAAATGCAAGGCCTGTAGCGGCACCCGGGCGCACTGCACGAGGGGCTTGCCGGAGACGATGGGCTGAAGTTGCGACCCGTGTCCGACCATGCGGCCTGTTCCTAGCCGAAGGTCGATGGCACGACGTAGAGCCCGAAGCCGATGACGGCGATGCAGAGGGCCGTGGCGATCACGCGGTGGGCGCCTCGCATCCGCTGGTCGCGAGGCAGGACCTTTGCCTCGAGCAGGAGAAGGAACCCCAGCACGATCGGGAGCAGGAGCGCGTTCATGACCATCACGTCCACCACCAGGTTGACCAGGTTCACGCTCATCAGCACCACAGCCGCCCCGAGAACGTGAACGGCAGCGTAGGTTATATAGAACCTCGCCGTTGACCGGCTGGGCCGTTCGTTGAGCGAGTGCGACCAGCCCGCGACCTCGGAAAGGCCCCAGGCGCCCGCGAGCGACGCCACGAGAGCAGCCACGAGAGCAGCACCGAGCATGGCCGCGCCCAGGAACACTTTCGCGCCGGCTGCGGAAAGGAACGGCCTGAGCGCTTTCGACATGTCTACCACGCCGTTGAGGGCTGCACCCGGGTGATGGATCCCGACGGTGGCAGCAAACGTGACGATGGTTACGATCATCACGATCTGGGTCAGAACCGAACCGAACGCCGTATCTCTCCTGCTGGACGAGATCTCGTGCCGGCCCAGCTTCTTATCGATCACGGCTCCCTGCTGGTAGAAGATCATCCAGGGCATGATCACCGCTCCCACATTGGCCGCGAGCAGCTTCATGTACGACCCGTTCCCGAGAGGAAAGTGCCCCAAGCCCGCGACGACGGCGTGAGGGTCCGGGTGGGCGAGAATCATCGCCGGAATGAACACCAGCTCCAAGAGGCCGAGCGCTACCCCGATCCTCTCGAACCTGCGGTAGCTGCCCGTTAGGGCTATCCCGACGAGGAGCGCTGCCGCGAGCGGCACCGTCAGGTCCTTGGATATGCCGAAAAGCTCCCCGACGCCCGCAACGGCTGCGAACTCGATGAGGAGAGCGCCCGCGCCTGAGAGAAATAACGTGGTCGCGGACAGCCAGGCCCATCCACGCCCGAACCTTTCCCGAATGAGCGCCCCATGACCCCGGCCGGTATGGACTCCGAGGCGGATCGTCATCTCCTGCACGAAGTAGAGGATCGGGATGAGCACAAGCTGGGGAAGAACCATCCGGTATCCCCAGCGGGCTCCTGACTGCGCAGCGGTGATGAGGCTGCCTGCGTCGGTATCGGCGAGCATGACCACGAGACCGGGGCCCCATACGGCAAGCAGGCCCGCGACGATGAGGCGGCGGCGGTGGTGCTTGCGTTCCTCTGTTCCCGGAGCATCCTGGTTGTGCGCGAATCTGGCGGCGGCGCGACCAGCAGCAGCGGATGGAACTTCGTCGTCGTCGAGAAACGGCACTGATGTTAGGTTAGCCTAACCTAACGTGTCGAGCAAGAGCCGAAGGTCGCTACCTGCGATCGCCGATCAATGAGAGGCCCGGCCAAGGCGGCGCGGGTAGCAGGTCGTCCGGCGCAGAACGCCCCCTGTCGCTACGAGGGAGCACCTTGAGGTTGGCGAAGGGCGAAATAGCAGAGCATCGTATAGCGTGCCCGCTCAGCGCTACCCGACCGCCAGAGCATCTGGCCAAGATACGCTCCCGGGACGAGCTCCACCAACTCGTCGAGGACCGAACGGATCACGAAACGGGGATTCGACGGTACCGTGTCATACTCGATGGCAAGCACTTCGCTGCCGTCACCCAACTTGCCCCTGGCAGCGGCGGTGGTGAACTCGAAACCGCGGGTTCTCCCCTGGTACGGGCGCAGCATCCGGTATGCGGGCCAGACGATCCGGCCGGCATAGCGCACAGGCCCACTCATGAGGTTGTAGCCCGAGGCGTTCGCCGAATCGAAGTACTTCCCCAACCAGGGCAGCCAGATTCCCGTCGCACCCGCCATAATGCGATCGACGGCGGGAATCGTTGCCCATCCGACCAAGCGCCCCTCCGTCTGGCCATCGAGGCCCTGGGGCACGGTGCCGGCAGCGAAGAGCGACTTCAGATCACCAAGTGAGCGTCGCCGATCCGAGGCGATGGACTTACCCAATTCGAGCACCCACCTGAAGGCCTCGTCCCTCACGCCGTCCGGGTCGGAACCGGCCTTCCGGCGAAGCTCCTCGAGGCGGCCGAGGACCGGGGCCGGGGCAGTGTCGGCCGCCTCAGCCTGTGACTCGTCGTGAACTGAAACCATGGGCCACCTCCGGGTGTATCAAACAACGGGCACCGTGCCAGGGAGAAGAGCCCACGGACGTGGCCTGGCAGCACTGCCGGCCCGATACCCGGTTGCGATCCGAGCTTACACGTACAACACGGGTCGGGCTACGAGCAGGGGTAGAGACACCCGGAGAGATCGCCTCAACCGAGAGGCAAGCCAGTGAAGCTATCCATGATGAGAGCTGGGAGCCATGATGGCGGCAAGGGGGCAGGTGCGCCCATCACGCCAAACTTGGGCAACGACAGAGGTAGGCACGGCGATGCGTTCCCCGGCGTCGATTGCACGAGCGATGTGGCGTACCGTCCGACGCTCCAATCGCTCGAAACCGCTCATTCGTACCAGCTTCCCGATCCGGAAGCTGCCGGCTTCCTGGCGGCGGGTCGGGTCATGCCCGGAAGCGGGGCGGTGCCGGGTGGAGGCGGCCCACGGGGTGATCAATGTTGTGGCTGAACGTATCGAGCTACTGGAGCTTGCCGCCTCGACGCCGGCTCGCAACTTCTACTGATCGCAAAACCCATCTCCAACTCGATCAGGGCCCGCTTGGCTTCGGTACCACCAGCGTAGCCACCAAGCTTCCCTCCACTGCGTACGACCCTGTGGCAGGGCACAACTACCGGAAGGGGATTCGCTGCGCAGGCACTGCCTGCCGCACGCGCCGCTCCAGGCGAGCCGATCGTCGCGGCAACTGCCCCGTAGCTCGTGGTGGTGCCATAGGGGATTGCAAGAAGCCGGCGCAGGACGGCGAACCGGAAACCCCGCAACATACTCAAGTCAAGTGGTAGGTCGAACCGGCGTCGCGAGCCCGAGAAGTACTCTTCGATCTGGCGGCCGGCCGGCTCGAGGGTCACCGGATCGCGGGTAACGGCCAATTCCGATTCCCCCACAAGCCGCTCGGGCTCCGAGCCGCAGTCCTTGCCTGCGAAGGCGACCCGGACAAGGCCCCGCCGCGTTGCCGCAATCAACAGGGGTCCGAGTGGCGTCTCTATCCTGTCCCAGATGATGGCTATACCGGCCAGCCCGAAGGAGCCCGCTACCTCGCCAGACGCCGGGGTCTCGAAGCCTCGAGCCGATGAACGTGGTACTCCCGTCAACGAGTGGCTGCTCTCTCGTGTGACGGATCCCAAACGTTCAGATCACTAAAGTACTGCCAGTAAAGCTCGATGCCCGGCTCGTGTGGGTGCTCGTAGTCGATCGAGACCATCGCTAATTCCCGATCCGGGCTACCCTCCGACCGACCTTACCGACGACTGCGAGTCTCTTGGCAACCATGACGCTTCTCATCCCAGATACGAACCTTTCACCCCGGCGGTTGCCGATATTCTGTTCGCTCTTCGCCGCCCCCCGGGGGAATCACCACTCGCAGCGATCTCAGCGGGGTCTCGGTCCCCACTGCTCCAAGGCGATCTCTCACCGTGGGAAACTTCAGTCGCGCCAAAGCGGCTGCTCCATGATCGGCTGCCACAACAATGAGTTCGTCGCCGACGATCCTTGCAAAATGTACGGCTCCCGCAATTTCCGGACCCCATATTTCCTCCCATGATCGGACGATTCGCATTACGCTATCCAATTCCGGTCCGCCCCGTTCTCCACGCCTCCGCTGACCGCTACCGGACCCCACAATCCGAACGATCGATCGGCGGAGATCATCCATCTTAACTAGCGCGAGTTAGGTCTTTATCTTGATCGGCATGAGAAGGTAGCGAAAGGACGCGTCCTCGGGAGTCGTGATCAGGGCAGCCGCGTCATCTCCAGAGTACCTAATCTCGCACTTGTCACCTTCGAGGGCATCGATACCATCAAGTAAGTAGGCCGGATTGAACCCTATAGTCGACTGGGTATCGCCTTCAAATAACGCCGGAACCGCGGCCGAAGCCTCGCCGAGTTGCTGGGACACGACGCGCAAACTAATTATGCCGTCTTCCGGGTGGATCGTAACTTTGGTCATTTCATCTTTTGCAAGAAGCCCAACCCGTTTCAGGGCATCCGCAATTTCGGTGATGTCCACAAGGATGCGGTTATCATATGTCGGCTTGATGATTGAATCAAACGGAGGGAACCTTCCGTCCATTAGGCGGGTATACACAGCCACACTTCCATAATGGAAGCAGGCGTCGGTATCGGACAGGTGTATCCCCACCAAACTGTCTTCGTTGCCGGCGTTGGCGTCAGTAGACCCGATAATCCTACTGAGCTCTCGCAACACCTTCGCCGGGATGACATATTCGGAAGTATCAGAGGAGCTGCCATTCGTGTTAGAGATTTCTTTGATCGAAACGCGGTACGAGTCCGTTGCCAGCAGACGGATAGTGGTTGCTGATTGCTGGATGGACACTCCGGTGAGAAGTGGTCGCGAATCATCTGTTGCCGCGGACCGTGTTACCTGTTTGATAGAAGTGATCAATTGGGCGGCTGGTAGTCTTACGGTGTCATCTGTGGAAAACCCTACTGGTATGAAATCATCCACCAACGCGGTCCGCAGGTTGAATATGTTCCTGTCTCCAGTGACCCGAAGGGTGCCGTCGGAATCCATACTAACGTCCACGGCGCCTTCTGGGAGATAGCGAACGATGTCTGCAAGCAACCGTGATGGTACCAGGCACGTACCTGGGACTGCCATCGTTACGGGAACTGTTGATCTGATCGCAGTATCGAGATCCGTAGCAAGAAGTTCCAGTGTGTTGTCAGCTACGTCCAACCGCACCAGATTTGGTAGGGGAGAAATGGTTGAACGAGTAGACGCGACATGTGTGGATAGACTTACCGCCTCAGCAAGGCTGTCTCGTTCGGCACGGAATTGCATGTGGATAGTCCCTAACTAAGATTTGTATTGTTCCAGTAGGATTAGTGGTAGGCGCTGTGGTCTCTGTGGAAAACTGCAATAATAGCATGTGGTAAGGGATATTTCAACCGGAAAACATGTGGGTGAAGTCGGGCACCTTGGGGACGGTGGGTGGGACGAAGGAGTAGTCATTGTCAGACAAGCTGTGTTCAGGTGGGGTTATCCAGGGAGTGTACACAGGGAGATGGGGATGACGGTAGGGATGATGGCGTGGGGTGCCGAAAGGTGTTAGTGGTCACTGGGAGTCGCTGTCCTGTATATTTCGGGTCATTGAGAGGATCTGATTTGCCATTATGTTGTCTGTAGCCACTAACTTGGAAATCTTTTCTATTGCGTGCATCACGGTTGTGTGATCACGGTTTGAAAAGTATTGTGCAATTACTGGATACGAGTAGTTAGTGAGCTGCCTGAATAAATACATTGCCACTTGGCGTGCAGTGGTCAGGGGACGGTTTCTGTTGTGGCCGATCAAATCAGCGATACTGAATCCGTAGTTGAGACTAACTGTTTGGAGAATTGTATCGGGAGTAATTAACCGGTTCCTTCCATGACGGGATATATCTGAAAGGATGCTCTCCGCGAGGGGGAGTGAAATAGGCTGATCAGTAAGAGTTGAGTAGGCGGTAACGCGAAGGAGTGCTCCTTCCAATTCGCGGATGTTGGTCGTCACGGTGGTGGCAATGTAGTCAAGAACATCGGCAGGGACAGTTGTGGATTCACGAGACGCGCTGTGCTTGAGGATGGCTATTCGGGTTTCCAGTTCGGGGGGCTGGATGTCTGTTATGAGGCCGGAAAGGAAACGGCTCTGAAGACGCTGCTCAAGGGTAGATATGGCATTGGGGGGCCGGTCGGAAGTCAGGACGATCTGCTTGGAAGCTCCGTAAAGGTCGTTGAAAGTATGGAAAAACTCCTCCTGAGTCTGCTCCTTCCCGCCGAGAAACTGGATATCGTCGATAAGAAGCACGTCACAACGGCGGTAGCGCCGCTTGAAGTCACCCATGTGATTGGTACGGATTGCGTCGATGAATTCATTGACGAACTGTTCTGATGATACGTAACGAATCAACTTATCGGGATGATGAGAGGCAATATAACTAGCAATTGACCGGAGCAGGTGAGTTTTTCCCAGGCCATTTCCACCGTGGACGAAAAGGGGATTATAGGAGTGACCGGGCGAGCGGGATACGGATAGTGCGGCGGCGTGGGCGAAACGGTTGGAGTCGCCTATTACGAAGTTGTCAAATGTGAAGCGGGAGTCGAGGAATGGGGTGCCGGGTGGTGTGGGGAGCTCATTTGTTCTATGAGGCGGTTGACGGAAGTATGTGTTGGCAACTGAACTGGTACCGGATGGAGATAGTTTTCCCGGGTGCGTTGGTTCGGGGGGCAGGTGGTTGTCAGGGATGTCGCTGTGAAGCGGAGCGGTCGACGGTTGTGGGGAGCTCGAGATCGATCCGACAACGACATCGATTGCGGGCGCGGTGTCAAGGACCGAGGCGCACGCGCCGGCGATAGTCGAGAGGAATCGTCTGAGTATCGTGTCTTTCGCGATTGCGCTGGGAACGCGTAGTACCACCTCACATGGGGAAAACCGATCACACGAAATGGTGGTGAACCAGGCCTGCCAGACGGCGTCGTTGACGCTATCCCTGATTAACTTGCGGCAGCTTTCCCAAAGGTCCTGATCCAGACCAGACGGAGAAGTTACGTCGGGCAAACATTGCCGGTGAGGGGGCGACGACGGAAGGCCATGCAGGTCCAGCGCATGCTCCGGCGATTCATCGGTTGCCGCGTCCGATGGATGGGCCAAGGTGAGTGATGTTGTCATTTGGATGTCCTAGTCTCTACCGCTACAGCCCGAACGGACCCAAGCGGGGTCCCTTCGGGCGACACTTCCTGACCGTACACCGGATTTCTCCGGCCGTGCACAGCGAATGGAAATTGGCTAGGTAAGGTGCGGAAATACTGCCCTGTAAGCTGGCCCACTCACCGAAAGGCCAGTATCGTCAGGCGTTATGCCCGAGAGCGGAATGTCTGGTACACTTTGCCTGGCCGCAATATCGGGGCGAGGCTGATGGTACGCGGTGTGAAGGCGCCATAGGCTGGTGTGATCTGTGAACCGGGGAGATGTTGGCAAGGCGAGGGGTCATGGTTCTCCCTGGAACGATCAACGGGCTCGCCACCAGATGCCGGTGGCGGCGCCGGGCCGGTTTGCTGAAGGTTGTAGGTGGTCGTACGGGGTGGCGTACAATCGGGCGCATAGTACGGCACGAGTAAGGATGTTAGGTGAATGAAGAGAACATACCAGCCCAAGGTCAGGAGAAGGCTGCGCAAGCACGGATTCAGGCACAGGATGTCGACCAAGGGGGGCCGGGCCATCTTGAAGGCAAGGCGATCGAAGCTGCGGAGCCGGCTGGCTGTTGCGCGGAGCGCATGAGGCTAGAGCGATCACTTCCGGCGTCAGAGGCACTCCGGTGGCACCTGGAAGGAAAGCGCTGCGACCAATTGATTCCAGTCTCGTATTTGCCCAGCTCAGGTCGACAAAGTTCCGTTGGTCGGATAGATTGGTGAGGGTTTCCTACGTTCCGGCGGAAGATGGTCGGGAGGGAGATGTGCTGGTGGGTTTCGTAACCCCGCGAATCGTTGGTGGCTCCGTGGTACGGCATCGTCTTCGCAGGCGCCTTCGAGCGGCAGCTCGCGCCGTGTTGGTCGAAGCGGCACCGGGATCGTACTTGATCGGGGGTTCCACGGACGCTGTCAGAGCGCCGTTCCCGGCCCTTATTGCGGACCTGCAGCGCGCGGCGTGCGGCGCTGTACGAAAGGCGGAGGTTGATCGTGGCACACGTTGACGTCACGGCGGCTGACGGCGGGGTGGCCATTGGCATTGATACTGCCCCCGCCTCACTGAGCGTACCGGGTTGGGGGTTGGCAGGTCTAGGTGATGCTTCGCCGCCCGGCATCGTGGCGGTAAGAAGGCGTGGTGACCGTCGTGCAGGGTGGGTGACGGCGTTGGCGGTACTACCGGTGCGCGCGTATCGGCTTGTACGCGGCGGCAAGCTGTCTGCGTGCCGGTTTGTGCCGAGTTGCTCCGCCTACGCCGAGGAGGCGATCCGCACGCACGGCCCGTTAAGGGGATGGGCGCTGGCCGTACGACGCCTTCTTCGTTGCCGGCCTCTTGGGGGTTTTGGCTTTGACCCAGTTCCCGATTCTCGGGATAGGGGGCAGCCATGATCCTCGCCAGCACCGCCGGGCAGATCTTCCAGCCGTTTTTCGACCTTGTCGGTTACGTTCTCGCTTTTCTGTACAGCCTGGTTCACAACTATGCGATCGCCATCGTCCTGCTGACCCTCCTGTTCATGGCTGTCACCGCGCCACTTACAGCCAAGAGCACGAGGTCGATGCTCCATATGCAGCGGTTGCAGCCGGAGATGAAGAAGCTCCAGGCCAAGTACAAGGACGACAAGGCGAAGCTCCAAGAGGAGCTCATGGCCTTCTACAAGCGGGAAGGATTCAACCCGGCAAGCGGGTGCGTTCCCATGCTCTTGCAGTGGCCGGTGTTTCTGCTGCTTTACCAGGTAATATATGGCCTGACGGCCACGGCGGTCAAGCATGGGAAGTACCTTCCGGGGCCCGGCTGCTGGAGGAGCGGGCACCTGGAAGTCACGTGCTCGACACCGAGGTACGTGCCCAATCCCAGCCTTATTCGCCAGGACATCCTCGCGGCGCATTCCAAACTTGTATCGTTCGGGCTCAACTTGGCGGACAGGGCTACAAGCCACCACTCATCTTTCCTGGCCGCATTGCCGTTCTGGGTGCTCGTTGTGATGGCGGTAGGTGCAATCTACGCCTCGATGGCTCAGCTCAACAGGTTCTACACGAATGCCGGGATCACGGGAATGAAACAGACGGTGATGATGAACCGCGTCATGACCCTCGTCATGGCCGTTATCTATGTCGCCATACCAGCGGGGGTGACGATCTACTTTATCGTAAGCGGTTTGGCCAGGGTGGCTATCCAGGTTCCTGTCCTCCGAGCCGAACCCAAGAGGATGGAAAGGCGGAAGGAACAGGCCGCCGCGCGCGACCGGGATGGCGCAGCAGGGAAAGGCAGACCTGGACTCATGGAACGCCTTTTCGAAGCTCAGAAAAACGCTGCCGAGCGGGCCCGTGATCTGGAATCCAAGAAGGAGGAAGCGATCCGGGAGGCAATAGACTCGGCGGGCCCGTCACGCGAGCGAAATAGGGGTCCGGCATCGGATCCCAAGAACGCGCAGGAATGGGCTGGTATACCGGATAATAACGGCTCCAACAGCGAACGACCAATGAAGAAACAGCCCACTCCCAACGGTGCAGGTGGGACCCAGAAGGGGTCGTCAAGCAGGCGGCCGGGATCGAAGAAGGCGAGGCGACGGAAATAGTGGAGTGGGTGGAAGCAGTCGGTAAGACGGTAGAAAGCGCCAAGGGGGAGGCGCTTGCCAAACTGGGGGTTAAGGAGATCGATGCAGAGATAATCGTGTTGGCGGAAAACGGCGGGATCATGGGCAGGCTCATGCGTCGCGAAGCCAGGGTGAGAGCCCGTATACGTCCCCTCGACATGACAACAAGAAGGTCGCCCAGAACACCGGGGAAGGCGTCACAGGCCAAGGCGGCGTCGAGCGGCTCCAGGCAAGAGCCTCGATCGGCGGGCCGGTCTGCCAGCAAGACTTCCAAACCGGAGGCCGAATCTGGTGGAGCCCAAGCGAAGTCCGGCGCAAAGCCGGCAACACGCCGGGGCAGAGCGTCAACTGGCGCCGGGGCATCCCCAGGGACCGGCGGGGGCGCAAGCGGAGACGGGACCGGCAGGGGAGGATCGACAGGACGAACGAAGGGTGAGGCCGCCTCAGCTCGAAGCAGGGATAGCGGCCTCAAGGCACAGGTGGGCAAGGATGCCACGACCGAACAAGCTGCGAAGAGAGGTCCGCAGTCTAAGAAGAAGGGGAGTACGCAGGGAATGGGTCCAGGTGCTCAGGTTGGTCGCAGCGGGAGGAACGGGCGTAACGACGCCGTCGCGGGCAATAGAGGCGCGCGCAATGGGAATAATGGCGAGGTCCACAAGACAAGTGGGAGTTCGCGACGTTCAGGTGAGGAGATGGAAATGGTGACGGTTTCAGTTGGAGACCCCGCGGGTACATCCGATGAGGGTCTTATCGAACAGGCCGAGGTGGCTACGGCCTTCTTGAAGGGGTTATGCGAAGTGTTGGGCGTGGAAGGGTTCTCCATTGGCCACAGACTGGAGGGCGAAATTCTCGATATCGACGTCAGCGGCACTCAAGCTGGATTTCTGGTGGGCCGTCACGGGACATCGCTGGCGGCATTGGAGGAGCTTACCAAGGCTGTTATATATGGTAGGCAAGGGCGCCTCGTGGGTAGGGTGAATGTTGACGTGATGGGCTACAAGGCCAAGCGTGCCGTAGCCCTGGAACAGTTCGTCAAAGCCCAGATCGACAGAGTAATCGCCGGCGGTGAGGAAGTTGCAATTGAACCCATGCCGTCGGAGGATCGGAAGATCGTTCACCAAACGGTCGCCGAGATGCCCGGAGTGTCCAGCAGGTCAGCGGGGGTAGAGCCTCGTCGCTACGTGGTGATCGTCCCAGATCCCGCGCCTGAATTACCAGACGACCCCGACCCCGACCCCTCCTGAACGGTCAGGCGCAGACGTAGCTTTGCGGCGCTCTCCTCAGCCGCGCCACGCGCTAGCAACTCCTTCTGAACGACAGGCATCGCACGGCTGAAAGAGACCGGGAGGGGGTTGCAATGTTTCACGTGAAACATTGCAACGGGTGACTACGAGACTCGTGTGAAATTAACGTTTCCGCAGAGACTTCGTCACCCTTAGCCGCAACCCCCTGAAAGAAGAACCGTCTTGTCGTGACAACTCGTTGCATTTCGGGAGCCTCGAATCTGAAGATGGAACGGGCGGTACTTCCGCGTTTGGAGACCCATTCAAATCCTGGACTGTCGAAAACAAGCACCCGCAGAGCCGACCGACCTCCCCTATCGAGGTTGCCAGGGAAATCACCCCGTCCTCATCAAGGCTGGTTCTCGGCAAGAAGGGTATCGGCTTGATACTCGTGTCTGTATCTGGTACAGCAGGGATGATCATGCTACAATTGCCCGGTTATGCCCGCAAGCTGGACAATTCTGATTCGATGAAGAGGTGGTTCGCCAGGATGACAGACGATGAAGACGGGTCCGAACTGCCCGAGAGTGGTGCGTTGAGAACTGCCGACATGAGACAGGAGAAGAATGACGTGGCGGATTCCACAACTTCGAATAACGTCAGGGCGGCTACGGCGAGAAGGATTCTGGCAATAGCCAATCAAAAGGGCGGCGTGGGCAAGACGACCACGGCCGTTAACCTGGGTGCGGGCCTAGCCGAGCTGGGAAGCAGGGTCCTCGTTATAGACTTGGACCCACAGGGTAATGCAACCAGCGGACTGGGGATAGACGGAAGAACGTTCGAAGTTTCGATCTATGACGTCATGGTTGGGGATGCGAAGCTCGAGGACTGTATCGAGCCGACCAACCTCAAGAACCTGTTTGTGGTGCCGTCTACGCTGGATCTGGCCGGCGCTGAGATGGAACTGGTGACTATGATGAGCCGGGAGATGCGACTGAAGAAGGCGCTAGAGCCGGTTTGGGAGGACTACGATTACGTCCTGATCGATTGCCCGCCATCTTTGGGAGTACTGAATGTGAACGCGCTGGCAGCTGCCCAAGCGGTTATCGTGCCGATCCAATGTGAGTATTTCGCTCTCGAAGGACTGAGTCAACTGTTGAAGAGCGTCGACCAGGTCAGAAGCAACCTGAATCCAGAGTTAGATATCGGTAGGGTGGTACTGACCATGTACGACGCCAGGACGAACCTGTCAGAGGATGTGGCGCGGGAGGTGCGTAACAGGTTTGGTGAGAAGGTATGTAGGACGGTGATACCACGTACGGTGCGGCTTTCCGAGGCTCCATCGTTCGGGCAACCGATAATGGTTTTCGACCCCTCGTCGCGTGGCTCGATAGCCTACCGAGAGCTTGCAAAGGAGATGAGCAGTGCCGAAGCGTAGCGGGCTGGGGAGAGGGCTCGACGCCCTGATTCCCGGCGGAACTGGTAGGAATGACTCCAGGCTAAGGGAGATTCCGATTACGAGCATCAAACCGAATCCCTTCCAGCCGAGAACCAGGTTTGATGAGGACGGGATGATTTCCCTGGCAGCCTCGATAAAGGAGGTTGGCCTGCTCCAGCCGGTACTTGTTTGCGACAGCGGCAATGATGAGTACGAGCTGATAGCAGGAGAGCGACGGTGGCGGGCTGCCCGCCGAGCGGGCCTTCAGAGTATACCCGCGATCGTGCACGAGAGAAACGAATTGGGAAGCCTCGAAAAGGCCCTTGTTGAGAACCTGAACCGTGAGGACTTGAATCCTATCGAGGAGGCCTCCGCTTACCAGCAGCTGGTTAACGAGTTCGGATATACACACGAGCAGGTTGCCAAGAGAGTTGGCAAGAGCAGATCCGCTGTCTCCAACGCGATCAGGCTCCTTCAATTGCCGGCGGGCGTGCAGAGGGCGTTGGTCGATGATGTGATTACTGTCGGTCATGTGAGGCCGTTGCTTGGTGTCCCGGATCGGACATTTCTGGAGGGACTTGTGGCCAAGACCGTTGCAGAGAAGTTGAGCGTTCGAGACGTCGAGGGTCTCGTGCGCGATTATCTACGGGAGTTCGAATCAAACGACAATGAAGGTTTGGACGCAACCAAAGATGGATCATCGACTCCTGCAGGCGAAGGCGTAGAGGCAAACGGAACCGGAGACAAATTACACCCGGATGAACCCGCATCCGGTCCAATCGATAGGGTGAAAATCCAGCGTGGAGCCGTACCGGGAGTTGCCGAGCTGGAAGAGCTCCTTGCCGACTATCTAAATACTACGGTTCGTGTTGAGGTAACTGGTAGGCGGGGGAAGCTGATTGTAGAGTTTGCCACAATTGATGATTTAGAACGACTTTATCATCTAATGGTGGCACATTGAGGGTTTATTCTCGAGAGACATTACAACCAGGTACTGCGGGAAGTTGATCAGGGCCGCCGTCAGCTCGGATGGGGAGGAACCCTCTACAAGAGAATTAGGAGGGTTGCGGGGAGCTACAGGGTTATCCACAGGCTGTGCATGAACCTGTGGATAATGCTCAGGCTGCCCGGTAACCTCAGGTAGACCTGGAGCTGTAGGTAGAACGTGTGATTTTCGAGTGCGGTTCGGCTTATTGAACAGTCGAGGCTTCGACCGGCGAGACGCTCCAGTCGCCGAGTGCCCTGGCAAGGGCGGCCGCGATGTCGCCGGTATTGTTCACCACAAAGGCTGGTGAGCTGAGCCGGCAGAGCATGGCCGGCATCGACGTCTCTCTCAGGAACGGCAGCGACATCCCTTCAACCGAGATCCGGTGATAGCCCTCCAGGAGCATGAGGTGGGTGCGGGTCAACTCTGCAAGTCGGCGTCCGCCCGGGGACTCGTATGAATGGCCGGCGTAGTACGAGACGACAGGATCGGAGCCCCCGCCGAGGAGCGTGATTCCCAGGCATACCGTTGCGCCGGATGCATTGACGGATCTAGCCTGGACAGAGCCATCGGGGTGCATCACCTCGATTACGGCAGCGCCGGCTTCGGTGAGGTCGCGCCTGAGCGCTGCCGCAAGGGCGCCGAGACTTCCGTCTTCGGCAACGGCGATTCTCGAGCCGGCCAAGCCGTGAGAAGAGTCTCGCAGGCGCACCTTGTCACGCACGTATGCAACCAGATGCGAGTTCGCGTGCCTTGCCTGTACGCGGCGAAGTTCCTGTATCGTTCGCGTGCCGCAAATCCCGTCGGAGGGAAGGGCCATGTTGGTCTGAAAATCGGCCAAGGCTGCAGCCGTCAGCGTCCCGAAAATGCCATCGATCCGGCCCGTGTCAAAGCCAAGTGCGGAAAGGCAGCGCTGGAGCTCGGCCACGTCGTCTCCCCTTGTCATCGGGTGGCGGAAATAGAGAAGCCTGTCCCCCAGTTCGTACGAGGCTTCTACCAGGGCGTCCCAGGTCTGCTGATCGCAGATGCCGGTGACAGGCAGCCGTCTCCCGTGCTGAAAAGCCTCGACAGATGCTCGGGTGGCGTTACCGTAGGATGCCGGCGTGTCGGGAGCGGTCTCAAGGCCCACTTGCGCAAGCCGTTGCTGAAGGTCCAGCACGAGCGGTCCCCGATCTGTTGGACGCAGTGGAAGCACTGCATCAGGATACAGCGTGCGCAGTAGTCATGGCTGAAGTGATCGCGCTACCGGACGCGATCAGTCGTCGGGCAACCGGAAGCCCTGCCGCGCCGCCTGCGTTGCCGCAGTGAGGACAGCTCGGACGGCCGGGCAACCTTGGCCTGCGCGGTCAGGAGGTCTCGCGCAACCAGCGTTCCGCGTCCAGGGCAGCCATGCAGCCTGAACCCGCTGCCGTTATGGCCTGTTTGTAAATCCTATCCTGGACGTCGCCACAAGCGAATATTCCCGCAACGCTGGTGAGCGATGAATCCGGCTTGGTCAAAATATAGCCGCGATCGTCCATATCGAGCTGCCCTTTGAATATGGAGGTATTCGGCTCGTGTCCGATCGCTACGAACAGTCCGGTGATGTCCAGCGTTGCGTTTTCACCAGTTAACACGTTTTCCACGCGTACGCCGGATACCGCCGAGCCGCCGAGGACCTCGACGACGCGGGATTCGAGCAGGAAGGAGATCTTGTCGTTGGCCCGGGCCCGGGCCTGCATGATCCGTGAAGCCCTGAGCTCGTTGCGGCGATGAATAACGGTGACGCTGCGCGCAAAACGGGTCAGGAAGATTGCCTCCTCGAGCGCCGAATCCCCCCCGCCAACCATGGCGATGTCCTGGTCGCGAAAGAAGAAGCCGTCACATGTAGCGCAGGTGGACACGCCGTGTCCTACGAGGCGCTCTTCGCCGGGCACTCCCAAGCGGATGGCGTGAGCGCCGGTGGCGACAATGACCGCCCGGGCGCGTACCGGGTCATTGCCGCCTGAGCCGTTCCAGACGGCGAAGGGTCTCTGGCCGAGGTCTACCCTGACCGCGCCTCCGGAGACGATCTCCGCGCCGAATTTCTCAGCCTGCTTCCGGAACTCCTGCATCAGGTCGGGACCCAGGACGCCATCGGGAAAGCCGGGGTAGTTCTCCACTTCGGTAGTGAGCATGAGCTGGCCACCGGGCTGGTCGCCGGTCGGGTCGCCGTCGCCTTCGAGTATCAGCGGGGCGAGGGTGGCACGGGCAGTATAGATGGCTGCGGTAAGGCCGGCAGGGCCGGAGCCCAAGATGACCACATCCTTTACCTCGGCCATGCCGTCTTCGCTGGATTGGTCGTTCATCAGCGCTGAGCGCTCCTTACCGGTGGTCTGCGCTTTGACCAGAGGGCTAGGCCTCCAAGTAGGAACACTCCCCCGACGGCCAGGTCCGAAATCCACTCTCGATGTGCGAAAAGGTACACATCCAGCAAACGGATAATGCCGATAGATAACGTGGTAACCAAGATCGCCAGCAGAGTAATAATAATTGTGCCGAACACGATACCCCTTGCCAGGAGGGTGATCGGACGTACCGTCAGGTTATGGATCTTGCCAACAGCACCCTCGATAGTGGCAGCGGTGCGGTGAGCCCAATCATCCAAGCTTTCTTCCTGAAGTGCGTCCTCCGAGCGGGCGGTTGGAGCCATAGGAACCATTGTAGGCGGCCGTGGCCGCAATGCAAGCGACGCACTCTGGAGCCATTCCGGGTTCGGCATAAGAGCCACGAACACAAGTTCCCCGTTGGGTGCCACGCCATTGAGGGGACGGGGTGTCGTGTGGGTTGCTACCAGCTTTCCGTATGTACGGGTGATTGCAACGGTGCCCGCTCGAAGCAGATCGCTACCGTATCGGGGCCGGTATGCGTTCCGACGACCGCGCCCAGTATCACGGAGTACGTTTCGGACGCGCAATCGAGCGTAGAGGTCTTCTCCTCCAGAACGGTCGCATCGCCGGAGTCGCCGTTGACGATCACAACCCGCGCCAGTGGGCCGTGATCGGCTGTCTTGGCGATCATGTGCTCTATTGCCCGGCCGCGGGTTCGTTGGCGGGACTCGGGCTCGACCCGACCCTCGCGCACCTCGACGATGGGCTTGATGGAAAGCATGGATCCGAGGAACGCCTGGGCGCCGCCGATCCGGCCGCCTCGCCTCAAATGGTCCAGTGAGCCGATAAGACCGTAGAGCCCGAAACGCTCCCGGGCCGCCGAGATGCTCTCGTACAACTCCGGCAGGGAGGTCCCGGTCGCGGCGGCCTCTGCCGCGCGCATGACGAGAAGCCCCTCTGCCATTGATACGAGCTGGGAATCGACCACCATGATATTGGTGCCATTCGGATGCTCTTTCGCTGCCGAAATCGCGGACTGGTAGGTGGCCGACATAGATGCCGACATGGTGATGCAGAGCACCCCAGCGTATCCTGCCTCGAAGGCTTCGTCGAACGCCGAGCCAAAAGCTCCAGGAGATGGAGCCGCGGTTTGGGGAAGCTCGGTTGACGAGCGGATCATCTTCCAGAATTCCTCTGTCGGCAGGTCCACACGATCGATATAGTCCCTGTTGCCGAAACGGATCGCAAGCGAGACCATCGCGATGTCGTTGCCCGAGAGGATCCCGTCCGGCAGGTCGCTGGCAGAGTCGGTTATCACCTTCACCGAGGATGGCATAGTGCGCCAGTCTAACCGCCACCTGCCGCACGTGCCGCGTGAAGCCGTTTACGACGGCGTTCCTGGAGGTAACCGGTCGCCACGATGGTCGCGACGTAAGCGACCAGGCCTGCCCCGACGGCGGTGCAGACGCGGGCCAGAAGACCGGCCGAAGATGTCGACGCGGAGATGCTCACGCCCGCGGCGGCCGCACCGGCCAGGCAGGCGGTTGCAATGCAAAGCCGCCAAAGGTGTCTCAACAGGGCCGATGATACGCCACCGGTCGAGCGCTGGAAATACCATACGGACAAGAGCGCCGTGAGGTCGTAGGCGATCGAGATCGAAAGTATAAGTCCCCTGAAACCGAGCGTCGCCGAAAGCAGGAGTGCCAGTACCAGGTTGAGCCCGTTCTTGAGCAGGTAGATCCAGAAGACGGCCTTCATGCGCTGCATCGACTGAAAGGCGGCCATCGTATACATGAATACGCTGAAACCCGGCAGGCCGACGGCGAGGAGTGCAAGAGCCTCGCCCGTCAGGCTGCTCGATGAGAAGTTGCCGGCGCCGTGCCCGAGCAGGAGCGCTATCGCCTGGTGGGCGATGACCAGCTCGCCACCGGCGGCGGGAAGTACGAGCGCCAGGATGCGTACGAGTCCGGTTGTGTAGTACCGCCTGAACGACCCGGTACGGCCGGTGAACCATGTGCTGGACAGCTCGGGGATGGTGGTGCTCATTACGGAGACGACCACGATGCCGAAGGGGAACTGGAAGAAGGTGTACGCATAGGTGTAGGCGGCCACATCTCCGGTTCCCAGGTGAAGGGCCACTGCAAGCACGACGAGGAGGGTCAACTGGCTTCCGACGACGAACCCGAGCGTCCAAAGGCCGAGCCGTACGACTCGCCTTACCGCCGGGTGGCGGAATGCGAAGTTCCAGCGAAGCTCGGGCGCCAGGCGGTAAAGGCTCGGGACAAGTACGAGCGCTTGGAGGACGACGCCGACGGTCGTGCCCGCGCCGAGGAGAATGAGCAGACCGTGGTGATCGGCAACCCAGGCGGGAGTAGGGTGCTTTGCGGCGACGCCGAATGCCATGAGGACGCCGATGAGAACGAGGTTGTTGACAGCCGGGGCAAATGCAGGCAGTGCAAAACGCCGATGCGAGTTCAGGTAGGCGGTGGCAATGCTGAACGTGCCATAGGCGGCGAGCTGCGGAGCGAACAGGCGTAGGAGGGTGATCGTCACGTCCAGGCGGGAACGTCCGGTGCCGCCCGCGGCGAAGTGGTCGAAAACGTGAGCAATACCGGGTGCGAACGCCAGGAAGAGCGCTGTGGCCAGCGCTACGACAACAAGCGAGGTGGACAGCACAGCGGAGATATCTTCCGTAGCCGTTGCCGGGCTCGTCTCCATCCGCTCGATGAACACCGGTACGAACACCGCCGTGAGGATCCCTCCGAGAACGATGTCGTGAAGGATATTCGGGATCGTGTTGGCGAGGTTGTAGGAGTCGGCCAGAGAGGTGAAGCCGAGGGCATACGCAAGCGCGAACACGCGAAGGAGGCCTGTGACTCGCGACAGGGTAGTGCCTATCCCCATCGAGAGGGTCGCCCGGTTCATGGCGCTTACCGTGCCGGCGTCAGCTTGCCGACCGGTCAGGGTCTCGCCGTTCATGGTCTAGGTGGGATCCGAGGCAGCCCGGGCTGCCTCGGCGGGCGAGGCGGCTGGCGGGTGGAGATGGCGGCCGGATCTCCTGCGCCGCCTTGTTACGAGAGTTTGGATCCACCACGCGGCGAGCACGGTTACCGCCCCGGCGGAGAGGATCACCGCAACGGCCGAGATGGCAGCTGAATGGATCGGGACGTCGGCCCGGGCGATGACCAGTGAGCCTGCCGGGGTGACGAAGTGGATCCTGACCACGAAGGAACCGGTAGCGGCGACCTCGACATGCAGGTTGGCAACCGTGGTAGATGATGCGGCAAGCTTCACGGTGAGAGTGTTGCCGCCGGGGAAGCGCAGCCCGTTTCCGGTGAGGCGGAGTACCCCCTCTACGGGGTAGGCAAGGCGCGAAGCTATGGTCACGGGAAGTATCGCGTGGCTCGAGGTCAGGGTGATCGTGCGACCCGACACGATGTCAATCCGGGATTCGATACCTTTGACCGACGCGTCAAACGGGGTGAGCGCGTCCCGGATCTCCCTGGAGTTGGAGCGGCGGTCTTCGGCGGTGAGGATTTGCTGTTCAAGCCGGGTCGTAACTGTCGCGTTGCTAATTGAGGATCGGAGGTTGGCAAGCTCTCCCGATGCGATTTCGACTGACCGGAAAAGGCGGCCGGAACTGGACGTTGGCGAGACGCGGGCGGGGGCATAGGTGAAGGACCGCCGGAAGGAGGGGCCAGCCTCCCCCACCTCGCTGCCGAGCCGGGAAAGGGTGACCGGGTCGAGTACCGGGTCGGCCGCAAGAGCCCGGAGGACCATGGAAGTCACGCTCTGCTCGCCGGCTGCGGTACCTGCCGCCGAGGCGTCTACGACCACCCCTCGTAGAGCCGGCAAGTTTGGGGCCTCGAAATAGATTAGCGCGAGGTTGGCGAGCAGGTCGTAGGCCGCCTGAACGTTGCCAGAGGGGGAGGATCCCAGAGATTCGGGGGAGGCAGGAGAGGTTGAGGAGGCAGGAGAGGTTGAGGAGGCGGAGGCGAGTATCTCCGTCGACGCCGTATCCGCAAGAAAGCCTTCCACCTGCCGGCCGTTGCCGAGCCGGATGGGGAACGGCTGAGTCGGCGTGAGCGCGCTATAAATCGAGCTAACGGCATCCTGTGTCGTTACGAAGGCGTTGATGCCCTCCGACTGGAGCGCTTCGGCCGCCTCGTCCGAAAGCGGAACGGAGGAGAGCCAGACGGCCGGGTTCTGGGTTGCGCGGACAGACGCAAGGGAGGCCTTCCCGGCGGCGAGTTGGGCCGGCAGCTGGTTGCTGTCACCGGTGGCGACGATCCCTGCCGGGTCAATGGGAACGTAGGTCGAAGCACCGATCTCGTCATGGCCGCGAGTGGTCAACGTTGCCAGCTCGGAAAGTGCCTTACGGGCAGTCGCGCTCGATCTCGCAGCACTTTCGAGCAGGCTGATCACCTGGCCGGAACAGGAGACGGTGGCGGGAGTTGCATAAAGGGAGAGATCCCCTATCTCGGACTCCGTGGAACCCAACCAGCTCCTTGCCGTACTTGCGGAGGCGTCCGGCGGCGGGGGTTCGAGCGATACCAAGAGGGAGACCCTGAGGCGGCTCGTGCCCGGTGGTACCTGCAGGTAGGTGAGAAACGTGTCGATGGTGGCCACGCTCTTGCCGCCCGGAGCGACCAGGGATAGTTGGACGGGGTAGACACCGTAGCAGGTTCCCGACGAGGGCGTGCAGTCCAGGTAGAGGGCGAAAGGAGGTCCAGCTCCTCCCGGGCCGGGCCCGTTCGATACGGGTGCCGTCAGGGTGTAGGTACCGCCGGCTCCCGGGACAAGGCCGTTTCCTCCCCCGGCGAGTGGGACAGCCGGTGATGTCGCTATAGGTGATCCGGGCGAGCTGCCCTGCACGATGGCGAGGAGGTCGCTCTCACTCACCAGGCGAGGATAGACGGCAAGCTCAACGGAATAGCCGTTGCCGCTTCCGGGGACCTCCGAGGGCGAATGCTGCGATGAGGAGCCGCCGCCGCCGGAGGGGGTCGTGGTCGGCACCTTGAAGGTCATCCCGAAAGGCACGGTTCCCGATGCCCACGGCGATTGCGAGACGAGGTACAGACCCGTTGCAGACCCGCTGCTTGCGTAACCGGTCGGCAAGAAAGCGGTGGGCGTGTCTCCGTCAACGACAGACGGTGACGCGGTCCGGATCCCGGCCCAGCCGGCGAAGAGGAAAATGGCGGCGAGGACGGTTGCGACCCCTGAGAGCACGTGGAAAGCATACAGGACCCAGCAGCGGGGCGGGAGGTAAGCGCTGTCCGGGCAGGATCTTGGCCGGACCCTGGAGCGGTGGAGCCGAAAGATCCTGGGTCTGTGGCCCTTCCGAGTGCGTGCGTACAGATCATCCGAACCATTAACCAACAATCCAACAATGAACACTCCCGGGGGTTGCAATCTCACCGGGGGGGGGCATCTCTAGAGCATGGCGTCATGGGTGGAGAGGCAACTCGCGGGTTTGCGACGCGGCGGTCGTGCCGGTCTGGCAATCGGGGTGGTCCTGCTGCTCGGAGCCTCAGGCGCGGGAGCCCGTGCGGGGGTGACGGCGGAGGTGTTCCTCCGCCGCTACGCTAACATCGGGTCTCATGATCCCCGAGCGGGCGAGAGAGGTTGCCGCGCTCACCAGCGAGCTCGCTGGCGTTTTCGAGTCGGCGGGAAAGCATATCTACCTGGTGGGCGGAGTTGTTCGCGACCTCGTGCTCGGTCGCTTCCCGGACGGGGGCGCGACGGGTAGGCCGGGTGAGCCCCCCGCCCTGCCCGACCTCGACTTCACGACCGACGCGTTGCCCGAGGAGACCGAGGCTATTTTGAGCCCATGGGCGGAGAAGGTGTGGTCGCAAGGCAAGGCCTTTGGCACGCTGGGAGCTTGGAAAAAGGGCAGAAGGTACGAGATAACGACACACCGCGGTGAGTCGTATTCGGATATCTCCCGTAAACCCGAGGTGAGGTATTCCATGTCGCTCGAAGACGATCTTTCCCGGCGCGACTTCACGGTGAACGCAATGGCGTTGACGCTGCCCGGCTTCGAGCTGATCGATCCTTTCGGCGGGCTGGATGATCTCGCCGCATCCAGGTTGGCGACCCCCGGGTCACCCGAACAGTCTTTCTCGGACGATCCGCTGAGGATGCTGAGGGCGGCGCGGTTCTCGGCCGGGTATGGCCTGCAACCCGATGAGGCCCTCGTCGATGCCGTGAGGAGGTTGCGCCGTCGGCTTGACATTGTCTCTCGGGAGCGCATCCGTGACGAGCTCGACAAGCTCCTGGTTGTGGAACGCCCGTCTCCGGGGCTGCGTTTCCTTGTCGAGACGGGCCTTGCAGAGCTTTTCCTTCCCGAGCTGCCGGCGCTTGCATTGGAGCAGGACCCGGTTCACCAGCACAAGGACGTGCTAGCCCATACCTTTGCCGTCGTGGACAAAGCGAGCCGGGACCGGCTGCTGCGCCTCGCGGCGCTTTTCCACGACGTAGGGAAGCCTGCCACCAGGTCATTCGCCAGGGATGGCGTCAGCTTCCACCACCATGACGTCGTCGGTGCGAAGCTGACCCGGCGCAGGATGCGGGAGCTGCGCTACGGGGAAGAGGACGTGAGGGTGGTGTCGGAACTGGTCAGGCTGCATCTTCGCTTCCATACCTACCGGTTCGGTTGGACCGACGCGGCGGTCCGCAGGTACGTGAGGGACGCCGGTCCGCTTCTTCAGCGGCTGAACGAGCTAACGCGATGCGACTGCACGACGAGGAACCCCGACAAGGCCCGGTCGCTGAACCGGCGAATAGACGCTCTTGAGCTCCGGATCGTTGAGCTCCGGACACAGGAAGCCCTCGACTCGATCAGGCCCGACCTGGATGGCAACGAGGTAATGGAGCACCTGGGTATCGGGCCAGGGCCACTGGTTGGCAAGGCGCTCGCGTTCCTCCTGGATCTCAGGATGGACGAAGGTCCCCACCCGAAAGAGGAGGCTCTTCGCCGTCTGGGCAAGTGGTGGGAGGAGCAATGAAATCCTCGACCATTCGGCGCGCCTCCTCGTCGGTGAACTGCTCTGGAGGAGACTTCATGAAGTAGGCGCTCGGGCCGATCAGCGGACCGCCGATTCCCCGGTCGAGCGCCACGCGGGCGCAGCGGATCGCGTCGATCATCACCCCCGCCGAGTTCGGCGAGTCCCAGACCTCCAGCTTCAGCTCGATGGCGAGAGGCGCACCCCCAAAATTGCGGCCCTCGAGCCGTATGTAAGCCCACTTCCGGTCGTCGAGCCACGGGACGTGGTCCGAGGGGCCGATGTGGATGTCCCCGCCAGAGAGGCGGGTTGCTTCCATCTGGCTCGTGACCGCCTGGGTCTTGGAGATCTTCTTCGATTCGAGGCGGGATCGTTCGAGCATGTTCATGAAGTCCATGTTCCCCCCGAAGTTCAGCTGGTAGGTGTGGTCGAGCGCCACGCCGCGATCTTCGAGCAGGCGGGTCAGTACGCGGTGCAGGATCGTGGATCCTACCTGGCTCTTGATATCGTCACCCACGATAGGAACGCCAGCGTCCGTGAAACGCTGCGCCCACTCCGGGTTGGAGGCGATGAAGACCGGTATGGCATTGATGAAGGCCACGCCTGCTTCGAGGGCGCACTGGGCGTAGTATCGCTGGGCTTGTTCCGAGCCGACGGGGAGATAGCTGATCAGCACCTGGGCGCCGGCGGTACGGAGCTCGGCCGCCACGTCGACGGGTTCGGCGGGTGACTCCTCCACGACCTGGTGGTAGTACTCGCCATAGCCGTCGTAGGTGGGGCCTCTCAGGACGTGGACATCCTGGAAGCCGACTCTCGAGAAGCGAATGGTGTTGTTCTGGCCGGCAAAGATCGCCTTTGACACGTCGGAACCAACCTTCGAATTGTCGATGTCGAAGGCCGCGACCACCTGGATATCGGAGACGTGGTACCCACCGACCACCGGGTGCATCAGGCCCGAGACGGTCTCGTTCGGGTCGGCGTCACGGTAGTAGTCGAGACCCTGGACGAGCGAGCTGGCGCAGTTGCCGACTCCGGCGATCGCTAAGCGGATCGGTTCTCTAGTGGTCATCTTGCTTCTCCCTTCTTGGGTGAGTTGATCAGGCCGGCGCGGGGGTGCTCGTCGTCGATGAGCTTGTCCAGCCAACCTATGTCTCTTTTCAGCGTGTCGATTTCGTGTGCGAGCAGCCTGGCTCCGTAACCAGCGGGACGGTGGGACGCCGCCCGCTCTGCGGCCTCGATCTCCTGAAGCCGGGTTGCGAGCTGGATCCTCCGGCGCTCGAGAAGGCGGATCCGCGCGGGAGGCGGTAGGTGCCTGGCGAACGCTAGGCGGATGTCGAACTCTCGCTGGTCGCGGGCTGAGGCCTGTTCCTCGCTCATTAGCTCCCCGAAGAGCTGCCGGCCCTTTTCGGTGATGTGGTACACCTTTCTTGACCTTCCACTCCGTGAGGCCGGCGCCGTTGCGAGAAATGCGGCTTGCCGCTCACCGGTGAGCGAACCCGTGAGAGGGATATGCCTGGCGGCGGAGGTCGTAACTGAGCCTGCGGGACTGGGCGCGCTGTCCGAGCCGGGTTGGCCGGGTACGCTGGGGCGCAGGGTTTCGAGCGCTCCCTGGCGCTCTAGGCGGGCAAGGGCCGGGTACAACGACCCGAACGAGAGGGTCATGACCACGCCTTCGTCCTTGAGCCGCTTGCGGATCTCGTAGCCGTGAAGGTCCTGGTCGGCCAAGACGCCGAGAATCGCCAATTCTATCACGCGACATATCATAGCGATATATCGGTACACGCGCAAGTCGGTTTGCCGATCGAGGACGTGCCGGTGCCGGCAGGGGTTGGAGACGGAGGGCGCGGGAGACCGGGAGACGGTGCACTAGGCTGGACCACTATATGGCTATCAGGCTCCGGCGGAGGATATGGCCCGTTCGTATGCCGTGGCAGGTGCCGGTATCGGGCATCCTGAGCCTAACGGGTCTGGGCATCTCGGTCTACCTGACCGTGGTGCATTACGTCACACCCAGCCTACTCGTGTGCCCTAACAGCGGCGCCATCGACTGCGCGGCGGTCATAACGAGCCCGCAGTCGGTACTGTTCGGCCTGCCTATTGCCGTGTACGGCGATATCTGGCACGCGGTTATGTTCCTCTTCTTCCTTCCGTGGGCCTGGTACGCGTCCGCAGGCTTGGGCGACCTGGGGCGGCGGGCCGGGAGATGGATCGGCTGGTTTCGCTTCGGTGGCATCCTCGTTGCGATCGGTTTCGTTATTTACCTTATTTACCTGGAGCTGTACGAGATCCACAAGATCTGCCTCTGGTGCACGTCGGTGCACATTACGACGTTCCTGCTGCTTGTCACGGTGGTGTCGTCGTCCGGCTGGTCTCTCGGCCAGGGTTTCGGATCCCGGGTTGGTGCCGCGCTTGGATCGGGTGGGTGGGACGAGGGCGACGATGACGAAGGCGGGAACCATGAGGCGGATGGTGATCGCAACGAACTTACGGGCGACGACGAAGGCAGGGAGGCGTCCGAACGTGTATCGCGAAGCACCGTGAAGGCCGTCGCCGGAGAGGCTGAAGCCGAGACAGGGAGGGTTACTTAACCCCGATGGCCTTGGCGGCGGCCGTGACCCCGGAGGAGTTGCACACGGAGGCGGGCCGGTCGCCGGTGGTGGCGCAGATGGCGGCCGAGAAGCTGTTGGCGACGCCGATGATCACCGGAGCAATGGTGGAGTTCCCGCTTGTAATCGCGCTGTCGATCTCAGGCCATGTCATGCCGGCCAGGATGCCCGGGTCGTACGGCGCGCCCGAAAGGATGAGCTTGCCGTTGAAATCGACGAAGGGCACCGCCCCTCCCGAATTACCGCTCGTGGCAGGCCCCGTATAAGGGGGAGCGTCGTACTTACCAGCGATCCTGCTTTCGGCGGGTGTCATCGACTGGAGCTTCACGTAGCCGTCAACGGCGCAGTTGGATGCACCGGTCGTGCACGGCTGGTTGGTGCTCATCTCGACCGGCACGAAGTCGAGGTAGTGGCTCGAATAGGTGGAGCCATAGAAGGTGAAAGTGTTCGTCAAGGGGTATCTGTCCACGGCGGAAGACGTCATCCGGCCAAGCCTACTGAAGGTGCCGAACCGGCTCAGTGCCATGATGAGGCCCCAGCGTGTGGCGGCGCAGAACGGGCAGTCTTCGGCCCCGAGGTAGAAGACCTCGGGAAGCGGGCCCGATACCAGGGAGAGCGGCGGCACTTTGGCGGGCAGGGTGTGGAATGCCTGCTTCGTGTACTGCAGCGTTGTTCCGGAAGGCGCTCCCACCGTGTTGAAAACCGAAAGAGCGTTGCCGGTAAGAG
Source organism: Actinomycetes bacterium (assembly GCA_021816935.1). Taxonomy (GTDB): domain Bacteria; phylum Actinomycetota; class Acidimicrobiia; order Acidimicrobiales; family JAMCPL01; genus JAKAWR01. The sequence goes on from JAKAWR010000009.1 coordinate 50,732, forward strand.
CCTTGAGGTCCTGAGCGGTGGCCGGCCCGTAAGTGCTCGGAGTCTTCGGATGCCCTCCGGTGACGTTCACTATGACCAGTACGGCGACGATCACGACGACGAGGCCTACCACCGACCAGGCCAGCATGGCCGGCGAGAAGCGGCTGGCCTTGTACGCAGCAGGCCGGGTTGCCGTTCGCGCTCTTTCTGTTCCGTGGCCCCGCGTTCGGTCCGGGCCGCTACCTGCCCTACCGTTCCGGGCGCCCGGCCCCGGGCGAGTCTCGCCGCGCTCTCCGCCCCGGCTTCGAGCTCCCTGGCTCTGCGAGCCCCGGTGCTGCCCACCCTTCCCGGCCACTACCGGGCGGCTGGCTTCGCGAGCAGCCTGCTTGGCGTTCTTGCCGGTCCTACCGGTGTCAGCTGGCATAGCAAGTAGATCATACTACGCAGGCACGCTCAAGGGGGCGCCGGCCCACCGGCCCACCGGCCCATCGGCCCATCGGCCCATCGGCCCATCGGCCCCGAGGTCCAGAGCTCCGGTGGCTCCAACTGACATCCTCCCCAGGGCTATAGTCCGGGGCTTGCGCTCGCTGTTTCGGCCAGCGCGCCGGAGGAGGGAGTCAGCCGGTCGGAGGTACCTTGCCGTCGGGCGGCCACGGGGTGTCGCCGGCGTCCAGTGGCACTGCAAGACCCTTCAACACGACCGAGATCATCCACCATGTGCCGATGGCGCCGAGGAGCTCCAGCAGTGTCATCTCATCGAAGCCCTCGGCAAGAGCTATTCGGGTCTCGTCGGACAGAGCGCCGTCCACCACCACCTCGTCCACCGCCGCCAGGAGCGTCCGGTCCTGCCGGTCGAAGCCCTCGTGCGACCGCCAGTCCCTGACGGCCAGCAACTCCTGCGGATCGACTCCGAAAAGCTGCGCAATCCGCCAATGCTCTGTCCACTCATAGACCGACCCCGTGATCCACCCGATTCGCATGATGAGGATCTCCCTATGGCGATGCGCCAGGTGGTCCCCCGCAAGAAGCGTGAGGAGGAGGTCGCTCATGGCTTTCGCGTACTTCTCGTGACGCAGCAGGATCCTGAAGATCGACAGGCGCGCCATGATCTTCGGGACGCCTATCCTCGTGGCCGTCTCGACAGCATCCTCATCGGAGAGCATGCCCACAAGAGCCTCCGGCATTTTCACTTCCTTTCTATTCTGTCGTGGAGCGTGTCGACAACTCGCTTACGCGAGGTGGGGTCGTTGCCCGTTCATATACTGCGCGAGCCGGAACCGCCCCCGGTTCATCGCCACGGGACGACCACTCCGTGTACCGGCGGGGGAGCGCTATCCGCTCCCGGCGCACCGCCGAGTCCACCCATGATCTGGAGCAACTCTTCCGCGCCGTCCAGACCGGCGGTCATCCGCGGAAGCTCGGCGAAGGGATAGCATCCCGACGCGAGTAGATCGAGTGCCGATATGTACGCTGCCGAGTCAACCCCCAGCGCTCCCAGCACGGTCAACTCCTTATAGATGAGCATGTCCGGCCAGAAACCGGGGGTATCCGCGGACCCCTTGGTTCCTGCCAGGACGATCGTGCCGCCGTCCCTGGCAAGCGCTACCGCTTGGCCGAGCGCGCCAGGGGCTTTCGCGGTGACGTCCAGCACGATGTCGGCGAGCCCTCCGGATGCACGCTTGAACGCCCTGGCCGGGTCTTCCTCGTCGACGTCAACGGCTATATCCGCGCCGAAGCTGCGTGCGGCTTCGAGGCGGATATGATCCCGCGGCCCCCGACCAGCGACCATCACGAAAGCCGCTCCGGCCTCCTTCATGGCGGCACAGGCCGATATGCCCCTTATGCCGGGACCGAGCACAGCAACTGCCTGACCTGGCTGAAGGTGCGGTATCGTCACGCCCCATCTGAAGCCCGCACCGAGCGGGTTGAAAAGTGTAGCCACCACCGGATCCAGGCCCGGAGGCACCCTGTGGAGGATCGAATCGGCACTCAGGTACTGGTACTGCGCATATCCCCCCCAAAGCCCGGGGAAGGTGTCGACGGGTATGAAGCCGTACATGTCGCCTATGCCGTGAGAGATGCAGCGGCGTACTTCGCCGTTCCGGCACTCTTCGCAAGCGCCGCACGACTGGAAAACTTCGACCGCGACCCTATCGCCCTTGCTCAGGCCCCAACGCTGCGAAGCTATAGCGCCCACTTCGGCGAGCGTACCTACGCTCTCGTGGCCCGGTATGAAGCCGTAGCCCGGGTGTAGTTCGCCGCTGTACTGCTCATGGTCCGTGCCGCAAAGCCCACAGGCTTCCACCCTCAGCAGGGCTTCGTCGGGTCCTACGACCGGTACGGGAAGCTCGTGATGCGAGAGCACCTGCGGCGCTTCCAGCACCAGGGCCTGCGCGTTCACCGGCAGTCCAATCCGGCCGCCAGTCTCATATTACCGCGCGATCTACCGCTCAATGCTTCCGCTCTGCTCCGTTCCGCTCAAGCCTCTGCCGATCAGGGACTCTTGGACTGGGCCTCCCCAAGCTCTGCCTGCCTGGCCAGCACCTGGCCGACGAAGGCGCGTCCCCTGGCGGTCCTGACAAGTACGTCGAGTTGCGCCGTCGGCCTTGCGAGCATCCAGGAGTGGCCTCCAGGGACCCACATTACCTTCCGGCTACTGGCTTCTTCGAACTCTTCCGCCGTCGAGGGGTTCGCGACCTTGTCGAAACAGCCCCAGACGGGCAGGAGCGGAATCTTCCCCTGCGAGCCGAGCTCCGCGACATCGCCGGTCATGTCGATTGTGAACAGCATCGCGCCGACGGGGATCGTCCTTCCGATCGATCGCACGTTGCGACGGAAGTCGGGGATGAGGCGCTTCAGGGTGTCTGCCCGCCTCCGGCCCACGAGCAGATCCGGCAAATCGGCTGCAAGGCCCAACCCAAGGTCGAGAATGCCTGCGATGTCGGGCGCGAGCGGCTTTACGGCGTTTACGAGGAGTCCGGTGCGATGTCTCCATGCGGGCGTGGCGGCACCGTCGCGGTAGACGATGCCAAGGGTGCGTTCGGGGTACTGCTGAGCGAACGCAACCGCAACGGCACCGCCCATCGAATGACCGAGAAGAAGTGCACGGCCAACGCCGAGATGGTCCATCAGCGCCGCGATTTCGTTCGCAAGTTCGTAGATGTCGACCTTCGCCCAGGGCAGCGGATCGCTGCCGCCGAAGCCTGGAAGGCTCGGTGCGACCAGGCGCCAACCCAGGCCCTCGGCGAGCACGCGGCTCTCCTGCCAGTACATGCCGCCGCCCGCGAAGAATCCGTGGATGTTAATTGCGAACAACTCCTCAGTGGACCCTGCAGAGGTGATCATCCGCAGCTTGGAGCGAACTTTGCCATCCGATCCCGAGCGAGCCGGCGCATGGCCCGGTGGTGATGTCACGAAGGTTCCTGCGGGAAAGTCGCCGTAGTTGTCGGTTACCCCGTAGCGAACCCTGCGACCTTCGCGGAGGAAGACGTTCGGCTCGATATGAACGCGTCCTGTGAGCCTTCGGTCCCGCGGGTCGATGTGGAAGTTACGGGCGTCGCCGTTCGAGCAGGAACTCTCCCGATATTCCGAGCCGAGAACGCCCCTTAACTGACCTGCCTGCAACTTGAACACCTGATCTCCAATTGCCGGTCGCATAATGGATTCCGCAGTTCGCCGGCAGAACCGGGAATCAATTCAATCAGTCCCGCGAGGTACAGCGGGCGCCTCCGCAGAGCCCCCCGCACGAATATCCGGCGGCGCTCCGGAACCGGAACCCCGGCTCATCCGGCGGCGGCTCTCGAACCTCATCGTGAACACCGTCAACAATAGCGCCACCAACTGCCGAAACGGTGGAACCTCGTCGTCGTTACGCTCGGGGCGTCTGTGCCTTCGCCGGCAGGGACGCGCCGATGGCCGAGTTCAGTGTAGTGTCCACCAAGTAATCGCCGCGCTCTCGCTGGCCAGATGACGCCCCTGGCTCGCCAGATAGTAACGCACCACTCGGCGGACGCTACACTACCACGTACCTGGAAGACTAATGCAAACGCATCTCAATGACCCGGGTGGCTTTGCCGGCTCTTGGTTTCGACTCGGCTTCACCGGCTAACCTGGGTTGTCATGGCGTTACGAGACGGTGCCAGGCAGCTGTATTACCTGGGCAAGGCGGGGATGTCGGCGGTGGGGAACCTGGGTCCCAAGTGGACCGGGCTTGTCGCGGCCAATACGGCGAAGCAGCTCGGCCAGGACGCTTGGGCAGCTCTGGGCGCGGCGCGTGAGGCACGTTCGGCCGTCTGGGAGGATCCGGGGCCGCTCGAGGCGTTCGAGAAGGAGGGCGAAGGCGGGATCTTCCGGTTTACCCGCGCCGAGCTGGAAATCGCCTTCATCTCGCCTGCGGTCGTGAGGGTTACCTGGACGCCCGGCGTATTGCCGGTTCCCTACGGGCTCGACCCGGCCGGTGTCGCGGGTACAGGGATCACACGGGTCGCCGAGCCGGAGAACGGTGCCGGGTGGTACGTGATCGGGTCTGCCGATGCCGCCGTGAGGGTCTCCGATCTCGGCGCGATCGAGCTCGCAATGCCCGGTACGGGAATCGGCCGCCGAGCTGGCGGCAGGGGAAAGGCTGCGCCAGGCGGGCCAGGGGCTTCCTCCGATGAGGAAGGGTGGGCGAAGCAGGTGGAGTGGGCGAACGTGACCGTGCTCCGGCGTGACGAGCCGCCGACGCGTTCCGGCGAGGCCTGGCAGCTTCGCTATCACTTGGCCGGCTCCATGATGACCAGCGGCCTCGGCGAGAAAGCTGGCGGGCTGGACCTGTCGGGGCGCAGGTACAGGCTGTGGAATCGGGATCCCGGCGGGATATGGGGACCGGGAGCCGATCCGCTCTACGTGGGCATCCCGGTAACCGTGAGCGTGGACACGAATGACCCGTCCAGGTGCGTGGGGTGCTTCTACGAGAATCCGTTCGAGAGTGTTTTCGAGTTGGGAGGTGAAAAGCAGGCTGGCCCGGCGACCAGCAGTGTCCGGTTCAAGGGCGGAGCGCTGCGATATTACCTGATGGCGGGGGCGCTTGGCGAGGTTGTGGGTGCCTATATGAGCCTCACGGGCAAGCCACCGCTGCCTCCGAGGTGGGCACTGGGCTATCACCAGAGCCAGTGGGGATATAAGTCGGGTGACGACGTTCGCCGGATCTGCGCGGGGTTTGCCGAGATGAAGCTTCCGCTATCGGCGATACATCTCGACATCGACTACATGGATGGCTACAGGGTTTTCACCATCGACCAGGCGAAGTTCCCCGACTTCCGCTCGCTGTCGGACGAGATCGGGGCTTCGGGGACGAGGATCGTCACCATCCTCGACCCGGCCGTAAAGGCTGACGGCGCGAACGAGATGTACCGGGAAGGTACCGAAAGGGGTTACTACGTCGCCAGCGAGGGCGGTCGTGCCTACGAGGGAATCGTCTGGCCCGGCAGGGCGGCATTCCCCGATTTCACCGATCCCGCGGCGAGGCGCTGGTGGGCGTCGAAGTACCAGATACTCACCGGTGCAGGAGTGGCGGGGGTGTGGCACGACATGAACGAGCCGACCGACATCTCCCTTGCAGGGGACAAGACGCTTCCCCGATCACTCCCCCACTCCATGGACGGCCGTGGTGGGGTGCACGCCGAAGCGCACAACTTCTATGGGCTCGAGATGAATGCCGCAGGTTTCGAGGGCTTACGGGAGGCGGAACCGGAGCGCAGGCCTTTTGTCCTGTCGAGATCGGGCTGGGCCGGCGTCCAGCGCTACGCATGGACATGGTCGGGGGATTCGGCCGCGACATGGGGCGCCTACCGCCAGCAGATCGCAACCGCCATAGGGCTCGGATTGTCCGGGGTGGCCTTCTCCGGATCCGATATAGGCGGGTTCAACGGCGCGCCCGGTGAGGAGCTGTACGTCAGGTGGTTGCAGCTCGGGATGCTGATGCCACTTGCGAGAACGCACTGTGTACAGGGAGTGCCGGAGAGGGAGCCCTGGCGATGGCCCGGAGAGGTTCGCCGGGTGATCGCTTCATGGGTGCGGTTTCGCTACCGGCTGCTTCCCTACCTCTACACGCTCGCCTACGAAGCGGGCGCCACCGGTATCCCCCCGGTCAGGCCGGCTGCGTGGGGATGCCTGGAAGACGGCAGTTATAGGGATATGGCGGAAGAGGATCTCACCGTGCTGCTCAGGTCTGCGGATACCTTCTTGCTGGGGGACTCGTTGTTTGCAGCTCCCGTCGTGCATCCTGCCCACCGCTCACGGCTCTGTGTCCTTCCCCCGGGAGAATGGAGCTGCATCTGGGATCGTGTGCCGTCGGGACAGCGTCGGCGGGAGGTAGCGGCGGAACCGGCCGCGAACGGTCGTGGCGACTCGAGGGGCTCGCGCTTTTGTGGCACGGGTGGCGGCTGCGGAACGGGATCCGGTTACGGTACCAGTATCGGGTACGTCGGAGGGAGGACGGCGAGGCTTCCGGGGCCCCTGCCGGCGTCCCCGCTCCTCGCAAAGATGGGTCGGATAGTGCCTCTTGACGACGGGTTCGCCGGCGTGGTGTTCAAAGACACGGGGCTCTGGCTGGAGGGCGATGGAGAGCTCGCGCTGCGAAACGGCGGCGGGGCGGGCCAGGCGGGTGCAGGCAGTGCCGGGGGGGGTGCGGCCGGCGGAGGCGCGCAGCAATCGGCGCGTCGAGCCGGCTCCGGCACTCGGGCAGATACGGGCGCCAGTCCGGCAGCGCCGTTCCCCGGTGAAGGCAAAGTGCTTCTCGACAGCGGTCACCGGCCCAGGCTCCTGTCGTTCCACATATGGCCCGACTCGGTAGGCGGAGCTGAAGGATCCTGTTACGACGATGCGGGAGATGGTTACGGTAGCTCCCGAATCGACAGGCTCACGTGGCGGCCCGGCGAGCGGGATGGTACGGCGCAGCTCCTGTGGGAGCGGGAAGGGTCCTATGGGGATCCGCCGCTGGTGCGGGTCGTGGTCCATGGCATGTCGGCCGAGGGAGCGTCGGTTGGCGGCGAATCGGTGGAATGGAAAGGCCAGTCCTGCGTGTGCGCCCCATTCGAGGAGCTGCATCTGGAGGGCCTCACCCGTTCGTAGGCGGGCGCTGTCGCGGGATCGCCGCCAGGACCGCGCCTGAACTGCATCCGGAGAGCGCTACTCGCGCGGCCCTCCGGTCGGAAGGTCAGGGGCTGTCAGCTTCGATAGCCTCGCGGACCCGCTGCACGAGGGAAGGAGGAACGTGATCCTTGCAGCGGTCGGCGAGAACCCTCTTCAGCTCCACCGCAAAGCCGTATGCCCTGAAGCACGGTTCGCAGGCGTCGAGGTGTTGCTGGATCACCTGCCTCGTGTCGTCATTCAGTTCGCCGTCTATGTACCTGTACAGCTCTACCTTGGCCTCGGTGCAGTTGCCACCCGGATCAAAGAAAGCGCTTCCGTGTTCGCCGGTCACGATCCTGCCCCGGATCCGCACATCGCCCCGGCTCCCGACGCCACGATCCCCGAGCCTCCCGTCCCCGCCGGCACAGCTCCTGACGTCGCCGACCCCGGGGCTACGGTTCCGACCTTCGCCGGCCCGTCCTGTTCTACGAGACCACGCGAGATGACATAGGGATGGAGAGCCTTTTCGAGGAACCTCCTACCTCTGTGTATCCTGCTCATCACCGTTCCTATGGGGGCGCCGGTTATCTCAGCGATCTCCTTGTACGAAAAACCCTCGACATCGGCCAGTAGGAGGGCAAGCCTGAAAGTCTCGGGAAGCGATTCGAGAGCCTCTTTTATCTCGTCGTCGGTGAACGACTCGAGAACCTCCTCCTCGACCGAGCGTTGCGGACCGCCGGACTGGGAAGGTCTCGATATCGGTATCCGTTTGAAAAGGTAGAGGTCCTCGACATCCTCCATGTTTTCCACGTCGGGGCGCCTTTTGGCGGCGCGGTAGTTGTTGATGAAGGTGTTGGTGAGAATGCGGTAGAGCCAGGCCCGGACGTTGCTCCCCTCCTCGAAGCCGTCGAAGCCCCGGTACGCCTTGAGGAACGTCTCCTGAACGAGATCCTCGGCATCAGGCGGGTTCCTCGTCATGCGAAGCGCGGCTGTGTAGAGGGCCCCCATGTGAACGAGTGCAAGATCGACAAACTTCGCCTTATCGGCCATGGAAGAATTGTAGTGTTTCCGGCGACCTCGGTCAGGACGCCGTTGGCGTGAGGGACAGGAGCGTAACGCCTTCCGCGGGGAGCTGGAAGGTGATGGTTGCCGAGTTGCCCTGCGTATTGCCGGACGCCACGACCGCGTTCGTATGAGCGTTATCGGTGAGGCTGCGGTTCCAGGTGTAGGACGTCCCATGCGCGAGCCCGGTCAGGTTCAGGGACACCGTTCGGTAATAGGGGTTGGGGTTCGTCGTGCCGTAGTTGCCCGGTAACGAGTATGGCATGAAGTTGTAGATGAGCACGTGAATCCCTCCCGCCAGCGTGGACGAAGCGATCGCACCCACGCGCCCGTTCGTTTCCATGCCGGACTGGTCGGGAGACAGGGTAACTGGCAGCGACGCTCCGGCGAGATCGTGGTAATACTCGAAGGCGTAGTAGACCGGCTGCGGAGTGTTGTCCGGTCCCTGAAGGAGGCCGAAGACTGCGGGTGCGCTGCCGTTGCCGAGGTTCCAGGCGTTGTAGAAGCAGCTCCGGTCGAGACCGGAGGATTGCATGCTGTCGAGCACCGCGGCGGCAAAGGCGGCTCCATAGGACTGTGTCATGCGAACGTCGTACTCGGCGTTGACGTTCCACTCGTCGATCCAGGTGAGGGGGTGGAGGCCCGGGTAACCGGCGAGGAGGTTCTTTACCTCGGTCACCTGGTTGCCGTAGGTGCGGGCATGCAGGTCGGGATTGTAGTAGCAGGGAACGCCGGCAGGAGATGGGTTCGTTACCAGGCACAATCCGTTCGGTAGGAACCCGCCGGGCCCAACGTCCGGGTCGTTGGCATACCAGTGCCACGAGACGAAATCGAGTGGTAGGTCATTCGCCTGCACGTACTTGAAAAAGGGCTGCAACCAGGCCTTGTCCACGTCGGCCAGCGCCGGTCCCCCGACTTCGAGCGCTACGCCGTACTGCTGTGCCACCTGCTCCAGCACGGTTGCCGTGTCCTGGTACAGGTGAAGGTACCCGTTGAGGCCCCCCGACCAGAACAAACCGTCTGGCTCGTTCCACACCTCGAAGATCCTGACTCCCTCGTCGAGGATCTCGTGGGTGGCCATTTGCTTTACCAGCGCGTCCCATTTCGCCTGGGTCGAAGGGGTCGCATCCGGTGGCGCGTAGTTCGGGTTCCCCCCCGAGGGCACGTTGCTTGCCAGGCAGGGAGGGGTGTAGTCGATGATGAGCAGCGGCGTGGCTCCTTCGGCCCTGATCTCGTTCACCCGCGTATCGGTGTTGATCGGGTTCCACGCTCCGGTCGAGCAGTTGTAGACCGGCTGCCCGTTGTAGCTCTCTTCGAGGCCCACGTCGGCGCGCTCGAAGGCGAGGCCGAGGGGTCGCAGGGGGCCCACGGAACCGGCGCTTCCCGGGCCGTCCGCTCCCAGGAGACTTTCGTTGATCGGCACTCCCGGCTTAGAAGCCTGCACGCCCACGGCCACCGTCTCGGGAAACCATTGCCCGTAGCCGAGCCCTGGGAGAAAAGCGCACGAGCTCGCAAGGAGGGCGAGCAACGTCGCCGGTACCACTATTGCCGTAGCGCGGGTGGGTTTCCACATCGTGGGGGATTCTACTACGGTGGTGTCGTGGCCGGGCAGGCAGGTGGTAGGGCGACAGAACGGAGCGCGTTGGTGACCGGCGGGAGCGGGGTGCTCGGGAGGGCGGTTGTGAGTCGCCTGCTCCGAGGAGGCTGGAAGGTGACGGTGGCCGACAGGATCCCTCCGCCGCCTGAGTGTGCCGGCGCCGGATTCGCCGAGTCGGACCTGGAGGAGTTGGCCAGGCGACCGGACGGCATGCGTGACCTTGTCCGGGGATCGACGCACGTCATCCACCTTGCTGCGAAGCTGCCGCAGCACCTGCTCACGGAGGCGGCCTATCGCTCGATGAACGTCGGTGTCACGGAGCAACTTGCCGTTGTGGCGGCCGGTGAAGGCGTGAGCCGGTTCGTTTTCGCGTCGACTATAGAGATGTACGGACCGCAGGCGGTGCCGAGGCCGCTGGAAGAGACTGCCGAGCGCCTTTTCACCGGGATCTACAGCCGGACCAAGTGGGAGTGCGAGCAGATCCTGACCGGGATATCGGCGGAAAGCGGGATGGAGGCGGTGTTCCTGCGGATGCCGCTGATCATGGGCCCGGGTTTCCGTAACGAAGGCACCGTGCTCCGGGCGTTCTCTTTCATGAGATGGGGCGTGCCGCTCCCGGTGCCGGCCCCTGACGCCCTGGTGGCCTTCGTGTCGGCACGCGATGTTGCGCAGGCTTTCGAGTTGGCGGCCACCGTTTCGGGGATCTCCGGGGAGGCCTTTAATATCGCCGCGTCCGATAACCCGACGATGATGGAGCACATGAGACAGGTTGTGTCCGGCGTGGGTTCGCGCTCCAGGCCGTACCCGGTCTGGCGGCCGCTGATCTCGGCGGTCGTGGCTGCAAGCAGGTGGTCCGCCGGCAGGCCCGGCGCTACGTTGTTTGGTGCACCGGCCGAGCTCGTCCCCTTCATCTCGGTCGGAGGCGCGTACTCGATCGGGAAGGCAAGGAAGGTGCTCGGTTATGCCCCGCAGGACAGCTGCGCGGACTCGTGGATCAACACCTACAACTGGTGGCGCGGGTCCCGGCGCGAGACGGTCCGGTGGGCCGTCGAAAGGAAGAGATGGCGAAGCCCTATAGCCCGAGCCTGCGTAAGGTGCCGGTCCCGCGGGGTACGGCTTCTGCGGGCTTTCCTCGTTGATGATGCGAATGCCACGAAATCGGGTTGTCCGGACTCGTAGCGTGGAATAGATCTTGCCGGCCGGGCGTTGTACCGGGTATGGAGAGAAGCCCAGAACGACGGGATACGACGATCGGGGCGACACCGTTCAACGGTTGGACGCGGCCAGCCCACCGGTTTCCGAAGGGCAGGATCTGCAAACACGGCGGTTGCAGGACGGTGCTGTCCATCTACAATCCGGACGACTATTGCTACCGGCACGACAGGCAGATCATGCCGCGAATGAGGGGCAAGAAGATCGCCTGACTCCGCGGTGTGCCCGGCGCACCGGCGGGAAATAGACGTGGCTAGCGGCCCGCGGGAGCCGCATGCGGCAGCGGGCGAGCCGGTTGCGAGAGGAAGCACTAGACTGCCCGGTGTGGTTGATCACTGATGGCCGGCCCGATAGCGTGGGACGTAGCTGATCGCGTGTCGTCGTGGGCGGCCTCCGCTCGCCTATCGCGTCCCGGTCCGGACGGCGCGGACAGACCTATGAGCGTGGCGGAGCAGCAGGAATTGCAGGAGGTTTTCGAGCAGGCCTGCGCCGTGTCCGAGGATCTCGTAATCGCGGAGACCGGTCTGGTTCCGCAGCGGTCTGCACGCGACTCGCCGGGCGTTTTCATGGTTGTGGACCGGCAGCAGTGGTCGAGAAAGAACGTTGCCGCATTCCGCGGAGTCTTGGACGGTATTCTCGAAGACCGGGGAGACGGGGGAGACGGGGGCGTTGCTGAGGGGGACGAGGGGGGCGGAGGCGAGGAAGGCGAAGACCGGGGACATCGGGAGGTGAAGACGTCTGGCGCGAGAACGTCCGGTGAACGTTCGAGTGAAGGAAAGGCAATCTCCCAGGCAATGTCGTCGAAGTTCGCTCGACCCGCGCGTTGGATGGCCGGAGGCGAGTTGGGGCTGATGGTGGGCTGGCTGGCCAAGCGCGTACTCGGGCAGTACGACCTGTTCGATGGCGAGGGGTCGATCTATTTCGTCGCTCCGAATATTCTTTCCCTCCAGGCGAAGAACCGTTTCGATCAATACCCGTTCGCGCTGTGGATAGCGCTTCACGAGATGACCCACCGGTGCCAGTTCGAGGGGGTGCCGTGGATGAAGCCTTACCTGCTCTCGATTATTGACGACCTGTCGTCGCTGCTGGCGAAGCCGGATCCGGAGGTGATCCAGACCGTGGTCAAGAGGGCTGCTTCGCGCATGGCCTCCGGTAGGAGGATTGTCGAGGAGGGTGGCGTGGCGGCATTGATCGCAACCGAAGACCAGCTTGGTGCCCTGCGGCGCCTCCAGGCGGTGATGAGCCTGCTCGAGGGACACGCTGAAGCGGTGATGAACGATGCGGCGCACGGCATAGAGAAGGAGGCAGCGTCCTACTCGCGTACGCTGAAGGCGAGACGGAACAGCGCGGGCGCTCTGACCCGTTTCCTGCAGGAGATCTTCGGGATCAGAGCGAAGCTTCTCCAGTACGAGGAGGGTGCCCGGTTCGTTCGGGAGGTGCAGCAAGAGGGCGGCAGAGAGCTTCTGGCACGTGTTTGGGAATCTCCCGAGACCCTTCCCAGTCTCGACGAACTGAGGAATGCGCAGCAGTGGGTGGAACGGCTTCGCGCTCCAGCGCAGCTCGGCGTAGCTCATCGGGGCGGCTCAAACGGGGCAGGCTGAGGTCCGTAGGGGCGTGTCGTCATCCCTGGCCGCCGGGGGCGATCTGCTCGGGCTGCTCTCGCGCTGCGATTTTCCTCCGCCGGGGAACCTTGTTACGTGCGCCGTGTCAGGCGGACCTGATTCAGTCGGCCTCCTTGCACTCGTACTCCGGGCGGGGTGCGAAGCCGTGGTCGTCCATGTCGACCACGGCCTGCGCCCAGGCTCCGCTGCGGACGGTGAGGTAGTCGGTGAGGTAGTTGCAAAGCTGGCGGCAATGGGCGGGAGGGTAGAGTTGAGGATCGTGAAGGTGGAGGTGGGACCCGGCCCGAACCTCGAGGCAAGGGCGAGGAGCGCTCGACTGGCCGCCTTGCCGTCTGGGGCCTGTACCGGCCATACCATGGACGACCAGGTCGAGACCGTTCTGATTCGCCTCATCAGGGGTGCGTCCCTCGACGGGCTTGCGGCGATGCGACGCGGCCCGCGGCATCCCATTCTTGGCCTGCGACGGTCCGAGATGCGGCTCGTTTGCAGGGAGCTCGACCTTCCCACCGTGACCGATCCGTCGAACAGCGATACCCGCTTCGTGCGGAATCGGGTGAGGCACGAGCTGATCCCGCTCTTGTGTGACATCGCCGGGCGTGATGTAGTGCCCGTCATCGCACGTCAGGCGGGGATCATGGCGGAGGAATCGGGGTTCCTGGAAGGCCTTGCCGAGGACGTCGATCCGACCGACGTTCACGTGCTGACAAGCTCAGATCCGGTACTCGCACGGCGGGCCGTCAGGCGGTGGCTGCGCCAGGGCGAGGAAGGCTATCCGCCGGATTACTCTGGGGTGGAGCGGGTTCTTGCGGTGGCAGGAGGCTTTGCTGGAGCCACCGACGTTGCCCCGGGCGTTCATGTGCGGCGTTCGAGGGGGAAGCTGTACAAGGGCGCAGCGGGCGGTGCTGGAGGTCGCTGTGCGCCAGGATGAGGACCTGCGCGGGGACGGAGACGGGTACCGCACGGAGGACTTGTTGCGGGCTTCGACCTTCGGCGGCGTGGGGCCGATCATCGTCCCGGCGGATGCTATAGCGCGGCGGGTGGAGGAACTGGCAGCCGACCTGACCAGAGATTACGACGGGCTTTGGCCTCTTTTCATCGGCGTGTTGAAGGGAGCTTTTGTCTTCCTGGCCGATCTTGCGCGGGAGGTGGCGATACCTCTCGAGATCGACACGATGGCCATCGCCTCGTACGGCTCGGCGATGTCGTCGAGCGGCGTTGTGAGGATCGTGAAGGACCTGGACACGGACCTGACGGGTCGCCATGTCGTGATAGTCGAGGACATCGTTGACAGCGGGCTGACGCTCTCGTACCTTCAGCGCAACCTCATGTCGAGGAACCCGGAGAGCCTGGAGGTGTGTACTCTCCTATTGAAGGAGGGCAGGCAGCGTTCCCCGCTGTATATCAAGTACGTGGGATTCCCCATCGGTCCCGATTTCGTGGTCGGCTACGGGCTGGACGTGGATCAGCGCTACCGGAACCTGCGTGATGTGCACCTGTATGAAGACGGGCTGTGACGACCGGAATGGTGGGTGGCGGTGACGAGGATACCGGTGGAAGCGAGGTGGCACCTGGCTCGTACAGGGAGGTCCCTCAGGCAGAGGTGATGTAGTGGTCCGTCCCCCAATTGGCTTGCTCCACTACGACGGCCAGCTTCACCCCTGGCCGTGTTCTTGTCCTCGTCGTACTCCCCGGTACGCCTACGTCCTCGTCCTTGCCACGATGCGAACCATGGCTTGCTGTGAGCGAAGCGCCAATGACGGAACGGACCACTCGTGAGCGTGGACAGGGAGCGGGCGGAGCGTGCAGTGGCGGACCTGCTGGATGCGATCGGCGAGGATCCGTCGAGAGAAGGGCTTCGGCGGACGCCCGCGCGGGTGGCGGCGATGTTCGCCGAGCTTGTCGCTGGTTACGACGAGGACCCTGCGGAGCACCTGGAAGTGTCCTTCGCCTCCGACCACGAAGAGATGGTCATGGTGAAGGACATTGCCTTCACGTCGCTCTGCGAGCACCACATTGTGCCCTTCATCGGCCGGGCGCACCTGGCGTACATCCCGGGGGAGGAGGGGCGGGTGACCGGTTTGTCCAAACTCGCCCGGCTGGTCGAAGGATATGCCAGGCGCCTGCAGGTCCAGGAAGAGCTCACCAGCCAGATCGCCAACGCCATGGAGAGGGTGCTCTCGCCGCGGGGGGTGTTGGTCGTCGTCGAGGCTGAGCACCTCTGCATGGCCATGCGCGGTGTCAGGAAAACGGGGACCCTCACGATCACATCGGCTGTCAGGGGCATTTTCCGTGATGATCCGCGGACCCGGATCGAAGCGATGACTTTCGTCCAGGGACATCAGCAGGCTTGACCCAAGACACCCCGGCGGGTATGCGCCTGGTGATGGGAATCCTCAACGTGACGCCCGACTCCTTTTACGACGGCGGTGCGTATCTGGACACGGACGCCGCCGTCGAGCGGGGCCTGGAGATGCTGGAGGAGGGAGCCGACATCATCGACGTGGGCGGCGAGTCGACGAGGCCGGGTGCTATGCCCGTCAGCGAGGCCAAGGAGATCTCCCGGGTGGTGCCGGTCGTGGAAAAGCTTGCAGGTCGCGTAACCGTATCGATCGACACCCGGAAGGCGGCTGTGGCGCAAAGGGCGATCGAGGCGGGGGCCACTATCATCAACGATGTCTCCGCCTCCCTGTACCCGATTGCAGCGGACCTGGGCGTTGCCTGGGTGGCCATGCACATGAAGGGAGAACCGCGCACGATGCAGCAGGCGCCCGAGTACGCCGACGTGGTCCGGGAAGTCGACGACTTCCTGTGCGAAAGGGCCCGGTTGGCGGAAGCCGCAGGGGTGGGCGAGGTGTGGGTGGATCCGGGCATCGGTTTCGGCAAGACATTCGATCACAACCTGGAACTGTTGCGAGCTATTCCGACTCTCGTATCCCACGGTCGGCCGGTAGTAATCGGCGTGAGCAGGAAGAGCTTTCTCGGGCGCATTTCTGCTCCGACCAGCATGGATGACCTCTCGCCGGGCGAACGCCTGGACGGGTCGATCGCGACCGCCATCTGGGCTCTTATGAGTGGGGCGTCTGTGGTGCGTGTTCACGACGTCCGGGCGACGAAGCAGGCCCTCGGCCTGATCGAGGCCTGCGCGAGCACCGGATCCCCGTTGCAGGCGCAGATGTAGACTGTACGGGCATGAAGGGATGCTGTTGACGACTCTGAGAGGCAAGTGGGCAGAAGGGATCACACCGAAGCACTTTGCATGGATCGTCACGGACCGGTTGGCGATCAGCGAGCGTCCCGGCGGCAGCGGAGCCAGTCACAGGAGGGTTCGCCGCACCGAGGAGATCCAGTGGTTGAAACGCCAGGGCTTCACCCGGGTGGTGTCGCTGCTCCACTCCCCCCACAACCTTGCCGCATACGAGGAGGCGGGCATCGAATTCGCGCACCTGCCCCTGCCCACCGGTGCAGACCTGGCAGCTTCCCTCCAGGATCTGTACGGGCACCTGGACGCCTGGTTCGCAAAGGGCGAGAGGGTACTGGTTCACGCGGACGTCTTGAACGAGGAGCTGATCTCGCTTGTCGGGGGCTACCTGCTGTGGATCGGTGCCGTCGCGCCAGGCGCCCGGGTCGTGGTCATCCTGGAGCAGCTGACCAAACGCAACCTCGGGTTCGACGGGAGGCGCATTCTTAACGTGGCAGAGGAAACGGTCAGCCGGAGAGGGCACGGCAGGCCGGAAGCGGTACCGTGAGCGTCAAGATCCTGGTCGAGGGGATCAGGTTGCTCGCCCGCCACGGGGTGACCGTCGAGGAGCGGTCACGGGTGCAGCCTTTCGAGATAGATCTCGTGCTTGAACTTGCCGGGGACAGAGCGGCAACGACTGACGACCTGAGCGATACGGTTGACTACGGTGAGGCCGTCGGGCTTGCCGTTGAGGTAGTTGAGGGGACAGAGCATCAGCTCGTGGAGTCACTGGCCCGGTCCATCCAGGTTCGGCTTATGGAGCGGTTTGCCGGCCGGCTCGAAAGCGCGCGCGTCACGGTAAGGAAACTAAAGCCTCCGGTTCCGTTCCACGTGAGAAGCGTGGGAGTCACGGTGGAGTAAGCGTCTTGCAGGCCCGAGAGCGACAGGTTGGCGGGCGGCGCGACGTTTTCCTTTCGCTCGGGTCGAATCTTGGCGATCGGGAGTGCCACCTGAGATCCGCGGTGGCGGCGCTGCCGGATGTCGAAGCGGTTTCAGCGATTTACGAGACCTCTCCCGTGGGCGGGCCAGGAGGCCAGGGGCCGTACCTCAACATGGTCGTGAAGCTGAGGACAGCGCTCCCGCCCCAGAGGCTGCTGGCCTTGTGCCGGGAGCTGGAGGAGGCAGCGGGCCGGGTCAGGGCCGAACGCAACGGACCCCGAACCCTCGACGTCGATATCCTCCTCATCGGGTCGGAGGCCATTGATACCGCGGACCTGGTCGTTCCACATCCCCGGATGCTGCAAAGGAGGTTCGTTCTCGTTCCACTGCAGGAGTTGGCCCCGGCGCTCGTCTCCGGAGAGGCGGTCCGCCAAGCTGCAGGCCAGGTGTGGCTGTGGGCTCGGTCGGCCGAGGCAGGGGCCGAGGTAGACGTGGCGAAACCATCCTGGGAGTGAGGGAGTGGCTGATCCGGACCGGCTGGGAGCGGCCGGCTGGGGAAAGTAGCGGCCGGGCCGGTGGCCGGTGGCCTGCGGGAACTGGCCGGGTGGGGATAACCGTGGTATGCTTGATAGAAGAAGCCGGGGGTAGCCCGGCTTGCCGGCAGTTGAGACCGCTGCCGTGATGACCTGACGCGACCGGTACCCTGACAGGGCTGGAGCGCAGAAAGGTGACATTGAAGACGATTCGCATAGTAGGCCGGGGGCACGCAGGCAGCGCGCTCGCCTTGGCCTTTCGTGAACGAGGGTTTGAGGTGGACGGGCCGCTTGGGCGGCGGCGCAGTCCTGCATCGCTTGGCGACGGTACGGATTTTCTGGTTCTCGCTGTGCCCGACTCGGCAATACGCGACCTTGCGGCTTCGATAAGACCGCAGCCGGATACTGTGGTGCTCCATCTCTCGGGAGCTGTCGGCCTCGATGCGCTCCTTACCCACCCGAGGAGAGCCTCGCTGCATCCGCTCGCTCCCCTTCCCGACCCGGAGACGGGTGCGAAGCGGCTCTGCTCGGGGATCTGGTTTGCCACGTCCGGTGACCCGGTGGCTGGCGAGCTGGTGGCGGCTCTGGGCGGCCGCGTTCTGCAGGTGGCGGAGGAGGCCAGGCCCGCGTACCACGCCGCCGCGGTGGTCGCAGCCAACCACGTCGTGGCACTGATGGGCCAGGTCGAACGGATTGCGGCCGCGGCCGGGATTGATTTCGAGCCGTTCGTCTCCCTTGCAGGCTTCGCTCTGGACGACGTAAAGATGCTCGGTCCGGCTCAAGCACTGACCGGGCCGGCCGCGAGGGGCGATTACTCAACCATCGAGACACACCTTGCCACGATAACTCGTGAAGAGAGGGAAGGCTACGAAGCCGGTGTTCGCCTTGCCAGGATGCTTGCAGCATCGCATGGCGGGGTAGTTCGGGACGTGGTCGGAGCCGGTGATGCGGGGACAGAGCTCACCGGGACCGAGCGCGCCGGAGGCGGCCGCGATGCGGCCGGCATTGCGGAGCCGGGCGGTGCGGGGGCTGCCGGCGGTGTTCCGGTCGTGATCCAGTCGGCCCGGGCCTTCCAGGAGGCTCTGGACGAGGCCCGCCGGGCAGGTAGGACTGTCGGCCTCGTGCCCACTATGGGCGCTCTGCACGAAGGACACGCGTCGCTCGTGAGGCGTGCCGCCTCAGAGTGCGATGTGGTGGCGGTTACGGTTTTCGTGAACCCGCTGCAGTTCAACGACGCGGCCGATCTCGAAGCGTATCCTCGGACGCTCGAACGCGACGTGGAGCTGGCGGGTGCCTGTGGCGCCGGTATCGTGTTCGCGCCGGGCGTCGTGGAGATGTACCCGGACTTCCCCGCAGTGCCGCTGACCACGGTGCATCTAGATGGGCTGACTGAGGCCCTGGAAGGTGCGAGCCGGCCGGGCCATTTCGACGGAGTCGCCACCGTCGTGGCGAAGTGTTTCTCGCTGGCGGGCCGCTGTAGGGCTTACTTCGGGGAAAAGGATTACCAGCAGCTACTGGTGGTCAGGAGGTTGGCAAGGGACCTCTCGATGCCGGTAGAGGTGGTTGCCTGCCCGACGGTCCGGGAGCCGAGCGGGCTTGCCATGTCGAGCCGGAATGGGCGACTCGACGCGGGCTTGCGCACGAAGGCCGCGGTGGTCGGGAAGGCGCTACGTGCGGGCGCGATTTCGATCGAGCAGGGCGAGACGTCCGGCGCCAGGGTGAGTGAGATCGTGTTGGCCGCGCTCCGGAGCGAGCCGGAGCTAGAAGTGGAGTACGTCGAGGTGGTCGATCCGGAGACACTTGATCCGTTGGATTGCGTGGCGGGCTCGGCGCGGCTCGTCGCCGCGGTGCGGATGGGAGGGGTGAGGCTCATCGACAACCTGGGTGCGAGTGGAGCCGCCGCCGGGACGACTGGGAACGACGCCGGCGGCAACTGTGAGAACGACCGATTGTGAGAACAAGCTGAAAGAGGAATCCGATGCAGAGAACCATGCTTAAGTCCAAGATCCACAGGGCAACCGTTACCGGTGCCGACCTGAACTACGCCGGATCGATCAGCATCGATCCGGAGCTGATGGAGCTGGCCGATATCATGGAGATGGAGCAGGTTGCCGTCCTGGACATAGACAACGGTGCACGGTTCGAGACGTACGCGATCACGGGTGGGCCGGGAGAGATCTGCCTGAATGGCGCGGCGGCGAGGCTTGTTCATTCGGGCGACAAGGTGATCGTTCTCACCTATGCAGCATACGGCGAGGCGGAGCTTGCCTCCTTCCGCCCGAGGATCGTCCACGTCGACGAGCACAATCGGCCCCTTGCCGAGGCAACGGCCGGGCCTGCACGGTCCGGGAACGAGGCTGTGATCCTGCACCCCTTCGGTACGGAGCGTTGACGGATCGAAGCGACGCGCCGGCTTCCTCCTTTGACGTTCTCGTGGTGGGGAGCGGGGTTGCCGGGCTCTTCGCAGCGCTTGTCCTGAGCCGCCATCCCGGGCTGCGGGTCGGAGTCCTTACCAAGGGGCTCATATCGGATTCCGCCACCAAGTGGGCTCAGGGCGGAGTCGCGGTCGTGCTCCCCGGCGACGAGGACTCTACCGACCTGCACATGTCCGACACCCTTGCCGCGGGAGCGGGGCTTTGCGACCTCGACGCGGTGCGGATCCTTGTCGAGGAGGGGCCCGCTCGGATCCTCCAGCTCATGACCGTCGGGGCCTCTTTCGATCGAGCGCCGAGCGGCGTGTACTCGCGTGCGAGAGAGGGTGGGCATTCGAAGGCGAGGGTGCTCCATTCGGGAGGTGCTGCCACCGGGGCCGAGGTCGAGCGCGCTCTCGTAGAGGCCGTTCTTGCAAGCGATGCGGAGGTTCTGGAGAGGCACGCGAGCGTCGATCTCCTGGTGGAAAACGGTGCCTGTGGCGGCGTCATAGCTTGGGCGCCGCTGCCATCCGGCGGCGGGCTCGTTCGCAGGGAGGTGAGGGCATCCGCAGTCGTGCTGGCGACGGGCGGTGCGGGCCAGCTCTACTCGGTCACCACGAACCCTGCCGAGGCCACCGGAGACGGCGTTGCAATGGCGCTTAGAGCCGGCGTGCCCGTTGCCGACCTCGAGTTCTTCCAGTTTCATCCCACGGCGCTCTACCATCCGGGCATACCGAGGCCCCTTCTCTCCGAGGCGCTACGGGGACACGGCGCGGTGCTGCGGGATCGTGACGGCGACAGGTTCGTGAACGAGCTCCTCCCGCGAGATCAGGTGAGCCGCGCCATGGCTACGAGAATGCTCGAAGAGGGGTCCGACCATCTCTTCCTCGACGCCTCCTCGCTCGACGGCTTCGAGTACAGGTTCCCGACCATCTACGAGGCACTCGTTGAGGCCGACCTGGACCCCGGAGTAGATTGGCTCCCCGTGGCTCCGGCGGCGCACCACATATCGGGTGGCATCATGACCGACCTGGATGGTGCGAGCGCTCTACCCGGGCTCTACGCGGCGGGAGAGGTTGCATGCACGGGCGTCCACGGGGCGAACCGGCTGGCATCGAACTCCCTTCTGGAGGGGCTCGTTTTCGGGATGCGTACAGCGGAGGCCATCGTGCGCGGCGGGGAGCATCATCTGCCGACCGGCGTGATGCGCACGCTCCCTGATCCGGGCGGCCGCGGTGCCCGGGCACGAGTCGCTGCCCAGCTACGAGGCGCTGTGCGGCCGGGCCGTTCGGAAGGTGCTGGCGCGGCTCGGCATGGGAAGGGTGGAGGCCCAGGCATGTCTTCGGGGAGAGACCCCGACTTGTTTCGTGCGGGCGACGACCGGATAGGGTGCGTCTACATCGAGGAGCTGGAGGATCGAATGCCGGAGGTTAGGTATCTGGCGGATTGGGAGCCATTGCCGTCATCGGGCGAGCAGAACGGACCGGCGCGCCCGTTACACGGCTCGGGAGGACTTGGGGGTACTCGCGGCTCCCTGGGACTGCCGGGATCCGGGCGATCCGGGCGAGAGGCCGGATCCGAGCCAGAAGCTGCTGGGCAACTGGACACAGGGAAAGCGCGCGCCGCGCTGCAACAGGCCATGACGGTTAATGCCGGCGTACTCAGGTCCGCTTCCAGCCTGGAGCGGGTAGCCGGTATCCTGAGTGACCTGCGAGACGGGCCGGCGGGACGCCCGGCGTCCCCGTTTGATGCGGTCGAGCTTCACAACCTCGTGACGATCGGCTCCGCACTCGTCCGCTCCGCATACGTCCGTACCGAGACGCGAGGCGCGCATGCCCGCTCGGAGCACCCGGATCCGGACGTGGCCCAGCGGATCAGGATAGTGCATGGTTCCTGAGGCAAGCGGCCCCCCGCCTCATGCCGTGCGGATTGTCGTCGAGAGGGCGCTCGCCGAGGATCTGGATCCTATCGGGGACCTGACTGCCGCTCTGATCCCTCCCGCGTTGGTGGCAACGGGCTCTTTCGTGGCCCGCGAAGCTGGCGTGGTCGCGGGCACTGCTTGCCTGGCCGAAGCATTCCACCAGGTCGACCCGCTGGTCATGGTGAACCTCGAACTGGGCGACGGGAGCCGGATGGAGGCCGGTTCTATCGTGGCGACAGTATCGGGACCCCTGCGCTCGATACTCACTGCAGAGAGAACGGCGCTCAACTTCGCCTGCCACCTCTCCGGCGTGGCGACCATGACGGCCCGGTTCGCTGACGTGGCCCACAGGTCGAACCCGTCGGTCCGGATCCTCGATACCCGCAAGACCACCCCCGGGCTCCGCGCGCTGGAAAAGGCCGCGGTGAGAGCGGGTGGCGGTTTCAACCATCGCGGCAGCCTGTCGGAGGGCGTGCTGATCAAGGACAACCATCTCGCCGCGCTCTCGATACCGGACGCCGTGAGAGAGGCCATGGGCAGGTTCCCGGGAAGGATGGTGGAGGTGGAATGCGACCGCCTGGATCAGGCGCTGGAAGCAGTGGACGCTGGCGCGACCATGATCCTACTCGACAACATGTCGCCTGACGATGTAGCCGGCTGCATCGCTGCCGTCCGGCTGCGCTCGCGGGGAACCGGGGTTCTCGTCGAGGTCTCCGGGGGGGTCACCCTCGAAACCGTGGGTCCTCTTGCGGCAGCCGGGGTCGATCTCATCTCCGTGGGGGCACTCACTCACTCCGCCGCGGCCGTCGATATCGGTCTCGATATCGAGCCCCAGGCTGAGCCGCAGGCGCCTTCGCCCGGGGCACCGGGCTAACCTGGTTTCCGATGCTGCTGGCAATTGACGTGGGGAACACCGAGACCGTCGTCGGCATGTTCGCGGGCGGGGAAGAGACGCCTGCGCAGCTATCCTTGCCAGGCGAGAATGCCGGACCCGGTGAAGCTGAGCGGACAGCGGTTGGGGCCAGCGTACAGGTGGGAGAGGATGGGGCGACGGAGGCTCTCAAGGAGAGCGAGCTCCCGGTGGGACTGGTCCATCACTGGCGGATCTCCACGATGCGCGATCACACCCCGGACGAGCATGCCCTTGCGTTTACTCAACTGCTGGCAATGGACGGGGTCGATCCGGTCCGGTCGGTAGGCGGCATCGCCGTTTCGTCCTCCGTGCCGCCAGTCACCGGCGCGTTGCGGAGGATGGCCGAGCGCTGGTTCCCCGGAGCGGATCTTGTTGTGCTCGAGCCCGGCTTGCGATCGGGGATGCCGATCATGTACGAGGATCCCCGCGAGGTAGGTCCGGACAGGATAGCCAATGCCATAGCGGCTTACGATCTGTACGGCGGGCCTTGTATAGTCGTCGATCTGGGCACCGCGACCACCTTCGATGCCGTGTCGGAGGCCGGGGAATACCTTGGCGGGGCGATAGTGCCGGGGGTAGCGATCAGCATGGACGCTCTTTTTGCCCATGCTGCTGCCCTCCGTACGGTCGAGCTCGTCTCCCCGAAATCCGTAATCGGCCGCTCGACCGCGGAGTCGATCCGATCCGGGATCCTGTACGGGTTCGCCGGGCAGGTCGACTCGATGTGCCGGCTTTTTCGGGAAGAACTGGGCGAGGCGACCGTCGTGGCGACCGGGGGGCTCTGCGACATGGTAGTACCTTTCTGTACCTCCGTCGAGCATGTCGACCCTTGGCTTACCTTGCATGGGCTCAGGTTGGTGTACGAGCGCGCCAGGCGCGGGCGTTGAGTGACGGCGAGCCGGCCGGCGGCCGGTCTTCGGGGGGTCGTCAGTTCTGTGAGGATCCGGGGCTTCCCTACCGTTACGAGCGATCGAGCGATGCTGCAACGCTCGCCAGGGAGCATGCCGGAATGGCCGCGGGAGAGGAATCGGCGGAGCGGGAATCGGTGGCCGGTAGGGTCATGCTGGTCCGGCCACAGGGGCGGATCGCATTCGCGACGCTCCGGGACTCCTCGGGCGAGATACAGCTCTTTGCGAAAGCGGGCGAAACGGAGCGCTTCGACGAGTTCGCCCGCCTGTCGATCGGGGACTGGGTGGGTGCTTCCGGTCGTATCGTCAAGACGAGAAAGGGCGAGTTGTCGATTCTCGTAGAGTCGTTCGAGATGCTTGCTCCGGCCGGGCGCTCCTTCGGGGACAAGTGGAGGGGCATTACCGATGTGGAACTGAGGTACCGCCGGCGCGAGGTCGATCTCTGGGCGAACGAGGAGCCTCGCCGAGTCCTCACCCTCAGATCCAACGTCATCGCAGCGACGCGGTCTTTCCTCCAGGAGCGGGGTTTTGTCGAAGTGGAGACCCCGATGCTCCATCCGATCCCGGGTGGAGCACTGGCACGGCCCTTCGTCACCCACCACAACGCGCTTGACACCGACCTCTATCTCCGGGTTGCGCCTGAGCTTTACCTGAAGCGGCTGGTTGTCGGGGGTTTCGAGCGGGTGTTCGAGATCGGGAGGGTGTTCCGGAACGAGGGTATATCGCCTCGTCACAACCCGGAGTTCACGATTCTGGAGCTCTACCAGGCCTACGCGGACTACGGGGACCTCATGACACTTACCGAAGAGCTAGTCTCCTCGCTCGCCGTCGGCCTCCTCGGTACGACGTCGGTGATCTGCGATGGACGAACCGTGGAGCTGTCGGCTCCGTGGGAGAGGACGACACTTATGAAGCTCGTGTCGGGAGCCTGCGGTTTCGAGGTCTCGCTCGACACCCCGCGAGAGAGGCTCGAGGAGGCCCTGCGTAACGCCGGCGGGTTGTCGCGGGCATCCGACGGGGCGGGAAAGCTGATCCTGGAGATTTACGAGAAGGCCTGCGAAAGCGGCCTGACCGGGCCGGTCATCGTGAAGGACTTCCCGGTAGAAGTGTCGCCACTGGCACGGCGCCACCGGGACAATCCCGCGCTCACGGAACGCTTCGAGGTGGTCATAGCAGGACGGGAGCTTGCCAATGCCTTCTCGGAGCTGACCGATCCTGATGACCAGCGGGCGAGGTTTGAAAAGCAGGCCGCCGCTCGGGCTGCCGGCGACGTGGAGGCGATGGCCGTCGACGAGGACTATATACGAGCGCTCGAATACGGGCTCCCTCCGACGGCCGGCCTCGGCATAGGAATGGATCGTCTTGTGATGCTGCTGGCGGGTGCGGCGAGCATCCGCGACGTCATCGCGTTCCCGACGCTGCGCCCCGTCCCGCCCGCCGGGTGACGGGGCGGGCTGCTATCCTCAGCTCGGCGAGAGGACGTCGCCAAGAATGGAGGTGGCGAGTGCCGCCAGGGCTTCCGACGCGGGCACACCGATCGTGGCCCGAAGGACGCCGGTGGCCGCGGCGACCCAGCTGTCAGCGACCTCTATCGCCTGGCCGACCGCGGGCGTCGAGGAGATCATGGTTCGTGCCTCGTCGGTCTCGCCAGGGCCGAGGCGTCGACCAAGAAGGGAGATCAGATCTGGTCCCACATCCTCGTCCTGCATCGCAAGTATTGTAGGCAGAGTGTATATGCCCTCGACGAGATCCTTCCCCGGTACCTTGCCCAGCTCCTCGGTGGTGCCGACGATGTCCATTACGTCGTCGTGCACCTGGAATGCCATTCCCAGCCTGTTGCCGAATGCGGCAAGGGCGTCGGTTTCGCTGTCGGGAAGGGACGCGGTCATTGCGCCGATCCTGCAGGAGGATTCCATGAGAGCGGCTGTCTTGCCCGCGATGGCTTCGAAATACTGCTCAACGGTACGCGAAGTCCGGTAGGCGGTCTGGATCTCTGCGACCTGGCCCCGGCAAAGCTCCTGGAGAGTGCCGGCAAGGAGGGAGGCGAAGTGAGGCCCGAGCCCAGCGGCGATCTCGGCCGAACGCGCCAGAAGGAAATCACCTGCCACCACCGCCACCTGACTGCCCCAGCGGGCATTGACGGTCTCGGTGCCCCGCCGCAGTATCGCTTCGTCCATTACGTCGTCGTGGTAGAGAGAGCCGAGATGCACCAACTCAGCGGCGACCGCTCCGAGCAGGTCCCGCTCCCCCGCTTCACGCACCCCCCCGGTTGCCGCTGCGAGTGCCAGGGCGGGACGGAGACGCTTGCCGCCCGCGGCGATCAGGTGAGTGGCGACCTCGTCCAGGAACGGGTCACCGCTGAGCACCGAACTGGCAAGTCGATCCTCCGCCCCCTCAAGGCTCTGTTCCATGTAGGGGAGGGACAGTAAGGAAGAGATGTCCACTGCCCAAAGAATAGGCGAGATCCCGGGGCCGTCCGGACGGGTGTTCGGCGTCAGAGACACTCGCGCCGTCTGGCTGGCCGGTGGAGGGGCCGTGGGATCTCTCGGGTGTGGCCATCGGGTGGGTAATTGCACCTGTTTTCAGGGAAATTGGTCACGTTGCACGTGTTTGGAATACAGAGCCGAGTAGAATGGTTCCATAAGGGTACGTCAGTTGCGAGATCTGCTCAGGTATCGAGCGAACGTGCCGATAGTGAGTGGTAGTGAGATGGACTTGCAGTTACGGTTGCAGGGTGATCGGGAAAGGTGATGGCTGGGAAAGGTGTTCGAGAGGTTCACTGACAGGGCACGCAGGGTGCTGGTTCTGGCCCAGGAAGAGGCGCGGCTTCTCAATCACAGTTTCATCGGGACGGAGCACATACTTCTCGGTTTGATCCACGAGGGCGAGGGCATCGCTGCCCAAGCTCTTGCCGAGCTCGGGATCACATTGGAAGGGGCGAGGGACAAGGTCGAGGAGATGATCGGCTTGTCAGGCAGCGCGCCGCCGGGAGCTCCACCGTTCACGCCGAGGGCCAAGAAGGTCCTGGAATTGTCGTTACGTGAAGCACTCCAGCTGGGCCACAACTACATCGGCACCGAGCACATGCTCCTGGGTCTGGTGCGAGAGGGCGAGGGAGTGGCTGCGCAGGTGCTCCAGAACTTGGGCGCCGATCTGGGTACGGTACGCCAGCAGGTCATCCAGCTCCTCTCGAAGAGCATGGGCAAGGAGGCGGTGGGTGCCGGTGTCGGTCCGGGATCGCAGGAAACCTCCTCCGGCTCCCCGGTGCTCGATCAGTTCGGGCGCAATCTCACCCAGATGGCGAGAGAGGGGAAGCTGGACCCCTGCATTGGCCGGGAGAAGGAGATCGAGCGGGTGATGCAGGTACTCTCCCGCCGGACCAAGAACAACCCTGTGCTCATCGGCGAACCCGGGGTCGGCAAGACCGCAATAGTGGAGGGGCTCGCGCAGCGCATCATCAGCGGTGATATTCCCGAGACCATCGAAGGCAAGCAGCTCTACACGCTCGACCTCGGTGCTCTTGTTGCAGGGAGCCGCTACCGGGGAGATTTCGAAGAGCGCCTCAAGAAGGTTCTCAAGGAGATCAAGAACAGGGGGGACATTATCATCTTCATCGACGAGCTGCATACGCTTGTCGGAGCAGGCGCTGCCGAGGGCGCCATAGACGCCGCTTCGATTCTCAAGCCGATGCTCGCGCGCGGCGAGCTGCAGACAATAGGTGCCACGACGCTCGACGAGTACCGCAAGCACCTCGAAAAGGACGCCGCGCTGGAGAGAAGGTTCCAGCCCATCAAGGTCGAGCAGCCGACCATCGCCCACACGATCGACATCCTGAAGGGATTGCGGGAGCGCTACGAGCTGCATCACACGGTGACCATAACGGACCAGGCCCTCGTGGCGGCGTCGAACCTGGCCGATCGCTACATCTCGGACCGGTTCCTTCCCGACAAGGCCATTGATCTCATCGACGAGGCGGGTAGCCGGCTCAGGATCAAGCGGGTGAAGCGGCCTCCGGAGTACCGGGAGTTGGTGGAAGGCATTGCAAAGGTCCGCAAGGACAAGGAGAAGGCCGTCGAGAGGGAGAGCTTCGACCAGGCGAAGAAGTTCGCCGCGAAGGAGAAGGAGCTGACGGAGAAGAAGGAGGAGATGGAGGGTGAATGGCAGTCAGCCGGGGAGGAGATGCACGACGTTCTCGACGAGGAGGTCGTTGCGGAGGTGCTTGCCAATTGGACCGGCATCCCGGTTCACAGGCTCACCGAGGAAGAGACCGCCAAGCTTCTTCGCATGGAAGAGGAGCTGCACAAGAGGGTGATAGGCCAGGAGGAGGCGATCAACGCTCTTTCGCGTGCGATCCGGCGTACGAGAGCGGGCCTCAAGAACCCGAAGAGGCCGTCGGGGTCGTTCATCTTTCTTGGCCCGACCGGGGTCGGCAAGACCGAGCTCGCCAAGACCCTTGCCGAGTACCTCTTCGATGACGAGGATGCCCTGATCCAGCTCGACATGAGCGAGTACATGGAGAAGCATGCGGTTTCCCGCCTGGTGGGTTCGCCTCCGGGATACGTCGGCTACGACGAGGGCGGCCAGCTAACCGAAGCCGTTCGGCGCAAGCCGTTCTCGGTGGTGTTGTTCGACGAGGTCGAGAAGGCTCACCAGGATGTTTTCAATGCGCTTCTCCAGATCCTGGAGGATGGCCACCTGACGGATGCGCAGGGGCGGACCGTCGACTTCAAGAACACCGTTCTTATCATGACGTCGAACCTCGGCACCGGAGACCTGCACAAGTCCTCGGTCGGCTTTGCCAAGACGTCGGAGGCGGTCACCTACGAGCATATGAAGCAGAAGGTCAACGACGCTCTCAAGGCTCACTTCAAGCCTGAATTCCTGAACCGGGTGGACGAGGTGATCGTGTTCCACGAGTTGGCGAAGGAGGAGGTGGCTCAGATCGTCGGCCTGATGATGAAGCGGGTCGAGGACCAGCTTGCAGCACAGGGTTTCGCGCTCGAGACGACCGATGCCGCGGCCATGCTGCTTGCGGAGAAGGGCTACGATCCGCAGCTTGGTGCCCGGCCGTTGCGCCGTGCCATCCAGCAGTATGTCGAGGACCCCCTTTCAGAGAAGATCCTTTGGAAGGAGTTCCACGTTGGGGAGACCATCAAGATCGACGTCGAGGAGGAGGAGATCGTCTTCTCCACCGTAGTAGACGTCGAGCCTTCGCAGCTCGAGCTGGCCGGCACGGGCAGCGCGAGCGGTAGCACTCAGCCTGCGTCGGACTGAAGTCCGGGCTCTCCTGCTGGAACACTGCGAACCGTCCGCGTCGATCTGGGCGTCATCGCTTCCGGTATGCGTTCTCGCCCGGCGAGCACAACCAAGCGAACTCCCCGTTCAATAGTTACTGCACGGCTGAACAGGTCCACCGATCGCCCGGCGCCGCCCTGCCTGCGGCGACGTTGCGACCGCGGGCGAACGACGGACTTCTCGGGACCGGCCATGTCCTCGGCGAGGTAGAATGGCCTCGGTGGCAGGTGGCCTAATGAACGGCGTCCTTCCGCTCGTGGCGATCGGGACGCCGCTGAGAGAAGGTCTGGAGAGGGTGGTCCAGGCGCGAAGGGGCGCGCTCGTGGTGTTGGGCAACGGTGAGGAGGTCCTGTCGCTGTGCTCGGGCGGTTTCCTCCTCGACACCGAGTTCAGTGCCCAGCGTCTTGCGGAGCTCGCCAAGATGGACGGCGCCATAGTTCTCACGTCGGATACCTCCAAGATAGTGAGAGCCAATGTCCATCTGGTCCCGAGCCCGTCGGTCCCGACGTCGGAGACCGGGACGCGTCACAGGACCGCGGAACGGGTCGCGCGGGCCACGGGGGTCCCTGTCGTGTCGGTCTCGGCAACCATGGGGATGATCACTGTCTACGAAGGCACCGCGAAGCATGCACTGCAGGACCGGCGGGAGCTCTCCTACCGGACCTCGCAGATAATTCAGACCCTGTCCCGCTTCCGCGGGCGTTTCGACGAGGCGCTTACGACACTGTCGGCTCTGGAGCTCGGCGACGCGGTCACGCTCAGAGACGTGGCGGCGGTCGTGCAGCCTGCCGAATTCGTGAGGCAGCTTGCAGGCGAGGTTCACGCTTACCTTGTCGAACTGGGTGACGAGGGGAGGCTTCTGAAACTCCAGCTGGACGAACTCGTGTCAGGAGTGGGCGAGACCTGTGATCTCGTGCTTCGCGACTATGCCGGCTGCCGGCAGGTCGGTGCGAACGGCAAACCGCCGGGAGACGGTGCCCGGTCGGGAGACGGTGCCGGTGGGGTGCGAGCGGGGGCGGGCAGCATGGCGGCGGCAGGGCAGGTGCACGCGAGCAGGCACCGCGACGGGACGAGAGGCGGAGACAGATCCGAGGGGCGAGCCGGTGAAGCCGAGAAGCGTTCCGGGGTTGACCAGGGCGGCATTGGGACGCTGCTGGCGAAGCTGGATGCCTTGAGCGTAGAGGAGCTTTCGGACCTTTCGGTAGTGGCGAAGGTCGTTGGTGATTTTGCAGCGGAGGGTCGTGAGGAGGTGAGCATCGGCGAATCCGTCGAGCCGCTCGGATACCGGATGCTGGGGAGGATACCCCGGTTGCCGGAGCCGGTGATCAGCCGGCTGGTCGAGCATTTCGAAGGACTGCAGGGGATCATCCGCGCTTCACAGGCCGAGCTCGAGGAGGTGGGTGGTGTTGGCGAGGCCAGAGCCAAGTACTTGAGGGAGGGCCTTGCCCGGTTAGCGGAATCGAGCATTCTCGAGAGTTACGAGTGAACGCCGGATGCGCGGTCGCCACCACCACGGGCGCCGCCACTGGGACAATCGCCAGCAGCGGGGTTCGGAGGCGGGCTCTTACCAGGACGGGCGTTCCGGAGGCGACCTTGGCGTGCGGTATAATGGGCACGCTCGTGGCCCGGTTTGCCGGAGGGGTTCAGGCTTCGTTTGAGGTGTTCCCGGTCGCAACGGAGAAGGCGGCGGAGACGGGCTTGCGAGAGAGGCGAGCCTGTCGGGGGTGTGACCAGTTGTGGCGCACGGCCGCTTGGGCTCTTGGGTTGGGAATGCAAGACGGACTACCACTACCTGGAGGAGTAATTGTTCAAGAAGGGTGACAAGGTCGTCTATCCGCACCACGGCGCGGCAATCGTCGTAAGGAAAGAGGTCAAGGAGGTATTCGGCGAGAAGCGTGAATACCTGGTCCTGAAGCTGGCTTACGGGGATCTTACGCTGATGGTGCCCACGGACAACACCGAGGCCGTCGGCATCCGGGAAGTGATCAACGACGAGGAGGTCGAGGAGGTCTTTGCCGTTCTCCGCAAGAAGGGGGCAAGGATGCCTGCCAACTGGTCGCGCAGGTTCAAGAACCATTCCGAGAAGCTCCGCTCCGGTGACGTCTACCAGGTGGCCGAGGTGGTCAGGAATCTCACGATCCGGGACAAGGACAAGGGGCTTTCCGCCGGCGAGAAGCGGATGCTTCAACGGGCTCGCCAGATTCTTGTCTCGGAGCTCTCGTTTGCGCTGAAGACCGACGAGGACGAGGCGGGAAAGAAGCTCGACGAGGTCCTTAGCTGAGTGCACGCGGTCCGGTGTGGGGCATCGTCGCGGCGGGTGGTGTCGGGAGGCGTTTCGGCGGGCCCAAGCAGTCGGTGAGGGTCGGCGGCCGCAGCATCGTCGAGTGGTCGCTGGCGGCGCTTGTTCCTGCCTGCGACGGTCTGGTCGTCGTGGTGCCGCGGCCGGCAAGCGGGGTATGGGTTCCGGAGAAGGAGCTCGAGAGTGCCGATGCCGTCGTCCAGGGAGGGACGACGAGGTCGGAGTCGGTGCGCAATGGGCTGGCAGCCGTTCCCGATGATGCCGCAGTTATTGTGGTCCACGATGCGGCACGACCGTTCGTCCGGGAAGGGCTCGTTGCCCGTGTGATCGAAGCCGTGTGGCAGGGGGCGGCCGGAGCCGTGCCCGGCTTGCGTGTCGTCGACACGATCAAGGAGGTGGAGAGCGGGGTAGTGGTAAAGACGCCTGATCGGGCCCGGCTTGTTGCCGTCCAGACCCCACAGGCGTTCCGAGCCGGGGTTCTGCGACGGGCGCACGAGGAGGCACCCCGCGGCGTTGCCGTAACGGACGACGCCGCGCTTGTCGAGATGCTCGGCGAGCGGGTCGTGGTCGTGGCGGGCGATCCGGGCAACGAGAAGATCACCACGCCTGATGATCTCGTGGCGCTCGGCTGGTCGGTCGCCGCCGCGGATGGCCTCACCTGGGAGCGACGCTCCACGTAGCGCCGTGGCCGGCAGGCATCGGATTGGCTACGCCGGTGCGCCACCGGGAATTATCCTTCCAATGTGGGCACAACACGCCTAATTTGCAAGGTTGTTCGCCCTGCGCGCGCAGGGTCGTGGTAGGGGCTCGGCGGATCTCGGCGGCTCGGGCTAGGATGCGACCCGAGATCCTCGTCGGACTGCCCGAGGTGAACGTGCTGGCCCTGTTGCCTCATGTCAAATCCTCCGCGAAGCCTGATTCATTGCCTCATCTAAAACCTCCGGATGGTGCCACTCGTTGAAGGCCCTGTTGACCTTAGGTTTGACGGGTGCCGGTGCCTTCGTGAGGGCGAGATGTTCAAGCTGTTCGGTCAGTGAGGCGATTTGGCGGAATAGATCCCCTGGATGGATCGTTCGCATTTTCTTACGGATCCTCGCCTTTGAGGACTGATCGGGCGTCGAGCTGGCGAGGACTCGTGCGAAGGGGGTCTGCGCTTTGTCGTAACGCTTGGTCACCTTCGAGCCGTCCCGTTGTTTGAAGACCAACTTTTGTTGGGCGAGGAGGTAGTTGGTGAAGTCCTGGTCGATGTCCCAGATCTTGTTTAGGATCTGGAGCTCCGCCTCGGTGTCGAAGCGGAGGTAGCCGACAAGCTCGCGAACGTGTGTCCAGTTCTTCTGCTCGACGTGCGCCCCGTCGTTCTTGTTTCCCGACCGAGTGAACCACCCTGGGTTCGATGGAGACTCTCAGTCTTTGATTCCAACCAGTAAATGGTCGGCCTTCTGTCCATTATAGAATACTTCTTCGAGTTCCGCGGGCGGGATGTCGCCACAGTGGGTGTGGAGCCGATTGGTATTGAACCACTCCACCCAGGTAAGCGTGGCGAGCTCCAGGTGGTCGACGTCGTCCCAGCCATGGCTGTCTGGGCCGTATACGCACTCGGCCTTGTAAAGGCCATTGGTCGTTTCAGCCAGTGCATTGTCGAAACTATCGGCCACCGTGCCTATCGAGGGCGTGGCCCCGATCTCCTCGACTCGCTCGGTGAAGCGCACAGAGGTGAACTGAGACCCCGCGTCGGAGTGCGTCACCAGCCCGACGAGGCGCCTTCCGCCTCGGGAGCGTCTCGCCATCTCCAGGGCTTCCAGCACCATCTCGGTTTTCATGTTGGAGGCCACTCGCCAGCCGACGATCATCCGGGAGAAGGCGTCGACGATGAAACAGACGTAGGCCATGCCCGAACGGGTAGGGACGTAGGTGATATCCGTGACCCACAGGGCATTGGGACGGTTCGTGCTGAAGTTGCGCTTCACCAGGTCAGGCGCTCGAAGTGCGCCGGGATCAGCTCGGGTGGTAAACACCTTGCGACTCCTCGTCACCGACGCGAATAGAAAGCTCGCGCATCAGGCGGGCCACCTGGTCACGGCCGATGTCGTGTCCAGCCCGCAGCGCTGCTTTCCAGAGCTTGTGGGCGCCGTAGACCTTGTAGTTGGCTACCCACAGCGCCAGGAGAATCGGCATCATCACCGCGTCGCGAAGAGCCCTGGCAGAAGGGTTCACTTCGCGTTCTTTGGCTGCGTAGTACGTGCTCGGTGCCACCTGCATTTCCCTGCAGATGGGCTCGACACCGAACTCGTTGCGGTGCTCGTCGATGTAGTGCACCGTTACCTCTGTGGGCGGTCGAGCTCCGCCGCGAAAAAAGCCGAGGCGGAGCGCAAGATCGCGTTCGAACGTCGCAACTCCTTCACCTCCTGCTCGAGCACCTTGATCCGCTCGGCGTCTTCGGTGGTCGTGCCCGGCTTCATGCCGACGTCGATGTCGGCCTGGGTTACCCAGTTGCGCACCGACTCGATGCCGTACCCGAGCTGGCGCGCAACCCGTACGACCGTGCCCTGCTCGGTGCCGAGTTCGGAGCGAAGCTGCCGGACGAGGCGCACCGCTTGCTCTTTCTGTGCCGGGGTGTACCGGCGCTGTGAGGGGCTCTTGGCCCCGGTTGTAATTTCCATGACTCCATCTTCCTTTCCAAGGGACAGAGCCTCCAACTTTCCCAGGGCGGTTCAGAGAGCGCGTGAAGGTGATCTTGTGTTCGTCGCAATAGGCGACGAGGTGGTGGTTGATGAACTCCGAGCCGTTGTCCGAGTCGATGCCCAAGATGGGGAAGGGGAAACGGGCGATCACGTACTCGAGGGCTTCGAAGACCCAGATCGCCGCCTTGTTCTTCACCGATCGGTTGATCGTCCAGCCAGTCGCGATGTCCGTGGCGGTGAGCGTGAAGCAGAACTCCCCGGTCGAGTTCCCGCCTTCATGGCCGACGAGGTCGATCTCGATGAAGCCGGGCACCACGTCGTCCCAGTCCGCCCAAGTCCTCACAGGGATCTGTGACTTGAGCAAGGTCCCGGGCTTCGTGTGGGACCGCCCTCGGAACCCACGAAGGTGCCGTTCGTTGCTGAGTCGACGATCGATCGTCGCCGGGCTCATCGAACAGAGGAGGGCTGCCTCCTCGTCGCTACAGGTGAGCTCGCCATCTCTTCTGAGCATCGGCACGACGATCGGGAGCATGGGGGCGAGACGCTTGCCCGCAGGCATTCGGGTGAGCATCCACACGACCGACAGGCAGGAGATGACGTGTGGGCCATAGGTGGGTGGCCGGGGCTTCCTCGGGACCTTGACCTTTACAGCGGTGCCCGCTTTCCGAAAAGTGGCCCGTGCGTGATCTCGGTGCCAGCCCGTGAGCTCGACCACTTGGTCGAGGATCCGTGACTTCTCGGCCTTGGATCCCCGCTTGTAGGCCAGGGCCTGCTTGTTCGTGACTGCCTTGCGCTCGCTCATCGTTAGCTCCATGAGACAGGCGTAGTCCCCCAGGCGGCCCGGGGTAGGGATCCCCATGCGGAGATTCCTTCGTGAGGCAACGTATGGGTCTACGCGGAGGTTTTATATGAGTCAATGCGCTGGCTCGGCGGATCTCGGCGGCTCGTGCTAGAATGCGACCCTATGTCTAAGAGGACGAACAAGCGCAACACCAGGAAGAAGAAGAAGGCAAATCACGGCAAGCGGCCGAACTGCGGGAGGGGCTAGCGCGAGTTCCGCGTCCCCGGAGCCTGCCGGCGGCGGGCGCTTCGCAATGAGGCCGGTGAGGCTCCCCACGAACTGTGGACATCCACCATTAGTGGGGAGCCTCAGGGAGACCCCCGGTCATCTGGGCAACCTCGATATAGCATCCGAGTGAGTATCAAGTGGTATGATAACTGGTATGACAACCACCAAGATCGCCGTCAGTCTCCCCAGCCAACTGGTCGCCCACGCCAAGGCGGTCGTACAGGCGGGCAACGCTCCCAGCGTCAGCGCCTACGTGGCCGACGCCCTGGAGAAGAAGAAGGAGTGGGAAGACCTGCGCTCCCTGCTCGACGAGATGCTGGCCGAGACAGGTGGGCCTCTCACCGACGACGAGTTCAAGGCGGCCGACCGTGAGATCGGACGGTGAGGTATCTGGTACTGGACTCTGGGGCGCTGATCGGCTTCGAGCGGTCCGACCGTAGGACGGTGGGCCACATCAGCCGTGCGATGGGCCTCGGCGAGGTCATTGCCGTGCCCACCCCCGTCGTCGCCCAGGTCTGGCGGGATGGGCGCACCCAGGCCCGCCTCGCCCGGCTGCTGGCATCCGACGCGTGCAATACCATCCCCTTGGACGACCTTACGGCTCGTACGGCGGGAGAGATATGCCGCATCTCGGGAACCACCGACGTAGTCGACGCGACCGTGGTTGCCGTGGCCCGAGGGTACGATGCACCGGTCCTCACGAGCGATTCGGACGACCTGCGCCGGCTCGACCCAACCCTTCAACTGGTGCAGGTATGAACGCACCCCGAGGGTGCGCTCAGATGATCTGGACACCACTGCTCGGCTGTCGTAAGACCGCCCCGGCGCCCTGAATCGATGTCGGCCTGGGCTACCCAGTTGCGCACCGACTCGATGCCGTACCCGAGCCGGCGCGCAACCCGTGCGACCGCGCCCTGCTCAGTGCCGAGTTCGGAGCGAAGCTGCCGGACGAGGCGTACCGCTTGCTCTTTCTGTGCCGGGGTGTACCGGCGCTGTGAGGGGCTTTTCGCCCCGGTCGTAATTTCCATGACTCCATCTTCCTTTCCAAGGGACAGAGCCTCCAACTTTCCCTGGGCGGTTCAGCAACGCAATGCTGCGCCGAGCCGGCGACTCCGATCCCACAAGGGTACTGACCAACTTTCCCTGGGCGGTTCAGCAACGCAATGCTGCTGCCTTTATCCCTTGGTGAGCATACTGACCATCGGCGAAACAAAGAGTGACAAAATAAGGCATTTATCCTTGCAGATCCTGCATACTGTGTGTAAAATACAAGGATGATCCAACGGTTGCTGCTCGGTGAAGTGCTGGATAGGCTCGAAACGGCTCCGGCGGTGGTACTTTTGGGCCCGCGCCAGGCAGGAAAAACAACCCTGGCACTGCAAGTGGCTGACCGGATGCCCTCAACATATCTCGACCTCGAGTCCGAGCAGGACTTGGCGAAGCTTTCCGATCCGCGGTTATTCCTGGAGGGTAAGAGCGGTATCCTGGTCATACTAGATGAAGTTCAACGCTTACCAGGTATCTTTGCTCAGTTGAGAGGGGTTATCGATTCCAACAGGCAGCGTGGCGTGCGCAGTGGGCAATTTCTGCTGCTCGGATCTGCATCTATCGGGTTGCTCCGTCAATCCGGCGAATCACTGGCAGGCAGGGTATCCTACCTGGAACTGCCTCCGTTTACCGCCTTAGAAGTCCCCGCGGAATCCCTGGATTTGTTGTGGGTACGCGGTGGCTTCCCGGAAAGTTTCCTCGCAAGGTCATCCTCCGCCAGCCTCAGATGGCGAAGGGACTTCATCCGTACCTACCTGGAGCGAGATGTTCCCGCACTTGGTCCCCGGATTCCGGCCGAGACCCTCAGGCGCTTATGGACCATGCTTGCGCATCAGCAGGGCGGGTTGCTCAATTTGTCTCAGCTCGGCGGATCCCTTGCATTAAGTGGCACTACGGTGACGCGATATGTCGATCTTCTCGTCGATCTGCTGCTGGTCAGGCGTCTCATCCCGTGGAGTGGAAACGTAAGGAAAAGGCTCGTTCGCACCCCGAAGGTATACATACGTGACAGTGGGCTTGTACATGCCTTACTCGGCATAGAAAGTCTTGATGCGTTGCTGTCGCACCCGGTAGCCGGCGCCAGTTGGGAGGGATTCGTTCTGGAGAACCTCCTGGCAGTTGCACCTGCAGAAGCTCAGGTGTCGTATTACAGGACAAGCGCGGGTGCGGAAATCGATCTGGTCATCGAGTGGACAAACGGCGCTTCTTGGGCCGTGGAGATAAAGAGAAACCTCGCGCCCAAACCGAGCAGGGGGTTTTATGAAGGTATGAGTGACGTCAACGCGGCAAGAGGATTCGTGGTCTACCCGGGTAGCGAGACCTACCCGTTGGATCCCAGGGTGTCGGTTGTGTCCATTCCCGCGGCCTGCGAGATGCTGCGCACAGCTTCGTCGAGTTGGAAGTGATTTCCACTACATGCCGCTACACGTTGTATCGTAACGTCTGCATTCACGTCAGCGCCCATCCGTCATCTTTCCAATCCAATCCAAGAACCGCCAGGCGAGCCAGGTTTGTTAACGCTGAAAACAGACCGCCTATAGCGATGCGATGCCGGTACTGGACATGGACGGCAGATAGAGAACACGACGGCATGTACCGACCTGCCGGGATCGGGCAGTCAGCGGGAGCTGCTGGCGGCGGCCGGTACCCAGGCGGTGCCCGAGCGGCTGAGAAGACTCACGAGCACGGTCGGCACGTCGGTGATGATGCCGTCCACCCCAAGATCGGCCAGGCGTGCCATCTCCGGCTCGTCGTTGATCGTCCACACGTGGACGGCGAGTCCTTCCTCGTGTGCCAGCCCTACGAGATCGGTAGTGATGATGTCGATCCCCTGAAAAGATACCGGAGCCTGGATCGCCTTGCAGTGCTGCGCCTGGAGTTGGGCGCGGGGCGGGGCGGTGCCGTGGACCGCTGCACGAACCAGATCCGCGATGAGCGCTGGTCCCGCCGCCGTCGCGATTGCAGGCGACGATCGGGCGAATCGGACCAGGGCGGAGTCGTGGAAAGACGCCACCAGCACCCGGTCAACAAGAGATCGCGCTGCAATCAGATCGGCGAGCAGCTGCTCGTAGGGTTCGACATCGGGATAGGTCTGCTTGATGTCGAGGTTGAGGGCGACTCCGGGGTAGGCGTCCATCAAGTCGAGAACTTCTGCGAGCCTGGCGATCCGGAACCGGTCGTCAGTGGGTGCGAGGCCCCTGAAGGGGTAATCTTCCGGTTCGTGCCCGGGAGCCGCGTCCGAACCGGGGATGAACCAGTATGCATTGTCGAGCTTGCTCAGCTCCGCCCAGGTGAACGACGATATGAGGCCAGAACCGCCGGTTGTCCGGTCCACCGACGCGTCGTGGCAGACCACGAGCTTACGATCTGCCGTGGCATGCACATCGAGCTCGATCCCGGTGGCACCGGCCGCCAGAGCCCTCTCTATCGCATACAGCGTGGAGGACGGAGCCTCGAAGCTGCCCCCCTGGTGGGCATACGCGATGACCCGGCGATCGGTCCAGCTTTCCATCGGACCGATCCTACCTGCGCAACCCGCCTCACCGGGGCAACCGGTTGGAAGCGGGCGTTTCCACGGAAACTCTAGCCGCGGACAGCAGCAAGCCGGCGGGTGGGAAAATCCGTCAGGATGCGACGTGGAAGCGGGCGGGAGTTCCCTCGACCGTTACCCGCCTGCCCACAAGGTTGACACCCTTCAGACCTGCCAATTCGCCGTCCACCACCGTGCCAACCGCCCTCTTGCCATCGTCGAGGGTGATGAAGGCAGGTACGTTCACAGGCTCGCCGTCGTTGTCGACGATCACGGTGGACGCGACCACAGTGCCGCCGGCCGAGTTGCTGTCCAAGCCCGGAACGACCGGGATCTCGGTCTCGTCGATCTCGGTCTGGCGGGCAGAGGTGTCGCCTCGCCGCCAGCCGTCCGGTGGCGGGGTCGCGCCGTAGATCCCGATCGAGTGCTTGGTAGCGTACCAGCCCAGCCCCGACACGAGGCCGAAAGTGCCGATCTCTCGCACCCTCTCGGCCATTGCCGCTATTGCATGGAGGGTGTAGTTGTTCCCGGGTCCTCCGAAGTAGGGCAGGCCGCCGGTGACTGTGAAGCCGCGCTCGTCGTCGATCGAAAGGCCGAGAGCGTCGGCCGCCAGCTCCACCGCGCAGGGGAAGCAGGAGTAAAGGTCGAACGCGCCGATATCGTCAATGGTTACGCCGGCAACCTGGAGCGCAGCACCACCGGCAGCGCGGATCCCCGGCGATACGGCCACGTCGGGACGTGCCGAGGGATACCAGACGTCGAGGCAGTCCGCGCCCGACCACAAGAACACTGCTGAGTCAGCGCGGCCGATCTCCCTGGCAACAGCGAGAGACGTGACCACGACGGCCGCGGCCTGGTTCACCTGGATGAAGGCCGTCATCAACTTCGTGTACGGGTCGGACACGAGCCGGTTCTCCGGGGTGATCGTGCTTATCTCCCCCGCGGAGCGCACCTGGGGGAACCAGGCATACGGGTTCTTGGCTGCTACTTCGGAGAATGCCGAAAGGAACGGGGCGACGTGCTCCCTCTGGGCCTGGAAGTCCCTCCCCGCAGCTGCCGCCATGGCGCTCTCGAACATCGGGTAGATGTTCACCGGCGCCACCAGACCTGCAGCGAGCTCAGTATCGGATACGCCTGCCCGAGGGTCCCCTATGATCGGATCGGGCACCAGCCCCTCAGCGAAGGGGTCTGGGGCCTCGTCAGGAGGGTTGGCCCCCTGCTGGCGGAGCTTCTGGCGGGTGCGCTGGGTGTGGAGTGTCTCCACGCCGGCGATGAGGACTGCATCCAGCCGGCCGGCGGCGATGTCGTCGGCGGCCCGTGACGTGAGCCACTGGGGGAAGTTCCCGCCCACGTTCGTGGTGTCGGTGACCGAGGGGGAGATGCCGAAGCGCCTGGCAAGCGCGGCCGAGGGCGCCGCGGATATTTTCGACATGATGCCCGCCGTCGTCACCATTCCGATTCGTTTCGCAAGATCGCCCGTGCCCGCGAGGGCGTCTTCGGTGGCGCCAGCCATCAACTCGGTCGCCGACGCCGTACCTTCCCTGTCCACTTGCTGGCCGGATGCGATCACGACCGGAAGCCGGGACTCGTCGATCACTGGTTACTCCTTTCGCTCGCCGGGCGCATTGGTCGCCGGTGCATCACCTGGGCAGGATGCCGTTCAGCACGAACGCCACCACGAAATCGGCGACGACGTCCGCTGAGAGGCCGTCGTCGGTGATCAGGCGCCGGTGGGCGAGCTGACCCACGAGCGACACCACGCAGAAGGCCACGACGCGCGGCGGGGCGTCTATCACCTTTCCATCCTTCTGACCTGCAACGACCATCGCCTCTATATCGTTGATGAAGCCTTCATAGATATGGAAGAGATGCTTCTCGAAACGGTCGCCGAGAGCGTACGAGTCTCGGAACAGGAGCTTGACGACTGCCCTGTCTGCCTCGAAGAACTCGAAGGTTGCCTTGACGGCAGCTTTCAGCGGAGTGATCTCAGCCAGATCGCCATGCTCGGTGAGCGCCTTGGTTACGTGGTCGCGCAGCGCCTGCTCTTCGTTCTCCATGAGTGCGTGGAAGAGCACCTCTTTCGAGTCGAAGTACCAGTAGATCGATCCGTAGGAGAGCTTCGCCGCCTTCGCAATGTCTGCGATGGTCGTCGACTGGTAGCCCTTTCTCGCAAAGACCCTCTTAGCGGCGTTCAGTATGTCTGAGCGCCGTGCATCCTTCTCCTCGGGGCTCACAGCGCGCCGCATTACCCTCGTAGGCCTGTCTTTCCGGACCTTTTCGGCGGGGATTGCCGTTGCGCTCACCACGCGAAGAGGCTATCACAGGCGGGGTGGCAGGGAGCAATAACAGATTGACGAGTCAGTCAGTGAGGTGGGGGTGGCGGTGCAGCGAGGCGGTGCAGCGAGGCGGTGTGGGGGCGGAGGGCGCGGGCCGTGGGGGCCTGGGGGCCGTTCCGGCGTGGGGAGCGTGGAGGCGGAGCGGGCGGGGGCGTGTTGGCGCGGAGCGGGCGGGGGCGCGGGTCCAGGGGTCTAGTGCTCCGTCTCGTAAATCACCGCGCGGTCTCGCCGGCCAGATGACGTCTCTGGCCTCGTTCTCGTCCTTGACGTAACTCCAGCTACGCCTTCGTTCTCGGCCTTGCCAGACGACGCCCCTGGCTCGCCGAATACCATCACGTTGCTTGCGAGACGGAGCACTAGCGAGGGCAGCGGTGCCCGCTCAGGCGGCCTGGTGCATTTGCCACTTTCTGCCCAGGTGGCGGCCGACTTTCAGCCAGATCGGGTATGTGGCGAAAAGGCCCGCGGCCAGAAGGTGCTCCTTCGCCCCGGCCTCGGACGCGTCGCAAGGCAGGACGCCGGAGTTGAACATGAAGTCCCTCCCCGACTTCTCGCCGAAGAACTCCCAGAAGCGGCGTACCCAGGGAAGGTTCAGGTACAGCGACACCGATACGACCAAGAAAACGACGAGTGTCCCAATCTCGAGGCGCTTAGCTACCTCGGGATCGTCCACGGTCCGTTCGATTGCCGCGCCCGTTACCACGAGCATGGGTGGGTCTGCAAGAAAACTCATCGCTACTTTGCCTCCTTACCGTTGATGAACAGGGTTCCGCCTCGGGTGCGCTTGCGGCCGGACAGCGCGAGCAACCTCCGGTTCCGCAAGTTGAGCCCGACTTTGACGCCGCCTGCGATCCAGGATGGGACCGGCATCCAGGTCGGTTCGCGAGCAAGCCCGTAGCGGTCCTCCGCGACCGACTTGATATGGGACATCTCGTGAAGGCCCTCTGCTCCGTGTGCCCTGCCGAAGCCGGACTCGGCCACCCCGCCGAAGGGGAGCGACGGTATCCCGTAGGAGATCATGACGTCGTTCACGCAGACGCTTCCGGAGCGGATCCCGGCTACGAGCTTGTCTATCGTAGCCCGATTTGTAGAGAAAATGGAGGAGTTGAGGCCGAAGCGGGTGTCGTTGGCCAGCCGGAGGGCCTCGTCCTCGTCGGCCACCTTCATGATGGGGAGGATGGGCCCGAAGGTCTCCTCGGTCATCACATCCATCGAGTGGTCGACCTCGACGAGAACCGTGGGTTGCAGTGATGGCCGCCCGGCAACCTCGACTCGGCCTCCGCCGGTGAGCACTTTGGCACCCTTGCTGACGGCGTCGCTCAGGTGCGATTCGATGATCTTCAACTGACCTTCGTGGATCACGGCTCCGACGTCATCGCCGGGGTCGCTCCCCTGGCGCAGCCTGGCGGTCAGCGCCGTCACCCTGTCGACGAATTCGTCGTAAACCTCGGACACCACGTAGACCCGCTCAGTTGCCATGCAGGTCTGCCCGCAATTCGTATACGCGCCCCAGACGGCGGCACGTGCGGCCCGTCCGAGGTCCGCATCCTTGCAGACGATCATGGGGTCCTTGCCCCCGAGCTCGAGGAGTACCGGAGTAAGGGTGTCCGCTGCCGCCTTCATGACGGCCTTGCCGCTACGTACTGATCCGGTGAATGCGATCTTGTCGACGCCCGACCTGACGAGCGCCTCTCCCGTGGCGCCGGCTCCGGTGACGGCCTGCACGAGACCGGTGGGCGCACCGACGTCATCGACCGCGGCGGAGATGATCTCGGCGACAAGGAGGCCCACACGCGGGGTGAACTCGGAGGGTTTGAGCACGACTGCGTTGCCCGCGGCCAGTGCCGTCGCCACCGGGCCGAGCGCGAGGACGAGGGGGTAGTTCCACGGGCTGATGACCCCGATCACACCGAGCGGCTCGTAACGCTTGTACGCCCTCTTGTGCGCAAGGAGGCCCGAGGGGACCGAGCGGGTCCTCAGGATGGAGGCTGTCTCCTTCGAGTAGTAGTTGAGCACCTCCGAAGCAACCACTATCTCGCTCCCTGCCGCTTCCGTGACGACCTTGCCGGTCTCGGCGACGATGGTGGCCACTACTTCGTCGAAGGAATCGAGCAACCGGTCACGGATCGCCCGCAGGAGACGCTGGCGGCGAGATGGCGACCAGAGACGCCATTCCTCGAATGCCTGCCTGGCCATGGACAGGGCCGTTCCCACCTCCTTGGGACTCGCATCGGGGGGCACCTCTCTCAGCACAACCTGCTTTCCATTCACATTCGTGGCTGTCACGGTCGTTCTCCTATCTCTGCATGGGCGGTTCCCCGGAGATCCCAGCGCCTTGCTACCTCCCAGGAGCGTCCCCGCTTCTCCAGAATGATCTCGGCATCCGATATCTCCGAGTTGGTACAGGTCGCGGTGGACCCGTCAGGATCGGTGTAAGGTACCGCCACGGAGGCCTTCTTGTTCAGGTGCACGTCGCATCTGAGCCTCCACCTGCCCACGGTGCCTTTCACCCGGAAGTCCGGGAATGCGATCTCGGCCTTGAAGAGCGGAGCCGCAAGAAGGGAATCCTTCGGCCAGTCCCTGCCTCCGACTCGGAGCTGTAGGGCGGTGAGGGGTGGGAGGTTCGACAGCCCTGGCATCTTGGCTACGGCGCTCACGAACTCGAGGACCTCCCCGTTGCCGAGGTCGGCGTGGAGCCATGCCCACTTCCTGGCGTTGCCGTGGCCGTAGATGTGGGCCAGGTTGCCCCGTGCCTGAGCGGAGAAGCCGTGCTTGGCGGTTTTCCCTTTCGGGGCGCCGTCTTCGGCATCGTCTTCGGAGTCGCCGGTTCCAGTTGAAACCGTGACAAACCCGTGCGCTCGGGCGCTCGGGATCGGGACCACCTGGCATCCCGGCAGGATTTCCTTCGACCACGACCAAGCCGGAAAGGTGAACAGCGGCTTGGCCCGTAGTGGGCCGGAAGGCGCTTCCGGGGCCTCAGGCGGGGCTGAAGCTCCAGGCGCTTCCAGGGAAGAGGACCGGGAGGATGCACCCGGTGCGGTCCCGGGCGCGGGTGCAGCCGGATCGATCGGCTCCATGTCGATGTCCCACTTGAGCCTGCCCGCACTTCCTGCGAGGCGCGAGGCCGTACACGTGATCCCCGACACGTCCGGAACCCTGCCGCCCGGGATGTGGTCGGCGGTTGAGACGTCCTGCGGACCGAAGCGCTCGAACACCGGCTCGCCTTCAGGGCTGAAGAAGGCAGCCCAGCCATGCACGTACGGCCGGCGATCATCGGCTAGCGGGGCGACGATCTCCTGGTGAACCCAGAACCCGGTACCCGACTCCGGGTCGGAGAAGGTGGCGTACCAGACCTCCAACCTGCCGGACTGCCCATTCCAGCGTCGCGAAAAGGCATCGACCTGCGACATCGGCATTTAGCCTAGCGCGGGCCTCCGGGCGTATGTAAAACTAAGCAAATGGCAGAAGATGATTCCAAGGGCACCGGAGGCGTTGGCAAGCCGGCCGGTAGCGCGCGTAACGGTACGGGGACAAAGGCGCGGTCGGGCGCGGGCGCGGGGACCGTCAAGGGAGGCGGGATACTTCCCGACGGCTTCCGCTTCGGCGCAGCCGTAGCCCATTTCCAGGTCGAGGGGGGTTTCAACGGGCCGGGAGAGCCAGCGAACAACTGGCTCTGGTGGGAGAT
Source organism: Actinomycetes bacterium (assembly GCA_021816935.1). Lineage (GTDB taxonomy): Bacteria > Actinomycetota > Acidimicrobiia > Acidimicrobiales > JAMCPL01 > JAKAWR01. The sequence goes on from JAKAWR010000009.1 coordinate 95,056, forward strand.
GGAGGGCCACAAGGGACCTGACAGGCGAACCGAGATCTCGGGAAATGCCGTCGACTTCTGGAACGGCTACGAGGAGCAACTCGACTTGGCGGCCGCCATGGGCTGCAATGCGTTCCGGTTCGGGATCTCCTGGGCAAGGGTCGAGCCCCGGGAGGGCGAGATTGACAGCACGGCGCTGGACCGGTACGTCGAGATCGTGAAGGCGTGTGGGGACCGGGGGATGAAGCCGCTCGTGACGCTGCACCACTTCACCCATCCCGCGTGGCTGGGAGACGATTTCTGGCTCTCCCCTGACTCGCCGAGGAGGTTCGCCTCGTGGGTCGAACTTGCGGTGGGGAGGCTCAAGGACCATGTCTCCGACTGGGTGACGATCAACGAGATCAACGTGGTCGGCATGGGTTCTTACATGCTCGGCGGGATGCCGCCAGGGCGTTTTATGGCTATGGCCGACGTTGCGACCTGCACGGACCATATGATCGCCGCGCACGTCGGTGCATACGAGGTCATCCACAGGCTGCAGCCTCGCGCCAACGTGACCACGAACAACACCTCGATGAGTATCTACGAGTTGGACAAGTTCATCATCGACCTGATCGCGGCACGACATTATGGTGTTGACCGTGAGGACGTTGACGGCTGGATCAGGGAGAGGCGCCGGGAATGGTACGCGGCGCTGCCGAAACCGAGTGCCGGAGAAAGCGCAGTACGGCGTCTGTCAGCGTCGCTTGCCCCGATCGGGAGGAGCGGGCCGAGGTTCGCGGTCTCGGCCGTGCCGGGCCTGCCGGGCATCAAGGGCCTGCCGGGTCCGTTCAGCGAGCGAGCGCTTCCTGGCAGGCCCCGCCACAGCGAGATGGCGCTCGACGCGATCTACGCGAGCCCGCATCCCCTTACCCTCGATTTCGTGGGTATCGACTATTACGACCCCGTCGCGACCCACCACGTTGTGATGCCGGGGCGCAACACCTCGGGGAGCCGCTGGTGGTCGCCGGGTAGGCCGCTGTGGGAGGACAAGGTCAATCCCGCCGGCCTCGTAACTTACATACGAGCCAACCTCCTACCCGACCGGCCGCTTTGGATCGTGGAGAACGGCCTGTGCAACCGCGTGGAGGGAGGGCGCAGCTACCCGCGTCCCGACGGCTGGACAAGACCCGAGTACATTCGGGCGAACCTTGCGGCGCTCGTCGAGGCTGTGGACGGGGGGATGCCGGTCGGCGGCTACTTCCATTGGAGCCTGATCGACAACTACGAGTGGGGCAGCTACCAACCCCGCTTCGGTATCCACGGCGTCGAGCGGGAGAGGGGCACGAAGATACTTGCCACCGACTCGATGGGCCACGACTCGGCGGGCGCGTACCGCAATCTTATCAAAGGCCTGCTGGCCGGAGACCGCAGCGTTCTTACTGTCTGACCGGCATGGGGCGCGCCCGCGCCGGTCAGGCTTTCTTCAGGATCTCACCTGCGATGGCGAGCGATAGGCCCATGATGGAAACCTGGGGATTGACGGCGGGGCATGTGGGCAGCACCGATCCGTCCGCAACCCAGACGCCACTCATTCCCCGCAATGCTCCCGACGGGTCCAGCGGATAGCGCTCGGGGTCGGATCCTGCCGCGACCGTCCCGACCGGATGGAACGCTGCCACATGAAGGTCCCGCGGCCGGGCGTGGGCGATAGCGTCGTCCAACTCCACTTCCGAACGGACCCTGGAGTACCCCGGTATGCCAGTGAGCACTTCGGTGGCGCCCGCAGCCATCAGCACCTTACCACCTGCCCGGATCGTCTCGAGGAGACGGAGCCCGTCGCGCTTGGAGAGGTTGTAGAGGATCGTGGTGCGATTGGCCCCTACGACCCTCCCCGAGGACTCGTCAGCAACCATTCCCCCGAGAGTAGCGAGATGGTCCGCGCCGGCGAGCTCTTCCACCAGGCGACGCCCCACCCCCGGAAGAACCATGGAGCCCATCCCGGGCGGTGTCGAGGTCGCTTCGAGCATGATGCCCTGCTCGGCATGGAGCTCGCTCACCGACGAGCTCTGGAGCACGCCGTGCCAGGCGACAACCGGCTCCTCCATGCGCCCTGCGACGCCCACCGCAGGGTGGAGCGCTAGGTTCTTGCCTACCATCGGATGCCAGTTGAGGCGGCTTCGCCTGAGCAGCGGGGGTGTTTCGGTGGTCCCTGCGGCAACCACCACCCTCGGCGCCATGATCTTGATGAGAGAGCCGTCGCTCCGGACGGCTTCGACGCCGGCAGCCCTGCCTCCCTCGAGGAGGATCTTCGTGACCCGCGCCTCGGAGACGATTCTGGCGCCTGCTGCTGAAGCGCGGGGCAAGGCGTTGAGGTGGACGCCGAACTTGGCGTTCCGGGGACAGCCAATTGCGCACTGGCAGCAGCCATCGCAGCCCGGCGCGTTCCGATCGAGGGGAGCCGCGGCCCACCCGAGCTTGCGGGCGCCCTCGATTGCGAGCTTGCCATTGTTCCCCATGATGTCGAGAGGCACTGGGGCGACCTGAAGGAGGCTCCAGACGCGATCCAGGAACGGGTTGAAGAAGGCAGGGTCGGCCATTGTGAGTCCCGCTTTGTCACGCCAGCTCTCGAGTACGCTCCGCGGTGTCCGGAAACACGTCCCCGAGTTGACCACCGTCGTGCCGCCGACTGCCCGACCGATGGGGAGTACGACAGGAGGAAGGCCCAGTGCAACCGTGGAGCCGCCGTCGCGATAGAGCGACGCATAGCGGTCCACCGGATGGCCGGTCCGGAACTCGTCGACAGTCCAGCGTCTGCCCTCTTCCACGATTACGACCGAAAGACCCGCCTCGGCAAGCTCCATCGCCGCCACGGCACCGCCCGCTCCGGAGCCGATCACCACCACGTCGGTATGGGTGGTTGACGGCCATGAGCCGGCCGGCGTCACGTCGATGACAGCATCGGGGCGTGCCGTCTCCGTGGCGGCGGCGGCGGCCAGTATCTCTGTCGAGGCGCTCTCTGATCCTGCTGCCATGAGCACGAGCGCCTTGATACCGTCCATAACACCCGAGCCCACGACGGTCGAGGTCAGCCGCGCCATAACCTTCTCCCGCTGATCCGGGCTTGCGGAGGCGAGAGTGCGACCGTTGAACAGCAATGAAGCAGCGTTGATCGAAAGGGCACCGAGGTGTCCCGCAAGCCTGATCGGGGGCGGCTGGTAGGAGAGGAAGCGTTCCAGGACGCCCACGACCGTCGCCGGATCCGGGCCCCCCTCCTCTGGCGGTAGGAGCGCTGCGATCAGACCTTGAAGCGATCGTCCAGCAATGCCTGCTGCCTGTGATCTCTTGAGGTTGGATGTAGGGGGCATCTGCGAATGATCTTACCGCTGGGGGTGACGGATCCGCAAAGGGTGCGCCGACGTTCTCAGTGCCTCAGCGGGTAGGGAGGTTGGATGAGACGGTCCGCTGTACTGCCGAAAGGAAGCGGCGGCGCAACCACGACAAATATCAGTCCACCGGACGTTTGGCCAACGAGCCCGAGATCCCTGTACGCTGAGGCACTCAACGTCCGATGCTCAGCTGTATCGCCTTGACGGCGAGCATGACCACGGCGAGCACCAGGTATCCCCTGAGGGCGTACATGCCGATCACCCGGGAGCGCGACCAGGCCGGGCGTTCGAGCAGGGCGAGGGACGGCATGCGCCAGGTGGCCCGTTCGGATGCGGGGACCTTCTTGACAGGCGGCCGGGATCCGCGGTTCCTTGCTATCAGTATCGCCCCGATGCCGTACGCCACGACGAGCGCCGCGGCCATCACGAGAGCGAGGGACCGCACGTCGATTCTCGGGAACAGTGTCGTGGCCATGAGGGCGAGCGACAGCATGAGCAGTACGGATACGATCAGGGTCGACACGACGTTCAGCCAGGGCCTGTTCACCCAGGGGCCGAGCACCTCGCGGTCGTTGCACAACAGCAGGAGGAACACCGTGGCGCTCGGGAGCAGTACGCCTGCGAGCGCCTGTACCCCGACGGTGATCAGCCCGAGTGGCGCGCCCGGTAGGATCACGAGTCCTGCAGCGACGATGACCATGGCGGTGAAGCTCCCGTAGAAGACCTTCGCCTCGCGCCAGCTCCGGTGCAGTGAGTGGCGTGTGCCGAAAACGTCCCCGAACGCGTAGGAGGTCGCCAGCGTGACGGGTGCGGCACCGACTATCGAGGCGTCCAGTAGGAGGATCGCGAAGAGCGCGCCTGCGCCGTGCCCGGCGTACTTGCCGAGTGCCCGTGCAACGCCTGCCGCGTTGGTGAAGCGCCCGCCCGCTGGAGTGTGGATCAGAGCGGCCGCGGTTATGCCGATAAGTAGCACCGCCACCACTTCGGTCACGATCGACCCGAGCACGGTGTCGGCTCGTTCGTAGTTCAGCCACCGCGGCGTTATCCGCTTGTCGATGACGTTGGACTGCTGGAAGAAGAGCTGCCAGGGGGCGACGGTGGTGCCGACTATGGCGATGATGAGGAGCACTGACGTCGACGTGTAGCCGCCCCTCACGCCCGGGACGGCGAGGCCGTGCAGGAACGGCCCCACCTTCGGGTGGCTGATTACGGCAAGCGGCACGACGACCAAGCTGGCCAGGACGAGGACGAACATGGAGCGCTCCCATCGCCGGAAGCTCCCGCTTGCCGTCATAGCGATGAGAAGCGCTGCGGCGATGGGTACGGAGATGTAGCGGCTGACCCCGAAGTACGACAGCGCCAGGCCGACGCCGATGAACTCGGTGGCAATGGTGAGGAAGTTCAGGACGAAGAGGTCGCCTACCGAGAAGGCCCCCCAGAACTTGCCGAAGCGCTCGTTGATGAGGCGGGCATGACCCACGCCGGTGACGGCGCCGAGGCGCGCCACCATCTCCTGGTTGACAATGAGGACGGGCACCAGAAGGACCAGCGTCCACAGGAGGGTCAGCCCGTAATTCTGGCCTGCCTGCGCGTAGGTCGCTATCCCGCCGGCGTCGTTGTCGCCGACCATGACGATGAGCCCGGGTCCCATGATTGCCAGGAGGGCGAGAAGCCGTCTCGTCCAGGGACGGCGTGGCGGGAAGGCATCGGCATGTATGGTGCCGAGGGCGCCCTCGATATGGCCGAGATGCGCATCGTCGAGCACAGCGGTATCCACACTCGCCGAGCCGCGCGCAGGCGCCGGCACCGCGGCCGGTAATACTGCGCCAGGTCGTGTGTCGGTGGCGAGCTCCTCTTCCAACTGGCAACCTCCGTCCTGTTGCTGGGATCCTGCGGCTTACGGGTTCTGGGAGCGAGGCTCTCAGGTCCCCGGCGTTGTGAACCGGGGCGGTATTGCCGAGCTTCCCCGGTTCGAGCCCGAGGGTGCGACCTTGCAACCGGCGGAGGCACCCTTACGGTGCCGCGCCGCCGACGCGTCGCTGTGACTGAGCCGATGGAGGCACGGCGTGACAAAGGCTCCCGACCGGTGCGAGGTGCGGGTCGCCGAGCGGTGGTCGCTTCAGCGCAGGGATGTGCCCGAATGCACCGGCAGGAGGGTTGTATTTGGGGGCTGACTTCGCACCGTCAATGTACCTCCTTTCACGGAAAACGCACGGCTGGCACCTCCGCACAATACGGACGTGCCCGTACGCCTCGGGCAATACTGAACAGCGCGCTCGGGGTCCTCTGGCGTGGTTGCTGATATACGCTGCTTCGCGATTACCGGTACATGCACCGGCATCTTCAGCCGTTCCAAAGTTCTCAGCGTTCCCAAGCGCTCCGATGTTATTCTAGCGCCAGGTCACCCGGCGGGCAAGGCGTGATTAGAGCCTCATCGAATAGGGAGGCTCTCAATTGATGGCTTCGGAGCGCCGCTTCCAACTCTCCGGGACGATCAGCTCCAGGAGGTCGTCAACAGTGACCTGACCGGCAATTTCCCCCTCGGCTGTGAGCACCGGTACGGAGGTCAGGTTGTAGTCGGCCATGATCGTCGATATCTCGGGCAGATCGCTTCCGGTCGAGACGCGGGGAACATCGGAACGTACTATGTTGCCGACCGGCTCCGACGGATCGGCACGTAGGAGCTCCACTACGCTTACCGAGCCGGTGAGGTCGCCGTCCTCGGAGACCACGTACACGGTTGCGCTAACTTCAGGAGGTTCTTCACCGCTGCGGATCCGCTCGAGCACGTGGGAAACCGGATTGCCTGCCCGCACGCAGATGGCAGCAGGATTCATCAGCCCGCCAGCCGTCTCGGGGTTGTAACCGAGGAGGTTCCTGAGGCGCTGCTGAGCCGCCCAGGGCATCAACCGCAGGATGGGTTGGCGCCGCGACTGCTCGATGTCCGCCAGCAGGTCTGCTGCATCATCGGCAGCCATGCTGGCGAGCAACGAGGCCGCGTCAGCATCAGAGCGCCTGGAGATCAGGTCGAGCTGGTGCTCCTCATCGAGCTCCTCGAAGACGTCCGCCTCCAACTCCCTGTCTTGGCGAACAGCGGCAATGATCTCCTCGCCCTCCTCTTCCGAACCCTCTTCAACCAGATCGGCAATGGCCGAGGGATGGACCCTGGCCAACTTCCGGTAACGGACGTGGAGCCGGGAGGTGGGGACATGCGATACGAGTGGTTCAAGATCGGTCCAGTCGATGTAGCTGCCGGCCGCTTCTCCAGGGGCGTGATTGGTCCGCTCTGGCTTTCCCCGGAGGAGCCGGCGCGGGCGGGCCGTGTCGACGCCGCGCACACGCCAAGAAGCATCGATCATGCCGAGCTTGATTTCTCGTGCCTTTACGAGGTGGGGTTTCCTGTGCTCGGCAAGGTGTATGAGCTTGTGACCGAGGACATCCCTACGCAGCAGGAGCTCGCCGGGGCGACGCTCGAACCTGTCGAGCTTGGTTGCGCGAATCGACTCATCAAGACGGGGAGTGCCGAACTCGAAGGCCGTCAGGCGCTTGATCGGCACGAAAACCTGGGCATCGCCAACCGCGGCGAGCACCCCCGTGACCGGAGGGTAGCCGTCCGAATCGAAGCGCGCAACCAAGTCGACGAGCTTTCCGACGATCTCGCCCGTATGGTCAAAAATCGGGTTGCCCGCCACGCTGGAAACGGCGACCAAACCACCCCCTGATAACTCATCTGTTGTAGACATTTGCCTTCCTACGATGCTACACGCTCTCTTGGTACCGGCGCGCACCGGCGTATCCCGGCGAACTTGGAGAGTGGCACCGGTCATGGTCAGACGTCCTCGCGGGTGATGTGAGATGAGGCAAACGGCTGTACCGGCAGGACCTCGAAGGAGGTCGGGGACCCGGGTCATAAGGATTGCCGAATTGTTGACTACTGAAGCGTCAAGGAGTAAAATGAAAACGGGTGCAGTTCAAGGGCAAGGGCGCAGTGTGCAGCGGAAGGCACCGGCGGGGAAGCCTTTGAGAACCGAACTAGGTTAAAGTGATACAGGGGCTGCGAAAAGGGAGAATGTTGAACGTAGCAACCGTTGGATCCGAGATGGCGGCGCAGGACATGAGCTTGCTTACGGATGTCACCAGCCAGCAGCAATCGGTTGGCGAGGCAGGGGCGAGTTCAGGAGGACTGTTGCATCCGGCAGCTTGGGTCCTGGAGATAGATGGAGCAGGCAAGTTCCAGCAAGAGGCGGCTGCGGCCGGTAAGGCGCTGGGACTTTCGCCGCCTTCACTCCCCACATACCTGTAGATTCCAGGCCCCGGCCCGGAAGATCTAAGTAGGGGCGGTGGGGAAGTATGCGCGCGCCTGCTGACCGGTCTAATCAGCCGGTCGCTTCGCTAGGCACTTCTCGATCATTCCCGGCGTAGCGCCTCCATCCCAACCCGGGCTTGTAACGCCGTACGATTCTTGCCGGGGCACCTACCACCACGCACCGGTCGGGCACCTCGCCCGTGACAACTGATCCCGCACCGACTACCACATTGGTCCCGATGGACGATCCGGGAAGGATCACGGCTCCGGTTCCGATCCACGTCCCGGGTCCGATCGAGACCCCCTTGTTCACGGGCCACTGAATGCCTATGGGAAGATCGGGATCCTCGTAGCCGTGATTCTGGTCAGTGATATAGACGTACGGACCCGTCTGGACGTCGTCTCCGATGTCTATCCTCTGATGGCCAACGATGTAGCCGCCCTGGCCGATGACGCATCGATTCCCGATACTTATAACCGCTCGATCCGATGGGATGGGCTGGTCCGGCACCATACCGACCGAAAGGGAGACCCGAGGGCCTATGAGGACGCCGTCCCCGACAGAGATCCATCGTTCGTTGAAAACCGTTCCCGGAGGGAACGAGATAATGCTTCCATGGCCGAAATGGGCGAAACCGGATGCCCGGCGGCTGGTCCCGACAGTAGCCCCAAGCGTGCAGACCCTGTGCCAAGCCTGATCTATCCCATCCGAGGCAATGGAGCGCAGGAGTTGCCTGACCCCGTTTCCCGCGAAGCCTGATCTTCGAGCGCGAAATAATGCCGACGCCACGGCGTACACCCTACGCCCTGCTCGCTAACCGCGGCAAGACAACCGGCGGCGTGAGGACGTCCGGTGGACGTCCGAGAGGAAGGAATGACGAAGCACTATATTCGGCCGTGGAAGGCAGCAGCGAAGCACCGCTTGCTCCAAGGCCCGAACTTGAGCGAGAGGCTATGACACCGAATCGGCTTGGTCAACGGCTATCCTGTTGACGTGGTGCGCTGGGCGATGGCAAACGTGGGATCAGAATGATGCTCCGGGTGAATCGTATGCAGCCGGCCTGTTGCTGATGGCCCGGCACGTGAAGGATAAGCGTTCGTCGGCGTTTCACCGAGCGGTGAGTATCGTCGGGGTGATCCTTATCTGTATGGCCCTCGCCCTGGTCGCTGCCGAGTACGTCCGGGTGAAATCGGCGGGAAGCGGTCGCGCCGGTCGTTCGAGCGACGGACCGCCGACTGCTGGATCGGGGACCACCTGCCCGCTGACCGGTGAGCCTGCGCCCGGAGGCAGGGTGCCGAAGCGGCCGGCACTCGCCGTCATGGTCGACAACTACACGAGCGCGCGGCCTCAGAGCGGCATACAGCATGCTGATGTAGTCTTCGAGCAGCCCGTGGAAGCCTACATAACGAGATGGGTAGTGGTGTTCCAGTGCCACGGAGCCGCGGAGGTGGGCGATATCCGGTCGGCTCGCAACATGGACGTTAGTCTGCTGGCGCAGCTGTCGCATCCGATCTACGTTCACGCGGGCGGCATCCCTCCGGTCGAGAGTAACCTGAACAACTCACCCAACCTGATAAACGTTAACTTTCTCGGCTACCCCGCTATCACCGACCATCCTCCCGGCCGGTACGCTCCGTATGACACTTATGCGTCGACATCCAGTCTGTGGGGTCTCTACCCGAAGGACACGACGCCCCCGAGCCCGCTCTTCGGCTATTCGACCAGGGTGCCCTCAGGAGCGCCGGCGACTTCGGTGCACGTACCGATATCGGGTACGTCTGACATAACCTGGACCTACGATCCTCAGGCCAAGCAGTACCTCCTTTCGTATTCCGGAGTACCGGCGACGACGGCAAGCGGGCAGCAGATAGCCGCCTCGAACGTGGTGGTGCAGGTTATCCAGATATTCAGAGGTCCGTGGGCGGAGGACGCTGCGGGCACGCTGGAGGTGCAGGCAAAACTCACCGGGTCCGGGCCGCTTGAAGTTTTTAGGAACGGGGTTGAGGTTGCCGGCCAGTGGGAGCGTACAGCCAGGGAATACCCCACCCAGCTTCTCGACTCCAAGGGCCAGGCGATCAAGCTGCAGCCGGGCCTTACGTGGGTCGAGCTCACTCCTTCCACCACGCAGGTCACGGTAGCGCAGGCAGGCGGGTCCGGCGCAGGATCGGGGTCGTCATCGGGACCCGGGGGAGCATCTTCGGGCGGAACCTCTTCGGGGTCGGGGGGCGGGTAGCCCATCCCGGCGCTGTCCGGTGCGGGCATTGCCGAGCGGCCGCGAATGCAGGTGCGGACGGCGCGCATAGTGTGTGAGGGCGGCCCGGCAGGTGGGGGCAGGGTTCGCCGTCCGTGATCCGTGCAGCGGCGTCAGAGCGGTTGTTTCTCGCGGTATGGCCTCCGCCGGAGATCGCCGAGCAACTGGCCGGACTCACGCGTCCCGGGTGGGTGGGAGTCCGCTGGACATCGGAGAGCCAGTGGCACGTCACGCTCAGGTTTTTCGGCTCGGTGCCCGGGAGCGAGGATCCCCGGTTCGCCATATCCCGATCCCTGGCGGACTTGGGAGGCGTGCAGCGGAAGACGACATCGTGCCAAGCAGTGATGCCCAGAGCCGTTCCCGAGCTACCGGCAGGATTACCGGCTGCGTGCATCGAGTGGCGGGCTGAGGTACTTGGTTCGCATGTACTGGCCCTGCCCGTGACGGGGCTGGACAAGCTGGCCGGGGCCGTCAGGTTGGCGACGGCCTCCATCGGCATGGCCGAGACGCGCCCGTTCCGCGGTCACCTGACCCTGGCCAGGTCGAAGCGGCCGCTTGGGCGGGGAGTGAGCGTGGCTTCGCTTGCCTCCTACTCATCTGAGCTTGCCCGCATGGAGGGAGGCGAATGGACCGTAGAGCAGGTGGCGCTGGTCCGGTCCACTCTCCATCCGCAAGGAGCGGAGTACGAGACGGTGGCAACATATCCACTGGGTCCCGTTGCGACATCTCCCTCCTTCCCTATTCGCCGAGGTGCCGACCGATGATGCCAGCGCTACCCGTGAGCTGCAAGCTATCCCCGGTGTCGGGTCCCGGCGCCTCGGGGAACGATCGGCAAAGCAGTGTAGACGGTATCCCCCACAGAACAGTTGTTCGTGTGTAGACTGGGGCAGCGCCCGCCGAGCCGGCCGGCGCTGGGAGGCGTTGGGTATACACCCCTTGCTTAGAGTCTGGGCAGGATAGGAAAGTGCTTCCGGAGAGGCCTACGGGCTTCCTCTTGGGCCCGCCAGAAAAGGAGAGCGGAATGGAGAAGACGGCAACCGGTATCCGGGCTAATGGAGCTGCAGTGGACGGCGGCGGCGCGGCGGATGCGTCTCCCGATCGCCGCAAAGCGCTCGATCTTGCCATAAGCCAGATAGAGAAGCAGTTTGGTAAGGGATCCATCATGAGAATGGGAGAGAGCGTACACATGACGGTCGAGGCGATCCCCACGGGGGCGCTCTCGCTCGACATAGCACTTGGCATAGGGGGCCTTCCGAGAGGCAGGGTGGTCGAGCTCTACGGTCCGGAATCGTCCGGCAAGTCGACGCTGGCACTGCACGTCGTGGCGGAGGCCCAGCGCAACGGCGGGTCCTGTGCCTACATAGATGCCGAGCACGCCATGGACCCCGTATACGCAAAGGCGATCGGCGTGGACATCGACCAGTTGCTGATCTCGCAGCCGGACACGGGGGAGCAGGCGCTCGAGATAGCCGATATGCTCATACGCTCCAGTGCTCTGGATGTGCTCGTGATCGATTCGGTGGCCGCCCTGACGCCGCGTGCCGAGATTGAAGGCGAGATGGGAGATGTCCATGTGGGTCTCCAGGCGCGGCTCATGTCCCAGGCTCTGCGGAAGGTTACGGCGTCACTGTCCAGATCGGGCACCGTGGCTGTTTTCATCAACCAGCTGAGGGAGAAGGTGGGTGTCGTGTACGGCTCGTCGGAGGTGACTCCCGGCGGGAGGGCCCTCAAGTTCTATTCCTCGGTCCGCCTGGACATACGAAGGATCGAATCGATCAAGGATGGGCCAGACGTCATCGGCAACCGCACGCGTGTAAAAGTCGTGAAGAACAAGATAGCGCCACCCTTTAAGCAGGCGGAGTTCGACATAATGTACGGCAAGGGAATCAGCCGGGAAGGGTCGCTGCTCGATGTGGCAGTCGACATGGGGATCATCAAGAAGGCGGGAGCCTGGTTCACCTACGAGGGCGAGCAGCTGGGCCAGGGGCGCGAGAACGCCAAGCAGTACCTTCGGGACACGCCTCAGCTCATGGTAGAGATCTACGAGCGGGTTAGGCGCGAGCTCGCACCCGGGCCACAAGACGAGATCGAGATGGACGCGGACGGCTTGGCCGGGCCGGAAGCGTCGATGCCAGCGAAGACGGAGGTTGCCGGCAGCCAGGAGTAGATTTGCCGGAGCCCTATAGGGTAGTGAGTATGCTCATCGAGGCGATCCAAGGCGACATCACCGGGCTGGAGGTGGATGCGGTCGTTAACGCCGCCAATAGCGCGCTGGCCGGAGGGGGTGGGGTCGACGGGGCGATCCATGCCGCTGCCGGCCGGTACGAGCTTCACGCGGCGTGCGCCGCGATCGGCCATTGCGACTCGGGCGACGCTGTTGCTACCTCCGGGTTCCGCTTGCCTGCAAGGTGGATCATTCACACGGTGGGCCCTGTTTGGCATGGCGGCAACCATGGGGAGGAGGGGACTCTCGCTTCGTGCTACCGGCGCTCCATCGAGGTTGCAACGGAGCTGGGGGCCCGGTCAGTTGCCTTTCCGGCGATATCGACGGGAGTATATGGCTACCCGCCAGACGCAGCGGCTCGCGTCGCTGTGAATACGCTGAGATCGCTTGCGGGAACGGCAGTTGTCGATACGGCTCTACTTGTCGCGTTCGACGCCCGGACTTTGTCGATCTACCGAGAACTGCTTGGTGAGGGCTGACCAGCCCGGGTGGGCTTCTAGGTAGATGTCACCTGGTCAAGTGATGCAGCGGCGCGGTCAATTTGGGCTAAGAGCGTCACCGCAGCGGCCGTGCTTGCATTCTAGCGTACCGTCTCATGAATAGCGTGATGATAATCGGCAAGTCAGGGACGCTGCCTGGCAAGGATGCGCAACAGTCCGGTGGACTGTTGCGGGACAGGCATGGCGAAGCACATTGTATGCGCGTACCAGGGAGTACGTCGAGGACGAGGACACAGCGAGCGACGTCATCTGGCTGGCGAGATCGCATGGTTATTCATGAGACGGTACACTAGGTACTTGGTGGGCGGGTTTTCTCCTGCACAGAAGGTGGGTTGTGGGGATGCGGAGCATTTGGTGTCTGCGATGCGGGTGGGTGTGAGGGCATTATAAGGACCCGCAGGGATTGTGCCAGGGGGATCCCCCGCACGGGACGGCATCGCGAGTGGTACCCGATGGTAGATTGGCACGGTGCCAGGGAGTTATTGGCTGGCCTCTCTCGGATGTCCGAAGAACCAGGTCGACGCTGAAAAGATTGAAGGCTCTCTGATCGCTGCCGGCCGGCGTAAGGCGCGCAGGCCCGCGGATGCAGAGATGCTCATCGTGAACACCTGCGCGTTCATTGAAGCGGCTCGCGAGGAGTCGGTGGATACCATCCTGGAGCTGGTAGAGGTCAGGCAGCCGGGAGCGAAGCTCATCGTCACCGGCTGCATGGCCCAGCGCTACGGGGACGAGCTGGCGGCGGCTCTCCCCGAGGTGGACGTGGTGAGCGCTGCGGGCATTGGAGAAGAGATCCTTGCCGCCGCTCCGAGCATGCCTGCAGCGGGCGACCGTGCGCCCAAGGAACGGGCTGGCGTCGAGCGGGATGGCAGTGGGAACGAGCGAGGGAGCGGCAGCCCGCCCATATCGGTCCGCGTGACGGAGGGTGCGCACCGCGCGAGCACTGCACTGCTGGATCTGGATCGGCCACGCCCCGGGCATTCGTGGGCTTACCTGAAGGTGGCAGAAGGCTGCGACAGGAGGTGCGGTTTCTGCGCGATCCCACTGTTCAAAGGGGCGCAGGTATCGCGCTCGGTCGAGTTGATCATGCGGGAACTGGACGGGTTGGGAGACGGAGTTCGGGAAGTTGTTCTCGTGGCACAGGATCTCGCGTCGTATGGCATGGACGCCGGCTCCCGGCACCGCCGTTGGCAGGAGCAGCCGGCACGTCGAACGAGCGCAGTCGGGACAGCCTCAGAGGCTCCTGCCGGCGATGGGGCAATCTTGAGCCGGTCGGCATTTCGAGGTGACGCGGGCGGCAGGACCCCGCTTGTCGATCTGGTGGAAAAGTGCGCGCAACGCATCGAGCGAGTCAGGTTGCTCTACCTTTACCCTTCGGCGGTGAGTGACGTGCTAGTGGATACGGTCTGCTCGACCGGCGTGCCCTACTTCGATCTGTCATTGCAGCATGCCTCTCGCGGGCTCCTGCGCAAGATGAAACGGTGGGGAGGTGCCGAACGGTTCCTTGAGTTGATCGGGAGAATCAGGGAGCGGGAACCTGAGGCGGTTCTCCGGTCGTCCTTCGTGATCGGATATCCCGGTGAGACGGAGGCGGATCACGCGGAGCTCCTGTCATTCCTGGAGGAAGCTCAGCTCGAATGGGCCGGGTTCTTTCGGTTCTCCGAGGAGGAGGGCACCTACGCGGCCGGACTACCCGGCAAGGTCCCATTCGAGCTGGCGATGGAGAGACTTCGGGAGTGCTCCGAGCTGCAGGACGCAGTTACCGTATACCGTAGGACGAGGCAGATCGGGAGGGTGTTGAGCGTTCTCGTGGACAGGCCGGGCGAGGCGCGCTCCTACATGGAGGCCCCCGAAATTGACGGCATTATCCGGGTGCCACGGCACCTGCCTGCCGGTTCCCTGGTTACCGTGCGGGTCGTGAGTGCGGTGGGGGTTGATCTGGAGGCGCTCGAAGTGGCCGCGGCGATGAAGTTGCAGCATGGCTGAGCCGCCACCGCCGAGGAGGTTCGGGCCGTCGGCCCTTGCGACGCCTGCAAACGCCGTCACCCTGGCGAGGGTCCTTGTCGCACCGGTTCTGGTGGCACTTGTAGCAGCGTTCGGTCCCGACTGGGCAGCGTTCGTTCTTTCGCTCGTTCTTTTCTCGACGGACGGAGTGGACGGCTGGGTGGCGCGCAGGCACGGGACCACCAGCTCAGGGGCTTTTCTCGATCCGCTGGCGGATAAGATCGTTGTTCTCGGCGCCCTGTATGCACTGGTTGGTCGCGGCGAGATCTCCTGGATTCCTGTGTCGCTGATAGCGCTGCGCGAGGTGATGATGAGTTTCTACAGAAGCATCGTCGGGAGGCGGGGAGTGTCGATCCCGGCGCGTCGGTCCGCGAAGTTGAAAACAGCGGTTCAGGATCTCTCGGTTGTGCTCCTGCTCGTGCCACCCCTCACCCATCACCACTTGGCGCCTGTGGTGGTGTTGTGGGTTGCCGCGGGACTGACCCTTGTGAGCGGGGTGCAGTACCTCGTTGACGGGCTGGCCGCTTCGTCGAGGCTCCGTAGCACAACCGGAGGCGTACTACGTAAGAGGGCCGGTACGGATACGAGTGATATACCGGATGCGAGCAGCAGTTCCGCCGATCGACTCGCCGGTTCATGATGCGGACCGAGGTTCTCGCAATCGGAAGCGAGCTGCTCTTGGGCCAGATAGCCGACACGAACTCGACGGTGATCGCACGGAAGCTTGCTGACGGTGGGATTCCCTCGTACTTCAGGCAGGTTGCCGGGGACAACCGCGGGCGCATAGCGCTTGCGCTCCGCACGGCGTTGGCACGGAGCGACGTCGTGATCGTGAGCGGCGGCCTCGGGCCCACGCCGGACGACATCACCCGGGAGGCGATCGCGGACGTGATGAACGCAGAGCTCGTGCGGGACGAGAGCGTGGCTAGCCACATCAGGGAGCTTTTCGCCGCAAGGGGCATCAAGATGGCGGGCAATAACCTGCGCCAGGCGGATGTTCCGGCAGGGGCTACCGTTATGCCTCAGACCAGCGGTACCGCTCCGGGTCTCATTTGCCCGATGGGGCAGAAGGTGATCTACGCGGTTCCGGGTGTCCCGAGCGAAATGGTGGCGATGATTGATGAGCAGGTCATCCCGGACTTGAAACGGCGGATGAGAGAGCGTGGTACCGGGATAGTCCTGGTATCCAGGACTATCAGGACGTGGGGCCTGCCCGAGTCGGCCCTTGCCGAGAAGTTGGAGAGTGTTGTCAGGTCGTACGAGAAGGAGAGGACCGAGGCCGCAGAGGCCGACGCAGGGCCCGGGGCCGAAAGCGGGGCCCGACCCAGGGTGACCATGGCCTTTCTCGCCAGTGCTGTCGAGGGCATCAGGGTGCGCCTCACCGCGAGCGGTCCGGGTGAGCTGGCGGCGCTCGAGACGTTAGAGCGTGAAGTGGCGGGAGTGCGGGCGCTTCTTGGCCGGGCTGTGTTCAGTGCTGATGACGAACGGATCGAAGAGGTCGTCGGGCGCGCGTTGGAGAACCAGGGTGCGACCCTAGCGGTTGCAGAGTCGTTCACCGGGGGGCTTGTGTCGTCCCGGCTGGTATCGGTGCCAGGCGCGAGCAAGTGGTTCAAAGGCGGGGTCGTGTCCTACGGTGCCGAGGTGAAGCACAAACTCCTCGGGGTGCCGGACGGACCGGTGGTGACCCGGGACAGCGCGCTGGCAATGGCGAGAGGCGTTGCGGAGCTATTGGGGGCGGATGCGGGGCTGGCTTTTACCGGTGTAGCCGGGCCGGATCCGCAGGAAGGGCTGGAACCCGGCACGGTATTCATCGGGGTTGTCCTATCAGGGGAGGTTGCGCCCTCAGGGACCACGGATCCGGTAGCGGCCCCACCGGATCCAGTCCCGCAGGTGCCCGCGGTCCTGCGGGCGCAACCATCCGGAACCTATGAAGAGACCGTGGAACTCACACTGCCAGGCGATCGTGAAACAGTGCGCCAACTTGCGGTTATGTCCGGGCTCGACCTGCTGCGGCGGCGCATCGTGCCGGGAGATACTTCATGATCGGTCCTTCTGCTCCGTGGCGGACAGTGACCCTGACCCGCCGGCAAGATTTTCCCTGCCGGTTATCGTGAAGATTCGCGCCTGCGAGGAGCTAGGCGAAGGCGTCCCCCTTTCTTACGATACGAGTAAGAGCCGGAACTTGAGCTCTCTCGATCGAAGGAGGACAGACGATGCTCAAGACCAGGAACCGTGTAGGCGAGGCCATTACCGCAGTGACGATCGCAGCGGTACCGATGGTGGGGTTCGCCACGGCCGCCGCAACGCAGGTTGCCACTTCTTTGCCCGCAGGTGCAGTGGAGTACGTGGCGCCCGGCGGCGATGCCTATGAAGGAATGGGCGCAGCCATGCTCGACGAGCTGGAGACGCAAGAAGCACTGGAGATCATTATTATAGCCTTGCTCGGCGGCTGAGCCACATTCGGCCAGGCTAAATGGCGGAGCACCGCTGGCGGACGGCGGGGGGGCATTCCCCCGGTCCCCCGCCCCGAGCGGTCCTGACGGGATTTGAACCCGCGACCTTCGGCTTGACAGGCCGTTCAAGCCGCTTATCCTACCTGCCACGATATGGGCGTATCCCTGTCTACCTGGGCATATAGAAGTACCTAAGTGTAATTACATGCAGGTAAGTGCAACGTGTTTCTCCACGTTCACGGCAATAACCACATGGTGGTGGAAGATCCCCCGCCTGCTTGACACTGTCGCACCCTCAGCGTATACTAGGCATTGAAGTAATCCCACCGGCAATATCTGGGCACTTACCATGCTAATTTTGTTGCCGGTGGGATTTGTAGTGGCTGGTTTACAATGTCGTCGGCGTGGAGTATAATGTTGGCATGGTGAGCGCCATGACCTCTCCACAGAGATTCTTACCGAGCTGCACCCCACGCCAGCGCGACCAGATAGCTGCCCTTGCGTCGGTCGTGCCTGCCACCCTGATCGCCGCCCTGGTGATGTCGTATCTGGACACTCATCTTGGGCTCGGGCTGTGGTATCTCGGTGGGCACGGTATCTAGGTGCTGACGGGGGTGGAAGCAGTGCTGGCGGGTTGGATACCCTCGGCTTCTGTCCTCGCCTCTATTGCGCACCTGGCCGCAGCATCCACTATCGCGGCGGCTGTATGGCTCACCAACCGTCCGCGCCGGGTAGCGCTTGACGATGCCGGTGTCTCACCAGACCAACCCATACCGGCGGTGTCTAGCGTTCGGGCGAGGCGGGCGGGAGCGGGGATAGGGGGAATGGAATTGGAATGAATGAATGGACATGTTCAAAGGGCCGTTCCAGCTCCCGTTTCTGTACCATGCCTCGAAGATGTCATGGCCGGGGTGTCCGGTAGGCCCTCCTGCTCGGGAAGTCGCGTACATCGCGTCATGAGATGTTCACGTAACCGGTGGCCGTGGCAATGATCTGCTGTCCCGATGATGTATCACCAGCTGCCTGGACGTCAAAGGTGGACTGCTTGGAAGGAGTCGGGTAGTAGCCAGGAGGCACTCCGGGATAGCCCGGACCAGGTATTACCTCTGGGAACTCCATCGTTACACTGGCGCCTGGGGCCAAGCTGTGATGGCTGGTGGGGTAGACAACGCCAGGGGTCGGGGTGCGAGAAGGGAAAACAAAGCATATCAAATATGCGTAATGAAAACCTTGGCACGAGTACGAGGGAAACCCATTTGGTGTGGACATTGGATTCCCTCCCGGAGTCTCCGGGACCTCTACCTGCAGACCGGTGATCAGTGTAGTCGAGCTTTCGTTGGTCACAGCCGTAGTCATGGCGAATACCTGGTTTGGAGCTACCGGATCAGGCTGGAAGCTGAGGTGGATACTCAGCGTACTGTTGAAGTCCATCGGTATGACTCTTAGCGATACGGGGGGTGTTTCAGCCTCTACCACTTTTCCATTTGGGGCGGTTCCTTCTACCATGGCTGTCACGGTAATAGACGGTGGAACAGTTCGAGTGGCCGTCTCTTGGTCAAAGCTGGCCACCAATTGTATCTTCTTGCTCATACCTGGGACCAAGAGCCTGCCTTTCGACCCAATTTCGCATGTCTCCGATGGGCCACCCACGTACGGGGGGGGTTCGCAAACCCCCGGCCCAATGAACTGTATCAGCAGGCCGGTGCGTCCGACAGTTCCGTCTACAAACGGTATAGGCGTTACAGATATATGCGCAGTTATATCTTTCAAGGGACCTGTGCCGCTATTTCTTACTGTTAGGTAGTAAGTGACAGTACTAGCTTGTATCCATTCAGCACCACCCGTAGGTGGGGGCCACCTGCGATCCTACCGCACCTGTTGCGTGGCAGGTGCCACTCGTGTAGCAGAAGGCACCGAAGCTCCCCACCATCGCGTGGATCAATGAGCCCGTCTCTGGAGAGGAGGGCGCACAGAAGGTGTCGTAAGAAGGTGTCTCAACTCGCTTGACAGGTTCCGGGGCGGGTACAGCTTCATGAGACGGTAAAGGAGCCGTATGCGTTGGCAAATACCCACTGCCCCGACGAAGTTTGCGTCAAGGCCTCGACGTGAACCCGAGCGGGGCCTGGGGGAAGAGGGACCGTGCTGCCGGCACCAAGCTCGACAGCAGCATCAGAGACCTGCACTGACGAACTGCCGCCAGGAGGCAACTGGACTGGTACTGTGCATATATCCCACGTGGTGCTTTCACCCTCACAACCCCAAGCAGCAGGCGGATTGGTATCGCCTAAAATTGCCAGCCTCACCTCTACGCCATTGATAGTCGCGATCGAGCTGTGGTTGATGAAGTTCATCGTCAAGGTAAAGGGCTTACCCGGTGCCACGGGGTCGGGCTCGACGCTCAGGTTCATACGGGGGATCCCCCCATTGACCGGACACCTGGTATAGGAGATAGATATGGCAACAATCATGGAAGAGCAACCCCAGCGCAGACGTCGGGGCAGGTATCCGGAGCAGTTCCGGCGAGATGCAGCGGCGCTCGTCATCGACGGCCATCGCACGGCTGCCGACGTAGCGAGGGAGCTGGGACTCTGCGCCCAGACGGTGGGCAACTGGGTCCGCCAGGAACGCATCGACCGGGGGGAGCGAGAAGGCCTCACCTCGGAAGAGCGCGCCGAGCTGAGCGCTCTGCGCAGGGAGAACAGACGCCTGGCGTCTGAGCGGGACTTGCTGAAAAAAGCAATGGCGTTCTGGGTCCAGGAGTCGACAAGGTGAGCCGCTACCGCTTCGTCGACTCCCAGAGCGCTGCCTACGGCGTCGTAGCGGCCTGCTGCGTAGCAGAGGTGTCCAGGTCGGCCTATTACGACTGGAAGGTGAGAGAACTCCTCGGCCCGAGCCCGGCCGAACTGGCAGAAGCCGAGCTTGTAGAGAAGATCCGCAAGATCCACACAGACAGCGACGCCACAGCGGGCAGCCCGAGGGTAACGGCCGAGCTTCGCCGTAACGGCTACTGCGTGAACCACAAGGCGATAGAGCGCCTGATGAGCATCCACGGCATCGTGGGCGTGCCAAAGAGGCGCTTTCTTGTTACCACGCTGGTGGCCGAGGAGCAGCCCCCGCTTCCCGATCTTATCGGCCGGGACTTCCACGTCGGGGCTCCGAACGAGCGGACCTGCGGCGACATAACCTATATCCGAACAGACGAGGGCTGGCTCTACCTGGCCGACGTGCTTGACATCGGATCGAGGCGTGTAGTCGGCTTTTCCATGGCTGACCACATGCGCACCGAACTCGTAGAAGATGCCCTGAAGATGGCGGCTTTCCAGCGCGGCTCGCTTGCCGGCGCGACGTTCCATTCCGATTATGCCGAGGTTTGTAATAAGCCGAAGAATCATGAATGTGCCTGTGCGGCCTGAGGTTCGGGGGGATTCTTCGGCTTAACGTTCTGCTGTGTCGTTATAGTCTGTCGTGTTCATACCCC
>JAKAWR010000010.1 GCA_021816935.1 Actinomycetes bacterium
GCGGCTACAGCACCGGCGGCTACAGCACCGGCGGCTACAGCACCGGCGGCTACAGCACCGGCGGCTACAGCACCGGCGGCTACAGCACCGGCGGCTACAGCACCGGCGGCTACAGCACCGGCGGCTATGGTGGCGGTTGCCGGTACCGGCGAGGGCCGCAGGCACCGGCACTGGTGAGCCCGCGGAGGGAGTGGGATTCGAACCCACGAGCCTTTCGGGCCACGGCTTTTCAAGAGCCGCGCAATCGTCCGCTCTGCCATCCCTCCAGCTTGCAACATTACTTCACAGGGCATCAACCACGGAAACTGTGTTGTCGCGTCCGGGCAACCCCGGGGTGCAGCCTGGCGATCCCACCGCCCGGAGGTATCGGATTCCGGGTCTCCCATGAGTAGCGTTGGCGCGTGCGTGGGAGGTGATATGCTCACGAACTGACGTGAAGAACGAACTGCTGGCAACGCGACGAGTGCCGTGAGCAGCCTGAAAAGCCGTTACGAGGAACACCTTGCGGCGCTTCTGGCGAGCCTGGCCGCTGGCGAGATCGGTGTGGAAGCGGCCACGCGAGAGCTGGCCAGGCTGCCCTATTCAGATCTTGGTTACGCTCGCGTCGATCACCATCGCGCTCTTCGCTCGGGTTTGGCCGAGGCTGTCTATGGCCCAGGCAAGACGCCGGAGCAGTGTGTCGCAGTAGTTGATGAGCTTCTCTCGGGACCGGCGCGGTCGGCAGGATCGCCGGTCATTCTAACCAGGGCCGGTGCAGAGCAGGTTACTGCCGTTTGCGACCGCTTCCCTGGGGCAGTGGTCACGCCAACCCGGATTGGGGGCAAGGACTTGTCGTTGGTTGCCTGGGTTGCCCACGCCATCGCGGCCAGTCCGGGTACGCCGGCCCCTGTCGTAGTTGTGACGGCGGGCACGGCAGACCTGGATGTTGCCGGGGAATGTGTTGCCACCCTGGCGGCGTACGGGGTGAAGACCGATCTTCTGGCTGACTGCGGTGTTGCCGGAGTACATCGCCTTCTCGGCTCTCTGGATCGGCTGGGGTCCGCTGGGCTGGCGGTCGTGGTAGCCGGCATGGAGGGAGCGCTTGCGAGCGTGGTAGGAGGCTTATTTCACGGACCGATTGTGGCCGTGCCGGTTTCCAGCGGTTACGGTGCAGCTCTCGATGGCATCACCGCGCTGCTCGCCATGATGTCGTCGTGCGCTCCCGGCGTCACGGTTGTGGGAATAGACAACGGTTTCGGGGCGGCGTGTGCCGCGCTGAGAATGATCGGGTTGATGGGCCTAGGCGGACCGGCTAGAGGACCGGGAGGATGAGAGCAGGCGGGAACGCGCGGTGACGGCCACCGGACAGGTACCGGGCGGGCAGGCCGGATCGCGGGTAGCGTGGTTCAATTGCTTCGCGGGTGTTGCCGGCGACATGCTGCTCGGCAGCTTGATCGATGCCGGGGCCGATGCAGCGGAGATCGCTGGCGCACTTCGGGGGCTTGGCGTGGAAGGCTGGAACTTCGATGTACGCCGGGTACAGCGGGCGGGCATCCGAGCGACGAAGGTTGACGTGGCCGTCTGCGGTGGCGATCATTCGGAGCGCCGGTACGGCGATGTCGTCTCCCTCGTGGCCGAGTCGTCGCTGAGCGATGCCGTAAAGACTCGGACGCTCCGGTGCCTGCGTGAGATCGGAGAGGCAGAGGCCGCACTGCACGATACAGCACTGGACGATGTGATTCTTCACGAGCTCTCCGCGATCGACACCTTGGTGGACATTGCCGGAACCATGGCCGCACTCGATCAACTCCGCATAGACGAGGTGTTCGTTTCGCCGGTTGCGGTCGGCTGCGGAACGATCCCCATGGCTCATGGGCAGCTGCCGAACCCGGCTCCCGCCGTAACGGTCATCCTAGAAGGAGCGCCCGTGTTCGGACGGCCCGTGACTGCAGAGCTCGCTACTCCTACCGGGGCTGCAATCCTCCGTACGATTGCGTCGGGATTCGGGGAGATGCCCGCGATGATCGTCGAACGGTCCGGTTTCGGTGCCGGATCGCGCGATACCGACGGGCTTGCGAACGTCGTGCAAGTGGTCATCGGCGAGGCAGGGGTCGCAGGTAGCCGCGCTATCGGTTGGGATTGGCCGGGACGCGGGCAGCACGCCATGATGCTCGAGACGAATGTGGACGACGCTACCGGGGAGGTGATGGCCTACGCCGTATCAAGGCTGCTCGAAGCGGGGGCCCAGGATGCGTGGCTCGGCTCCGTCGTGGGCAAGAAGGGCCGCCCAGCCTTCGTCCTCCATGTGCTTTGCGATCCGGCCGATGCGGAGCGGCTGTCCAGCGTGATCCGAGTCGAAACGGGGACGCTCGGTTTGCGGGGCTTCTCGGTCGAGAAATGGCCGTCCCGGCGCGACGAGGAGTCGGTCGATGTCGAGGGCATCGCAGTGAGAGTGAAGGCGACGGGTTACCGCGTGAAGGTCGAGCAGGCCGACGCGGCTGGAGTTGCCGGTGCAACAGGCATGTCGTTGCGCGACGTGATAAGTCGAGCTGAGCGGCAGGCGGCCGACCGGGATC
This sequence comes from Actinomycetes bacterium, assembly GCA_021816935.1. Lineage (GTDB taxonomy): Bacteria > Actinomycetota > Acidimicrobiia > Acidimicrobiales > JAMCPL01 > JAKAWR01. The sequence goes on from JAKAWR010000010.1 coordinate 2,556, forward strand.
ATCAGTCTGGAAAAGACAGTCGGTAGACATTGGTGTCTCGCCGGACGAAACTCATACGCTGGTAGAGCCGGTTCGCCGCCTCCCGGTCAGGCCGCGAGGTGAGGTCGACCGTCCTGGCGCCAAGATTCGCCGCTTTGGCTACCGCCGCCTCGACGAGAGCGGCCCCGATGCCCGATTGCCGCTGGGCGGGATCGACTACTACGTCCTCGATCCACGCTCTCGTTCCGGAGGGAATGCGGAACACGGCGAGGGTCAGCATTCCGGCAAGGGTCCCTTCCGCGCGGGCAATAAAGAGAATGGTTGCAGGCGAGGCGACGATCTCCCGGAGGGTGGCCGCGGTCAGCGGGGGAGCGTGCGAGGAGAGCTGCGAGAGGAGATGCCGGAACGCCGGGAGGGCATCGTCCGCTACGTCGTCGGGCGTTGCCACGGATACGATTACCAGCCGGCTTCGGATGGGGCCATGTGGCTCGTTGCCATTTGGGCTACGCGGGTTCCCGTTCGTGCCACCGCGCGCCCCGTTGCTCGCGGCACTTACCGGTCGCTGCGGCTCGTTGCTGCTGGTCACGCCTGCCAAGTCCGGGTTGATCGCCGATTAGCCGTCCACCGCAGAGTGCTACCGGTCATCGCGCTTTTCCGGCGCATTGGGCTGATCGTCGTGGGCAACGTGCCATCCGGCCTGGGAGATCTTCTTGGGTTCGTAGAATGGGCAACCGTCGGGGCAGGCGAAGGGAAGGTGCTCGTTGGCACCGAGCCTGCAGCGTTCAAGGCGGTCGCCGCTTGCCACCGTCTGCATCAGGTAATGCCTGCAATCCGCTTTGACTGGCACAATCCATTCTGCCTCAGGAGAGCGGCCAGATGCCAGCAGCGCGGTGAGGCGTCACGGCTGGCCTGCGGTCTTGTGACGCCGGACGGAAAGGCATACACCCTTCCGTTACTCTGAGAACATGGTGTCGCTGACAGGTGAAGCCGCGTTCTCCGAGCGGGATCTGATGGCGTTGCAGGATCCGGGACGAAGCTCCGCGGGCCTGCTCGGCGCGTCGCGCTGGGCGAGTACCATGCGGGGCGTCGGGTCCGCTTCCGGCGTCGTGCTGGCGCATGGGACCGCCGGGATACCGGTAGTCGACGCCCGCCCGCTCATGCGCGAGGAAAGGGAAGCCGAGAGCGGGGCAGCGCTGGCTCCAGGTGCCGCTCGCGCTGCCGGAGCAGGCAACAGAGCCGCGCGCGAAGAGCCCGATCCCTACCGAACCTGCTTCGAGCGCGATCGGGATAGAGTGCTGCATTCGCCGTCTTTCCGCCGCTTGCTCGGCAAGACCCAGGTTTTCATCTTTCCCGCGGATCATCAGCGAACTCGCCTGACCCACGCTTTGGAGGTGACGCAGGTGGCCACGGGGGTCTCCAAGGCCATCGGGCTGAATGTGGAGCTCACTGAGGCCATAGCGCTTGCTCACGACGTCGGGCATACGCCGTGCGGCCATTACGGGGAGACCGCGATGAGAAGTTTCATACCGGACTTCCATCATGCCGCCTTTGGCGCGGACGTGGCGTTGGCGCCCCTGAACCTCTGCGCCGAGACCCTCGACGGGGTCCGTTGCCACTCCTGGGACCTGCCTGCACCATCGACCCTGGAGGGAGAGGTCGTTGCCTGGGCGGACAGGATCGCCTACTGCACCCACGACCTGGAAGACGCTTGCCGCGCTGGCATCGTCCAGGTCGGCGCGCTGCCGGCGGCGGTGGCCGGACGCGCGGGTACGACCCGGCGGGAGCAGATCGGGTATTTTATCGGGGCTCTTGTTAACTGCGCCGTGGAGCGCGGAGTGATCGGGATGGACAGCGAGGCCGCCGGGGTACTTGGCGAGATGCGATCGTTCAACTACGAGAACATTTACGCGCGGGAGGAAGCGGTGTCCGAGGGCGAAGCCGCCGTATCGGTCCTTTGCGCGCTGGTAGAGTATTTTGGCGAAGATTCCGGCCGGATCGCACCCGGAGCGTTCGAGAGCGAGCCTGACACTCTGGGTCGTGGGGTCGCATACGTGTCGGGCATGACCGATCGCTTCGCATTCGAGACGGCCGTGGAGAAGCTCGGCTGGCAGAAGGAGAAACTGCCGCGAGGCATTGACTCGCCATACGGCAAGTGACCCCCTTTCCGGCGGACCGTATTCCTGCGCCGTGGCTTCACGGGCGGGAGGATGCCCGCGGGGTTGTCGTGCTCAGGCAGAGTTGTCCTCTACGAGCACGTTGGAGGGGTGAGCCGCCATCGTCTCGAGGTCCGTCTTGTCCACTGTCGCAACGACAGCCCCACCCTGTAGGTCTGCTACTGCAACGATGAACGCGTCAATGGCCTTCTCCGAGCCGGCGCCTGTCACCCCCAGGAGCCGGCCTGCACGCACGCCGACCCTGACACCTATGGCGCACCCCCCGAGCTGGAGCCCGCGCACGGCCGCAATGACAACGACCAGGCAGCCGGCAGCGGTAGGGCCCTCCGGGTATCGAACGAGTTCACGTCCCCGATGCGTCGGGAGCCCGACCGGCAATGGGGAGCGGTCAGACCCCGGCGCACTCCCCGACGCCGACCTCGCCGGTGAACGGGCCGGTTTCGTCGTAGTCGATGTAGAACTCCGGAGCCTCCTCCGGGGTGGGGAACTCGTCGAGGTATTTCAGCTCCTCCGACACGGCCTTAGCGCCTCCGCTCCGCTCCAGCCAGGCGGCGAAAAGCTCGCCGGGATTGCGTTCGGAAGCGTACCGCCCGACCACCTTCACGGCGGCCTCTGCGGCCCGCTTCGCCGGGATGCGCAGCGCCTTCTGGCCGAAGTGCACCTCCGTGTTGCCGATATGGCCACCGAGAAGCATCTGGTAGCCGGGGGCAGGCTGGCCGTGAGCGCGCCGCTCTGCTCCGAAAAACCCGATGTCAGCGACGTGGTGGTGCCCGCATGAGTTGGTGCAGCCGGAAATGTTGATACGGACCCCGTCGACCTCTGCAAGGCCCGCCTCCTCCAGGGCATCCCCGATGGCGGTCGCTAGCCCCCTCGACTGGGTGATCGCCAGGTTGCACGTATCGGCGCCCGGGCAGGAGACCACGTCGCGGGCCAGCTCTGCACCGGGGCGGTCCATTCCGGCGTCGACCAGGCCGTCGTACAGCTCTGCAAGATCGTCTTCACCAAGCCCCCTGAAAACTACGTTCTGGCGATTCGTCACCCTCACGTCCGCTCCGGAGCGGCGTTGCAGCTTCGCAAGTGCCCGGAACTGGTCAGCGGTAATGTCACCCAGGCGGGCCCAGGCCAGCGCAGAAACCGTGCCATTGCGGGTCCCGCGCACCACATTCGCCCGTTCCCACTTCTGGCGGGGCGTCAAGCGCCCTGCTATGGAGACCGCCGTCCGCCCTTCGAGACTACCGACAGGCGTGGGGGCCTGGTCTTGACCCAGCCCCGCGGGCTCGTCGCCCCACGCTTGCACGACGGCGGGGATTCCCTTTACCCATGTGGTCGAGGCGATGAGCAATCGCCTCTCTTTCAGGATACGTTCCCGTAGCTCATCTATCCCCATGGTGTCAACGAGCCACTTCATCCGTGCTCGCAGCTTGTTGTCCCGGTTCCCGTAGTGATCGAATGTCCGCAGTATTGCCTCCATCGTCGGGATGAGGGCCTCTCTCGGTGTGAAGGGTTCGAGCGCCTGGGCGGGATGGGGGTTGGCGGCGAGCCCCCCACCGAGGAGCACCTTGAAGCCGGGCTCCACCGATCCGTCCTCTTTCGGCTGCAGGATCGCCACTACGCCGATATCGTTGAAGGCCGCCTGGCCGCAGTCGGTCGTGCAGCCGGAGAAGTTGATCTTGAACTTCCGCGGAAGGCGCTGAGCGTAGGGGTGGCGGATGAAATGCCTGAACGCGGCCTCGGCCCACGGGCTCACATCGAGGACCTCGTAGGGGCAGGCGCCCGCGAGGAAGCAGCCCTCGATGTTACGGACCGTGTCGCCGCACGCCTCCCGCGTGGTCATGCCGTTTGCCGCGAGCTCCCGGAGCAGCTGGGGCACGCGCTGTAGCTGGACGAAGTGGAACTGGATGTTCTGCCTGGTCGTGATGTGGCCCCAGCCCCTGGAGTAGTCCTCGGCCACGTGGGCGAGGACCTCGAACTGCTCTGCAGTGATCGAGCCGTAGGGGAGTTTCACGCGCACCATCATGTTCTCACCCTGCTGGCGCTGGCCGTATACGCCGTTGTTCAGCCGGGTGATCTTGAAGGACTCCTCTTCCAGCTCACCCGCGAGAAACTTGTGGAGGCAGTCTTCCAGGTGGTCAATGTCTTTTGCGATCTCGGGCGGCAGGCGGTCGCCAGACCAGCGTTCCTTACCACCGGCCAGGGGGGCTGGGGTGAGGAGCGTGCCGTGCCCGTTGCCGGTGGTCGCACTGCTGCCAGTCGTTGCGCTGTCGAGGTAGGTGTTCTCGCCCATAACGGTCATTATAACGAGAAATACGACTAAGTCAATCAAGTTTTGCGAGAATACGTGCCGGCGAGATCAAGACCCGGGTCCGGCTGGGTTGAGCTTTCGGAGTAATCCGGATTCAAGCGTAGCCGACTGCGGAGGTGTCCCCGATTCCGGCCAGCCCGCCTTCGGATACGTCTATATGCCAGCACCGGGTCCAGCGGGGACAGCGGGGGCATTGTCGATGTCCGGACCTGGTTCCCCGATGGCCGAGCGAGCGCTGCCCCGCGCGCCCGAGCCGGCGACCATATCCGAGTCGGAGCCCCCTGTGCCCGTCTGGGGGCCGCCGAAGGCCGGGCGGTCGCGGGAGAGGACCCTTGTAGCGGACAGCAGGGCTGCCAGCAGCATGAGCCCCGCCGAAGCGTAGAAGGCGGAATGAAGGCCGGTCGTGAACAGGGCCGCAACCTGCTTCTTCAAGTGGGTGGTGCCCACGAAGATCGCAAATGCGGCGCGCCTCGGTATGGAGAGCGCCGCGATCACGATCGATATGGTGAACGAGAAGACCATGCCCACATTGGAGAAGGTGCGCAGCATGCCCGAAGAAATGCCGAACATGGCCGGTGGCGACGCTTTCATTACGGCCGAGTTGTTCGCCGGGAAGAAGGCGGCCCCCCCGAGGCCGTTGATAATGCTTGCGGCGATCACGATCCAGAGGCTCGATCCCACGCCCAGTGACGCGTAGATAACCAGGGCGACGGCCTCCGCCGCCAGCCCGAGGGTCGCAGGCAGTACCGGACTCCTCCGGTCGGCCGTCTTCCCGGCGAGCGGGCCCATGAAGCTGCCGATCACGTAGCCGGGCACGAGAAGGAGCGACGCGTGCAGCGGGCTCAGGTGTTTGACTCCCTGCAGGTACATGATGAGGAGGAAGAGGACCGAGAAGTTGGCCATGGCCTGCACCAGCGAGGCGAAAAGCGAGGCGGACATCGTCGGCACGCGAAGCAGCGAGAAGTGGATCATGGGATCGCGGACCTTCGTCTCGGCTACGGCGAAGGCTGCGAGGATCACGACCCCCGCTCCGATGAACGTACCGATTGTGGCGTTGAACGGCTCTCTTGCGAGTTCGGTCATCCCCCAGAGCACGCCGAAAAGGCCGGTGCCGAGCAGTATCATTCCCGCCCAGTCGATACTCTTATGCGTCTGCTCGACTTTTTCCCTCAATATCCGTGTGGCCGCAACCAGGGCCACCAGCCCTATCGGGACGTTGATCCAGAAAATCCATCGCCAGTCGATGTAGGTGACTATCACGCCGCCGATCACGATCCCCAGCACCGCGCCGACGCTCCATCCGACGGCGGTGAACCCGTATGCCCTGCCGCGTTTTTCCGGCGGGAAAATGTCGGCGATTACGGCACCGGAGTTGGCCGAGATCAGTGCGCCGCCCGCGCCCTGGAGCACCCGGAAGGCGATGAGGGACGCCTCGTTGAACGCGAGGGCGCAGAGGAACGAGCCGACGATGAAAACGAGGAAGCCCGCCTCGTACATCCTCACCCGGCCGAACATGTCCCCGAGTCTCCCGACCTGCATGGAGAGCACGGTCATCACAAGCAGGTAGCCGATGATAACCCAGATGACGGAGGCGACGTCCACCTTCAGGGCGCGCTGGATTTCGGGCAGGGCGAGGACGACGATGGTGGCGTCGACGGCCGCTATCACGACGCCGGTGACCACGACCGCGAGAGCGAGATCCGGATGCGCCAGGTCTCTCGATCCGGTTGAGTTGCGGGGCAGCACGCCGGTGCGCCTTATCGGATCGGGCGGTCCGGCCGCATCTGCTGCGGCCCCGCACGTTGCGGCAGCAGATGGCGCGCCGACACTTCCCGCGACCGTTCCCTTCGGTTGTTGCAAGGCACGGGATTGATTATAACGAGGCCGGGTGCAAACTCAGGTCTGGTGCCGACCGCGCCCCTATGGACGGTGCAGCCTCAGCATAAAATGTGGTGAGGCCGTCTATGACAGTTTTCTCGCCGTTATGGTACATCATGGTGGGGTCGATGTTGGTCGCTACGGTGACGATCACCTTTGCGGCACGCGTGAGGCCGGGACATTGGACGGTCGCGGCGGGGAAGGGGCTCGCCGCGGTACTTTTCGCCACTGCGTTGGTATGGCTGGTGACGACGTTGTCCGCCGAGCGTCTTTCGTGGGCGACCTCGCTGCCCCTCCCGCTTTGCGACCTCGCCGCGTTCGTGGCTGGCGTCGCCCTATGGACAAGGCGCCAGGTACTCGTCGACCTTACCTACTACTGGGGCATCGCAGGCACCCTCCAGGGACTTCTCACGCCGGATCTGCCGGTTGGCGCCGCGAGCTATACGAAGGTCGAATACCTGATCACACATACTGTGGTGGTGCTCGCCGCCGTCTATCTCGTCGCGGGGATGCGCCTTTATCCGGCGAGGTGGGCCGGGCTCCGGGTTATTGCAGTCACGGCCGTGTACACGGCCATCGTGGGTGCCGTCGACGCCGCAACCGGAGGCAATTACATGTTCCTCGCACGCCGGCCGGGAAGTGTCACCCTGCTGAACGCGCTCGGGCCCTGGCCGTGGTACCTGCTGTCGGCGGCGGGAGTGGCCGTCCTGCTCGTCGCAGTTCTCAGCGCGCCGTTCGTGATCGCACGCCGCTGGGAGCCACGGTGGTCGCCGGGTCCGGGCCTGCCGCTATAGTCGCATTGTGGCAAGTCAATCGGCTGCAGGAGATGGGAATTCGTGTGCGGGCGGCCCGGCAGTAGCGGAGGCCCCTGCAGGAGATTCGGCAATAGACGGGCCACCGGCGGGGACCGGGCGTGCGCGGGAATCGGGGCCCGGGCTGGTGTCGGGGTCTGCGCCGGGATCCGCCCCCGGTATTGATGTGCTCCGGGTCTCGGAGTGGATCTCCTGCAACGTTGAGGGGATGGACGCTCCCTTTACCTACGAGTTGGTTGCGGGGGGGCGATCCAACCTTACTTACAAGGTGACGGCGGCAGGCGGGGCAGCGGTGGCGCTGAGGAGGCCGCCAACAGGCCATGTGCTCCCGACCGCTCACAATGTGGTCCGCGAGCACCGCGTGATCTCCGGGCTATGGCCCACGCCGGTTCCCGTACCAGAGCCGCTTGCGTGCTGCGAGGACCTTTCCGTCACTGGTGCCCCCTTCTTCGTCATGGGTTACGTGGACGGCCGGATCATTCGCAACGGCGACGACGCTGAGCGGCTTCTCGACGTGCCGGGCAGGAGGAAGGCAAGCTGGTCGCTGATTGACACGCTTGCCGAACTTCACGCTGTCGATGTCGATGCTGCCGGGCTGGGCGATCTGGGGCCGAGGGATGGATACATCGAGCGGCAGCTCCGTCGTTGGATCGGGCAGTACGAGGCTTCGGTGGCGAGCGTGGAAGCCTCTGCGCTGCCCCGTCCCGGGCGCGACGCACTGTTGTCACGCCACGGCGGCGACCCCGTCGTCCTTGCGCACGGGCGCCTGGAGAGCGCTGTCCCGCAGGCGCAGCGTCTGGGGATGGTTCACGGGGACTATCGCCTTGACAACATGATCCTGGACGGCGGCGGTACGGTTATCGCCTTGCTCGACTGGGAGATCTGTGCCCTTGGAGATCCGCTGGCGGACGTCGGCCTGTTGATGGTGTACTGGGCCAGCTCACCACGCGAGTCGCTGCTCGTAGCGGACCCTGCGACCGCTGTTGACGGTTTCCCATCGCGCACGGAGTTGCTGGAACGTTACGCGTCGGCTAGTGGGACGGACCTGTCGGAGATCGCCGCGTACACCGCGTTCGGCTACTGGAAGCTGGCCTGCATTCTGGAGGGGGTGTACTCGCGCTACGTCGGGGGGGCCGGGGGAGGAGATCCCTCGGGCGTCGAGTCGTTCTCGGACATCGCGTGCGTGCTCGGTGAGCGGGCGCTTCAGGTGCTCGACACGGGACAGGTCGAGAGCGGCGGGCAGGGCAAGATCAGCGGACAGGTCGAGAGCGGCGGGCAGGGCGGCGGAGGCCAGGCGGATCGGGGTAGAACCGGGCAGGGCACGGCTGCGGCAGATGAGAGTCGGTCGAGAGCGGGAACGGGCGGGGTAGAACGGGGTAGTGCGTGGCATAGCGAATGAGAGCAGGATACAGAAAACAACTGGAGCGCTGCACGCTCCCCGGTAGGATGTCGGGTATGGGGTTGAGCTAGCGAAATGGCATTCTACGAGATTCTGCCGCACGATCGGCTGGACGCGCCCGTTCTCGTCGTGGCGACGGACGGGTGGGTGGACGCGGGCTACTCTGCTGCCGGGGCGGTCGCTGCGATGATCGGTGGCCGGTTGCTGAGCGAAGAGCCTGAACCCGACCTCTCTACGCCGGACGTACTGGAGCCTGGCGTCGACGGGCCGGCGGAAATCGGTGGCGAGGGCGACAGAGATGCTGAGGCCAGTGACGGCGGCTCCAGGCAAACCTTCGGTGAGCACGTGGACGGCGGCGGCCTGGCGTCCGGCGACAATCCGAAGGTGATAGTCGTTTTCGATGATGAGGAGTTCCTGGACAGGAGGGCCCGCCGCCCGACGCTGCGTATCGAAGACGGAGTGGCGTCGCAGCTGACCTGGCCGAGCACTCAGATAGTTGCAGGCGCGGACCTGTCAGGTAAGGCGATGGCGTTCCTCGTTGGACCGGAGCCCGACTACCGTTGGAGGAGTTTTGTCAATGCCGTGATGTCGGTCTGTGGCCAGCTGGGCGTTCGCATGGTTGTCGGCCTCGGGGCTTTCCCGGCGGCCGTTCCCCACACCCGGCCCGTCAGGTTGGCGTCCACCGCGCCGCGGCCATACTCGTCGTTGGCGCACCGCACCGGCGTCATCCGGGGAACGATCGAGGTGCCGACGGGGATCTGGGGAGCTATCGAGCAGGCCATGCCCGACATGGGCATCCCCGCCGTCGGTCTCTGGGCGCGGATTCCTCACTACGTCGCGGGAATGGCGTTTCCCGCCGGCAGCATCGCCCTTATCAACGGGCTTGCAGAGGTTGCCGAGCTGAATCTTCCGGTCCCCGGACTGATGACTGCCGCGGACGCGGCGATCAGTAGAGTCGACAAGCTGATCGGGCGATCCGCAGAGCACCTGACGATGGTGCATGATCTGGAGCGGAGCGTGGACGAGGCGGAGGGAAACGCTATGAACGTCGAAGAGATGCCCACGGGAGACGAGATTGCGGTCGAGCTCGAGCGCTATCTGAGATCTCGTAGGTACGCGGACGGCGGCGGTGGTGCGGAAGGTGGGGATTCCGACTGAGCGGCAGGTGCCGCTGAGACTCTCAGTGATCCGGGGGCGTCGTTACGTGCGGCGGGCAGTGCGCTGATTCAGGGTCAGGGCAGGAGGTGGGCGGTACTCCGGTGATCCGGAGTTTTTAGTTTTCATGGTGTGTGTAATCAGGAAGACGCCGAGAATTAGCAAGATCACCAGCACGACCACGACGATCAAGGCTGCTACCCATCTGAGGTCGGATTTCGGCTGGGAGGCCTTACTCTGGCGCATGAGGATGGCAAGGTCTACGGGATCGAGCTTCTTTTCCGGGGCGCCCTCCCCTCCTGACGCCATGTCGCGGCCGGCGACCGGGGTACCGATCGCACCTTGCATTCCGAGGCCGAGCGCGCCGCCCGAGCTGCCGGTTAGGGACTGTCCGCTCGCAGTTTCCGGTGCAGCTACCGTTTCCGGAGCCGGTGCGACTGCCGTGCCTGGCGTGGGTGTTGCAGTTAGTGCGGCTGGTGAGCCCGGTTCCGATGGAATTCCTGTCGTTCCGGGTGCGGCTGCTGTGTCCGGAGCGGACTGGGGTCCCGGCCAGCCTCCAGTTGGGAGAATGTCGGCGAGGAGCGGCTGGATCTGCTCAACATAGTGAAGCTCGCCGAGGATGGCGTAGCGTGCCCGGTACCCGTCGGCACTCAGGCGACCCTGCTCGTAAGCGCTGTACATGATCCGGGCAATCTGCAGCTTGTAGTCATCCGAGGCGGCCGTCAGGCCCGCTGCCGTCAGGCCCGCGATCGTAGGAGCGACGCCTGCCGCAGGTCCGGCGACACGCACTGCTTTGCTGGTCGCCCCGGCCCCCTGGTCGCCCCCGGTCGGAATCCCATCCCCGCCCATGGGATCAGTACCACCCGGAGAGTCGCCTTGTTCCACGTCTTCGCCCTGTAACGCACCCCCGCCTCCCGGCCCGGCGGCGGTGGGCCCCAAATTGTGCCCGGCGAGGTGTCTCCCATGTTCGGACTGCCCGATCATCGGGCTCTGGTCGTCGATATCGGCCACGGGATCCATTGTTCCCGAAAAAAGGGGGCCCTGCAACGGTTTCAGCTGCCTGCGTGAACCGCGCGTACTGCGCTCGAGATCCCTGTCCGCCTTACTCGCTAGAACAGGCAGGTGTTGGATACGTCGGAGCTCGGTGTTTCCCCGGGGTACATGACGTGGCGGTGCGGCGCCGCATCGGATTCTCGTTCAAGCGGGCGGATGCACCGCGCATAACGCGGTCGATGGGCATAGCCTTGTAGGACCTCGGGCTGGACGGGATCGACGTCCCCTTCCCGGGAGAAGACATCTACGCACTCGCCGATAGCGTCCGCGCGGTGGGCATTTCCCGGATCTGGCCTGACATCAGGCCAGCTAGCCGGCCGTCAGCGTCGCAGCCGGTGCAATAATGCCGACGGTATGTGGTCAGGCGGTGGCCAGTTCCACCTCGACGGTCGGCTCGGCTGACTCTGCGAACTTCACCTCGGATGCAGTGGCGGCCGCAGCGATGTCGCCTGCAACCTCGCTCAGCGCAGCGATGTGGTCCGCAGGTCCGGCAACGGTGAGACTGGCTACGGGAGCGCGCATCGAGGCCTGGTGGGCGGTCTTGTGCTTGCGGATGGCCGAGAGCACCTCGGCCGCACGGCGGTAATGGTCGTTGGCCCCGCCCCCGGCCCCCCCGGCCCGACCGCCTGCCCCGGCACATTCTCTGCCCGCACCGGCCACCCCCCCGCCCCCCTGGTCGCCGGCCTCTCCCAAGTGAAGCAGCTCGGCGGGAGCCGGCCAGCTCGCCAGATGGATAGATCTGGAGTGCCACCACGACCAGACCTCTTCCGTGGTGAAGGGCAGGAACGGGGCGAAAAGCCGGAGGAGGACGGACAGCGACAGGCTGAGAGAGGCGATGGCGCTGGTCGCCCCGGCTGTGCCGGGCTGGGAGTCGTCGAAGGACCGGCCCTTGACCAGCTCGAGGTAGTTGTCGCAATAGTCCCAGAAGAAGGTCTCCGTCCGTTCCAGTGCCCGCGTGTAGTCGAACGCCTCGAACGACGAGGTGGTCTCGTCGATTACGCGGGAGAGGGAGCGAAGAAGGGAGATGTCGAGAGGATTGGTCACCAGCGCTGCCCATCCACTTGCGCCGGTGGCGCCCGCAGGTGCCAGCCGAGCAGCCGCGTCACCGGGCGCCTTCGCTTGCCTGGCTGTCCCCCCAACCCCCGCCCCTCCAACCCCCGCCAGGCCGGTCTCCTCCCAGCGCTCGGCGAGCCGGACGAGTACGAACCGGGAGGCGTTCAGGATCTTGATGGCGAGCCGCCTGCCCACCTTCATCTGGCCTTCGTCGACGGCGGTGTCCACGCCGGGGCGGCCCGACGCTGCCCAGTAGCGCACGGCATCGGCACCGTGGCGATCGAGGAGCGGAAGGGGGGTGATTACGTTCCCCTTGGACTTGGACATCTTCTTCCGGTCGGGGTCGAGTACCCAGCCGGAGATCGCGGCATGGCGCCAGGGCAGCTCACCGCCCAGCTGCTCCGAGCGGACCATGGTCGAGAATAGCCACGTGCGGATGATCTCGTGGCTCTGCGGCCGCAGGTCCATCGGGAAAACCCGGGCGTAGAGGTCTTCGTCGACGCCCAGACCTCCGGCTATCTGGGGGGTGAGGGACGACGTAGCCCACGTGTCCATGACATCAGGCTCGCCGATGAATCCGTTCGGCTGGTTCCGCTGCTCTTGGCGATACCCCTCCGGCGGTTCGGAGAGGGGGTCAACGGGGAGGTCCGAGCGGTCCGCAACGATGGGGTGCTCGAAGTCCGGACGGCCGTCCTCGCCGGCGGGGTACCAGACGGGGAAGGGAACGCCGAAAAACCGCTGCCGGCTGATGTTCCAGTCGGAGTTGAGCCCCTCGACCCACGCCTCGAACCGGTGGACCATGTGGGCCGGATGCCACCGCAGCTGCCTGCCGAGATCGAGGAGCCTGTCCTTCAAAGGCAGCGTCTTGATAAACCACTGGCGGGAGGCGACGATCTCGAGCGGCGTCTCGCCGCGCTCGTAGAACTTGACAGCGTGAGTTACGGGATCCGGCGGCCGGAGGAGGTCTCCCGATTCGCCGAGCAGCTTGACTATTCTGGTGCGAGCCTTTGCCGGTGGAAGCCCCGCTATCTCGCCGTAGGCCGCAACGGCGGCTTCGACGTCGTCGCTGTCCCAGCCGGGATGTCCCCACGGCACTGCCCGCAGTGTACCGTCCCGTTCGACAATGGTTCTCGACGGGAGCGACAGCTCTTTCCACCACGTGACGTCCGTCAGATCACCGAACGTGCAGACCATGGCGATACCCGTCCCTTTGTCCGGCTCCGCAAGGGGGTGGGGGAGCACAGGCACCCGGACGTGGAAGAGCGGCGTGGTCACCTCCGAACCGAAAAGCGGCTGGTAGCGCTCGTCGTCGGGATGGGCTACCAGCGCGACGCACGCCGGGAGCAGTTCGGGACGGGTTGTGTCTATTTCGACGGTCCTGTTGCCGTCACGATGGAAGGCGATCCTGTGATAAGAGCCCATGACCGTGCGGTCTTCGAGCTCGGCCTGCGACACGGCCGTCTGGAAGTCGATATCCCAGAGGGTGGGCGCATCGGCTGCGTATACGTGCCCTTTCTCGAAGAGGTCGATGAAGCAGAGCTGGGAGACCTTTCGTGAGTGGTCGTCGATCGTGGCGTAGGTGTAGGACCAGTCAACCGAGAGGCCCAGTTGCCTCCAGAGCCTTTCGAACGTCTGCTCGTCTTGTATCGTCAACTGGTTGCACAGGCGGATAAAGTCGTGGCGCGATACAGGGAGGGGATCGGCGGGGGGCTTCGCAGGCGGCGTGAAGGAGGGATCCGGCTGCCTGGACGGGTCGCACCTGACCCCGTAGTAGGACTGGACTCTCCTCTCGGTTGGAAGGCCGTTGTCGTCCCAGCCCATCGGGTAAAATACAGCGTCACCTGCCATGCGTCGGTAGCGTGCCACGGTGTCGGTGTGGGTGTACGAGAAGATGTGACCCAGATGGAGAGAGCCCGATACCGTCGGCGGCGGGGTGTCTATCGAGAAGATCCGATCCCGAGAGGCGGTGCGGTCGAAGAGGTATGTGCCGTGTTGCTGCCAGATGGCCGCCCACTTCTCCTCGATGCCGTCCAATGAGGGGCGTTCGGGCACCGTGGGGCGCTCGGGTGCGGTGGAAAGTTCCCGATCTGCGGGCCTGCCCCCGCCGGGCGCGGGTTCCTCCGGTCCGGCCTGGGTTGGCTCTGTCTCGATTGGTCCAGCGTTCATCTTCTCCACCATCTTGAATGGGTGCTACCTTGATTGTCGGTGATCAGGCTCCACAATACGGCCTCCGGGAAGGTCGAACCTGTCGTTCCTCGGGACGCAGACAGTATATCCATGTATGTCTGCGGTCCCACAGTTTACGGGGAGCCTCACCTGGGCCACGGGCGCTTCGCTCTGGTATTCGACGTCCTGCGGCGCTATCTGGAGTTCTCCGGACTTACCGTCCACCATGTGTCGAACATCACCGACGTTGACGACAAGATCATCGCCAGGGCGGCTTCGGAGGGCGTCACCGAGGTGGATATCGCCGCCCGATATGAGAAGTCCTGGTGGGACGCGATGGACGCGCTGGGGGTTCTGCGGCCCGCCGAGGCACCACATGCCACGGACTACGTCGAAGACATGGTAGAGGCAGTGGCGGGGATGCTTGCGAGCGGAAGCGCATACGAGACTTCCGACGGGGTGTACCTTTCCGTCGACGCAGTCGAAGGATACGGCCTGCTGGCACGCCAGCCGCTCGACACGTTGCGGGCGGGAGCGCGTGTCGAGGCGGGCGGGGAGAAGCGCTCCCCGATGGATTTTGCCCTTTGGAAGCGGGCGAAACCAGGCGAGCCGGTGTGGCCGGCGCCGTTCGGGGAGGGGAGGCCCGGCTGGCATACCGAGTGTGTCGTGATGTCCCTGGACCTGCTGGGCGAGGGGTTCGATATCCACGGGGGAGGGATCGATCTGGCCTTTCCCCATCACGAGAACGAGAGGGCGCAGGCTTCGGCTCTCGGGCGGCCGCTCGCCAGGCACTGGGTGCACAACGGCTGGGTCACCGTCGGCGGGGAGAAGATGGCGAAATCCCTCGGCAACTACACATCGCTCGACGATCTGTTAGCACGCTCCGACCCCAGGTCATACAGACTGCTCGTTCTCCGGTCGCACTATCGCCAGCCTCTCGAGGTCACGGTTCGTACCACAAAGGACGCAGCAGAAGCGCTCGGAAGGCTGGACGCCCTGTCGCGAAGGTTCGGTGCGGCGGGCTGGCTGGAGGGCGAAGTGAGGCAAAGGGCGGGCGTGGATCAAAAAGCCGCGGGCGAGCTGGGGCTGGACGCGGCAGCGATTGCTTCGTTCTGCAGTCGGATGGACGACGACCTGGATACTCCTGCTGCGCTCGCAGGCGTTTTCGAGGTGGTGCGGCAGGCCCATGTAGCAGGGGACCGGGGTGAGACCCAACGCGGCGAGCAACTCGCGCATACCGCGGACTGGTTGTGCGCAGCGCTCGGACTCCGGCTCGAGGCGGGAGCAGGCGGGGCTTGGGTACCGGTACGCGGGGGAGCGGAGGCAGCCGGTGGGGGAGCGCATGCGGGCGAGGTGGGAACGGAGAGGGGCACTGAGGCGAGCACCTATGGGTCGGGTCCCGACGAGGAGGTACTCGCACTCGTCGAGGAGCGTGACCGGGCTCGGGCAGAGCGCGACTGGTCACGGGCCGATGCGCTGAGGGACGAGCTCGCAGTGGCGGGATGGACCGTCGAGGACACTCCCCAGGGCACGAAAATCCGAAGAACCTGATCACTCCCAGCCTTAGCGGAGCCGCCGGAGTTCCTCCGCCGACATGCCTACGATGGCCAAGACTTTCCGGACAGTCCCATTCGGCATGTCGAGTCCGGCGTGAACCGGAATCGAAAACGTGCGGCCGTCGGCGCGTCGCAACTTCCCACGCCAGGGGGTGGTCGAGAAACTCGCTCGCGTCTTGGCGCGGCGAGGTAGGTCAGTCGTTCGAGGGTGGCTCGATCCGACGTGCGGTTTCGGCGACCGGTAGCTCCGAGCAGCAGCAGTGGTCGTCGGCGCACACGACGATGCGGACGCCTCGATCGACCACGCACTGGCAGCCAGCGCATCCCATCTCCATCGGTTTAGAGCCTACTCGTCGAGACCGGTGTCGATTCGCGGATCGCGTCGCGGCCGGCGAGGATCGGGGGATGCAAGGCCCTGCCTGCCCGGAGGCGCGACATGCCCGGTCTTGGTCCTGAGATAGGTGGTAGGGAACATGAACATGAACGACCGTGCTCATGGTGGCTATTCTGGCATGATGGGCGAGGCGGATGCGGCCAGGTTCGGGTGGGATCGTCGCCCGGTTGTGCAACGCAGGGAAGGGATTGGATTTCGGGGCTACTATGGAGTAATATAGAAGCGTGGCGAAGACCAGGAAATGGAAAGGGCCGGGCAGTAGCATTTGGACGAGGCCGGTTGCAGATGGTCGAGACTGGAGGTTTCCACGTGGATATTGGGTTTGAGCTGAACGAAGAGCAGCTTCAGGTGCAGAAGTGGGTACATGACTTCGCCGAGAAGTCGATGCGCCCGGTTGCCGCGGAGTACGACGAGACGGAGGAGTTCCCCTGGCCCGTCGTGGAGGAGGCCGCGGACATCGGTCTTTACAGCTTCGATTTCCTGGCTAACACCTGGGCGGACGAGACGGGCGTAATGCTGCCGGTGGTCATGGAGGAGCTGTGCTGGGGAGATGCCGGCATAGCGCTTGCCATCATGGGGTCCACGCTTGCAGTGGCGGGGATCGTGGCGAACGGGACATCGGAGCAGGTGGGGGAGTGGGTCCCGCAATGCTACGGCGATCCCAAGAACTTGAAACTCGGGGCGTTCGCCGTATCGGAGCCCGATGCGGGATCCGATGTCGGCTCCCTGCGGACTCGGGCAGTCTACGACGAGGCGACAGACGAATGGGTCATCAACGGCACCAAGACGTGGATCACGAACGGCGGCATCGCGAACACGCATGTTGTGGTGGCATCGGTGGAGCCGGAGCTTGGCAGCCGCGGGCAGGCCAGCTTTGTCGTCCCGGAGGGGACGCCCGGGATCTCCCAGGGGGCGAAGTTCCACAAGCTCGGCATCCGGGCTTCCCATACCGCGGAAGTGATCCTGTCGGAGTGCCGCGTTCCGGGTCGCTGCCTGCTGGGAGGGAAGGACAAGCTGGACGAGCGCCTAGCACGTGCCCGCGAGGGGAAGAGTTCTGGCAGGCAGGCCGCCCTGGCGACTTTCGAGTCGACGAGACCGGGTGTCGGGGCGCAGGCCGTCGGCATCGCGAGGGCGGCGTACGAGTACGCCCTCGACTACGCCAAGCAGCGAAAGCAGTTCGGCAGAGCGATCATCGAGAACCAGGCTATCTCCTTCAAGCTTGCCGAGATGAGGATGAATATCGACGCCGCGAGACTCCTCGTGTGGCGGGCAGCTTGGATGGGCCGGAACAAGAAGACGTTCGAGGCGGGTGAAGGGTCGATGTCGAAGCTTTTCGGAAGCGAGACGGCTATCCGGGTTACCGAGCAGGCGATCCAGATCCTGGGCGGTGCCGGCTTCGTGAAGGACCATCCGGTCGAGCGTTGGTACCGGGACTCGAAGATTTTCACCATCTTCGAAGGAACGAGCGAGATCCAGCATCTGGTCGTTGCGCGAGCTATTTCGGGAATGCGCCTGCAGTAGCGACCCGGTTGGCTCGGCCCGGCTCGGTGTCCGCCGGGTCTACTGGCGGTCGGTGGGTATCGGGCGTTTCCGTGGAAACGGAGAACAGGGATGACCGGTCAACGGTAGGCTGAGAAGCCCGTAGCCTCAATCGAGCGGGCCAGGTCCATGCCGCCGCCGTCCACGATCCTGCCATGCACCATGATGTGGACGCGCCGGGGGTTCAGCTCTTCAAGGATTCGCGTACGGTGGGTGACCACCAGGACGGCCATGTTGTTCTCGAGGACCAGTTCGCGTAGGCGCCGGGTTACGGCTCGGATCCCGTCGATGTCGAGCCCTGAGTCGATCTCGTCGAGAATTGCGAGTCGCGGTGCCAGCATGGACATCTGCACCACCTCGCTGCGTTTCTGTTCGCCACCCGATAGATCGACGTTGAGGGCGCGGGAGAGGAGGGCCATGTCGAGGCCGGCACGCTGAGCTTCTGCGGAAATCATCACTTCGGGGGAAGTGGCGTGAGGCTTGTCGGGTGAGCGCAGGCTCACGGCGGCCGCAATGGCTTCCCGGAGTGGTACGCCCGGAACCGGGGTCGACTGCTGGGGAGCGAGGAAAACCCCGAGCCGGGCACGCTGCCACGTCGCCAAGCCTTCCAGATCGACGCCAGCAAAACTGACGCTGCCCGACTGGATTTCGTAACCCGGGTGTCCCATGACGACATGGGCGAATGTCGATTTCCCTGACCCGTTCGGTCCTAGCAGAGCATGAACGGAACCCTCTTCGAGCTCTAGATCCAAGCCGTCGAGGATCGGGCCACTTCCGGGAGGCGCGCCCGAGGCGGCCGCGACGAGCGAGCGGATGGCGAGAAGCATCACGCCCAGTCCGCTATGCCGACCCGCCCACCTTTGATCTCCACCCTGTAAGCCTGCACCGGCTTCGTGGCGGGGAGCGAGAGCGCTTCGCCGGTGGCGAGACCGAAAGAGGAACCGTGCTTCGGGCATTCGATGGATTGCTCATCCGCGTTTACCAACCCCTCGGACAGCGAGTAGTCCTGGTGGCTACAGCGATCGTCGAGGGCGTATACCGTATCTCCTATCCTCACGACGCAGATGCGCCGTCCGTCGGCATCGAACCGGTGGGGCTCACCGTCGGCCAGATCGGCAAGATTACACAGGCTCACAGGCTCACCTCGGTTACTCTCCACCGCTTGACATGCCGGTCACTTGGCGTCCCTGTCCAGTGGCGTTGACGGGAGCATCCGATCCAGCTTCGCCACCGCCTGCGTCGCCAGCCGCCTGCGTCGCCGCAGGTTGGCTGGGCCCGGTGTGGCGCTCCACTTTCGCCTGCAGCCACTCGCCGATGCCGCTCACGGGCGACCTGCCCACAATCTCACGGAAAAACCCTGTGACCACAAGCCTTCTTGCTTCGTCAGGATGAATGCCCCTCGTTTCGAGGTAGTAAACCTGGTCGGGATCGATCGGCCCGATGCTCGAAGCGTGGCTGCATTTGACGTCGTTTTCCTGTATGTCCAGGTTGGGTACCGAGTCGGCACGCGCTCCATCGGAGAGGATGAGGTTGCGATTGGTCTGGAAGGCATCAGACTTCACGGCGCCGTTGAGGACCCTGATGAGGCCGCTGTACACCGACCGTGCCTCTCCGCCGACGGCGCCCTGGAAGAGCAGGTTGCTCTTGGTGTGCGATCCGCCATGCTGCTGAACCGTGCGCATGTCGTGAACCTGACTGCCATTCCCGAAATACAGCGCGAGCAGTTCTGACGAGCTGCCGCGGCCGGCGAGCATGGATTCTGTTACCAGCCTGGCGTACCGGCCCCCCAGCGAGATGGAGAGGGAACTCAGCTTCGCATCAGCCTGCACGCAGCTCGCAAGCCTGCCGACTTGCCAGTAGTCTCCCGGTAGGATCTGCAGGCCCACATACCCAAGGGTCGCCCCTTCGCCCAGGTACTGATAGGTGGCCGGTAGAACGACAGACCTCGACCCGGCACCGTCGCCGGTCCCGGATGCGCCTTCCCTGCTTTCCCCAGCGTTGAGAGTGGTTGCCTCCATGGCTATCTCGATGACACTTGCACGAGAGGATGCTCCGAGCTCGATTGCCAGCGTTGTAATTGTCACGGGAACATCGTCAGCGGTGCTATCGTCTGGGGCGTTCTTGTTGCTTGCCCGCTGTCCGGTGACGAGCTGGAGAACCGCGATGGGTTTGTCGATTTCGGTACCCTCGGGAACGGCGATCAGAACCGGTCCTGGATCGAACGCATCGTGAAGCGCGGTGAAAAGGTCAGGCCATTCGGGCGGCGGCATTTCTTTCAACGCTGCGGGCTCGGTCGCGAGGTATCGCGCCGAGAAGGCGGTCGGTACGTCTCCGGCACCAAGGAGATCTGCTGAGGGCTGGGTGCATGTAGCGACACCGATGGCCGGCGGGCCGTCTTCGGGAACCTCAATCGAGGCCAGGCGCCCGTCCCTGATGACGATCGTGATCGACGGGGATATCCCGAACTTGCGTACCAGGTCTGTCACCGGAGTGAAAGGCGGCGATGCTCCTGGCGGGGACGTTGCAGGCTCGGTGGCTCTCAACGGTGACGTTCCCGGAAGGGATGTACCGGGAAGGGATGGCGGCGCCAGGAGGCCGAAATCGAGAGCGTCTATGCCCGAGTAACGCCAGTTCTCGTCGGCGTCCGAGGGAGGGTCCGATGTCGCAAGCAGGTCCAGCGCGCCAATGCGGCGTGCGGTGAGCCATGCAGGACCCGCCAGTCCGGTGGATCGTTCCTTTGTGAAGCGGTTCAGCTCGACTGCCGGATCTCCTCGATACCCTGAGCAAGCGCGTTCCATGAAAGCACGGCGCACTTGATCCTGACGGGGAACCTGACGACACCCTGGAGTGCGGCCAGTTCTCCTAGGGAATCCAGATCCATTAGGGACCGGTCACCGCCGCTTGGTGGAGCGTTACCCTCTCCAGACCTCTCGCCGCGGGGTGTTGCGGTACCGTCGGCCCCACCACCGGCCCCCGAGCGGCTGTTCGCAATGGCCGTATCCTCAGCCCCGCCAGCAGACTCCCCGGGTCCGGCACCGGCATCGCGGCCGCCGCCGCCCCCATCGCCCTCTGTCCTGTCCCCATCGCCGCCTGTTCCGTCACCCTCTCCGGCGCCGACGTCACTTGACAGTGAAGCTTCGTGGATCGACATCATCGCCTTGAACCCTGCGATCAGGGAGTTGATCTCCTCCAGGGTCCGGCCCTTGACGGCTGCGGACATGAGCGACGCCGCCGATTGGCTGATCGAGCACCCCTGGCCACTGGTCTTGATGTCGGCCAGCCTGCCGCCGTCGATCTGGAGGTAGAGCGTCACTTCGTCGCCGCAGAGGGGGTTGAACGCTTCGACGGCGTGTGCTGGCGGCGTGGGCAGCGTCCCCCGGTTGCGGGGGCTCCGGTAGTGGTCGAGGACAATCTCCCTGTAAAGGTCCTCCAGGCCCGAAACACTCATCTGGCTATCACCCGAACAGTTTAGCCGCTCGTTCCAGAGCGTCACCGAGAGCGTCGATGTCGGATTCGTCGTTGTACAGGTACATTGAGGCCCGGGCGGTGGCGCCCACCCCCAGACGGCGCATGAGCGGTTTGGCGCAGTGGTGGCCCGCTCTCACGCAGATTCCGCTGTCTGCGAGAACCTGCGCCACATCGTGCGGGTGCACGCCCGGCAGGGCAAGCGACAATACGGCTCCGGCTTCGGGGTCGAGAGGGTGCATGATCTCTATCCCGGCCCCAAGGCGCGCCGTAAGGGCCGATACGGCGTACTCTGTCAGCGCCCTGCCGTGCGCCTGAATACGATCCATTCCGAGCGCTTCAAGGTAGCGGATAGCTGCGCCGAGCCCAACGGCTTCCGCAATCGGCGGGGTGCCCGCCTCGAAGCGAGTGGGTATATCGGCGGGGACGATCCCCTCGAAGCGGACGTCGCGGATCATGCCGCCCCCACCCATAAACGGGGGCATCGAGTCGAGCAGCTCGGCGCGTCCCCATAGGACGCCGATGCCGGTGGGGCCCAGCATCTTGTGACCCGAGAAAGCCAGGAAGTCGCACCCCAGGTCTCTTACGTCGACAGGGGAGTGCGGGACGAGCTGAGCACCGTCGGCGAGCACCAGAGCCCCGGCAGCGTGGGCGGCATCCGCGATCCGGCGGAACGGTGGAACCGTACCCAGGACGTTCGACATGAGCGTGCATGCCACGAGCTTCGCCCCGTCCAGCAACTCGTCGAGCGAGGTGAGGTCGAGTTCGTAATCATCTCCCAGGGGGATGATCCGCAGCTCGATGCCGCGTGACTCGTGAAGGTTGATCCAGGGAACGATGTTGGCGTGGTGCTCCATCTCCGTTGCCACGACCACATCGCCTGGCTGAAGGTTCTGGTATCCCCAGGAAAACGAGACCAGGTTTATCGACTCCGTGGAGTTCTTCGTGAACACGACCTCCCGTTCCGGGTCGGTTGCGCCGATGAACCTGCCGGTCAAGGTCCGTGCCTCCTCGTAGAGCCGGTCCGCCTCGGAGGCCAGCCGGTAGAGGCCGCGGTGGACGTTCGCGTGGCTGGATTCGTAATAGGTAGACATCGCGTCGATGACCTGCCTGGGCTTTTGCGACGAGGAGGCCGAGTCGAGGTAGACGATTCGATCGCCGTCACCTGCGGCGGCGAGCACCGGGAAGTCGGACTTGATGTGATCTGTATCGAGAGAGTCCCGGCCCGCGTGAGCGTCCGGCCTGCCTGCTCCTCCCCGGCCGGTAGCGCCGCTTGCCCTGTCTGTTGCGGCTGTGCCCGGTGTGTCCGCCCCGCCCCACCCGGCTGCCCAGCTCGCCGGGGTCATTGCTGCCACTGCTCGTATCCCTCTGCTTCGATCAGATCTGCAAGCTCCCGCCCGCCGGTGCGGCGCACCTCGCCTCGGACCATGATGTGGATGCGCTCTGGCGCAAGGTTATCGAGGAACTTGGCGTAGTGCGTGACGAGGAGCATCCCCATGCGAGGCCTGGCAGACCTGACGGCGAGGACGCCCGAGGTGACTGCCTGAATGCCGTCGATGTCGAGTCCGGAATCCGTCTCGTCGAGGATCGCCACTTCGGGCTGGAGAAGAGCCATCTGAAGTATCTCGTTACGCTTGCGCTCACCGCCCGAAAATCCCTCGTTGAGATACCTTCCGGCGAGGGCGGGATCCATTCCCAGTTTCTCGAGCCACTCCATGAGCGCCACCCGCACCTCGAGGATCGACGTCTGCTGGCCGGTCCGGGCGGCCACGGCCTGCCTGAGGAACTGAACGAGGGGGACTCCGTCTATGGCCTCCGGATGCTGGAAGGCCATGAAAATCCCCGCCTTTGCCCGAACGTCAGGCGGCCAACCGGTGACATCCTCCCCTCTGAAGCGGATGGTCCCGGCTGTGACCTTGTACTCGGGACTGCCGGTGATGGTGCCGGCGAGAGTAGACTTCCCCGAGCCGTTCGGTCCCATGACGGCGCATATCTCGCCTTCCTCGACCGCAAGGTCGACGCCGCGCAGTATCGGTTGCCCACCTGCCTCGACATGGAGGCCGATCACCTCTAGCAGCGGTGCCACGCTTGAGAGTCTACCGACGGGCGCTTCCCTCGGTACTCGGCTCTCTAAGCCTTTGGCGAGCGTCGCGGGCGCAGGGCAAACCACCAGATGGCGGCGATGGTTGCGAGGAGACCCGCTCCGGCGGTGGCCGGTTTGACAAACTTCTTGATATTCGAGGGCATGGTTCCACGATATACACGGCGCTCCGGCATGCCAATTCGGTCATTGACTTGCGTGCGGGCAGTACCACCCGGCAGGCTGGGCGCATGCCGGGTGGTACTGTGAACGGCGAGCAGCGAATGTGGGGGTCGCGGTCAAATCGTTCTCCGATATTGGCTGAAGGGCTTACGAAATCCTACGGCGAAGTCCGGGCACTGCGCGGGATAGACCTGGAGGTGTCGAGGGGTACGACGCTGGGCTTGCTCGGTCCGAACGGGGCAGGCAAGACGACCGCGGTCAGGATCCTGACCACGCTGATCCGGCCGGACGGAGGCCACGCGGAGGTGGCGGGTTTCGACGTCGTCCGGGATGCGAAGGAGCTCCGCAAACACATCGGCCTCACCGGCCAGAACACTGCGCTCGACGATCACCTGACTGGCCGGGAGCAATTGCAGGTGGTGGGCAGCCTTTACCACATCGGGAGGCGCGAGTCCGCCAGGCGGGCTGAAGAGCTCCTGGAGAGGTTCGACCTGGTGGCGGCGGCGGGCCGGACCGTCAAGACCTATTCGGGCGGGATGAAGCGCCGCTTGGACCTCGCTGCAAGCCTGATCGGGCGCCCCGAGGTACTTTTCCTGGACGAGCCCACGACCGGACTCGATCCCAGGAGCCGCCTCGGAATGTGGGAAGTGATCGAGCGGCTCGTATCGGAGGGGACGACCCTGCTGCTCACGACCCAGTACCTCGAGGAGGCTGACAAGCTGGCCCGGGACATCGCAGTGGTGGACCAGGGGCTCGTGATCGCAAGGGGCACGCCGGATGAGCTCAAGTCAATGATCGGTAGTGAAGTGCTGGAGCTGTCAGTAAGAGACCCCGCCATGCTCGATGCCGCGGCCGGGAGGTTGGCGTCTATAGCGAGTGTGGGCGCTCCGAAGATCGACTATGCAGACCGGACGATCTCGCTCACCCTCCACGGCGGCAGCCACCTGGTGTCGCGTATCGTTCGCGCTCTCGGGGACGACGACTCGCTTCTGGAGGGGATGCGCGTCCACCAGCCGACTCTCGATGAGGTCTTCCTGACGCTTACCGGGCATGCGGCAGAGGTGGCCGAAGATGACAGTGACGATGGCGACGCTGGCTCTGCGGCGGGCTCAGGCTCGAGGCGCCGGCGGAGGTGGGCCGGCGGAGGTGGGCCGGCAGCTGACGGCGGGTGGCCAAGTAGTGGTACAGGAGCAGATGGGGGAGCGAGGCCGCCGGGAGGTGACGGCAATGGAGCCGCGGAGCCGGGTGGCGGGTCAGGCGCCGGCGAGGCACACGGAAGCGCCGGGGGGCTCGGGGATCGTGAAGTGCAGGCGAGAACCGGGGAGTCCCCGGACCCCGAGCAGCGTCGGAGGCCCCCGGTGGAATTCCGGACGGGAGCTGCAGTTGCAGAGCTCGGCAGCGACATCCTTACGATACTGCGGCGGAACCTTCTTCGCTACGTTCGGATTCCGACACTTCTCGTATGGAACACGATCCAGCCAGTCATGTTCGTCCTCATGTTCGTGTACGTGTTCGGAGGCGTCATCAAGCTGGTCGTGCACATGCCCTATATTGACTTCCTCATGCCGGGCATCTTCATACAGTCGGCCGTGTTCGGCTCCACCCAGGCTGCGGTAGGCCTCTCGGAGGATCTCGACAAGGGGATCGTCGATCGTTTTCGGTCACTGCCTATGGCGCGCGTGGCGGTGCTGGCAGGCAGGACGTTCGCGGATGCGGTCCGTACGACGCTGGTCGTCCTGCTCATGACCTTCGTGGCGGCGATTCTTGGCTTCAGGTTCCACAACGGGCCGTCGATGTTCATTTGCGGGCTGCTCGTTGTGGTGGCTTTCGGCTATTCGTTCTCTTGGTTCTCAGCGGTTATCGGGCTGCAGGCCAGGGACCCGGAAGCTGCACAGGCGGCAACGTTCGTGTGGACGCTGCCGGTTACTTTTGCCAGTTCGGCGTTTGTGCCGGTCAGCACTATGCCCGGTTGGATGCAGGTTTTCGCAAAAGCCAATCCGGTGTCGCTTTCGGTTGACGCAGTGAGGAACATGCTCGTGGGCGGCGGGATACGAGTACCGCTGGTTGAAACGGTCGCGTGGATGGCTGGCCTCCTACTGTTCAGCATCCCGCTGTCGGTAGTGCTCTACCGGCGCAGTGCATAGGCTACAGCTACGGTCCTCCCGGGCAACACTGGCCTCGTACAACCCCGACCGAGCCCCGGCGGGCTACTCAGGGCCGTATGCGAACAAGGGATACGTCTCGAGGGGCTCTGTGCCAGGAGACGGCCTCCGCAACAGGCACGTAGGTGCTTATTCGCGGTGGATGGCCCTCAGACCTGCCCATGCCAGGTCAGCCAGGCGGCGCGCCATCTGCGACGCCTCGTCCGACGTGGGGGGCGGAGGAGAATCCGGTTGCGAAAGGAGCTCGAGCCATTGGCGGGCCACGGCCATACACATCCCTACGACAGCGGTTGCCAGGAACATCCTGTGCTCACCTTCTATGTCGGCTTCGATGAAGTTGTAGGTGAGGTCAGCCGTGGTGTTCTCCACTGCTCTCAGCGCGAGCGCCAGCCCGCGATCCTCCTGCATGTCGCTCATGAGCAACAGTTTGAAAGCGTTTGTCTCGTTGGCGAGAAGGTTGAAGAAGGCTGCGAATGCCAGCTCGACCCGCTGCCTGGGATTGTCCGCCTTGGCTGCCGCGGCGGCTATCTCCACTAACAGCCTGTTGCCCGCAGCCGTGACTATCTCGTTGTACAGGGCGCGCTTCGAGGCAAAATGCTGGTAGATAATTGGCTTGGTAACGCCAGCAAGAGATGCAACCTCGTCCATGGTGGTGGATTGGTAACCCTTCTTCGAGAATGCTACAGCCGCAGATTCCAGCAATTGGCGGCGGCGCACGGGTGCCGGCAGGCGGCGCCGTACTTGTTGATGGTTTCGTCCTGGGAGGGTAGCCGAGCCCGACGTCTCGTCATTTCGGGTTCCATCCAGATCTCTGCCGGGTCCCTTATCCACGAGACAACCATACTTCTCCAGAGAGTTTCCTGCCCAATCCGGAAGACGGCCTGCGGAGCGGGTCTCGGGCTCCGGACCTGGAGGGGTGAGGTGAGGAGGGGAGGGGAGAAAAGGCGGGGCAACTCGAAGGCGTGGACAGCGATCCGGCTTTGGTAAACTCTGTGCCTCGGCGCGTATGGGTGCGCGGTCAGCGAGACGGTCCAGGAGATCCTTTTCGTTGAGGCCCTACGCCCGTTCCGGGGGACGGTCTGCGAAGTGTGAGGATGTGGAAATGTCGATAGAACTGGGTTCAGGCCAGGTGTTGTACGAGGTGGAGAATCTCGTGGCTACTGCCGTCATCAACAGGGAAGAGCGTCGTAACGCGATATCACCCGACGTGGTGGCTGGTCTCAGGGAGGCAGTCTCCAGGACCAAGAAAGACCCCGAGGCGCGTGTGCTGGTTATCAGCGGGGCCGGCGAGAAGGCTTTCTGCGCCGGTGCCGATCTATCGGTGATGTTCACAACGCCGCCGCCGGGTCGGAATGGGGGTCCGGCCGGCGGAAGCGCGGAAGGAGCTGAGGCCAGGGCGTCAGGCGCAGGCTCGGCGCCTGCCGGAGATCCAGCGGGTGGTTACGAGGACGTGCTTGGAGCGCACGAGGGTAGAGGAGACATTGCGCGCTTGTTCCAGGAGATGTGGGGAATGGGCAAGCCGTCGATAGCGAAGGTGCAGGGTTGGGCGCTGGCGGGTGGTTTCGGGCTGGCTATGGCCTGCGACATGGTGATCGCGTCGGAGAAGGCCCGTTTCGGGGCACCGGAAATCGGTGTCGGATTGTGGCCCTTCATCATTTCGGTGCCGCTTGTACGCTCGATGCCACCGAAGGTCGCACTCGAGCTGATGATGACCGGCCGTTTCGTCGGTGCCGAGGAGGCAAGGAGCCTGGGATTCGTCAACAGAGTCGTGGCCCACGAGGAGCTGGGCACTGCAGTGAACGAGGCGGCGGCGGCGCTTGCCGGATGCTCGCCGCTTGTTATGCGCCTGGGCAAAACCTCCTTCTACGATATACAGGGAATGAGGCCGGAGGATGCGTTCGCGCACCTGCAGGCGCTCTTGACGTTGACCACTATGACCGCTGATGCGGCCGAGGGGATAGCAGCGTTCCTGGAAAAACGGGAACCGGTCTGGACGGGTCGGTGAGCGCGATGCCGAGGACTGCACTGGTGACAGGTATTACGGGACAGGACGGCTCGTACCTTGCAGAGCTGCTGCTCTCCAAGGGCTACGAGGTCGTCGGCGTAATTCGCCGTAGCTCTACCCTGAACTTCGAGCGGATCGCCCACATACAGGATCGCCTGACCTTGCTTTCGGGCGACCTCCTGGACGAAGCGTCCCTCCTCTCGATACTCAAGGAGACGCGCCCTCAGGAGGTGTACAACCTGGCGGCCCAGTCGTTCGTTCAGGCGTCCTTCCTCCAGCCGGTGCTCACCGGAGAGACCACGGCTCTCGGCGTGACAAGGATGCTCGATGCTATACGCCTGGTCGATCCGGAGATCCGGTTCTACCAGGCCTCGACTTCGGAGATGTTCGGTAAGGTCCAGGAGGTACCCCAGAGGGAGTCGACGCCTTTCTATCCGCGCAGCCCCTATGGGGTCGCGAAGCTTTACGGTCACTGGATAACGGTGAATTACCGGGAGAGTTACGGTCTCCATGCGTCGTCCGGCATCCTTTTCAACCACGAGAGCCCGCGGCGCGGGCTGGAGTTCGTGACCCGCAAGGTGTCCTATGCCGTTGCACGGATCAAGATGGGGCTGCAGGAGAAGGTATCCCTCGGGAACCTGGACGCTCACCGCGACTGGGGCTATGCCGGCGACTTCGTGAACGCGATGTGGCTGATGCTGCAGCAGGACGCGCCCGGAGACTACGTGGTGGCAACCGGGACTACGCACTCTGTGGGACACCTCTGCGAGGTGGCGTTTGCTCATGCCGGGCTCGACTGGCACGATCACGTGGTCGTCGATCCGAAACTCGTCAGGCCGGCCGAGGTCGACTATCTTGTCGGGGATTCTACCATGGCAAGGGAGATTCTTGGATGGAACACGGAGGTCGGTTTCGAGGAACTGATCGGGGACATGGTCGACGCTGACATAGCGCTTGCCAAAATCCAGCTCCGCCCCTGATGGAGGTCCGCCCCTGAGGTAGACCCTTAATACCGGCAGGAGGTGGTGGGGTGTTCTAAGCTTGCCCACATGTTCGGTTCGCAGCGTTCCCGGTCGCATGCCGTAAGGCACCCACATGCCCTGAGGAGCATTATCCGTTGGCAGCACGCAGCGGCCGTGGTGAGCGTCCTGCTTGTTACGACCTCCGCCTGCGCGTCATCTCCGAACGCTCATCCTGGCGGCTCCGAGGGGGGAGGTCCTGCGGTCGAGTTCGTTCCGGCCTTGGCGGCGTCGTTCAACGGTACCATTCCTCAGGCAAACGCCTCTCGCGATTGCGGACGGAACAACTACGGCTTTCTCGCCGAGGTCCCGAAAGTGGGGCTGGGGAACATAAAGGTTACGAAGCACTACGGGCCGATCATCAAGCTGGCTGACGGCATGCCCAAGCAGATGGAGGCCTCCGGAGTGTTGAAGGACGCAAGCGGAGGCGCGAGCGATCTGCCGTTCGACCATTCCTTCGGTGGGGATTACTCGATGGATATCCAGGTGGATTCGCAGTATACGAAGCTCGGGCAGTATGCAGGGGCAAAGCCCACCTCGACGAACGGGATTCTGCACGTGGAGATACAGCAGGGCGAGATGCCCCATTCAGAGTCTTCAGTGTCGGACCCATTGGGCCGCCACCTGCCCGGCGGTGTAACGTGGCCCGCGTACGCGCATTCAGTAGAGCAACCCGGAACTTTTGTGGCGGGCTTCCTCCCTCGGACCGGCGACCGCATAGCGGCTGAAGGTGACTGGATCATCGACTGTGGGCATACGGATTTCCATACCGAGCTCCACGAACTGACCTTCATCGCATTCGGCAGCGACTCTGGGGGGGCCGCCGTCGTGCATGCCTTTGCCAATCCGTACCTGCCTTCCGAGCTGTACAACCAAAACGCCTCTCTGGCGGGCCAGGTCGGCAAGCCCGGATCGATGGCGCTTTCGTCGTCAGCGCCACTCGTGCCCGGCTACCTGGAGAATACCGTGCTCGGGCTTCTCAACTCGAAGGCGGCCAACCCGCCGCCCATCCGCATACCGATGCTCGTCGAGGCAAGCCGGGTGGCGCCCTCCCCGTTCGAGGTGTGCGCTCCACCGGGTTCGAAGGGCGCGCTCCATGTCTCCTACGCGTTCGATGTTCGACCGGGCGTATCGGTCGCGGAGTCGATCGGCAGCTCGCCGGGATGCGCAACTTTCCATGCAGCCTTCACCGGCAGCTACCGGCCCGCCGATCCTCTCGGGCAGACCCTCTGCCCCGTCCCGTGGAGTTGGCTGAATGCGGAGGCGAGCCAGCAGATCGGCCAGAAGCTCGACCTTCAGAGCCTGATTGTCAAGACGGTGGACAAGCTCTTGCCGTCGGCTGTAGGGAGGATAGCGGCGGCCCTGAGCCATGCGCCGGAGGTCGACTGCTTCTCACCGCTCTTGTCGTCGATCGGTCCGGTGGTCGACGGCTCGCATGCGGTCACGCCGGTGGCGGGTCAGATCCTGCCCGTAGCGGGCTGGGCGAAGGTGTACCGGACCGGGTAAGCGGATTGCCGGATAGAGGGTAGCTACGACAGCGCGACACCCAGCCGGGTCGTTTCGCGCGATGCTTGCCAATGATATAATTTCACATTGTGAACTATCTCAAGGATGAGCAGGGTAGTACCGGACCCGAGGCCGATCTTGCATCCCGCCTGCGGACTGCCGTTGTTCATCTGATTCGCCAGATTCGCCTCCAGAAGGAGTCCGGGCTCAGCCTTACCTTGCACTCCGCCCTGTCCACGATCGCCTGCCGGGAGAAAATGTCAGCTGGGGACCTGGCCGCAGCAGAAGGTCTTCCCCCGTCAGCCGTTACCCGGATAGTCGACCAGCTGGTCGCCATGGGCCTCGTTGCGAGGATTCCGAATCCCCGGGACCGGAGGGGCGTGAACGTGGCCGCGACCACTGACGGGATCCGGTTGCTCGCAAGGGAGCGGGAGCGTGGCAACGCATGGCTGACAGAGCGGCTTGGTGAATTGTCCGACGGCGAGCGGGAAATCCTGGCCGGTGCGTTCGATGTTCTTGACAAGCTGACCTCCGGAGCCGGGGAAGCTACGCCTCGTGGCTGCGAGACGAAGCACGGCGGGGACGGAGACGGCAGGGAATTGCCCGGGAGAGGGGCAGGTCGTGGCGCGGATGAGCCGGGACAGACGGAGTTGCCGCAGGGCGGTGGCAGGATACAGAAGAGAGGCAGCAGATGAGCGCAATCCGCTCGGCATTGATCGCAGAGAGAACCCGCGACGTTTCGCCCCACTACAAGTGGATCGTATTGTCGAATACCACCATCGGGGTGATACTCGCCTCGATGAACGCCACGAGTCTTATCATCGCCCTGCCGGTGATATTCAGGGGCATCCGCCTGAACCCGCTCTCTCCAGCTAGCTTCCCCTACCTTCTCTGGGTCCTCATGGGCTATATGCTCGTCACGGCAGTCCTCGTGGTTACGGTGGGGCGTATCGGTGACATGTTCGGTCGCGTCAGGATGTACAACCTGGGTTTCGCGTGGTTCACTGTAGGGTCGATCATGCTGTCGTTTGTATGGAGCCACGGCACGACGGGCGCTCTGGAGCTTGTCCTGATGCGGATGTTCCAGGCCATAGGAGGAGCGCTTCTCATGGCCAATTCAGCGGCCATTATCACCGACGCGTTCCCGTCGGAGCAGTTGGGCGTGGCGCTAGGTACGAACATGGTCGCTGTGATCTTCGGGAGCTTCTTCGGGATCCTTGCCGGAGGACTGCTCTCCCAGGTCGGCTGGCGCTGGGTTTTCATCGTCAACGTACCGTTCGGTTTGTTCGGAACGGTCTGGGCGTATCTGAAGCTGAAGGAGATCGGCATTCATCAGAAGGCTGGTCTCGACTGGCTGGGCAACCTCACCTTTGGCGCCGGGCTGTTCATGATCCTCGTCGGTGCCACCTACGGGATCAAGCCCTACGGCCACTCTCTCACCGGATGGGGAGACCCCTTCGTGCTGGAGATGATTTTCATCGGTCTCGCCCTGATGATTGCGTTCGTCTTCATCGAGTTCAAGGTGACCGAGCCGATGTTCAAGATGTCGCTCTTCAGGGTCAGGTCGTTCGCAGCCGGCAACATAGCCCAGTTCCTGGGGGCGGTGGGCCGCGGGGGTATGCAGTTCATGCTCATCATCTGGTTCCAGGGGATCTGGCTTCCCCAGCACGGCTACGACTTCACCGTGACACCGTTGTGGGCAGGCATCTACATGCTTCCGTGGATGGGGGGCTTCGTGCTCGCCGGACCGCTCTCCGGCAGGCTCTCGGACCGCTACGGTGCAAGGCCGTTCGCAACGGCCGGGATGGTGGTGTCAGCGGGGTCGTATCTGCTTATGATGCTCTTCCCACCCAACTTCGCGTATGCGCCCTTCGCCGTGGTCATGCTCATCAGCGGGATCGCCATGGGTCTCTTCGCGGCTCCGAACACGGCGTCGATCATGAACTCGGTGCCAGCTCGTCACCGCGGTGCGGCTTCGGGCATGAGGGTCACGTTCGGCAATGCCGGCATGCCGCTGTCGATGGGGCTTTTCTTCACGTTGATGGTCTTCGGCCTGAACGCCAAGGTACCGGGCTCCATGCTGTCCGGGCTCGTAGCACACGGCGTACCGGCCTCGCAGGCGGCGCAGATCGCCCATCAGCCTCCGCTCGGCTATCTTTTCGCCGCCTTCCTTGGCTACAACCCGCTTGGCAAGCTCCTCCCGCCCAAGGTACTGGCTCATCTACCGGCGCATCAGGCAGCGGTGCTGACGAGCCGTAGTTTCTTTCCACAGCTCATCGGCGAGCCGTTCAAACACGGTTTGGTCATGATCCTCGTATTTGCCGTGGTCATGAGCCTGGTGGCAGCCGTCGCGTCGTTCCTGCGGGGTGAGAAATTCATTCACGAGGAGGCCGGTTCCACCATCGATCACGGATCGGGGGTCCCGGTCGCGCCGGCGATGGCCGGAGATGGTCATGGCGCCGCTGGAGCCAGCGGGGTAGTGGTGGAGGCTGTTGCTGGTGCGGGAGCCGCTGCGGGAGCCGCGGCAGGCGCTGGGAGTAATCGGCCCGCCGTGGCAGCCGAAGGTGCAAGTGCAGGCGGAGCGGAGCCGCGGACGGGCGCATAATACCGACCTGCGCCGGAGGCGCTGCGAAGGCAGCGGTAGGCGTAGCGAGCGATAGTGCCGCCGGTACCAATAAGTGCTCGCAGGCGCGGGCGACGGCGCGCCAGGCGCGACTGGGGGGCGTCGGAGGGAAAGCTGTTGGTGGTGCCGGCGACCCCCGATTTCTCCGGATAGCCGGTCCGGCCAGCGTGCAACGCTTTGCCCGCGTTCTCGACGAACCCTGACCGCCCGCGAACCGCCAGTGCGATTACCGGTGTGCCACTCCGGTGTATAATTGTCAATTGCAAGAGACAATCATTTGGGTACGGATGTCCCCGGAGCGGTTGGTAAGGTGTGTCTTTAGACCCTATATTCGATGGTATTGCGTCTATGCCGATGGTCTACCTGCGGCGTGCCACGTCGATCGTCGACCGCTACCCTGCTCTGGCTGGGGTGGATCTCGAGGTGGATAGAGGGGAAGTGGTCGTGATTCAGGGTGCGAACGGCGCAGGCAAGACGAGTCTGCTGAGGCTGGTGGCGGGCCTTCTCCCGCTCAGCAGCGGAGAGTGCCGCGTCTTGGGGGAGGACCTCGGCGCGTCGGGAGGGACGTTGAGGCCCGCCTCGAGGAAGAGGATCGGCTTTCTCGGTCACTCGGCCCTGCTTTACGAAGATCTGAACGTAGTGGAGAACCTCCGGTTCCAGGTGCGGGCGGCGGGGCTGCGTGGTTGGGAATCCGGTATGTGCCATGCGTCGGAAGAGGCGCTGGATCGGGTTGGGCTCCCCTCGCGTATGTGGCATGTGCCGGCTGGCAGGCTCTCGGCTGGCCAGCGTCGAAGGGCGGCGCTGGCCGCGTTGGTGGCTCGGAAGCCCGAGCTCTGGTTACTGGACGAGCCGCATGCCGGGCTCGATTCCCGGGGACGAGCGTTACTCGGTGACATCGTGCAGGATGCAGCCGGATTGGGAGCTGTGGTCCTCATGGCATCTCACGAGCCGGAAGAAGCATTCCTACTCGCGGATCGGGTGGTGACGCTTTCAGGGGGGCGGGTTACGGCTGTCCGGGAATCGGTCAGCGAGAGATCTGGTGGGGATTCAACTCATGTGGCGTGATGCCGCTCTGATCGCTGCAAAAGACCTTCGGATAGAGCTTCGCTCCCGGGTGCTCCTCAATCAGCTTGCACCGATGGCGATGCTGATGCTCGTCCTTTTCGCCTTTGCCCTCGGACCGGGTCGGGGCGCGCTCGTTCCGGCGGCCCCCGGGCTCTTCTGGACCGGCACGCTCTTCAGCGCGTTGCTGGCGGTACAGAGGAGTTGGGCGGTCGAGCCAGTGGAGGGCGCGCATGATCCGTTGCATCTCGCGGGTATGGACTCTTCGGGCATTTTCTTCGGCAAGCTCGCAGCAGTACTTGCTGAGCTCTTGACTCTGGAGGTGCTGCTCGGCATCGGTGTCGTGGTGCTGTTCGGAGCTCGCGTGGCGTCGCCTGCCGAATTGCTTCTGTCGACACTGGCCGGAACGGTGGGCTTGGCTGCCGTGGGCGTGCTGTACGGAGCTCTGGCGTCGGGGATGCACACCAAAGAGACGCTCTTCCCGCTGCTCTTCCTACCGGTGGCCAGCCCGGTTCTCGTTGCGGGTACACGGGCATGGCAGGTTGCGCTCGGGACGGCGCATATGGGAGCAGGTCCGTGGATGACCCTGCTCGTGGTTTTTGCGGCTC
Organism: Actinomycetes bacterium; assembly: GCA_021816935.1. Lineage (GTDB taxonomy): Bacteria > Actinomycetota > Acidimicrobiia > Acidimicrobiales > JAMCPL01 > JAKAWR01. Next base: position 36,729 of record JAKAWR010000010.1, read on the forward strand.
TTTACCTTTCGGCAGGCGTATTGCTCTACGGGCCGCTTGAAGGAACGGAGTAGTGATGGCTGTAATACTTGACGCAGGTCGTAGGTTCGTTAGGTGGGGAGGAGTGGCGGGAGCGGCTGAGCGGAACGGGGGGGCTGGACGGGCCCGAGCGGCTGGGCCGGCTGGACCGGCGGAAGGGGGGGCTGGACCGGATGGACTGGGCACAGCGATTGGTCGCATGGGTGCCGCCTCGGGTGGCGGCACTCCCAGGTCAGCTGAAACCGTCGGTACAGTGCCGGAGCCGTGGAGCCGGACGGTCACGTTGCTCGTTCGTGCGACCGGGGTGGCTGCCGTGCTGGGTATCGCAGTTGATGTCTGGCTGGGGCTTGCCGTGACGCCGCCTGCCAAGGTAATGGGCAACCTGGTGCGTCTGCTCTACGTGCATCCGGCGCTTGCGACGGTGGCTCTCTATCTCGCATTTGGACTCGCCGCCCTGAATAGCCTTCTGTGGCTCTGGCCGAGAACCCGGCGACCTTTCTTCGACCGGCTGGCAGCTGCGTCCGTCCAGACGGGCATTGTTTTCCTGGTGCTTACTATCGTGACTGGATCGTTGTGGGGGAGGCCGACCTGGGGGGTCTTCTGGACGTGGGATCCGCTGCTCACGTTTACGGCGCTACTGCTACTCTTCTTCCTCGGCTACCTGGCCGTCAGGAAGGCGACCACGGATCCGGTCAAGCGTGCACGCCGGGCAGCGGTGACGTGCCTTCTCGCGTTCATCGACGTCCCGGTGGTCCACTTTTCCGTCATCTGGTGGCGGACGCTGCACCAAACGCCGACCCTGCTCGAGCCGGCGAGCCCGAAGGTCGGTGGAATCATGCTCGCGACCATGCTCCTGTCGTTCCTGGCCTTTACCCTGCTCTTCGTCTGGATGCTTGCCTACGGTTACCGGTTGCGGGTACTGAAGGATTTCGCGGAGAGCAGCGAGGTGGCTGCCGCGCTGGCCGAGAGGACCGGAGAGGCCGAGCAGGAGGAAATGGGCTGGGGGATGAGGCCCGGGCAGATAGAGCGGGCTTCAGAAAGGCTACTCGTCGGGATCGCAGAGCCAGCCGTGCGGGTGGGGGATGATAAGCCCGTCGCTCAATCCGCGGAGGGCCGACCGGCCCATCCGCCTGGCGAGGCGGTACTGGTCGATGCGTCCCGGATGGGGGGAGGGCAGTGATCTATATATATCTGGGGTACGTGATAGCGCTGGCCGCGCTGGCTGCATTCGGTTTCTCACTCGTGTGGCGGAGGGCTCGGCTCGAGCGCAGGGTGCAAGCGATCGCCAGGCGGGCCGCAGGGCAGCCCGGAGTTGAGGCCGTTGTCCGGGTTTCAGTTGGTGGGGCGGGCGTTGTTGTGCAAGCGAGCCGGGATGCCACGGCCGGTGGGGCGGGCGGACCCGGTAACTTCGGGAAAACGGGTGTGACGGGCTGATGAGCGGCTTGCTCGGCAGGCGGCGTTGGGTGAGGACGGCCGTTGCCGCGCTTGTATTCGTAGGCGGCCTGGGCTTTCTGCTCTTCAAAGGGGTCGGGAGCGCCCTGGACTACTACCTGACCGTCCCCCAGGCGGTTGCCAAGCGGGTTTCGCTGGGATCCTCGTCGTTCCGTCTGGAGGGGGTGGTGGCTCCGGGCAGCGTGCGGCGCACTGGTTCCGGAGTCGACTTCTCTGTGACGGGTGGAGGGAAGGAAATCCCCGTTGTCGTAGCGGGGCAGCCCCCGCAGCTATTCCAGGTTGGCATCCCGGTGGTACTGGTGGGTCGCTTCCGGGGGGATGCCTTCGACGCCGGCCGGATCATGGTAAAGCACACATCCATTTACCAGCCGGCAGCCGGTAAGTCTCCTTCCCGGCCGAAGGTGGGCACTTGTCGCGACGCCACGTGTTCCGGTGCCCGTGCCCGGCAGCTGCCTGCGAGTGATATGCGAGAGCCACCGCCTGCCGGCCCTCGAGAACAGCGGGCGAGTGGTGCCGGAAACCTGCTGGTGAGCACGCGGGGGACGGCTGACGTCTTGCTGCCCTGCCCGGCGGGGTCACTCGTGAGGGCCTAAGAGGTGCCGGATGAGGATCGGCGGTTGCGCTAGGCAGGCGGCGCATTACGGCGCCACTGGTAAAGGCGTGAAATAGTGCTGGATGCGGCGTTAGGTTCAGCCGGGGTTCTCCTTGCTTTCGCCGCCTCGGTGGCGGGCATCGTTTCACTCGGTGTCGGGTTGCACTCGGGGAGCGGCCGGCTCGTGCGATCAGGACGGATCTACGCGTCGCTGGTGTGTGCAGGGGCAGGAGTTGCCACGGTGGCTATGGAATCCGCCTTGTTCTCCCGGGACTTCGAGATCCGTTACGTTGCCGAGGTCACCAGCAGGCAGACGCCACTTCTTTACACGGTGACGGGATTGTGGTCGTCACTCGCAGGATCGATCCTGCTGTGGGGCCTGGTGCTTGCGCTCTTCACCCTGGCAATCTCCCGGCGGCTGAGGGCGGGTCCCGGCATAGACGAGCGTTTTGGCGCCTGGACCCACATCGTCATGTTCGCGGTGGGAGCGTTCTTCTTCGCCATGATGCTCGGACCCGCCAATCCCTTTGCGACTTTCAACGGTCCCCATCCTGCTAACGGCACGGGGCCCAACCCCCTGCTCCAGGACAATGTGCTCGTCGCGGCCCATCCGCCGCTTCTCTACCTTGGGATGGTGGGATTCACGGTGCCCTTCGCTCTGCATATAGCGGGTCTCGTGACGGGGCGGGTTGATGGACGATGGCAGGAAACGGCGAGGAGGTGGGCAATGTTCGCCTGGATGTGCCTCGGAGCCGGAATCATGCTCGGCGCCTGGTGGTCCTACGAGGTCCTGGGTTGGGGAGGATTCTGGGCGTGGGATCCAGTTGAGAACGCAGCCTTGATGCCCTGGCTTATTGGCGCGGCTTACGTGCATTCGTCGATACCGGCGGTCCGCAGCGGCATCCGTCGCACTTGGACGGCCTCGTTGGCCGTGTCGGCATTCTGCCTCACAATTCTTGGCACCTTCCTGACCCGGTCGGGGGTCGTCGCGTCGGTGCACGCTTTTGCTCAGTCGAGGGTCGGCTTATGGATCCTGGTGCTTCTGGGAGTCGCTGCTACCAGTGCCATCGCATTGATCGCCTGGAGGGCCGGCCTACTGCGAGAAGGGGCGGCGGTCCGTGCAGGGGCGATTCCTTCAGGACATGAGGGTGTAGACGGTTCCCCCGGACCTGCAGGTGTTGATGGAACCCCCGGGCATACGGGGCCAGACGATCCGACACAGCTATCGCCCGGCAGGCGCGGCTTCAGGTTGCAGCGCGCCGTCTTAGCGCAGAACGTTCTTCTCGCTGCCCTTACCGGGATCATCCTTCTGGGGACGCTGTTCCCGCTTCTGTATCAGGCTGCCGTAGGTGGCCAGGTGACGGTCGGCGCGCCTTATTTCGATCGTTTTGCGACGCCTATTGCGCTCATGCTGCTTGCGTTGATGGGGGTTGGCCCGTTGCTCGGCATGCACGATAGTTCATCGGGTGACGGTGGGAAGTTGTCGCAGAGTTCGAGTGCAGCGGCGTCGGTGGCTGCCAGGCTTCTCGGTCCCGCTTGGGCCGGCGGTGTCGCCCTCATTGTGGCCGTACTCGCCGGCATTCGCAGTCCGTTACTCTTGGCGGTTTACGGCCTAGGGGCGTTTACCGCTGCTGCGAACCTGTGGCGCCTCCCGCGCCAGTTCGGAGGATCCCACCCCCTCTCCTCCGGTCACCCCCTCTCCTCCGGTCACCCCCTCTCCTCCGGTCACCCCCTCTCCTCCGGTCACCCCCCCACCTCGGGTGGCTTGCACGGCCGTCGGCAACATGGTGGTAGCAGGGAGCGGCATTACGCCGGGCTACGAACCACGGGCGCGGTGGCAGCTCATCTGGGCATCGTGGTCGTGGCCGTTGCGTTGGCATCGGCGAGTGGTCTTGCCGCCCATAGTTCGGTGACCCTTTATCCCGGTGGCACGCGGTCCGTTGCGGGTCAGGTGATCCGTTACGCGGGAGTGTTCCACGAGTCGAAGCCGTCGTACAAGGCGGTCGGGGCGCGCGTGTACGTTGACGGCTCGGGCCCGTTCGAGCCGGCGCTGAGCTGGTTTGGATTGGCAACAGAGGCAGTTGGCACACCGGCCATCGCATCCGGCCCGGCACGGGATGTGTATATCACCTTGAGCAACCTGCCGAGCAGTAGGAGCGGGGCGGTGACATTGAACGTGACGGTCCAGCCGTTCGTGATGTGGCTGTGGGTGGGTGGTGCACTTGCCATTCTGGGTGTTGCCTTGGTGTTGTTAACGCCAAGGCGTAGGCGGCGGCCTGGGGTGCTAGACGTCGGGGAGGCCGGCACTGTCGGGGTGCTTGACGCTTGGGAGGACGGGGCCGGGGAGCGGGACCATTGGGCAAGCCGCTCGATCGAAGCGTGGGAGGGAGGAGATACCGACTCGGGGAAAACCGCGTCGAGGGAACCGGGGCGAAGGGAGACGGAGCCAGTGGGGATGGAGCCAGTGGGGATGGAGCCAGTGGAAGGGAGCTGGAGGTAATGAAGGGGGGCAAGACGGAGCCACCGAAATTGGCAGCAGCCGCGACATTGGGCCCGCCCGAGGTCGGGTTGGGCGAGGGCGTGTGGCAGTCGACCGTTCACGAGGGAGGTCGTCAGTGGTGAAGCCTCCGAAATCGCGCGCGGCAGTGCTTGTGGCGGGAGTAATGGTGTTGCTCGTCGCAGGGTTGATTGGGGTACTTGCGACAAGGCGCCCTCCTTCCGCTGCTGAGGCTGATACTCCGCTTCTCGGAAAGAGTGCTCCGGCACTGGCGGGAGCGACACCGGCTGGTGCGCAGTTCGACAAGAGGACTCTGGTGGGGCAGTGGACCCTGGTCGAATTCTTTTCATCGTGGTGTGTAGCCTGCCGGGAGGAGGCGCCGGCGTTACTCACCTTTGCGATGGAGCACGGTTACGCACCAAGTCGAGGGATGGCACAGGGTCAGGGGACCGCTCAAAGCTGGGGGCCGGTCGGAGGAGCAAGTGTGCCACAAAGGGGAACAACGGGCCATGGCGGGGGTGCCGGGCAGGGTACCGTTGCGGAACTCGGTAGTAGTTCGAATCAACACGAGCCGCCCGAGCCGCTCGTCGACATAGTCGGCGTCGCCTTTGACGACCCCGCTGGGGCAGTCAGGCAGTATGTCCGTGACACCGGCATGATCTGGACGGTGGTTCTCGACCCATCGGGCCAGACGGCGGTTTCGTATGGGGTGACGGGGCCACCCGAGGCCTTTCTTGTCGATCCTGCGGGCAGGATAGTGGACCACATCGATGGCCCCGTGACGGCGCAGTTTCTCAACGGCGTATTCACCAGGGCCCAGTCGGATTTCCTGCGTGCCGAGAGGCTCGCTGGTTCCGGAGGCGCAAGACGATCATGAACCGTCGGACGGTAATCGGATGGGGCCTCCTAGCGGCGGTCGTGGCGGTTGCCGTCGGTACGGCTGTCACAGGTCCGGGCCCCCGCGCCGCCGATCCGCTCCAGAGGGCAGCACAGATCGAGCGCGCCGTACGCTGCCCGGACATCAACTCCTGCGGTGGCACGGTGTCGATAGCCCAGTCGCGCTCCCCGGTCGCGGTAGAGATGCGGAAAGTGATCGAGGCTAAGGCGAAGTCGGGCAAGAGTAACGCTGAGATCGAGAGTTACCTGGTAGGACGATACGGATCCGCGATTCTCCTCTCACCGCCGTCCGTCGCAGGCACCGTCTTAGGGCTGCTTCCCTTCGTGGCGTTGGCGCTGTTCATGGCGGCGGGCTTGGTAGTGTGGCGCTCACGGCGAAGACGCACGGGGCTCGACACGACCGTCGAGACCGTTCCAGACGCCAACAGAGCCGTCGAGACCCGCCGCGATGGGGATCCGTTGAGCGAAAACCCTTCCCCCTCGAAGCCAGCGGTGGACGACATCTCGAGTCGGGATGCGACCGGTGGAGCTCCTCGCCCGGGGCGGAAGTTGAGCGCTGTGCGGCGTAAGTGGCTCGTTGTGGCTGGGACTGGGTTGGTGTCCGTCGCCGCGGCAGCCGGCGGGCTGCTGGCAGGGGTCGTTTCTTCCGGCGGGCCTCGACGGCTGGGCGCTCCGGCGACAGGGAGCGCCGAGCGGTACGTATCGGGCGCAATGGCACAGGCGGCGGCTCAAGAGCGTCAGGGCCACCTACTCCAGGCGCTCCAGCTCTACCGGAAAGTCCTGTCCGTCGACCGGACCGAGTCCGACGCGCTGGCCGAGTACGGGTGGATCACCTACGAGTCCGGTGTAGCCTCGCACAACGCGGCGCTTGTCGCGGAAGGATCTGCCTACGTGAAGAGGGCCGTCACGTTGGCCCCGAAATCATATGCCCCGCATCTGTACCTTGGCACGATATACCTCGATGGCGGGGGATCGGCTGCCGAGGCTGTCCGGCAGTACCGGGAGTTCCTTGCTGGCAAACCGCCGGTACAGCTCGTGCGGGAGGCAACGCCGTTCATGAAGCGGGCCGCCCAGAGAGCACGCGAGCCGATCAGCGGAATGCCGGCGACGGCACCCTGACCGATAGGGGGCGTTGCGTGCGGCCGGGGACGATCGGACTGACCGGGCACGCCATGCGATACTGCAGGATAGGATCAGCCCAGCGGGATCGTGTCGCCGGCTTGATTCACGTCGTGGGTCTCGTCGTTGCCACCGGGCCGGCCTGTGCGCTCGAGACGGTCCCGGTTGCCTGGCAGGCCCCTATCCTCGGCATTACCGATGCCGCCGGGATCATCGTCATCGGCGGGTCGGCTCTCGCCACCAGACCGGCCCGGGCCGGTGGCAGGGTCGATATTGCGGGCTTGGTCCGAGTCGGAGGCCCGGTCGGTATTGCCTGACTGACCCGATCCGGCGAGTACAGCCTTCGTTCCCTCGGCAAGGATCCTCTCGCCTCGCTCCCTGAGCTCGTCCAGGGTGCGCATGGCTTCATTGAACTTCTCGATCCGGACGGCAATCCACCGTTCCAGCGGGGGGACTTCTGCACCCGCTCTCGTGACCGTATGAAGCTGGACCCTTCCGATTCCCTTGAGACTCCTCGGTCGTAGCGGCCGCGTCACCAGACCAGAGCTGAGGAATTCGGGATCACCCTCGAGGGAGCGGGCTATCTCGTCCGTGATCGTTATCGCTCCCGGGTTCGTGATTGCCATGGCACGGCTCGCTATATTGACGACAGCCCCGAAATAGTCGCCTTCCTGGACGATTACGGGCCCGTAGGCGATGGCGACTCTCACGTCAGACAGCAGATCGTCATCGGCATACGCCTCGGAGAGCGAGAGGCCTATCCGGCAGGCAGTCAGGGGGGAATCGGCAACGAACATGACCTCGTCCCCGATCATTTTTACCACGCGCCCGCCGCCGGCGGTCACGGTGTCGTGGGCCACCTCGTCGAACCGCGCTATGACTGCCGCCAATTCCTCTCCAGACGCCTGCTGAGTCAGTACCGTGTAACCCACCATGTCGGCGAAACCTACGGCCAGGGATGGCGAGGTTGGTGCCAGTCCCCGGTTGCGGAGCGACATGGCGCGCCTTACGGCGGCTTGGACGTGCCGTCTCCAAACGTACTCCAGCATCCGGCCCATAAAGGGCATCCAGGATCCGGCGATTCCTGCGAGGCGATCGGCCTGGGCCACATGATCGAAGTCCCCGGCAGCCTGATTTGCAAGCGCAAGCGCCGAACTTACCTGTGCGTCAGCAATCCGCTCCATCGAGGATCCGATCACCCGTGCCATGTCAATGGCTTCGTTCTGCTCGATTACGCCCAGTCGCGTCATGGCGATGAAAACCTGAACAGCCTCGAGATCCAGGTCGGTGAAGATCGCTTCGTCTTCTCCTACGTCCGGAAAGCCCAGTGCTCGCCAGAGACGGCGGGCCACCTGCACCTCTATGCCGCTTCTATCCACCAGCTGGGCTTCGGTGTAGTAGGGGCCTACGGGAAGGAGCAGCTTGTCTGCCACGAGCAGATCAGCTATGCCGTCCGAAAGAGCAGCATCTATCGTGGCGGTAGGGACGCCCTTTTCGGAAAGGAACCTCCTGATCCGGTTGACAGCGCTAGTTCGTTCCGCCGCTGGCCGACTAGGAGTTCCCGGGTGCCCGGTCACAACGTCCGTTGGGCCTCTTGCGGATCCGGTTTCCTGTTGTGCAGTAGGGTTGCGCTCTCCTCCAGGCATCGGTCGAAGCCCTGCTGTATCGTGCGGCTTAGCTCTCGGATCAGTTCGCTGTCCCGTGGCATCCGCGGTCCCGCCCGCCTGCCGGTCCGCGCCAGGATTCGTTCCTACGGATGGTTTGCCTGCGATACCTGGTGCGGGCTGCGCCGGTTTGGCGACGAGGCGGCGTCGCAGGCGTAGTCGGCGGAATCGCGGTAGACGGGCTTTATCCATGCCGGTGTTCGTTCTCGGCGGTGCGGCTTGCGGTCACCCTTCCAGGCTACGTCCCTACAGGTCCCGTATACAATGAACCTGATGCAATTCTACCAGCTCGAACCGGTGGCGGGTGTTCTGTTCGCTGCCGTCAGATGCGCTTCGCCGTTCCATCGTGGTCGTGGGAGCGCCCGCGACTACCTTCCTGCCTCATGTCCCTGTCCGCGGGATGCCTGATCCCCGGCGACTTCTTGCAACGTCGTGAGTCCCGATCCCCAATGGCTGCTTGCTGCACCCGAAGCGGTTGCGTCCGGGTCTGCTGCCGTACTGGTGCCGGTCAAGGCATTTCACGATGCGAAACGTCGCCTCTCTTCCGAGCTTTCCACCGAGGAACGGGCGACTCTGGCGCGCACCCTTGCGGAAGGAGTTGTTGCGGCAGCGGCTCCGCTGCCCTGCGCTGTCGCATGCGACAGCGAGGAGGTGGCTTTGTGGGCGCAGGACCTCGACTTGATCTTGTTGGAGATGCCGCCCTCGGATCTGAACGAGGCCGTCTCGGAGGGGCTCCGGCGTTTGTGGGCGATGGGGGCCGGCGAGGTCGTGGTGGCATCAGGCGATCTACCCGGCGCCCGCGACCTGAGCCGCCTTACGGGGTTTGCGGGCGTAACGATCGTTCCCGACAGAGGGGAACAGGGGACCAACGTATTATGCCTTCCCAGGAACTCCACCCTTCAGGTGTCGTACGGCCCAGGATCGTTCAGGCGCCACCTGCGCCTTGCGGCCCTTGCGGGAACGCCGGCACGGGTGCTGCGAATGCCGGAGTTGATGCTCGATATCGATCTCCCTGAGGATCTACGCGATGCCGTTCTTGCGAAGCGCGACTCTGGGTTGTCGCCGCCTTCGAACTGAGCAAAGGGCGGCGGCGAAGGTCGTAGCGACCTTCGCCGCCTATGGGCTCCATGCTGGAGCGTGTCAGTAATCCGTGGGCAGTTCTAGCGGGAGCGTGAACCGGCGCTGGGCGCAGGCCGTCTTGCGGGCGCCGCCTTCTTTGCGGGTGCAGGCTTTCTTGCCGGAGCGGCCTTCTTTGCAGCAGCGGGTTTCCCGGCGGGGACGGCCTTCTTTGCGGGTGCGGCCTTTGCCGATACTCGGGGCGCGGCCTTCTTTGTAGCAGCGGCCTTCTTTGCAGCAGCGGGTTTCCCAGCGGGGGCCGCCTTCTTCGGAGGGGCAACCTTCTTTACGGCGGGTGCTGCCGCCTTGCCGTTGAGGACATCCTTCACAGTGCTGCTGACCGCGAACCTAAGGCCCTTCGAGGCGGGGATCCTCATGGCCGCACCTGTCTGCGGGTTCCTGCCCGAGCGAGCGCCCCTCTTGGTAGGGTTGAAGCTTCCAAAGCCAATCAACGAAACACGGTTGTTCTTCTTTACCTCGTTCACGATCGTCGTCCTGAAGGCATCGAGCACCTGCTCTATATTGCGCTTCGATACATCCGTGGCTCTGCCGATAGCGTCGACGAGTTCTGCCTTGTTCATGTTGCCTCCTTGTCTTTGGCCGCCCATATAGCGAACCGATAAACATTTAAGCCGATTCCAGGCCGCAGGTCAATGATTTTCACGGCTGCTATGCTCTCGGCGTGAGCGGGACTCTCGAGGAGCACCAACCGGGGCGCCCACCGGGACATCGGGAGGGGCGGCAACCGGGGCACCAGGAGGGGCGGCAACCGGGGTGCGGGTCGGCAGACCTTGATGCGCTGAGAGCCATGGGGAGTGGAGCGATATACCTTGGTGCACGGGAGGGGATGTGGGTGCATGCAAGGCCCGAACGGTCGGTGATGGTGCTTGGCCCACCGCGTTCCGGCAAGACGACATCGATCGTGATCCCGGCCGTGCTTTCCGCAGACGGTCCTGTCGTGTCCACGTCGACGAAGCCGGAGGTCATGAGATCGACCGTTCACCAGAGGCTCCGGCTTGGGCCGTGCTACCTGTACGATCCGAGCGGGAAGATCGATCTTCCAGAAGGTGTGGAGCGCCTCGTGTGGTCCCCGGTGGCGGCCTCTGCGGATTGGAGGCAGGCCCAGATCGTGTCACGAATGATGGTGAGGACTGCGCGAGTGCCCGGCGGGGGTGTTGATTCGGGAAGCGCTCACCGGGATCCGCATTGGACAGAGCGGGCTGAGTCGTTGCTGGCTTCGCTCCTTCACGCCGCAGCGCTCACGGACAGGCCGATGAGGGACGTCGTGTCATGGGTGGATGCCCGCAAGGCATCCGAAGCCCTGGACGTTCTCGAGCGTGGTGGCGACCCGTCCGCCTTTGCGCGTGATCTACTGTCCGGGATCGTGGCAACGGACCTAAGGGAGCTGAGCGGGATCTGGTCGTCTGCGTCGGGGGTTCTCGGAGCGTATCGCAACGAACCGGCCATTGCCTCGACGAAGGGGCCCGCCTTCGATTCCGCAGGCTTCTGCCGGTCGCGGGGGACGGTTTACGTCTGTGCGTCCGGCCTGGACCAGGATCTGGCGGCCCCTTTGATCGTCGGGCTCCTGACCGATATCCAGAATGCACGGTTTGCGATACATAGCGATATGGCAGGAGAGCACGGTGGTGTGCCACCGGTGCTGTTCGCACTCGATGAAGTAGCGAACATTGCTCCCCTGCCGAACATGACTTCGCTCGCGAGTGAGGGTGGAGGTCAGGGTATTGTGACACTGGCATGCCTCCAGGACCTTTCCCAGGCGCGGCAAAGATGGGGCGATCAGGCGGAAGGCTTCATGTCGCTTTTCGGAGTCACGGTGGAGCTTCCCGGGATCAAGAACCCGCGTACCCTGCAAGCCGTCGAACTTCTTTCGGGGACTGCCGAAAGGAGGCGTGAGTCGGTGACCGGTCCGGCAGACCGACCGGGCGTCGTCAACCTGGCGGCAGGGCTCCTTTCGGGGGGTGGTCGTCAGTTGCCTCAGCCGACGCGGACCGTTTCCACGGAGATGCGGCCAGTGCTACCGGCAGCCGAGGTGGCACGGGGCCGCCCAGGCGCAGCACTCCTCATTGACGAACGGAGCTCGATGTCGTGGGTCACGCTCACGCCATGGTTCGATTGGGAGCCGTTCAGGTCGGCGGTCCGTGTCCAGTCCCGCTCAATGGAGCGTGACCGCCTCTCCAGCGGGTCGGGCGGGCGAGAGCTGTAGCCTGCAACGGGCTACGGCACTTGGCAGTCAATCGGCGGATCCCTCATCCCGTCGCGAGACGGGATTCGCGTCGAGGCGGATGGTGGCGATCTCGTAGGGGCTCAGGACGCAGGATCCATCGAATGGCGCGACCGTTGAGCCAGCCAGGTTTACGATCGAGCCCGGCAAACCGGGCAGTTCGATCGTCGTGGGCGACCCTGCCGGGTTGAACACGCGCAACTCGACTGCGTGAGCGTGACGTCGCAGCGACGATATTTCGGCGGTTCCCAGGCGAACTTCCAGAGCCGAGCCGCTGGCCGGGAGTGCCCCCCCACCTTCGCTGTCGACTGCATCCAGTTCGGAGAAGGCGTCTTCGGCCAACTCGTACGGATTGGAGTACTTCGTGCTGAGAGCGTATCGCGCAACGATTTCCTTGCCGAGCAACTGGAGCCCGGCTACGGGCGTGAGCGGTCCGGCTGGGAGCGGCCTGTACCTCATGCCGAGCCGTGACAGCATCCCCGTCGCCCGCAGAAGCGTGATCGCGAGTGAGCGTGCCTGGCCTCCGGTCATGCCCACCTTCGTACCTACCGTCCGGGCGGCGCCTTCAGTCGCGCCCAGCTGCCGGTCAGGTACCATGGCCACCTGCAGCTGGGCACCCGCCATGCGCTGGCCTTCCGCCTTTGCCTGAGCAGCAGGTCGTCCGGCCTCCTGTCTTGGCGCCAGGGTCGTCCGCCGAGGTCCCGAATCTGCAATTTCGATGAGCTCGTACTCGCATAGGCCCTGGTGGGCAAGCGTCAACCCGCCAGCTGATACGAAGCCTCGTGACGGGAAGGTTGGAAGGCCGACCTCCTCCGAGCGACCCTCGGCATCGAGCCCGCGTTCGACCTGACCGAAGGCGTCACCGGCAACCGAGCAGCGGGCGGGCGAGGGGAGGGGGAAGTGGACGCGCAGCCGGTGGTCCCTCGCCGGATTGACGAAAGACGTTGTAACCCGGAGTAGCCGGTCGCCGGCCCTGAGCTCCAAGAGGGTCACGACTGCCACCCGGGCGGAGCCTGTCCGCTTCGAGCAGGATGGGTCGAGTGCTTCGGGCCAGGTGAACATTGCATCAATTTGTACGGTGGCACGCACCGGGCCGCGCTCCACTACCGATACTTCCACGGCATCTGGCGTATCGACGAGCGAGTCGGCGGGAGGAGGGGAGTAATTGTAGGAGTCTCCGGCATCGCCGCTGTCGACGAGGCGACCGAACCCGGAGATACCGTCGACCGACCATGTGCCGCTTTCCGGATCCACGATAATCTCGACGATCCCGTTTGACATCACGGTGCCGCCGGGCCCTTCGATGACGGCGACCGGACTCTCCAGTGGAGCAGGCTCAAACGCTTTCCAACCGAATCCGGGCACATCGCCCGCCAGCGCAAGCACCCTTCTATGGGGCTTGCGATCAAGGTGGACGTTGACCACCGTCCCGGGGTTTTCGGCGATGAGCGTCGCGAGGTGCTGCTTTGCCGCGTCGACCTGCAGGCCCACCTTCTCCGACGGGCCGAGCGTAACGTGAACCTCTATGTATGGGGGGGTGCGCCCCGACGGGGGAGTGCGCTCGGAGGGCTGGGCGTGCTCGGACGGGGCGGTGTGCTCGGAGGAGTGGACCAGGTCCATGGTGATTTCCTGGACCCAGTCGTCCATGATTTTCGGGGACTGCAGCATCGGAAGCACATGGGCGACGGTCTCGGCGCTAAAGGTGAGTGGTCCCGGGATCGCGGCCGTTTCGTGCAGTACCTGTACACCTTCCGGGGCCGGCCCCGAAGCTGGGATCAGGACCTCCACCATGGCAGAGCGGCGTCTCGCCGACGGGTTAACTACAGTGGGCCCTGAGATGGCGAGATTGCCAGCCAAGCGTGCGAGTGACTGCTCCGATATCCCCTTGGCGATCTCGGTTGCCTCTCGGAAACGGCCGTTCACCGTGTCCACCACTTCGTCGACGGAGCACGCACATATAGAGTCGTGCGCCTCGTTCCAGATTGCGTACTTCCATGCAATCTCGAAGAGGCGCTCGGGCCATTCGCCGTCGGGTAGGTAAAGCGCGGCGTAGGGTTCGGCTCGTCTCTCGAGCTCCATAAAGGTCTGGTCGGCAGCGACCTTTACGTCGACATGATTGGACGCTACCCCCATAAGAAGATTCGCCCGAGCGCCGGATCGAAGCTCGCCTCTGTGCGTGCGGGGCCCCGGAAGCTCACTCCGGCCCAGCCCGGACGCCGCCGTAGCGGTGCTTCGTGAGAGGGCTGCGGGCAGCGATTCAACGGCGAGGGTGACGTGATCGAAGCCGAGAGCGCCCCACCGCCGCCGCTCATCCGGATCGCCCAGCAGAGCCTGCGCTTCCTGCACCGTGGCTGCAAGGTGATGTTGCGGAGGTTCGTGATCGCTTCCGTTCATGACGAGCAGGTGGCCGTCTATGGCGTCGTGGAATCGCACGGCGGTTTCGCGGAGGCGGCCGAGGAGAACACCGGGATCCTCAGGGAGGTGAACGCCGTTGGAGTAGCCCTCGAGTAGATACTCGGCCTCCACCGCCGAGCCATCGGGAGATTCCCAGGTGAACGTTGTCGTGGTTACCGATGAAGGTACCCCCCTCCAGACGATAGCTGTCCCGAAACCCGCAAGACGAAGGATCTGGGGCATCTGGGCGATGTGGCCGAACATGTCCGGCAGGTAGCCAATCTGCATCGCTCCGCCGAAGCTCGCGGCCCTCTCCATGCCGAGTTGCAGGTTCCTCACCAGCGCCTCGCCGGAGACCAGGAACTCGTCAGCGAGTACGTACCAGGGGCCAAGGGTTATACGCCCTGCGAGAGCGAGGGATCTGATCCGTTCTTCGTTTCCGGGACGGACCTCAAGGTAGTCGTCGACCATCGCCATCTGGCCGTCCATGAGGAATGCAGCGTAGCCCGGGTCGCCCTCCATGATGTCCAGAACGGAGTCAACTACGCCTACTAGCCTCATGCGGAACCGCTGGTACGACGAGTACCATTCCCGGTCCCAGTGAGTGTGGGGGACGATCGAGATGTGGAGGTCCATCGCGTCGATGCTACAGGGCGGGGGCATGGATAACTGCTCCTCCATGATCACGCGCCACCACGCCTGATCGGCGTGGCGGCGGTCATATGCGATAAGAGTGGAGTATGAGGATCGCGTTCGGAACCGATGAGGAGACCGTGGTAACGGGGGCGCTTGTGGCGCAACTGGAGAAGATGGGCCACGAAGTTATTTGGACGGCGAGGGGTGAAGAGTGGCCAGAAGTCGGGAGGGGAGTAGGCGAGGCGGTCGCGAACGCCTACGCCGATGCAGGGATAGTCTGCTGCTGGACCGGTACGGGCGTGTCGATAGCCGCGAACAAGGTCCGGGGCGTGCGTGCGGCGCTGTGCTGCGATGCCGAGACGGCTCGCGGGGCGAGGCGTTGGAACGACGCCAACGTCTGCTGTCTCAGCCTGCGGTTGATATCAGAGGAGGTCGGAAGGGAGATCCTTGACGTTTTCCTCTCGGTGGGTCCGGATGAGGGTGAGGCCCCGCGGATAGGCCGCGTCGAAGCCCTCCCGTGATAGCGCTCCGCTCGTCAACCCTTCAGTTGTCTCCGGGTAGCATTCCGCTTTCTGCTCTGGCGGACCGTTTCAGGTCGCCGTTGGCGCCGGGGCCTAGTCCCTGGCCAGGATCGCGACTCTCCAAGCGGATCCGCGGCAGAGCGTATGGGTGGTTCTCCTGGAGGAAGCCGACAAGTTTCTCGTAGACCTCGCACTGGAGGTTCCAGCCTGACGACGAGTCCTTGGCGCTCATGAGGGCACGGACCTGCAGGGTGGAAGGTCCGCTGCCGGTCACCTGGAGGTTCCAGACCTCACCGCTCCAGTCGGATGACTGTTCGAGGATGCGGTGAAGCTCGTCGCGCATGGCGGCGATCGGCGCCCGGTAGTCCACTTCCAGCTGAGCGAAGGATAGCAGGCCGGCACCCGATCGGGTCCAGTTTTCGAACGGGTTCTTCACGAACCAGGACACAGGGATGACGAGCCGGCGAAGGTCCCAGATCCTGACCACTACATAGGTGAGGCTGACTTCCTCGATGCGGCCCCAGTGGCCGTCGATGACGACGACGTCATTTATCCGAAAGGGCTGCGCGATGCCTATCTGAGCTCCGGCGAGCAGGTTCGTCATGATCGGCTGGGCCGCGAGTCCCACAACAACGCCAGCGATGCCTGCCGACGCCAGGAGTGATGCCCCGTAGATGCGGCCCTGCGAAAAGCTCATGAGGAGCATCCCCGCAGCGATGACCACGATGGCCGCCTGTGCCAGTCGTTTGAGGAGCGTGACCTGGGTGTGGACCCTCTGGGCCTTGCCGGCCCGGTCAGGATCGGTGGACTCTGCCGTGTTGTCGAGCTGGAATCGACGAAGAAAAGCCTGTTCAGCGGTGGTTACTACCCGTGAAGCGAGCCATGCAAAGGAGAGCACGAGGACTGTTACCGTGGTGTGGGTAAGCCAACCGTGCCAGAGAGGTGTGAGGCGGATCTTGGTCAGGGCGCCGGCAGCGAACGCGAACGGTACGGCGATTCGCGCGGGCCCCCGGAGCCGGGCGACCGAACGGGCGAAGCTGGGATGGTCCCGCCTCCGTAGCGCCACGATCGCCACGGCAATGCCCAATGCCTGGACTACGTAGCCACCTACGAGGCAGAACGCGAGTACCAGAAGAGACTGTCCAGTGCTCACCCATGCCATCCTATCGGCACCAGCACCGCGCCGCTCGGCGGGCGCTGGCGGGTCGGCCTCCTCTGCGGCGGGCTCGATGGGGTGTGGCGGCGCGCTCGGCGGGTGTAAGTAAGGCGGGAGCGGGCCAAGCGCACCTGGCGCCCTCTACTTGCGTGCGGGGCGGTTTTCGGTCGGCCGTGATCGCGTCGCCGGAAGTAAAGGCTTCTCTACCTGGGAGAGCCTTACTTGTCGGCAGTTCTCGGGGTGGTGGGGGTCGTTCCCGGACACAAAGTCGCGCTTTCCTTTTCCCTCTACAAGTGACCAGTTTTCGCGGGTCTTCAGGTCGTGGTGGTAGCTGCAGAGCCTGTTGAGCTCCGATAGGACGGTAACGTGGCTGTCTGCCCACGGCGTTCTGTGGCCTACTTCCAAGAGCATGGTGGATGAGCAGCCTCTTGCCGCGTAGGTGGGATAGGTCCACTCGAGAGCGGTCTGCTGTTTGGTTGTCGGTCGCCTACCGAGGCGCACTACCGAGTGGACCTCTTCGGCCCTTGTCAGAACAGCGGCCAAGAAGGGATCTCCCGTATCTATCAGCTCTTTCGCGACAGATGGAGAAATGGGACCAACCCATGCGATTTCGCAGACCTCCCCTTCCTTCACGCGCCCCCTGACGATGGCAGCGTAATCGACGCGGACGATGATCTTCGTCCGGGAAGCAAGCGCACGGATAGTTCCACCCTGGGGAGAGAACGCCTGGCGAGATCCACTGGTGGAGGCGAGCGAGCAGAGAGCCCCATCGTCGCCCGCGGGTGATCCCGTAGAAGAGGCCGGCGGAGCCGCATTCGCGGTCGTCGAAATTCCGGAAGGCGTATGAGCGTCACGTCGGCCTCTATTGTCAGTGCCGGGTCTGTCCGCAGAGCTGTCGTGGACTGTGGATACGCTGGCGAGCCGAACAGTGCCAAGAGGTCGGCCGCCTAGCGAAGCGGTGCCGTTGCCGGCAAGACGGGCGCTCTTGGGAGAGGTATTGGCGGGTGAGGCGTCCGCGGGAGGAAAACAGATGGGAGGGGTTTCTTCGCCGACGGCGAAGCGTTCGGGTCCTCCGGTGTACGACCGGTCAGCTAGTCGCACTGCGGTACTACCGGTCGCAGTGGCGTATTCAGATCTCGCTGTTGCCAGGGCATCGTCGAATACGGATATGAACGAATCGAAGCCGTACGCCTCGAAAGGCTCACCCCGGCGCTCCTTGCGGGCCTCGTCGAAGGCCTTCTGGTGGCGCTGGTGGATCACGGCTTCGAGGAGTGCGAGCTGTTCAGGGTTGGCACCCGCCTTCAGGTGCCTCATGCCGTCTGTATCGGTGTAGCAGCGAAAATGGCGCTGGGAATGGATGGTCCACCGTCTCTCGTCGGGGTCTGTGACCTCACGCTTTACAGCAGCGCATAGGTCTTTCAGCTCTGCTAGGGAGTGGTCTTTCGTAGCAGCCAAGAGCTTCTCTTCAGCAAACGGGTTCATCTTGACGGCATCCGAGATCGTTGCAAACTGGGACTCGGAGACATCTCCTGCAAGCGCCGTTCTTGCGAGCATGTCCTGGTGGCGTAGGCGACGTCCCATCTCGATCGTGGACCTCGCATGACCGAGGCTGATCTTCTCCGTCCTTGCGATCCCGTGGGCGTCGGATCAGTCGGTCTCGGACGTGAACACGTGAGCCTCTGCCGCGACGCTTGCGGCCATGGTCTTCGCAGCAGCGGAAAGTCTCTCGATTCTCGACAGCGAACTTATCAGTCTCCCGACCTCTCCGCTTGGTATTCTTTTCGGGTCGAAGGCCGCGAGGGCACCTTTGAGGTCTCTTTCGATCCGATAAGTAGCATCGAACATATGTACCATCGTAGCTGAGGGGTGTATTCGTTACCATCTTCCCGCCGGGTATTGTCAGGGCGAGGCGGCCCGCCGGGCGAGTCATGGCGGCCGGGCGTAGAGGGGATTGAGCCGATGGAGAGGTGGGGGCGAGCGGGATGAGGGCCCGGCGAGGCTCTTACGGCGGCGCGTTCGAGCCTGCAGCGCCGACGATGCTGGCAACGACAAGGAGCCCTCCAGCCAATTGGAGCCCTCGAAGGTGCTCGCCGAGGAACAGGTATCCGATGACGTTGGCCATCAGCGGAACGGCGAACGACGTGGTGGCGATGCGTGTTACGGAGACCCGGATCCTGATCAGGTGGACGTAGGCAAACCAGCCGATGGCACTGGTAGCGGCACTGAGAAGTAGCCATCCGGTCGGTTCGAGCACGCCAGTGGCAGCTTGGGGTCGCCACTGCTCGACCAGGGGATCGAATGCCACGAGCGCAACTCCCGCGAACAGGAAAGCCGGACCGAGCGTTGCCGTCAGGATCCCCACGTCTGTTTCTCCCGTCATTCGTGTCCAGCGAGGGTAGTGCCTCTGTCGGATCCATGCACCGGCTGCCGCCTGGATCGTCGAGCCGCCGGTCCAGCAGATCGCCGCGCCGAAGGCGAAGGCTACTCCCGTCGCTTCAACATGCCACCTACCCTCGGGAAGCAGCAGTAGCGCCGCCCCGGCAACGCCCGCTGCGACGCTGAGAAGCCGGCGAAAGGCAACCCGCTCCTTGAGGACCAGCCACCCGGCAACCGCGAACATAACTGGTTGCAGGTACACGAGCAGCGACGCGAACCCGCTGGTGAGGTAGCGAACGGCATAGGCCATACCCAGTTGCAGGCCGATGACGTTCAGGAGAGCGACGAGCACTGTCACCACGATGACCCCCGGCTGGCGGATGCGCTGTTTGATGAGGAGCGAGAAAGCAAGAAGTATCAATCCGGTTACGATACTTCGAAGCCCGGTGAATAGTATCGGAGGATACAGGCGCAGAGCCTCTTGAGTGGTTGGCCATCCGAGCGCGAAGAAAACCACGAATACGATCGCGGTAAGGGTGATCCATCGCCTCTCGCTGCCGGGCGTCATAGGGCGCTCCGGGAACCACCCGCCGGTCTTGCGGTGACGCCGGGAAGGTGCGAGGCTGCTATGTAAGCGGCGAGACCGCTATGATCGCGGCGAGGCCGCCGTGCTGGCGGCGAAACGGTGCCGCAGCACTGCACATGGATTGTCCGAGACGAGGTGGAGATGCCTGAAGCCATAACTGAAGCGGATTTCGAGAAAGAAGCGCTGGCCTTTCTTGAGGCCAATGCCGAGCCGAGGAAGGAGGCGAAGGCGACTTGGGGCGAGGGTTCGGATTCGATGAGCATCTTTCCCGAGCGTACTCCCGAGGAGGACAGGGCGGACCTGGAGGCGGCCCGCGGGTGGTCCCGCAGCCGTTTTGACGCGGGGTTCGGTTGGATCACCGGGCCGGAGGAGTACGGTGGCAGGGCACTGGACCGCTCGTATCAGAGGCTGTACGACTCGCTGGAGGCTCGATTCGACACCCCTTCACAGGCGGTGTTTGGCATCGGGCTGGGCATGATTGCCCCGACGATCCTTGCACATGCCATCCCGGAGGTGAGGGACCTCTACCTGAAGGGCCTCTACAGGGGAGATATCGTCGCGTGCCAGCTTTTCAGCGAGCCGAGCAGCGGGAGCGACCTGGCGAGCCTGCAGACCAGGGCCGTCAAGGACGGTGACGAATGGGTGGTGAACGGCCAGAAGGTTTGGACTTCGGGGGCGCACCTTTCGGACATAGGCGAGATCATCTGCAGGACCGATCCTGACGTGCCCAAGCACAAGGGGCTTACCGGTTTCGTGGTCGACATGCATGCTCCCGGCGTCGAGGTTCGCCCGCTGCGCCAGATGACCGGCGGAGCGGCGTTCAACGAGGTCTTCTTTACGGATGTGAGGATCCCCGATTCCCATCGCCTCGGCGACGTGAATGCCGGCTGGGGGGTAGCGCTCACGACGCTGATGAACGAGCGGGCGGCCATTGGCGGCGGCGCTGGCGGTGTGGCGCTCGGGGGCATGGGCACCCACAGGTTGATACAACTGGTGCAGCATTACGGCAAGTCGAAGGACCCTCTCGTTCGTCAGAAGCTGGTGGACGTTCTTATCAACTACCGGGTCTCCTCGTACAATACGCTTCGCGCCATGGCAAAGATCAATGCCGGGCAGCTCCCCGGACCGGAGTTGTCCATAGCGAAGCTGTCGCTCACGCAGAATCTCATGCGGGTGTCGGAGCTGGTTTCCTCCGTGCTCGGGCCGAAGCTCGTGGCGGACAGCGGCGAGTGGGGCACCTACGCGTGGGGCGAGTTCCTGCTGTCCGTGCCGGGGATGAGGGTGGCTGGTGGCACTGACGAGATCATGCGCAACATCGTCGGTGAGCGCGTGCTGGGCCTGCCCAAGGAGCCGTCACCCGGCAAGGCCTGACGGGCCAGGGCCAGGGCCAGGGGGACACCGTGCGCTCCTTATCGTCATCCGATGGATGTGGTGGCGCATGCCGGCCGGACCCCGGACGGTCCTCGCCGGAAACCTGGATCTCGCGTTATCCGGGACCCTGCCTCCCGGCAAGGCTTGGCAGGCATGCAACCAAGAGGCAGTGCCGTCTCCGGCGGGGACCGCGATCTACGGGCACGGCGCAGGCAGTTGGCGGGGTTCTCCGTAGCCATGAGTCCCGTGACGGCGACCACGAAGGGGTCTTTCCTCGCAGTATGGCCGAGCGGGTCATCCCCGATGCCCACGGCGTCGGATCTCAACTGGAGCGAAGGTACCACCATCGAACGCAGTCGTCGTTGAGGTGGGAACGGGAGGCAAGGTTTCCCTTTACAACAACGCAGGATCCGTCCGGGTGGTCTGCAATGTCGAGGGCTACTTCGGCTGGAGGTGTGACGCGGACGGGCCGGTGGAGTTCAGACGTCCACGCCCGGCAAGCGACTTTGCACACCCGCAGCCTGGCCGAAACGGGAGGCGAAGGACCAGCTCTTGCGGTGGAGATCCGAGAGGCCGGCCTGCTCCAGGCCGCGGATGTGGGCCGGCGACGGATAGCCCTTGCAGGACGCGAGGTCGTAATGGGGGTAGCGGGGGGCGAGCGAGCGCATCAGGTCGTCTCGCGTGACCTTGGCTATGACGGAGGCCGCCGCCACCGAGGCGCAGTAGGAGTCTGCCCGGGGAAGCATGGCTATCTCGGCTCGTGCAGCGCGGGCATCGTGGCCTGCCATGTTCACGAGGCCGTCTACCACGTATGCGGATGGCTGCAGGGCTGAGGGGAGGCCGTCCAGGGCACGTGTGAGGGCGAGCCTGAGGGCGGCCGACATGCCAAGTAGGTCGCACTCCTCCTGGCCGGCGTGGCCGACCGACGAGGCGGCGCACCAGGCCTTGACAGCTGGATACAGCCGCTCTCTGGCCTTCTCACTCAGGGCTTTGGAATCACGAAGGCCCGCGGGCGGCGGGCCACAGCCGGTGGCGACTACCGCTATTCCCACGGAAACCGGCCCGGCCCATGCCCCTCTCCCTACTTCGTCGACGCCGCCGATGAGAGCGTGGCCGCGGGCGAAGAGACGGGACTCCACGTCCAGAGTCGGTACGGGACGCCCCGAAGCACTAAGAGGGGCGGCGGGAGGCAGAGGCACTGACTGGAGTTGCGATGGTTGATGTGTCAGAGTCCGAGCCCATGGGTAGGAGGATTGCGGGCGCAGAATCGACCGGTTGGCCTGGGGTGCGTTCGGCGGTCGAAAGAGTTGCGGCTACGTGCTCGGGGGTGCCCCCGGATGCTGAACGAACATAGAAAGGTCGAGGCTGTCCAGGCCCGGTCATATGAGTGAAATCTCGGTAAACTCGGGTGTGCTCGTAGACATTCGCAGGGGCGACGAGTTAAACTGGTCGTGTACTCGCAGGGGCAGGCACTTGGTAGAGAGTGGATGAGACGGGAGCGAAGGCGGTGGCAGGATTAGATGGGTCCGGTCCGAGAACAGGCGGCAACGGTCAGAGAGCAGATGGGAAGTACCGGGGAGGACACGAAAGGCCATCGCCGGGGAATGAACGTCGGAGTGAGCCAGGATCGGGATGGTGAGGAGGAACCGCAGGCGATGCTGCCGGCAGGTACTCACGTTGAGGTGAGGAATCGGTATCTCGGAACTTGGGCTCGGGGGTTCGAAGTTGTGGCATCGGTGGATGGTACGTACGAGGTCCGGCGCATATCGGACTCGAGCGTTATGCCCGACGTGTTCAAGCCCGAAGATGTGCGGCCGAGCCGCCGCCGCCAAGGTCTCTGGTGGGCCTGAGGCTCTTTGAGAGCTGAGCGGGGTCACTGCCGGTGCCAACCTAGGCAGAGTCCGGGTGGCGGACACAGCTCGGGCGGTCAGATGTTCCCTGCGGCGCGCGCCTCATCCAGTGCTCCGATGAACTGATCCACGGGGAGCGCGACCATCGTTTGGGTCTTGAGGGTGCCCCTGGCGCCGAGGGCGGTGGCGACCTTCGCCATGATTCGTTCGTCCGGTGCCTCCAGCACCGTGCAGAAGTCGTACTGGCCGAGCAGAGCCCACTGGGCGAGGACCTTGGCACCCATCTGCTCGACTTCCGAGTTGACCTGACCAAGGCGCTTGGGATTGGTGTGCAGCGTTGACATACCGTCGGGCCCGAGTGTGGAAAGCATTAGAAAAGTCGGCATAGGCGGAGCATAGCGCACAGGTGCGTTGACCGCCACAAGATCCGGTGGCCAAGATCCGGTGGCCAAGATCCGGTGGCCGGGAACATGCGGCCTGCGTCATGGTGTCGGGGGCGTACCGGCGTGCCTCCCCCGAAAGGGGCGGTTTGGACGCGTCCGCTACAATCGGTAGCCGTGGAAGGAACCGTGAACCAGGGGGACGCCGCAGCTTCGTCAGGTGTTCCTACCGGCGAGTCGGGTGTCGTCGCTGCCGCGTCCGGCGGGCGGCTCGGGGCCATTTTCAAGGCGTACGACGTCCGCGGGGTCGTTCCGGCTGAGCTGGATCCGGATCGAGCCAGGGCAATTGGATTCGGTTTCGCGAAGCTGTGTCTGGGCGTGAAGGCCGGGGGCGGCACCGAGAGAGGGGGCAGCGGCGGCGACAGGGCGCCGGCCGTTGCCGAGGCCGGGGACCGCACGAGAATAGTTGTTGCACGAGATATGCGCCCCTCCGGCACTGAGCTGGCCGGAGCGTTCATGGCGGGTGCCCAGGCGGCCGGAGTATCCGTGGTGGATGCAGGCCTTGCTTCGACGGATATGCTTTACTTCTCCGCCGGGAGGCTCGATTGCCCGGGCGCAATGTTCACCGCTTCGCACAACCCGGCGCAGTACAACGGGATCAAGCTCTGCTACGAAGGGGCGCGCCCCGTTGGTCAGGAAACCGGTCTTGCCGAGGTGAAGCAGCTTGCCGAGAAGGCGCTCGAGACCGGAGAGCATCTCGGCCCGCCTGCGGACGGGACCCGGAGGGCTCAGGCCGACCTCCTTGGCGAGTTCGCAGAGCACGTCCTTTCTTTCGTGGACGTCAACCGCCTGGCGGAGCTGACCGTTGCAGCAGACGCGGCGAACGGGATGGGGGGGCTCGTCGTTCCGGAGGTTTTTGCCCGGTTGCCCTTCAGGCTGTTCCTTCTCTATCCCGAGCTCGACGGCACCTTCCCGAACCACCCTGCCGATCCCATTCAGGAGGAGAACCTCGCAGACTTGAAGAAGATGATTCTTTCTCAGGGGGCCGACGTAGGGCTTGCTTTCGACGGCGATGCCGACAGGGTTTTCCTCGTGGACGAGAATGCAAGACCGGTGTCAGGCTCGACGACCACCGCGCTCGTGGCCGCTTCGATGCTCGAGAAGAACCCCGGTGCCACGATTCTCTACAACATCATCTGCTCGAAAGCCGTTCGCGAGACGATCGCTGAACTGGGGGGCATCGGTGTGAGGACGAGGGTGGGCCACTCCTTCATCAAGAAGGTCATGGAGGAGACCGGCGCTGTCTTCGGTGGCGAGCATTCGGGCCACTACTACTTCCGTGACAACTACCGTGCCGACTCGGGCCTTATCGCCGCGATGGTCGTGCTGGAATTGATGAGCCGGACGGGCAGGCGGCTTTCCGAGCTCGTGGCTCCCTACGACCGTTATACGACATCGGGGGAGATCAACCTGCATGTCGAGGATCCGGCCCGTTGCGCCGCGGAGGTTGCGTCCCTGGTCGAGGGCCGGGGTGTGGACTGCGACAGGACGGACGGGTTAACGGTAGACTTCGGGGACTGGTGGTTCAACCTGCGCCCGTCGAACACGGAGCCGCTTCTCCGGCTGAACGTGGAGATCGGGAAGGGCGGGGATGTGCAGGCGAAGGTCGAAGAGGTGCGCGGGATGATCGAGGCGGGTAGCGGCAACGGGGGACCGGAGATGAGACTGGAGTAAGCCGTGTCGCTGGATGATTTACTGATCGAGATACTTGCCTGCCCGGAGGACAAGGGATCCCTGCTCTATTTCAAGGAGAGGGATGTTCTGTACAACCCGCGCCTCAAGCGGGTTTATGCGATCAACGACGGGATCCCGGACATGCTTGTCGATGACGCCCGAACCGCAAGCGACGCTGAGCACGACGAGCTGATGGCGGAGGCGGCACAGGGTGGAGTCATCGAAACCATGACGAGACAGGGTGTCGGCGGTGGGGAAGTGGACACTGGCGATGCAACGGAGGAAGGTGTAGCAGGCGCAACGGAGGAACATGCCAGCGGAAAGGGCTGGAAAAGCGGGTCCGAGTCGTGACTGACGCGTCGCGGGCCAGCCGGTTTGCGTGGGGCCCGGGCGACCTGCGTCCGGTGCCGGACTCTCTCGATTCCCTCGGAATGCGCCCGCTGGCGCGTCGCACGCCCGATCAGTTGATCCAGGGGTCAGAGGCTGCGATGGCCGTGGGCGTGCCGGACATCGCGGGCGAGGTGGGCAATGTCGTCATTTGCGGCATGGGGGGAAGCGCGTTCGCAGGTGAAGCGCTTGCGGCCCTGCCGGGGGGCTGCAGGGTGCCCGTGGCGGTCAACAGATCCTATGCCCTGCCGGCCTACGTGGACGCGCGTAGCTTTGTCGTCGCCGTGTCCTTCTCCGGCGAGACCGAAGAGACGCTCAGCTCGTTCCGGCTCGCAAGGGAAAGGGGCGCTCGGCTCGTGGCAATAGCGTCGGGAGGGACGCTCGAGGCGTTCGCAAGGGAGTGGGGCGTGCCGTTCGTCACGGTGGATGGGGCTATTCCCCAGCCGAGGGCGGCTTTCGGTGCTCTTTTCGGCGCTCTCTGGACGGTTATGGGTCGTGCAGGGCTGATGGGCTTGGCGGAGGCGGAGTTGCCCGATGCCGCAGGGGAGGTGGGCGATTCCGCGGGGAAGGTACGCGACGCCGCTGGGGAGTTACGCGAGGCCGCAGAAGAGCTGCGAAAGAGCTTCCTGGCTGCGGAGAAGAACTTGTTCATACAGGACCTGGCAGCGAAGCTCTACGGCAAGATCCCGCTCGTGTGGGGCTCAGAGGGCTTTGCTTCGGCTGCGGCCACGCGCTTTCGGACCCAGGT
Source organism: Actinomycetes bacterium (assembly GCA_021816935.1). Lineage (GTDB taxonomy): Bacteria > Actinomycetota > Acidimicrobiia > Acidimicrobiales > JAMCPL01 > JAKAWR01. The sequence goes on from JAKAWR010000010.1 coordinate 62,465, forward strand.
GAACGAGAACGCCAGGATGCCCGCTTTCAGCTCAGTCGTACCGGAGCTCATGCACAACGAGGTGGCGGGTTGGGGCCAGCTCGGCGACGTGACACGCCAGCTCGTCGTGGCTGTCGCACTTCGCCACGACTACGAGCATCCACAGGTCGCCAGGCGCTTCGAGCTTCTCCGGGAGATAGCGGGCGAGTCCCTCTGTGATATGGTCGAGGTCCGCGCGGCTGGATCGACTGCGCTGGCGCAGTTCCTGGACCTGGTTGCGGGCGCGGACCTGGTTTCGCTGGAGCTGGCCCGGGAAGAGCGTATCGATCCGGGGCCGGTTCCCCTGCTTGCAGATCTGAAACGCCGACTTGCGGATGTGCCATCCTGACATGCGGCAGCGTGGCGACGGGGTCCGTGACCCCGGGAGCGGAATCCCGGAAGAGGCCGTCGGCGAGCCCCCCGGAGCGGGCAGGCCCAGCCGAGGCCACCCTGCCAGGTACGGAGCACCGATTGATCGATACAGACGGAAAGGGTAAGGAGTGACAATGGGAAACGACGTGCCGGCCCGGACGGGCAGCGACGTGTTGGATACCGGCCTTGCGCCGCTCGGGAACCAGCGGATCGCTTGGGCGGATAGCCACATGCCAGTGCTTTCGTCCATCAAGGAACGGTTTGCAAAGGAGCGCCCGCTGGAGGGAGCGAAGATCGCCGCGTGCCTGCATGTGACGACGGAGACCGCCAACCTGTTGCGGACACTCGTTGCCGGCGGGGCTGATGTGGTGGCGTGCGCCTCCAACCCGCTGTCCACCCAGGATGACGTTGCAGCCTCGCTGGTGGAGGACGAGGGAATCCCGGTATTTGCCGTGCGGGGCGAGGATGCGGCGAGCTACTACAGCCACATTGACGCCTGCCTCGATTTCCACCCGAACATCACGATGGACGATGGGTGCGATCTCGTTACGAGGCTCCACCAGACGAGGGCAGATCAGGTGGCGGAGGTTGTCGCAGGTACTGAGGAGACTACAACCGGCGTCATCCGGCTGCGTGCCATGGAGGCGGCCGGGGCGCTCGGATATCCGATCGTGGCGGTGAACGATGCCTATACGAAGCATCTTTTCGACAACCGCTACGGCACCGGCCAGTCTTCCTTGGACGGGATCATGCGTGCTACCAATGTGCTGCTTGCGGGGCGCAAGGTCGTTGTTGCCGGGTACGGGTACTGCGGCAAGGGAGTGGCTACCAGGGCGAGGGGCATGGGCTCTCAGGTGATCGTGTGCGAGGTTGATCCCCTCCGTGCACTCGAGGCCGTTATGGACGGCTACAGGGTGGAGCCTATGATGGATGCGGCGCGGGAGGGAGACATCTTCATAACGGTTACCGGCGACAGGGAGGTCATCTCGCGGGAGCATTTCCTGGTGATGAAGGACGGCGCGCTGCTCGCTAACTCCGGGCACTTCGACGTGGAAATCAACCTGGCCGAGCTGGATCGGATGGCGGGCGGGCGCAGGAGGGAGGTCCGGCCGAGCGTCGAGGAGTTCGTAATCGACGCAGGAGAAGGCCCTGGCAGTCCTGGCGGCGGGTCGGGAGCAACCGGTTCCCCGGCCGTCGTGGGCGGCAAGCGCATCCTTGTTATTGCGCAGGGAAGGCTTGTAAACCTGAGCGCGGCAGAGGGCCATCCGGCGGCTGTCATGGATATGAGCTTTGCCAACCAGGCACTGGCCGTTGAATGGGTTTACGGCCAGAGCCGGGCGGGCACGCCGCTTGACGTACGGGTGCATGGCGTCCCTGCCGAGATCGACTCGCAGGTTGCGAAATTGAAGCTGGAGGCGCTCGGCACGGAGATCGATGTGCTTACCGAGGCGCAGGAGGAGTACCTGCACTCGTGGGAGACCGGGACTTGATCGGTACCGGAACTGCTGGCCGAGCCGCCGGAGCCGCCGGAGGGGATGCTGGCCGAGCCGTGGCCGGTGTGGTCGCTGGAGAAACCCGGCAGAGCGTGGCCCGCGGGCAGGAATAGGGGAATGCCTTGAGCGTACTGGAGAGAGTCCTTCGCACCGGCGAGGGAAAGCGCGCAAGACGCCTGGCCGAGCTCGTACCGTACGTGAACGATCTCGAACCGGGCGTCGAATCCCTCTCCGACGCTGAGCTCGCAGGGAAGACGGCCGAGTTCAGGGAGCGCTTGGAGCGCGGCGAAACCCTGGACGATCTGCTCGTGGAAGCTTATGCGGTGGTGAGGGAGGCGGCCTGGAGGGTGCTCGGCCAGCGGCACTTCGATGTCCAGATCATGGGTGGGATCGCGCTCCATTTCGGCTGGATTGCCGAGATGAAGACTGGCGAGGGCAAGACGCTCGTGTCAACCCTGCCTGTGTACCTGAACGCGCTCGGCGGCGAAGGGGTGCACGTGGTTACCGTTAACGACTACCTGGCAAGGAGGGACTCGGAGTGGATGGGGGAGGTTTACAAGTTCCTCGGTCTCACCGTCGGTCGGGTCTCGCCGGAAATCGAGGGATTCGAGGAAAAGAAGTCAGCTTACGCCTGCGATGTTACCTACGGTACGAACACGGAGCTCGGCTTCGACTACCTGCGGGACAACATGGCACGCTCTCGCGAAATGATGGTCCAGCGGGGCCACCAATTCGCGATCGTCGACGAGGTCGACTCGATTCTCGTGGACGAGGCGCGTACGCCGCTTATCATCTCGGGTCCCGCGATGGAGTCTGCTCAGACATATTACCAGTTCGCCGGGCTGGTCAAGACGATGAAGCCGGAGGTCGACTACGAAGTGGACGAGGAGAAGCGGATTGTCGTCCCCACGGAGGAGGGCATAGAGAAGGTAGAGCGCCACCTCGGTCTGACCAACCTGTACGATTCGCTCGCCGTCAACTATGTCCATCACCTGACCCAGGCGTTAAGGGCCAAAGAACTGTACAAGCTGGACAAGGATTATGTTGTCATGGACGGCGAGGTCAAGATCGTCGACGAGTTCACCGGCCGGGTGCTGGAGGGCAGGCGCTGGTCGGAGGGGCTGCACCAGGCGGTCGAGGCAAAGGAGCGGGTGCGGATCCAGGAGGAGAACCACACCTGGGCGACCGTTACCCTCCAGAACTACTTCCGTATGTACGAGAAGCTGGCCGGCATGACCGGTACCGCCACGACCGAAGCGGCCGAGTTTGCCAATACCTACGGCATGCAGGTCGTGCCCATCCCCACCAACGTCCCGATGATCAGAGAGGACCATCGTGACGTGATATACAAGTCGGAGGACGCGAAGTTCGCCGCCGTGGTCGAGGACCTGGCCGCCCGGTTCAAGGCAGGCCAGCCCGTGCTCGTCGGCACTGCATCCGTGGCGAAGTCCGAGCAACTTTCGGAGCTGCTCGAGAGAAGGGGCATCCCCCATCAGGTGCTGAATGCCAAGCAGCACACCCGGGAGGCCGAGATCGTGGTCCAGGCGGGAAGGATCGGAGCGATCACCGTCGCCACGAACATGGCGGGAAGGGGTGTGGATATCCTGCTCGGCGGTAACCCGGAGGGGTTGGCGAGGCGGGAGGTCCTTGCGTCAGGTGTCGACTTGGCAAGCGAGGAGGGAGCGGCGCTATACGGGAAGAAGCTGGAGAAGTTCAAGGCCGAGTGCGCGAAGGAGGCGAAAAAGGTCGTGGAACTCGGGGGCCTCTACGTGCTCGGGAGCGAGCGCCACGAGAGCCGCCGGATCGACAACCAGCTTCGCGGCCGCTCAGGTCGCCAGGGGGATCCGGGCGAGTCACGGTTCTACCTGTCGCTCGAGGACGACTTGATGCGACTTTTCGCCACGGGTGCGATGCAGTGGGTGATGGACCGGGCCCTTCCCGAGGACATCCCGCTGGAGGCGAGGATGGTCACCCGGGCCATCGAGAAGGCGCAGAACACGGTCGAGCAGCGTAACTCCGAGATCCGTAAGGATGTGCTCAAGTACGACGAGGTCCTGAACGAGCAGCGCAAGGTCGTCTACGCCAGACGGATCCAGATCATCGATGGAGAAGACCTTTCCGGCATGACGGAGGCGCTCTTGGAGGAGGTCGTGATGTCGGCCGTGCAGGCTTACTGCCCGTCGGATTTCCAGGAGGAGTGGAATACGAACGGCCTCGTGACGGAGATCCTTCAGTACTACCCTACGCGTTTCCAGCCCGAGGAGCTTCTCGAGGCGGCGGATGCGGCCCATCTGACGGAAAGCATCCTGGCCGAGGCGCTCGACTACTACTCCCGGCGGGACGAGGCGTTCCCCGGCGGTGCAGAGGACGCGAGAGCCGTCGAGAGGGAGGTCATGCTCCAGATGCTCGACCAGGCATGGAAGGACCACCTCATGGAGATGGACTACCTGCGTGAGGGGATTAATCTTCGTGCGATGGGCCAGTACGACCCGCTGGTGGCCTGGCAGAAGGATGGTTTCGACATGTTCGGGGCCATGATGGAGGGGGTCAAGTTGGACTACCTCCGCTACGTCCTGCACGTCGAGGCGATCGAGGCTCCGGCCAGCGAACCGGCGCTGGAGGGAGCAAGCTACCAGGCAGCGGAGGATCCTGCGATGGAACCGGGCATGGCCGTCGAGATGGCGGGTGTACCGGTGTTCCCGTCAGGCGACGCAGCCCGGGTGAGTGGCCCGGCTTTCGTTACGGGGGCTACGGCTGCCGGCGGAACCGGGCGGGCCCGAGGAGGCGGCGCCGGAGCGGGTCCGGTCGCGGTTGGTGCGGGAGTCCGAGCCGGGGCGGACGGCCGTGGAAGGGCCGGCGGTGCAGGAGGTCGCGTGCGGACCGGTGGAGCCGGAGATGCGGGAGCGCGGACTGGTACAGGAGGGGAAGGCGTCGTGGGCACGGGAGGCGGTGCGAAGGTGGGGCGCAACGATCCGTGCTGGTGCGGTAGCGGCAAGAAGTTCAAGTTCTGCCATGGTACTTCCTGAGCGTCCCCGGGACCGCTGGCGGCGCCCCCCCGTGTGGGTAAGGGTCTGTTTGTTGAGAGCCTGCGGCTGCCATGGCGCTTCCTGAGGCAAGGGAGACGCTGTCGTCACTGTCGAAGCGGCTGGACGAGGCGAAGGTCTATATGGGCGAGGATCGGCTCGGGGCGCGGGCGGCGGAACTGGAGGCTCAGGCTAGCGAGCCCGACCTCTGGTCTGACCAGGAACGGGGGCGCGCCGTGACGAGCGAGCTGGGTCACGTTCGCGACGATCTCGAGGTGCTGAGCAGTCTTGCCCGGTCACTCCAGGACGCGGAGGTCCTTCTCGGACTGCTTGCGGAGGAGGGGGAGAGCGGCGAGGACGAGGATCTGGACCGTGCGATAGCGGAACTGGACGCCCGCCTGTCGGAGCTGGAGTTGCGGTCCCTCCTGTCCGGCGAATATGACGAGCGAGACTGTGTAGCTGAACTGCATGCGGGAGCGGGAGGCACCGACGCCCAGGACTGGTGCGAAATTCTGCTGCGGGTCTACCTCAGGTGGGCCGAGCGCTACGGCTACGAGGTCGAGCTGGACGAAGTGACTGAGGGCACCGAGGCGGGCCTCCTGTCCGCGACGTTCATTGTGAAGGGCCGGTTCGCGTACGGGATGCTCTCGGCGGAGCGCGGCGTGCACCGGCTCGTGAGGATGTCCCCATTCGACTCGCAGCACCGGCGCCATACGAGCTTTGCGTCGTTCGACGTGATCCCGTTTCTTCCAGACTTGCCGGATATTGAGATAGACGAGAAGGACCTGCGCGTCGATACTTACCGTTCGTCCGGCGCGGGTGGCCAGCATGTGAACAAGACCGATTCGGCGGTGCGGCTGACCCATCTGCCCACCGGGACCGTCGTGTCCTGCCAGAACGAGCGAAGCCAAACCCAGAACAAGGCGAGAGCCATGCAGATCCTTGTGTCTAAGCTGGCCTCCATCCAGCAGGCGGAGCGCCGCCGGCAGATGGACGCGATCTCGGGTCCGAAGAGCGAGGTCGCCTGGGGAAGCCAGATACGTTCCTACACCCTCGCTCCCTTCCAACTCGTGAAGGACCACCGGACGAGCCACGAAACCGGCAACGTCGAGGCCGTCTTGGATGGCGACATCACGGCGTTCATGGACGCGGAACTCAGGCGCCGCCGGCAGGACAGCGCGCCGTAGTCCCCTGAGCTGGGGCCCTCAGCGCCGAAAATCCCGCCCCAGCATGTGGTCGGTTGCCTCGTCGGCCTTTTGTGTCTCGTGCGATTTTACCCGATCGATTGGCTCTCCGAGGCGTCCCCAACCAACAGCCGAAAGCTGATCCACCATTACGAACGTATCCGATCCCTTGACCCTCGCTCTGGGGCGAAACGAGGCCGGTCGGCATGATGTGGATGTCGGAGCTGGTACCGCCGCCGAGAGCGGCCACGTCGTCCGATTGCAGAACGACAGCATGGCGAACGCCCCTCTGCCCCCTTCCTGCAGGCCGTAACCGATGAACGTCACCACGTACGAAGGGTTTCCAGGTCAGCCTGGACACGAGCCACCTCCCTGCGGTCGCGTTCATCGGTCCGGATAGCCTCGGCCTCAGCGGTGAGTCGTGCTCTGCGCTGTTCGGCGGCGGCAGTGATGTAGTCTGCTAGACTTGCCTGGGCACCGGAAGGTTCGGTGCGCACACTTTGCGATTGTGATCACCTTCGAGAACGTTACCAAGACATACAAGACCGGCACGGTAGCCGTCAGGGACTTCAGCCTTGTTATCAGCAAGGGGGAGTTCGTCTTCCTGGTCGGGCCTTCCGGGGCCGGCAAGAGCACGTTCATCTCCCTCGTGCTGCGGGAGGAGCTTCCCGACGAGGGCCGCATCTGGGTGGCAGGGCGGGACGTGGTGCGCCTGCCGCATTGGCGGGTCCCGTACCTGAGGCGCAACGTGGGCTGCGTCTTCCAGGACTTCAGGTTGCTGCCCAACAAGACGGTCTTCGAGAACATCGGCTTTGCCATGCAGGTGATCGGGCGTCCCCATTACCAGATCGAGAAGCAGGTTCCACAGGTTCTCGAGCTTGTCGGCCTCGGCGACAAGGCGGCGAACCTGCCGGAGGAGTTGTCGGGCGGGGAGCAGCAGCGGGTCGCCGTTGCAAGAGCCTTCGTCAACCGGCCGCTCATCCTGCTCGCCGACGAGCCGACCGGCAACCTCGATCCGGTAACCAGCGAGGGGATTATGGATTTGCTCGACCGGATCAACAAGACCGGTACAACGGTCGTCGTGGCGACGCACGATGTGCAGGTCGTCGATACGATGCGGCGAAGGGTGATCGAGCTGGGAGATGGCCTTATCGTGCGCGACGATGCACGCGGCACATATTCCACTTCCCCCGGCACCGGGTCTGGTGGCGATCGGGCGGATACTTACCGCGCCGGAGATGTGCGTGCACGCGGGGCAGGCTCCCGGCGGCCGTTCTCGAGGACTCGCTGAGCGTGCGCGCTGCGTGCCGGTTGGACGTGCGTGCGTGATGCCTTGCGCCGAGACTGAGGTCGCCGGGCAGGCGGGTCCGGTCTGATGGCAGTGTCTGTGGATTTCGTAGCTCGGGAGACCGGTTCCAACCTGTGGCGGAACAAGGCGATGACTCTTGCGGCAGTCCTGACCGTGGCCGTGTCGTTGTCGCTGCTTGGCGCGGCGCTGTTCCTGCGGCAGGGGATCTCGAATGCCACAGTCAAGTGGCAGCATGGGGTAAACGTGATCGTCTGGTTCCACGCTGATTCGAGCACGGCCACTCAGCGGGTGATCGGCGAGGAGTTGACCCAGAACAGTTATGTCCGTAGCTGCACATACCACAGCCAGGCGCAGGATTACCGGGCCGCTCTTAAGGCGGTTCCTGCGACCGCAGCCTCGGTGCTCTCCGCGTCTACTACGCCGGCATCGGACTGGTGTGCACTGTCGAACCCGCAGGAGGCGACCGCCGTGGCAAGGACTTTCCAGAACTCTCCGGGCGTGCGGAACGTCCAGTACCCGAGTCAGGCGATCAAGAACATGGAGAACGTCACGCACGCGCTGCAGTGGGCTTTTATCATTGTGGCGCTGGTGCTGCTCATCTCTTCATCGGTTCTCATCGTGAACACGATCAGGCTTGCCATCTTCTCGCGTCGCAAGGAGGTCTCCGTGATGAAGCTGGTGGGGGCGACGGACTGGTTCATTCGCGTTCCGTTCATTCTGGAGGGCCTTGTCCAGGGGCTGCTCGGTGCGCTGGTGTCGGTTCTTGTCGTGTTGGCACTGAACTGGACCATTGACGGAGTTAGCTCGGGCAACATCACAAGTATCGTTTACAGGATGAGGCTTTCGGGTGCGGACCTCGGGTGGACGCTCGTGATGGTCGTTCTTGTGGGCCTTGTGGTCAGTACCGTAGGGTCCGGGTTCGCCGTCAGGCGCTTTCTCGACGTCTGATGCCGACGCAGCCGCCGGTGCCGCCGCCAGCGGTCGCCGCTGATGGCGTGGTCGGGGCAACTGTAGCCGTACTTTTCGGCGGGCCATCGCCCGAGCACGACGTGTCGATCCTGACGGGGCTTCAGGCGTTGCACGAACTGGGTAGAGCGGGGAGGCGGGCCTTCGGAATCTACTGGAGCAAGGTCGGGGACTTCTACCGGGTGGAGGGTCTACCGGAGGCGAAGGAGTTTGCCGCTGGCCTGCCTCCCCGGTCCGAAAGGCTTGCGTTGGTCGCGGGTCCGGGTGCGGGAGGTCATGGCGGCGTGGGTTCGGGTGGGGGATTCCATACCAGGGGGCGCCTCAGGATGCAGCGGATGGACCTGGATGTGGTGCTCAACTGCTGCCATGGAGGCCCCGGCGAGGACGGAGCGATCCAGGGCATGCTCGACTCAGCCGGGGTGCTCTACACCGGACAGGGGGCGGCTGGCTCGTCCCTGTGCATGGACAAGCTGGCCTTCCACGGAGTGGCTGGTGCCCTCGGCATTCCCACGCTGCCCCGGAGGCTGCTTCCCGGTCGTGGTCCTGCGGGCGGTGACGCCTTGGGTGGCCGGTCGCATCTAGGTTCGGAAGTCCAGGGAGGGCCGGGAGCGTCAGGTGGTCCGACGCCGGCACCGCTCGTCATCAAGCCCCGTTACGGCGGTTCGTCCATCGGGGTCGAGGTAGTCGCGGATATGGCCACAGCCGTAGCTCGGGCGTCGGTCAGCCCGCATCTTGGACGGGGAGCAGTCGTCGAGCCCTACCGATCCGACCTTGTTGACCTGAATGTCGCTATGAGGAGCTGGCCCTCCTTCCAGTTGTCGGCGATCGAGCGGCCACTCAAGCAGATATCGTCCAACGAGATACTTGCCTTCGACGACAAGTATGCCGGTTTCGAGGGGATGGCCGGAGCCCCGAGGGAGCTACCGGCGAAGATAGATGGCGAGACAGCAGATGCTGTCGCAGGGATGAGCCGGGAAATAGCAGCAGCGATCTCGTTGCGCGGCGTCGTCCGTGTCGATTTCCTCTGGGGCGGGGGTGCTGGCGGGGCCGAGGCCGGAGCCGAACTCTACCTGAACGAGGTGAACTCGATACCGGGGTCGCTCTCCCGGTATCTATGGATCGAACCTCCCCTAGCGTTCTTGCAGCTTATCGACGATCTGGTTGCGGAGGCGCTGGCGGGGCCCCCCGCGGTCTACGGCACTTCGGGGGCGGATGGGGCGCTCCTCGATCGAGCTGTCCGCATGGCCTCGAAGCTCGCCTGAACCGTCACCCCAGTTCAACGGGCAACTTCGCGATGGCTTCCGAGGGTCGTTGACACGGCTGTAAGTACTGTGCTGTAATTACACCTGTATCTAGTGGTGTCCGGTGTGAACACCACAAGATATAGTGGTATTGGGCCTTCTCGACTGGCTGCACGAGAATGCCGTGCCTGCTATGGTGACTGCTGAGCGAGAGCGTCCGGTGGATGCGAGAGCGAGGAAGCCGGCCGGCTGATGGGAGGCGGCGACGGAGCCGCTACCGGTTCGGTGGTCGTGAAGCTTGAGCAGGTTGGCAGGATGCGGTACCGACCACGGTCGGCTGGTTGCGAGGACACGATTTCGTGCGAAAGGGAGCCATGACGATAGCGCCGGAAATGAACATGATAGGGGTGAAAAGGCATTTCACGACTTCGGGGGTCGATCCGTACGATCTCGTGGACTGGGAGCTGCGTACCGCCAGGATAGACAATCCGACGGACGGCAGCGTCGTCTTCGAGCAGCGAGACGTGGAGGTGCCTCGTACGTGGAGCCAGAACGCCACCAACATCCTTGCGCAGAAGTACTTCAGGGGGGCACTGGGCACACCTGAACGGGAGCATTCGCTGAAGCAGGTTTGCAACCGAGTGGTTGATACGATCGCAGCCTGGGGCGATAAGGACGGGTACTTTGACGGTCCCGAGGAGGTCGAGGCGTTCGTTGCCGAATTGAAGTACCTGATCATTACTCAGAGGGCCGCTTTCAACTCGCCGGTCTGGTTCAACATCGGTGTGTTGGACGTGCCGCAGCAGGCTTCAGCGTGTTTTATCCTGTCGGTGGACGATACGATGGACTCGATCCTCAACTGGTACACGGAGGAGGGGACGATTTTCAAGGGCGGGTCCGGCGCCGGGGTCAACCTCTCGTCCATCAGGGCGTCAAGTGAGCCGCTGAAGGGTGGCGGGACGGCGTCCGGCCCGGTGTCGTTCATGCGTGGGGCAGACGCCTCGGCCGGTACGATCAAGTCCGGCGGAAAGACGCGCCGTGCCGCAAAAATGGTCATCCTCAATGCCGACCACCCGGATATCGAGGAGTTCATCTGGTGCAAGGCAAGGGAGGAGCGCAAAGCCAGGGCGCTGCGTGAGGCCGGCTTCGATATGAGTCTCGACGGAGCGGATTCGTTCTCGGTCCAGTATCAGAACGCGAACAATTCGGTGAGGGTCACCGACGAGTTCATGTGGAGCGTGGTCGATGGTGGCACGTGGGACCTGACGGCGAGGCACGGGGGCCAGGTGCTCCGGAGCGTGGATGCCCGCGGGCTTTTCCGCCAGATCGCCGAGGCAGCGTGGGATTGCGCCGACCCCGGTATCCAGTTCGACACCACCATTAACAACTGGCACACGACGCCCAATGCTGGCCGGATCAACGGCAGCAATCCATGCTCAGAATATATGCACATAGACAACTCGGCCTGCAATCTGGCCAGCCTGAACCTGCTCAAGTTCCTGGAGAGTGACGGTGGTTTTAAGGTCGAGGATTTCAAGGCAGCCGTCGAGCCCGTGTTCGTGGCGCAGGACATCCTTGTGTCGAATGCCGACTATCCGACGCCGAAGATTGCCGAGAATTCGCGCCGGATGCGCGAGCTCGGGCTTGGTTACGCAAACCTCGGTGCCGCCATCATGGCGCAGGGGATGCCCTACGACTCACCTGAGGCAGGGACCTGGGCGGGTGCGGTTACGGCGCTCATGACCGGTCACGCGTACCGCGTATCGGCCCGCATGGCGGCGAGGCTAGGGCCCTTTGCCGGCTACCACGCCGATTCCGAGGGGACGGCGCGGGTGCTCTCCCAGCATCGCCAGGCCGTCGCGGCGATAGACGAGGAGCTGGTGCCGACGGACCTCCTGTCTGCGGCTCAGGAGGCCTGGGACACGGCGGTCTCGGAGGCAGAGGCCAACGGCGTGCGCAACTCGCAAGCCACCGTGTTGGCCCCCACCGGAACCATCGGTTTGTTGATGGATTGCGATACGACGGGGATTGAGCCGGATCTGGGCCTGGTCAAGACGAAGCGCCTAGTGGGCGGTGGAACGATGTCGATTGTGAACCAGACGGTCGGGAGAGCGCTGGAGCGGCTGGGCTACTCGAGTGCCGAAGCCGATCAGATCACAGCGTACATAGACGAGCACAAGAGTATTATGGGCGCTCCCGGGCTCCAGCCGGAGCACCTCCCTGTCTTTGCGTGCTCGATGGGGGACAATGCCATTCATTACATGGGCCACGTCAGGATGATGGCCGCCGTGCAGCCGTTCATCTCGGGCGCTATCTCGAAGACGGTCAACATGCCGGAGGATGCGACGGTTGAGCAGGTGGAGGAGTTGCTCTTGGACGGCTGGAGGATGGGGCTCAAGGCTATCGCCATCTACAGGGATAACTGCAAGGTGGCCCAGCCGCTGTCAGTGACGAAGCGTGACAAGGGAGAGCGGGGCGACGCTGCCGGGGCCGGCGAGGATGCGGGAGGCGCAGCAGGCGGCGGGACGGGCATTGAGCCAGGGGGCGTGGTGGGCGCCGGGAGCCAGCCTGGCGGAGTGCCAGGGGGAGCGACCTTCGATGAGCCAGCCCTGAGCCAGCGTATCGAGGAGCTGGAGCGCCTCCTCCAGACGGAGGTTGCTGTCAAACGCCCCGTGCGAGAGAGGCTACCCCGCCGCAGGCACTCGGCTACGTTCGCGTTCCGAGTTGCAGACTGCGAGGGCTACGTGACGGTGGGGGAGTACGACGACCGGCGGCCGGGCGAAGTTTTCATGAAGGTATCGAAGCAGGGATCCACGCTCTCCGGCATCATGGACGCGTTCTCGATCTCGGTCAGCCTTGGGTTACAGCACGGCGTTCCGCTGGCGACCTACGTGCGGAAGTTCACGAACATGCGCTTCGAGCCAGCCGGGATTACCGACGACGCCGACCTGAGGATCGCCTCCAGTCTCGTCGACTACATATTCCGGCGCCTCGCTCTCGATTATCTGAGTCTCGACGAGCGCCAGGAGCTCGGTATCCTCTCGACGAAGGAGCGAACCCAGCCCACGCTACCCGGCATGGATGAGGTCGGCGTGGAATCCTCGGGCATCGTTGAAGGGTCTCCCGGCTCTGCGTCGGGCGAGGTCGGACCGCGGGGCAAGGTTGCGCCGGCGGGGCAGGAAAAGACGGTCGGTGGCGAGGACGGTGCGGAGCCCGGCGTTAGCGCTGAAGGCAGTGCTGGGGCAGGTGTCAGTGGGGCAGGTGCCAGTGGGGCAGGTGGCGCAGGTGCGGGCGACGCTGCAGGTGTCGCCAGTGCTGCTGCAGGTCGTGTCGTGGGAGCCCCTCCTTCTGCCGCCAACGCAACCGTGCAGAGAGCAGAGAGAGACGCTCCCATGTGCTACGAGTGCGGCAACGCGATGCAACGCTCGGGATCCTGTTACGTCTGCACCAGTTGCGGTACGACCAGCGGCTGCAGTTAGCCTGGATTCCCACGTTAGGTTGGTGGGTTAAGACCACGGGTACTCTTGTCGACCCAATGCCAATCCGAGCCGCTGGTCCTCCCCCCAGGGAACGGCGACCTCGGTATCTGCGAACCAGGCGTCGAGTAAGGGCCCGTGTCATAATTAATTGAGCGATCCCGACGGCCAGATGACGCCCCTGGCTGTGTCCTCGTCCTCGATGTACTCCCTGGTACATCTGCGTCCTCGTCCTTGCCAGATGACGCCCCTGACTCGCCGGATATCATCCCACTAATTATGACACGGGCCCTAAGTAGGGGTTGTGGGCCAGCTCGGCGAAGCGCACCTCGCCCGCGCCGTCGGTGATCGCGGCCCGCGCCGAGACCTGACCTCAATTGGAACTCCGAAGTGAGAGTGCCCGCCTTGGAGCAGTGCCGCCTCAGCGGTGGGCATCGCCCGAATGGCCCAGGTGCCAGCGGGAACAAATCTCGCACCGATAGACTTCCAGGTCCGCGCCCTGCTCCATTGCGAGCCGCAGGGTCTCGCGCTCGGCAGCTTCCGGGGTGTTGAAGCGGGTCTTGGGCTTGCCATCCCGCCGCCAGTGGCCGTAGCGAAGGTCGCCCCCTGCGGACCCGGGCCGTTCCCTTGATCCCGACCGGGAACGTCGCGGAGCGCGGGACTTGCTCTGGTTGTCGGCATCCGGGCGGCGAACGGGGCGAGCCTGCTCGGTAGGTCGGGTCATGACTGAAAGGCTACCTTGGAGCCAGCTGCTCTGCGTCAGGGCAGGTGGCCGAGGCGGCGTGGACGATCAGCGGGCCGGCGGACCCATTAGTTGGCGAAGCCGAACGCGCCCACCTGTTCGCAACACCGCTGAGCGGTAGATGCGGGCCGCTACGGCAGCGACAGCAACGGTGCACAGGATGCACAATGCAACCGACAGGAGGAACTGCCACCACGTGGCCTGGTTGAAGCCGACCAACGTCGGCATGGCAAAGGGGGCGGTGGGTGGCAGGTAGGCAAGCACCTTCACGAGCATCGACGGGCTCCCGGAGCTGACGCCGATGAGGGAGACGATGTAGCCGAAGAGGAGAGGCAGGCTCAGTGGCAGTGCCAGGCTCTGGATCTGGTCCTGGCGCTCCCCAAGAGAGCCGGCCGCGGCGTACACCCAGCTGTAGAAGCCGTAGCCGAGCACCAGCCACACCAGCGCGGCTGCCACGACAACCGGAGCCGTGCCGTGGACAAGGTTCGAACCAACCGCCTTGCCGAGCACGAGAGCGAACGCTACGAGCGCCACGGCTTGAGCCAGTGCGACCGCACCGATGCCGGCTACTTTGCCCGCGAGCAGTTGGATCGGACGCACCGTAGCGAGCAACACCTCTACGACCCGGCTTGCCTTTTCCTCCATCACCCCCATCAGCGTCCAGGTGAGGTACTGGTTGAGTACGACGAAAATAAGTATGATGCCGAGAAGGGCGGTCGATTCTGACGTGGTCTTGCGTGGCTTTCCGGGCTGCAGGCTTTCGACCGGCAACGGCTGAGCGCCGGCGACAATGGCCGCTTGCCCCGAGGTCAATCCCGCGCGAGCGTAGGCGTGATAGGCGCCGAGATCCAGTGACACCTCACGTACATAACGAGCCTTGGGAGAGGTGTCGGTAATCGAGAGAGGCTTCTGAAGCAGGACCTTCTTCGTCCCCTCCAGCACCAGGTCGAGCCGGCCGGAATCGAGGCCGGTCCTGGCCTGCGCCAGGTCCGGCTCGCTTACGATCCGCACCGTCAATCCGGCGCTGCTTGCGAGTTGCTCGAGTGCCCTGTTCAACGCGGTCGAATCAGCGACAACACCCACCTTTGCGTTCTGCGCCGCCCTGCCGTGCAGCGTTGGGATGATGACGGCGGCTGCAACCACCCCGAACAGAATGACCGTCACCACCCGGAACACCCGGCCGCGAAGGCGTTCGCGGATCTCCCGCCCGGCGACAATGCCGGTGTCGCCAAAGAGCCTGCGATCCCACAATCGCGTCGCGCGGGAAGCTGCCGGTGACGGTGACTGCACTGATGACTGTGACGCCGAACGGCGCTTCTTGCGGACGCGCAGCAGCCGGATGATTACAGCGAGCACGAAGGCAGCGATGACGATCGGGAATGCCTTCATCGCCCCACCGCCTCCCGGAACACTTCGGAAAGGCGGCGACGTTCGAAGCCGAACTTGGTGACCCGTCCGGCGGTGCGCGCGGCGTCCAGGACGGTATCGCTCTCGACGGAATCGTCGAGGATCAAGCGCACTTCGCCCCCTTGGACTTCTGAGACAGTGACACCGGGCAGGGCGCCCGCCCAAGCCGCGCGCCGGTCCCCCTCTACGCGAATTGCGAGCCGCCGCGCCCCCTGCGTTGCCAGCTCGTCGACGGTGCCGCTCGCCACGAGCCTTCCGTGGTCGATGATTGCCACCGATTCGCACAGGTCCTCGACGAGGTCGAGCTGGTGGCTGGAGAACAGCACGCAGCGCCCAGCGCGTGCCTGTTCAACGAGGACCTGGCCTATTACATCGACGCCGGCAGGGTCCAGTCCGGCGAGGGGCTCGTCAAGGACGAGGACGTCCGGGTCGTGAACGAGCGCCGCCGCCAGCTGGACGCGCTGCTGGTTGCCGTGCGAGAGCGCTTCTACCTTGTCCCGTGCACGGTCCGCCACCTCCAGGCGCTCGAGCCACCGCGCCGTGGCGGACGCGGCCTCGGCGGATCGCATCCCGTGCAGTCGCCCGAGGTAATCGAGCTCGTCGGCCACGAGCATGTTCGGGTAGAGCCCGCGCTCCTCGGGCATGTACCCGAAACGGCGTCGCTCGGCCGCCCCGACAGGTGTCCCGTTCCATCGGACGGATCCGGCGTCGAGATCGGTGAGCCCGAAGATGGCCCTCATCGTGGTGGTCTTGCCGGCTCCGTTCGGCCCGAGGAAGCCCACGACCTCGCCGGAAGGAACCGAAAAGCTCAGCCCGTCGAGTGCCGTAACGGCACCGAATTGACGGGTCAGGCTGTCGACCTCGAGGGAACTACTCACCGAGTCTCCATGGCTTCCGATGATAAGCGGGCAGCCAAGCCAGTTGCAATGACCGGAATGCCCTCCGAGTAATTCTCGAAGGTCGTGGCGTAAAGGCAGCTGCGTTCCAGCGCTACTGGCGTGAGCGCCCGGCGCCCGGCTCGGTGGTACCGGCGGCGGCAGCGCTGCCGGACTGTGGGGCGGCACCTCGGGATCCTGAGCCGGGAAGGCCGTCGAGCCAGTGTGCCACCTCTGTCGTGAGCCGCTTGCCCCGCACGCGCATCTCGAGGACGGAGTGGGCTTCGAGGAAGCGAGCATTGGGCATCCCGGCGGCTAGTTCGACCGCGTCGGCGTAAGGGTGAATGCGGTCATGGCGGTGGCCGATCACGAGAGTGGGTGCGCCGATGGATGTCACCTGCTCAGGGGTCGGTACGGAGGCGCCCATGAAAAGCCCCTCCAGGACGGCCAGTGCGTGTCTGGGATCTAGCGATGCCTCGTTCAGGAAGCTGTCGAGCGGCGCGAACCCGGTTCTCGGGACCATCGAAATCAAGCGGGCGAGTACCGAGTAGGGTCCCTCGAGGTACCGCATCGCCGCGAGCATCGGGACGAAGGTCACAGCGGCCGTAGGTATGGCGTGCGTCAGCGAGGGCATTTCGACGATGAGACCCCCGATCCGTTCGGGTGCGGCGAGAGCGGCGAAGAGGGCGACGTTAGCCCCGAGGGACACACCGCCTACGACTGCCCTGTCGATCCCCAGGTGGTCGAGGAGGTTGATCGCGTCGGTAGCGTAGGAGTCCATGCGGTGGCGCTGCCGGTCGAGCGGCTTTGCAGATGCACCGTGGCAGGGGAGGTCGAGGAGGATCACCCGGTTCCCGGCCAGAGCGAGCCGCTGCGCAAGAGGCCTGTTCAGGTTGGCGTCCAGAAGCAGACCATGGAGGTACACGACGGTACGGTTTGCGGTTCCGGACCCGTGGATCTCGTAGGAGAGATCCACCCCGCGTGAGATGAAGGACTCGATGCGGTAGGGTGGCCGATGGCGACGGGCGGCCGGATAGGTACCGGGTCGGCCGGGCTCCAGACGCTCCTGCCCGCTGTCGCGGCCCGGCGAGGGCCGCTTGCCGTTCCTCCCGACCGGAGATGAGCGCTTCGCTCTCCGTTCAGCTGGCGAGGCTCGCCGCTCGTTCCCCTCGCCGCGGGGTTCCCCCCTCCCGTTCCTCCCGACCGATGAGTCGTTCTTCCCGGAATGCTGCTCGAATGATGGCGTTCGGGCAACTCGCAGCTGGTACCAGCGATCGGCAGGAATGGCTCCGGTACCCGGGGTCTTCTCGTGCGGGGGCCTGTGGCCGTCCGCGCCAGTATGCCGATTGGTTGCCATGATTGATTACGAGGATATCGCAGCGGTCCCGGCAGGGCGCGCATACCCTGGAAGAATGTGACGAAAGACCCCAGGCGCAACTACTACGCTCGAGCCTCCGGATCAGGTAGTAAGGCTTGTGGATCGTGGGACGAGCCGTTGGGTACCGGTCGACAAGAACTCACGACGATAGGTAACGAGTCCGGTCCGCGCCGATGCACGATAGCGGTGCGTGCCGCGCCGCATCGAGCGTGAGGTCCGAAACCGTTGTTCCGGGAACCCTGCCACCATGAGAGTCTACTCGGGGAGCAACGGATGCCAGTGCAGTGTCCACCAAGTAGTGCGATGCTATTCGGCAAGGCAGCGGCGTCATCTGGCAAGGCGGATAACGCAGGCGTACTGGGCAGTAAGACGAGGACGACAACGCAGCCAGCGGCGTCATCCGCCCGGCGAGAGCGCGCTGATTAGCTGGTGATCACTGTACTAAGCTCAAGATCCGTGCCGGTCGCTTTCCTGGTTGTTCTTGGCGTGCTCGGGGTGCCGAGCATGGCGCTCAGGCCCTCGGGCCGTAGCGTTCCACAGGGAATGTACTCGTGAAGGGCGTTCTGCTTGCCGGCGGGAGCGGTACCAGGCTCTATCCCCTTACGAGGATCACCAACAAGCACCTGCTCCCGATCTGGGATCGGCCGATGGTTGCATACGGAGTCGAGGCACTTGTCAAGGCCGGTATCACTGAGATCATGCTGGTGACCGGCGGGACCCACGCGGGCGAGTTCCTTCGCCTTCTGGGTAACGGTCATGAGTACGGTATCGAGCGACTTGCCTATGCTTACCAGGAGAGTGCGGCAGGGATAGCCGATGCGCTGGGCCTTGCCGAGCGGTTCGTCGGCGATGACCGGGTAGTGGTGATGCTCGCTGACAACATCCTGGAGTACTCGATCCGCTCCTATGTGGAGAGCTTCGAGGCTCAGGCGTCAGGCGCGCGCCTGCTCCTGTGGGAGGAGACGAGCGGCGACCACCTGCGGAGCCTGGGTGTCGCCGAGATCGGCGAGGGTGGCAGGCTGGTTGACATCGTCGAGAAGCCCTCCGAGCCGCCGAGCAAGCTGGCCGTGACCGGAGTCTACATGTACGATCCCGCGGTGTTCGGCATGGTGAGGCAGCTCGAGCCGTCGGCCCGCGGAGAGCTGGAGATCACCGACGTGAACAACTTCTACGTGAAGGCGGGGACCGCGGATTACGACGTGCTCAAGGGGTTCTGGGGCGACGCCGGGGAGTCCATCGAGGCCTACTACGCGGTCAACGACTTCGTTCGCGATAACGGGGTCAACAAGGACTAAGACGCTCCGACGAGGGCTGGGGTGCTGAGGAGGGCAGAAGGCTGATGTCCTACAGGGCGGCAGCCCATGCGATTGCCTCCTGGCGGTGCCTGGCGTAGTCGACCTTTCCATTGGGAGCCCGCCCAATGGTATCGACGAATCGCACCCGTTTCGGGGCCTTGTAGCCCGCGAGGTTGGCCTTTACGTGGTCGATCAGCTCGTGGGCGGTAACCTGCGATGCCGACTGTAGTTCCACCACGGCAGTGATCGCTTCGCCGAACTTGTCGTCGGGGATGCCAACCACAACAGCGTCCCGCACTCCGTCGTGCGCTTTGATAACCTCTTCGACCTCTTCGGGGAATACCTTCTCGCCGCCCGTGTTGATGCATTCCGAACCCCGACCGAGCAGATGGATGGTCCCGTCTGCACCGATGGTTGCGAAGTCGCCGGGTATTACGTAGCTCACTCCGCCAATCAGCCTGAAGGTGGCTGCGGTCTTTCGCTCGTCCTTGTAGTAGCCGATTGGGTTGCGCCCTGGCAGGGCCACGATGCCGGAAGTATCTGAGCCGGGAGCGACCTCTTCCAGCGTGTCCGGGTCGAGAACCCTCACGCCCTCTCCCAGCGTGAACTTGCCCGTATTGGCTGCCGTGACACCCGACGAGATCGACATGCCCATCCCGACAGCCTCGGACGACGAGAAAACATCGACGAGCAGCATGTTCGGGTTGCGATCCAGCAGGGCCTCCTTGGTCTGCTCGCTCCACATCACTCCTGACGAGATGATCGAGACGACGCTGGCAATGGTGTAGCGGTCCGGATGCGCCTCCAGCTCGGCGACGATCGGTTTGGCGAACGCGTCCCCGACGATCGAGAGGGCGTTGATTTTCTCGCGGGTGACGGTCTCCAGAAGTTCCGCTGCATCGAAGCTACGCTTCGTGAGGGTGACGATGGAGCCGGCCATAGACATGATGCCGAGTGCCGTGAACGCTCCCGTGCCGTGCATCAGCGGGCAGGCTGGTAGCAGGGATATGCCGGGCCCCTTGAGCGCACGTCGCACGCCGTCCATGCCGCCGGTCAGGCTGAACGGAGCGAGGGAGAGGCCACCCAGGACGCGCATGAAAAGGTCGTCCTGGCGCCACATGACCCCCTTTGGATAACCGGTCGTCCCTCCCGTGTAGAGGAGGTAGAGGTCATCACCGGTCCGCTCCCAGGGGGCGGTGAAACGGCCCTCCCGAGCACTCGTGACCGCCTCCTCGTAGGGCGTCGCCCACTCGGGGCACGGCCCGCTGCCGTCGTCCACGAAGAGCCAGATCTTCACGTTCGGCAGCTTCGATCTGATCGGTTCGATACCTTCTGCGAAGCTCCCTTCGAATACCACGGCTTCGGTGTCTGCGTTGTCCCACAGGTAAATCAGCTCATCCTTCATGTAGCGGTAGTTGGTATTGACCGGTACCATACCCGCCTTGAGCGTTCCGAATACCGATTCCATGTACTCCGGCCTGTTGTAAAGGTACTGCGCAACCTTCGACTGGTAGGTGAGCCCGGAGCCAACCAGGGTCGCAGCCAGGCCGTCCGCCCGCCGGTCCATCTGCGACCAGGTATAGCGCCTGTCCCCGTGCACAAGGGCGGTGGCGCCGGGAAGCTGGTCAGCGATCACTTCCCAGAGGTCGGCAAAGTTCCACTTGGAGTTATCGGTCACCCTGACATAGTAGGCGATACTCCGGGGTACGAGCCACAAGGCCGTCCGGAGTACAGGAGAAGGCGGGTGGAGCGCGGTCGGGAAATGAGCCTGGCGGGCGGGGGCGAGCGGCGAGGCGGGTGGAGCGGGCTGGGGGAATGAAAGGGTGGAAATGGTAGGTGAGTCGCGGACATGGGGCAAGGTGGAGGCGGGAAGGATGGCGGTGCAGGTTGCCGCGGGGCGTGCCGGGCGGTAACGTGGAGTGGGGAAGTCGGGGGAAGTCGGGGGAAGTCGGGGGAAGTCGGGGGAAAGCGGGGCGGAGAGCGGGGAAGCTGGAGGTGAACCGGCAACGCAGGGTGGGGCGTAGCAGGGAGCGGGGATACGGGAACGGGCAATCGGCATTCGACAGAAGGAGAGAAGAAGCCATGGAGCTTGCACTTCCCGGCGAGGACCACCCGGCCCGTGTCGCATTCCGCGAGTGGCTTGCCGCTCACCCGGATCCGAGTCCGATGGATCTGGCCCGATCGGGGTACGTCGGTCCGCACTGGCCTGAGCCGTGGGGACTCTCGGCGGGACCGATCGACCAGCTCGTCATCGACGACGAGATGCGCAAGGCGGGGATAAAGCGTCCTCAGAACAGGATAGGTATCGGCTGGGCCGGACCCACCATCCTCCAGTACGGTACCGATGCGCAGAGGGAGCGCTACCTGCTTCCGCTCCTGGCCGGGGATGAGATCTGGTGCCAGCTTTTCTCCGAGCCCGACTCGGGTTCCGATCTGGCCTCGCTCTCGACGAGAGCCGTGCGTGACGGGGACGAGTACGTGGTGAACGGCCAGAAGATTTGGACCAGCTTCGGGCACGAGTCGCAGTTTGGCATCCTGCTTGCAAGAACCGACCCGGATGCCAGAAAGCAGGACGGTATTTCCTATTTTATCTGCCCGATGGATGCTCCGGGCGTAACCGTCGACCCGATAATCGACATGACCGGGCTACACGCGTTCAACCAGGTGTTCTTCGATGATGTCCGGATACCTGCGGAGAACCTCGTGGGGGAGGAGAACGGCGGCTGGGCGCTGGCCAAGGTGACCCTCGGGAACGAGCGAGTGTCGCTGTCCGGCGAGGGCGCGTTGTGGGGGGACGGACCGTCGGCCGAAGCTCTTGTGGAGATCGTGAGACGGTCGGGCAGCATGCTGACGCCTACGCTCGCCCAGCGCATGGTTCAGGTGTGGTCGGAGTCGGAGATCCTTCGGATCTTGCGTATGCGCCAGATCGGTGCGGCGATCGAAGGCCTGAAGCCCGGACCCGAGGTGTCCGTCCGGAAGGCGATGGCAGACGAGCACGGCAAGCACCTGATGGATCTGGCGAAGGACGTCGCCGGCTCGTACGGGCTACTAGCCGACGCCGGCCCGATGGAGGGACTGCAGGGGCGCCACGCCGGTGAGCCGGTTCTCGACGGCGGAGGGGTCTGGCCTGCCCTTGTTTGGTCAATGGGCTACCTCTACGCGCAAGCGCTTACGATCGGAGGCGGCACCTCTGAAGTTCAGAGGAACATCATCGGCGAGCGGATACTGGGCCTACCGAGGGAGGCCGACGTAGAGGAGGGACTCACCTGGGCCGAAAGCAGGGCCAGGAGGCGTTGATGGCGGGCAAGGCGCTTGGTTTACCGGGCGAGCTTGACCACCTGAAGCACGAAGTGGGCGAACGCGTCCGGGTGGGTGAGGTGTGCTCCGTGACCGGCACCCCCGAGATCTGACATCTCCGCACCCGGGATAATCGCGCGCAGCTCCCTTACGCTGCGGCGCAGGCGTGAGGGCGAATGCTCGCCTCTCAAGAGAAGGACAGGTATCGCGATCGGTTCTGCGGCCAGCCTCGGTCCTCCCATCCGGAGCGCCTGGGTCTCCGCCACGAGTGCCGCGCCGTCCTGCATGATCTCTTCCTTCGTCCGTTCGGGCAGCCTGTCCCAGGTTCTACGTCCGGCAACCCGCCGGAAGAAAGTCTCCGCTGCAAGTTCCGGCCTGGCGAGGTCGAGCATATTGGGGCGGGCAGGTGCCCACCAGGGTTCCCAGGGTAGGGGCGGCTCGTAGGCACCGACGGCCTTCAAGGTCGGGGGATGGGCCATGGCTGCCGCAAGGGCGATGGTGGCCCCGTACGAGTGTCCTACGACGACAGATTCGCGCCCGTCGATCAGAGCAAGAAGGTCTTGCACGTGCCGGTCAAAGGCGTCAACTTCCCTATCCGCCGAGCCTCTTCGTACCGGCGGGCCTGCCGGTACGTCTTGCGCGGGCCTGCAGCCCGGCTCATCGCCTGTACGGCACCCCGGATCGCTCGCGGCCGCTCGGGACCTCGCGTAACCGCGGCGGTCATAGGTAAGCACGTTCTGTCCGGCGAGTCGCCTGACGACGCGCCGGAAGCTTGCTGCTCTGTCGAGGGAGCCGTGAACCAGCACGACCAGGGGCGGCCTGCCCGGCTGCTCGTCGACGTTCAGAGCCTGATCGGTCTTCGCCTGATCGGTACGGGGCATCGCAACACAACCTAGTGCACCGTCTCATAAGTAACCATGCGATCCCACCAGCCAGATAACGCCGCCGGCTGTGTCCTCGTCCTCGACGTACTCCCTGGGACGCGCATACAATGTGCTCCGCCATGCCTGTCCCGCAACAGTCCACCGGACTGTTGCGCATCCTTGCCAGGCAGCGCCCCTGACTTGCCTATTATCATCACGCTATTTACTAGACGGTGCACTAGCGGTCCGGCGCGAGTCCCGATCGTGGGGACGATCCGGTTCGGGGGATCGCTCCCGTTTCGCAGGCCGGCCGGTTCGCCCGGTAGCGGGAAGAAGAGGGACCCTGGCGCGTCCAGTTTGAAAATTGGCCCGTCACCAGGAGAGTGTGGTCAACCACGAGGGGTGGATGAGGTAAAGCCCCAATTCCACACTTGCCCTCATGGAAGGAAAGACTACCTGTTCGCATCAGGAAAATCCACGCCTCGGGGGGATATCGCAGCGAACCTCGCTCTCGTACCATAACAAGTGCTTAAGAGAATTGGGCTCAAGTTCTAACACCGTTCGTCGATATGTAAGAGAGATCACTACAGAGCGTGGCGAGGACAGTGCATAGAGGTGTTGATCCAGGGCCCGGGCGTGCAGATCGGCAAATCGGCAAGATGGGAGGTCCGAGGTGCAGGGAGTGATTGAAGAGAAGTGCGAGGCGATTAGGGAGAGCGGCGGTGGGCTGGCGTCCACGCGAGCCAGGCGGGCTGGACGGATCGCCCACCAGGTGAGACGGGCTGTGGTGAGCGCCACGTGGCAACGCCCGGAGACGTCCGCTGCAATTGGGATCGTAGCACGCCGCGAGACTAAGGAGAGGGCAGCGAAAGATGGTGAGGTGGGCTTCAGCCTCATCGAGGTGCTTGTCGGGATGTTCCTCTTTGCAGTGACGGCGATTCCCATGTCGTCGATCTTCACAGGGGGCGTTAGCGACGCGGCGCTGGCCTCGCACCAGTCCGATGCGGTCGGCCTGGCCTCCGGTGCGCTGGCGAAAGCCCAGTCGGTTTCCTATGCAAACCTTGGCTTCTACGATGACCAGGTGAGCGCGGCAACCGCATCCAATTCGTGGTACCAACCGGATCCGAACGGCGACAGCTACGTGTCGCTCGGCGCGACCACGCCGGCAGGGGCCACCCCGGTGCTCTCACCGGTGTCGAGCAACCAGGTTGGTCCTCTCCACTACATCGTAGGATTGCAGATCGTCTGGGTTGCAGCCGAGAACAGCGCGGCCGGCGGCGGTGTAGTTACGGACTACCAGGCTTACAAGCAGGTCACGGCTCAGGTGAGGTGGGCGGCGGCCCACGGAGCGACGGACAGCATCCAGGAGAGCACCATCCTCTACTCGGGGAACCAGGGGCCGTATTCCGGTCCGGGTTCGGGCGCATCTTCCAGTAGCTCTTCGGGCTCGGGGAGTAGCCCGTCAACAGCTCCCAGCACGATGTCCGCTTCGACTCCCTCCGGCTCGGCGGGCGAGACGTCGACCGTGGTCAACTGGTCGGGCGGTACTGTCGACTCATCCGGGTACTACGTGGTTCTATGGTCGACGAACCCCGGCGACCTTCCGGCAGCGAATGCAAGCGGCAGCGGCACCCTGAACACGACGACGGACGTTGTTGCCAGCCCCCATCAGGCCTCAACCAGCACCTCGTACTCGGTCGAGGGGCTCGCTCCCGGTATGCAGTACTACTACGAGGTCGTCGCTTTCTCGGGAGAAACCGGAGACTGGTCCACTTCTGCCATCGTCGACAGCACCACGTCGGCAGTCACCTCGAGTTCGACAGCGGAGAGTTCCGGGCTCGGAACCGGAAGCAGCGTTGACCCGCAGTGCTCGGTGATCTCGCTGGCGGTCGTAGGAGCAGGATCGGGAGACACCGGCAAGACGTACCTCAACAGTGACGGCAGGATGAGCGAGAACCTCGACCTTGCCGTAAACGCGACCGGTTGCCAGGGGGACACCATTCAGGTAACCGACCAGACCGAAGCCAAAGCGGAATCCGGCTGCAGTAGCCAGTGCGTTTCTCCCCAATCGGAATTCACCCTCTCGGCCACGGCATGGGAGAACCAGAGCGAGGCGGACAGCCCGAAGGACCAGGGGGCGCAGTTCACCGGCACCGTCCAGTCTGCAGGAGAAAGCGGCTGGGTCACGGGGCAGCACGTCTTCAGCGTGACGGTGAACGGCGCGGCTCTCGATCATCCGGTGACCGCATCAATGAACGTGTACCCATTCGAGCCCGGATCCGAGCGCTCGGATTCGCAGAGCGGCTGCTGAAAACCGCCGGACCATGGCCTGCACGGCGGCCGGTGCCGCAGCCGGAAAGGGAAGGACCTGCGTGCAGGTGGCCGAAGGCAGGCTGCGGGGCGAGGGCGGTATAACCCTAGTGGAGCTGATGGTGGCCTCGGCAGCGATGCTCGTTCTCGTCGGGGCGTTTATCACCACCTTCTACACAATCACCTCGAGCGAGACCAATACTGTTGCTTCCGAGAACGCAGCTGACGCAGTCAGGATCGGCATGGTGCAACTGCAACACGACATTCAGAGCGCGAACCCCGTCGTAGCACTGCCGAGCGTTTCGGATTACGGGAACGAAGTGACGATAAGCGTGGAGGAGCCGTCTGGGCCCAATCAGCAGGTCACCTGGACCTACGATTCCGCGACCCACACTCTCTACCGGCAAGCGGGTGGGTCCGGCGGCTCCTCCGTTCCCG
Organism: Actinomycetes bacterium; assembly: GCA_021816935.1. GTDB lineage: Bacteria > Actinomycetota > Acidimicrobiia > Acidimicrobiales > JAMCPL01 > JAKAWR01. The sequence goes on from JAKAWR010000010.1 coordinate 88,152, forward strand.
AGATCACCGGGGTGGTGAACGGTGCGTCGACGCCCGTGTTCAGCTACTTCGACTCCGCGGGCAACAACCTGGTGGCGGGCGCCAATACCACGTCGGCGGAGGTGGCGGCATGCGCATCCAGAATCAGCGTGCAGATCGACGTGAGCGGCGGGCAGAAGACGACCCCGTACGCGGAGCACATGAGCGTTGCCGTGCCCGACAACCTTCCCTCGGCAACGGCAGGTGCAGCATGCGCATGAGGCATTCCGCCGCCGAGAGCAGTTGGTGCCAGTTGCCGCCGCCCTCAGAGCGTGACCGAGTGGGCTACGCCTGGAACCAGCCCATGAAGATACCGAAGAACCGCTGGTGGCGGAGCATTGCCCGGCATCTCGCCAGCGGGCTGCGAGGGGTGTGATCGTGCCGTCCGGCAGGAGCGGCTCTGGCGGCTGGTACCATCCTGACGCGTCGCGGGCCCGGATAGAGCAGGCGAGATACACCTGGAACCAGCCGGTGAAGATCGGGAAGAGTCATCGGCTGCGAGGACTCTTCCGTCACCTGCTGCGCGTGCGGAGGGACGAGAGTGGATCGCTGATGGTGGTTCTGGCCGTCATATTCGTTGTCTCTCTGCTCGGTCTCGCTCTCGTGGGAAGGGTGTTCGGCGACCTGTCCAACTCGTTGGCAGTCTACGACGTACAGAGCGCGCGGGCACAGGCGCTGGCAGGGTTGTCTGATGCCATTTTCCGGCTCGATCAGCAGGTGCCGCCCTACCAGAGCTTCTGCGTGGGATCGTCATCGTCGTGCACCGTTGCGGTGGTACCGGCGGCGAGAGGGGTCCAGTACTCGGTAACCGTGGATCAGGCCACGGGGTCGAGCGCCACAATCCTCTCCCAGGGCACTTCTCACGGGCACCACTACACGCTGAAAGCTACGGTGACGAGGGCCGTCAACTACCCGTTCCCCATCTTCGGGGTCTCGTCGGTCACCCTGAACGGATCCAGCGGCACCACCAGTATCATTGCCACCGATCAGTACGGCAACGGCGACGGTGCCAATGCCGACCTCGGCAGTGACTCGAACGTGACGTGTCACGGTTCGGGGTCCTACGGTACGCATCAGGTGACCTACGACGGCGGGTCATCGAACTGCCCGCACTGGGTTCAGGGGGCCGGGTCCTACGATCCCCAGCAGCCGGTGGCGACTTGCCCGGCTCCGACCGGGAGTTTCCCGCCCACGCCGTGCATGCCCTCGTCCTACCAGTCTTGCCCGAACAACGGGGATTTCAGCGGCACATCGTCGTCCCCTTATGTTCTGGAGCCGGGTGTCTACGACTGCCCGAACGGGGTCAACTTCAGCGGTACCGTGAACATCGACTACTCGTCGACGGTGAACGACGGGCAGGTGCAGATCTACGTGCTCCCAAGTACCGGCAACGCCACAGTCTCGATGGCTGGGTCGACGGTAAACCAGTGGCAGGTCCCACCCTCGAGTTCGTCTCCGGGTGTTGTGGGAGATCCGGTCGACCTGCAGGTCTACGTCTCGGGGGGAGGTAGCATCGACATGGGCAGCGGGTCGAATGTCGGCGGCTTCAACGGCATGATTTATGCACCGGGCATGTCAGCGACGGTGAACGGGGGTCAGCTCAACCTGACGGGAGCGTTCGTGCTCAACCAGTTCGTTGTCAACGGCAACCCGAACCTCACAGTTCATTACGATTACCGCCAGGAGGAACTCGGCTCCGCGGGCTGGAGCGAATCGGGAACGGTACAGATTCCCGATTCTTCGTTCACGCCGACGCCGACGCCGACGCCGGCGTGAGGTTGTGAGGGCCCGGCCGGGCGGGGGCGGCAGGCGGGAGCGCCGGCCGGTTCATGATTTGGCAGGTAGGTGGAGGGCGTTGCGGGCTGCGATCGGGAACGGTTCTTCGGATGAAGTACTCGTCGATGCCGGCTTCTTGCCAGTGGAGGGTGAGTCCCATTGACATCGGTGGTGCTTTGCCGTTCTTTGGGCTCGAGCGTCTACAGGATGCTTGAGCCCCGAACGTGGGACGCGGGGCAGCCCCCAGATTGCCAGGCCCCAGGAACTGGTAGCTTGTGGTCGTGGCAGATCTACAGGTTGTCGACGTCGAGGACTTTATTCCGCACCGGCCACCGTTCCTTCTCGTCACGTCGGTAACCGAGCTGGTGCCCGGACGCGAAGCGCGCGGCTTCTGGCAACTTACGGGCGAGGAGGACTTCTTCAAAGGTCATTTTCCCGGCAGGCCGACCCTGCCCGGTGTTCTGATGGTCGAGTCGCTCGCGCAGCTCGGCGCGGTCGCAGTGCTGGCAATGCCCGAGTATGCAGGCTCTATCCCGCTATTCGGTGGCATCGACCGGGCTCGTTTCCGGCGCCAGGTCGTCCCTGGCGACCGGCTCGATCTAGCTGTGAGGATGGACCGCCTTTCATCGAGGGGAGGGCGCGGATCAGGTACAGCGAGCGTTGGGGGCGAGGCGGCCTGCCAGGTCGACCTACTGTTCGTCATAGCGCCCGCTCGATGAGCGGCAACGTGGCGTGGGCCGGTGTGGGATGAGAGATGTCGAGCCCTCCTGCATCTCCTGCTTGCCGACCGGCAAGGAGTCTTCTCACCGGAGTGGTGATCCGGAGAACGCGAAATGATCGGCAGAGCAGGTGGCCAGTTGGGGTGGGTCCTGCCATGAGCGAGGTGCGACTTGCAACCTGGAACGTCAACTCGTTGCGGGCTCGTATGGACCGCGTTGTGGAGTGGATCTCGTATGCACGCCCTGATGTCCTATGTCTCCAGGAGACGAAAATGCAAGACAGGGACTTCCCGGCACACGATCTGGCCGATCTCGGCTACGAGGCCGTCCATCACGGTGACGGGGGCTGGAACGGTGTGGCCATTCTCTCGGCGGCGGGTATCGCAGGTGTCAGGATCGGCTTTGGCGACGGTGCGGACGACGAGATGGGCTGCAGGATCGTCTCGGCGGAATGTGGCGAAATCAGGGTGTTCTCAGTGTACGTGCCGAACGGCAGGGAAGTGGGGAGCGAGTTCTACTACGCGAAGCTCGAATGGCTCGGCTCCCTTCAGCGAATGCTGGCGAAGGAGTGGGACCAGCGGGAAGCGCTGGCGGTGTGCGGGGACTTCAATGTGGCACCCGACGATCGGGACGTGTGGAATCCGGCGGCTTTCGAGGGTGCCACCCATGTGACGGAACCGGAGCGGGACGCCCTTGGTCTCCTTGGCCGGTGGGGGCTCGTGGATCTTTTCAGGCTACACAACAAGGCGGATGGGCTCTTCAGCTGGTGGGACTACAGGGGCGGTGCGTTCCATAAGCACCAGGGCATGCGGATCGATCTGATCCTCGGGACGGCACCCCTCGCCTCCTGGTGCACCGCTTCCATCGTGGACCGGCAGGCCCGTAAAGGCCCTCAGCCGTCGGATCATGCACCGGTGATGGTCTACCTGGATCCTGGTAGGGGTGGCTCGTGAGGTTGTTGAGGGCAGCGTTGCAGGCAGCGGCGCGGGCAGGCTGGTAGGGAGGGCGAAGGATGCTCCAGGTGTATCTGTCGGGCCGGCTGTTCGGGGCCAGGTTCGGTGAGGGCCCCGTGAGGGTTGTTGCACTTCATGGATGGGGAAGGAGCCACCGCGACTACGAGCCTGCATTCGGGCGTGGGATCGTAGACGAGGGCCTGGCGCCAATCCCAGCTTCAGTGGTTGCCGTTGATCTGCCCGGGTTCGGCGCCTCGCCGCCTCCGGTGGAACCGTGGTCCACTGCCGGCTACGGGCAGCTGATTGCGGATCTCATCGAGGAGGTGGCGACCGATTCCGTCGTCGTGGTCGGTCATTCCTTCGGCGGGCGGGTGGCGGCGCGCCTTGCGGCTTCGAGAGGCGACCTGGTGGCGGGCCTGGTACTTGCCGGCGTTCCACTCAGGCTCGCGGGGGCCGGGGCCGGCCGGCCGGTGCGACGGCCTGCAGTCCGTTTCCGGGTCGCGCGCTCCCTCAGCAGGTGGGGCCTCGTTTCTGAGGGGACGATGGAGCGGGCCCGCCGCCGCTACGGCTCTGCCGACTATGGTGCCGCATCCGGTGTAATGAGGGAGGTTCTGGTGCGTACCGTGCAGGAGGTGTACGACGACGATCTGGCCCGGATTGCCTGCCCGGTGGAGATCGTCTGGGGGGAGAACGACACCGAGGTGGGCGTTGAAAGTGCCCGCTTGCTGGCCGGGGTCCTGAAGAGGTCACGCCTTAGGGTCGTTCCGGGTGCCGGACACCTGATCCCGACCGAGGTACCGGGCGCATTGCTTGGCACGACCGTGGAGGTGCTCGAGGAGGCCGGCATTGGCCGCTGCCACTAATTGGCTTCCTGCTGCGGTCGACCTGGTTGCGCTTGGGCCCGCGCTCGCTCGTTGGCTGCGGGTGGCTCAGCGCGAACACTACATACCGGAGTCCGCGTCAACCTTCGCAATTCGCTGGTGGGGCTCATCGGCCATGAATGCCGGACTCATGGTATTGGGATGCGCCGGGATTGTCTTCGCCGCCTTCTGGCCGCTGGCTGCGTTGGCGGCAGGTGTGGCAGGCATCCTCGGTCCGGTGGGTCTGACCATTAGAGGCAGGACGGCACCGCTTCGATGGACGAGGAGGCTGCGTACCCTAGCGGCGGTTACTGCCTTGGTTCTGGGAGGTGTGATGGTTGCCGGTGCGGCTTTCGGGCGCGAAGCGGTAGTGGGAGCGGCGCTCGTTATGGGAGTTCCTGCAGCCGTGGACCTGGCATGTTATATCAGCCTTCCCTTCGAGTCGCTTCTGCTAAAGCGGCACTTGAGGCGAGCGGCTGCGCGGCTGGCAAAGGTCGGGCTACGGATTGTTGCAGTTACCGGTTCCTACGGTAAGACCTCGACGAAGCTGTACGTTGCCCACCTACTGGCGGGCACCCGGTCGACAGTCGCAACCCCGGGCAGTTACAACAATCTGGCGGGCCTGGCGAGGACGGTGAACGAGCAGGTAGGAGACGGCACGGAGGTTCTTGTCGCCGAGATGGGGGCTTACCGGCCGGGCGAGATAAGGGAGCTGTGCAATTGGTTCCCTCCCGACGTGGCGGTTATCACCGCAGTGGGACCAGTGCACCTCGAGCGGTTCAGGACCGAGGAGAGGGTGCTCGCCGCGAAGTCGGAGATCGCCGAGAAGGCCCCGGTAGTGGTGCTCCAGGTGGACGATAAGCGTCTGGCGGCGCTTGCCAGTGCGCTCGAAGCCAGCGGGAAGAGGGTTGTCAGGTGTTCCGGGGGCAACCCGGGGGGCGGCCTGGAGGGCGGTCGGGAAGTGCGGGATACCGACGTCGCCGTCCTCGTTCAGGAGGGCACTGTGCAGGGCACCCGCGGCGCCCAAGGCGAAAGCAGCTCGAAATTGGCCGATGGAGAGCCGATCCGGCGTTATTCGGTCTTCGTGGAAGGCAAGTTGATCGGCGATGGCTTAGCAATCGAAGGAAGCCCTTCCAACGTGGCCTGCGCTGCGGGTGTGGCTGTCGCTATGGGGCTCAGCGGGCAGGAAATTGCCGGACTTGCCGGCTCACTTCCTCAGCCGGCCCATCGGCTGGAGGTTGTAGCGTCGGCTGGAGGTTGTATGGTCCTCGACGACACATACAACTCCAATCCCGCCGGCTGCCGTGAGGCTCTGCGGCGCCTTGGTCAAGTGGCTGGCGGAAGCGGCCGTGAGAACGGTCGTGTAGTTGTAGTGACCCCGGGGATGGTGGAGCTCGGCCGTATCCAGGCCGAGGAGAACGAGCGCTTCGGTAAAGTTGCCGCCGAGGTGGCGACCGATCTGCTCGTAGTGGGCAGGACGAACCGGAGCGCCCTCCTTGCCGGAGCGCGGCGGGCCGGAGCTATCGGCGAGGCGGTGGGACCGTCTGAGGGCTCGGGGGCGCCCAGGGCGACAGAGCATCAGGCGGCAACAGCCGAGGCACGGCTCGGAGAAGATGCCTCCGACCCGGGCTCCGGGATCTCTCATCGCCAGTGCCGGGTCCGTACGGTGGCGACCCGCGATGACGCGGTGCGATGGGCGAGGGAGAACCTCGGCCCGGGCGACGTGGTCCTATACGAGAACGATCTGCCGGACCACTACCCGTAGCCAGGCCGCACTCGGCTCGGCAAGCTCCACCTCCCGCCGGGGCCGGTCACGCAGGCAGGGCGGCCGGCAAGAGCAGCCGCGCCGCCGCGCTCAGCTTTCCCTGTCGATGGCCCTGTCGATGGCGTCCCGTAGCTCCCGTGCCGCCTTCGCCGGATCTGGCGCCTCGGTCAGGTATCGCACAACGACAAAATGTCGCACCCCGGCAGTGGCCAGAGCGGGAACAGTCGCAGGGCTAACGCCACCGGTCACGAATACCGGTACCGTTGACGTCTCGACCGCGGTTTCGATGTAGGCAAACCCCGTCCCCGGTCGTCCCGGCTTTGTCGGTGTCGGCTCCACAGGCCCCGCTGAGATGTAATCGACGGGCTCCGTTGCCGCGCGCTCGAGCTCCGCGACGGTGTGTGTGGAACGCCCGATGATGGCGTGCGGGCCAAGGATCGACCGGGCCGTAACAGGCGAGACGTCGTCCTGGCCCACATGCACGCCTGCGGTTCCGACCTGCAGTGCTATGTCCGGCCTGTCGTTCACTATCAACGGGACGGCGAAGTCAGAGCATATCCGGAGGCAACGATCGGCCACACCGGCCAGGTTGCGAGCGTCCAGTTGCTTGTCGCGCAGCTGTACCAGGTCAACACCGCCGGTGATGCAGGACGGCAGGAAGCTGTCGATGTCCGGCCGAGCGGGAAGGCAGAGGTAGAGGCTGCGATCCGCGACGGTACGTGCGGAAAGGTCGTTCATGGCTACAGGTTATTCGTGTTATCGGACTCTCTTGTTCTCCCTCTCGAGCGTTCTGCTCACCGTCTCACTGGCATTGCAATCTTGCCTCCGTGCCGGCACTCCAGCCTCCGCCGGCCCTCCGGCCGGGCTTTGCGTGGCTTCGCCCCTGTCCTGTACTCGAACGTCCACCGGACGTTCTCGTTTCTCCGCCTTGCCCTACTCGCCTGGATGAACGAAACTGGCTGTGGCTGCGCCGCTGCCATTCCTCTCGACGGTACAGCGGACCGTCTCATCCAACCTCCCGATCTGCTGAGGCTCTTACGGGGTTTGATACTTGGTCAGGACCTGACCCGAGCGAGAGCAGCTACACGGTGTGTTGATACCGGCGCAACGCGTGTGGTACAATGCTACCGAGGAGGTAGAGAGAGGTCGGATATGACTGATACCTACGATCTGCATGAGCTGATGGGAGTGATCAGGCGCGCGGTTAGCGAGGATCAGGCCAAGAGGCGCCGGGCCGCATCGGCTCCGGAGGCGACTCCCTTTATTCTGGCAGTATTGGCGATGGACGTGGAGGAACGGGTCCGTGAAGCGGTAGCAGCCAACACGAGTTCGCCCAGCATTGTTCTTTCACACCTGTTGCACGATCCGAGTGAGAAGGTCCGTGCTGCGTTGGCGTCGAACCCGACCGTCGGTGCGGACATTGCGGAAGAGCTCGCCAAGGACCGGTCGTACCTTGTGAGGGTGGCACTTGCAGGCAACAGGGTTACCGGCCCGGCGCTTCTCGGCTACCTTATTGCTGACCCAAGCTGGCAGGTTAGGGAAAAGGTCGTAATGCATCGGAACGCCGACGCGGCGATCCTGTCGAGCCTTGCAGAAGACGATTCCGCGGACGTCCGGCGTGCGGTAGCCAGGAACCCCCTGACACCTCTCACCTGGTTGCGGGAGCTGGCGATGGATGGAGACCGCTCGGTACGGATGGGTGCGTTCGGTAACGAAGCTGCCGACCAAGACGTGCGCCAGGCTGCGGAAGGTGGCATGGCGGGTCGTATAACGGACAGTCATCCAGCTGCTAACCCTTCAACTGATCCCCGTTCACTGGAGTCAATGTGCGAGAGCGAGAACTGGGTGATCCGGCAGGGAGTGGCGATGAATCCGGGCGCGCCGAAAGACGTGCTGATGAAGCTGGCCAAAGATCGCAATTGGCAGGTGAGACGGGGGGTCGCTGCCAATGCGAAGGCTCCGAAGGAGGTGCTCTTGGTGCTCGCTTCCGATGCCAATCATGATGTGTGCCAGGCGGTTGCTAATAATGCCTCTACGCCGGCGGAGATCCTGGCGATAGCGCTCGCCGGGCTGGGACGGCGGACGACAGTTGGCGTTATTTGAATCTTCGCCGCGCTGTAGCCGGTCAGGTTGTTGCGGTTTTTGGGGGGCGCAAGCGCCGGCTTGACGTCCCTGTAGAGGCTCGGCGATGCACCGCCGGAGAGGGCGTGGGCGTTTCTCCCAATGGGGTCGACAGGTACACCCTCCTAGCCATCCAGGGGCTTACGATGACGGCTTCACTTCCGCGTTCTAGGGTCACGTGGCCGTCGCCGGATCTCGCCAGCACTGCAACGGCAGTACCGGGGATCAACCCGTGGTTGGAAAGGAAGGCCAGGTTCTCCGAATCGGCTTCGATCTCTTCCGTGACCCGCCGGATGACATAAGAGCGTCCCGCGGCCGGCTCGATATCGGAGAGAGGCATGTGACCGGAGAACGATTGGAGCGTGTCGCGCCGATTTGCTGGAACGGCTGTCGCCGCCGTTGTGGCGTCAGCCGTTCCGCTGCTCCTCCTATTCCGCTCGCTGCCGCGAGACCCGGCGTCCCGGACGGCCTGGCGAGCTACGGGGATAGGGTTGCCGTGCGGGCAGGTCCCAGGATTACCAAGCAGTTCGACAAGCTTTCCCTCCACTTCGTCGGAGATTGCATGCTCCCAGCGCCCCGCCTCGGCGTGAGCCTTGTGCCACTCGAGCCCGATCACGTCTACCAAGAGCCGTTCGGCGAGCCGGTGCTTTCGAACAACGCCTTCCGCTCGGGCAAGACCTTCGGAAGTGAAGTTGACGATCCTGCCCTTCCGCGTTATGTAACTTGCCTCGGCCAAGCGCTCCAGCATCTCGGACACCGACGGTGCCGAGCGGCCGAGCCGTTGGGCGATGCGAGCCTGTATGACCGGGGTCCCCTCTTCCCATATACAGTAGATCGTCTCTAGATACTCTTCGAGCGGAGGATGAACCTCTTCGGTCACCCCGAGAGTTTACCAGCGGGCACAGAAGGCCCGCCCGGTATGGCCGGTGGGCGTACGATGATCCGGGACCTGGTGGACGAGGGTAGAACCGCGGTGCTGTCGTTGCTTTCTGGCTGAGCCCGCCCGATTCCTCCTGCCCGGGCCCAAGGTCGCAGCCTGCCTCCCGGTCGGCTGCAAGACCAGGTCCGCACACGCTTCAGAAAATCCCGTGGCGACCTTCGCCGGACTTGAAGCGCGTTGCCCCCTCAATAGTCTCACCGCTTTCGAGGGTGGCAGTCCCGTGGCGGTGCTCGTTGGCGAGCGCTGCTTCAAGGTCCATTGGCCACTGCTCATAAGATGATAGGCGGTCGCCGCGCATGCATAGGCGTGGGAACGAGGCGATCTCGTGCGCCAGCTCGACGGCGGTCGCCAGAGCGCTACCGGGCGGGCAGGTGCGATTGACGAGTCCCATCGCGAGTGCCTCCTCAGCTCCGACAGCCCGGCCGGTCAGGATCATGTCGAGCGCACGGCTGTGGCCGATCAGGCGCGGCAGCCTGACGGTGCCGCCGTCCAGCAGTGGCACGCCGAAGCGCCGGCAGAAAACCCCGAATGTGGCGTCGGTGGTTGCTACCCTCAGGTCGCACCAGATGGCAAGCTCGAGTCCGCCAGCCACGGCCCAGCCCTCTACTGCGGCGATGACCGGCTTCGAAAGGAGCATCCGGGTGGGTCCGAGAGGACCCGGGCCATCCGGCGACACCTGGTTCGGGTGGCCAGCTGCGATGGCCTGGAGGTCTGCTCCTGCGCAGAAGGTGCCGCCGGCTCCTGTCAGCACGGCTACGCAGGAGATTCCGTCGGCGTCGAACGCGGTAAATGCCTCGGTCAGCGCCTCCGCGGTCGCGAGGTCGACGGCGTTCCTTCTACCTGGCCGTTCGATCGTGATGATGCGAACGTTGCCGTCGTCTTCGGTCGTGATGATATTCCGCGTCTCTGTTCCTTCCTCTGTCCCTGCCATGATTTCCTCCACGCTGGCTGTACGGTGCGGGTCGAACCCGAGCATCCTGGTCGACTCCCGCTCCGTGGTCGGCTCCGGGGCTCGTCATGCCCGCCGGGTCGGACTGTATCACGGGAGGTCCTTCGGCGTCGCCAAGCAGGCGGCTCGGGACAACCCGGAAGCAGAGCATGGTCGCGTGGTATCATCACTGCACCGGCAGGAAGACTGGTTCAGCGTTGCCGATACCGGCACGCTGGGCGAGTTACTGCAGGTGGCGGGTGACAAATGATGGTTGGGCCGATTCCAGGATCGGCCAATGGCGCGAACGGGCAGGCAGCTGCAGCGGCGATCGGTATGAAGCCGAGGCCGGGGTTGGCCGGCGGTCCGGTAGGAGAGTGAAACGATGAACCCAGCTATGACCCATCCGATCTTGATGGCGACCGCATCGGCCCAACCCACCTACACGGTCCCGGGCTCGGCGGCTGCCGGCGCGGGGGCAGTGGTGGCCGTATGGTTGTTGTTGATCCTGGCGATCTTCGTGGTGTACGTGGTGGGGCTGTGGCGTGTCTTCACGAAGGCAGGGCAGCCGGGTTGGTCCGCGATCATCCCGATCTACAACTTCTGGGTGCTGCTGAAGATTGTCGGCCGGCCGGGATGGTGGATCCTGATGATGCTGATCCCCTTGGTCAGCATAGTTTTCCAGATTATAGTGCTGAACGATCTCTCGAAGAGCTTCGGCCACGGGACGGGGTTCACCGTCGGTCTATTCTTCTTGCCCTTTGTCTTTGTTCTGATCCTCGCATTTGGCAGTTCGACCTATCGCGGCCCGTCGGCACTCGGAGGGCAGATGCGGACGGGTTATCCGGGCGGGTACCCCGGCTACCCGCAGCAGTCGGGTTATCCCGGGGGGCTAGGCGGTGGACTTGGTAGTCCCGGTGCAGGCTATGGTGCTCCGGGGGCCTATGGCTCTCCCGCGAGCGGTGGACTTGGTAGTCCCGGTGCAGGCTATGGTGCTCCGGGGGCCTATGGCCCTCCCGTAGTCGGTAGCGGCGGACAAACCGGCGGCAGTTTCGGCGTGCCTCCGACACCCGGCGGCGCAACGGCACCTGGCGCTCCGGGCGGCTACTCGCCGCCCGCGCCGTCGACAGGTCCGGATTGGTATGCCGATCCGAGCGGCCGGAATCAGCATCGCTACTGGGACGGATCTACTTGGACGGATCACGTCGCAAACCAGGGAACGCAGTCCACGGATCCCGTCTAGAACACCCACGCCGCGACTTCGTAGCCGACCCCGATGGGCGGGGAACCCTCAGGGCAGGCGGCTCCCGCTGGCGGTGAGTTGGGCGAGGCGCTTGGGAGTGGCCCCAGTGGGAAGCGGAGAAATCCGGGTAGCGGGCCGTTGCCCGGTGTAAAATACCTCAGGAAATGTGTGCATCCGGTTACGGCTCGGCTCACGAGCTGCAGGTGAGGATCCTGGATGTCGTGACGTCGGCAGGGTTCGGAGCGTGTGCCGCCCCGGAGCTTGCGGGCCGGAATGGAAAGGAGCGCACAGTCTCATGACAAGATCAACCAGTCGCATCCTGGCGATACTGGCGGTGACACTGGCAGGATCCGTCGCCGCAGGTTGCGGAGGCAGCAATAATTCCGCCGTCAAAACAGTGCCATCGTCGACCACGGCGGTCACGACCGGCTCGTCGCGTACTGGCAGTGAATCGGGAAGTACGTCGTTGTCAGGCACCGGCAGGTCGATCAGCACATCGTCGAACGTGCTGTCGCAGCAGACACTGACCCAGGTGCAGGGTGCGCTCAATACGCTGAACTCGATTCTGTCGCAGGCCCAGACGGACCTCAACAGTTCCCCGGCCAACCCGGCAGAGGGTTGATCGGTATGACAACAATCCATCGTTCCAGACGTACATTGTTGCGGGTGGCAGCGTTACTGGCCGCAGGGGGCTCCATGGTTCTCGCTCCGGGAGTCGCTTTCGGCGGTTCGGCAACATCGAGTGCAGTACCGACTGCCGGCGCAGGGGGCAGCTCCTTCAATCCGGGATCTGCGCCGAGCGGCCAGTGCAAAGCGAACTTTGCTACGCATCGGAACCAAGTCGAGCTGGCCCTGTCCGATCGCGTTACCAGGCTTCAGGCGCTCCAGAGTCGCGTTTCGGGGGTGCAACACCTAAAGAGTTCCGACGTCTCGGCCCTGTCGGGCGACCTGTCGGCGCAGTTGTCGGGGATCGAGGAGCTCCAGACCAAAGCGCATTCCGATACCACGTGCCTGCAGTTGTTCGAGGATGCCAAGTCGATGATTGTCGATTACAGGGTATACGTGGTGATGACTCCGCAGGTGGACATCGTCATCGCGGCGGATACGGAGGCTTACGTGGAGCAGGTGCTTCAAGGTCTTGAACCGAAGATCCAGCGGGCTCTGAGCATTTGCCAATCAACCTCGGCTACCGTCGGGGGCCTCAATTGCACGGCGGCGGAGAATGCGTTCAGCCAGCTCAAAGCGCACGTGTCTACCGCGGCGCAGGTGACGAGTACCGGGGGCAACGGCGAGAGCATCTCCTCTGCGGTTCTTGCGGCCAAGCCCAGCGGGTACCCGGCGAACCGCTCGATAGGGACTACCGCCTTCAGCGCTACGCGGCAGGCTCAGGCAGACCTGCTGGCCGCTCGGGCCGACCTCGAGACGTTGGTCGGAATTGCCCGGTCCGCGAAGCTCGGGGGAGCGAAGGGGACAGCCTGACCGCGCGGATACTTCGCGTTACGCATACGCCGCCGGTTACGGCGGGAGGCAAGCTCCTCTTCGGTCGCTGCAGGTAAAGCGGGCCGTGGGGTCCGCCATTACGCATCGCGGGTTGTCATGCGCCAAGCGCCGACGATCGACCAGCCGACGATCTATCCCACGATGACCGTGATCATGGTTCAGGTCGGCATGGGCGCGATCCCGAGCGCTCCTTGTCCAGTGGCCGGGTCGGAGCAGTCGACCTCGACGGTAGCTGCCGTTCCCTGAACCGACTCGAGGCTGCCGCTCCTCGGGCCCATATCCATGCACTCCCGCAGGCGACGAGACCCAGTGCGGCTGCAGCCAGGAAAGAAATGGGGACCGACGGGGGCGGTACAGCTCCCGGCATGCCGGGAGGGCGACCCTGCCACGTGCTGGCGATTTCACCGGTCACGGGCCGGGGCCTGGACCGCTCTGTCTCATCCATGGCCCGGCCCGTCTTACTCCGGGTGCCGACTATGTCGACGCCCGCCTCGCTCGCCGTCGTCGCTGCCCCGCCTGCCTCAGCCCGGCTCCCACCTGCGTCAGCGTCTGATTGCTCAGTCCGACTTCTCACTGTCACCCGTCTTTCCCGATCGTTCGAGCGTGCTCACCCAGGTCGCGCCGTCCTCGGGCCGGCATCTGGGGCAGTCGCGGCGCTCGCCGAGGGGGAGGAACTCGTGGTCCTGGCTCCCTTTGAGCCGGTCCCCCTCGAGGGCGTGCTCTCGTCCCAGGGATTTACCTACGAGGTTGCCGAAAGTGGCGGCACCTGGCGAGTGCCCTTCCGGGGCCCGTCATGAGCGAGCTAGGTGACCGGGGACCGGATCCGGGACCTCTCGAGGCAGCGGTCCAGGCGCGGGATCCGGTCGGGGCAGCCTGGGATGCGCTCGGGCGCGTATACGACCCTGAGCTATGCCTGGACTTGGTTTCCCTTGGGCTCGTCTACGGGGTCCGCGATGACGAGGGTACCGTCGTCGTGGAGATGACGCTCACCACTCGGGGATGCCCGGCAGCGGAGAGCCTGTCGGAGTTGGCGAGGGCGGCCGTTCGGGATGCCCTCGGGCCGGAAGTGGGCGTCGATGTCAGGCTGGTGTGGGACCCGCCGTGGAGCCCGTCGATGATGAACGACGAGGCGGCAGCGGCCCTGGGCTTCAGGCACGGCTGAAGACGGGTCCAGGTGGCGAGCGCTGGCCCAAGCCCCCAGCACGGCCGCAGTAACTCTAGGATACAATAGAAATACCAGTAAGCAGCAAGGCGACAGGAAGGAGATTACCCCGTGGCACCGATGGCAAAGCAGGAGGCCTACGAAACGATGCTCCGGCATCATACTCTTCTAGCGGAGCAGCTCGATGATCGGGTGAAGGCCGTGCGATCGGCAGTAGCCGATGCGACCTGCAACAGCGAGTCCGGTGACGCTGTCGCGCCTGGCTCCCGAAGGGCGATGGGGTTCCGGACCCGAGCGCCGGGCTACATGCCGGCGGTGGCGGAACTGGCGGCGTTCCTGGCCGAGGAGGTCCTTACCCACGCCCAGGCCGAGGAAGAGTCCATTTATCCTGTCGCAGCGAGCCTGCCCGGTCTCGCAGGCGTTATCGACGGTATGATCGAGGGGCACCGGAAGCTGTCATCTCTAGCGCGGGAGTTGGATGGCATCGAGGATGGAGCAGGCGCGGTAGGCAAGGCCGATGAGATTGCAGGGCTTTTCGCTGGTCACGCGTGCGAGGAGAACGACATCGTTCTCCCGCCTCTTCTGGACAACGAGAGCGTCGACCTTACCGGGTTGCTTGCAGAGATGCACCGGCTGACCGAACAGGCGCGGGTGCTCGACGTTCGGCGTCTTGTTCCGGCCGAGCGCCACGAGGCGATCTTCGCGGCTTACGAGGCACTTGCCCCTGCGGAAGGCTTCGTGCTCGTGAACGACCACGACCCGAAGCCCCTGTACTACCAGTTCCAAGTAGAGTACGCGGGTCAATTTACGTGGGACTACCTGGAGTCGGGTCCCCGGACCTGGCGGGTTCGCATCGGGCGCCCACCGGCTTGATGGCCGCCAGTGGCGTCAAGGCAGTCCGGGTTTACGACGACCCGGGACGTTTATGTCCGGCCAGCGAACTCGAAATACGAAAACCGAGTGGAGGTGGCGGGAATTGAACCCGCGTCCCCCGGCTCTTCGACAGAGCTTCTCCGAGCGCATCCAGCGCAAGATCTCAGTTGCGGGAACGGTGCTGGCCCCGCCCGGGCAACCCAGCCGGCTCTAGTTTCCCAACCGCACCGCCGGCTGCGTGCAGGTTGGTATCCCCGATTTCATGACACCCCGTCCGCTAGAGGCGGACCTGCTCAGCAGTCGCCGTCCCCCGGGGAGAGGTACGGCAGGGGCGGGTTGCCCTCAATCAGGCAGCCAATGCCAGTTCAGAGTTGGCGTTTGTTTGTTTCCCGGCTCTTTAGCGTGGTTCCGGGCACCACGGCTCGCTTCCTCTGTCTCGACTACCGGAGTCGAATCCTTTCACCCCCGTGTGAACATTTTCTTACAGGAACAGGCGTGTTCGATTCGTGCCCTTGCAGCAAACGAACACAGGTCTCTATTCCCGGTAGGAAACCGTCGATATGTGTTAACGCAACTTGTCAAGGATCGGTCGGGCAGGCACAGGGCCGGCACCCGAAGCGTGAGGGTGCGCGTTGCAGACCCTCACCTCTGGTAATAAAGTGTACACCGGCGGTCGAGCAGCGGTGCACGGCAGGTGAGGCACGCCGGATCTACGGTGGACGAAGAGAGAAAGGGAGACGGCAATGAAGACGAGCACGAAGGACGCGCTGCGGGCGGAGACCGTGTTCATCCCCGGCCATGGCGGCGACGAGATCGAGGCCTACCTGGCTCAGTCGCTGGCGGAGGGTTCCCATGGTTCAGTGGTCGTCCTTCACCACATGCCGGGATACGACGAGGGCACGAAGGAGATAGCCCGCCGGTTCGCCTCGCAGGGCTACATTGCGGTGGTTCCCAACCTTTACAGCAGGGAGGCTCCCGACAAGAGCCCGGAAGAGGCATCCCGGATAGCGAGGGAGCAGGGCGGCGTTCCCGATGAGAGGCTGGTTGGTGACGTGGATGGAGCGGCGTCGTTCGCTAAGTCGCTCGATTCGTCTAACGGGAAGGTCGCGGTAATCGGCTACTGCTCGGGAGGAAGGCAGGCATTCCTCGCCGCATGCAGCCTAGACCTCGATGCTGCCGTCGACTGCTACGGCGGTTTCGTCGTGAAGACCCCTCCTGCCGAGATGCCCTTGCATGTCAAGCCGGTGGCGGACAAGGCGAAGGACCTGTCGTGCCCCCTTCTCGGGCTCTTCGGAGCTGAAGACGCCTTCCCGGCTCCCGACGAGGTGGCGGACCTCGACCGCATTCTTACCGAGGCCGGCAAAGAGCACGACTTCCATACCTTCGAAGGGGCCGGTCACGGGTTCTTTGGCGCGGATGGGGATATGTTCAGGCCGGCTGCCGCCAGGGAGGGTTGGTCCATTATCTGGGACTTCTTCCATAGGCACCTCGAATGAGAGTCGCCGGGTTCGTCGCTGCGAAACGCGTCAGAGGCTCCGGCGTCATCTGGCTGGCGAGATCGCATGGTTATTTATGAGACGGTGCGCTAGCTCCCGGGCAGCCTCCCTCGATTCGTCGCGCTCCTGAATGGCCTGTCGCTTGTCCCACATGCGCTTACCACGTGCGAGTGCGAGCGACACTTTGGCCCTGCCCTGCTTGAGGTAGATGGCTAGCGGTACGAGGGTGAGGGAGGCCCTCTCCACCTTCCCGGCGAGCTCGTCGATCTCGGCCCGGTGAAGTAGCAGCTTGCGCTTCCTGTCCGGGTCGTGCGCCCCGTAGGCTCCCCCCTGCTCGTAGGGTGCAATGTGGGCGCCTATCAGCCACATCTCCCCGCCGTCGACGGCACCGTACGCGTTGGAGAGCGAGCACTGGCCAGCGCGTAACGACTTGATCTCGGATCCCTGAAGCACAATCCCGCATTCGAAAGTCTCGATGATGTCATAGTCGAACCTGGCCCTCCGGTTACGAGCCATGGTCCGGGGCGCGCCCGTATCCCGCTTCCCGGCCTTGGCCCTGGATGGGTTCGGCGATCGTGGCTTCCTTGGACCCGTCACGCCAGCCAGCGTACCAGGCTGTTTCGCCCGCCCTGCCGACAATTGAGGCGGGAACGTGGTCGGCTGCCGGTATGGTTGTAGGTGATGATCGTGCTGCCGGCTGGCCTGTATTCGGAGATGATGGCTCATTGCCTGCGGGGATTACCGGAGGAGGCGTGCGGGTTGCTGGGGGGTCACGGCGATGTAGCCGAGGTGTTCTATCCGGCGGGCAATGAGGCCCGTTCGGCCCGCCTGTATACCGTAGAGCCGAAAGCCCATCTCCTTGCCGACCGCGACGCCGAGGAAAGGGGCATGGCCGTCGTCGGCGTCGTTCACTCCCACACCCACACGGAGGCATATCCCTCACCGATCGACGTGGACCAGGCGGTGGATCCGTCCTGGCATTACCTGATCGCAAGCTTCTGCCGGGTGATGCCGTCGCTCAGGTCGTACAGGATCGTGGGTGGCGCGGCCGAGGAGGAGGAACTGAGGATCGTCGCCACGATGGGCGGCACTGGCGGCCTGCACGGATAGAATATTCAGATAGCGGATTAGAATAGTCGTAATTGACAACGAGTTGCTCTGGTCGAGGCGGAAATGCGGGGGTTCCCGCCGGTAGATCGCCAGGCTGGAAGCGGTTGTTGCAGCCTGTGATGGCCAGGAGATAGGAGAGTCGTGGAACGAGTTGTGGGAATTGGAGTCTCACCTGTGACAATAATTAAAGTGCCGGCAGTTCTTAGA
Source organism: Actinomycetes bacterium (assembly GCA_021816935.1). Taxonomy (GTDB): domain Bacteria; phylum Actinomycetota; class Acidimicrobiia; order Acidimicrobiales; family JAMCPL01; genus JAKAWR01. The sequence continues at coordinate 105,823 of JAKAWR010000010.1, forward strand.
ACGCAGACCAATGGGCAGAGTTCGGTGGAGGTGAGCGCGAGGACTGTCGGGGAGGCGCTCAGGACGCTTGTGGACATCTATCCCGGCCTGCGCGGCCAGGTTGTCGATGGGGAGGGCGAGCTGCATCGTTTCGTTAATGTCTACGTGAATGACGATGACGTCCGCTATCTGGCGAAGCTGGGTACCGAGATAGCGGATGGCGACACGATTACTATCCTGCCGGCCGTGGCAGGCGGCGACGGGCCGGTCGTCCGAGCCGGCTAGTCCGGATCGGGTGACAGAGGGACGAGGATGGGCTGCGGCCGGGGCCGGATCCGGCGATGAGGCTCGCGAGCATATTGGACCTGATCGGTAAGACGCCGCTCGTGGACGTCTCTGGGCTGTCGCCCGTGCCGGCCGTTCGCATTCTCATGAAACTCGAAGGCCAGAACCCGGGCGGCTCCGTGAAGGACAGGGTTGCCCTCTCGATGGTGGAAGATGCTGAAGCCTCCGGCTCGTTGGGTTCCGGTGCCACGCTGCTCGAGCCGTCCTCGGGCAATACCGGCATCGCTCTGGCCATGGTGGCGAAGGTCAAGGGCTACCGCCTCAAGGTGGTGATGCCGGAAAACGTATCGGTCGAGCGGCGCCAGGTGCTTGAAGCCCTGGGTGCGGAGATCCTCGACTCCCCGGGAGCCGAGGGTTCGAACGGCGCCGTTCGGATGGCAGAGAAGGTACATGCGGACCATCCAGAGTGGGTATTCCTGTACCAGTACGCGAACCCGGCGAACCCGAGGGCACACTACGAGGGAACGGGGCCGGAGATCTGGGCGGACTGCCCGGAGGTGACCCACTTTGTCGCGGGGCTTGGCACCTCGGGTACGCTGCTCGGCACGGGCAGGTACCTGAAGGAGCAGGATCCGGCTATCCAGGTCTGGGCCGTCGAGCCTCCCGCCGGGGAAATGGTCGATGGCCTGCGTAGCCTGGACGACGGCTACATCCCGCCTATTTTTACCGATTTCGGTGGTTCCGACCTGCTCGATCGCAAGACGGTCATAGGCCCGAGGGAGTCGATCGAATGGACCCGCAAGCTAGCGGAGGTCGGCATCCTGGCGGGGCTGTCATCGGGATGTGCCCTGGCGGGTGCCGTGCGCTGTGCCGAGCAGATCGGCGAGGGAGTGATCGTGACGGTGAGTGCGGACGGCGGCTGGAAGTACCTGTCGACGGGCGCCTGGACCGACGACCTCGATGTCGTGGTCGAGCGGGCCAGGAAGATGGTCTACTTCTAACGCGAGAACGTCCGTGGATGAGACGGTCCGCTGCACCGTCGAAAAGAAGGGCACATCCGGGTTCTCCGTGGGTAACCCAGTTCACGAGGTGACGGGGTAGAGCTCGAGTACGGCGAGATGGAACCAGATCGCGGTCTTGAAGTGCTCCCGGTTGTGGTAACCGCGCGCGGACACCCGGACCTGCTCGACAGGCGAGTTCAGGCCCTCCGCTCCGGCGTTGCTCACTCGGTGAGCGAAGTACGACCGTCAGCCCGGCCCCTCGTGGCGGGCCAAGGTGTGTGCCGCATCGATCACCGCCTGCAGGCGCTAGTGGGTTGCCCAGAAGTACCAGCGCTTCCAGTGCTTCTCGCCCCAACCCCGGCGCTTATGGGACCAGAAGTGGCCCGTGCTCTCCTTGATCGCCCATGCCCGGGCGGTCAACAAGTCAGCGCGCACGTTGGATGGCGAAGGGCACCGACCTCTCGATCTACCACCAAGAGGACCTCGGTGAGATCAGCAACCAGATCAACGACACGGGGCGCGGACTATTCAACTGGGAGAGCGCGGCACAGCACTATGATCGTGCTCTCGTTGCAACGACCGGTTGAACTGGCCATTTCTGGGAAATCCTCCCGAGACCGGTCTTCCCCGTTGAATACAGCAGAACGCCACCCAGCCCTTGACAAGGGGTGTACAATAATCCCATACGTAGTAGTTTGTATTGTTACGGCTATTTTGTTACAGCTGCCATAGCCCGTCTACTTCCGTACACAGCGAGATCAAGAGGATAAGGAGGGTGCCATGGAAGTGCGAACTCTGAGAGAGAGAGAGCAATAGCCGGGCGTTCCGACGGTGGAGAAGCTCAAGGCTCCTCAAGCCATCTGCTGTATCACTGTCATTTGCAATAGCAATCGGGGTAATGGTGCTTCCCCTATTATCTAAAAC
>JAKAWR010000011.1 GCA_021816935.1 Actinomycetes bacterium
AGGCGTCAGTTGCTCGACTACCTCCTGCAGCGCCACCTCGCCGGCGGGTACCGGCACCGTTGACGTGACCGTAACGACGTCTGCGGGGACCTCCGCCACGTCCTCGGCCGACCAGTTCACCTACACTGCACCGGCCGGTCCGCCGACCGTCACCAAGATCTTCCCGACCACGGGACCACTGCCGGGAGGCTCGGTCGTCACCATCACCGGCACCAACTTTGCCACGGGAGCCACGGTCGACTTCGGCACCACCGCTGCCACGAAGGTCTCCGTCGTCAGCTCGACCTCGATCACGGCCACCTCGCCCGCCGAAGCCGCCGGCACCGTTGACGTTACCGTGAAGACCTCTGTGGGAACTTCCACCACGGGCTCCGCCGATAAGTTCACGTACAACGCGAATGCCCCGACCATCACGAGCATCTCACCCACGTCGGGCCCCGAGAAAGGCGGCACGAATATCACCATCACCGGCACGAACTTCGCCACGGCGACCGGTGCTACAACGGTGAGCTTCGGCACGCTTGCAGGAACGGGAATTACAGTTACCGCCACGACTTCGCTCGCCGTAACATCGCCTGCCTCATCGCAGGCCGGTACGGTCGAGGTTATGGTCAGCACTACCGTCAGCGGTGTAACGCTGACCTCGAACTCCAGTCCTTTCACGTACATAGCGCCGCTCACGGGGTATGCCTACACCCCGCTGAACCCGTTCAGGGTTGCCGACACGCGCTGCGCCAACTCTTCCGCACACGCCTATTGCGCAGGTGAGAACCTCCCAACGGTGAATTCGACACTTGGCAGTCTCGCTGCAACGCAGACGGAGAACGTAACGATAGACGGCACCGGCACCTCACCCGACTCGGTCCCCTCGTCGGGGGTTGCCGCAGTCGTCGTCAACATCACCGTCGACGATTTCGGGGGCAACAGTGGCTACCTCACGCTCTATGCGAAAGGCTCCACTCCTCCGAGCGTCTCCGCGATCAACTGGCAGAAGACGTCGGTCGGGGCGATAGCCAACCTCGCAACAATCCCGGTTTCAACTGGCGGCCACATAACGGTCGAGAACGGCGCCGGTGCCGGAACCGTCGACTACCAACTCGACATCCAGGGCTACTACTCTTCCCCGGCGGCAGGCTCCACGGCAGGCCTTTTCAATGCGGTCAGTCCCTTCCGCTTGGCCGATACGCGTTGTGCAACGAATACGTCGCTCGCAGACTGCAGCGGCCTTCTGACCGCCAATACGGGGCTTACCACGATAACCGGCGGCGGACACGACAAGGTTACTATCGGAGGCGGCTCGTCGGGAGTGCCATTGTCCGGCGTCGCGGCTGTCGTACTCAACGTCACCGTTGTAGACACGTCCGCAGGATCGGGTTTCTTCACTGTGTACCCGGCAGGTGAGACAAAGGGTCCTGTCTCTAATCTGAACTGGACAAAGGGGTCCTCGGCGATACCGAACCGGGTCATAGTCGAGGTACCGACCACGGGATCCGATCAGGGAGAGATAGACGTGGCCTCCTCGGTGGCCGCTGACATGCTTGTGGACGTCAGCGGCTACTATACCGACGGGTCCAGCGCATCCCAGACGGGATCGCTCTTCAATCCGATCACGCCGACCCGCTATGCGGACACCCGCTGCTCAGCCAATACCTCGATGTCCGAATGCTCCGGCATCACGACCTTGTCTTCGGCTAATGGCAACCTTTCGCCCGTGGGCGCCACCGGCAAGGACACCGTATTGATTGGTGGCATCGGCAGCGTCCCGGCAACCGCGACTGCGTTCGTAGGCAACCTTACGGCAGCCGCTCCCTCTCTCGGTGGCTTCCTCGCCATCAATCCGACCTCGTCTACGCCATCGACCTCGGACGTGAACTTCAAGAACGGCCTGACGCGGTCGAACATGGCAATCGGCCAGATCGCCAGTGGTGGCAGCGTGGAGATTTTCAATTCCGCGGGATCCTCGACGAACATAATCCTTGATGTGACCGGCTACTTCGGGCCCGTGTCATAGGTATGTGAAGGCCGCGCCACAAGGCCGCGCCGGTCGATTCCGCTCCCGGACGGGCTGTCTGGACGGCGCGTGCGGAGAGGCTGGCAATCGGTCGGCGGCATTGCTATAGTGCTACGAATCGGTTACGAACAAGATCGGCCCGAACAGTTGATATGGCGAGCTGCACCCTTGAGGCAGGATAAGGATAGCCCCGTACGGGCGGTAGGAAGCCAGGTCGACCTTGCGATAAATCGAACCCCAGCGGACACTCCGGGGCCGCCTGGATAGCGCGACTCTGCCGGTACCGGATCGGACTACCGGTAGGCCTGGCATGTAACGTTGATCAAGAAAAGGAGACAGTCAGAATGATCGGAATACGTAGCGTGAAGCATTTCGCCTTAGCGGGCATCACCTCAGCGGTACTTGCCACGGGTCTTGCAGCCTGCAGCTCGAGTTCTACGCCCAAGACAACACCAACGACTACGACCTCGACACCAACTAGAACTCCGGTGCAGTCGCCCGCCGCCAAAGCTCTTGCCGCGGCAGCCCAGAAGACAAGTGCGGCGCCGTCCGCCGATCTCTCACTCAACTTCAACATCGTCCAGCCGTCAGGGTCTGCATCGTCGGGATCAGCCGGCGGTGCCTCGGGCTCCGGATCCCCGGTAGTTATAGCGGGTGCACTGGAGGGTCCGTACGACATCACCGCCACCAAGGGAAATTTCGCCATCAGGGTCACATCCGGATCGGCGGCCAGCCTCGCTTGCCAGCTCCTTTTCGGCGGGTCGAGCACGACCTGCGCTCTCACTCCGGTCTACCTGGTCGACGGGATCGCCTACATCCACGTCCCCTCGACCGGGGTCCTCTCGACCGAAGCAAACGGGAAGCCATACCTGAAGGTATCCCTCTCAGCGCTTCTCGGACTGTTTGCAAGTGGTTTGAGCAGCACCTTCAGCAACCCCGCAGTGCTTTTCGATTTGCTCGAGACTCCTGCGCTCCACGCAACGGAGATCGGTCCTTCGACCATCGGGACGACACCCACTACCGAGTACAAGGCCACCGTGAACATTGCCGACGCGGTCAGCGCGGGCGGTCCTGCCGCAAGCCTCTACAAGGGCATCGAGAGTGCGGCTGCGGGAACCAAGACCGAGACCACTACCGTGTTCGTTGGATCCGACGGCAACCTCGCAAGGCTGTCCCTCGCTATTCATGACCTTCCTGCGGGCCCGGCCGGCCTCTGGCCCCAAGGTTCGACACTGAACCTGTCGCTGACGCTGACCAACTTTGGGGCACCGGTCGTAGTTACTCCCCCGCCCGCAAGTGAGTACTACTACCTGTCACACGTTCCGAATCTCTGATAGGAATTTCACTTGACTGCAACAGTCGTGGACCCATCGAGCATGAACCGCTTGCCTGCCGTGAAAAGGCGGGCTAGCGGAGGGTTTGCGTGACCGGATCCGATCGCGACGGTACGCTCAGGCTCCTTCTCGAGCCGCCCGGTCCACGACGCGTGGCAGCCCGGTACCTGCCCGTGGCGGCGTTGGTGATCGCCTTCGCCGCCATCGTGGCAACGATGCCCAGCAAGATTTCGTCCTCGCAGGGCAACGTCCCAACCGGGCAGTGGAGCGCCCCGCCCGCCGCCAAGGGGGTTACCGTAGCAGGGGTCAAGTGCAAACCCGGCGTTCGCCAGCTCCCCTTTTCCCACTACGGTCCGATGTGCACACCGGCCTGGCAGGGGAACAACGGGGGAGCCACGGCCCCCGGTGTGACCGCCAAGACCATCACGATCACCTATCGCTCTGCTATCTCGCCATCTGAACAGGAACTCTATTCCCTCGTCGCCCCGTCCGTCGTCGGCACCAATGCTGGAACCATCCAGGCGATGCGGGCATACATCAAGGTATTCAACAAGTACTTCGACCTCTATGGCCGCCATGTCGTGCTCAAGCCCTTCAACGGGAAGGGCGACTTCCTCAACGAAGACGAGAACAACGGCGCTCCACAGGCCCAGGCGGATGCGGCCACGGCCAAGAGCCTCGGGGCGTTCGCCGACATCTCTCTCCTCTCCTCCACCGCGCTCTACGACAAGTACCTGGCCGACAACAAGATCATCTCGATCAATCCCGTAGGCCTCGTGAACAACTCCTGGTTCGAGAAGTACGCGCCCTACGCGTACTCGACGTCCGCCGACTGCGAGACCCTCGCAGCGGGCGGAGCAAGCTTCCTCGGGAGAGCCATGGCAGGGATGCCGGCCATTTATGCGGGCTCTGCAACCCTCCGCTCGTCATTACGGAAGATCGCCATCCTCTATCCCGCGACCCCGCCGACCTACGCAGCGTGCGTCCAGGGCATCGCTTCCGACCTGGAGAACCTTTACCACGTCAAGCCTGCCGCTATCATCGGCTACGCAATCGACCTGGGTACCCTCACTCAGCAGGCGCAGACCACCATGGAGCATCTGAAGGCAGACGGCGTGACCACGATCCTGTGCGGTTGCGACCCGGTATCGCCGGTCCTCATGACGGATGCCGCGGCCAATATCGGCTACTACCCTGAATGGTTCTGGTTCGACATCGGCGACGCCTTTGCCCGCCTGATGAACCAGTCCGAATGGGCACATGCTCTAGGTGCGGGCCAGCAGGACATACCGATTCGCCAGCAGGGTGGGTTCAAGGTCTTCCAGATGGCATACCCGCACCAGTTGCCTACGCCGACGTTTGGATTCGTTTATGCCTCTATGCTGCTGTTCTACAGCGCGCTCCAAGAGGCCGGACCCGACCTGACGCCGTACACGTTCGAACAGGGATTCTTCCATCTGCCCCCCTCGGCGCCCGGCGGCGAGTTCGGCTACTGGCGCTTCGGCAACGACGTCTTCGCTCCTGCTTCCAGCGATCAGGTACTCTGGTGGGACCCAAACGCTATAAGCGTCGTCGACGGGAAGAAGGGAGCGTGGAGGGTCTGTAACGGGGGGGCGCAATACGCTGCAACCCCGGGAATCGGCCCTAACGTGCAGGTGCCACCCTTCCATAAGCAACTCCAATGCTTCTCCAACGCGCCGCCACCCGGCTGACGCATCACGACAGGGCCGTTTGGGCCGCCGGGTGCCTGATCCTCCTGGTCGCCATCTGGTCCATCGGCAACGCCCTGCTGCCGAACCAGATCCCGATCGGGGTCGTAGTCCACGGCATAGTGATCGGGAGCCTGTACGCGCTTACGGCTATGGGCCTCGTCCTCATCTACCGCACAGCGCGCGCGATCAACTTCGCCCAGGCCGAGATGGGCTCCATCGGAGCATCATCGGCGATCATCGCCGTCCAGGCCGAGCACTGGAACTTCTTTGTGGCCATTATCGTGGGGATCGCTATCGCCATGCTTACCGGCCTGGTTGCCGACTCGCTGATCTCTTGGCGCTGGGCACGCGCCCCACGCCTCGTGCTGACAGTCGTCACTATCGGCCTTCAACAGCTCCTGGGCGCTGCTGCTGAAGGGATGGCTCTGCCCTTCCATATCCAGCTCATACAGAACTTCTCCGTTCCGACCAAAGCCCTCGGATTCAGCATCGGGGCGATCGCCATCACCTCGAACGAGACGCTGGTCCTGATCGTGGTTCCCTTCGTCCTCGCCGGTGTCTGGCTTTTCCTCGAGAAAACCCTAACGGGGGCCGCTATCCGGGCAAGCGCCGACTCCCCCGAGCGGGCCCTTCTCCTCGGGATCCCGGTGCGACGCCTCTCGCGGATCGTCTGGATGATTGCCGCCGGAATTTCCGGAATCGGTGCAATCCTCGCAGCACCAATAACCTTCCCTTCTGTCGGGGTGGTTGCCGGCCCCTCGGCGCTCCTCATACCACTGGCGGCCGCGATCGTGGGCGGCATGGAGAGCCTCACTACCGCCTTCTTCGCGGCAGTCGTGCTGGGGATCTTCCAGCAGGCGATGTACTGGTCGTACCCGAAGTCGCCAACTGTCGACCTCGGTATGTTCATCGTCGTCATCGGCGCTCTGATCCTCCAGCCCTTCACCCCGGCTGCCCGCGCCAGACGTACCCGGCAATCCGACGCCGGTATAGGAGACTACGTTGCCTTCCGGGAAATTCGCCCCATCCCGGAAATCCTGCGCCGCCTTCCCGAGGTCCGCATATCGAAAGTGGCCATCGCGTTGGCCGCCCTTGCCGCTGCGGTGTTCGTGCCAATGGGGTTGTCAGCAAGCAACCTCGTCCTTATCACGAATATCGCCATTTTCTCCCTTATAGCCATTTCCCTCGTCGTGCTCGCGGGATGGTCCGGCCAGCTCAGTTTCGGGCAGTTCGCGTTTGTCGGAGTCGGGGCAGCTGTTACGGGAGCCCTGGTCGTCAGTGCCCACCTGGACCTTCTCGTAGCGCTCGTCGTTTCGGCTGCTGCCGGCGCTGCCGTCGCAATCGTGATCGGGTTGCCTGCCCTACGGCTCCAGGGATTGTTCCTGGCCGTCGCCACCCTGGCCTTTGCGGTCCCGGTATCCACATGGCTCATGAACCAGTCGAACTTCCCAGCACTCAATCCGGACATCAACCACCGTCCCGTTCTCTTCGGGAGAATCCCACTCGACTCCTCGCTGGCGTTCTATGAACTGGCGCTCGTCGTTCTCGTGCTCGCAATACTGCTCGTACATAATCTTCGCAAGAGCCGGGCCGGGCGCGCCATCATCGCGGTGCGGGAGAACTCCCACGCGGCGGCCTCGTTTACGATCTCACCCATACGGACAAAGCTCCTTGCCTTCGCTCTGTCCGGCGCGATTGCCGGTCTCGCCGGGGGCCTGTACTTCATCGGCCTCGAAGGCGGCGCAGGCTACCCACCTGAACAGAGCCTCATGATCTTCGTCATGGTGGTGTTCGGCGGGCTCGGCAGCGTTGGCGGTGCCGTCCTCGGTGCGGTGTACGTCGAAGTCGTCCTCACGTACCTCCCATCGGCCTGGCAACTGCTGGCGACGGGCGCAGGCATCCTCTTTGTTCTGGCAATCATTCCGGAGGGACTCGGCAACCTTGCTTACCGTCTTCGCGACATGCTCGTGAACCTCGCGGCCAGACGTCGCGGCCTGAACCCCACCGACCTCACGCTTGCTCCCGCCGCCGGGCCAGCCGGAGCGCATCCCGACCAGGCAGAACGCGAGCTGGCTACCCAGAAGGCTGCCATCCGCCTTCAGGCATTGGAACAACTCGAGGAGGCTGAGCGCCAGAGCACTACCGACTACGGCCGGCAGGACAGAGCCGACTCGGCGTCCGGTGCAAGCGCCGCAGACCGCGATGGCGCTCCACACCTCGACACACGCACCGGTACTCCCGTCGGCACGCCTGGCAAGGCAACGGCACAGCATCTGAGAGGCCCTGCGGAAGGCGGTATCGACGGCTCCGGCGGCGGCACGGTTGATGAAGACCATGACGCGTCCACGCCGCAACCGGCACCTGCCGTCGCGTGCCTCGACTTGGCCGCCTCCTACGGCTCCATGAAGGTCCTCTCCCGCGTGAACGTGACCGTCAACAGCGGAGAGGTGCTTGCGATACTCGGCACGAACGGTGCCGGCAAGACTACCCTACTCCGCGTCCTTGCCGGACTCACGCCGGCAGCAGCGGGCAGCGTGATGATCGCCGGCATGGACGCAACGTCCTGGGATCCGATACGCAGGGTGCGGGAGGGCCTTGTCATGGTGCCGGGCGGACACGGTGTATTCCCGTCCCTTACCGTGAGCGACAACCTCCGGCTCGGTGGGTGGTCCATAACGAAGTCCGGCAAGCAACGCTCCCACCTCGACAACGGCAACGGGCACCTCGAGCCCGCGCCGTCGCGGGACATCCCGCACTCGCGGGAGGCGAGGGCGGAGCAGCTTTCCGCCCGCCTGGATCAGGTACTTAAGCTCTTTCCTGCCCTGTCGGCCCGAATGGACCTCCGCGCCGGCCTCCTCTCCGGCGGCGAGCAGCAGATGCTTGCCCTTGCCCAGTCCCTGCTCTGCATGCCTACCCTACTGATGATCGACGAACTCTCTCTCGGCCTGGCGCCGACCGTGGTTTCAACGCTCCTCGATGCGCTCCGTGACATGGCTGCCGTTGGCACGACGGTTGTCATAGTGGAACAGTCGGTAAACGTGGCAAGCGCTATCGCCAGGCGCGCCGTTTTCCTGGAGAGAGGGCGGGTGCAGTTCTCCGGCCCGACACCGGACCTCGGCTCCCAGCCCCAGTTACTCCGGTCCGTCTTCGTCCGTGCGGCATCACGCGCCACACCGCGCCAACTTGGAGCCGCGGCGAGCAGTCAGGCCCTTGTAACCGGCATACTTTCCGGCACGGGAGGTGCCATGCCCGGTGATGTCGTCGGCGTACAGGGAACCGCTCCTTCCGTCGGCACCGTCGGTGCAGTGCCCGCACAGGAGGCCACTGCACCGGAAGTGACGGGCGGCACATCCGGGTTATCCGTGGAAGACATACTCACGGGCAAGGTGGCACCGGCAGGCAGTCGCAGCGCCGCCGCGCCCGGCGTGCCCGCGCAAGATACAGGCACCGGCACCGGCCTGGCCGGCTCAGCCAGCACCCACGAACCCGACAAGACAGTCCTCGCGCCGCCTGCCGGCGCCCACTCGGCGGTACAGCCCGCCGGGGAAGCCACCGGGTCGCCCGCTCAGGATGGCAGATCAACTGAACCAACGAACGGTTCCGGCTCCGCACCCGAACCCGCCCTCGAAGCCCGCGGCGTAAGAATGTCCTATGGGGGCATACGGGTGCTCGAGGGCGTCGACCTCTCGGTTTCGCGGAGCGAGATCGTCGGGATAATTGGCGTCAACGGTTCGGGTAAGACCACCCTTTTCGACATCTGCTGCGGCTTTCTCACCCCCACGGCCGGGCAGGTCTTCATGGACGGCCACGACGTAACTGGCGAACCTCCTCACAAGAGAGCATCGAGAGGCCTGGGTCGCGTATTCCAGAACGCCGGGGTCTTCCCGTCCATGACAGTGTCCGAAGCGCTCGCCACCGCCGTGGAAAGGTTTGTCGAGGTCCGAGACCCTCTCCTTGGCGCCCTGTCGACCCTCGCAGCCTCCCGATCGGAAAAGGCAATCCGCCTCCGGGTAGCCGAGCTACTCGAAGAGCTCAACCTGACCCAGTGGCGAGATACCTTCGTCTCCGAGCTGTCAATGGGTACCCGCCGCATCGTCGAGCTGGCGTCGGTAATGGCCCACCAGCCGAGCCTGCTCCTCTTGGACGAACCTTCCTCCGGCATTGCACAGCGGGAGAGCGAGGCTCTGGGAGAGCTGCTTGTCAGCCTCAGGGACCGTACCGGTGCGGCATTCGTCGTCATCGAGCACGATGTTCCGCTGGTAGCCTCGATCGCTGACCGCTTGGCCTGCCTCCACCTCGGCGGCATCCTCATCGAGGGTACGCCAAGCGAAGTGCTGAACGATCAGCGAGTGATCGCCGCCTACCTCGGTCTGGACGAAACAGCCGTCATGACCCCTCCGGCGGACCCGGCAGCACGCCGCTCCCCGGAGCTGGTCTGACCGCTACCGTCGGGCTCGTCAGGCGATGGTTACGCTGGCGTCCAGGTAGACGTCCTGGATGGCCTGGACCAGGGCCACGCCCTGGTCCATGGGCCGCTGGAACGCCTTACGCCCGACAATCAGGCCCGTGCCGCCCGCTCGCTTGTTGATCACGGCCGTACGAACAGCCTGCGCCAGGTCGGTCTCCCCCTTGGACTCGCCTCCGGAATTGATGAGCCCCACCCTCCCCGAGTAACAGTTGAGGACCTGCCAGCGCGTTAGGTCGATCGGGTTGTCCGTTGTCAGCCTGGAATATACGAGTTCGTCGGTCTTGCCGAACGCCAGCGCCTTGTATCCGCCGTTGACCTCTGCCTGCTTCTGCTTGACAAGATCGGCTTCTATGGTCACACCGAGATGGTTGGCCTGCCCCGTGAGGTCTGCCGCAACATGGTAGTCCATGCCGCCTTCCTTGAAAGCGTTATTGCGGAGATACGTCCAGAGCACCGTGAACATCCCCAGCGAGTGAGCCTCCTCAAAGGCTTCAGATACCTCCTGGAGCTGCCTGCCGGACTCCTCCGAGCCGAAGTAGATGGTTGCCCCCACCCCCACGGCTCCGAGCTCGAACGCCTGGTGAACAGATCCGAACATAATCTGGTCGTACCTCGGCGGGTAGACCAGGAGGTCATTGTGGTTCAGCTTCACTACGAAGGGTATCTTGTGGGCGAACTGCCTGGACACCGATCCAAGCACGCCAAGCGTCGTGGCTATCGCCGAGCAACCCGCCTCCACCGCAAACCTGCACAGGTTAGCCGGATCGAAATAGAGCGGGTTCTTCGAGAAACTCGCAGCAGCGGAGTGCTCTATCCCCTGGTCCACAGGGAAAATCGAGAGGTAGCCCGTGCCTCTGAGCCTCCCGTGGCCGTACAGCGTCCCAAGGTTCCGCACCACCGCCGGCGACCGGTCGCTATAAAGGAACGTCCTGTCGAGGTAATCCGGACCCGGGAGCGTGAGCAATTCCCTGGGCACCGCCGTGCAACTGTATTTCAGCAGCTCGGCAGCCTCGTCACCGAGCAGGGATTCTATGTCTGTTCCGGCCAACTTCAAACCTCCTTAACCATTCCGCATCCTCGAGAGCGTCGGCATCCAGCCAGCCGATCAGACCTTAACTCATTTCCGGACGCAATCCCCAATCGCCCCCGGCGGGCGTTGCCGGCCAGCAAGGGCAGGCTGGACGGGCCTCCCTGCGCGCCGTACGCGTGCTAACATCTCTGCGTACAGTGTTGCGCGGCCAGTTACCGGGCGTTGCGTAAACGGGTACGTACCGATCGTAACGGGGTTCCGACGCAGGCTGAGTGGTGTGCATCAGGAAAGGAGGATGCCGCGTGACAGAAACAAGTATTACGACTATCGGCGGCGGCACCGCTCCGCGTCCGGACGGTGCAGCTCCTACCGCAGCCGGGCCTCACGGACCACTTCTTGATCGCATCGTACCAACCAAGGGACTCATCGTAGTCGCGGTGGTCTTGGCCGCCGACGTCACCTGCATCGCCGGTAATTGGCAATGGGGCCTCGACTTCTTCCACGTCGTCTCGGGAGGGATGTGGACGGCTCTGGATCTCTTCATCGGCCTGATCATCGGCCCGATGGTGCTCGCCCGCCTCTCTATGCCGGCACGGATGGAGTTCGCCGCTCGCTTCATGCCAAAGATGATGCTGATCATGCCGACGCTCGTAATCATGACGCTCGCATCCGGTTGGCAGCTCGCCCGAAAGATCGGGGCGCTGAACGTCTCCTATCCTCAACACTGGTGGCTCACCGCGTCCTTTATCGTCGTTGCCGTCATGATGGTAATCGCCATAGGCATACTGGCACCCGCCAATCTGGGCATCCTCTTCGAACTTCGCAAACCGAAGCCCAGTGGGGAGTTGATCGGCAAGCTCATGCGGCGCTTCATCTACACTGCAGGGATCACCGGACTCATGCAGGTCGCCACACTCGTCATAATGACCCGCATCGCAACCTCGAAGTGGGGGTGAACGGATGATCGGTACAACCGGCTATACGGCAGATACCGCCGCGGGAAATCGGGGGGACCGCTATCACGCAACCGGCACCGAGAGCGAGCTTCTCGAACGCAGGCTTCCTCCCATAGCGTTGGCCGCTGTCGCGGCGCTGGTTCTCGTGGCAATTGGCGGCGTATATATGGCTGCTCATATGCCCCGCCCCGTCTCCCTTGCTCCGGTGGTGGGGACGACCGTGGCGGGGTGGGTCCTTTTTGTGTCCTGCGAAGGTATGCTCGCCTCGATCAAGGGATTTGCCTGGAAAACCTTCTTCCGGATTTTCCTATGGGCCGTCCTCGCCTACGCAGTCATCGGAGGAATGCTCGAGTACATTTTCATCCTCGATCATGTCCGCGGCACCGTGCTCGTGATCCTCACGGCTACACTCGTGCTGTTTGCCGTGGACATACCCTTACTCATGGCCTTCTCCGTGGCACGCTACCAGCCGAACGAGTAAAGCCTCGGCGTCAGCCGCCTCCGATCGACTTCAACCTCTGGCGTACGTCCCCGACTTCCGGGTCCGCGTCACGCACCCGTTTGAAAAGCTCACGCGCTAGCCCCACCTCTCCCGCCCTCTCGTAAAGGTCCGCAAGGACATACCATTGGCGCAAATGCCGATCCTTCGGCCGCCTCACCGGCCGCCTCGCACCGGTAGCTTCCAGTAGAGCGATCGCATCATCGAGCCGTCCGGAGTCGGCCAGCGCTCCGGCGGCCACCATTCTCCCCTCCGCCAGCACGTCGGCCTCAGGAGAAGCCCTTCGTAGCTGCTCATACAACCTCTCGACCGCCCGGAAGTGCCCCAGCGCCCGTTCCGCATCCATGATGACCGGAATCTGAGCCGGATCACCGGTCCGGTCAACGTGAGCGGTGAGGATCTTTGCCGCCTCCTGCCACTTGCCCAACTCGTACTCCGAGAGGCCCAGCAGCTCTACAATGCTGGGTGCCCCGGGAGCCAGCCCGAGCACTTCGCGGCAGAGTTTCGCTGCCTCCCGGTAGCGAGCCCCCGCGAACGCCTCCATCGCGCGTCCCGCCAAGTCTCCGGCCTCATTCCGGGCTGGCCTTCCGTCGACACGGTCGCGAGCCGACTCCAGCTCCGCTTCCACCGCACCCGGCAACGCAAGACTATGGGGAGCCGTCAAGAAAGCAACCCCCTGACGGTCGCCACGTCACTATCCATCTGCTCCACCAGCTCGCCGGTCGAGCCAAAAGCTCTCTGATCCCTCAACCTGCGAACGAACCTGAGGGTACCGACGTCGCCATAGAGATCGCCCCTGAAGTCGATGAGGTAAGCCTCTACGGTCCTCGCCTCACCGCCGGCGAACATAGGCGGCGCGCCCAAGGCGACTGCTGCCGCGTGCGCCGAACCGCTACCCGTCGTATACCAGCAAGCATAAACCCCGTCCGACGGAAGCGCGATCTCACCTGCGACAGCAAGGTTCGCAGTCGGAAAACCCAAGAGCGAGCCACCTCGCCCGTGACCCTTCTCGACCACGCCACTGACCTCGTAATACCTCCCGAGTAGCGCGGCGGCGCGCGTGACGTCTCCGGTGGCGAGCATCTGGCGAATCCGCGTAGAGGAAATCGTCTCTCCACTATCATCGGGCTCCAGCTCCACGCCGACGACGTCAAACCCGTCCTCCACACCAAGCTCCGACAGGCGATCCACGTCGCCGGCCCTCTTGTGCCCGAAGCGGAAATCGGCACCTACCACTACGACCGCAGTGTGCAACGAGTCCGCCAGAACGAGCCGCGCGAACTCGTCAGGCCCCTCGCTGGCCAGTTCCTTGTCGAAATGGAGGATCACCGTCGTATCCACCCCTGCCGCCGCTAGCAGGTTGAGCCTCGCCTCCAGACTGCACAGCAGCAGGGGCCCCGATCCCGGCCGTACCACCGAGTCGGGATGGGGATCGAAGGTCAGCGCTACGCTGGGAACACCTCTCGCCTCGCCCTGGCGGTGAAGCTCCTCCAGGATCTTACGATGCCCCGCATGGAGGCCATCGTATACGCCAATCGTGACCACGGAACCGCCCTCGAAGCCATCCAGCTTCTCAATATTCCTGCAAACTCTCACCGGGCCGCTCCGCGCATTCGACTTGCCTCCATTGATGGATAATACACGCCAACGTCCCCGCTCCTGCCGCCACTCCGGCCGATCGCACCGCCGGCCTGCAGGTAGGATGGTCCGGTGGCCGCCGATGTTCCCTCAAGCTCATCCACTGAACTTGGGACAAGCGGCCAACCGAGCGGGCAGCCCGTGGTGCCTCGCGATGCGTCTACGCTGATCCTCGTACGGGATCGCCTCTCTACGGGCGAGAGCGACCTCGGCAATCCCGGCAGCATCGAAGTCTGCATGGTTCTCAGGAGGGCAAGCCTGGAATTTGCCGCGGGTGCATACGTCTTTCCCGGAGGAAAGGTAGAAGCCGCGGACGCATCAGAGGAGATCCTCGCCCAATCGGTCCAGCAAAACGAAGCTTCACCCGGAGCGTTGACGCGGGATGCACCGGGCGCCCCGTATCCGGGCCCGCCATCCGGAGAGGCGCAACGTTCCCCACTCGAGGCTCGACCGGAGCCGTTGCCGGGAATTGCCTTCTTCGTGGCCGCCCTACGTGAGTGCTTCGAGGAGACCGGAATCCTTCTCGCATCGCAGCGGCTCGACCGCGACCGGCTTGCTGCCGCCCGCCAGTGTCGCCGCGACCTGCTACTGCAAAGAGTCACGTTTGCGCAACTGCTCAAGAACCTCGATGTCACGCTCGCCCTGGACGCCCTCCACTACTACAGCCGCTGGATCACCCCGGCATTTTCTCCGCAGCGTTTCGACACCAGGTTCTTTGTTGCCGTGACGCCTGAAGCCCATACGGCACCCGAGGCTCATGAGGTCAGCCCCGACAGGGGCGAGACGGTCGCCGGCATCTGGATCACGCCCGCCGAGGCCGCAAGAAGGCATCGGGCGGGTGAGATCGAGCTTCTACTGCCCACCGTGAAGCACCTGGAGTACATGGCCGAGTACCGCTCCATCGCCGAGCTGGAGCATGAGCTGGCCCGCCCCCGTGACGTCGCTCCCGTCGAACCACGCGTCACTTTCGCTGGCGACGACGTGACGGTCCTTCTACCTGGCGAACCCGGCTTCGACACGCAGCCCTGAACCCCTACCGGACCCCACCGGAACCCTACACAAGCCACGGGCGCCTCGGGTCCGTTCACTGCCGACATGTCACCCCCCTAACAACACTTCCACCGGAACAGCCAGAACTACCGAATCCGCACTCTGCACTACGCCGGCAAACCCAACTGGCGGGTTCTCGGGTCGATCGTCCTCCGATGACTGGCGCGACCCCGCTAGGATCCGAAGAGCCACTGAGGCCGAGGACCGATCCCGAGCGGACGACGGGATTCGAACCCGCGACCCTCACCTTGGCAAGGTGATGCTCTACCAACTGAGCCACGTCCGCGTGCGCCACTCATTCTAGCGCCGGCGTGAACGCTGCGCACGACCCGTGGGTCGAACTCGACTCCAGCCTCGAGCGATCCACTGAGTCGAAGCGCTCTTGCTCGGCCCTACTTACCGCACCCCGTCCAGCACAGCCTTCTTCAGAACGGTCCACTCGTCGACGAGGTAGTCTGCGAAATCCTCGAGCTCCGGCACCATATCGCGGCACGCAAGCATACCGATGCCCAGTACGTCCACGTAGCTCATCACGGTCACGTTCAGCCCGACTCCCTCGACAATGTTCCCGATCGGATACAGCCCCTCCATGCGGCTCCCGCAGCACCAGAGGGGTAGCACCGGCCCCCTTACGTTCGAGACGATCACGTTGAAAGGCGGCCTCGTCCGCGACAGCAACTTCGACGCCGTCACCAACCTGGCAAGCCCCTGCGATACGCCCGGCAGCGCGATACGCACGTACCACCGAAGGATCTCGTCGTATAGAGACGCCGACCTTGCCATCGACTCGCGTGAGGTTCCGGCGATCGCTGCCAGCCTCTCCTCCGGCCGCTTGACATGAGTCGCCAGCGAGAGAACCGCTCCCGATACCTGGTTGGCAGAGGAGCGCGCACTTCCGGCGGTTGCGACACTTCCGCCGATACCGGCAACTCCGCTGCCGGCTGTGGCGCCAGCCGCGCCGGCCGCTACAGCGGCAACGCGCCGCGAGACAGGGACCAACGCCAAGAGCGACCTCTCGGGCCTCTCGTCCCGCCCATCTAATAGCCTCCTCAGCGCTCCCGACACCACCGCCATCACCACATGGTTGACAGTGGCTCCCGCGGCCCGGGCAACGATCTTCGCGTCCACGAGCGGCACTTCCCTGAAGGCGAACCTCCGGTGCGCGGAGATGTGGCCGTTGATCGAGGTTTGCGGAGCCAGATATGGCGCCAGCGGCGATAGGAACCCGCCGGACGAGCCGCCATTCTCACCCCCGCCCATCTCCGCGGCCGCCCGCCTGAATGCGGCCAGCATCCGCTGAGTCATCCTGGCACCTGCTTCGATCCTCTGAGTCGCCCGGGCGAGCGAGTACACCGCCAGCTCGGCTCTCGTCGGAACGGGATCGGGTATCCACGGGGCGACAGGTGGCGAGATCTCCCTCCCCTCCGGCCCGGCATCAAGAAAAGCGCGGAGCACCGCGGCCCCGGCCTCGCCATCCAGCACGCTGTGATGACACTTCACTGCAAGGGCTCCCCGCCCGCCCGCCAGTCCCTCGATAGCATGCATCTCCCATAGCGGCCTCTCCAGATCCAGCTTCTGACCTACGATCTCACCTACGCACCTGGACAGCTCCTCCTCGCCGCCGGGAGCAGGTAGGCTCCTCGCTCGAAGGTGGTAGTCGAGATCGAAGTTGGGATCCTCCAGCCAGACGCCGTCACCCAAGCCCATCGGCACCTGCGCCGGCCTCCTGCGCAACCACTCCGCTAGATGGATCCTCTCGCCGACCAACCTCGCGAGAGCGGCGACGCTCCGCTCTCCGGCAAATGTCGAGTCGAACACCGCCAACGCTCCGACGTGCATGTGCATGGTCGGCGACTCGAGGGACAAGAAGGCCGCATCCTCCGGCTGTATAGGCTTCATCGTCTCATCTCCCGGTATGGCCAAACCCGCCCTCACCCCTCGTAGAGGGGAGATACCCGGGTTCGGTCACCGTCAGCTTCACGGACTCGACTCGCTGGACCACGAGTTGTGCCACGCGATCGCCCCTCTTCACGTCGTAGCCCTCCAAGGGATCCGTGTTGACGAGAACCACCTTGATCTCCCCCCTGTAGCCCGAATCGATAAGTCCGGGTGAGTTGAGGCAGGTCACACCGTGCCTCGCCGCAAGCCCGCTCCTGGGTTGGACAAACGCAGCGTACCCCTCCGGCAACGCCAGCGCGATGCCCGTTGCCACAATTGCCCTACCTCCCGACGCTTCGAGGCGGGTGTCCTCCCTCGCGTAAAGATCCATACCCGCGTCACCGGACATCGCATACGATGGCAACGGCAGGTTCTGGTCGAGGACCATCACGGGAACGTCGATCACCGTCACGAGGCTACCAGATGGCGACCTCGGTGCACCCTCGCTCATGGCGCCCCACACCCGGTGCAATGGCGCCTCTCTGGTAGCATCGTTCCATGCTCGCATGGATGGACCTGGAGATGACGGGCCTCGATCCGCTGAAGGACACGATCGTCGAAATTGCCACGATCATCACAGACGACGATCTGGCGATCATTGGTGAAGGTCCCGACCTGGTTATACACGCGGGAGACGACTACCTGGATTCGATGGAAGAAGTAGTACGGAAGATGCACGAGCACTCGGGGCTCCTCGACGAGATCCGCAGGTCCACCATCACCCTCGAGCAGGCCGGCGCCGAGACACTTGAGTTCCTCCGAAGGTTCGTGCCAGAACCTCGTACCGTACCTCTCTGTGGCAACAGTATCGGCACGGATCGTCGCTTTCTCGCCGTCCAACTCCCGGAGATCGACGACTGGCTCCACTACCGCTGTATCGACGTTTCAACGCTCAAGGAGCTTGCCCGCCGCTGGCACCCGCGTGTCCTGTCCGCAGCACCCCGCAAGAAGCTGGCCCACCGGGCTCTCGGCGACATCAAGGAATCCATCGCCGAGCTCGATTACTATCGGCGCAGCTTGTTCCAGAACCCTCACCGGTCGTGACCGCCCACCTGCGATGGCGCGGCGCTCAGTAGGTGCCCGGTCCGCGGTACCGCCGTGCCCGACGTTCCCCAGCCGATAGTTGCAGTACCCGGCGCTGTCGAACCGAAGGTCGCCGTGCCGGCGATTTCAACGCAGAAGGTTCCGGAGCTGACGGTTGCCGCATTCGACTTCGATGGCACCATCACCAGGGGTGGTAGCACCTTCAAGTTCCTGGTCGCAGCTGCGGGCCGTAGCCGTGCCGTGGCCGTCTCGATCCGGTTGCTACCCCTCCTTGCCACCGCCCGCCTCCGCGGTGGTGCCGCCGTGGACCGTGCCAAGGAGGCCCTGATCAGCCGCACACTCGCCGGAATCCATCCCGCTCGCCTGAGGCAAGCCGGTGAACAGTTCGCGGCCCTTCATCTGGCCAGGCATACTCGCTCCGATACGCTCACCCGGCTGGACTGGCACAAGACCAAGGGCCACCGGATTGTCGTCGTCTCGGCGTCGCTGGACTGCTACGTCCGGCCTGCGGCGGCAATCCTCGGCGCCGACGATGCCATCGCCACGCGCCTGAAGTTCTCGGAACCACCGGAGTCACCGGAGTCACCGGCAATGAACGCCACAGTCCAAGAACGAGGCCCGGGGGCCGAGATCACCGGCTCCAGTACTACCAGTTGCGTTGCCGCCAGCACCGGGGCTGGAAGTGTCTCAAGTATAGGTGCAACCGGTTTTGACGGCCCCAACTGCCGCGGCGCAGAGAAGGCGCGCCGGCTACAGGTTTGGATGGCTGGCCTTCGGAGCGCACCCGGGCGCCCGAACAACACGACCCATCCAGGTCGCGAGCCTGATCCGCCAGCGACGGCCACCGGACCTTCAGATTTTCCCGGTCCGGCGGGCATCGCCGGCAATCAACACGGTACGCCCGGGCACAAGGACGCCTACCTCTGGGCATACGGCAACAGTGCCGGCGACCGGGAGATGCTCGAAATGGCCGACGTGGCCGTTGACATGGGTAGGTTCGCCGTCCTCCGTAGATTCCTACGACTGGGCAGCCTGAGTCATTTCCCCCCCATGCCCGCGCTACGGAGCCCCGAGGGGCCTGCACCCGCTGGCGGCACCTCGCGACGAGCTGAACCCCGATTGCCCTCGGACCGCCGGTAAGCCCCTGAACCCAACGGCAGGCCCGAGCCCGCCCCTGACCTGGCCCCGTCCGGCTACCCAGCGCCACACTCACCCGGGCGATGCCCCGGTCACCCCGCCAGGTTCGCCGGGCTCTCCATCGCCTGACCCCGTGTACGCCAGATCCGGCGCGTCTCCGTAAGCGAAAGACGCTCCCGACACCGTTACCAGCACGTAACCCGATCCGCCGGCCTCAGACGCGGAGAGGATCACCCGAACGGGATCTGACGCCGCCACCATCCCTCTTGCATCTCCGGCATAACGGCCGTCCCCGAAGGGATAGACCGCACCGTCAGCGCCGGCAAGCCAGTAGCCCTTGCCGTCTGGCGTGGCAGCGATGGCGACCACCGGTGCCGACGGAACAACCCCCTCCGAGCGGAGCGATCCGTAGTAGACGGCGTCCCCGAAGGGATAGACCGCACCGTCAGCGCCGGCAAGCCAGTAGCCCTTGCCGTCTGGCGTGGCAGCGATAGCGACCACCGGTGCCGACGGAACAACCCCCTCCGAGCGGAGCGATCCGTAGTAGACGGCGTCCCCGAAGGGATAGACCGCACCGTCAGCGCCGGCAAGCCAGTAGCCCGCCAGGCCGCCCGACGGGGTTCCGGTAACCTCGAACCAGTTCGACTGCACCCCATAGCCGGAGAAGGCCGACTCGAAGGAGTCTCCGCTTACGGTAACACTCCCCGCGCTCCCGGCCAGTACCATCGACTCGACCCGCCCTCCCATGTCGCCATAGCCGTTGCGCTTCGTAACCGTCACAGTGGACAGGGTCCCGATGGCCGGGTACTCAACCTCGATCGCTCTGACCGGTATGCTCGCCGACCACGTATGATGCGAATTGCAGGCCTGCGGCGCGCACACACTGTCGCCCTCGTCCGCAACGGCCGCAAAATCCCCACCGGCAGTGTACCCACCAGTTGACGATGAGTACTGCGTATCGGCTACCGCACCGGTCGCCGTCTTGACCACCTCTCCTGCGGTATCCTCCACGGCCATGTCCGAGAGCGCGGTCTGGTTCCCCAGGCCCCTGTAAACCTGGCAGTCCGTATCGCAGATGTCCGCGTATCCTCCCCACCCCCCCAGATTCGACATCACATACGATCGGGCTGCCACCGCCTGCACCTCCAGTTCCTGAAAACCGCGGGGCTCGCCCTGGCCCGCCGCTCCGCCCGAGCCACCGAGGCTGCCCCAGTAGGCCGGCGACTCGTTTGGCACCACCCCGGCGACGTAGTCTTCCAGCGGAAGCACGTTCACGGTACGGGCGCTCCCGTTGCTGTTGTAGGTGGCTAGAACGGAGCCCTGCACCTGGATCGCCCCACCCGGAAGGCATACCGAGAGAGCGTACTGCGAATCGAGCGGTGACCCCAGAGGGGGCCTCGTTGACGGCACCACCTCAGGATCGACAAGACCCGAGGCGGCCGGTGAGGCGGCCCACGGCCCGGCGCAACTCTTGCCCGTGAAGACATTCCACTTCCTACCCGCCACGGGGACCAGTTCCGCCGCGCCGCCTCCCGCTACATGTACCCCACCGGCAGCAAAGGCTGATGTCGACGAGACGAGTACGCTGTTGCCGTCGTTGCCTACCAACGCCACCCTGACCTGAGTGGCCTCCTGCGACGGCGATAGGGAGCCGACGCCTGCCGGACCCGAAGCCGCGACCCCGTAGTAGTGAGACAGGATCTCCGTATAGGTCCAACCGGCCAGAGCGTAGCCCAGGGCACCCCACTGACCCATCCCCACTCCTGGACCCCAACCGTGGCCGGAGAGCGTAACCGTCGAAGACGGGTACGGATTCGTTGCCGCAGTGACGCTGCTGGAGACGACCCCTCCCGCAATCATTGCCAACCCTGCCAGGGCGGCGACACCGCTGCGAATCGATACTTGCCGTAGCCGGCTCAACGGCCCCCGGCTTTGGCGACGGGAACCGGGCCGCTTGTAACCGCGCCGGGGACGGTCTCGACGGTCGAGACTCCACCCGCTGGACCAGGCGCATCACGCCCGCCCATGTCCACTGCCACCGGAACCGAAAGAACGCCGAACGGGGTCGACGGTGCCGCCACGCTGAAGCTCGCAAGCTGCTCACGGGCGTCGTAACGCCTGTCCGTCGTTCTTTTCTGTATGGCGACGCTGACCGAATACGCATCCTGGGCAAGGGGAAGGCTCTCGAAGGTGAAGCCGACACGGCCCACTCCTTCTGCGCATTCGGGAAAGAAGCCGAGCAGATCCGTATTCGTGTTGAGCACGGTGACGTTGTCGTGATTGCGAATATCGAGCACGAACACCGCATCGTCGAGGCTTTGCGCAGCTTCGTATTCCACAGCGATCCTGCAGGTACCTCCCGACATCATAGCCTGTGATGTCTCAGACCCCGGGTACTCCACGGCCGCGCCTGCAATCCTGATCGGAGTCACCCCCGGCGAGCCGCTTCCGTCGCCACCAGCCTGAGCCGCGGCCAGGCGGGCCGACTCCATTTCCTCTTCTCTCAGACGCTCGTGATAGGCGAGCATTACCTCGCCAGCCGGGCCGTCGAACGTCATGCTACCCCCCTCCAGCAGGATTGCACGCTCGCACACCTTCTGAGCCAGATCGGGGGAATGGGTCACGAACAGGAGAGTTACCCCCTCTTCCTGCATAGCCTTGATCGCGTCGAGGCACTTGTGCTGGAAGCTTTCGTCACCGACCGCCAGCACCTCGTCAACTATGAGTATGTCGGGGCTCACGTTGATCGCGACAGCGAAGCCCAGCCGCACGTACATCCCCGACGAGTAGTACTTCACCTGATTGTCTATGAACTGCTCGAGCTCAGCGAACGCTACTATGTCGTCGAAACGCCTGGTTACCTCTCTCTGGGAGAGGCCGAGCAGGGAGGCGTTAAGGAAGATGTTCTCCCTTCCCGTCAGCTCCGGCTGGAACCCTGCGCCCAACTCGAGGAGCGACGAGACGCTGCCCCGCAGACGGACCTCGCCTTCGGTCGGTCGCAGGATCCCAGCTATGCACTTGAGAAGCGTCGACTTACCCGACCCGTTCTTGCCGACGACGGCCACCTGATCGCCCTGTTCCACCACGAACTCGATTCCCTGTAGCGCCCAGAACTCCCGGTAGGGACGGCGACCCGGGTGTACGAAGCGGTCCATGATGGTGGTGCTCTTCTCGCTGAATAGCTTGAACTTCTTGGACACGCCGGCAACTTCGATCGCGTGATAGGCGTCCACCGTCACAATTCCTCCGCAAAGTCGCCCTCGATGCGGCCGAACACGTACAGTCCGATGAAGAACAGAACAAGTGAGCCAGCCAGCGCACCGAGGTCCAGGGAGCAGTACCAAAGCGGGCCGTGGACAGGGAGAAGTGCGACAGGCTTGGCACTGCCTTTGGGCACGTATTTCACGATCGCGTACAGCACCCGTTGGAATGTGAGCACGATCGGTACGACGGGGTCCATGAGGTACGGGATCTGGATGTGATAGCGCTCGAATACCGCGACATGCGCCTCGTAGGGATAGATGATCGGAACGAGCCACATCCAGAGAAAGATGAACACCTCGACCAGATGCTGCACATCTCGCAGGTAGACATTCACGGCAGAGAGCAGTAGCGACAGCGCCGCCGACAGCACGAGTAGCGCCGCCAGCGCCGGGATAAGGACCCAGACATAGCCCCATGCCGGCGAGTGGCGCATCGCCGCCTCCACGATGAGCACGACGATGAACTGGAAGAAGAAGAAGACCAGGCTCGCTCCTACCGCCGAGATCGGCAGGACCTCGCGGGAGAACGCCACTTTCTTCACGATGCCGGCGTTACTCACCATCGCCGAGGTACCCGTCATGATCGCCGTCGAGAAAAGGTTCCACACGACCAGGCCCGAGAAGAGGTAAACCGCGAACAGGGGGACTCCGGACGGCAGGATCACGGCGAATACCAGGTAGTAGATCCCGATCATCATCGCAGGATTGAGCATCGACCACAGGATGCCGAGAACCGAGTTCTTGTACCTGACCTTCACCTGGGTGCGAACGAGGAAGGAGACGAGCTCGCGCGACCGCAGCAGTCTTCTCGTGCGCTGCCAGAGGCCAACATTAGCCGCGACGACCCTTACCGGCGGCATTGCGCGAGCAGCAACGTGAGCGCTCTGACCTGATGCGACCGGTCCCGAACCGTCCTCTCCTGCGGCGATACTGTCCGCAGCAGCAACGTCCACCCGACTCGCTGTATCGGAAGGCAATGTATCCGTCAAGATTCTGTTACGCCCGGAAGTACGCCTGTTAACTCGCGCTCACCTTCGTGCGCTCGATGACCTCGTCGATGAACCCGTACTCCTTCGCCTCCTCCGCCGTGAACCACCGGTCGCGGTCCGAGTCGGTCTCGATCCGCTCGACCGGCTGGCCCGTGTGAAATGCGATGCGCTCTGCCATCATACGCTTCAGGTAGACGATCTGCTCCGCCTGGATAGCGATATCGGCTGCCTGGCCTTCCATCTGACCGGAGGGTTGGTGCATGAGGATCCTGCTGTGGGGAAGTGCGAAACGCTTGCCGGGCGTGCCGGCGCACAGCAGGAACTGCCCCATCGACGCAGCCAGGCCAATGCACGTGGTTACGACATCGCAGCGCACGTACTGCATCGTGTCGTAGATAGCGAGACCGTCGGTGACCGATCCCCCGGGAGAATTGATGTAGATGGAAATGTCTCTCTCCGGGTCCTCCGCATCGAGCAACAGCATCTGTGCGCAAACGAGATTCGCCACCTCCTGGGTTATGGTGCTCCCGAGGAAGACGATCCTCTCCTTGAGCAGCCGCCGGTAGATCTCGCCGCTGGGGTCCGGGAGAGACAGCCCCGACCCGTGGCCCTGACCGCTCAAGTCACCGCCGCCCTGGCTCTCCCCTCTTTCAGAGTCTTGTCCAATAGTCATCGACCAACACGCTCCTTGACGCACAATGCAAACCTCTCCGGATGGCGACCGACGCCGAGACCCGCCAGCCTGTCCTCCCGCCACTGGCTGACCCGGCGCCCCCCGGCGACACATTTTCCATGCCAACCAGCGGCTCGCGACCCACCGAGCTATTTCCAATGCATGTTATCGTACCCGGCGGGCGGCATGGCCGCCTCCCACCAACTCTTCCTACGGAAACTCGCCAGCGCACCGTTGCGTAGGCCATGCGATGCTATCGGTGAGTCGGGGTCTTCATCTGGCAAGGCGGAGGAGCGAGAACGTCCGGTGCGAGGCGGAGACTCGCTACAATGGCGCGAGTCCCAACCCGCGAGGGTTGGCGGAGCGGGCGTGGCGGAATTGGCAGACGCGCCGGGTTTAGGTCCCGGTCCCCTCGGGGGTGGAGGTTCGAGTCCTCTCGCCCGCACCGCCCTGCCATGGCGTTCCCCAAACGCTTCGGCTCTGCACTACTCCTGCCCCTCGACGGTCCGTCGACCGACTCAGTCACCGGGCTGCCGCACGCCTGGATGAAACTGGTCGCGGCTGTGCCGCTGCCCTTCCTTTCGGCGGTACGGCGCACCGATGCTGGCCGTCGCTGCACCGCTGTTGTTCCTTTCGGCAGTGCAGCGGACCGCCTCATCCAACCTCCCTATACGCCGGGGCTCTTGGTGCAGCCGGTTCATGCCCGTGCTAACCTCGCGTACGTAGACAAACGAGGCACGACGTGAATCGCCTGGCAGAAGACCCCAGTTGTAGCGTCTCGCTCTATCCGGATAGGAGGTTCATCGGTGAAGTCAACGGCTGTTCTGAGGTTCATCTGCAAGAGTCATGCCGGCAAACTAGCAAGTGCGGGCGGCGCCGTCCTGGCACTTACCGGATTCGCAACCATCGCGCCGGCCCTGGCTCCGGTTCCGGGAATCAGTCCGGCAGCCGTCGCCGCCAGCGCTACCCCGTCATGGTCGGTCGTTCCGAGCCTTAATCGTACGCCTGGCGGGACCCAACTCAGTGGCGTCTCGTGCGTGAGTACCTCGTTTTGCATGGCGGCCGGCTCGAGCGGTAGCGGCACAGCCAGTCTCGTCGAGTCATGGAAGGGAAGCTCGTGGTCTATCGTACCGAGCACGAACCCGGGCGGAAGCAACCCGTCACTGTCAACGATGTCGTGCCCATCCACATCGTTCTGCGTGGCCGGCGGTTCCTTCGGCGGAGCCGAACGGTGGAACGGCAGCGGCTGGTCGACCATGTCAACGCCAAGCCTCCCCACTGGTGGTACTCGCTACGTAAGCGGCCTGTCCTGCGCAAGCACCTCATTCTGCATCGCAGACGGCGACACCTACACGAATTCAGGCCCCGGCAGCCCATTCATCTGGACTTGGAACGGCTCTTCATGGTCAACCATGTCAACGCCAAGCGTTCCCAGTAGCAATAACGTATCGCCGGGCGCAGTGTCATGCGCGGCTGCTTCGTCCTGCGTCTTGGTGGGAACCTCGTACGACCCGACATCCGGCACGGGCGCTCTGCTCGTGTGGTTCTGGAACGGCTCTAGATGGTCGACCGGGGCTGCTCCCACCCCTCCGGCAGGCACCTCTGCCTATCTGTCGGGAGTGTCATGTGCCAGCACGTCGTATTGCATGGCCGTCGGATACGCCTTCACCCAAACGGCCCAACCTCCCACGCCATTGGCCTCAGCCTGGAACGGCAGCGCGTGGTCGACCGAGTCAACCTCAAATCTTACCGGGCTGCAGGCTCTCTCGGAGGTGTCGTGCCCCTCAACGGGCACCTGCGCGGCCACAGCCGGCGGCGGCCTAGTGGCTTGGAACGGCTCTACATGGTCGACCGTTGCCACCCCGGCCGCTCCGACCGGCTCCAACTATTTCTTCGCCGGCGTATCGTGTGCGAGCGTAAACTTCTGCGTAGCCGTCGGAAGTCGCCAAGTCGTGAGCCCCACACCTCAGTCGGGGCAGACCCTCGTCGAATCGGGAAGCATCCCATCCGGCCCGCCCGTACCCGAGATCTCCGGTGTCAGTCCCGACGTCGGCTCCACCTCAGGCGGCACTCCCATCACGATCACGGGTGCGAACCTCTCGGGCGCCACAGCAGTCGACTTCGGAAACGTCGCCGCCACCAACGTAAAGCCCGTGTCTTCGAGTGAGGTTACCGCCACGAGCCCGGCCGGCAGTGCAGGGGACGTCGCTGTGACCGTGACGACTCCGAACGGCACGAGCTCTTCTGGGCTTACCTGCTCCGACATCTTCAGCTACGGCACTCAGGGCCCTTCACCCCAGGGCGGCTCCTACAACCCTGTCACCCCCTTCCGCCTCGCAGACACGAGGCCAGGCTCAGGTGAGGGCTACGCCGGTAAGACCCTTTCTTCATGTGGAACGCTTGTTGTCCAGGCAATAGGCGTTTCCGGAAGTAACGTGCCCTCGAGTGGGGTATCGGCAGTTGTCGTAAACGTGACGGCGGTTACCCCTCAGGCTTCGGGTTATCTCACGATCTATCCGGCCGGATCCATACGCCCGGTGGCGTCCAGCCTGAACTTCTTACCAGGCCATACGGTTGCTAACCTCGTTGAGGTCCCCGTCTCGCAGACAGGCGAGATCGCCATCTTCAACGGCTCCGGCTCTTCGACTAACGTGATCGTAGACGTCGCTGGATACGTGAGCGCAACAGGTGAGCTATACAATCCCATCTCGCCTCTCCGGGTATGCGATACGAGAGCGGGGAACCCCTCGAAGCTCAGCGGGCCCGAACTCCAGTGCAACGGTGACAGGCTCTCTGCCAATACGCCCATGGCAGTAGAGATTGGAGGCCTTGGGAGTGTGCCGAGCTCTGCAAGCGCAGCCGTTGTGAACTTGACGGTCATCTCCCCGTCGGGTGGTGGCTACCTGACCGCCTATCCGGCCTCGCCGTCCACCCCACCCACCGCATCGAACGTGAACTTCCAAAAGGGAGAGCTCATCTCGAACAGGGCAACAGTCGAGCTTTCCTCCACCGGGAAGATAGATGTCGTGTCGAACACCTCGACAGATGTGGTCGTCGACGTGGCAGGCTATTACTCGTCCTCGGGCACTACCTATACGCCGCTTTCTCCTTCACGGATCGCAGACAGCCGCTGTGCGGTAGCCACTCCGCCAGCATTCTGCACGCAAGAGGCCATCCCCTCTGGCAATGCCGGCTTTTCCGCCCTAGGGCCGGGGGGCATTGCAACACTTACCGTTGCGGGCATCGACTCTGTCCCAATCACCGCTACGGCGGTTGTCCTCAACGTGACCGTGACCTCCACCTCGAAGGGGTCTTTCCTCACGGTATGGCCCGACGGGAAGCCGCAGCCCACGGCATCGGATCTCAACTGGAGCGCGGGTACTACCATCCCGAACGCTGTCGTCGTAGAGGTGGGCACGAACGGCAAGGTCTCCCTTTACAACAATGCGGGCTCTGTCCAGGTGATCTGCGACATCGAGGGCTACTATGGTTAAAGCGTGGCCCATCCAGGATCGCCACACACTCGACCCCAGTTAAGGCAAAGGAAGCCGTCCCGGCGCTCCTTTGAGAGTCGCTCGGCCTTCAAGCGGCAGAGCGCGGCCGGCCCGGACCTGGATTCGATTCTGACCCGTGCCGTTATCTCGGCGTGGCTGATCATCTTCGTCACCTACGAGACCGGTGGTGTAACGTCATGGTCTTTTGCGCTATTCCTCGCCGTTCTCGTTGCAGCCGCCGCAGGGACCGCGCGGGCCGTGGCCGCCGTGGCCAAGGGAAAAGAGGCGTTCAGGGCTGCCCGAGCAGGCGTGCTCATGGCCCTCGCTCTCACCATCCCCGTTCTGTTCGACCCGCACACTCACGAGGCGTTCGACCTGCCGAAGTACACCGTCCTCGTAATCGGTACGCTCGTCATAACAGGGCTGGAGGTGGCCGGAGCCGTCCGCACGGGCCGTCTCCCGCACGTGCGCCCTGGCTTGGCCGCGCTCATCACTGCCTGGGCCGCCTGGACTGCCGTATCGACCTTCGCAAGCGTCGACATGCGCCTGAGCCTACTGGGGTACCGGGGCTCCTACGACGGTCTCTACGCTACGCTCGCCTTTTCCGTAATTGCACTCTCCACCGCTGAGGCCTTCGACGTGGGCGACATACCCCGTGTCATGGGCGTACTCGCCATCGCCGCTGGAAGCGTGGTTGCAACCTACGGCCTGGTACAGCTCCATGACTTCACGGTACATGGGGCCCCGTGGGACTTCGTCCACTGGAAGGTCGGCGCGCCCAATGTGTTCTCCACTCTCGGCAATCCGAACCACCTGGGTGGTTATGTCGCTATTGCTCTACCGATCTGCTTGCTCAGCGGGATGGCGTCGCCGGCGAAATGGGCCCGGCGTGGCTTGTTTCTCCTTTGCGCAACTATGTTGCTCCTGCTGCTCCAGAGCGGTGCGCGGGGGGGCTGGGCGGCAACGATTGCGGCCGCCGCTGTCCTGGCCGCGGGGATGTGGCCTGAAATCCGCCGTCGCCCCCGTGTCCCGGCCATCGCAGGTCTTGCGGCGGTCGCCGTGGGGATCGCTCTTGTCGCTGACGGCGGCAGGCACTTCATGGGTGCCAAGTTCTCTCGCCTCATCACATTCCATGGAACCGCGAGCGGCCGGCTGGATCTATGGGATGCGAGCCTGCGTATCGGTGCAGCGCACCCCCTCACGGGTACCGGCCCGGATACCTTCGCATATGTCTTTCCCCGCTACGAGACTGCCGCCTGGGCACACCATCTCGGCTTCCAGTACACCTCTAACGGCGCTCACGACATCTTCATGAACGTGCTCGCCGATCGCGGCGCGGTCGGCCTGGCCATCCTCCTGGGCGTAGTCGCCTGGGCTGCGATAGCCGCCATCCGGACCTTCCGGGGCCTGCGTGCTTGGGCAACCTCCGCGGAGGCACTCCCCCGTCGGGTGTCCTCACCGAAACAGCCCCGGCCTGAGCCTGCGCTTGACGTGGCGGGGCATGGTCCCGCCCGGCGTGACCCGGTACGGCGTGACCCGGCGATCCGAAGGCGCTCGGAGAACGCGAGGCTCCAATGTAATGGAGCCGGACTGGAGGCAGACCGCTTGATGCTGGTGGCCCTTGTAGCGGGCCTCGCCGCATTCCTCGTTCAGGACCTCTTCAACACCGAGCAGATTGCGTTGGCTTTCTCGTGGTGGCTACTCCTCGGATGCCTCTCGGTGCTGGCGGGGTCCTCGGGAGCCTCCAGGAAGTGGGCGCTCCCTGCGCGCTTCCGCAAGACTACGTTCTCGGGCGATTCCGGCAACGGGAACCTTCCCCAGGGCTCGGGCCAGCCGGATGCTCTAGAGGTCTCGGCAGATCCGGCCTCGGGAGCGGCCTCCGGCAAAGAGCATCCGGGACCTACCGCTGAGAAACGGTACGCAACCCGAACTCGAAGCAGGCGCTCCAAGCCGCCACGGGCCGGCGGCAACACGGGATCCCCCCACAAGAACTGGCGTTTACGCGGTCCCTTGGTTCTCGCCTGCACGTGCCTGGCAATGGCTACGGCCGTTACATTCCTGGCTTACGGTACCGACGGACCCTGGCGGGCGGACCACAACTACTGGGCTGCAACCACGGCACAGTCCCTCTATTCCAGGGCTGCCCGGGCCGGAGCAACGACGACGCAGCTCTCCTCTCTCGCTAGCGCCTTCTTCACCGCCGTCAACCGCGCGGCAGCGCTCGACCCCTGGGAAGGCACCTATCCGGCACGGGCGGGTATCACCCTGGCCGCAGCAGGCACGGCACCGAGCGCTGCCGGCACTACCGCCTCAGCGAAGAAGCATGACCTCGTCCAGGCCCGTTCCTTCTTCGAGCGCGCCGTCCGTGCGGTCCCGCTCTCCAGCCCCTACCACTACGAGCTAGCCGAGGTCCTCGTCGACCTCGCGCCTCTCGAACCGGGAAATGCCCGTGGCATGCTTCTGAATGCGGAGGCACAGGAGCGCCTGGCCGTCCATTGGACCCCGGAGAACCCGGTATACAGCCGCTACCTTGCCACCATCCGCCGCAAACTGCAAGCGGCAGTACAATGATCATCACAGATGCACAATCCAGCACCGCACGGCCCCGTACCGGCTAACTCCGCATCGGCCCCCGCCGGACCGGCGACGCCTACGCCAAGCGCACCACACCCACCAGCCGCCACCAAGTTGCCCATGCCAACCACGCAGCCCCTTGCCGGCGCTCCCAATGCCACGATGCCGACCACATCACGCTTTCCTGCCACCCGCAAGGCGTACACACCCTTTGTCGTCATGGCAAAACCGACCGGCCCGATCTGCAACCTCCGGTGCAGCTACTGTTACTACCTCGACAAGACCAGTATCTACGAGCGACCGCATTCGTTCAAGATGTCCGGCGACACCCTCGAGAACTACATACGTAGCTACATAGAGGTGTCGCCGGGTCCCGCCGTCCATTTCGTCTGGCACGGCGGTGAACCGGCACTAGCGGGACTCGCTTTCTTCCGGCGAGTCGTCGAACTCCAGCAGCGCTACCTCCCTCCCGGGCTCGCCTGCTGGAACAACCTCCAGACGAACGGAACCCTGATCGACAAGAAGTGGGCGGACTTTCTCTCCGCCGAGCGCTTCGAGGTTGGGCTCAGCGTCGACGGTACCCAAGCCGCTCACGACGCGAACCGCCAGAACCGCAAAGGTGCGGGCAGCTGGGCGAGGGCCACTCGAGCGGCCCGGCTTCTTATCGCCCGCGGCCTCGAACCCGATCTCCTCTGCACTGTGAACCCCGTGACCGCTGGGGACCCTCTCGGGGTGTACAACGCTCTCAAGGACCTCGGGAGTACCTTCATCCAGTTCCTCCCCGTCGTCCGCCGGCCTGCTGGATCTACCCGTCCCTCTGCCGGGCCTGTCCGGCATTCCGGGGAAGCGACCCACCCACCCACCGGGTCAGTCGACCCTGCGGCATACGGCCACTTCCTCAACACGATCTTCGACGAATGGTCCGCGCACGACCTCGGCCGGGTAATGGTGCAGACCTTCGGCGAGACCATGCGTGCGCTTTCGGGGGCGGTACCGGCCCTTTGCACCATGGCGCCTACCTGCGGGAGGGCGCTCGTCCTGGAACACGACGGCAGTGTCTTTTCGTGCGACCACTTCGTCGACACAGGCCACCTCCTTGGTAACGTGAACGACGCATCCCTTGCCGAGCTTGCCGACTCTCCTGCCCAGCGGGTATTCGGAAACACCAAGAGCGTGCTACCCCGCAAGTGCCTCGAATGCCCCTGGCTAGCGGCCTGCAACGGAGGCTGCCCGAAGGACCGCCTCGTCGAATCCCCCAATGGCGAGCCGCCCCTCAACTACCTCTGCGAAGGGCTCAAGATCTTCTTCCAGCACTCCGTGCCGGTCATGAAACGAATTCTCGGCGGCGAGCCGGTGAGCCCGCAAGCGCCTCCACGCAGGCCCGGTCGCAACGACCCCTGCCCCTGTGGGAGCGGCAAGTTGGCCAAGCAATGCTGCTTCCGCCTCTGAGCCGGTACCGGTCACGATGGGGCTCCGACCGGGCCGGGAGCGAACGGCAAGCGGGGACATTCCCGTGCCAGCGCCGGGGTTCACGAAGTAGCGAGGGCCGGAAATCGGGGGCAGGAGGCAGGCAATCCAGCGCCGGAGACAGCCACCTGGCCGGCCCGGGTATCAACCCTCGCGGTCGTCTTCCGTCAAGATCGGACGGCGCGCCGCAGTTGCCTCGTCGACGCGCCCCACCGGCGTTCGCTGCGGCGAATCTGCCGAAATCCCGCTACCGTGGCATTGCGCGTCGCCAGCTATCTCCACCAGCGTGGTGGCCAGTGCCGCCAGCGTCTGGGGGCTCTCGGTCTCGGTAGGCTCCAGCATGAGCGCTTCGTCCACCACAAGCGGAAACGAGATGGTCGGCGCATGGAACCCCCGGTCGAGTAGGAGCTTGCCCACGTCTGTAGCCCGCACTCCGGCTGCCTTCTTCAAATTGGCCACTGAGACGACACATTCGTGCATGCAGGGGCGTCCATACGGCGCGTCGTAGGCTCCCTCGATCGCCCGCAGAAGCCAGTTCGCGTTCAGGACAGCCGTCTCGGCGACGCGCCTGAGGCCTGGCGAACCATGCACGAGAATATAGGCAAGTGCCCGTGCCAGCACCAGCGCGTTGCCGTGAAAGCTGTGGGCCCGCCCGATCGACTGCTCGGGCCACCACCATTCAAGAGGCGCCGCGCCGACCTCATCTCGCGCCCGCCCGGTTCCTTCCGCAGTACCCGCAGCGGCGATATCTTCCGACCCCCCCCAGCCCAGGTTCCCCACGCTGCCCTCGGTCCCGATAACACCCTCGGCCTTGACGCCCCCCGCCGGTCGCGGGATGGGACCGGGAAGGAACTGCGCAAGGAAGTCCTTCACGCCCACAGGTCCTGCTCCCGGCCCACCCCCCCCGTGCGGCGTGGCGAAAGTCTTGTGAAGGTTCACGTGCATAACATCGAAGCCCATATCACCCGGCCGCGACAGCCCGACTATCGCATTCAGGTTGGCACCGTCGTAGTATGCGAGCGCTCCCGCGTCGTGCGCCATGCGGCAGATCCGCTCGACGTCTTCCTCGAACAGACCGAGCGTGTTCGGATTCGTGAGCATGATCGCCGCCACGGTACTGTCCAGCTCGGCCTCGAGCGCGTCGACGTCGACGAGCCCTCGATCCGTCGACCTCACCGTCCTGGCTGCAAGGCCGGCAACCTTGGCCGATGCCGGATTGGTGCCGTGTGCTGAATCAGGGACGATCACGACCTTTCGGTCGAGGTCGCCCGTGCTGCGGTGGTACGCGTTCACGATGAGCAGCCCAACGAGCTCGCCTGCGGCCCCGGCCGGCGGCTGTAGGGTGAACGCGTCCATGCCTGCTATCCCGCAGAGC
The DNA here is from genome assembly GCA_021816935.1 of Actinomycetes bacterium. Classification (GTDB taxonomy): domain Bacteria; phylum Actinomycetota; class Acidimicrobiia; order Acidimicrobiales; family JAMCPL01; genus JAKAWR01. Next base: position 32,653 of record JAKAWR010000011.1, read on the forward strand.
GACCACTCGAGCTCCAGTAACAGCCTCATCCAGCCCCGAGAACGGCTCACAGGCAGATGGGGCGACGCACTTGCCAGCGCCGGCATCCCGGCAAGCTGGTCGAACCCCTTCGGGTTGTACTTCATCGTGCAGGACCCGAGCGGGTACGCCCCGGTATCCACCGAATACTGCCGCTCGCTCAGCCGCGTGTAATGAGCGACGAGGTCTCGCTCCGACACCTCCGGCAGCGCAGGCAGCCCGGAGGCAAGGAGGTCCGCGGGCAACCAATCCTCGGGCACCATGTCCGCCACCCCGGTCGCGGGAAGCTGTGCGCACTTGCGTCCCGGAAACGACAACTCGAAGATCGTCGGCTCGGCCCCACCTCCCATGACCGGAGCCGACGACGCCCGCCCGCCCGCAGCCTGCTTCACTTGACCGCCCGCCCGAAAGCTTCGGCGAACGCCTCGATCTCGCCCGCTGTCCTCCGCTCTGTCACCGCTACGATCAGGCCCTCCTTGTAATCAGCGGCACCGCCCCGGCCGCCCCGGCTCGCCGCCGCCGGCCCGATCGCCACCCCCCCGAGAAAACCCTCTTCCGCCAACCTCTCCAGCAATACGGCTGGCTCCGGAGGAACCTCCAACGAGAACTCCGCGAAGAACGGCCCGGAATACAGCGGCTCCACTCCGGGCGCACTGCACAGCAGCCGATGCAGCAGGTGCGCCCCCGCAGCAGAGCGCCTCGCCACTTCCGAAAGGCCCTTCGGCCCCAACCAAGCCATGTGAACGGTGGCCATCACAGCCATGAGTGTTTCGTTTGTGCAGACGTTCGAGGTGGCACGCTCCCGCCGGATGTCCTGCTCCCGTGCGCGCAGGGTGGACACGAAAGCTTGCCTCCCGGCCACATCCGTCGTCATGCCGACAATCCGCCCCGGCATGAGCCGCATGAGACCCCTCGTCGCCGAAAGCATCCCCAGGTAGGGCCCGCCGAACGAGAGCGGGATCCCGAGAGACTGCCCTTCTGCGACGGCCACATCGGCGCCGTACGAACCCGGGTTCCTGAGCAAACCCATAGCCACAGGGTCGTAGTCCGCAACCAGTTTCGCCCCCAAGCGCTCGCAGATCGCCTTCACCGCCCCGAGATCCTCGACGACACCGAGGTAGTTGGGATAAGCCACAGCCAGGCAAGCCGGTCTTGATGTGCTGGCTCTCCCATCGCCGCGGGCCTCCCCTCCCTCGACCGCTCCGGCTACGTCCCACAGCGTGGCGCCGCTAGCCGGATGCAGCGGTACCGTTGTCACCCTCACCTCCCGACCCGACAGTAAGGTCGAGAGCAGATCCCTCCACGCCGGGTTCACCCCGGCAGACACCCACACCTCGTCCCTCCCCGTCGCCGCAAGCGCCATGTTGACCGCCTCGAACATTGCCCAGGCCCCGTCGTACAACGATGCATTTGACACAGGAAGCCCTGACAGCCGGCTCACCATGCTCTGGAACTCGAAAAGCGCCTGCAGCACCCCTTGCGCCACCTCTGCCTGGTAAGGAGTGTAGGAAGTCACGAACTCCGCTCGCCCGGCGAGCGCTGTCACGGCAGGCGGCACGTAACGGTCGTAAGCACCCCCTCCTGCGAAACAACACAGTCCTCGCGCTCCGGATCCCCCCTCCTCCACGAGTCCCGCAAGATACGAGACGGCATCAGGCTCCGACATTCCGGCGCCGAGCGGCAGGCCCGCGCCGATACGAAGCGCCTCCGGGATCGACCGGAATAGCTCGCCGACACTCTCCAAGCCAAGAAACGTGAGCATGTCACGCACCTCGGCGTCCGTATGGGGTATGTAGTCTCCCATGATGCAAAGACACTACCCCGCCGGCGATTGTCGGGCAACGAACGCAGAAACCCCACCCAGGCCGGCAAACCGGTGACGCACCGGAGCGGGCAGCCAGTGCCGTTAGTATGGGTTCATGAAGGTAAGAGCCTCAGCGGATACGGATCTCGGGCGAAGTAGTGCTTCGCCATGCCTTCCTTTCGACGGTACAGCGGACCGTCTCACCCCTCGAGGCGACCTCGAGAACTTGCCACGATCGCACGCATCCTCGCCCCCGACTACTAACGGTCGCAACCAGATAGAGAAGGTCCTCGTGGCCACCCCTCGGGGTTTCTGTGCCGGGGTAGACAAGGCTATCGACGCCCTCGCCTGGATGGTGAAGATCTTCGATCCACCGATCTACTGCTACCACGAAATAGTCCACAACCGCCCGGTCGTCGAGGAATTCCGGCGCAAGGGCGTAATCTTCGTCGACTCGGTGGACTCGGTACCGGCAGGCGCACCGCTTGTACTCTCTGCTCACGGCACGTCCCCTCAGATCGTAGCTCAGGCCAGGACGGCTGGCAGCGTGGTCGTCGACGCGGTATGCCCCCTCGTCACCAAGGTGCATCATGAAGTCAAGACTCGCGCGGCGCGAGGATACGACATCATCTACATAGGCCATGCCGGCCACGAGGAGGTCGTCGGCACGAGCGCTATAGCGCCCGCGGTAGTTCATCTCGTCCAATCAAATGCCGATGTCGATGCCCTGGCGACGCGTCTTGACCCCCGTACCCCTGTCGCCCTGATCGCCCAGACAACTCTTGCGGAGAGCGAATGGCGAGGCATAATGGACCACGTGTGCTCCCGCTTCGATAATGTCTGGACACCCTCCCGCGCAGATCTCTGCTTCGCCACGACCAACAGGCAGGCAGCCGTTCGCGCCGTCGCTAGAGCGAGCGACGCTGTCGTCGTCATCGGCTCGCAGAACTCCTCCAACACGCTTTCTCTCGCTCAGGTCGCACGTGACGCAGGCTGCAATAAGGTTGTCAGGATCAATGACGCGTCCGAACTACCCTCCGGGCTGTCAGGGGTGATCGGTGTGACGGCAGGGGCATCCGCTCCTGAGCGCCTCGTCAGTGAGATCGTAGAGGCACTCGCCCCCGCAGGCCCCGTCGAGGAGGTCCGCGTCACCGACGAGGGCGAGTACTTCCCTCCCCCACCCGAGCTGCGCGAGATGCTGTCGTCTCTCGAGACTTTCCTGGCCACGACTTTTTCAGCAGGAGCCACGGCCGGTGTCACGGCCAGCGCCAACGCACCACGGACTCTTCGCCGACACCGGGCTCCGGCAACAGCCAACCCTGCTGTTTCGCACGAACCGGCGGTGCCACAGAGCCCCGTTCCCCCACAAAGCCTGGCGGCGCCACAGAGCGTCGCGAGGAGAGTGGCCGCAGGATGAACGACGCCACGCCGCCCGCGGACAGCCCCCGAGTACCCCGCGGCAAGCCGCGAAATCCTGCCGAGCTGGTTAGGAGCCTCGCTCGCAAGGACTTTTTCGAGCAGTACCCCGCGGTTGACTTCGGCCCCGTCGTTGCGCTCATAGCTGCCTACGAGGAGGAAGCCAACATCGGAGAGGTCCTCGACAAAATGCCATCCGATGTTGATGGACTCCGTGTCACCCCTCTCGTTGTCGTCGACGGAGGTGAGGACGGCACCGAGGTGGAGGTCCGGAGGCGCGGCGTATACTGCTGCGCCCTGCCGATCAACATGGGCCACGGGGTCGCCCTGAAGATCGGCTACGAGCTCGCCGTCGACAGCGGGGCCTGGTACATCGTGACCCTTGACGCCGACGGCCAGAACGATCCGCAGGAGATGAAAGCTCTCTTGGAGCCACTCATCAGCGGCGAAGCCGATTTCGTCATCGGCTCGCGCACCCTCGGTGTCGACCACACGACTGACAGGATGCGCAAAGCAGGCGTCAGGTTTTTCGGGCTGGTGATCTCCAAGTTGATCCACAACCGCCTGACCGACACGTCCAACGGTTACAGGGCGCTCAAGTCCCAGGTGCTCCGCGACGTGACGCTCGAGCAGACCCAGTACCAGACGGCTGAGCTGATCATTTCCGCCGGGATGCACGGCTGGCGCATCGTGGACCGGCCGATTACCTGGTACCCTCGCGCCTCGGGTATCACCAAGAAGGGCACCAACCTGTTATTCGGGGTCAACTATGCCCGGGTCGTGCTCGGCACCTGGCGGCGGGAACGCCGCCGTCAAGGCACACGCTCGATTGCTCCGGTAAATCGGGTCAGCCATCCCCGGCCAGAGCGCCAGTTTCCCCCGCGAGGGCACGGGCTTCGTCGAAGGCGTCCTGAAGGGACCGTCTGAGTAGCGCTGTCTTTTGCAGGATCTCGGCCCTCCTGACCCGTGCTCCGCCCGATCCGTCCCTACCGTCGAGGCACCTGCCCAGCACGAGCTGGACCGGCATTCGCTTCGGCAGCTTTGTCCCCTTGGGCATGACCCGTTCTGTCGGAGCAAGTCCTATGGGTACGATCGCCGCTCCCGTGCGTGTGGCGAGGAAAACAACGCCGTCGAGGAGTTTCTCGATTTCCGGCCCGGTCTTGCGCTCCCCCTCCGGGAACACGACAAGAACAGCACCCGCAGACAGCACCTCCTCTGACCGTTCCAGGGCCTTGCGATCCACGCCGCTGCGGTTCACCGGAAAGGCACCGAACGCAGCTAGGAACCTGCCGAGCAGCTTCGAGCGCCAAAGCTCGCTCTTCGCCATGAATGCCACCGGACGGGCCGTTGCCTCCGACGCCACGAAGAAGTCCAGGAAGCTGCGGTGCACCGGCGCCAGGATAACTGGCCCGTGCTCCGGTACCTCCCATGGAGCAGTGATCTCGACGTGCCACATGAAGCGGTTGATCGCGTGAGCAAGCCACCTCATGGCGGCATACAGCACCGGCGGCGCCTTGATGCCGGCGGCCACCAACTCCCGCCTCGACGCTCTGTAACGCAACAAGCCACCTACCTCCTTGCTATCACGCCCAGATCGGTGAGCCTCTCGAGCACCACCGCGAGCACGTCCTCACTTGTCACGCTCGTGGTGTCCACAACCATGACCGACGGGTCCGTCCCTATCGCAGTCAGTGCCTCCGCGCTGCGCATCGGATCCGTCGCCCGCGAGGAGTCTATCCTGTCCCTACGTGCGATTTCCCCCTCGACGTCACTCAGCGCATGGACCTGCCTCCTCTCTCCAGCACGCCGCGTCGCCCTGACCCGTGGCTCCGCCACAAGGAAGACCTTCAGTACCGCATCGGGTGCCACAACGGTCCCGATGTCGCGCCCCTCGACCACCCCGCCTCCGTGCGCACGTATCCATTGCTGCTGGCGACCAACGAGGTCGCGCCTGACCTCGGGTAACGCAGCGACATCCGATACAAGAGCCTCCACCTCCGGTGTTCGTATCAACTCGGTCACGTCCTTGCCATCCAGCAAGACCCGCTCCCCCACATCGATGGCCGATCCCGCCACAACGGAGGATACCTCACCCTCCTCGTTTACGACCACACCCTTTGCCAGCACCGCCGCGGCTGCCGCACGGTACATCGCCCCCGTGTCCAGCGACGGAACGCCGAGCGCTCCGGCCAGGTTTCTCGCAAGGGTCGACTTACCGGATCCCGCCGGCCCGTCAATCGCCACTACGAACGGCCCCTTCGTGGCCGGCCCCTTCATGGCCGGTTCCACTCGATCGGCCATGTCACGACCGGCCCCCGAGAAGCATGTTTACGTCCGCCTGGAACCCCGGGTAGCTAGTGGCGACCGAATCGAAACCCTTTATCGTCGTGTGACCTTCCCCGGTTGCGGCCAACCCGGCAATCGCCGCGGACATTGCGATCCGGTGATCCCACCCGCAGTCGACAGTCGCCGGATGCAGGGGCCGGCCTCCCTCGACTACCAGGTTGTCGCCTTCCATCCGGCAGCCAGCGCCAAAGGCCCGCAGCATCGCGACAATCCCGGTCGCCCTGTCCGACTCCTTTACCCTCAGCTCCGCCACCCCCTCGAAAACGCTTATCCCCGTTGCGAAGGTCGCAGCCACCGCCAGCACCGGTATCTCGTCGATAATGCCGGCAACTTCCGATGCCGCCACGGTGACCCCTTCAAGCGAGCTGTAGCGAGCCGTCACGTAACCCGATGTCACCGTATGAATCGCCGCCGCGAGTCTGCAGAGGCCCATGTTCACTCCACGCTCTCGCTCCCGGTGCTCCCGCTCTGCCGGCACCTCCACGCGACGTTCGAGTGGTACCGTTGCGACCCTGCCGGTTGCATGCTCATGAAACGCCGACTTGCTCGACCCGGACCGCGTGGCAACCTCCAGGTCCTGGATAGCGATTTCAGCCCCCATTCTCTCCAGCACAGAAAGGAAGCCGTCCCGGGATGGACCGAGATAGACAGGACCGGTACACACCTCGCTTCCGGGAAGGATAAGTGCCCCCACAAGGAGGAACGCCGCCTGCGACGGGTCTCCGGGGACGTCGAGCTCGAATGGAGACAGGTCCGAAGCCATAACAGTGGCGCTATAGGGTGCCCCCTTCGCCGCAGCACCGGGACTGGACAACATAGCACCCGCGAGGGCAAGAATCTCTTCCGTATGCACTCTGGTGAGAACCGGCTCATGCACCACCGTCGTGCCTGTGGCAGAGAGACCCGCCAGAAGCACGGCCGACTTTACCTGCGCACTTGCCTGCGCCGGCGTGAAGTCTATCCCGTGAAGCGAGCCGCCCTCGACCGTGATCGGCGGGTAGGCTCGCCCGGCGGCACCACTCTCGCCCTCTCGAAGTTCGCCTGCTTCCGGTTTCCCGCTGCCACTCCCGACCAGTCCACTCCCGACCAGTCCACTCCCGGGCAGTTCGCTCCCGGGCAGTTCGCTCCTGCCGCTCACCTTTGCACCCATCATCCGCAGCGGGACCGCGATCCGGTCCATGGGCCGTCTAGATAGCGACTCATCGCCTGACAGGGTGACACTCCACGGAAACCCTGCCACGAGACCCGCAGCGAGCCGCATCCCCGTCCCCGAGTTACCCATGTACAGCTCGCCCGCTGGTTGGCGCAGCAAATGCCGCCCGCCGCTTACAATCACCTCGCGCCCCGATGCGCTCTGCCCGCCCGAGGCTTCTGCCGGCTGCTTCCCGGCAGCGGTCGCCCCTGCGCCAAACCCTCCCACCGCCCCGGATACCACGGCGCCCAGCGCCTGAACCGCACGCACAGTGTTAGCCACATCTTCTCCCCATGACAAGCCGCTCAGGTGCGACTCGCCTTCTGCCAGTGCCGCTATCAGGACTGCTCTGTGGGAAATCGATTTATCACCGGGCACGCGGAGCTTGCCGGCGAACGGACCGCCAGGCCGTACCGATGCGGTCCCGCCACGGACCTCTAGAGCCACGTCCGCCACACTGGCGGCACATGCGGCATAGGCGGCGCTGCTACCCTTGTCGCTGCCTTCACCCCCGATGGCGTGCGCGCCCTCAAAGGTCCTCTCGCAGCACGGTAGCACCCCGCAGATAAACCCATCGCGCCGGTCCGGCTCCGTTCTCGCGGGACACGTGCATCAGCACCCTCACGCACAGGGGAAGGGAGCCTTCGACGTCCATCTCTCTCGCGCACATGAGCGGCACCTCCTCGAAGCCTATCGACCTGGCTGCAGCCGCCGGAAAGGTCGACTTGATGTCCTCTGTAGCGGTGAAGACGATACTGATGACATCAGCCACCCCGAGCCCGTTCGCGTCGAGCATGGCCGGAAGCAGCTCCTGCGTAGCTTGGAACACCTCTTCGGGCGTGTCCCTAGCGACGGTTGTAGCCCCTCTGATGGCCCAGACGGATCGTCCCACCTCCACACCCTACCAAAACGCGCCCCGCGCCCCGCTCTCGATCGGGCGGTTCCTCCTCGCCGAGGATCGCCGGTCAAGTTCCCCAGTCGGAATGCCGGCTCGCGGTTCCACGGCTGGTACCGCCGCGGATACGTCGCACACCCTTCCCCCACCCTTCTGCCTCCGAGATCAGCGCCCGGACCTCCTCCGGCCTCAGCTCCCGGAAGGCGCCCGGAGCCAACCTGCTGTCGGAAAGCAAACCGATCCTGACCCTCACCAGGCGTATCACCGGGCAGCCCACGGCATCGCACATACGCCTCACCAGCCTGTTGCGCCCTTCATGCACGGTTATTGAAAGAACCCTCTCGCCAAGACGGCCGACCCTCGCAGGTGCCGTCATCCCATCCTCCAGCATAATTCCCTGCCTGAGCTGCGACAGTGCGTGGCCATTGGGAACCCGCTGCACCTCCACCAAGTACTCCTTCTCCAGCTCGTAGGAGGGATGAGTCAGCTCCTGGGCAAGGTTGCCGTCGTTCGTCAGGATCAGCAAGCCCTCACTGTCGGCGTCGAGCCGCCCGACCGGAAAAATCCTGACGGGGCTGGGCACGAGATCGACCACCGTCCGGCGCCCCACTTCGTCATCAGCGGTAGTGACGACGGCCTTCGGCTTATTCACCAGGAAGTAGACGAGCCGCGGATCCACCGGGATTCTCCTCCCGTCGATCCGGATATCGTCGCGGCTACGTTCCACCCGCATGCCCACACGGGCCGGTTCACCGTTCACCGTAACGTGACCCCCGGCTATCAGCTCTTCACATCTGCGCCGGCTGGCGATACCTGCCCGGGCGAGGACCTTCTGCAACTTCTCTCCGCTTGCCTCGTCGCCATCCCAGCGACCAGCCCGAGCCTCCCCATCTTCACCGGAATCATTCATTGACGCCGCGATCCGTGCCCTGCCAACCTGTCGCCATCGGTTACGCCCCGTACCGCTCGCCGATGGTATTCGCCTCCGGATCGGAGCCCAACGCTCTTCCTTAGTCTCCCGGTCCGGCCGCCCTGAACATGCCCTCTACCTCACCAAGTGCCTCCGATCCCGGAAGTGCTTCGTATGCGGGCGGCAGGTCGTCAAGGCTGTTGATGCCGAGCCTTTCCAGGAACGTAGGCGTAGTCCCGTAAAGCGAGGGCTTGCCCGGGCCGTCGGCAGTACCAACCACCTCTATGTAGCCGCGCTGCTCGAGCAGCCTCGCGACGCCATCGCAGTTGACACCCCTCAGCGCCGAGATCTGCCCTCTCGTCACCGGCTGCTTGTAGGCGATAATCGCAAGCGTCTCGAGTGCCGCAGCGGACAGCCGCTGCGATACTCCTTCCAGTGCGAAGCGCTCGACGTAGGGAGCCATCTCCTTCGCCGTGTGCAACCGGTAGCCGCCGGCTACCTTTGTCAGCCTGAACCCGCGACCCTCCTCCTGGTACGAAGCGGCAAGGTGCGCGCAAAGCTCCTCAACTGCACCCGCAGGCTTCTCGAGCAACTCTCCAAGGAGGCCGGGTGGAACCGGCTCCACGGCCGAGAGCAGGACCGCCTCTACGGCGGCCTCCTCCTCGCTGATCATCGCGCTCCCAGGGAGGCGCCGACCCATTTCACCGTCACGTCCCCAAAGATCTCGTTCTGCGCAAGTGTCACGTCACCCCGCTTGAACAACTCCAGAATGGCGAGGAACCTCACGATCACTTCGAGTTTCGTGACGGCATCCGATACAAGGTACCCAAAGGTCACCTCCTTCAAGGAGGCCAGACGTGTCTCGACAATCACCAGAGCCTCCGGCAACGAAACGCTGTCGACGGTCACATGACCAAGATCGACTTCAGCAGCTTTGCGCGCTCCTTCCCGCTCGACCACCCTCATCCAGGCCGAGTGCAACTTCGCCGTATCCACGCCGGCAAGCAGGTCGGGTGCCAGATCCGTGAACTGCTCCTCCAGACCGGCACGTCGTGGTACGCACAAGGCCTGCGCCTCGAGCATCTGCGAGATCGCCTGTGCCGATCTGGCGTAGGCCTGCAGCTCGATGAACCTGCCCACCAGCTTGTCCCGTTGCTCCATGCCATACAGCTCCTCGTCGGTCTCCCGCTCATCGTCGGCGGGCAGCATCGACGCCACCTTCCAGTGGATGAGAAGCGACAAGAGCAGGACGAACTGCGACAGGAGCTCCATAAGAGCCTCAGCGTCTCCTTCGCGCAGGCCGTCGATGTTACCGAGAAAGCACGACACGATCTCGCCGAGGTGCACCCCGAGCACATCGAGCTTCCTTTCCGAGACGAGCTGGACTAGCTCGGCCAGGGAGCCTTCGAATCCTCCTGCGTCAACTCTGACCGCAGCCTCGTAACCGTCAAACTCCTCCCTTGACGCGGGGGGTACGTCTTCCCGGGCGACAACCCGGCGGACGGCGCCCCCGGCCAACGAGGAGAGTCTGTACACAAGATTCAGGATAACCGCGGATCGCCCCGGATTGGTGGACCGGCGGGGGTAAGTAGTGCTTCGCCACTTATTTCTCTCGAACGTCCTCGCCTCGCTGGTAGGATGTGGCGCCATGGAAAGGATCTTCTCGGGCATCCAACCCACCAACGATCTCCACCTCGGCAACTACTTCGGCGCCCTGCGGAACTGGGTTACACTCCAGGAGAGTGCCGAGTGCACCTACTGCATAGTCGATCTTCACTCCCTGACTGCGTCCATCGAGCCCGCTGAACTGCCGGAACGCACCCTTCGCCTTGCCGTCATGCTCCTCGCTATCGGTCTGGACCCCCCCCGTACTACGATCTTCGTTCAGTCGCATGTCCCCGCCCACGCGGAGCTGGCCTGGCTCCTCCAGTGCGTCACGCCTGTTGGCGAGCTCAACAGGATGACGCAGTTCAAGGAGAAGAGCCACGGGCGCGAGTCTGTCAGCACCGGGCTTTTCACCTATCCCGTCCTGCAGGCGGCCGATATCCTCCTTTACGATGCCGCGGCCGTGCCCATCGGCGAGGACCAGAAGCAGCATCTTGAGCTCTCCCGCGACATAGCTCAACGATTCAACAACCGCTTTGGCGATACTTTCGTCATCCCCGAACCGCTGATCCCTGGCGTCGCCGCCCGGGTAATGGACCTCCAGCACCCCGAGCGCAAGATGTCCAAGTCCGCCGATTCCGCTCTCGGGACCATTTTCCTGCTCGACTCCTCCGATGACATCGCTGCCAAGGTGAAACGGGCGGTGACCGACTCCGAACCGGCAGTCTCCTACGACCCGCAGCAACGCCCAGGCGTATCCAACCTCATCGAGATACTCGCCGCATCCACGGAAGGAAGGCCCGATGATATCGCTTCTCGATATAGCACTTGTGCCCAGCTCAAGGCTGACACCGCCGATGCGGTTAACGCCGCGATCGAGCCTGTGAGGGCCCGGTATGCCAGCCTTTCAGCCGACCTCGGCGAGGTTGCAGCGGTACTCCGCAACGGGGCCGACCAAGCCGTACTGGTCGCGTCCGCTACCCTGCGACGCGCGTATACTGCGGTCGGCCTCTACCGTTCCTGAACAGGCAGACGGCCTCGACGACCCTCGGGCGCAGCACGGCGGCAGTACAGCGGACCGTCTCATTCAACCTCCCTATCGGCTGAGGCTTTAAGCGCTGATCGCCTTCACAAGCTCGCCCGCAACATTCCCGTACCCGAAAAGCCGCCCATCGCCGGCAAGCAGCCAGTACCCGTCTCCGGTAAGCGGATCAGCCTCGGATGCCACGAGGGCCTCTCCATCGAGACGATCGGTGGGCGAACCGTAGGCCGGAGCAAGGAAGGAATAGACCTCTCCGTCGCCGCAGACTATCCAGTACCCCCCGGAAAGCGACGGTTGGCGACGTAACAACCCGATCGCTGGCCGTTCGGGCACTACGCCAGCAGGTGGCAGCGATCCACGGTACCAGGCTTCTCCGAACGTGTACACCTCGCCCCTGCCATCGACAAGTAGATAACCCTTCTCCTCCTTGCCTTCCGGCAGAAGCCCGGCCACCCCCGTCACCATCTTGAACCCCTTCTCCCGCAGGGTCCCGAGGTAGTGTGCGGTTCCGAAGGTGTAAACGTCGCCCTGTTCACTGACCATCCAGTAGCCGGCTCCACCGGCGTTCGCCACCAGTACCACGACCGGCGCCGCAGGAATGATGCCCATCTCGGGAAGAGTGCCCAAATGCGGTGCATCGCCAAACGAGTAGACGTCGCCGTTCTTGGTTACGATCCAGTAACCCCTCCCCGACCGGGTAGACGCTATCCCCGCTACAGCACTCCCGGGAGCGACACCGATGGCCGGGAGCGAACCGAGGAAGAGCGCATCGCCGACCGTATGCACTTCACCCGTTGCGTCAACAAGCCAGATCCCGCTTCCGTCGGGCGCGATGGCAATGTCGACGATGTCGCTCAGACCGAGATCGACAAGAACTGCGGGTTCGCCCGGCAGCGTCATCCCGGCACCACCTGGCACTGCATTGATCCCGGCTTCATCAATCGTCCACCTTAGCCGTTAAGTCCGGGCTGGTGTAGGGCCGGACCGGTACGGGGACAGACTACTACCGCGAGCTCACGGACGCGCATCGTCATAACGCTGCGAGCTCACTCTCAGAGCCCGACCAGGCGGCCCCAGAAGGAGAATATCGGGTTGACCACCGAATCGATCACACCCGGGAACACCAGCACCACGACAATCAGCGGCACCAGCATCAACATCCTTATCCGGTAGTAGCCGGCGAGAAGGTGTCCCGGCAGCAACCTCTCGATGACGGCCGAGCCGTCAAGCGGCGGGATCGGGATCAGGTTGAACACACCCAGCAGCACGTTTGCAAACCCGCCCATCAGGCAAAACTGGCTCACGACGGAGAACGCCGAAACCGACCCCGTATGCATGAACAGCTCCTTTGTGACCGCCGGAGTCACGAACACGAATACGGCCCCGAACACGGCAGCGAGCAGAGCATTCGTCGCAGGGCCCGCCAGCCCCACCAGGACAACATGATTACGCGGGCTTCGAAGCCTGTTCACGGCCACAGGTACCGGCTTCGCCCACCCGAAGGCCACTCCTGCAGTGGCAATCATGATTGCGGGCAGGATCAGACTGCCCAGGAGATCGATATGTGCAAGCGGGTTGAGCGTCAACCTCCCGGCGCGCTTGGCCGTGTCGTCACCGAGAGCGAGCGCAACGACGCCATGGCTCACCTCGTGAAGGATAATCGACGGTACTAAGGCGGCGAAGAACAGGACCTCGTCGTAGGTGATCCTGTGAACCTTCACCAGCACCACCAGGACCACCAGCACTACGCCGGCAATAACCGCAATCTGGCGCTCCGTGGGGCTCCAGGGTGGGCGCCCCTCCTGGCCCGGGCCTAACGGCAGCCGGCCCGGCCCCATCAGGACACCTCGACCAGCCGTACCGTTACGGCTCCCAGTGGCATCATGAAAACCGGATCGGGCACTCCACTGCCCTTCCACGACCGAAAGTGGTGCTTCGTCATGCCTTCCTCTCGGCAGTACAGCGGACTGCATCACACTGGACCATTGCGGGTCGTGGCTGCGCCGCTACCTTCCCCTCGGACGTCCACCGGACGTCCTCACTCAACAGGAACGCCCCGGGCCCTTGCGAGCCCCGCACCCTCGCTTAGCTCTTCGCTGCTGATGCGCAGTTAATGCAAAGCCTTGCAGCGGGATTGGCCTCGAGGCGCGCGACCCCGATACGTCCGCCGCACGACTCGCAGACACCGTAGTTGCCCTTTTCGAGCTTCCCGAGCGCCTCCTCCACCTGATCGAGGCCATCCTGCAACTTCTGCACAAGGGCTTCCACCTCGCCCCGTTCGGCCGTCACCTGACTGGTGTCGGCGAAGTTCGTGTCATAGACGAGCCTGCCCTCCTCGCCGTAGCCCAGCTCGGACAGTCGGTCCAGAAGCTCCTGCTTCTCTATGAAGAGAAGGCCGAAAAAGTCAACCGCCTCCTCAGCCTGCGAGTCTTCGACTACCGGATCTTCGACTTGAACATCAATCCCGTCGGGCACGCCCATATCCTACAACCTGCGGGCGGTCTGTGTCGCCAGCGCACCGGTTGCGCGCCCTACCTGCTATTTCGCATCCTCGCTACCGCAGCCCGCGGGTGAGCTAGCTCGTACTCCTCCCTCAAATGCTCGATGGACACCTTCGTATATATCTGGGTGGTCGAGATCGAGGCGTGTCCGAGAAGCTCCTGGACCACCCTGATATCTGCACCCCCTTCCAGCATGTGGGTCGCAAAACAGTGCCGGAGCACGTGCGGATGCACCCTTCCGGCGAGCCCTGTCTCCGCTGCTCGCCGCTGAATGACCAGCCACACCCCTTGCCGAGTCAGGCGCATTCCCCTTGCATTGAGAAAGAGGGCCTCCAGCGAGTCCGCACTGCCGTACCTGCGGGCCCGGTTGGCTATGGCAGGCCTCCCACCTACAGAAAGCCACCTCGCGACCGCTCCAAGTGCAATCTCTCCAACCGGGACGATCCTCTCTTTCCGGCCTTTGCCCATCACACGTATCGTACCGATCCGATCCGCCGTCGCCGGTCGCGATCCATGCAGGTTGCCGGATCCCGAACCGGACCCTCCCGTGGCTGACGACTCCCCGCTACTCAGCCCCCGGCCGAACTCAATACCTCTGATACTTGCTACCGACAGCCCTACGAGCTCCGACACCCTCATTCCCGTCCCGTAAAGCGTCTCGAGAATAGCCTGATCGCGCCTGGCAAGAGGACTGTAATCCCCAGGGGCTTCGAGAAGGCGCTGCACCTCCGCAACCGACAAGGCTTTGGGCAGCCTGCGGTCGGCACGCCCGCCCGACACGAGGCGAGCCGGATTCCCGTTCACAACCCCTTCCTCCTCGAGAAATACATAAAGACCCCGCAAGCACGACAGTGCCCTCGCCATAGACGCCCCCGAAGCACCGCCGCCACGTTTTCCCGCGAGGTAGGCCTCGATCAGCCCGGTAGTGCACTGGTCGACACGGATACCTGCAGCCTCGAGATACCCCTCGAATCCGGCGAGGTCGCTCCTATACGCCGCCATGGTATTGCGCGACCGGCCCTTCTCGGCCACCAGGTATGCCAGGTACTCCTCCGAGGCACGCGTCAGCTCGGCACGGCGTAGCTTCGGCTCGCTCCCGCGGTCGCGGCGACGGGCGTCCCCGCGTTTACCGGGTTGGGCCATCGGGCGGGTGCCGGGGCCCGATGTAACGGCCTTGCCTCGCAAGTCAGGATCGGAAGGACGCGGGCGGTCGCGCCGGACCTCGACTCCTGGACCGGCTGATGACCCTGCGCTACCGACCACTATTTCCTCGGCTACGCGCCCGTGCCCCCGAAGAGCCGATCTCTTGCAAGCAGAAGGCCCACTACCGTCTGAGCATCATGAATCTCGCCGGCCAGGCATCGCTCCACCGCCTGCGCAACGGGCATCCGGACTACGCTCATGTACCGCTCCTCCGGTCCGTCGCCGGCGCGAGCACCTTGAGATAGTCCCGTCGCAAGAAAGACGAACGTGCGCTCATCGCAAATCCCCGGCGAGTTATAGATCTCGCCCAGCCTCTCCATCCCACCGGCTACCTGCCCCACCTCCTCCTCGAGCTCCCGGTATGCGGCAGCCTCGGGTGTCTCGCCCTCCACATCGAGAGTACCGGCCGGGATCTCCAGCACCTCCCCTCCGAATGCGGCCCTGAACTGCCGCACCAGGAATACATCCAAAGCCGCTGGGTCATCGGTCGCGAGGATATCGCCTGGCTGGCCATCGACCACCGTGGCAACGGAGGCCGGCGACACCGCTACAACCGCGACGGCGCCGGGGTGCCTTACGATCTCCCGGCTGAATACCCCGCCATCGGGTGCCTCGACCATCACCTCCGAAACGGAGATCCTCTGGCCGGCGAAGCGATCCGCCCGACCGAGCACCCTGAAGCCGTCCGCTCGGTCGCCGCCTCCTGTGCTGCCGCGTCCTGCACTGCCAACTCCAGCCCCTCCACCGACTCCGGTCTTACCGCCCGGTACCTCGGCTCCCGTCATGCCGGATCGCTGATGTAATCCAGGTCGATGATCCTCGGGTGCCTGCTCTCAGCGCGAACAAGTGCTGCACCCACAAGTTCCCTAAAAAGCGGATGCGGCCTGTCGGGGCGACTCTTGAACTCGGGGTGCGCCTGGGTGCCGACGAAGAACGGATGATCTGCAACTTCGACCATTTCCACCAGCCGATCGTCGGGGGACATGCCGCTGCAGGCGAGGCCCGCCGCCTCCAGCTGTCGCGAATACCGCGGGTTGACCTCGTAGCGGTGCCGGTGTCGCTCCGAGATCACCTCTACTCCATAGATAACAGCGGCCCGACTGCCCGGGCGCAGCTTGGCAACGTAAGATCCAAGCCGCATGGTCCCGCCCTTGTCTACAACGCTTCTCTGATCGTCCATCAGGTCTATGACCGGATGCGGAGTGAACCGGTCCATCTCCCGCGAGTTGGCTCCCTCCAGTCCGAGTACATGGCGGGCATACTCGACAACCATCACCTGCAGGCCGAGGCAAATGCCAAGGCAGGGGATCTCATGGACCCTCGCAAACTCCACAGCGGCAATCTTGCCCTCGACCCCCCGCTCGCCGAAACCTCCTGGCACGATCATTCCGTCGAGGTAGGACATCTCGCCGGACTTCACCAGATTCTCGGCCTCCTCCGCCTGCAGCCACTGCGCTTCGATCCGCGCACCGTGATAGAACCCTCCATGGCGCACGGCCTCGATGACCGAGAGGTAGGCGTCGGGAAGGTTGACATACTTGCCTACAATGCCGATCCTCACGATCGTGCCGGGCATATTGACTCTGCTGACCACCGTATCCCACCGCGAGAGGTCTATCGGGTGCCGGTCTTCGTCGATACGCAGGGTGCGGCATACCACCGAATCGAGTCCCTCCTCACGCAGCATGTGCGGTATCAGGTAGATACTCGGCGCGTCCACCGCTGAGACGACCGCCTCGACGGGAACGTCGCACTGGAGGGAGATCTTCCTCTTGAGCGCCGCAGGTATCGGCTGGTCCGAACGGCAGACGATCACGTCCGGTTGGATTCCACGGCTTCGCAACTCCGTAACCGAATGCTGCGTCGGCTTCGTCTTCTGCTCCCCCGATGGGGCAAGGAACGGCACGAGCGTCAAGTGAACGTAGCAGACGTTGTCCCTTCCCACGTCGCGTCTAACCTGGCGGATCGCCTCCAGGAACGGAACGATTTCGATGTCACCGACCGTACCGCCTATCTCCACTATCACCACGTCCGCTTCACCCTCGGCAACGCGCATCATCCGGCTCTTGATCTCGTCCGTGACGTGCGGGATAACCTGTACGGTCTTGCCAAGGTAGTCCCCCCGTCGCTCTTTCAATATGATCTCGGAGTAGATCGAGCCGGTTGTCGCGTTGGACTCCCGATTGAGGTTCTCGTCGATAAATCGTTCGTAGTGGCCGAGGTCCAGATCCGTCTCGCCACCGTCCTCGGTAACGAACACCTCCCCGTGCTCAAAGGGGTTCATGGTACCCGGGTCCACATTAAGGTAGGGATCCAGCTTCATCATGGTCACCTTCAGACCACGCGACTTGAGAAGCCTGCCCAGGGACGACGCCGTCAAGCCCTTGCCGAGCGACGATGACACCCCCCCTGTAAAGAACACAAACTTCGTATCTCCGGAACGCCTGCCTCCAGACACCGGTGCCCCTCGTGATGACCCTATCTCGGGTAACCCATCGCGTGATAATCCCTCCGATTCGAGCTCCTCCTGCGACGCTGGCGGTACTTCCGTCATGCTCGCCGGCGGGAACAGCCCATCATCACAGCCGGCACCGGCATTGCGACCTCCATCGGCGTCATTTTAGTGGACCAGTCCTCAACAAAACGACTATTGCGGCTCACGAATCTCCTGTTGGCACCTTCTATCGGAGATCTCAACCCGGACCACACTACCGAGCCGGCCCGGCCACCTAAGAGCCTCAGCCGATAGGAGTCTCGGGCGAAGCAGTGCTTTGTCACTCCTTCCGCGGCGACCGGTCGGGCTTCGCCATTCCTTCCTTTCGACGGTACAGCGGACCCCCGCCGCTCTTCCTATGCCTGCCCGTTGTGTCCAGTCGTAATACGCCTATCTTGACCAGCACTGCATCAATTCAACCACCACTGGCACGCGAGGCTCCAATCGGACTGTAGGTTGCACACCACGTCCGGCCTGCTTAGGGCCCGTGTCATAATTAGTGGGATGATATCCGGCGAGTCAGGGGCGTCATCTGGCCGTCGGGATCGCTCAATTAATTATGACACGGGCCCTTAGGCCCTTTTCATGGCCAGTAGCTCCTCAGCGTGCCGGCGAGCTGCCTCGAGCGACGGCTGCCCGGAAAGCATCCTCGCCACCTCCTGGACCCGCCTTGAACCCTCGACCTGCTCGAAAACCGCAACGGTTCGGTCGCCCGCCATCTCCTTCGATACTGCGATCTGCCGGTCTGCCCAGGCAGCAATCTGGGGCAAGTGAGTCACTACTATCACCTGGCGTCCGCGCGAGAGCTCGAAGAGCGCCCGGCCCACTGCCATCCCCGCCTCGCCTCCGATCCCCGCGTCCACCTCGTCAAACACCATCGTCTCGGGACCTTCCCCTCTCCGGGATCCCCGCCTGTCGGAATCTCTCTCAGCACTGCCCGAAGCGTTGGTGCCTCCCGAAAGTGCCAGTCTCAGTGCGAGCATCGTGCGGGACAGCTCCCCCCCGGAGGCCACCTTCTGCAGCGGCAACGCCGGCTCGCCAGGATTGGCACCGAGAAGGATTGCCACGGGATCCCCGGTGGGGCTAGGAGCAACATCCACCTCGATACTCGCCTTCTCCATAGCCAGGGGCCGAAGCCGCTCGAGCACGCGTTCCGCCAGTCGGGGTGCAGCTCGCCGCCGCGACTCCCCGACAAGGCGTTCCTCTTCCCCTATCTCCCGGCACAGCTGAGCTCGCTGCGAATCCAGCTCTCTTGCCCCTCGAGCCGCACCGGTCAGGTCGGCAAGACGGACACGAAGCTTCTCCCGCTCCTCGATGGCCGCCGCCAGGGTCCCATCGCCGGAGTACCTCCGCTCGATATCCTTTAGCAGCCTTATCCGCCGGCGTACCTCGCCAAGTCGATCCGGGTCATCCTCCGCAGCCGCCAGGCGTCCCCCCAATTCGGAAACCAGATCCTGCATGTCGGCCTGCAGGGAGCCGAGACGCTCGCGAACTGGCTCGAAACCCGGGAGTCCTGCGAGAGTCCTGCGGCTCAATCCGATCAGCTCCAGTGCCCCCCCGACGCTAGCGTCACCGCCGGGCGGGCGGGCGCTTCCGGCAGGATCAGACGCGACATCGGAAAGCAGAGCGACCGCCTCGCTCACGGCATCCCGGTAGATCTCGATAGCAGTAAGCCTCTCCTCCTCCTCGTGCAGCGTATCGTACTCGTTCGGATCACTGAGCGACGCCCTGTCCAGCTCGGCCAGCTTCTCCCCCGCAACCGCCTGCTCCTTTGCTATCGCCTCCGGATCCCCACCGAGTGAAGCCAGCCGCTCGTCAATCTCCCGTAACGCAGCCTTCATCCCGGAAAGCCTCGAGAGATCCGTACCCGCGAACGAGTCCAGAACATCCCGGTGCGTCCCTGTGCTGCGGAGTACTTGATGGCCGTGCTGGCCGTATATGTCCACCAGACTTGCGCCAAGTTCCACTAACGCCTGCGCTGCAGCCATACGGCCATCCACCCAGGCCCGCGAGCGTCCACCCGAAGCGATTTCCCTTGCGATGACTACCTCGTCCCCTCCGGCGAGAAACCGGCCCTCCACGAGCGCCGCGCCCGCTCCCGCCCTCACCATGGCAGGATCCGCCCGAGCGCCGCAAAGGAGTCCAAGGGCCTCCACGACAAGCGTCTTGCCTGCGCCCGTCTCACCGGTCACCGCCGTCATGCCCGCCGGGATCTCCAGCGTCACGTCCTCGATAACGCCCAGGTCCCGTACTCTGATCTCTTCGAGCATCAGACGCTCCCCGTCAACGATCCGCCAGCCCGAACTTGCCCTTCAGAACCGACCTGAGATCCGTGCCGTCCAGCTTCACCAGCTTTACCGGAGCATCCGACGCTTCGCAATGTACCTCTCCGCCCGGGTGTACGAACCCGATCTCCACCCCATCGACTACGCACACCGCAGCTCGTTCGCCCTCCATGCGCAGCACTACCCCCTCCTCCGGCCGGAGTACCAGGGAGCGATCGAAAAGCATGTGAGGCGAGATGGGGCTCAATACCATCGCCTGCACCGTAGGCGACAGGATCGGCCCGCGAAGCGAAAGGTTGTAGGCAGTCGACCCGGTGGGTGTGCACACCACCAAACCGTCGGCCTCGTATGTCAGGAAACGCCTTCCTTCAATTGATGCCGAGATTGTCACTGTGTGCCCGGGAAGAGTCTTCTCCAGAACGACCTCGTTCAACGCCAGGCCCGAGCGGCTCGTATCCTCCCCGGGCAGCACCAACCTGTACGAAAGGGTCATACGATCCTCGATCGTGCAGCGCCCGGAAAGGAAACGCTCCAGCGCATCCTCCAACCCTCCCGGCTCGATCTCGGTGAGGTACCCGAGCCGGCCGAGGTT
Organism: Actinomycetes bacterium; assembly: GCA_021816935.1. Taxonomy (GTDB): domain Bacteria; phylum Actinomycetota; class Acidimicrobiia; order Acidimicrobiales; family JAMCPL01; genus JAKAWR01. Next base: position 52,956 of record JAKAWR010000011.1, read on the forward strand.
CACGCCCATGACCGGCACTGCCAGCGACGCAGCCAGCTCCATCGCCCGCAACATCGTACCGTCCCCGCCAAGTCCCACGATCAGGTCCGGCACCTCTTGGAGGCCAGTCGCTTCGGGGACGGCCTCTAGGACAAGCGGCTCCATCCCCCTCTCCGCGAGCCACCCCTTCCCCCTCTCCGCCAAGCCCTTCGCGGCTTCATTCCTCTTGTGCAGGATGAACAGGACAGACGCCATCACGGGTATCTTACCGCCACCCTGTTCCACAATCATCTGGCGCGCGCCAGGCGAGCCCCGCCGTTACCGCAGGCGTCCAGCCTCCTCGAGTGCTTCTTCGACAAGTGCGCCCAGCGGCAAGACCGGAATCCCGCCCGAGCGACCGGGAGTGGGAGCCTGGCTCCCCGGGATATCGGGGCTATCCGCCTGGCTCCCCGGGCTACCGGGGACGCGCAGCCACGCGAGGTATTCAACATTCCCTTTTGCTCCACGAACCGGAGACGGCATGAGGCCCATCACCTCCGCGCCGACATCCGAATAGCTGCGTAGCGTTTCATCGAGAACGCGTCGATGAAGGGAGGGATCACTGACCACGCCGCGACCCCTGGACGCCTCGACACGCCCCACCTCGAACTGGGGCTTTACCAGCAACACCATATTCGCCCCCGGTGCGGCCAGCTCCCTTACCAGAACGGCCCCGACAGCCCTCAGCGAGATGAACGACAGGTCCGCAACGACAACACCGAAAGGGGTGCCGCCAGCCATCGCGAGGTCCAGGTGCCTCACGTTCGTTCTCTCCAGAACCGTGACCTTCGGGTCCCGCGCCAAGCGCATGTCCAGCTGCCCATAACCGACGTCAACCGCGACGACGTGAGCCGCTCCAGCCTTCAGTAGGCAGTCCGTGAATCCCCCCGTCGAAGCCCCAGCATCCAGGCAGAGCCTGCCGTTCACGTCAAGAGCGAACCTCTCCAGTGCCGCTTCGAGCTTCAGACCTCCCCGGGAAACAAACGTCTTACCCGGCGCAGGCAGGATTTCGAGGCTTTCGCCCGGAAGGACCCACCGGGACGGCTTGGCGGCGACTGCACCGGCTACCAGTACGCGCCCATTTTCGACGAGTGTCGCAGCCTGCGCCCTCGATCGCGCCAAGCCACGGCGCGCCAATTCGAGATCGAGCCTACGGCGGGGTCGCGCTACTTTGCGCTCTTCGAAGCCGTCTTGCCGGCGGGCGCGGAACGGGACGTCGAACCACTCCGGGCCCTGGTTGCAGCAGTGGTCTTCGTCGTCCTGCTCGCAGGAGCCGCCTTGCGCGCGCTGGCCGGTTTCGCCGCCGAGGCCTTCGGCGCTCCCGCCCGTGTGGAGGCACGCCGGGTGGTCGAAGCCTTGGTCGTGGTCTTGGCCGTGGTCTTGGCCGTGGTCTTGGCCGTGGTCTTGCCGGCCGGGGCGTCGTGGCCGGCAGGTGCGACTACCCCGGCCTGCTTCCGAGTTCCTCCGGACTTGGCGCCACCCGCCGCCGGGCGGATCCGCCCCAGCTGGTCTGTCAATGCCTTCTTGCCCACGTCACGTATCGTGCTAAGACGCTCATCGCCTATCAGCAGGCTCGCCACTCGCTTTGCAAAGTCCCGGTCGCCTAAGAGATCGTCCCGAAGATGGCCGGCGAGAAGATTCGCCACCCGCTTCGCAACATCTTCCAGGTTGTCCAGCTTCAGCTCGGATACCTGCTTTCTCACCTCGGAGCGAACCTGACTCGCCAACGCCTCCGATCTCCGGCGACTCTCACTCACAAGTTGATCGGCCCATACACGGGCCTTGTTGCGTTCTACCTCGCCGGTCGCCGCAAGATCTTTCGCAAGGCTTTCGGCCCGGGATCGCGTAATCTCCGAGAACGACGCCGCCGCGTCTATGTACCGCCGTAAATTGTCAATCCTGGACATGCGGCAAGGTTACCCCCTGCCGCCAGCCAGCGCAAACTGGCAGATGAGCCTTAGGCCTCGTCGCTGCGGCGTGCCCAGCTTGGCAATACCCAGACCCGCATGCCCATGTAACGATGCCGCTGCAACCGGCCGCCCGGGAGCCAGCGCCAGTGACTGACCCGGGACGCAGCTCGACATCGCCTGCCAAGCAGTTGCGGCTCAAAGCCTCAGCCGATTGCCTCGCAAACCACGTCCATCAACGTCCCAGGCCCGAAGGCGTATGCAGCATCGCCCGCGACTCCCTCCAGTTTCGTTGCATCCGACACGACCAGCCCGAATGGGACCGAGAGGGCCTTCGCCAGCGAGCCGTCGGTCGAGGGTCGATCCCCCACTACAGCTTCTATGGCCTCTCCGGGGTCTAGCCTTGCCTGCACCAGGGTAACCAGCGCTTCATGTGGCTTCCCGGCGACGACGGGCTCCGCATGAGCTGCCGTAGCTATAGCCGCAACCAGCGAGCCGGTCCCGGGAAGGATGCCGAAGGGGGACGGGTGCGTAGGATCCTCGTTCGTGGCAACAAAGCGCGCTCCCAACCTTATGGCCGACGACGCACTTGCGATAGTGCGGAAATCGAAGTTACTATCCCATCCGACGACGACAGTCGAGGCCTCCTCCGGCCCACACAACACCGCTCCCGCTGCCAGTAGCGCTTCCTCGAGCCCGCCTTCCCCGATCATGAACACCTTCTCGCCGGCCTGCACCAGGCCGGCGGCGGCCATAGCCGCCGTCACCAGGTCACCGGCCGCGGCGTCGATCCCGGCTCTACCCAACCGCCCGAGAAGAGCATCAATCGTCGGACCGGCGTTGTTGGTAACGAAAAGCACGCGCCGGCCTGCCGACCGGAGACGACCCACCGCCTCCGTAGCTCCCGGAAGCGGCTGGCCCGACAGCCACACTACGCCGTCAAGGTCCACCAACCACACTCGTCCCGGCTTTTCGCTCATTTTCCACCTCTACTCACGGTCCCACCCCACGACAGCGGGTTCGTTCCGCTCACTCGCCCCACAACTCCTCCATCTCCGTCGCTCGGGTTTCCGGCAACAAGAAGACCAGCAACGAGGCGAGCGCTGTAACGGGAAACAGGATCAGCGCTGCCTGAAAGAAGTGATGAGCCTGCTGCGCGACAACGCCGAATGCGAGAATGCCGACCGCTGCGCCCACTACCCCCGCCGCTACGTACCAACCCGTTGCCGAGGACCTGATCGACGTCGGGAATTGCTCCTCGACTAGGGAACCGGCGGGGGCGGCCAGACCACCCGCCGCGAAAAGGCCCGCTTCATACCCCACGACGAGTCCTACCTTCGAGCCCGAATAGAGCAGGATCGCGCAGGCCACCATTGTCACGATAGCCGCCGCCGTACCTGATCGCCTGCCAACCCTGTCCGCTACCCACCGCCCGGCAAGCAGCCCCGCGAGACCGGTCACGCCCGCCACCAGAACAAGCAGGGCTGCACTGCTCTTGGCCATGTGTAGGAAGCTCTCGGCATACAGGAAGACAAATGTATTGGCGGGACCTGTAAGGAACGAAAGGAAGAAGGCCCACACGATAACCACAATCATCCTGCTCCGGTGCCGCCGGGAGAAGCACCGGAGTCCCGGAAGCCGGGCCTGGCCGGAGGCTAGGCCCGCACGCTGCGCCGTGGCCGATCCGACGCCCTCAGCGGCGCCCTCCCCGACATACTCCGTAACGCGCACCGGCGAGCTACGTGCCGCACTGGCCGCCGCCCGTTCTCCCATACCGGTTGCCGCCCGCTCCCCCGTTCCCACCCCGGCGTGCTCGACCGTGGTCAACGATTCGAACCGTTGTGGCTCGCGGAGCACCTTCAACAGCTTCGGAGTAAACAGCAGCGGCACGGCCGATAGGGCGAAAATCCCCCGAAACCCGATATAACGCGACAATGCAGCGTTCGCGATCGCAATGATACCGGCACCGATCGAATAGCCCGCGGCCACGAGGCCAACCGCTCTGGCCCTTCGCTCCTTCGATGACTCCTCAGCCGCCATCACCGTCGCCACCGCTGTCGTCGTCGAGAGGAACGGCCTACCCAGAGCGAAGACCGCCACGAAAAACCAGTAGTTGGGAGATGCACCGGCGATCGCCGTAAGAAGGAGACCCGCCACGGTCACGGCTATTATGACTCTGCGCCTCCCGGCACTGTCAGCAAGCGAGGCGAATACGAGGCTCCCGAGGCTTGCAAGCCGGATCACAGCCAGACCGATGCCGAGCTTGGAACCCGACAAGCCGGCCACCGCCTGAATCGAATGCCCGTTGAAGGTCGTGCCGAAACCCTTGGCTACTGCCGCAAGTGCAGTGATGATCCCGAACTGGCCGATTCCGGCAGCCATCGCGGCAAGCGTCGGAGCTACGACAAGTGCCCGGCGCCAGGAGCGTAACGACGCATACAACCTGGCTCGCGGCAATGCCCTCCCCATGCCGGGCGGAGGGCCCTCTGATACGGACGCTACTGGATCCCCCGCGGTGCCCGAACGGGCCGGCAACCGGGATTCCGCAGTGTCGCGCGGTCCGGGATCGGAAGTGCGCACATCCAGACTGTATTCCAGGTGGAGGCCGGCCAGTGTGGAGCAGTCCCCCATCACCCCGTCGTGACGATCTCCAGTTTCCGAGCCTCGAAGAACTCGTGCGCCCTCGCGTAAGTGGTGCGATGCTATTCAGCGAACCAGGGGTCTCATCTGGCCAGCGAGAGCGCGCTTGTTACTTGAGCGACGCTGCACTACCGTAGAGATCGTGAGTGTAGCTGCTTATGTCCTCATCCAGACCGAAGTCGGGCAGGCCGCTCAGGTGGCCTCCGCTATCAGAAAGCTACCGGGCGTAACGGTTGCCGATGATGTCACCGGCCCCTACGATGTCGTCGTGCGCACCGAGTCGGAGAGCATGGACAACCTTGGTCGCATGGTGGTCGGGAAGATCCAGCTGATCGAAGGGATCACCCGCACCGTCACCTGTCCCGTCGTCAACCTCTGACCGCACCTCCGCCGGCTGGCGGCAGCGCTCTACACCCGACGCACCCGGAGCACATGCTGGCGCCGACCTGGGCCCTGCACGCAAGACCGTCTCGCGACACGACCCGTCCGGTCACAGGTGGTGCACCAGCCAGCTGATGCCCTGATATATGCGGTAGACGATATAGCAGGCTGTCCCGACAAGGAGGATCTTGAACTGAACGGGAACGTGGCGGCGCCTGCTGTCGGGGGCGTCCGCACTTTCAGCACTGCTGCCGCTCATTGTGGCGTTCCACCGCTACCGGGAACTCGTGGCTGCGAAGCTGCGCCCCGCGGGGACCCTCCCGGTGCAGTCAGCCCCTCGTGCCAAGAAGGAGCTCCCTGGTAGGCCGCCTGGGGACGTTGCTTGACGGCATGGCGCCCCGCCAGATAGAAGACCCCACTCACGCCCGCTACCGCGGCAACGGTCATGTCCCCATCTGCGAAATGGATCGACAGGATAACCGGTATGATGCTCCCGGCCACCCAGCTCAGCTGCAGCCTGGTCTGGAACCTCGCGAACGCCCTGCCCTGTAGTACCTGAGGTACGTATCGCTGGACAACGGCGTCGAAGACCGGCTGCGCCCCCGAGGCACCGATACCGACGACGAAGGCGAGAAGCGCCTGCGCCGCTCGCCCGCCGATCGCTGCGCTGGAAACGCCTCCGATCAGAACAAGCCATACCGCTGCCGCAATGAGGGCCTGCTCCGACACGTGGCGCCTCAACCTCGGAACGAGGATCACGCCTGCAAACGCCCCGACGCCCGAAGCCAGGAGAGCGAAACCATACCAGAGAGTCGACGCGTGGCCCCGCCTCAAGTCGAATGCCACCATGAACGTGAAGAAGCCGACCGTGCCGCGAAGAACGGACATAACGTTCAGCGCCAACGTGACCTCGGGATCAACGAAGGCCCGCATCCACAGTGCGTGCCGCGGCCCGCCCGGGCGCAGGAGTCCACCGGCCGGTTGCGCCGAACCCTGCGGCGTCCCGTCTATCACCGGCGCCAAGCGAGGGCCCCGCGAAGCACCCCGGAAACGCGGCAACCGAAAACCCGCGGCCAAGGCGCAGATATAGACGATCATCGCGACCCTCAACACCCAGGACGCGCCAAGTCCCTTCAGCAGGGCCACGCCGAGGCCCGAGCCGAGAGCGCCTCCAACCGACGCAAGCACCGCCAGCCTTGCGTTGCCATTCGCCAGGCTCGACTCCGGATGGTCCGCTCCCTCCTCTCTTGCCACGATCAACGGCACGAGCGTCGCCCTCGACAGAGCATAGAGCCGCGACAGGACGAGCAGGGTGAACGCCTCCGGGAACAGGACGAGGCCGCGGAGGCTGCCGGCCATCAGTAACGCCAGGAGGGCCCGCCCGCCCGTGGACACGGCCACCATCACGCGCCTCATCGCAGCCGAGCGATCGACGAGCGGACCGAGTACGGGAGCCACCACCGCGAACGGCGCCATTGTGACCAGGAGGTAGAGCAGAACTTTGCTCTTCGCCGCATCCGGCGAAATCGAGAAGAAGAGAGAGCCGGCGAGCGATATCGTAACCAGGCCGTCGCCGATCACCGATAGAATATGAACGGCCGCCAGCCTGCCCATTGGCTTTCGCTGGTCGAACAAGACCGCCACCGCATCCCTCGCACGACGCACCAACCTGCCCGCCTGCAGGCGGATACCGGGTCGGTGGCGACTCACGTCATCATGGTAACAGGAGCCTACCTACAGAACTGGCGGGGGCGGCCGGCGTACCATTGCAACCTCCTCGATTCGCCCTCCCGCCGTAGGGTTAGCGGCAACGGCATCCCGCACCCCCTCGATATCGTCGCTTGCGAGCATTCGGAGCGAGAGCAGGGGCGTGGCAGGATTTGCAGCGACGGCTTTTCTCACTTTCCACTCCTCGTCGCCAGCGAGCCTGGAAAGAATGCTGGCCGTCACCTTGGGGTGAGTGACGACTCGCTCCCGGATCCACGGGCTCGGGTCGTGCGCCAGCTGCTCTACGATCGCGTCGGGAATCGCCGGGTTGTTGACGAGTATCCCGCGGTAATCAGCGTTCTTCGCGAGCTCTTCGAGCAGCTCCGGAGGCATCCGCCTGTTCGCTGCCAGGACCCTCCGGATTTCTTCGTCGTTCTCGCGATAGAGCCTGTACAGGATTGTAACGGTCGCCCTGGGATCAGCAGCCCAGCGGAGCATCTCGCCACTGCTCCACACCATGCACCCAGTTTACTTCCCGCCAGCGTGGCCCACCGCGTACATGGACTGGATGGGCTGGAACTACCCCACATACAGCGAAATCCGACATCCCCCTTGCCACGATCGCCCACCCCGCGCTCGCATCGAGGTCGACGTCACATGCCGACCCGCGATGTACCTGTCTCTATCCGCGGGTGGCCGGGGGGACTTGAACCCCTGACCTCGAGGGCCACAACCTCGCGCTCTAACCACCTGAGCTACGGCCACCATGAATCCGCCGCCCTGCACCGGCTGCGAAGACGGCCCAGCCCGAAACGCAATGCTCCCCCGACGCAAGCGGCGGTGCTTCGCCAATCTTTCACTCAGACGTGCACCGGACGCCTTCGCCGCCGCCTGTGGGCGTCATCGCCTCCCGGAGTCTCCTACCGGATTTCCGGACTACTCTAGTCTAGCAGAGCGCCCGGCAAGCGCACGCCTGAAGGGCGCCATCCAGCCCTCGTAGCTCAATTGGATAGAGCAGATGACTTCTAATCATCAGGCTGCAGGTTCGAGTCCTGCCGAGGGCGCTGCGTAGGGCCAGGTCGCATGACACGTCGCGAGACGGCCGCACCTCGCTGAGATCCCAAGAGCCGCTATACTCCTTTGCCCAACAACATGTGCAACTCGAAAGACCGCATCACCCTCCAAATGGTGGCATCTTGTAGCTGTCAGGAGCCCAGCATAACATCGATCAAGGCGCCTCGGGAAGCAATGTGAACGCTCTGCCGGTCACCGTACGGAGAACGCGAAAACGACGGTGATCCAGCGTGAGCAGGCGATCCGACCCGTAACGATGCGCAAGCACCACCAACGATGCGTCGGCGACACCGATATCCTGATCCTGATACCGGTCGGCCAGTGTGCAGATCTCGTCGAGATCGGCAGCATCGATAGCTGGAAGCTCCCAAGCACCGCCGGCGAGCTCTCTCAGCACGGCAAGCTCGGCATCCACGCCACGGCGGGTGGCCACCAGGTAATCGAGCTCCGCAACAACAAAGGGTGACACGACAAACGGCCCCGCATCCCCGTCGATAACCGTGGTCACCTGGCTGACGTACCTGTCTGCCGCATCGAAATACGCCAAGAGCCCGCTGGTATCGCAAATCAGCACGTTCAGCGATCTCCGAAGCCGGCAAGCGCCTCGTCGACATTCTCGGAGAGCGACGTCTCGCCGCCGGCAAACAGCTGGCCCCGCGGCCGGGGCTTCTCGAGCCCCCACGCCTGAACTGCTATTGCTTGTCTGATGAGCTCGGCCTCCGAACGGCCGGACGCCGCCGCCATCAACCGCAGTGACTTCTTCAGATTCTCGGGAAGGTAGACAGTGGTCTTGTGCATGATGGTATGGTACCATATATTGCGCCATCGGTACATCGGCCGCGACGCTGGCAAGAAAACCGTTGCAGCTACGGCCCGGCTGTGCTAAGGTCCTGTGACCTGGAGGCCACGAACTGTGGCATTCAGTCGGTGTGGCAGGGTAGGTCCGGCGATGACGGCCAGGTGGGCTCGGCGCTGCGATGAACAAGCGAAGTGGGAGGTAGTAATGGTAAAGCATGAAGAAGAGGTGCGACCGGGTTTCGCGCTGACAGGAAAGAGGCACCTCGCCAGATCGGCTTCCGGCGCTCTCTTGGCGTTGCTCGCATCGACGGTCGCGCCGCTCGCCTTCGCAGCCGTAACCGGCACGCCAGCGTACGCTGGGACCCAGATACCCGCCGATCCCTCCAGTGTGCAGCCGGGAACATGGATCAACGACTACAACGAAGCTGCCGTCCAGTTCATAGAGACGAACTTCTCAGCTACGCTGGCCGTCCCGGTCCCCACCGTCAACCAGGCTGCGCTTGGTAGCCTGGAGAACACCCTTGCCGCCGAGGTCGCGAACGGGACCATCGGCAGTGACCAGGCAAGCATCCTTAATGCCATGTCGGACGCGATCGCCAACAACCCCCTTGGCTATCTCGTTTCAAGCGGCCAGGTCCAGACCGAGAGTGCCACCATCCAGGCCTACGGAACCGGATGGGTCATAAGCCCCAACGGTTACATCGTCACAGCAGACCACGTCGTCGACCCGGCCAATCCGGAGATCAAGCAGACCTTCGCAAGCACGGGCCTCGCCTCCTTCGACAAGCAGGCTGCCCAGCAGCTTATTCAAGGCCTGCAGTCGAGTGGGGTAACGCCGACAGATCACGCAATCTCGCATCTGACGAGCGCTGTGGCAGCATTCCTGGCTCAGAACCTGACCTTGCAGAATGTCACCTCGACCATAACGGCACAGCTCGGCACAGCCGTAACAGGAGTGGGGCTCGGCACGAAACCCATCGCGGCCGAATGGGTGTCGAACAACGACGGGGGTGCACCCTATCCGGGTCATGATGTTGCGATCCTGAAGGTGGAGGGTCAGGGCAACATGCCGACCGTCTCTCTCGGCAACGATTCAGACGTAACCACTGGCGACTCGATCTACGTGCTCGGCTACCCAGCAGCCTCCACCTTCGAGGCCGGGGCGTCAGCAAGCTCCCAGCTCGTTCCCACCCTGACCATCGGCACTCTGACCGCCCAGAAGCAGGCTGCGAACACGGCAATGCCCGTAGACCAGATCTCGGCCGCCATCAGCCCCGGCAGCTCGGGCAGCCCAGTCTTCGACGGCGCAGGCAACGTCGTCGCAATGGCCGTCGCCGGCAGCGTCGATTCCAACGGCTCGCAGATTCCGGGCCAGTATTACGCTATCCCGATCAGCATCGTAAGGGAGTTCCTCCAGCGCAGCAACGTCTCCCCATCAGTATCCGACACGACCACCATCTATGACCAGGCCATGGACGACATGTACCAGCATTTCGACAAGCGGGCGCTACCACTACTGCGGCAGGTGCAGAACCTCTATCCCCGCCAACCCTTCGTCGGCGGCATGCTCCAGACGGCCCAGACGTGCATTAGCACCTCCGGCTGCGACAAGACTCCCAGCTTTCCGTGGGTAATCTTGATAGTCATCATCGCGGTGATCGTGGTCGCGGGCGGCGGCGGGGGCGGCTTCCTTGTCATGCGCAGGAAGCGGCCTGCTATCGCCGCGGCGCCAACTGGAGGCTACGGCGCGCCGCCTGTCGGCGAAGCTTACCCAGGCGAATGGCAGCCGAGCCCGGCGGCGGCCTACCGGCCGGAGCCGCCTCCGTTCGGAACGGCACCGCCTCGGGTACCCACCCCCGGAGCCGAAACGCCGGCCTCGGTAATGCAACCTATCGAAGCGCCCGAAACGGCTGGTAGACCAACCGTCCCGGTCGGCACCCCATCGGGTAGTCCGGAGATCGCCGGTCAGGCTCCAGAGGAAGCCCCGGCCACCAGCGAGCCATCGAAACCAGCGGCCGCTGGAAAGGCCCCATCGAAGTTCTGTTCCGAGTGCGGTGCTGCCTTCTCCGAGACCGCTAAATTCTGCCCGGAATGCGGGCACACAAGGGGATCCTGACAAGGCTTTAGAGGCAGGGCACTGGGCGCCGCAAGGCGCTCGCGCGCGGTAAAGGGGGGCAACAAAGTGTGGGGGAGGGCGACTATGGTTGAGTGCGGGTACCTCGGCATCGAGGCCCGGGTTGCCGCGCGATACTGAGAGCTATGACCGAAGACGCCGCCGCACTGGAGTATCTGCGGAACATGACCGACAGCCAGCTCGCCGGGCTTGCGCGCGCGATCGAACTGATCGATGCGGAGCGCCATCCCTCCTCCAGCGGCCGTGACGAGCGGCTGCGCTACGGCTTCGTCGCCGGAATGGCCATAGCCTGCCTGATCTTGATTGTGTGGATAGCCTTCCTCGCAATCAAGCTGCCGCGCCATTACGTCGCCGGGCACTGGGATGTCGCCTGGACCGGCTTCGACATTTTCGAGTTGGCAGCACTCGCAGTAACCGGATGGGCCGCATGGAGAAGACGTCTGATTGTCGTCCCGGCTGCACTCGTCGCCGCCACGTTGCTCATCTGCGACGCATGGTTCGACGTCACGCTGGCTCATGGGCGGCTGCGGATCGCAACGAGCCTCCTGTCGGCCATTATGGTGGAGCTGCCTCTGGCCGTATTGCTGGCAGCGCTGGCCCGCCACCTGCTGATGATCCGGGTCAGGACGCTGCGCCGGCGGATGGGCCACACGGGACCGCCGCCTCCGTTGCGCCAGGTCCGCCTCCTCGAAGAGACGGACCGCTGACTGGGCGGCGGGGACCCTGCGCCAGATGTCTTCCGATCGTCGGGGCGCTGATCCGCATCCTAGGCTGCATCCCGGACCTCCCGGCGCCGCGCCCGGAACCAACCACACAGCGAGCGCGTCACCTCCCTCTCCCTCTCTCCTCCTCCTCCTCTCTCTCTCTCGTCCTGTGGGAACCCACTCATCGGAACGGCGGTTCACGCCGATCGCTCCACGCCGCCGGAGCAGTGGCCTATAATCTCTCTGCGCCTCTAGCTCAATTTGGCAGAGCGACGGACTCTTAATCCGCAGGTTCGGGGTTCAAGTCCCCGGAGGCGCACATTCCGCTGCCTGCCCGGTCAAGCAGCTCCTTGTGGATCGCCAAGAGGGTGGCGCCGTCCATCTTCAGCACCTCGCGGTCGTAGGTGAGCCAGCCGTTCAACTCGCCCTCGACATCGGTGAGCTGCGTACAACCGGCACCAGCGAGCCCGTCTTCCGCCAGGTCACCGAGGGTCCGCATGAGCTCGGCGTAACGGGCCGTGAGATCTTGGCGACTCCTCGCAAACCGGTACGACCAGGGTAAGTGCCCCCCTTCGACGTGCCCGCCGATCCGCAGTCCGATTCCGCCGAACTCCGATGCGACGAGAGCTCGAGCGCTCCTCCCGGCCCGGTCGCGCGGTGGCACTTTCGGGGCCGTATAGTGATGGCTGCTCCTCACGTCGCCTACACCACGGTCCCACCACCCGCTCGCAGCGTCGACCGGTCTCGTCGGATCGTATAGCCGCAACCAGCGTGCAAGCTCCCGGGTGTCGATCTGCCCCCAGCCCTCGTTGAAGATCGTCCACATGCCGATAGAGGTCGTGTTGTAGAGGGCATCCACCACCGCCTTCAGCTCCGACCGGAAGAAGCTCCGGCCCTCGCGGCGCCGTGATCGCCAGTAGAGATACCGCCCACCGTGAGGCATGTCCTGCCAGACGATCATTCCCGTACGGTCGCAGTGATAGTACCAGCGAGCCGGTTCCACCTTCTCGTGCTTGCGGATGGTATTGCAACCCAGGCTCTTGACAGTCTCGATGTCGAAACGGGCCGCCTCGTCAGTAGGCGCCGTATACAGGCCGTCGGGCCAGTAACCCTGGTCGAGAGGTCCGTACTGGAAAAAGCGCTCGCCGTTCAGGGAAAGGCAAGCGTGACCCGAAGAGTCGCGAACCACTCCGAAGGAGCGGATCCCCACGTAGCCCCCGACTTCGTCGCCGGCACCACCGGCCCCGGCAACTTCACCAGATGTCGGGTCATCGCCGTCACCGGAATCGGGGCCGCCGGTGACATCCAGACGCACACGAAGGTCGTAAAGGAAAGGATCGTCAGGCGACCATAGGTGGGCATCGGGGACATCGAGAACGAGCGTCTCGCCTTCGGCCCCACGCGCCTCGGCCATCACCTGAGCGCCGGTCGACAGCTCGGCACGTACCACCACCGGATCCGGAAGCCAACCAGGCGCCAAGTCCCTGTCGAAGGGCGGCACACCGGTCGAGGGCGTGGGCGACATCTCAACCCCGGTCCGGCGCGGGATCCTGTCCTGCACGCCGGTCGCCATGCCCACCGGCCACTCGACCGTAGCCGCTTCTTCGCGCCCCCCCCTCCTGACCTCAGCCGCCACCCGCACCACGCCTGCGGCCGCGTCGGGGGTGATCCTGAGCCCGGCTATCCAGAGCTGAGGCACTGCCTCCAGCCACACGGTCTGCCATATGCCGGACACGGCGCTGTACTGGAACAACGCCCGCATCCGCGACTGCTTGCCTCGCTGCTCCCCGCCCCGCCCTGTCGAGTCGCGGACGGCAATCACAAGCTCATTGGTGTGGCCCCGTTCGACCGCTACTGTGATATCGAGCGTGAACGGATCGAAGCCTCCCCTATGGTGCCCGGCGGCACGCCCGTTCACGAACACGGCAGCCTCCCAGTCCACCGCTCCAAAATGCAGCAGCACCCTTTTCCCCTCCCACTCCGCCGGTACGCTGAACTGTCTCCGGTACCAGAGACACTGACCCGGGCCGAGTGAGCGTCCCACTCCCGAAAGGGGTGCCTCCAAAGCAAACGGAACGAGGATCTCCCCGTCCGGCCTTCCTATCCAGGCCGCTCCGGCCCTTGTTACGGCGAACTCCCACGGTCCGTTCAGGTTGACCCAGTCCGGCCGCACGAGACCCGGTCGCGGGTGGTCGGGTAGCGGGTAGTCGGGGTCGACCTCGCAGGCCCATCTCGTCCGCAGTTGCCTACCCCGCGACCGGCCCCATTCACGGCCCAGCCACCGACTGCTCAGCCGCAACAAGCCCTCCGGGCTTCGCTCGTCCACATCCCACACCCGCCCAACTGGTCCTCCACAACCCACTCACCCACAGACAGCGGGCCCTTCAGACCCTTCAAGTCCCGCTGGACCACAACGGGCCACTCTCGACCCACTCGTCCTAAGCCCGCTCGACCGCAACGCTACGAAGACCTCGTGCTGCCCCCGGTCAGGCAGGAAGGTACGTAAGGTACTTCGGGAACCACATGGCGGCGTCAACAGCCTCTTCGATCTGCTCGTCTGACCACACCCTACCCTCCCCCATATCCCTTGCAACCTTTGCAACGGCCACCGCTGTCGCCCGTGAAACGCCGCGCAGATCCGACTGCGACGGGTAAAGCGCCCTCTCGGCGAGCCGCTCGGCAGGCACCATCGACGCAAGTGTGTCGGCCGCTGCCAGGAACATCTCGTCGGTGATCTCCTTCGTCTCCGATACGATCGCACCAAGGCCCACCCCGGGGAAGATAAAGGCGTTGTTCGCCTGACCGATGACGTGACGCTCGCCTCCCAGAGTAACGGGGTCGAACGGGCTTCCCGTTGCCACCAGCGCCCTTCCCTCGGTCCATGTGAGAATGTCGGCCGGCTCGGCCTCGGATGCGGAGGTCGGGTTCGACAGCGGCATGATCAGCGGAGTGGGCACGTAGCTGGCCATCTTGCGGACAGCCAGCTCAGCAAAAGCGCCCGGCGTGCCGCTCGTGCCGATGAGAACCGTCGGATGCACTGCCTCGACCACGGCCTCCAGGTCGTACGATCCGCCCCCGGCAAAGCCGTACTTCGCCATCTCGGCAGCGCCCAGGGCGAACTCGCGCTTGTCCTCATCCAGGGAGACCCGGCCATCGTAAACAAGACCCTTCGAATCCAGCATGGCGATCGCGCTGCCAACGATGTCTCTCGAAACCCCCTCCCGCTTCATGCCAAGCCGGATAAGGCGGGCCATCCCGATCCCGGCGGCACCGGCACCCAGGAAAACCACGCGCTGGTCCGAGAGCTTCTGCCCGGTCACGCGCAACGCCGACAAGACCCCGGCGAGAGCCACTCCGGATGTGCCCTGTATGTCATCGTTGAAGCTGGTGATCCGGTGACGGTACCGGTCCAGGATCCGGATCGCGTTGTGCTGCTTCAGGTCCTCCCACTGCAGCACGGCATGCGGGAACACTTCGATCACCCCGTCCACAAACGCCTCGATGAACTCGTCGTAGGCCCTCCCGCGCAGCCTCGGCTTCCGGTAGCCGATGTAAAGCGGGTCGTCGAGCAGGTCCGTATTGTCGGTCCCCACATCGAGCGATACCGGGAGCGTAAGCGACGGGTGTATCCCTGCACCGGCCGTGTAGAGCGCCAGCTTCCCGATCGGGATACCCATCCCCCCTGCTCCCTGGTCGCCCAGCCCGAGGATCCTTTCGTTGTCCGTCGCAACGATAAGCCTCACATCGACGAGCTCCGTATTGGCGAGCATCTCCGGTATATGATCTATATCGTCAGGCGATATCCATAGCCCCTTGGATCGGCGGAAGATATGGCTGAACTGTATGCATGCTTCGCCGACCACCGGCGTATAGATGATCGGCATCAGCTCTTCCAGCTGATCCGTCAGCAACCTGTAGAAGAGCGTCTCATTGCGGGTCTGCAACGCAATGAGCTCTATATACTTCTCCAGATCGTCCTCCTTGCGACGGAGGTGTTCGATCTCGAGGTCCACCTGGTCTTCAATCGTCCTGACGGCCGAGGGAATAAGCCCCCTGAGCCCGAACGCGTCCCGCTCCTCGTCGGTGAAAGCGGTACCCTTCGACACCCGTGAATCCCTCAGAAGGGTAATCCCGCGGCTCTTGACACGAAGCACACCCTCCTTGCCGCCGGGGCCATAAAGGCCAGTCGCACCCGTAACGCCATTGGCTGCCGGCGAGCGCCTAACCGGATCGATCATCACAACCTGCTTCCACTCGAGCCAGAAGGTCGATCCATCGCCGTAGCAGGGACATCCGGGGGACACCCGGTACCGGCGGAACCATCGCACCCGTGCCGACGAACTGCCCGACCCGCACCAACATTACACCCGCCGTCAGATCCGGGCAATCTGGCCGGATCAGGCCTCCATCCGCCGAGCCTCTGAGACCTTCAGCCTTCCACCGCCCTCATAAGAAGCCCCTCCACCTCGAGATCGCGGCACCGCTCGATCGCCACATCCACGAGCGATAGTTGCCGGCCTGGATCGCCTTCAGGCCACGCTACGCCGACCGCCTCACTTACTGTGCGAACCCCGTCGAACTCGGCGACTAGCCGCCCAACTGCAGGATCAAGCAGGTTCGCAATGTTCCGGGAGTCGTCGCGCATGGCCATGCCACCCTCGGACGCCACGAGCTCGACACCGTTTGCAAGCCTGGGCACGTCCCGCGGCGACCACCAGGATCCCGCCGCAATCACACGGAACTCTCCCGGAGTCCGGCACAGCCAGCGCTCACCTGCCTGCGACCCGGACGGCACCGACCCGGCTCGCTCCCGCTCGGCCGGCACACTCTCCAGCCGTTCGCGGGTGTCCCAGATGCGCAGGATTCCAGTTGCGACTCCCGCCACGCCCATTGCCCTCCACGATTCGACAAGCTTCGCCGCCAGGTCCGCGCTCGCCGGATGTGGAGCGGTTCTACCGTAGTCGAGCATCTGCGCCAGCTCCAGCGCGTAAGGCCACGGCGAGTGGAAGCGGGAGAGCGTCAACCGTGCTGCCGGGCTCGACCCGAATGGTGTTCCGTCGATGACCCTCCTGATATCACCGGCCACAATTGGGCACCCCTCCCGATCTAGAAGCAGCTGCATGAGCGCTACGAACTCCCCGCCGGGGGCGAGGTGCTCGGGGAGACCCTCCAGGATCCTCCTGATGAGCGCCAGCCCGTCGGTGCCCCCGTTTGCGAAGAACGGCACATCGGCCCGTCCCTCTTCCACCCCGACTGCGCCACCGATACTCGGCACGTAGGGAGCAAGCGTGACGATCAGATCGAACTGCTCTTCGCCTACCGGGGCGTACAGGTCTCCGCGCCTCACGCTGACCGGGTGCGCCAGCCTCGCCGTCGATTCGTTGAGCTCCACGTTGAGGGCACAGAATCGCACGGCTCGCTCGTCAATGTCAGTTGCCACGACATGGCTCGCCCCATCGGAAGCAAGGACGGCGTATATTCCGCACCCGGTGGCGAGATCCAGGACTCTCGCTCCCTTCCGGACCGAGATCAGACCCGAAAACATCAGCGAATCGTCCCCGAGGTACACCCGCGGCTCCTCGCCACCGTAGGACACGAAGCGATCGACAATCAGGTAGCCGCCCTTGTTGGGCACGACCACCCAGCCGGCAGTCTGCCAGGCACCCTCCCAGGCGAGAGCCAGCCCGGCCTCAACGAGTGCCTCAATCAGCTCGACCAAGCCGGGAACCGCCTCCGGGGTCATCCCCTCGCCGGCCGCCGACAGGCATACCTTGTCACCGAATGCCAGAGCCATTACTAGATCCCTCTCGGGGGGCACAAGCCGGCCTGTGCGCCGGCGCGCCGCGGCCGCGTCCCGAGCCACTACGGATCCTTCGACAACAGCGCCGTAGACCTCCGCATACCCGATGTTCTCGAGCACCGCACCGAGAGCCCTCATCGCCCGGCACTCCGCCGGCCCGGCAACCCGGGCACCGCCAAATGCTCCGTCTTGAGCCCTGCCGATCATCGCAATATTGTAGAAGTTCGATGAACGCCGGCGCACAGGAGAATGCATCCGATGTCCAATGCCACATAGGTCTTGCGACACGGGAGCGGCACCGCGGGCAATCAGCCCGAGCGGCAGAACGGCCGCTCTGGAGTGGCCTCGGATACAGGCCGGCAACCCTAAGGAGTCCGCATGACAGAGATACATGACATGACCGGTCTGGAGCAGGCCGATGCAGTCCGGCGGCGGGAGGTGTCGCCTGTAGAGCTTGCGCGTTACTACCTCGACCGGATCGATCGCCTCAACTCGTCAGTAGGGGCGTTCGTCACCGTTACCCCCGAGCGAGCCTTGAGGCGCGCCGCGGAGCTCGAGCGCAACGGTCCAGGTAACGCAGCTTCGCCGCTATGGGGCGTGCCCACCGCCATCAAGGACCTCAACCTTACGGCAGGCGTACCCACGCAGTTCGGCAACGCGGCCTTCAAGGATTTCGACCTGGGAGTGGATGACTACGTGGTCGAGCACATCCAGGCGGCGGGCCTAGTCAGCCTCGGCAAGACGAACGTCCCCGAAGTGGGCCTTCCCTGCTACACCGAACCCGAGATCGCCCCACCCGCACGAACGCCCCACGACCTCGAGCGGTCTGCGGGGGGTTCGAGCGGAGGGGCCGCAGCGGCCACTGCCTCCGGCCTGGTGCCGCTCGCTCAGGGGAACGACGGCGCGGGATCAGTCCGTATTCCTGCCAGCGTGTGCGGGCTTGTCGGAGTCAAGACGACACGGGGCCGGGTGAGCAACGGCCCCGTGTTCTCGGACATAAACGGCCTGGCGGTGAACGGCCCGCTCGCCCGCACCGTTGCGGACGCCGCGGCCCTCCTTGACGTGATGGCCGGGTCGCACGACGGGGATCCGTACACCCTTCCCCCACTGCCCGTCGGCGAGACGTTCCTCGCCGCTGCGGCCAAGCGGCCTGCGAAGCTCGCCATTGGCCGCTACGCCACACCCGTAGTCCCGGGCGCCACCGTCGAGCCGGAGTGTATGGAGGCCTACGAGCGGGCAACAGCGCTGCTCGCAGATCTGGGACACACTGTCGAGGACTGCGACCCGCCCTTCGGTGAGGATCTTGTGCCCCAGTTCGAGGTGATCTGGTCCTCCGCCGCGGCGTCGCTGCCCATCCCGCCGGAGGCTGAAGAGGGCCTCCGGCCCCTCACGCGCTGGCTGCGCGAGCGTGGGCGAACCTACAGCGCCGCCGACTTCGCCACCGCTCTGAGCGCGGCCCAGATAGCCAGCCGCCAGGCCATCATGGCCTCGGCGAAGTACGACGCAGTCCTTACCCCCACCCTTGCCCAGACCCCGAGACCGGTCGGCTGGTTCCGCAATGACGACGATCCCGCGGCTGAGTTCGAACTCCAGAAGCGGTTCACTCCGTTCACCGCGCCGTACAATATCACCGGCCAGCCGGCAGTCACCCTTCCCCTCCACTGGACGCCCACCGGGCTCCCGGTCGGCGTGCACCTGGTGGGGCGGATGGGTGACGAAGCTACCTTGCTGGCCCTCGGGGCCGAGATCGAAGAGGCAGCGCCGTGGCGCGACCACAAACCCTCCATCTGGTAGGGCAGGCCGGCTACCGATCCCCCACCCGGACCCCGCCGGCCCCCGGACCCGCTCTCCTTTCCCCGGCCGGATCCCGGCCATGACACCGCCATCGCCGAGGCCATCGACACGACTGCACGCCGGGTGCAGTCAACCACTGCTGCCATAGCTGCGCCTACAGCGATAGGCCCCACTCCCTGAGCGCCTCCTTGCCTCCTACGCCGGGCTGGGGCGCGGGGCGCGTGATGGCACCGGGCGTCCGCGAGAACCGCGGAGCGGGCCCGGGCTGCAGCTGACCCTCCAGCTCGACGAAGGTACCCCGTCTAGCGTTGTGCGGGTGGGCAGGTGCCTCCGCCGGCGACAGGACCGGAGCCACGCACGCGTCACGCCCTCCGAAGATCTCGGCCCACTCGTCCCTCGTCTTCTCCTTGAAAACCCTGGCGAACCGGGCCCTTAGCTCCGGCCATCGCTCCCGGTCCATCTGTGCCGGCATGCCGGGCTCCGAATCCAGCCCGAGACCGGCGACCAGCTCGGCATAGAATTGCGGCTCCAAGGCCCCCACTGCCATGTACCTCCCGTCCGCCGTCTCGTACACCTCGTAAAAGGGCGCTCCGGTATCGAGTAGGTTCGCTCCCCGCTCGTCGACCCAGACACCGAACCCCCTGAACGCGTAGAGCATCGTCATGAGGATGGCGGCTCCGTCGACCATGGCTATGTCAACAACCTGCCCCTTACCGGACTTGCGGGCCTCCAGCAGCGCCGCCACGACTCCGAAGGCCGCAAGCATCCCTCCCCCGCCGAAATCTCCGACGAGGTTCATTGGCGGGAGCGGCCTCTCGCCTTTCCTGCCGATTGCCCAGAGGGCCCCTGCGATCGCGATGTAGTCGATGTCGTGGCCTGCCCTCTGGGCAAGAGGGCCTTCCTGGCCCCAACCGGTCATGCGCCCGTAGACGAGCCCAGGGTTGCGTTCCAGGCACGCATCCGGCCCCACCCCCAGGCGCTCGGCCACGCCGGGGCGCCAACCCTCGATGAGGATGTCGCACTTCTCCGCCGCCGCCAGCACCAGCTCCACCTTCTCGGGATCCTTGAGATCGGCCACGATCGAGCGGCGTCCCCGGTTGAGCAGGTCCCAGTGGGGGCCACTCTGCCCCGCGCCTGCGAGCCCCGACGCGATGCCCCCTCTTGCCCGCTCGACGCGCAGCACGTCAGCGCCCGCATCTGCCAACATCATGCAGGCAAACGGTGCCGGCCCTATCCCGGCCAGTTCCAACACCCTTACACCTTCGAGTGGTCCTGCCATGTCACCATTCCTCTCTTATCCTAAGAGCCTCAGCCTTCCTATCCGCTGAGGTTCTGACGGCTGGTAGCCTTCAACGGTGCGTACCGTACGCTGCCCCGGCCGGGTAAATCTCATCGGTGACCACACCGACTACAACGGCGGCATTGCCATGCCCATGGCGATCGACCTCTACACGGAAGCGGTTTTCCGGCCTGACGGCAGCAAGACAACTATAACGATAACCTCCGAAGCCGAACCAGACCCCGCAACGTTCCCCGCCGATCTCGATCCCGACCCTGACCGGATCCGTGCCATGGAACCGGCCTGGGCAAGGACCGCAGCCGCCATCGTCGCACTACTGCGCACATCCTCCGGCGGCTCGCTCGCAATCACCGGCAACCTTCCTCTCGGAGCAGGGCTCTCGTCTTCGGCCGCTTTCGAGGTGGCGACCGCACTGGCGCTCGGCCTGGAGGGCGACCCCGTGACCATTGCAACTTTCTGCCGCCACGCGGGCGAACTGGCCACCGGGGTCCCCGCAGGGCTCATGGACCAGCTGACCGTAACATCGGCAACGGCGGGGCACGCTCTGCTCATAGATTTCTCCGACCTCACGACACAACCGGTGCCGATCCCCGAGAACGTCGAGGTGGTCGTGGTCCACTCCGGTGAGAGCCGGTCACTTGCCAAGAGCGCTTATGCCGCCCGGCGTGCGGAATGCGAGGCGGCCTCTTTCCATGTCGGCGAGCTCGGCCAGGTCGCACCCTCCGATGTGCAGGGCCTACCCGATCCGCTCCTCAGGCGCCGGGCGCGCCACGTCACGACCGAGTGCGAACGCGTTCGCGCTTTCGCTGAAGCACTTGCCGGGGGCAGGCCCGAAGAGGCCGGCAAACTGATGCTCGAGAGTCACCGGAGCCTCGCCGAGGATTTCGAGGTCTCGACACCGGGCTTGGACTCTCTGGTCGAGCGCCTGAGCGGGCTTCCCCGCGTCTACGGCGCGAGGCTCACCGGCGCTGGATTCGGGGGCTGCGTGGTTGCGTTGTGCGAACCAGGCACCGTCGACGTGGCTCGCTACCCCTCTGGCGCCTGGGTGGTCAGCCCCTCGGCGGCCGCAACCGTCACCGGCACCGATTGATCCCGAGCAGGGTGGGGAGGCCGCCCCTACCCCGGGAAACTCCGTCAGAGCTGCTGGAGGAGCTGGGCCTTCTTTGCCTGAAACTCCTCCTCGGTGACGACTCCCATCTTGCGAAGGTTCTCCAGCTCGAGGATACGATCCCCGACCGTTCTCCGCCCGGCGGTCGCGCGGCCGGCCATGCCTCCGCCGGCCTGCACCGTCAGGTCCCTGGTTCCGAAAACGCCATATGGAGGCGTATCCGCATCGCCTGCTCTCGCCGCTCCGGGAAGCGAGCAGTCTCCGGCACTGCCTGGCAGCGGGCCAGTCGCTCCCTCATGACCGGATACCCCGCCATGCTGGCCCATCGAACCCCTCACGTAGGCCGACATCTGCTCGGTCATCAGGCCCGAGACCGCAGCCGGGTGCGGCAACCAATTGATCGTCGTCACCCCCCGCTCGCCACCCATGTCGACCATCAGATCGCCGAACCCCAGCATCCGCCCGAGGATCGGCAGGCTCGTGGATATCTCATTGACCCGGTCGAGACGCATCTCCCTCGTGGTACGCCTCAGGACCCCCGACTGCTCGACGAGCCTGAGCGTCGTCAACGTCACCGTTGTAGCGCGCCTTGCAAGCCAGCGCGCGCCCACCCAGCCAAGCGACCCGATCAGCACGGCGAGCAGGAGATACCGCAGCGCCACTGGAACGTCGGTGAACGTAACTATCGCAACGACGTCGCCAACGGCGACAACGGACCCGATGACGATAGACCACCCTATCGACGCCCAATGTGGATGCACCTCCACGACCATCTCCTCGCCGTCGGCCAGTGCGTGGGACGCCATCGCCATGCCTTGATCGTACCACCAGCCTCTGCCTGGCAATCCGGCTACTGCGGGCAACGCATTCCTGTTGGCGGAAACCACCTAGCCTGGTAGGTTCGGGGGAGTGATGGAAGTCCTCGTTGCCGTGGATGCCGGTACCACCGGTGTCAGGACCCTCGCATTCGATCTTGACGGCCGCCAGGTTGCCGGCTCGTACCGTAAGATCGCGCAGTCTTTCCCGCAACCGGGCTGGGTCGAGCAGGACCCCGGCGAGATACGGGACCTCGTCCTCGCAACGCTTGTCGATACTGCCCGAGAGCTTGACGACGCTGGCCATCGCGTCGCCGCTATCGGGGTGACGAACCAGAGGGAGACTGTTGTACCCTTTGACCCCTCTACAGGCAAGCCGAGCCATCCCGCCATCGTCTGGCAGGATCGCCGAACAGCCCCCTACTGCAATCGCCTCCAAGACGAGGGACTCGACGAGCTCGTACGCTCCACCACGGGTCTTCTCGTCGACCCCTACTTTTCCGCCACCAAGATCCGCTGGCTTGCTGACAGAGGGTACCTGGCCGGCGAGCTAGTTGCCGGCACGGTCGACTCCTGGATCGTCTGGAACCTTGCCGGCGGCCAGTCGAACAGCCCCTTCGTCACCGACTTCTCCAACGCGTCGCGAACGATGCTCCTCGACCTTACAAGCCTAACCTGGTCAAGAGAGATAGCGGGCCTCCTCGGCGTTGACACGGACGGGTTGGCTGAGATCGTCCCGTCCATGGGCGAGATCGCCCCCCTTTCCCCGGAGCTTCGCAACCGGGCCCGCTGCCTTCGGGATGCGTCAGTATTCGCCATCGCGGGCGACCAGCAGGCCGCGCTTTTCGGGCAACAGTGCTTCACCGCCGGCATGGCCAAGGCCACCTACGGCACCGGCAGCTTCGTCGTCGTCAATGCCGGCCAAGCGGTCCCATCCCCTCCCCGCGGCCTGGTCGCTTCGATCGGATGGCATGCCGGCGGCCACTCGGCGGTAACCGACTCGGGAGGGACCCACTCGGGGGGGACAGATCCCATCACGTACATCTTGGAAGGATCTATTTTCTCGGCTGGTGCAACCATCCAGTGGCTGTGCGACGGGCTCGGGATAATTGCAGATCCCACAGAAGTGGGGCCCCTGGCAGCCCGGGCGAAGGGGGCGGGGGGGGGAGTTTACCTGGTTCCAGCCTTCACCGGGCTCGGTAGCCCCTGGTGGGACCCGTCTGCCTCTGCGACGATCACGGGCCTTGCCCGCGGCATCGGGCGGGCAGACATTGCACGTGCAGCGATAGAGTCTATCGCCTTCCGGGTGCGGGACGTCCTCGACACCGCCGAGAAGGCGGGCTACCGGGTGAACGAGCTTCGAGTGGACGGTGGCGTGAGCGCAGTCGATCTCCTTCTTCGGATCCAGGCCGACCAGGCGGGAGTGCCTGTACGCCGCCCGGTAAACCGGGAGTGCACCGCGATCGGCATCGCCGCAATGGCAGGGATCGGAGCCGGCATCTACGGGAGCGCCACGGAGCTGTCCCGGCTCTGGCAGCTCGAACTCGAGGCGTGGCCATCCGAGCGACGAGACGAGGCCGAAGCTGCGTACGCCGGCTGGCTACGCGCTATCGAGCGCTCGAGAGGGCCGGTGGGGGCGGTGGCAGGGCAACCGGCCGGGCTGGTAAGGGGGCCGGCAGAACCGTGACCGAGCGCCTCACGGCCCGGGGCAACCGCCGGCGCAGGCAGATTATCGATGCTGCCGCGAGCCTCTTCGCCGAAGCAGGCTACCACCACACCTCCGTGTCCGACATCGTGGACCACCTTGGTGCCGGAAAGGGTGTCTTCTACTGGTATTTTCGGTCGAAGGATGACCTTTTCGGTCAGATACTCGCCCACGCCCAGCGGAGCCTGCGCCGTGCCCAGCGCCAGGCGATTGCCGACGAACCTGATCCGGTGAGGAGGATAGCTCAAGGCATCATGACATCCTTCCTGTGGGTGCGGGACAACCGCCGGCTTTTCGTTCTCGTGGAGCAGGCCCGCTACGACGAGCAGTTCGCTCAGGCCGTGAAGCAGGGCGAGGAGATCGCGATCGCCGACATGCTCCCGCACGTGAGGGCCGGGATGGACGCAGGGCTGATCCGAAAGGATGATCCCCGTGCTGTCTCGCAGGCAATCATGGGGGCTACCACTGCACTCGTGAGGATAACGGTGCTCGAGGGCAATGGTGACCCGGTCGATGCCGCCGAGACGTCAATCGCCTTCTGCCTGAACGGGATCCTCACCCGGCCTGGTAACACGATTCCCGCCGTTCACCACCGCGACGCTGACGACGCCTCCTTCTGGTAGCCAGGCCACAATCCGCCGCGTGATCTGGTCGGTTGGTCAGTCGAATCTTGGGGGCCAATCCTACCAGCACTGGCAGGAATCGCCGGCCTCTTCGCTGCCAAAGGTGTAGAACTTGAATCCGCCGCACTCGTCCGCGTCCTTGCCTTGGCGGATCGTCTCGGGATGCCCGCATTGGTGGCAGGTGCCTCTTCGCGAAACTGCGGACCGCGTGACACCAGTCAGTCCGGTAGCCCGCCCGGCCTGGCGAGAACGCGGCGAAGGTTCCTTGCGGCCTGGCTGATTCGCTGCTCGTTTTCGATCAGAGCGAATCTTACGAAGCCGTCTCCGCCAGGGCCGAAGCCTATCCCGGGAGAGGTGGCCACCTCCGCCTCTTCCACCAGCAGTTTCGCGAAATCGAGCGACCCCATCTCGTCGTACGGCTCCGGGATAGGAGCCCACACGAACATCGTGCCCTTCGGCTTGGGGACCTCCCAACCAATCTGCGCCAGCCGGTCGCATAACGCATCGCGGCGCGACTGGTAGGTCTCGCAGACCAGCTTCGGGTAGTCGGGGGCCTCGTTCATGGCAACGATCGACGCTATCTGGATCGGCTGAAACGTGCCGTAATCGAGGTAGCTCTTCAGCTTCGTAAGCCCCTGCACCATCTCGGCATTGCCGACGGTGAAAGCCACCCTCCAGCCCGCCATAGAGAAGGATTTCGTGAGCGAGTACATCTCGACGGCCACCTCGTTCGCCCCGGGCACCTGCAGGATGGAAGGAGGGCTGTAGCCGTCGAAAGTTATGTCCGCGTAGGCGAAATCGTGGATCAGGGCCACCTCGTGCTCCCGCGCGAAGTCGACCAGCTTCGCCATCCATGCCAGGTCCACGCACGTCGTCGTCGGATTGTGGGGGAACGAGAGAACAACCGCCTTGGGTCGGGGCCAGGCCGACTCCCATGACTCCATGAGATTGTCGAAAAACTCGTCGGGATTGGCCCCAGCCCCCAACCGAACCTGCCTGACGTCCGCTCCGGCGAACACCGGAGCGTAGATGTGAATCGGATAGGACGGCGAGGGCACGAGCACGCTGTCGCCCGGACCTGCGAGCACCCACATGAGATGCGAAAGCCCCTCCTTCGCTCCCATCGTCGTCACCACCTCGCTGTCAGGATCCAGTTCCACGCCGAACCGGCGCAAGTAGAGCGACGCTATAGCCTGGCGCAGCTTCGGTATCCCCCTGGAGGCGGAGTAGCGGTGGTTCCTCGGGTTGCGGGCCGCCTCGATCAGCTTGTCCACCGCGACGTCAGGCGAGGGCAGGTCGGGGTTGCCAAAGCCAAGGTCTATCACGTCACGACCGGCCCTCCTCGCCGCTAGCTTCAACTGGTCGATCTGTGCGAACACGTACGGCGGAAGGCCGCCTATCCGTCTGAGCTCCACGCATACAGGATACTTGCTCCCCGCCGGGCAGTTGCATAATGCCCACTGCCGGCTCAAAGGGCACGGGGATCTACCGGAGCGCCCCCGGAGCGCGCCGATACGTAGACGGCCTCGACAAGCTGGTGAGCCCGGACTCCGTCTGTAAGAGACGGCCACGCCGGTTCGCCAGCTGCAACCATCTCCAGAAAGGCCCTGTCCTGCTCCGCATACATGCGTATCGCAAGACCGATGTCACCGGTAGGCAGCGGAAGCCCTGTCACCCATTGCGGAGCGCTTGCCTCGATCACCTGCTCACCTCTCTCCGTAAGCACGTGAACCGACCCGGCAAAGTCGTGGTCGAACCAGATGATCGCCTTTTCGAAAATGGCCTCGACCCGCCGGGTCGAAGGCCGTGTGAGGATCTGGTGCCACACGCTGACAAGCGAGGCAAATGGCCCCTCCTCGAAGGAAAGCGTCGCAACCGCCTGGTCCTCGATCCCCTCGTATCCAGCCAGGTTCCCCGTCACAGCTGAGACGGCACGCACCGCGCCGGCCCCTTCTTCGAGGCACCACGCGAGCACGTCGAGGTCGTGGATTGAGTGCTCTATGACTGTCCCTCCTCCGGCCTCTCCCACTTGCGAGCGCCAGGTGGATGCGTAATGCCCTTGCACCGGAAAGAACTGATCGTCCCTGAACGAGACCGCCATCAACCGGCCATGTTCACCTCTAGACACCAGATTCCGGAGTGCGACGAAGACGGGAGAGCGTCGCAGCACGAGCCCGACCTGCGACGTAAGCCGTGCGCTGCCGGCTGCATGCGCCATGGCCCTGGCCCCCTCGAGCGAAGGTGCCAGCGGCTTCTCGCAGAAGACCGGCACCCCCGCTTCGATCGCAAGATCTAGAAGACCCGCGTGACCGGCGGTGGAGGTGCAGATCCACACCGCCTCGGCCCCCTCCAGCGCCTCCTGTGGCGACCCCGCGACTCGGCAGCCATGCACTGCGGCGAACTGGTCGGCCCGCGCGAAATCCCGATCGTAGCCGGACATTATTGACACTGCAGCTACGCCCGCATCCGCCATCGCCTTGAGCGCTAGCGAATGCGCCCATGCGATGAGCCCGGTGCCGAGAAAAGCCACCTTCACTTCTCAACTCCTTACCTTTGAGCATTCCTCCACTCCAGCCCCCTCCCTTCACACCCCCAGCATCCACCGGAAGGAGACTGGTCTAGAGCATTCCTCCGCTCCAGCCCCCTCCCTTCACACCTCTCGAGGACGGAACCGGCACGGAAAGCCAGGCCGCTCACGCTATTGGCATCTTCCCAATCCCAACGCGGCCTCGAATAACTTACCACGCGGTAGATACGCAGAGTGATAAACTTGCCGCTATGCGACCACGTATGAACAAGCAGCCTGATCCGGGGCCAGCTGCCAGCACGACTGCAGGGCTCCGGCCGCCGATCGACCGCAGGCAGTTCCTCCAGCTTGCCGCCGGAGCAGGCGCGACTGGGTTGGGTAGCTCGTTGCTCGCGTCCTGCTCCAGCTCATCGACACCATCCGGCCGGAAGCCCCTCGCAAACGGGATCAGCTCGCTGACGCCGAAGAAAGGAGGCAGGCTCGTATTCGGGCTCGACGCCGAAGTGTCGGGGTTCGATCCTTCCGTGTCGCCATGGCCGCCTGCGGGTGTTGACTACGCCGTCTCGCTGTTCGACCCTCTTGCAATCCTCATGGCCGACGGCACGGTGCGGCCGTACCTGGCGCAGTCGATTACCCCGAATGCGGACTATACGGTCTGGACCATTACGATGCGACCGAACGTCTTGTTCCATGACGGGACACCTTGCGATGCCAAGGCCATTGCCTACAACTTCGACCACTTCAACAAGTCCGAGTTCTTCGTCTTCCTCACCGATATGAAAGCGGCGAAAGTCACCGGGCCTCTCACCGTCGATATCGAGATGAACAGCCCCTGGGTGCCCTTCCCGGCATTCCTCACCGGCTCGGTCGGTGCTCAGGTGGGCTGGATAGCGGCACCCTCGATGCTGAGGAGCAGCAACGGCGCCGCTAACCCCGTCGGGACGGGACCGTTCAAGTTTGTCGAGTGGATACCCAACGATCACATGACCGCCGAGAGGAACCCGCACTACTGGAGGTCGGGCCTGCCCTACCTCGACCAGATCGAGTACAGGCCCATACCAAGCTCTTCCTCGCGATCGAACGGTCTCCAGGCAGGAAATATCGACATCATGATCGATGCGACGACCCAGGTCATGGTCGAGTACATGCACAACCCGGGTTATTCCTACATCGACACCCTCGGCGAACACATTGGCGAGCCATCGGTCAACTTCGTCATGCTGAACATGACCCGTTCCCCGTTCGACAACCTCCTAGCACGCAAGGCACTCGCCTACGCTACCGATGTCGAGCGATACAACAAGGTGATAGCCAACAATGTTCCCGCCGTCCTGGACGGGCCATTCGTACCGGGAAGCCCCTACTACGTCCCGACCGGCTACCCGACGTATGACCTCAAGCAGGCCAGTGCTCTCGTCAGGCAGTACCAGTCGTCCACCGGCAAGCGCTTCGAGTTCACCATCCAGGGGCCAGCGGGAGGTGCAACAGAGACGGAGATACTGAGCTTCTGGCAGGGCACCTGGCAGCAGGCCGGCATGTCGGTAAACACATCCCTCGTCGCTGAAGCCGCCATGATCGACAATGCCATCAACCACAAGTTCGACGCCATTGACTGGACCCAGTTCTCCGCACCGGACCCCGATTGCAACTACGCGTTCTGGCGCTCCGGATCCTTGGCTAACTTCCCCGGCAACGACGACGGCTCGATAGACGCAGAGCTCGTTTCCGCGCGTTCAAGTACAAACTTGGCCGTCCGGCGGCAGGCCTACCAGGCCGTGTCGAAACACCTCGCCGCCGACCTCCCCTATATCTGGACCAACTCCGCCCCCTATGCGGTTATGGCCGGAGCGCACACCATGAACTTCGCCAACCCCACCTCACCCGACGGTGGCAAGGCCCTTGGCATGAAGGACGGCTTCATCTGGCCAACCCAGATCTGGCTCAACGACTGACCAGGCAACCGATGCCCCGACTGGTAGAGGGGCCCAGCCGTCCAGAGGGAATATCGTGAGTTGCCATCCTTTTCAACCGCTGGGTGCGCCGTTAGCGGGGCCATAGGGCGATGGCCAGGCTCACCGCCTCGGTGGCAACAAGGCTGCTCATGCTCGTAGTGGTGCTGTTCGTAATCAGCATCTCGGTGTTCCTGCTCGTCCACCTGCTGCCCGGCAACCCCGCGTACGCCATCCTCGGACCCGGAGCCACGCCTGCGGGCGTGGAGCGCGTCGTGCACGAGCTCGGGCTGAACAAGCCCCTCACCACCCAGTACCTGAGCTGGTTCGGCCGGGCTGTGCGCGGGAACCTCGGCAACTCCTACCTCACGCATCAGCCAGTGGGGGCCACGATCGGCCACGCTTTCCCCGTCGACCTGGAGCTCGTCATCCTCTCCCAGGTGATCGCCTTCGCGATTGCCATACCCATGGCAGTTGCAGCCGCAAGGCACCAGGGCAAGTGGATCGACAGGACATTCACTGCCGGATCGTTCGGGATGCTGTCCATGCCTCCGTTCGTGATCGGGGTTCCCCTCCTGCTTGCGCTGGCGGTAACAGCCCACCTCTTCCCCGCTACAGGCTACATCCCGATCTATAAGGAGTTTCTTACCAACCTTCACGAGATGCTGCTCCCCTCCATCACGCTCGCGATCGGTTCGGTGGCCGTTTACTACCGGCTCCTCAGGTCCGATCTGATCTCCACGCTCCAGGAGGAGTTCGTAACCCTTGCCCGCTCGAAGGGACTATCCGATAGAGCGGTCATGTACCGCCATGCGCTACGACCGTCGACCATCCCCCTAGTCACTGCAACTGCCATCAACGTCGGATCACTGCTCGGGGGAGCGGTGATCGTCGAGTACATCTTCGACCTGCCGGGTATGGGGCTACTCCTCGTGAACGGGATCAACAGCCGTGACTACATGATGGTCCAAGGCGTCATCCTTACTCTGGCAACCGCCTTCGTAATAATCAACTTCCTGGCTGACATCCTCTACCGCGTTATCGATCCGAGGGTTCGGCATGCCTAACGAGCCGGTACCCACATGCCGGAGCGTAACCGGTGCCGCCGGGGTTGGCGGGGTTGGTGGGGCAGGGATAAGCCTGACCGATGCCACAGCAGAGTCGGGGCGGCACGGCGGTCCGGACGGGGCCGGCAGCGGAGCGGGAACGGGCACAATGAGCGCTGCGGGCGGAACGGGTAAGGGGAACGGTACAAGACGGGCGGTCGGGAACGGTAAGGGGGGGGACGCAACCGGGGTAGGCGCCAGGTCAAGGCGGCGCCTTGGCCCCGCCTTCTGGGTTGCCGCCGCTTGGACTTGCGTAATCGTTCTGGCCGCCATCTTCGCCAACCTGCTGCCGTTGACCAATCCGAACTTGATTGGTGCAGGCCCGCCCAGCGCGGCGCCGAGCCTGCATCACTTCCTCGGTACCGACGAACTTGGTCGCGACATCCTCTCCCGGATCGTCTTCGGTGCACGCGTGTCACTCGTGGTCGGGTTCGCCTCGATAGCGGTCGCGGCCGTTATCGGTGGAGGCTTGGGCATCGTTGCAGGATATATAGGGGGGGTGTTCGACTGGTTGGCGAACGCAGTCGCCTACATCATCCTGGCGTTCCCTCCGCTCCTTCTGCTTCTGGCAATAGCCGCGTTCTCACACCAGACGATCCCGAAGCTCGTTGCCGAATTCGCCTTCCTCGCCCTCGCTCCCCTGTTCCGGATCACCCGAGCCTCCACGCTGGCGGTGGCCGGCAGGGAGTACGTGCAGGCTGCCGTGGCGAGTGGTGCCAGCAGGCTCCGGATCCTCGTACGCGAAGTCCTGCCGGCAGTTCTCCCGTCAGTAATCTCCTATGCCATTCTCGGCGTTGCCATAGTGATCGTTGGAGAAGGCTCACTTGCCTTCCTCGGTCTGTCGGTTGCGATCCCCGCTCCCTCATGGGGCAACATGATCGCTGAAGGCAGGACTCTCCTCACCTTGGACCCGTGGATCTCGCTCATCCCATCGCTGGCGATGCTGAGCCTCCTGCTCGCTCTCAACCTCTGTGCCGACAAACTGGGAGAGTACTTCGAGGTGAGGGAGGCCAAACTATGACCGATCCAGGCGGTGAAGCTGGCCTTGTCGAGAGGGAAGGCGAGTTCGGGGGGGATGGCGGGGGCGGCCCCCCCGGCGCATCTCCGCTACTGGAATTGCGCTCTCTCGAGACCACCTACACAACCGATCGGGGCGATCTGAAGGTGCTGGATGGTGTGTCGCTGGCGCTCGACGCCGGACGCATCCTCGGCCTCGTCGGCGAATCGGGATCGGGAAAGACGGCGCTGCTCCGTTCTGTCATGGGACTTTTCCCCACGTCGCACGTCCGTATGTCCGGCCACGTACTCCTCGACGGCCAAGACCTGCTCGGGCTGGACCGGCAGGCGCTGCGCCGGCTCTGGGGAAGCCGGATAGCGATGGTCTTCCAGGATCCCATGAGCTCTCTCAACCCGGTCATGAGGGTCGGCAGGCAAGTCTCCGAAGGCCCGAGAACCAGCCGGCATCTCGGGCGATCGGAGGCGAGGGAACTCGCGTTAGCCACACTGCGCTCAGCCGGCATACGCGACGCCAGCGAGATCTACGGCCGCTTCCCGCACCAACTCTCCGGAGGGCTGCGCCAGCGGGTCGCTATCGCTATCGCAATTGCGAGCGCTCCACAGCTGCTCCTTGCTGACGAACCCACGACGAGTCTAGACGTGACGATACAGGCCCAGATCCTCTATCTCCTTGGTACTCTTGCCCGGCAGCGCCGTATCGCCGTAGTACTCGTCACGCACGATCTCGCCGTAGCAGCATCGACCTCGGACACCATCGCGGTCATGTACGCAGGCCGCATCGTCGAGATGGGTCCCGCTGCCACCGTGATGGCAGTACCCAGGATGCGCTACACCCAGGCACTGATCCGGACCTCTCCGCAGGCCCACCACGAGCCTGGCGCTCGGCTCGAGGTTATCCCCGGACGGCCAGCCGATCCGATCGACTTGGCACCGGGTTGCGCGTTCGCACCGCGCTGCGGCTACGCCGATGAACGCTGCCTCACGATCCGGCCGGAGCTCGAGATCACCCAAAGCGACACCACCCACCGTTTTGCGTGCTGGAACCCTTCGGACAGCCGGATGGTCGCGCCAGAAGGACCGGCCCTTCGCCAACGGGACGACGATGAGCGACCTGCCACCTGAGAAGACGCACTCGGACGGTGCCGCGACTGCGGTGCTCTCGGTAACGGACCTGGTGGTCGAGCTTCCTCTGGGGCTCCAGAGAAAGGTCCATGCGGTCTCGGGCGTTTCGTTCGAGATCGGCAGAGACGAGACACTCGGCCTCGTCGGTGAATCTGGCTGTGGCAAGTCTACCCTCGCCAAGGCGCTGGTGAGGCTCGTCAGTCCCCTAAGCGGGAAGGTGCTTCTATCTGGCCAGGATGTAACGCGCGCCCGGGGGAAGGCACTCCGCTCCTTACGCCGCAATGCACAGCTCATTTTCCAGGACCCCATCTCGTCACTCAACCCGAGGAGGACCGTACTGGCGTCGCTTCTCGAGACCATGTCCATCTGGAGCACCGGGGATAGCGATAGGGCGGTCCGCCTTCTGGAGCAGGTTGGCCTCGATCCGTCCCTCGTTGCGAACCGCCTCCCTACCCAGCTGTCGGGCGGCCAATGCCAGCGGGTCAGCGTTGCGAGGGCACTCTCACTGTCGCCGTCCCTTCTGATCTGCGACGAGCCCGTGTCGGCACTCGACGTCTCGGTGCAGGCACAGATCCTCAACCTTCTGCAGGACATCCGCGAGCATCACAAGCTCGCGACCCTCTTCATCTCGCACGACCTGTCCGTCGTGCGGAACATCAGCAACCGGATTGCCGTGATGTACATGGGCAAACTCTGCGAGCTCGGATCGGCGAATGAGGTCTACTACCGGCCCCTACATCCGTATACCCGGCTGCTGCTCGATTCGGTCCCCGGCCTGCGCTCTGCCGGGACGGGTGAGCCGCACGCTGCCGGCGCGCCATCAGCCGTCAATGCGCCATCAGCAATCAACCCGCCGACCGGATGCCGGTTCCACACGAGATGCCCATTCGCCGACGATATCTGTAGCTTGCAGGCTCCGCCAATGCTGGAGATCACACCCGGTCACGCGGCGGCGTGCCACCACCCACTGACCTGAGGTACGGCGCAGCCTCAAGGATTCCGGCGAATCCGTACACCCATTCCGGACTTGTCGTACACACCTGCCGGACCGGGGAGCCAGCGGCCACGTAGCGGCCGGCGTATGGGCCCTTTCCCGCTTCCTTTGCCTCCACTGGCGGCACCGTTTACTGTTCGGGTTGCTTGAAGGCATCCCAGAGCCCATGCGCTTCATGCGCACCTTCCCCGAGCACGGCGCTATTTTTCTTTTCCTTCATTACGCAACATTAGGACTACTCCCCGGTTATAGTATCCAATGAACCGAAGACGACGGGTCTTTGTCATAGCCACAAGGAGTGATTTGCCATGCGGAACGGCATTTTCAGTATTCTTCGTACGTTGGCGGCTTGGTGCAAGCGTGCGCCAACCATAGTCTCGACTAAGCCAGCAACGCGCTCGATGGCGCAGGCCGCGTTGTTCCTCCTGGCAGCGGGGACCGTATCCTTCTCGCTATCGCCGCCTTCTGCCGGTGCCGCTTGGTCTACCGCCAGAGGTACTCGGTGTGAACCCGGCCTCGGGCCCGGTCACCGGCGGCACCAGCGTCGAGGTCACCGGGGCCAACTTCGCATCGGGAGCGACGGTCGACTTCGGATCAGTTCCTGCCACAAACGTGACCGTTGTCTCGTTAATCGAGATAACGGCTGACTCACCCGCCCAGGCAGCGGGAACGGTGAACGTGACCGTCACGACCCCGGGAGGTACGAGCAGCACGTCAACGGCCGACCAGTTCACCTACAATTCGGTATTGAGCGCTCCAACCGTGACCGGTGTGAACCCGGCCTCGGGCCCGGTCACCGGCGGCACCAGCGTCGAGGTCACCGGGGCCAACTTCGCATCGGGAGCGACGGTCGACTTCGGATCAGTTCCTGCCACAAACGTGACCGTTGTCTCGTTAATCGAGATAACGGCTGACTCACCCGCCCAGGCAGCGGGAACGGTGAACGTGACCGTCACGACCCCGGGAGGTACGAGCAGCACGTCAACGGCCGACCAGTTCACCTACCAGGCCGCCTACACGCCACTCGCACCGACCCGCATCTGCGACACGCGGAGCGGGAACCCTTCATCGCTCTCCGGCCCGGCGGCCCAGTGTAACGGCAAGACGCTGGCACCCGGTAAGGTTCTCGACGTCACCGTCGAGAACCTGGCGGGCGTGCCGGCTTCCGGCGTATCTGCCGTAGCCCTGAACGTCACCGCCATAAACCCCGCAGGCAACGGCTACCTGACCGTCTACCCGGCCGGCGAGGCCGCTCCCATGGCCTCGAACCTCAATTTCAACAGCCGTGATGTCGTAGCGAACCTCGTGGAAGTGGGCATAGGAGCCGGCGGCCAGGTTGCAATCGTTTCTAACGCTGCAACGGATATCGTGGTAGACATGGAGGGCTACTACTCTGTCGCCAGCTCACCCGGAGCGGGTTACTACGACCCGACTAGCCCTGCCCGGATCTGCGACACGCGGAGCGGGAACCCCTCCTCGCTGTCAGGCCCGGTAGCCCAGTGCAACGGCCATACCCTCTCTACCGGCACTACTCTGAAAGTGGCGATTGGGGGCGTATCGCCCGTACCGGCAAGCGGCGTCAGCGCTGTGGCACTCAACGTGACGGCCGTCGACTTCACGAACAACGGCTACCTCACCGTTTTCCCCGCCGGAGGCAACCCACCGGTCGCCTCCAACGTGAACTTCGTGAAGGGCCAGGGGGCGGTGCCCAATGCCGTGGTCGTGCCATTGGGATCGTCCGGAGATATCGAGATTTTCGGGAACGCACGCACGGATATCGTGATTGACGTGGTCGGTTGGTACACCTCGCGGGGCGGGACGGGCTCCCAGTTCAATGCCATGCCGGCTCCCGTACGGATCTGCGATACGAGACCAGGCAATCCCTCCTCGTTGTCAGGCTCTGCAGCCCAGTGCAATGGCCACGCTATGGCCAGCGGAACTACCGCTGCCATTCGGGTTGCCGGCGTCGGCGGAGTCCCGTCGGGAGCCAAGGCCGTTGCCGTGAATGTGACGGTGACGAACACGCCTACTAGCGGGTACCTCACAGCCTTCCCGGGCGGTACGCAGCCCACGGCCTCCAATCTGAACTGGACAAGAGGCGAGACGGTGCCGAACCTCGCCATCGCCGAGTTGAGCCCGTCTGGCACCCTGAGCCTCTATTGCTCTGCCGGCACCGACGTAATCGTGGACGTCCTTGGCTGGTACCAGTGAGGGACCGCGTTCCCCGAGGGGCCGATTGAACCGAGGACCGTGGACGCCCACTCAGGAATCGCATCTATCTGCCCGATCCCGGCGAAATAGCCACCTGCCCTACTACCAAGAGGCTCTAAGGGCCCGTGTCATAATTAGTGGGATGATATCCGGCGAGTCAGGGGCGTCATCTGGCAAGGACGAGGACACAGATGTACCAGGGAGTACATCGAGGACGAGGACACAGCCAGGGGCGTCATCTGGCCGTCGGGATCGCTCAATTAATTATGACACGGGCCCTAAGTGGCTTCCTGGCGCTGTGGCCGTCGCCTTGGCCTTGATGCGGCGGCGCGTGTTGCTGCCTTCGCCTTGATGCGCGGAACGGCCCCGAACACGTAGCCGGTCGAGAGAATCAGGAGCGCCACCACGACCGCCGCCGGGGCGATCGACAGGTGAGACGGGTGCTTCGGGTCCGAGAATGCCCCCACCAGCATGAGCACAGCGAAGACCACCATCCCGAAGACCGCCAGAGGCTTGAACATCACCAGCTTGAAAGTCCGTACACGGTCCTTCTCCCTGCGCCGCAACACCAGCACGCACCAGCTCGCTGCGGCATAGATACCCGCTTCGAGTACCGAGCCCACAGCGACGAGCAGAAGCCACTGACCGGTTGCAAAAACCACTGCGGCGACTACACCGGAGGCTAGGCCGAGGAAGAGCACCGCCGCCCATGGCACCGCCTTCAAGTTGAGCTTCGAGAAAACCCTGGGCAGCAACCCCTCCCGGGCCGCAGCGTACATGAACCTCGAAGCCACCAGGAAGCCCCCGTTGAAGGTATTGACCGCCGCTACCATGGTCACTCCCAGCATCCAGAACATGCCCGCCTCGCCGAGCGCCGCCTTGCCCACGAGGAGCTGCGGGTATGAACTGTGATGCGCACGCCCGATGGGCACTGCGTGGGCGGTAGCCACCGAGAAGATCGCCGAGACCGCAAAGAGGATAATCGGAGCTATGAAGAGGGCGCGGGTTATCAGCCGCGGGCTATTGACCTCTTCCGCCGCGGTCGTCACCCACTCGAAGGCGGCGAAGACGAACACCGCATACACAAGAGCCTCAACCCCGTGGTAGGCACCTCTTCCGAAGATGTTGAACGGGTGGCCGTAGGTGCCGTGGACCGTGAACAGCGAGGTCACCGACAGCGCTAACGTAGAGAGGAGCACGGTAGCAGTCACGATAGCCTGCAGCCGCCCGGCTATCCTGACTCCGCCAAGGTTGCCGCCGACCGCGAACGCCAGCAACCCAATAATCCACGCGTATGCCGCAATCGAAGGCCCACCGACCACGTGCTGTATTGCCGAGCCGATAAGGAACGCGTCGGCAGCTATGACCAGCAGCACGCTCGTCAGGTAGGCGAACGTCACGACCAGGGAGAAGCGCTCCCCCATCGCTCTCGCCATGTAGAGCCGGATCCCGGCTGCCGTGGGGTACAGCCCGTTGAGCTCCGAGAAAAGCCCTGACACGAGAAGGATCAGCAACCCGGCGATAAGAATCGCCAGCCACGTACTCGCACCTCCGGTGTAGGTGAGCACGGACACGATGGCGATGTAGTCGATGACGGCAAAGGCAAGGCCCGTGCTCGTCATCGTCGCCCCCGTCAGAGAAAGCGATCGCCGGAGCTGGCCGCCGGCTGCGACCGTCCCGGTCGGGGGGGCCGGCGCTACCGGCGCTACCGTCCCGGCGGCTGAGGCTTCGACGGCAGCGGTGCGTGCCACTGCATCAGCCGGCATGTCGCGCACTACGGCAAACCTACCGGTCAGTCCGGCCAGATGATCGACGAGATCGCGTCGAGGCGCAGCACGTCCTCCTGCGAACCTCGGACCTTGATCTCGCCTCGGAGATACTTGGCAACAGGGTTCAGGTCCCCCCAGAACATGTCGCAGAATGTCTCGGAATCCGTCATCACGACGATATCCGGGACGCCATCGTGTCCATCGCTGTACGATACGATTTCGCCGTGGTAAACCACCATGGTGAAATCGACCGCGTTGTCCTCGCAGTGGAAATGAAGGGTCTTTGACCAGTCCTTCTGCATTTTCCTCAGCCGCTCGTTGCCGTTGCAGGTGACCTGGTAATCGGCCAGCGCCTCGCCGAGCTCGTCCCATCCTGCCATGCCTATTCCTCCCGGTGACTCGAAACCCTCATCGCGGCGCCTCTACTCCCCAGCGCACCTCCCAACGAATGAGCGTCTCAACGGACAGGAATGACGGGACGCTCGATAGCCCAATTGCCTGAGCACGATGGAAGATGCGGCCGGGAGCCTCGGTGGGCAGAGACGCCGGGGCTCTTGAACCGTTCATGGCCTCGCCGGCCGCCGCCGCTCTCGCCGGCTCGCCTCGATGGCCGGCCCCTTGCCCGCCAACATATCAGCCATCGCCGCCGACAACCCCTCCACGACGTACCCAATCTCTTCGGCGCCAACGACAAGCGACGGCATGATCCTCATAACGGAAGGCTCGTTACCCGAATAGATGGCGAGGATCCCGTGATCCGCCAAGTTGAACGAGAGCCGGGGCCCCATCGAGTCGTCCGACAGCTTGATTCCCGTCATCAAACCCCGACCCCGCACCTCGAGAACAGTGTCCGGGTATCGCGCCTTGACCTCCTCGAGCCCTGCGTGCAGAAGATCTCCCATGCGGGCTGCATTCGCCACGAGCTGCTCATCCTCTATCACGTTGATCACAGTCATAGCCACAGCGCAGGCGAGGTCCGACCCGCCGAAAGTCGAGAGATGGATGAACGGGTTGGGTATAAGGAACTCACGGAGCTCTTCAGTGAAGATCGTGGCCGATATGGAAACCAGGGAGCCACCGAGCGACTTGGCCACGGTCATGATGTCGGGGACAACCCCCTCGTGTTCCGATGCAAACCAGCGCCCGGTGCGACCGAATCCTGTCTGGATCTCGTCCAGGATCAGGAGCGCCCCATGCTCGTCGCAAGCTTTGCGAAGACCCTGGATGTAGCCGGGAGGAGGCACCCGCACTCCCCCCTCGCCCTGGATCGGCTCGACGATCATGGCCGCTGTCGCGTCGTCTATCGCCGTCTCTGCGACATCAAGATCACCGAACTCCACCCGGACAAAGGCTGGCATCAGCGGCTCAAATGCACTCTTGAAGGCGTCCCGGCCGGCGGCCGAAAGGGCGAATCCGGTGTGTCCGTGGTAGCCGTTGACCGTGTGGACGATCTTCGGGCGCCCGCTCGACCCGCGTGCAAGCTTGAGCGCGAAGTCGACCGCCTCACCCCCGCCCGTGCCGAACATCACGCACGACAGGTCCCCCGGGGCAATCTCGGCGAGCTTCGCCGCAAGGTCAGCCTTCTCCCGGGAGAGCAGGAGGAAATTACCGTGGTCGAGTCGCTCCGCCGCCTCCTTCAACGCCTCCACGACCCTCGGATGCCGCCTGCCCACGTTGAACGATCCAGCCGACGTGAAGCAGTCAAGAAGCTTCCGGCCCTCCGAGTCGTATACCCAGGCACCCTCCCGCCGGCTCTCCAGAATATCGAGACCGGCCGCCTTCAGGACCCGCACCTTCTGCGGATTGACATGCCGAGCGAACCGATCGAGCACCGCGGCCTTCTCCAACGCCGCTACCCTGCCTGCACCCTCCGCATTCCCCACCCCGGCCTCATTCTCGCTCACGTGACCGGTCTCCGGTTTCACCTGCCCATAATTGCACATCGAACTTACCGATGGATGCGCTTAGGTCAGAGCAAGGACGACCAGCGACGCTACGGTGGCAATGGCAAGCAGCGTCCAGACCCACCAGGGATGGATCGTCGCGCATGGATCCCGGGGAAAGCGCGGCTTGGCGACACTGCAAGCCTCCCGCGGAAAGCGCTCCGCACGGGGAAGGCATAGCTCCCCGACTGGATACACTTCCCGGGGAAGGTACGCCGCATGGGTCAGGCTATTCTCGCAGGCGCTTGTCCGCCGGTTACTACCGGCCACGACTCTCACCGGAGGCAGCAGGGCAACCCTCTGCTCCTCCTCCTCGATCGACACCATCACCAGTGGCATGACCATTCTCCTTTCGTGCCGAAGTTCATACGCATACCTCCATCCCGAACCCATCATCGGCCAGGGGTGTATACCAATAGTACACCTGTTCGCTCCCATAACGAACTAATGTTTGCAATTGCCCTTCCCACCTGGTAGATTCATGGCAGAAAGGTGCAACCCCCCGCGTGAGCACGTTGCCCCTCGGAATCCGGGGCGCGACGGGCGCCAGGTCCGCAAAGACAACGCCCATCACTCAGAGAAAAGGAGGACTCCGTGGTACAAGCTTTGACGCCGAGACGAAAGGCCATCCTCGACTTCATTGTCGAGTACTCCCGCAAGAAGGGATACCCGCCGTCAGTCAGAGAAATCTGCAGCTCCCAGGACATAGCCTCGCCTTCCACGGTTCAGGCTCACCTTCGCCTGCTCGAGAGCGAGGGCTACGTGCAGCGGGACCCCACCAAGCCGAGAGCACTGCAGGTCTATTACAAGAGCGGCACCGAGAGGGACGGCGACCGGCACGGTGCATCTGTGAGGGATGAGATCGCAGGGGTCCGGGAGGTCCCGGTAGTGGGCGACGTCGCTGCGGGAACCGGGGTCCTTGCAGACCAGAACATATCCGAGCTCCTGCCCCTGCCTGAACGTTTCGCTGGCTCGGGAGAGCTCTTCTCGCTCCAGGTCCGAGGGGACTCAATGATCGAAGCCGGCATCCTCGACGGGGACTACGTGGTGGTGCGCAAGCAACCGTACGCCGAGAACGGCGAGATCGTGGTGGCCGGCGTACCCGGTGAGGAGGCAACGGTCAAGTCCTACACGGCCCAGCACGGCAAGGTGGTCCTTCGGCCGGCCAACTCTCACATGTCTCCCATGATCCTCGCTCCCGGGGACGTGACCATCTACGGAAAGGTAGTGTCCCTGCTGCGAAGGCTTTGAGCGGCACTACGCCCAGCGCTCTCTGGCTGCGGTGCCGGAGGCCTGCGGGGGATCTTACGTAGCTCGCCGGCGAGCGAGCCCATTCCGGCCACTCCTACAACGATCACTACGAGCAGGAACGGCAGGCCGATGTGATCGAGGTTGTGGACGTGGACACCCGACGATATGCTCCACCCCGCCAGATCCGGAAACGCCACCCCGAAGAGCCCTGCCAACACAAAGGCGACACCACCTACTCCGAGAGTGCGCCACGCGACCGTTAGCCCCAGCCTGCGGGTAATAGCCGGCGGCGCTCCTCGCTGGCGGACGAGCCACCCCACGAGTACGCCGATCATGACCTGCACTACCGTCGTCCCGAGACCGAAAAGCGCCCCTGGCACCCATCCCCAGAAGGCCGACGGCATCGCGGGTGCCAGCACTGTATATACAATTGCAGCGAAGGCTCCGAAGCCCCACCCGGCAATGAACCCGTGAAGTGCAGGCATCCACCATCGTGGGTCCGCTAGATCCGGCTCCCCGCACTCCTCGCAGCGATCCGCGCTCCAGTGCGGAAAATCCGCCAGCGAGACACCGCCGTGAGGATGAGCATGTAGGTGTGCGTGGGAATGCGCCTGCACGTGTAAACCTTCGGGATCGACCGGCAAGTCCGACCGGTACGGATCGCCCTGAGCGTGTGACCGGTACGGATCGGTCTGGATGGTCACACCTCGAGACCCGGATGCCTCGTTGGCACCCGGCAGCGTAGCGCCTCTGGCCCCAACCAGGCCGCTGATCCTGTGCAAATGAACGTCAAGGTGCCAGGGGAGGCGCCCCCCCCGAACGTAGCGCGCAGCCCACACCATCGCGACACCCACAATCACGTAAATGATGTAGTCCTGGCGTGATCCAACCGTCAGGAACCGTGACAACGCCAGGTATGCAAGCTCGCTTGCGAGCGCTCGCTGCAGCGTGAACGCAGCCGAATAAACCAGTGCATTACGCATGCCGGCCCGGCTGGAATACCCGCCCACCGCGTAGGAGAAGGTGATCGGCCAGGTGTGCTCATCCGGCGTTATCCCATGCACCATGCCGAGAAGGAACGCTGTCAACAGCGTGGCCGGTATGGCAATGCCAACATGGGGGTTCCAGAGGTTCAAGCCGAGCACATGGCCTCCGGCGACCATAGCAACCATCATACCGGCGTTGATGCGCCGTCCGATCCCGGAACCGCTCTGGTTTCGAGGAAGCGGCGGAATCCCGCGGCATTCGAGTGAACGCCGTTCAACGTCTCCATCTTCTTCGTCACTGATGGGTCCGCACCCGTAGTGCCGACAGCGAACTCACTTGTGAAGGCCGCTGCAATGTCCTCACCGCTCCTGTAGGCAGCTTCCGCTACCCGAGCCCACGCCCGAAGCACCTCTTCGGCCTCTACGAGCGCCTCTTCGGGATCTCCGGGAAGCAGGCCGTAGTGGGCCAGCGCCACGCCGGACGGGCGTCGCGTCCCGAACTTCCGGAGCGACTCGAGCGCCAGGCCGAGGTCGAAATCGGGCGGCGGGGTGGCCGGCCTCAGCACTCCCCCGTCGGGAAGCTTTACCCCGACGGCGTCCCCGGCGAAAATGATCCCGCTCACCGAATCGTGCAGGGCCACATGGTGTTTCGCATGACCGGGTGAATCGACGGCCGTCAGGACCCGACCTCCTCCCAGAGGGATCTCTTCACCGTCGGGCAGAACACGAAGCCGAGCTGCCTCGGTCGGTACCATCCTTCCGTAGAGTGAGTCGAGAAGCGAACCATAGACGCGGGACGCCGACGAGATCAGGCGCTCCGGATCGGCGAGGTGCCGAGCGCCCTTTTCGTGAACGTACACTGTCGCACCTGGGAAAGCCGCCGCAACGTCGCCAACGCCACCTGCGTGGTCCAGGTGTATATGCGTGACGGCCACCCCGGCAAGGTCGCCCGCTCCCACCCCGAGATCCCCCAATGCGCCAAGCAATGTCCCGACGGAGGACTGCGATCCCGTCTCGATGAGAACGGGCGCCGCTCCCTCGATCAGATACCCCGCCGTGACACGCTCCCACCCCCCGAGCAGCGTATCGATCTCGATAACGCCCTCTGCGATCCGCCCTGTATGCGGTACGCCGTCACCGCCTGCCATCAGGCCCCGCCCACTTCGATCACCACCTTCACATCGTCCGGCTTGCGCTCGAACGCATCAGCGAAACGATCCATGGGCACCCGTCTCGTCACGAGACCCGAGAGCCAGTCCCGGCCTGCCGCAGCCAATGCCTTTGCGCCGGCCTCGTAATGGCGTCTGTTGGCATTGACCGACCCGACTACCACCTCGTTCTCGAGCACCATCGACCTGTTCAGGAGGCCCGCATCCACGTCGATGGATCTCCCTCCGGAAGATACGCCGGTCAAGCACAGTACGCCGCCGGGTGCCATGTGCTCCATAGCGTCGAACACCAGAGAGCCCACTCCCGTGCACTCGATCACCACGTCCGGGTGATCGCACGCCTGCGAAACCTCTCCGGTGTGGTAATGCGCACCGAGATCTTCCACCAGCTTCGGTTTGAGCCCACCGGTCACCTGATCAATGACATGAACCTCCAAGCCCATCTGAACGCCGATCAACGCAGCCAGCAGCCCGATCGGGCCGGCACCAGTGACGCATGCTATCTTCGGCTCGAACACGGCCCTCGATCCGGTCCTCATCACCTGCTCCCACCCCTTGGCCACGACGCTTGCGGGCTCCAGGAGTACTCCAAGCGTGCCGAGGGCGGGATCCACCTTGACAAGGTACTCGGGCTCTATCCGGTAATACTCGGAACAGTACCCGTCTCTCTCCTTGATCCCGTGCTCTACATACTGGCCATTCCTACAGAAATCCCACTCCCCGGCCGCGCAGTTGCTACACGGCACCGGATCGGGCCTCCTGACGATACCCACCACCGCGTCGCCCGCCACGAACCCCGAACCGGCCGGCGCGTCGGCGACCCGCCCAAGCGATTCATGGCCGATCGTCAGCCATTCCCGGCCCGGAGGAGCCCACCCGTAAAGCCCGGAAACTATCTCCATATCGGTTCCGCAGACTCCGACGGCAAGCGTCTCCACGAGAACCGATCCGTCCCCTGCGGTCGGTTCCGCTACGTCGCGGGCTGCCAGTGACCCGGCCTTCCCCGGTACAACAGTAAGTGCCTTCATCGTCTCTCCTTACCTCGTGCGGTCCACGGGCTCGCCTCCCACACGCGGCCACGGTCCCGCTTCCGGTTCACAAGCCGGCAACTCCGACAATGAACGTCAGGGTGCCAGGGAAGACGCCACCTGCCGCCGCCACGTTCGCTAGGCTCCGCCCGGGGATCGCCATCCCTACGATCGCCTACACCGTGAAATCATGGCAGAACGCCCGCCTGATGATGATATTACGCTATCGGTTGGCAGGCTCCGTGCTCTCTTTCAGCGCAGGTACCTCCGCCGCCAGGCCTCGGCCGCGAACGTCAGGCAGGCGAGCACGCCGATGATCGTAAGTGCCAGGCCCGCGTTGCCGGGCGCCGTCGAGCCGTATACCAGTTCTACATGTGTCGTGCGCGGAACCACCACCATCAGATTCGGGG
The DNA here is from genome assembly GCA_021816935.1 of Actinomycetes bacterium. GTDB lineage: Bacteria > Actinomycetota > Acidimicrobiia > Acidimicrobiales > JAMCPL01 > JAKAWR01. The sequence continues at coordinate 96,946 of JAKAWR010000011.1, forward strand.
CAACTCGCCATGGGCCAGCGGCGCCCACCGCGTGCCAGGCTGGGAAGTAGGAGATATCGACAACGACGGGCACGCCAGGGCGGGATACGTCAAAACTGACCGAAGCCTGCCCCATCCGGATATGGCGGACCTTATCGGCCGGCAACCGGGCGCTGCCGGCCAGGCCGGTCCCGCCGGCCGCCTCGCTGCCGCCGAGGGCGCCCGGACTCCCCGATGCGCCGAGACCACCCACCCCGCCGCTGTCACCGGGAGCCCCCCCCACGCCGGCGTCGTCCTCGCCCGCCAGCAGCGCCTCTTCACTCTCCCGGGGAAAACTCGCCGGCCCGCCGGCAGCAATATAGCGCTTCTGAAGTGACGGCGTGAGGAACCACGGGACAGCTACGTTCAGCCACGACGACTGCGATGCCCCCGCGCCACGGATCACAGTGGGGTATTCTCTCAACGGCTTTACCCGCGTGGCACCATGCACCAGGTAGATATGCCAGGTCGTGTTGACGGTGTTGCCCAGGTATCCGGTCGACCATGGGCCGCTGACTCCGATAAGAGTCAGCAACCGGTCTGCGGCCGCCTGCCGGTTGACCCCCTTCGACGAAACGAGCAGGTACCTCACCCCCAGTACCTGCAGTTGCTCGACCGCGAGTGGGACGTCCGGCGATCCGTAGGGAAGACCGGTCATGGCCTCCGACGGGGTCGGCGAGATCTCTGCCTGGTTAAGCAGGTAGAACGGCGTAGTCGGTGAGGACTCGAGCAGCAAGCCCCCGAGAGAACCCACGCACCCGCTCGTAAAGAACGGGATCGCCATCATCGAATCCGTCGTACCGAACCGGTTGAGATCAGGCGAGTACTCCCACATGGCGTTCCCGCATCCATACCTGTGTCCCAGCCGCTTGAGCTCTGCCATCAGCGACGAGAACTCCGGCCATCCCTGCTTTGCCTGGTACCCCGAATAATTCCAATCCGCCCAGCCGGGAACGTTACTTGCCCCCACGTGAAACCCAAGTAGGTCCACATTGCCCGATCCCGCAACAAGAGGCGGTATCACCACGCCGAAGCTGACGACAGCTGCCATGAGCGGTACAAGAAGCCCGGAGACATGCCTGCCCGGCGTTCTTGGCTGCCGGTAGGGCTGCACCCCGTAGCGCTCGCCGTCTTCGGCTGGGAAATGCGCGGGAAGCCGGATCCGGGAAGAGCGCAGGCGCCACCGCCCGGGCCTGCATCGCGGGCGATCACGCTGGCGCCGCCACAGGGCCGCCATCATCAAGCCGGCTTCGGCAATCGCATATCCTGCCACGAGATACACGCTGAGGAACCACGGTGGTAGCAGTCTGGCGTTCCAGAGGTTGGCCTGCGGATCGATGCGAAACCCGGCAGCAAAAGCGGCCCCAACAATCCCGAGGGCGATGATCGGCTTGGACCGCTTGACGCAGGCAATGACGAACCCGGCCGCTGCCAGCACCACTGCCCACAGATCCGCGCGTGGGAGGATCGCCGTCAGGTAGTTGTGCTCGTTCTGGTAGCGCATGTTCGCCGCATAGCCCCGGTAGACGACGAACGGCACCTCCCAGAAAGCCGCCAGCAACGCCCCCGTTGCGGAAACCGTGACGAGCCACCAGATCCTGCGCTTCAACCCTGGGCCCGGTTCGCCATAGCTGCGTTCCCCGCTTGAACGGCGTGGCCGCACCAGAAGATCGACGAGGAGCACGGCTACGATGCCAAAGGCAATGTAGAGGGCAGCGACGATATGGCTGAGCACCACACCCGCCAGCACCAGGGCGGTCACCGCTCTGTACCGGCCGGCCTTCAGCACCCTGAAACAGAGCCCGAGTGCAAGTAGGGCAAGCATCATGCCAAATGAGTAGGAGTACTCGCCCGCATAGGTGGAAAGAAGATTTCCCCCCAGTATCGTAAAGGTCTGGTCGAACACGAAGGGCAGCGCAAAGAGCGCAAGGACTGTAGGCCGCGGATGCTCCAGTCCTGACAGCCTGCCGAAGGCGTACGCCGCCAGAGGCATCAGTAGCGGGCCGGAGAGGGTGGCGAGCTTGAACGCGACGTTGAAGGACATGAAGTGGCTCGCGACCGCAACGAGGAGATCGGGCAGAACGAAGTAGTACGTATAAAGCGGCATCCCGTCGAACCATCCCGGTAGCCATCCGGTCAGTTGGAAGTGGGGCAGCAAGTGCCCCGCCAGGTAGGACGCTGCCACGATGTGAGCCCCCGTATCGCCGCCGGTGTCCACGGTCCCCGAGAGAACGAGGCCCGGATGGGCCGATAGGTTCACCACGGCAACAGCGCCCGCAACGAGGATGGCCGTGACGAACTTCTGGGCCTTGATCATGCTACCCGGGGCGATGTCGCTTGGGGGGTCATCATCCGGCGGGCTCATCACTCAGCGGGCCAGGTGGCCTGTCGTGCGGGCAATCGCCAGAACCGCAAGAAGGTTGTACGTTGCATGAGCAAGGATCGTCGTTCCGATCCTCCGGGTCTTGTACGCCACCGCGCAAAGGAGGATGCCGAAGGCCGCAAGGCCGGCGAGCTGTAGACCCTCGACATGCGCCAACCCGAACAGCACCCCCCCGACGACGATTGCAGCCAGCGGGCCCAGCCTGGGCCCGAGCCGCTCTCCGAGCCGGAGAAGCGAAGCGAATAGGAGGCCCCGGAAGAACAGCTCTTCCACCACAGGCACCACCCCCACAACGAGCACGGCAAGAATCGTAAGGTCGGCACCGGGAAAACCACTGGTGAGGTGGCGGGCAGGAGCAGATAGGCGCTTGCTGAGGTCGTGAACGTGGCCCACGAACGGCAGGTAGACAAGAGGGTTCAGGATGTACTGGCCCACGGCTCCCATCAGGGGGCCGACCAAGATATCTACACGCCGAAAACGGAGCCCCATGTCGTGGGCCACCCTGCCTGTGCCGAAACGCCTGCTCGCAACCGCCACGGCTACCAGGAAGCCAGCCCAGATGCCTATCAGTCCCAGGATCTCGGTGCGGGGACTGTAAGCATCGATCGGTTGCCCACGCTTGCCTGCGGCTGCCTGACCCGCTACGACCAGCACGGTTGCCACCGCCTCGGCCAGCACGAAACCTCCGGCCGCAATCGCCAGCCACATCGCTGCCTGCCGCAGCGTAGATTCACCTTCGCCCGACGTCTCCGCCGCAGACGTCTCGCCCGTGCCGCCAGCGCGTTGCGCGCCGGCAGCGCCGTCCGCCTCTGCAAGGCCGCTCGCCCCGCCCGCTATGTCGTAGCCTTCATCGTCGCGCACCTGCTCGTTCACCCGCGACAACGTTAGCCGCACGTGGAGTGCGGCCTCACGACACCCTCCGATGCACGCCATGGTCGCGCAGGGCGTAACATTGAGGGTGATGAATCCATTGCCTCCCAGGGGGGCACCGAGGCGGCCCAACTTCCCACAGGGAGGGCAAGGGCCGCAGGCGCCCCAACAGAACCAGAGCTGGCGATGGATACTGCCCCTCGTGGTGATCGCCTTCGCTCTCTTTTTCCTGCTGCCGTCCATTCATACGGAACCGAGCGCGAAGAAGCTCAACTACTCGACGTTCATGAACGACGTCGCATCCCACCACGTGGCGACGGCGCAGATCAACAACACTGACGGCAACATCACCGGCAGGCTGACGAATGGCACGTCCTACACCGCCACCGGCCCGTCGCCATCGGTCAGCGCTGATATCCTGGTCATGCGCAAGGACGGCGTGGCCACGAGCTTTGTTACGCCGACTTCCAGCATCTGGTCAAGCATCCTTCCTGACATCATCTTTATACTGATATTCGCTCTGATCTTCTTCTGGTTCATGCGAAGAGCCCAGGGGCAGATGACAGGCGTCATGTCGATCGGCAGGTCGAGAGCCAAGACGTACACCACTGACCGGCCAAAAACGACTTTTGCCGACGTCGCAGGCTACGACGGAGTGAAGGTCGAGATTGCGGAGGTGGTCGACTTCCTACGGTCTCCCCAGCGCTTTGCCGACATCGGAGCCCGGATACCTAAAGGCGTCCTTCTGGTCGGACCTCCTGGCACTGGCAAGACCCTGCTTGCGCGCGCGGTAGCCGGGGAGGCCGGCGTGCCGTTCATGTCCGTAACCGGGTCGGACTTCATGGAGATGTTCGTCGGCGTAGGAGCCAGCCGGGTGCGCGATCTTTTTGCTACCGCTCGCAAGGCGGCACCGGCGATCATTTTCATCGACGAGATCGACTCGATCGGCCGCAAGCGCGGAGCTGGCCTGGGCGGCGGGCACGACGAGAGGGAGCAAACGCTCAACCAGATCCTGTCCGAGATGGACGGGTTCGACCCCACCGAGGGCATAGTCATTATCGCGGCCACGAACCGGCCGGACATCCTGGACCAGGCCCTTCTTCGGCCGGGGAGGTTCGATCGCCAGATCGTCGTCCCCTTGCCCGATCTGGACGAGAGGCTTCCCATCCTCAAGGTCCACTGCCGGGACCTCAAGATAGCCGCCGACGTCGACCTCGAATTGGTGGCGCGGGGCACTCCGGGTATGAGCGGTGCCGACCTTGCAAACCTGGTCAACGAGGCCGCCCTTCACGCCGTGCGCCGGGAGTCGAAGGAGATCGAGATGGTCGATTTCGAGGCTTCCCGCGACAGGATCCTGATGGGCCAGCGACGCGAAAGTCTCATGCTCTCCGACGAGGAGAAGGAACGAGTGGCCTACCACGAAAGCGGTCATGCCGTTCTCGCCTACGTGCTGCCGAAGGCTGATCCGGTACACAAGGTGACCATCCTCCCAACCGGGATGGCCCTGGGGGTGACCCAGCAGCTACCGGTAGAGGAACGCCACATCTATCCGCGGGAGGTCATCGAGGATTCCCTCGCTGTCCGCATGGGCGGCCGTGCCGCAGAGATGCTCGTCTACGGCGATCTCTCCACCGGTGCCGCCAACGACCTCGTCGGCAACACGGAGCTCGCTCACAAGATGGTACGCGAATGGGGCATGAGCGAGCAGCTCGGTCCAATGGCCTGGGGCTCTCAGGGAATGGTATTCCTGGGCGAAGACCTCCTTCACTCCCGCGACTACTCCGAGCACACGAGCACGGTGATAGACGAGGAGGTATCAAGGATCCTCCGGGAGCAGGAGGAACGAGCCGAGGCTCTCTTGACCACGCACAGAACGGGGCTCGACCGCGTCGCAGCCGCACTGCTGGAGAAGGAGACCATAAGCGGGGACGACGTCGGCGACCTGGTCGACGAAGCGTTCGGACGGCCGGTCCACGGGGAGAACGGCAGGGCCCGCGCGCCACACCTTGCGAAGGACGCGGACGGGAGCGGAGCTGGGGCTGGGGACAACCTCGCCACCGGCGGCAACGGCAAAGCCACTCTCCCGCCTCCCCCGCCTCCTCCTCCACCCGGAGCGTCGTCCTCTTCGAGCCGGCACCATTCATCTGGGCACCCCAAAGCAGCCGAGCCCCCAACGCCGGTCGAGCCGCCTCCTCCGGCCGGCCACGTGCCAACTGCTCCCGAGCCGTCGCGCATCCCTCCCCCACCACCCTGGTAAGCGGCTTACCGCCACCTCTCCGGTCGCCCCGTTAGCGCCGTGCCGCGAGGCCAGTTGGCCCTTCGGACAAGGACCGCCCCGGTAACCAACTTGCCGCTCCCCTTTCCCGAGGCCCCGTTTGTCCCTGTATCCCTTTCAGGGCAGGGTTATGCCGAGTCCTACGCTTGCCTGGATGACCGGCCCTCCGAACGCTTCCTCTGCCTCGGAGAGGATCTCGTCGGCGTCGTCGACGGGCAGGTGATGCGTGATCATGAGGCGCTTCGGCCGGATTGCCGACGCCATCCTGCCCGCCTGGCGACCGCTCAAGTGCTTGTACTGGTCCTCGTAGGGGATCGAGGAGGTCGCTTCGCAGATGAAAAGGTCCAGATCGTCACCGAGCACCGTCGGCGACCACGCAGAGCCAGTGTCCGCGCTGTACCCCACCGCTACCCCTCCGCAGTCAACCCGGACTGCAAGAGTCCCCTCTATGTGGTCGGTGGCGAAAAACGAGAGAACCATGGGCCCAATCCCGGTCTTGTCCCCATCTGCCACCTCTTCCCACTCGAAGGCAGGCCCGGACGCGTGCTGCACCATCTTCCGCAGTCCTGCCGGCGCGATCAGGCGGAGCGGTAGAGCACGGCCTACCGTGAACTTGGTCGATACCGCGATACCTTCGATGTCGCTCCAATGGTCCGGGTGCGAGTGGGACAGGAACACGGCGCTCAGCTCATCGAGGGAGAAGAACCGCTGGTAGTTGGCGTAGCTGCCTGAGCCGGCGTCTACCAGCAACGCTGTCTGCGACTCCCAGTCCTTCACCATGTAGCTGCTTGCCGCCCCGCCTCTCCCCTGATGGCTGCCATCGCATCCGAGCACCGTCACGGTCAGCATGGCGTTTCTTTCCCGCCAGCCGCCTTTCGCGGACCCCCCAGCTTGCCCGGAGTTCGTAAGTTGCCCGACCCCGAAAGGTTGTCCCACTCGATAGCGTGAACCGGGCCCAGGTCCTCACCGAGCAGCATCGTCCCCTCCCCTCGAAACCAATCTGTGTCGCCCGACGAAAAGAACAACCGCCTGCCCTGTCCGGTCCGGCCCGCCGCCGCTCCGTCGCCATCCAGCACCCTGCGAATCTCGAACGCCGTCTCATCGGCCGACGACACGAGGGTCACGTCCCTGCCCATCACCTCGGAAATCGTCCGCGCGAGGAACGGGTAGTGGGTGCATCCAAGGAGCAATGCGTCAATCTTCTCCTCCTTGAGTGGGGCAAGCAGTCGTTCTGCCAGGACAGTCACCTGCTCGGATCTCATCTCCCCCCTTTCGACGAACTCCACGAAGCCCGGGCACGCCGCGCACGAGAGCATGAGGCTCGGATCCATCTCGCCGATAACCTTCTGGTACGCGCCCGAAGCTATCGTGCCGATCGTTCCTATCACCCCGACCCGCCCAGTCGCAGTCGCGCGCTGCAGCGACCTCGACCCCGGCTCTATGACGCCGATGACAGGCACGCCCAGGCTGCCCACCGAAGGGTCGTTCTCGAGAGCCGCCGCCGCGGTGTTGCAGGCGATCACGATCATTTTGACGTCGTGCTCCATGACGAGCCAGCGTGCGATCTGGAGGGAGTACTCGCGCACCTGGGCAAGCGGGCGGGGTCCATACGGGTAGCGGCCCGTGTCGCCCACGTACACGAGATCCTCGTGAGGAGCCAAGTCGATGACGGCCCTCGCCACAGACAGCCCGCCGAAGCCGCTGTCGAACATCCCAATCGGGCGATCATCCACCGGTCCAGTTTAGAGTCTCAGCAGATACACATGCCGGGCGAATTGGCGCTTCGCCATACCTTCTCTTGGCACATCCGAGTTCTCCGTGGGTAGCCCAGTTCACGAGGTGACGGGGTAGAGCTCGAGTACGGCGAGATGGAACCAGATCGCGGTCTTGAAGTGCTCCCGGTTGTGGTAGCCGCGCGCGGACACCCGGACCTGCTCGACAGGCGAGTTCAGGCCCTCCGCTCCGGCGTTGCTCACACGGTGAGCGAAGTACGACCGTCAGCCCGGCCCCTCGTGGCGGGCCAAGGTGTGTGCCGCATCGATCACGGGGGATCCCCCATCCTCGCAGTAGTTAGCAAATACCATCTCTCCGGAAGGCAGGACACCAACTGCCTGGTTAGCGTAGCTAGGAGAGCAACCAGTCATACCACCGGGCGCACTAGCCGGTCCGAATGCCATTGTCTCGCTTGCACCTGGGGCGAGGGTAGTAGAAGGGCTGGCAGGGCATGTCTCAATGACCATAGGAGGTGGCTCGCCCATGCAACCATATCCAGGGAAATCGTTTACTCCTGGTATAGGTCCCGGAAGAGATGGATTCGGCCTTGCTGCTATTATCCCCGTAAAATCTGGGGCATTCAAGTATATATCATAGATCGGATCAGTTGTGCTGTGATTGGTTAGAGTAACCTTGAATGCAGGGAATCTGACGCTTGAGGACAACTCCGGTACGGTGGTAGACGTTACCTGTAGCGTAGCATTGATGTCTGCCGGCATTATCTTTGTAGTGACCGGAGGTGCAGTGGCTTTGACAACCTTTCCGTCTGGTGCCGTCGCTGTCACAAAAGCGACCATGGCTACTTGCGACGGAACCGGTTGTGAAGAAGATGCTTGACGATAGCCAATACCAAAACTGGCTTTCAGGCTGGTGCCTGGTGCCAGGATGCTCTTCATGGTGTTGATATGACAGGTACTAATGGTGCAGTAACTAGTCTTGGTGGTGATACGACAGGCTATCGTGCCAGATGCAGGCATATAATATCCATGAGGACAGTAAAACACGGGAGGTTGTGGAACTCGTTCTGGGATTTTGCCCGAATTGTACCCAATTACCACAATGCCCGGCGCAGTGCTATAGGAATTATCGGCTGGTGGTGGAATTACAGATATATGCAGTGTCGTATCCGTAAGGGGAACCTTGCCGTAGTTTCTGACCGTGACAGTGTTGTTGACAGATGAAATATATGTACGATTGATGTCCTCCACGACCTTTTCGGGCATTTTAGAAACAATCTGGGGATCAATACCTTCCCCTGCATCCAATACCGGCGAACTGGTTGCCAGCCGTACTGAAAGCCTCGCCACACCATGAGCCTTGCCGGGGCTAGCCGTGGTTGTGGGATGCTTGCCGCTTTGGTGGTGACCTGTCAGGTGCCGTACGGTCGGTGTTCCGCTCACCCTCGTTGTGGCCGAGATGGCAAGCCAAGAGCCTAGGCCTGCCGCAAGGAGCAGTGCTGCCGCGATCACGAGCCAGATCCGTGTTCCACCAGAGGTGTCCCTAGCATGGCCATAACCGAAACCAGCCACCGGTCGCAAGGAGGCAATCCTTCTACAATCTACGGTACTCTCTAGGAAGCGCACGGTCATCCACCCGATCCACTTGCTTGTGACGGCATGCAGTCGACGCCACTATTTTGGAACTGTGCTGTGCTGTAAGCTCCACTCCAGCTGTTTACATCTACAGTCGCACTGCCAGCGACATACGGCGGGCCACTATTCGGATAACCTCCCCTGCAATAGGCGTAATATCCGAGATATCCAGAGACGCTGTCATCGCCGTAGATTGAACTTTGCAATGGGCTTGTGTTCGACTGGTTCTCCGCCTCAATAAAGAAGTTGGGATAGGTTCCAGCGGCGACCGCGGGAAATGCCGCGTCATAGACTGAGGTTGGAAGGCCACAGGTTGCTACTTGGGACTGATTCGCGTAGTATGCCGGGTTGACGAGAAGCGTCTGCGCTCGGATGCCCTCTGCCCAGCCCTGTATCATCGGCACAAGCTCACTACAGGTCGGCATATATGTCCCGCCTGACGGTGAAGCCCAGCCCTCCGGATCGAGTAGAAGATAGCTGGGAAGGTACGCCCCTGCCTGGTCCTGGGTGTCATGCTCTGCCGCCCAGACCATCTCTCCGGCTGCATTGTAGCCCGCCGTTTGGCCGACACAATTGGTGGGAGTAGGAGACGACGTGCAGTTGGCCGCAATGCCTGGACCACCGACTGTCCACAAGGATAGCCAGAATACATCGTAGTCCCAGTGGCTCATTGCACACTCTGTGTACTGGTCGATAAAGTAGGTCTGAGTCGGGCACCCAACATTAGATGAACCCGTGACAAGCCATGGACAAGCATAGTTATCTTGCATGTACTGTAGCCAGTCAGAGCATTTCCCGGAAACCGTTCCCGGCCCGGTCCAGTTGTCGTTAAATACAGCATCAACACCGGTCGACGTGTCGACGTACACCCCGACACCCATGGTAGGCCCTGTTTGCCAGTTGTCGAAGTTGTGGGTGCCGCTGGGCCAAAGCTCAAATATGACGCCGGTCATAGCTTGAGCATAGAAGTAGAACACGCCGTTCGGGTTTATCGCAAGAGAGGGACCGGCGTCTGTCTGTGGCAGTCCGTAAGAGGTGGTGTCATCCACAGGACACGACCAACTACCACATGTACCATTACCAGGATAGGTGACGCTGAAGGGGTCTCCGGTTCCGGTTCCGGGTCCACCCTCATAAGATATGGTCTGGTGGTCGGTTGCAGAGTTCACAACAACAGATACCTGGGACGAGGTTGTGTACCCAGTGCCAAAGTACTTGAATCGCCAACGTATGCCGCAACATGTCCATGCCTCATAGACTGAGCCGTCCGTGAATCTCCAGAAGACGTACTCGTTTCCCTGGCTGTTCATCGCGACATTTACAGCTGAGGTCGTCTCGGGAAAGTTCTGATCATGCGCGCTGAACTGTGCTCCATTGGTAGACATGTTCACCGGGGGATGCCAGCTCCCGTTTCTGTACCATGCCTCGAAGATATCGTGGCCAGTATTGCCTGTGGGCCCGCCGGCATAAAAGATGTCCTCTTGAGTGCCATCTGGGGTTACGGCTATAGACACTGGAGACCAGGTCATCCATCCAAGGAAGTGCTTGAAGTGCCAGCAGCTACCTGTATACGATTCGCAGACATCTCCGTCAGTGCAACGGTAAAAAACATATTCGTTGCCTGCGTCGTCTATTGCCACGCTTACTGCAGAGGTGGACCTTGGAAACCCGTAACTGGTCGTCACATCGACAGGGCCGTTCCAGCTCCCGTTTCTGTACCATGCCTCGATGACGTCCCCGTTACCGGCGCGCCAGAAGACGTCCTGGTAGCCGGTATGGTTTGGTTCCGAGGCAACTGCGGGCCTCGCCCCGGAGGGTCCCCATATCCCTGGTTTGTATGTAGAGGGGTCAGCCTCGACCATTGCATGTGGTGGAGTGCCGCTGGTTAACCACCCCGGGCAACCAGATCCTATGGCGTTTGTAGCCTGTACCTCTATAA
>JAKAWR010000002.1 GCA_021816935.1 Actinomycetes bacterium
GGAGGGGGAGGCGACGGAGGGGGAGGGGGAGGCGACGGAGGGGGAGGGGGAGGCGACGGAGGGGGAGGGGGAGGCGACGGAGGGGGAGGGGGAGGCGACGGAGGGGGCGCTAAGGGCGCCAAGAGCTGCCGGCGCGTAGTGGACCACACGCGCATAGTGCCCCGTAGCCAGGGCATCGAATCCCAGCCGCATCGCACGATCGAGCAGGCTCCTGAACTTGATATGCCGATTGCACTCGATGCAGGGATTGGGCGTCAATCCCGCCGCGTGGGCCTCCACGTAGGGCATTACCACCTTGTCGAGAAAGGCATCCGAGTCGTCGATTACGTGATGGGGTATGCCGAGTTGCGCTGCCACCCGGCGGGCGTCCTCGACATCTGCGACCGAGCAACAGCCCGAATCGCCGGCGCCGCCCCACAATCTGAGGGTAACGCCGACCACATCGTGACCTTCCTCCCGGAGCAGGGCGGCAGCCACGGACGAATCGACCCCCCCGGACATTGCCACCATTACCCTCATCGCCGGCCCACCCGGCCCACCCGGCCCAGCCGGCCAGGGCGGCCAGCCCCGTCATCACCGCGCGCGGCCGACGCCACTCTGCCTCCCCGTCGGCGCCAGACCCTATCGGGCACCTCTCCCCCCGGAACGCAGCGCATCGACCGACGATACGACAGTGCCGATCGCGTGATCTATCTCGCCAACCGTGGTGGTATGCCCGAGTGACAAACGGACGGCTCCCCTGGCCTCTTCCGCGGAATATCCCATCGCTATGAGTACGTGACTGGGCTGGACGGCCCCGCTGGAACATGCCGACCCGCCGGCCGCGCATACCCCCTTCTCGTCCAGAGAAAGAAGCAGATCCTGCTGGTCAACTCCAGAGACGACGAGGCTCAGGATGCCCGGGACATTGGCGTCTGAGCCGGACCGACCGATCTCCTCCACCCCGTCGATCGCCCCGACAATCCCCCGTACCAGCCGGTCCCGTAGCGCCAGCGCCTTCACCCTCTCCTCTTCCCTCGCCTTTGCCGCCGCATCGAAGGCCGCGGCCATGCCCACGATCCCGGCGACATTGTGGGTACCCGGCCGGCGGCCACGCTCGTGACTCCCACCCCTGAGCGGCGGCGAGTAAGAGACCCCGTCTCTCAGTACCAACGCACCGACCCCCTTGGGACCTCCTACCTTGTGGGCACTCACCGACAGCGCGTCGACATCACGGCAGGCATCGCGCAAATCCAGCCACGCCGCGGCCTGCACCGCATCAGAATGGATTACCGCGCCCGGAGCGCCCTTTCGGACAAGTGCCGATATCTCGGCGAGCGGCTGCACGGTGCCGACTTCGTTGTTCACCGTCATGACCGACACAATGGCTATCTCCGGCGTGAGAAGCACTTCGAACCGGTCCAAGTCGAGGATGCCATCTCGGCCCACCGGAGCGACCTTGGCCCCAATCTCTCCGGAGGGACCGAGCACCGCCCGGTGCTCGATGGCAGAGCAAATGGCAGCACCGCCTCGCACGGCATGGACGCCCAGTATTGCAAGGTTGTCGGCCTCGGTTCCCCCGGATGTGAACACCACCTCGCCCGGTTCGCACCCGAGGTGGAACGCCATTCTCTCCCTGGCATCGTCCACGGCGGCCATGGCAGAGCGCGACACCTGATGCGCCCCGGATGGATTGCCGAAGTTCGAGGTCAAGAAGGGCATCATCGCCTGCAGCGCCTCCGGCCTCATCGGAGTTGTCGCAGCGTGGTCGAGATAGGAGATCACCCATCCATGTTACGCATCGCTGCATGCCAGGAGATACGCCGACACGGCGGTAGTGTGGAACAGGTGAGCACTTTCGCACGGAAGATCCAAGGGGGCAAGACATGGGCGAGCTGAGATTGGACCCCCTCACGGGGAGATGGGTACTGATCGACCCGTTGCGCAGCGAGCGGCCGTACACTTTCACTCCCCGCAACGCGGTGGTCCAGGCGGACCGGTCCCGCCCCTGCCCGTTCTGCCCGGGGCACGAGTCGAACACGCCCCCGGCATTGGAGACCTACGGTGACGACGGTCAATGGGCGGTGAGAGTGATTCCCAACCTGTACCCCGCGTTCGAAGGTGACGACCCGTTCCTGGTCGAGCACAGGGGACCCATTTTCACCAGGGCCACGTCCGGCGGCATTCACGAGGTACTCGTGCTGTCACCCGACCACGACGCCGGATGGGACGCGCTGGCACCTCGCCAAGCGGCCCTTGTCATGGCAGCGGCACGAGACCGGCTCGAGGAGCACGGATCCACGCCGGGCCTCCGCTACAGCCAGCTGATCTACAATTCAGGCAGGGAGGCCGGTGCCTCGGTGGACCACCCCCACGCCCAGTTGATGGCTGTTCCGTTCGTACCGAAAGAGCTTGCGGACGAGCTAGGCGGCTTCGCGAGGTTCGAGGGTCGTTGCCTGCTCTGTACCACGCTGGAAATCGAGGAGAGCTCGGGCCGCCAGGTGGTCTTCGCAGATGACCGCATTGTGGTCGTCTGCCCCTACTGGAGCGGTACGCCATTCGAGATGCTCGCCATCCCGCGGGCACACTCCCCGCACCTGCACCGCACCACGCCTCAGGACATGGCAGCAACCGGGCAGGGGATCGCGACAATGCTGGCCCGGTTGAAGTCGAGACTCGGAGACGTTGCCTACAACATAGTTTTTCATTCGGCACCGTACTCCTCTTCCGGTCCGTACACCTCCTTTGGTCCATACCACTGGCACGCGCACATCCTCCCCAAACTCACCACCGTTGCGGGCTTCGAGCTGGGAACCGGGATGCTCATCAACGTGACCGCTCCCGAGGAGGCTGCGCAGCAGCTGCGCCTGAAGGTTGCCGCCGCCTGAGGACCTCAGTCGAGAAGCGGTCTCGCTACCTCGTCGTAGAACGACATATCTAGGTATTTCTTCTTCCCCGCTCCCTCGGCAAGGGGCACGGTAACTATCTTCGGGCCCTGGAGCGCGACCATCCTCCCGATCGCTCCATCGTGGACGGCGTTGACGGCGGCAATGCCGAAGCGGGTTGCGAGCACCCGGTCGAAAGCCGTCGGCGTCCCGCCCCGCTGGACGTGTCCGAGGATCGTCACCCTCGCCTCGAAACCGGTCTTCTTCTCGATCTCCTCGGCCAGCCACGACCCTATGCCGCCCAGCCTCAGGTTGCCGAAAGCGTCCCGCGCCCCTCCGTGGGCCAGGACCTCGGGTCTTTCGGCCTTGCGATCGGCGGCCGGCAGGGCACCCTCCGCCACGACCAGGATCGACGAATAGAGGCCCTCGTCATGCCTCTGCTTCAGCCGCTCGCACACCTCGTCCACGTCGAACGGCGCTTCAGGAACCAATATGTCTGCAACCCCGCTTGCGATACCCGCATACGTTGCGATCCAACCTGCGTGGCGACCCATCACCTCGCACACCATCACTCTGTGATGCGACTCGGCGGTCGTCTTCAGCCGGTCGATAGCATCAGTCGCTATCTGCACGGCCGTGTGGAAGCCGAAGGTAACGTCCGTACCGCTCAGGTCGTTGTCGATCGTCTTCGGAACGCCGAGCACCGCAACCCCCATCTCCGACAGCTTGAGCGCCACCCCGAGCGTGTCGTCTCCCCCTATAGCGATAAGCGCGTCGATCCCCTCGGCTGCAAGCGAGCGACGCACCCGGTCCGGTCCGCCCTCCTCGGCGAATGGATTCGTCCGCGAGGTCCCGAGTATCGTCCCGCCCTGCGCCAGGATGTTGCGTACGGCAGGCAGGGTGATTTCCTGGGCATTCCTCTCGAGGACCCCACGCCACCCGTCCTGGAACCCGATCACCGTATCGCCGTAGTCCCCTCTTGCCGTCATGACCACTGCCCTGATCACTGCATTCAGACCCGGGCAGTCGCCCCCTCCTGTCAAGATGCCGAGTCTCATGGCCGGTGCCATCACTACTCCCCGAGAGAACTTCCGGCTTCAGGCGTCAGTAATGCCATTCCCACGAGGCTACCCTGTCCGCTCCCGCGTCGCGCGCGGAGCCGCCCGAGGTCTGCAAGCCGATCCGCCCACCCGCAACTGCTCTCAAGGCCCCGCAAGCTCGAGGAGGGTCAGCAGCGCGAAAAACGAGTCCCTGCTCGGCGGCACAATGCCGGTGATGCCCGGTACGCTCAGATAGCCTGTAATCAGGGCTTCCCTGTTCCTGCGCTCCCAGCCGGCGACGAGCTCGCCAGTCTCGGCAGCGCTCGCCGGATCCCGCTGATCGAGAGCCACCTCAGCCACCTCGTGAAGCGATCCGAGAATCGACGCCACGTCGGAAAGCGGCGACGAGACGTTCTCCGACGACCGGGTCGAGCCGTCGAACAGACTCCCCAAGTGCCATCCCGCGTCCGAGAGCACTATCCTGCTCAACCGGTAATCACCATGCACCCTGATCTTGTAGCAGCGCATTTCCATGGATCGAACGATGGCTGCCGCCTCGGCTGTCCTACCGTCCACCGAGTCGCTGGCCAGAACGCCCGCGTCGACCTTCTCGCGGCCGAACTCGCTCTCCAGCGCCAAATGCATCCTCGCGGTCATGACTCCTATGTTGAAGGCGTCCGCAGCGAAATCGGCACCTGCCTCTTCCGGCCGGCATCCGGCCGAGCATAGATCGCGTAACGACACCAGCGCCACATCTCTCCCGCTGGCCGATGCCGGCATGTACTCCTGAACGGCCCCCAAGTCGAAGCCGCTGCGATGCCAGACGGCGAGAGGCGCAGCCAGATGATTAAAGCCTCTGGCGTCAAGCGCGCAGAGCAACTCGACCCCGCGATCCCCACCCTCGATCAGCTCCCTGAACAGCGTGATCACCGTGCCGCCGCCGATCACCGTGCTGGTGTACTGGTCGTTGGACTCGATCCGGTGCAGGTGTTCTCCGGCGACGCCGCCAGCCCTGCCCGGCAGGGCGGTCGGGTAGCTGCTCCGGCCCCCGTACTCGCCTGCCGCCGGTGCGTCGCGACCGCTGCGAAACACTCCATCACCGTGCTTGCCGCCAGACCCGGCTTGCCCACCGGCCTCGGGGTACTTGGCAGCACCTGAATCCCCGGCGGCCTCCGATTGACCGCGCGCTCTCGATTGCCCGCCGACGTCGGAAAGACCGCCGTCCCGGTCGGGAGTTCCTGTCGAGGCGTCGGGCAGAGCGCCCTCCCCGCGCGTCTCATCTTCCATCACAATCCGGGCCAGGTGCGACAGCATCTCCGGGTCGCTCGTGGCGTCAACGGCGACCGCCAAGCCGAGATCGTCCTCGTACAGACCGAGGCTCGGGTCCGCAGAATCGGGGAACGACGTGAACGAATCACCGGGATGCCTGAGACCTGCAACAAGGTGGCGAAGGGCACCGCCGGACCGAAAAACGATGTCCAAGAGGCCCGGCCTGCCCGGCATGATGACCTCGACGTCCAGCAGTTCAGGAACATCGCCACGCGTCGCGACACCTCGACGGTAGAGATGAGTATCGATGATCGGCAGGATCTGCACCGGATCGGCGGCTCCGTTCACCTTCCGGGCCTCCTGTCCGCTCGCCCGCCCTCTCCCGACTGGTCGCCGCTCGGGCCCCGTAGGTCGCCGCCCCTACCGCCCTGGTCGCCGCTCGGGGCAGTCAGGTCATCAGGCCCGCCGGATCGGGAGCCTCGCCCCTCGCCGCGCTCGGGCGACTTTGCTCCAATGCGCGTCCCGAGCTTCCTCAATGGTTCCTCGTCGCCGATTCGCCTCCCACCAGGTATTATCCTGCCGATCAGGCGCCGCCGATCGTGATGCCCCTCAGCTGCGACATGCCCGGCTCCGGCCGAGAGCGGCCGGGAAAGCCCGCGGCGGCGTGTCGGCCTCCTGCCCGCCGGCACCTGAGAAGCCCCCGACAGTTCGAGCCATAAGTAGCCGTGGGAGGACAGCGTAACCGGATAACCACCTCCACGCACCGCCGGAAATCGTACCCTGCCCAGTAGCTCTGTCGGCACAGCTCCCACGTACTCGGAAAGATCGAGCTCGACGGGCTGCGGAAAACGTGAAAGGTTGTGAACGCACAGCACCGGACCCGCCGGCCCGGCCGGCGTTCCCGCCTGGTCCAGGCTCCTTTCCACGTCTACTCCGGACCCCCCCGTTCCCTCGCCACGCCCCCCAGTGCCAGCACCGGACCCGGCCGCACCAGCACTTTCCACGGCCGGGGCTGGGGCGGGAACGCGCACGTAAGCCAAGATCGACGGATTCGCGCAGTCGACCAGTTCGAAGGAGCCGGAACCGAAAACAGAATACTGGTGGCGCACCTGCAGCATCCGCTGCATCCACTGCAGGAAGGAGCTCGGGTTAGCCTGCTGGGCCTCCACGTTCACGGCGCCGTACCCGTACACCGAGTCCGTCACGGGCGGCAGGAAAAGATCCTCGAGATTCGCTTTCGAGAAGCCGCCGTTGCGATCGGGGCTCCACTGCATCGGCGTCCTCACCGAGTCGCGGTCGCCGAGGTAGACGTTGTCACCCATGAGCAACTCGTCGCCATAGTAGATGACCGGGCTGCCAGGCAGGGAGAAGATAAGGGCCCAAAGCAACTCGGCCAGCGTCCTGTTGCCCTCGATTAGCGGGGCAAGCCTCCGACCGATCCCCCAGTGGCGCCGCATGCGAGGGTCTCTTGCGTATTCCGCGACGAGCTGGTCCCGCTCCTCTTCCGTGACCTTTTCCAGGGTCAGCTCGTCATGGTTACGCAGGAAAATGGCCCACTGGCACGAAGCCGGGACGTCCGGCGTCCGCGAAAGGATCTCGGTGAGGGGAAAACGCGACTCGCGCCTGACCGCAAGAAAAAGCCGGGGCATCAGCGGGAAGTGGAAGCACATGTCGCATTCGTCACCCTCGCCGAAGTACTCCACGAGTTCGTCTATCCAAAGGTTCGCCTCGGCGAGAAGCAGGCGTTTCGGAGTGTAAGCGTCCACTACGCCTCTCAACTTCCGGAGCAGGGCATGGGCCGCCTCGCCTGCATCGGTACCAGCCGGATCGTCCCTTTCGAACAGATACGGCACAGCATCAAGACGGAACCCGTCCAGGCCGAGATCCAGCCAGTAGCGAATCGCGCCTGTCATCGCCTCGACCACCTCGACGTTTGCGAAGTTCAGGTCCGGTTGATGCGAGTAGAAGCGGTGGCTGTAGTACTCGCCCCTTACGGAATCGAACGCCCAGTTGGACTCCTCCACATCGACGAATACCACCTTGGAGTCAGGCTGCAGCCGGGGTTCCTCGCTCCAGACGTACCAGTCCGCCTTCGGGCCGTCTTTCGAGCGGCGCGACTCGACGAACCACGGATGCTGATCGGAAGTGTGGTTCATGACCATATCGGCTATGACACGGATCCCCCTGTCGTGAGCCTCGGAGATCAGCAGTTTCAAGTCGTCCATCTGGCCGAGATCGGGGTGAACGGTCAGCAGGTCCGAGACGTCATACCCGCCGTCACGCATAGGCGACGGGTAATAGGGCAGGAGCCAGAGGCAGTCCACGCCCAACCACGAAAGGTAATCGAGCTTGTCAACGAGCCCCCGTATGTCCCCCTTGCCGTCGCCGTCGGAATCGAAGAACGTCCAGATGAATACCTCGTAGAAAACCGCCTGCTTGAACCAGTCAAGTCCGGCGGCGCTGGTCGCCATCTACAACCGGGAGTCCCCGCTGGCAGCGAAGAGCCTGCCAGCGGCTTCGTACGGATCCATGCGGCCGGCTTCCATCTCGTCGAGGAGCTCCAGATAAAGAGGGCTACGCTCCGCCTCGGCTACCGACCGGCGCAACAGGGCCTCGAAAGCGAGCGTGAGGCTTCGTTCGTATCCGGACCTCCGGCGGCCCGATAGCTCCCCACCTTCCGCCGAAAGCCCGTCGTGGCGCCGCATTTCGTCCCAGAGCGCATCCACCCCCTCTCCCGTGGAGGCGACGGTCTGCAACACCGGCGGGCGCCACCCGGTCCGCTCCTGAGCCATGTCCAGCATCTGCTCCAGGTCCCGCACCGCCTCCTTTGCCCCGGGCCTGTCGGCTTTGTTGACCACGAGTATGTCGGCGATCTCCAGGATGCCCGCCTTGTTCGCCTGAATGGAATCTCCCCAACCCGGATTGACTACGACCACCACGGTGCCGGCCGCCGAAGCCACCTCGATCTCCACCTGGCCTACCCCGACCGTCTCAACGATCACCGGGTCCATGTGACAGGCTTCCAGGAGACGCATGGCCTCGGGGACCGCTGCGGACAACCCGCCCAGGTGACCTCTCGTTGCCATCGACCGGATAAAAACCCCGCCGTCGCCTGCGTGGCCCTGCATCCGGACCCGGTCGCCGAGGATAGCGCCCCCGCTATACGGGGAGGTCGGATCGACGGCGATCACGGCCACCTGATCAGATCCCGAGGATCTGGCCAGCGATACCAGTTTGTCTACAAGTGTGGATTTGCCGGCTCCCGGGGAACCGGTGATCCCGATGGTACGCGCCCGTGCGGGTGTACGGTAGGCAGCTGCCGCCACCTCCCGTGCGCCGTCGCCGCCGCGCTCGACCATGGTAAGAAGCCTCGCCAGTGAGAGGCGATCGCCGTTTCCCGCTGCCGCAAGCATCTCCGCCGTCCCGGTGGAAACCGCAGTAGCCGTAGACCCCGGGCTACCGGCGGAACCCGCTCTACCGGCAGGACCAGCCGGATCGGTAGAGCGTGACGTACCACCGCCCACCGTACCTCCGGAGGCGACCAACTCCTCCACCGCCAATCCGCCTGCGTCCAGAGCCCCGTCTCGGCTCAAAGCACCGCCTCTATGAGCGTGGGCCCCTCGGTTTTCAGGTAGCGTTCCAGAACGGTCGCGAAATCTCCGGCATCGTCCACACGGGTCGACTCGATCCCGAACGACGACGCCAACTTTGCGAAACCAATTTCCGGCCTCCCGACACTCGTCAGCCCCTCGGCCTCCGTACGCGTAGCGTCGATCCCGAAGCGCTGCAGCTCCATCCTCAGGAGCTGGTAGGAACGGTTCGACAGGATGATGTTGGTCACGTTGAGCGACTCCCGCGCCTGGGTCCACAGCGCCTGCGGGGTGTACATCGAGCTACCGTCTGCCTCCAGGGCCACTACATGCCGGTCGGTACAGGCCAGCGCCGCTCCGACAGCCAGCGGAAGCCCCTGACCGATCGCTCCGCCGCTGAGGCAGAGCCAGTCGTGCTCCGGAGCGCCCTCAGAGGCAAGATAGGCAAAAATCCCTTCGGTCACCCCCTCGTCAACCACGATGGCACCCTCGGGCAGCAGAGCGCCGAATACCGCCCCCAGCTTGCCCGCATCCAACGCTCCGGAAGGGAGGGACGCTTTACCGTTAACACCGGCCGCGACCGTCACCGAGGTCGCATCCGACCTGGACGAAGCTCCTCCGACGGCTTCTGCCAGGGCAGCAAGCGTCGCGCCGGCGCCATGCGGCCACACCGCCAGGTGTGTTACAGCGCAGCCGTCCGGCGCCATCGAGGACGGAATACCCTCGTAGGCGAAGAACGAAACCGGCTCGCGCACATCGACGCAGATCAGGTGAGACAAGCCCTGTAGCTGAGCGAGGGCCAGTTCGGGCAGGTAGCCGAGGCGCTCGACGCTCGGGATGGAACCCCCTCTCTCCATGCGTGCCGGAAGCACGTCGGCAAAGACCTTGGCGCCGGTCGATGCCGCTATCCGGACCGCGTTCCTGATCCCTGTAGCCCGCAACGCCTCACCACCCAGCAGCAACGCCGCCGGGCTGCCCGACCGGAGAATCGAAGCGACCTCCTCGACCCGTTCGTCGCCAACAGACCTGCGCACGGCCTCCGAACCGGGTCGCGCGCCGGCTCTCCCTGCCATGTTCGCCGCCTCCCCGGAGGTCCGCTCTCCTGCCGCCGAGTCCCCTGCCACCGAAACCCGATCTCTTCCAACCTGACCCCACGAGACATCCGAGGGCACCACTACGCTCACGACCCTCCCTGGTTGCATCGGCAAGAGCATCCTGGCGCCGGGCCTCTCGTCGCCGGGCTGCCCAGCGCCGTTCCCGTCCGCTCGGCCGGCACCGCCCGCGCCCATCGTGCGGCGAACTGCCCGGACAACCGATCCTGTGATCTCTCCCGCCGATTCGATGGTCAGCACCTCCGCGGACACGCTCGAAACAAGCGACTCTATGGACTGGAGCATCGTGAGCGGAGGATCGTACTTGCGGTGATAGGTCGCCTGCTCCCCTACAAGGCAGATAACCGGACTGTTCGCACGCCTTGCGTTGTGAAGGTTCGCCAGGCCGTTGGCAAGACCAGGGCCGAGGTGAAGCAGGACTGACGCGGGCTTGCCCGCCATCCGGCCGTACCCGTCGGCCGCCCCCGTCGCTACGCCCTCGAAGAGCACGAGCACGCCCCTGATCCCCTCGACGTTGTCCAGCGCGGCAACAAGATGGAGCTCGGAGGTCCCGGGGTTGGCGAAGCACAGTTCCACCCCTTCGAAGGCCAGCGTGGACATGAGTAGCTCAGCGCCGTTCACGCTCCCAACCTATCAGGTGCCACGCTCCTCTCAGGTGCTCCAACAGCCAACTGCCGGCAGCTTGGACATCGAATCAACGTACCCTTGCAAATGACGTAGTTGCGAGCGATCATTAATGGAGTGGCAGGAATGTACGGCGGTGCGCTCGCAGCGACCTCGATCCCATCAGGTGAGGACGCGTAACTCATGCGGCTGATGCTCTGGGTTAGCGCGGTCTTGATTATCGTCGCCGGCTCTACGGTTGTCGAAGGAATGAATCCAGACGCGACAGCTGCGGCTGGGGCCTCCATGTCTCCCACGTGGCACATCCGCGCAACATTCCCGTTCCCGCAAGGCGCCTCCGGAGATGGCGCCTTCGGGTCCGTATCATGTCCGGTACGAACGACCTGTTTCGCCGTAGGTGGCAGTGAATGGCTCTACGAGACGCGGGCGAGCGGATCAACCTGGAACGACGTGCCGGGCCAACTGCCCTCGTCTGTATCCGGCTCCGGCGCCTCCAGTATCTCGTGCACGTCGGCGACCTTCTGCGAGGCCGTGGGATATACCAGTGTACTCAAATTCAATGGCAGCACCTGGACCAGCCAATCCCTCCCCTCAGCATTGTTGGACCGTCCCGGGTTTGGCGGAACCGCGACAACTTACCTCACAAGCGTGTCGTGCGTATCGGACAGCTTCTGCGAGGCCGTCGGCGACAGCATAGGATCCCCGCATCTGCCCGGCACCGGTTTCGCACTTGGATACAACGGCCATGACTGGACACTCCAGAAGCTGCCCGCTGGGGGGGTGAGCCCGCCCTCAGGCGTATCATGTGCGGCGGAGAACTTCTGCGAGATGACGGTGGGCAGCTCTTTTCTGATAAGCCAACCGCCGATTGTCGCTCTGGTTTTCGATGGCACCAGCTGGACGGATCAGTCCGTGCCCCCGAACGTGGGAACCCTCTCGGGCGTATCGTGTACGTCAGCGAGTTCCTGCGTGGCGGTCGGGGCAAACATGTCAGGTGGGGATATCGCCGTCGCCTTCAACGGACGTACCTGGACGGATCAACCTGTGCCCCCGAGGGTGGCAACCCTCTCGGGCGTATCGTGTACGTCAGCGAGCTCCTGCGTGGCGGTCGGGGACAACGCCTCCCCGGTCGGTGCGGCAGCAACCGAGATAGTACGCGGTGTTGCGCTCGAGCTCAACGAGGGTGCCTGGATCAGTCAGGCCGTGCCACCCGGAGTAGGTCAGCTCAGCGGCGTATCGTGTACGGCCGGCGGCTTCTGCGAAGCAGTGGGGGCAGACCTCTCTGGCACATACGGAGCAGTGCTCGTCTTCGATGGAGGCGCCTGGACCGTCCAAGGGCTGCCTTCACCGTTGAGCACCCTTTCAGGCGTGTCATGCATCTCGGCAAGGTTCTGCATCGCGGTAGGTCAGAAGTTATGGGACACTGCGGGAGCCGTCCTCGGTTTCGACGGCAGGGAGTGGGCAGCTCAACACCTGCCGGCAGGTGTGTTCGGCCTCTCCAGCGTAACCTGTGTATCGGCTACCTTCTGCGAAACTGTCGGATCGACCTGGCCGGGCGAGCCGGCCGCCCTCGGCTTCAACGGCAGGATATGGGCCTTCGAGCCTCTGCCCACCGGCTCGTACTCCCTCTCGAGCGTGTCATGCACCTCGGCAAGGTTCTGCATCGCGGTAGGACCAAACTTGTCAGGCATATCAGCGGTCGCGGTCCGCTTCGACGGCCGACGCTGGGCGGGCCAACGGCTGCCTTCGGGAATCAGGTCGCTCTCCGGAGTATCATGCGTCTCGGAGCGCTTCTGCGAGGCCGTGGGCCTTGCGAACGATGGCATCCCCGAGATGGGCATTGCCATTGCCTTTGATGGCCGGCACTGGAAGTCCCAGAACCTCACCGCATCGCACCTTGCGGGTGTATCCTGCGTCTCCACCGCCTTCTGCGAGGCCGTCAGATCCTCCTGGTCAAGTACGTTTGCAACGGTCAGGTTCAATGGCCGGCAATGGTCGGGCCAGAGCACGCTGTCCGAAGTAGTCAACTTGACCGGCGGGTCCTGTGGATCCGCTCAGCTCTGCGAAGTCATCGGGTCCGCCTTGCCCAGTACGCCTACAGCGCTCGATTATAACGGCAGGGAGTGGTCGAATCAGAGCCTGCCAATCGCAGTAACCAACCTCTCGGGCGTCTCGTGTACGCAGACGAACTTCTGCACCGCCGTGGGATCGCAAGCAGACGGCGTCCTGATCTTGGAACTCCAGCTCCCTGCTGTCACGTCCCCCCGTTCATCTGCTTCCTCTGGTATGTTTCCTATCGCAGCGGGAGTAATCTCGTTTGCCCTTCTCGCCGGTTTCGGACTGTTGCGTCAGAGACGATACCCGCCGGACTGGCCGCTCGCCACAGGCGAAGAGTGATTGTAACCAGCGGCGGGGGACACCCCGATTGCCACGAACTAAAGTCAGGGGTGCAAATCAGCCGCCTCCAGAGTTGTCTTCTGCCGATGTGGCGAAAGTTGCCCCTCGTGCCCTCAAACGTCGCTTCCTGACAAAGAAGTAACCTCCCAAGAAAAGCGCGATAACGACAACGACCCCGGCCGGTAGCACTAGGGTGAGCGCACTCGGCATCACGTGACGATTGTCACCCGGTCGGGATAGCGCCAGACGCCTGGTGCCGGGCGCTGCCAGGCGGGACGAGACGGCGAGCCTACGGGTAAAGGTCAAGATAAGAACGAGCGTATTCGATCGGTTCATGCCCACCGCCTCACAGAATGCAAGTGATGTACATGCCACCGCGTTCAAGCCACCCACTTCCATAGGGGCCTGCGATGGCAGAGACTGGCTGGTCCAAGTCCGACCGTTGAACCCTGACGCCATGGATCCCATTTCCACCGCTGACGCGTCCCCCCCCACCACCTCACAAGAGGCAGGAGCTACGCACGCAACGTCATTTCCAAAGATGACATCTGCAGGACCTTCCTGGCGTACCCAACTGGTTCCATTGAACTCGAGATAGCTGGCCCCCCCGTCGAAAGGCACCATCGCCTCGCAGAAGGTACGTGACGTGCACGAGACGTCATTGAGGCTGCCCGTACCAGGAGGCAGCGCCTCGCCAGTCCACACTCTGCCGTTGAAGTTGAACGCAGTGCCCCCGCTCCCCGATTCAGAGTCCCCCCCGACTGCCTCGCAGAAGGTACGTGACGTGCACGAGACGTCATTGAGGCTGCCCGTACCAGGAGGCAGCGCCTCGCCAGTCCACACTCTGCCGTTGTAATCAAGGACGAACCCACCGGAATATGAAGTATCCCCCCCGACCGCTTCGCAGAAGGCACGTGAGGCGCATGAGACTGCATTCAGGACACTCGTTCCCGAAGGCAGTGGCTGGCTGGTCCAGTCTGTGCCATCGAAACCAAGCGCGATCCCATTCTGTGGACTACTTTGCGAACCTTCCTGGCCGGCCGCGGTGGCACTCCCTACCGCCTCGCAGAAGCTGCTGGATATGCACGATACGTCATTCAGCCCGCCGACCCCTATGGGGAGCGATTGAACTGCCCAGGCTCTGCCGTTGAAACCGAGAGCCACGCCCAGTCCCGAGGCGGAGTCCTCCCCCACCGCATCGCAGAAGCTGCCAGATACGCACGATATGTCATTCAGCCCGCCGACCTCCGGGGGAAGAGCCTGGATCACCCAGCTGCTGCCGTTGAAGTTGAGCACGCTGCCTTCAACCTCGTTGATCTGGCCTACCGCCTCACAAAAGCTCGAGGAAACACATGACACACCGTTGAGATATCCGTTTCCCGCAGCGACGGGCACCTCCTGGCTTGCCCACGTCCTGCCATCGAAATAGATTGCACCGGTGGAGGCGGACTGCCCGGTCGATACGCTACCCCCTACTGCCTCGCAAAACGTGGGTGACGCACACGATAAGCCGTTGATTTGGCCCCTGAGCAAAGGAAGCGCCTGAACTGCCCAGGTCCTGCCGTTGAAACCGAGGGCCACGCCCAGTTCCGAGGCGGAGTCCTCCCCTACCGCCTCGCAGAAGTTCGCCGATACACACGATACATCCGTCAGCCCGATGACCCCAGCGGGGAGCGTCTGGTTCGTCCACGAGCTGCCGTTGAAGTTGAGAGCATCGTCTTCTCCTACGGCCTCGCAAAAGGCGGAAGACACGCATGTTACGCTACCGATACCCCCCGTCTCCGGAGGAGTTCTTTGGCTTACCCATCTGCTGCCGTTAAACTCGGCGATGCGGGAACTCGTGGACAGTCCGTTATTCCAGGCCCCTACCGCCTCACAAAACGTGGGCGATACACACGACACACTGATGGTGCCAATCCCTGCAAACAGGGCTGCTGACGACTGGGGTTCAACGGTGTTTCCGTTGAACTCAAAGGCAAGACGACCCCAGCCGTCCCCAGCGTCAGACCCCATGAGCTCGCAGAACGTCGGTGATGCGCACGATACGGTGTCTATGCCGTTGCTGCCGGCCGGCAAGATCGCAGTATCGTCTGCCCAGGTGGTTCCTCCGTTGCTGGTTTGGTAGAGCGAAATTCCGGCGGCAGACGGCGATGTCGTGCCAATTGCGACACATGTTAACGGGCTGGAGCACGACACGGACTTGAAATCCCCCGCGGGCACGGGGAACTCCTTCTGGAGTGACCAAGACGATGACGTGAAATCGGAAGCGGGACTGAGCCGACCAGGCCCAGTGGCTGCTACGAAAGTAGCGGCAACTCCCAAATTGGCGGAGAGGGCAACGACAATTATGCTCCCCATTATCTTGACCAGCCGCCGGCAACGATTCGGTACAGTCGGGCCACTGCCACCGGCGTCGCCAGCGATATCGGATCCGAGATTCCTCACATTGCCACACCTCAGTCGCGCAATTCCGAGCACGCCACGTCATGCACGTGCCGTGCTCTCCACAGCGCAATAATCATAGACCTAAACCCAGGTCACCCGCACCGGAAGCTTGAACCGGAACCATCCCTGGTTTGATGCATGCTTCCCGATTTCGACAAGGATGGCGAGATGCCGCGAAACAAACGGAAGAGGGAAACTGAGGCGAAGCTGAACAGCTTCCATGAGGCCATTCAGACGACGTTCCCTGGGGAGAGGATGGACTCCGGATCGAGCGCGGCCTTGATCTTCCGCATGATCTCGATCTGGACCGGGTCGGCCAGGTCGAGGAAGTCATGCCGCTTCGCCTTGCCTATGCCGTGCTCGGCGGACACCTCGCCGCCGAGGCTGCGGCCTGCCTCGAGTATCGCATGAATGGTGGCCAGCCTCGCCCCGGGATCCGGCTGGAAGATCGACAGGTGCACGTTGCCGTCGCCCGCGTGGCCGCACCCGGCGACAAAGGCATGGTGGGCCGTAGCCAGCGACCCGACCTTCTCCATGTACTCGGCCATCGCCGCTCTCGGGACTACCACGTCGACGATGTCGTCGGCCCCGGCGGCCTTGGCAGTCCAGTGCGCCCGGTCGCGGGCCGCGAGAAGGCCCTGACCTGCAGGCGAGGGGAGCACGTACACGTCGATCGCCCCCGCCGATGCGAGGAGACCTGCCACCTCCGCCACGTCCTGGTCCACCGTGGTCTCACGACCTCCCTCGACGACGACCACCAGATAGGCAAGCGCCCTTTCCTTTACGCTGCCCGGGACTCCGAGATCCACACCGGCGTCTCTGGTCGTAGCCTCCATCGTGAGCATGTCTATGTACTCGACGAGAAGCGGCCCGACACCGGAGAGCGTGACCGCCGGTACCGCAGCGGAAGCATCGCCGAGCGATGTGAACGGCGCGAGCACGGTGGCGCGGATCGGCATCCGGGGGACGAGGCGCGCGGTGATCTCCGTCACCACCCCGAGCGTGCCCTCGGAGCCGACGAAAAGCTGCGTCAGCTCGTACCCGGACGATCGCTTGACCGTCTTTCCCCCGGTACGTATGCGCCTGCCATCCGCAAGAACCACCTCCAACCCGAGGACGTGGTTCCTCGTGACGCCGTACTTGACTGCCTGCATCCCGCCGGCATTGGTCGCCACCGTTCCACCGAGCGACGCGCTCTTCTCGCCGATCACGACCGGGTAGGCGAGACCGTGCGACGCGGTGGCCTCGTCGAGCCGGGCCAGGGTTACCCCGGGCTGAACGACCGCCACGTGGTTCGCCGTGTCCACCTCGATGATCGAGTCCATTTTCTCGAGCGACAGCACCACACCGCCCTCCGAGGCGACGCATGCCCCGGCGAGCCCGGTACCCGATCCCCTCGGTGTAACGGGCACGCGCATCCGGGAGGCCGCCTCCATGATCGCGACAACCTCGTCCGAGGTCCGGGGAAACAGCACGGCCGCGGGCAACACCGGCTCCACACCGTACGCCTCGTCGTGCGAGTAATCGGCGAGCGCGTCCCCCGCGGTCATCACCCGCCCGTCTCCGAGTTCCGATGCGATCTCCCTTGCGAGAACGTCAGCAGTCACCATGACCTCCCTTTGTTTGCGCTCCTGCACCTGGCACCTATTCCGGTCGCAACCGTGCCGGCCCGTTAGAATGTACCTCCGATGAACGACGCCGTTCTCACATCACAGGAGCAGGACTTCCCCCGCTGGTACCAGGAGGTCATCGCCAAGGCCGAGTTGGCGGACAACGGGCCGGTCCGCGGGACCATGGTCATCCGGCCGTACGGCTACGCCATCTGGGAGCGTATCCAGGCCGAGCTGGACAGCCGGATCAAGGCTGCGGGCGTACCGAACGCCTACTTCCCGCTTTTCATACCGGAGTCCTACCTCCACCGGGAATCAGAGCACGTGGAGGGGTTCAGCCCCGAGCTTGCGGTGGTGACCCACGGGGGAGGCAAGCAGCTGGAGGAGCCGGTCGTGGTACGGCCGACCTCGGAGACCATCATCAACGCCTACTTCGCGAAATGGATCCAGAGCCACCGGGACCTGCCTCTGCTCGTGAACCAGTGGGCGAACGTCGTGCGGTGGGAGCTGCGTCCCCGGCTTTTCCTCAGGACTACGGAGTTCCTCTGGCAGGAAGGCCACACCGCCCACGCGACGCAGGACGAGGCACGCGACTTCGCCCTGTCGATCCTGCACGACGTCTACGAGGATCTTATGGTCGAGATGATGGCCGTGCCCGTCTTCACCGGCCGCAAGACCCCACGGGAGCGCTTCCCGGGAGCGGACGAGAGCTGGACCTGCGAGGGGATGATGCGCGACGGGAAGGCGCTCCAGATGGGGACCAGCCACGAGCTCGGCCAGCGGTTTGCCGCAATGTTCGGGACAACCTTTCAGAGCGAGACCGGGGAACTGGAACACCCCTGGCAGACGTCATGGGGAGTCTCCACCCGGCTGATCGGCGCCGTGATCATGGCCCACGGTGACGACCGCGGGCTAAGGATCCCCCCGCGGCTCGCCCCTGTCCAGGTAGTCGTGCTCGCCGCCCGCGCAGGCGAGGGGGTAAGCGAGGCTGCTTCCGCCATCGCATCCGAACTGGAGACCGCAGGGGTACGCGTGGCCCTCGACGACCGGATGGACGTCTCGTATGGGCGGCGGGTGACGGGCTGGGAGTTGAAGGGCGTTCCCCTTCGAGTGGAGTTGGGCCCGCGTGACCTGGCCGCCTCGTCGGCTATGGTCGTATCACGATTTGACGGCGCCAGGGAGCAGGTCGCCTTCACCGGCCTCGCCGCGAGTGTGGCAAGTCTTCTCGAAACCATGCAGCGCCGGATGCTCGACGAGGCGCGGGAGCGGCGGGACGCCACTGTGGACGAGGCCGCCTCCGTTGAAGAGCTGCTTGCCGCGGCGAAAGAGGTGCAGGGCGCCAGGTTGGCCCGGCAAGTTGGCAGCCAGGCCGGCCAGGATGACAGCGAGGTAACTGCTCGAGGCAGCACGGCCCGGTTTGCGAGAGTTCCCTACGGCGCGCTCCGGCAGGCCGGTGAAGCGGAGCTGGCGGCGGTTGGGCTGAGCGTCCGGTGCCTGACGGCGGAGGACGGGGGGCTGCCCGTCGGACTGGCCGAGGGGGACTGCATCGCCTTGGTTGCCAAGGCATACTGACCCGCCGCGGGAGGTCGCGCGGCCAGTCACCGCAGACAAGCTAGAATCATTATCAATGCATACCGCGGGGACTGTCTATGCATTCACACTGGGAATGGCCACCGTCGCCAACCCGTGCGGCTTTCCCCTGCTTCCTGCCTACCTTTCCCGGTTGGCCGGAGAGGGATTACCGGAGGAGGGCAGCGGCAGTATCAGGCGCGCCGCCAAGTCGGCTCGCGGCGCGTTCTTCGTAGCCGCCGGCTTCCTCGCCGTCTTCGCCGTACTGGGCACCCTCTTCGATGCAGGAGTGACCTTCTTCATGAGCGTCGTGCCGTGGGTCATGATCCCGCTTGCCGGGGTACTGGCGGTTTACGGGATCGCTACACTGCGGAACAGGACCCTGCCTATCAGCCGCCTTTCGCTCCGCCGTCCTGGTGCCGCCTTTGGCGGGAGGGGCTCACTGGTTCTTTTCGGGATCTGCTACGCGGCTGGCTCCCTTACATGCTCGCTTCCTATTTTCGTGGCTGCGATCATTCCCCTTCGCGACCGGCCGGCACCGCTGTCGGTGGCAACCTCCATCGGTGCCTTCGCTGCCGGTATGGCGGCTGTTCTCGTGCTGCTCGCAATAGCAGTGTCACTTGCATCGTCCTCCGTCATTCTCCGGATAAGACACGTATCACGATATGTCGAGAAAGCAGCCGGGATCCTGCTGGTGCTCATCGGCGCCTACCTCATGGACTACTGGATCACCTACCTCGTCTCTCCAGCGAACGTCAACCGCCCGATCACCCTTGTAGAGAGAGTCCAGTCGTGGACAGCTGCCGGCCTTGCAGCTCACGCAGTTCTCCTGGGAGCAATGGCCGGAGCCCTCCTCGCCGCGGTGCTTCTGGCAGTTGTTGCCCGAGGCTCGTGGAAGCACCCGCGCTCAGACATCGTCCCGACGACTCCGCCCTTGAGTCGCAAGGAGCCTGCTGCAATGGGCGCCACACCCGGTCTGCCCGACGAGACACCTGACCTGCCCGACAAGGCGCCTGGTGTACCCGTCGAAAAGCTGACCGTCCATGCGTAAGCGCCCCACCCGGAGTCTCGGTGTGACCGTAGGCGATGGTGGCAGCCTCGCGACCCCGAGGTACCATGCGTAAGGCCACGACCTGGATCGCCCTTGCCGTGGCGACGGCTATCATCACGCCGGTAGCCGTCGTGGCACTCGCGGGGGCGCGATCACCCGGTGGCGGGACCGGCCCGGACAGTGGCTCGCGTAGCAACGCAGCAACGGTCACAGGCGGTATGCGAACGATGCCGGAGTCCGTCCTGCGCCACGAGACCTCGGGAGTTGCCGTGGGACAACGGATCCGGCCATTCCAGTTGCCGGCCGCCAGGAACGCAAGCGGGGGCAGGGGTAGCGCCAGTAGCGCCCGCGACGGGAGCAACGGCGGCGCTGGTGACGCCGGCGGCGCTGGTGGCGCGCACTCTGGCGGGAGTGGCACCTCCGGCCACCCGGCCGCGCCGAATCCGCCAGTCGTAGCCTCATCCCTGCTCGACGGTAGAGCCGGGATCGTGGACTTCTTCTCGGCGACCTGCATGGCCTGCCGCAGCGAGGCAACGTCTCTGTCGAAGATCTACACTCATAATCGCTACACGATAGGGGTCGTCGCCATCGACGAAGGGGATGGGGCGGGTGCCGTAGCAAGCTTCGACAAGTCTCTCGCGATCCCCTATCCCGTCGCTCTGGACAGTGGTGGGACCGTAGCCGCTCTGTACGGCATCGTGGCCCTTCCGACGACCATCGTCGTCTCGCCCGGTGGCGCCGTCACACAGGTTCACATAGGTGCCGCCACCTCGGCGCAGCTCTCTTCCTGGCTGCAAAGCGCATCCGCCCTCAAGCGCTGAATGAAAGAGGCGGTAAGACGTGCCCGTTCTCGGGCAACGGTCGTATGGCCGCCGCCGCCCATCTACGCCACCACCTGTCTCGAAGGCGCTACCTCGCGCCCGAGCGATCCTGGCGCATGGACTTGCTCCGCACGTCGCAATGAAAGCGGGTGATTCACGAGGTTCGGTTATGCTTGGTTTGTGCCGAAACGACCTGTAATGGCGATTGGCTTCCCGGTTGGCGCGCTCGCACTCCTGGCGAGCTGCGGATCAGGTTCACCTTCTGCGTCCCACTCGGCCACCACGACTACTCCTACGGCGGAACTCGCCCGGTGAAACCGAATCGTCGGGCAGGGGAATGGTCCAATGACCATGATGCCGGCAACAGGTCGCATACTTGCGCGAGCACAGCTGCAGGTGACTCTGAGCGGGCATATATACCGTCCCGCCGTATTTCGTTTTGGGTGGGAAGCCTGCTGGTGACGGTCGGCGTACTGCTGCAGCTCCCAATGTATATCGCAGCGCGCCACCAAGGATTCGCACTTCGCGGAATGCCGATGGATGCGGAGATGGTGGCTGGCATGTTGCTCATGGTCGCCGGTCTCGTTCTGGCGGCCCGCGGTCTCGTCGTCGATTCGGCCAGGCCCGATGAACCGCATCACGAGACCCGGATAAGAGCACTGGATGATGCCCGCATGGGTTGGGCACATGTCCGCCTCATAGCCGTGCTCACTGCGGCGGTGGCCATCGACACGTTGAAGCCTTACACGCTTACCTTTATTCTCCCGGGGGTTGCCCGAGAATACGGCCTCTCTACACCGGCCCAAAGGCTTGGCGGACATGCTCCCGTGGCGCTGCTGGCGTTTTCCGGAATATTCGGGACTGCAATCGGTTCGATCATC
Source organism: Actinomycetes bacterium (assembly GCA_021816935.1). GTDB lineage: Bacteria > Actinomycetota > Acidimicrobiia > Acidimicrobiales > JAMCPL01 > JAKAWR01. The sequence continues at coordinate 21,274 of JAKAWR010000002.1, forward strand.
TGGGGTCGTGCCAGCGACATTATAGGGCGCCGTGCATCGATTCTTCTTTCCTCTCTCATCTTTATTGCTTCCTCCGCCTGCGCCGCGATGCCTGCGTTCTGGGAGAATATCGTTATGTGTCTCATTATGGGGCTGGCTGTCGGCGGTCTGCTCCCGGTTGCATACTCTCTACTTGTCGAGACGATACCTGTGTCGCGTCGGGGCGAAGTGGTGGTTCTTGTGGCTGGAGTCGGGACGGCGGCGGGCTTTCTACTGGCTGCAGCCGCAGCTCGCTGGCTGATGCCCTTGGCAAATTGGCGCGTCATGTGGCTGCTCGGCATCCCCACGGGACTGATTCTGATCGTATTGAACCGCGCCATCCCGGAGTCTCCACGCTTTCTCATAGCCAGAGGTCGGCTGGCCGAAGCGGGCAGGGTACTGCAGACGTTCGGAGCGGAGGTCGTCGCACTGGAGCGCTTGCCGGAGCCGGTTCCTGCCGTGTCATCAGCTACAGAGACTTCTCCTGGACAGTCCGGGCTTTCGTTCCCCGACGCTACCGGGGGGCCTCGTACGGGTTTTCACCAGCTGTGGATCCGGCCATACACGGGACTCACCCTGGCGCTTACCATCTATGGCCTGGCGTGGGGCATTGTCAGCTTTGGCTTCATAGTCTGGCTGCCAACCTATCTCCTGCATGCCGGGCTTGGGGGCGCATATGTCACGACCGTCATCTCTGAAGCTGCAGTCTTTGCGGTCCCGGGGGCCGTTCTGGCCAGCCGGCTCTACCGTCGGAGCGCCAGAACCGCCCTCGTACTTTTCGCAGCGGCCACGGCGCTTAGCCTGAGTTTGTTCGCTGCGTTCGGGAAGTCGATCATTTCCAGCACTCCCGTCCTGGTGGCGGTTCTCGTGCTTCTTCTCGTTTCAATGTGGGGCGCCATTTCGGTTCTTGGTCCCTACAGCGCGGAGGTATACCCGACCTTGCTGAGATCGAGTGGCTCCGGTGTTGCGGCCTTCGCGAGCAAGGCCGGGGGGGTGCTTGCCTTAGCCATGGCGCTGTCCGCAGTCGCTCCACCCGGCCTTGCCGGTGCTGCCATTCTGTGCACCGTGCCTATGTTGCTGGCGGCTGTCGCAGTTGTCCTATTGGGTGTCGAGACTGCGGGACACCCTCTTGACGCCATCCAGGCCGGCAAGCAGCGTCCAGTGCTCGTGTCGGATTGAATGAGATCGCAAGCTGACTACCCGGTATACTGTATCTTGGTGCCGTAGAACCGTTGCCGTACTCCGGAAGAGGCGGCCGGTCGGCGCCCTCTCGGAAGGCCGCTTCAGAGCGGCACTCCCAGATCTGACGGATCTCACCTTTGATCGATACCCGGCGCTCCCGTTCATGAATCGCGCATTCCAGCTACGAGCCAACGTCGCCTCCTACGCCACGACCTACGCGGCACTTGCAGAAGTACCTTCATGCCACCTCCTGACGACCGACACGCGTCTCGCCAAAGCACCGGGTCTGCGCTGTTCCGTACGGGTCCTCACGTAGCCAAGTGACCGCCTCGCCTCCCCGATCGTGGCCTGAACGGGGGGAAGACCCGCGGCCATGCTCTGCTCGAGACGGGCACCTTCAGGCCGATCCATTCGCTAAAGCAGCTTCGTAAGCACGTTCTTGATCGGACGACTAGTTGGCAACCAGTCTGTGACTATGAGTTCCGTTGGTGCCTATGACGCGAAGACCCACTTGCCCCGCCTTCTGAAGGAGGTGGAACGTGGCGAAACGATTACGATAACCAAGCACGGTCGCGAGGTCGCAAGACTCGTGCCTGTGGACAAGCGGTCGATCCCGACCGAAGAGGTCATCGAAGCGCTGCGCGCCGCGCGACAGGGCGTGCGACGGGGACGCAGCTCCGTGCGACGGGGACGCAGCTCCGTGCGACGGATGACCGAGGAAGGCCGTCGCTGATGCCGGTGGTGATCGACGCGTCGGTAACTATGGCGAGGTGTTCTGGCGAGGTTGCCAGCCCGATGGGCCAGTGGAGCGACAATTCCGCCAGGCCATCGAGCAAAGTCAGAGCCGATTCAATCCGATCAAGTTCATCGGGCTCGTCAAACCATTCGTCCGGTTGGCAGACCGGCATGTTGATGGCTACCACCAGCTGAAGATCGGAGAAACTTAATGGTCGTGAAGAGATACGCCGGCCTGGGAAGCCGGCCGCACACCGACCCCTGCTGCCGCGAGGGCCTCTTTCACATCGGCGATGGCTATCTCCCTGCGATGGAACACGCCAGCGGCAAGCAACCCTTCCGCCCGCCCCGAGAGCGCTCCCTCCACGAAGTCCGCGACCCCGCCGACTCCGCCCGAGGCGATCACCGGCACGCTGACCGCATCGGTCACCGCCCGCGTAAGGGCAATGTCGAACCCGCTCCCGGTGCCGTCGCGGTCCATTGAGGTCACCAGCAGCTCGCCAGCGCCCCGCTCGACAGCCTCCACCGCCCAGGCAAGCGCGTCCAGCCGAAGCGCCCTCCGGCCTCCGTGCGTGTAGACGGACCACCTGACTGCACCGCTCACCCGCTTTACATCGATTGCAACGACCACGCACTGTGAACCCAGCTCACGTGCCATCTCCGTAATGAGCTCGGGGCGTTCCAGCGCGGCGGTGTTGACCGATACCTTGTCCGCCCCAGCGTACAGCAGCTTCTTAGCGTCGTCGACCGACCGGACACCACCTCCGACGGTCAGAGGGATAAAAAGCCGGTCGGCAGCCCGCTCCACAACCTCGACCATTGTCTCTCGCCCCTCATGGCTCGCCGTGATGTCCAGGAACACGACCTCGTCGGCACCCTCCGCATCGTAGCGGACCGCCAAGTCCACGGGATCTCCCGCGTCCACGAGGTCGAGAAAGCGAACACCCTTCTTCACCCTCCCCCCGTCGACATCCATGCAGGGGATGATCCTGACCGACTTCACGGATGGCCCTCGCACCGTGGTACATAGCCGCCCAACCCGCCTCCACGACGCCCAGACGCCGCGCCGGTCAACTGCAGACCTTCATAGCGTCCTCGAGGCTGAGGGCCCCGCTTGCGACGGCCTTGCCCGTTATCACGCCGGCGACGCGCCGCCCATCCACTTCGATGTCGCCGACCGCGACCAGATCGTCGACCGAAGCGATCCCGCCGGCTGCCGTGACGGGATGGTCCGTCAAGCCGACGATACGCTCCAGCCCGGCAAGATCGGGGCCCTCCATCGTCCCATCCCTGTCGATCGCCGTCACCACGATCCCGGCAAGCGGCAACGCGCTGCACCTTCCGAGAAGCTCACCCAGCGAAACCTGCGCCGTCTCCTCCCAACCCGATATACCGAGAGAGTCGGTCCCCGCCCGGTAGTCGATCCCGACACAGACGTGCCCGGGATGAGCGCGAGCCACGACCGCCAGCAGCTCCGGATCGGATACAGCAGCCGTGCCCATCACGACCCTCTCCACCCCGACGTCGAGGATCCCGGCGACATCGTTCTGCGCCCGGATCCCGCCGCCGAACTGGACCGGCACACCCGCCGCCTGGACGATCTCCGTGACCACCTGCCGATTTACCGGCGATCCGGAACGGGCAGCATCCAGATCGACCACATGCAGCCTTCTCGCTCCCCTCTCGACGTAGCTGCGGGCCAGTTCGACCGGGTCGCCGTAACTCTCCGGCCTGTCGAATCTGCCCTGGAAGAGCCTGACCGCAGCGCCTGCCCGGATGTCCACAGCCGGATACAGATCCATCACAGCCCCTCCGATCTCATGACCCGGCCAGCTGCGACCTCACCACACCGCTCGACGAACCGGGTAAGAATAGAGAGGCCCACCGCTCCCGACTTCTCCGGATGGAACTGCGTGGCCCACACGTTGCCCACCTCCACGCCCGCCACTACCGGCCCGCCGTAGTCGCACGTAGCCACCACGCCCTGCATCACCGGATCGGGAACGGGCGCGTAGGAGTGGACGAAATACACCCACGAGTCCCCGTGAATCCCGGAGAGCATTGCCGCCTCTCGCCCACGGGTCCGGTCGAGCCGGTTCCACTGCATGTGCGGTAGCTTGACGGAACCGGACAGCCGTCGCACCGTCCCTCCCAGGAGTCCGAGACCTTTCGCGGTATCATCCTCCTCCGACCGCCCGTAAAGCAAGTGGAACCCGATGCAGATCCCGAGAAACGGCTTGCCACTTTCGATCGCCTCGACCACGAACCTGGCGAAACCCCTGGAGCGCAACTCCCGGGCGCACATCCCGAATGCGCCCACGCCAGGCAGGACCACCGCAGCGGCCTCCCCCAACTCTTCCGGGTCCGCAACCAGTCTCGCGTCCGCACCCACCCGGACAAGCGCCTTCTCGGCGGATCGGAGGTTCCCTATGCCGTAGTCGACAACGGCGATCACGACCGCCGCTCGCCCCCGATCAAAGGACGCCTTTGGTCGATGGCACTCCCCCACCAACCGGTCTGGTCGCAAGGCGAAGGCAAAGAGCCAGCCCCTTGAACGCCGCCTCTATTACGTGGTGCGGGTTAACCCAGTCGACCGCCCGGATGTGGACCGTGAACATCCCTGCTGTTGCGAACGCCCGGACGAACTCCTCGGCAAGCTGCGGCTGGAACGGGGGGTCTCCGAGCGGTGGCATGTCGAGTGGGAACGCGATCCGGAACGAGCTGTACGGCCTACCCGAGATATCCAGGGCGACTTCGACCAGCGCCTCGTCGAGCGGGACCTGCACGGAAGCGAAACGAGCTATCCCGGCCTTGTCGCCGAGCGCCCGGGCCAGCGCCTCCCCGAGGGCCAGGCCGGCGTCCTCGACGGTGTGGTGCGCATCGACATCGAGGTCGCCGGCCGCCTCTACTGCCAAGTCGAAGCAGGAGTGCCTCCCCAGCTGGGCAAGCATGTGATCGAAGAAGGGGATGCCGCTCGACGCCTCGACCTTGCCGGTGCCATCCAGGTCGATCTCGACCTTTACCTTCGTCTCCTTCGTCTCGCGCACGACGACTGCAGTTCTCGGGGCCGGATTCATCAGTACCTCCCTGCCATTTCGCCACTCCCTGCCATTCCACCACCAATATTGTCGCCACCCGCGATCTGGCCGCCCGCGATGTCTCTTCCTGCGATCTCGCCGCACGTCGCCTCACCTCCGGACCCACCCGCCGGTAGATCCCGGGGGCGGGGAGTCGCGAAGCTGCGAGATGCTTCCGCCGTCGGTGCGAGCGCGGCGGACATGTCCGGCGCCGCCAGGACTTCCGCGAGAGCCTCCAGGAAACGGTCGTTCTCGCGCGGCAGCCCGATCGTCACCCTGAGGCAGCTCTCCGTACCAGGGGCGGCAGAGAAATCACGTACTGCGATTGACCTGCGCTCCAGTTCATGCACGACCTCTCCTGCGCCGCCCTCGAGGCGGAAAAACAAGAAGTTTGCCCGTGAGGGCCAGACTCTGAGCGGCATCCCCTGCATTGCCCGGTAGACACGTTCCCGCTCCTCCACAACGGCCTGCACGCGGCCGGCGACTTCGCCTGCGTGACGCAGCACGACGACTCCGGCAGCCTGGACGAACCCGTCCATATGATACGGCAACGACACCAGCTCGCAAGCGGCTACCACGTCGGGGGAGGCCACGAGATAGCCAAGCCGGAGCCCCGCCAGTGACCAAGCCTTGGAGAACGTCCTCACGATCGCCATGCGTTCGGTGCCCGCGATGTTGTCCGACGAGCGACCGAACTCGGCCGCCCATCGGCTGACAGAGTCCCTGCCGCTGAACTCGTCATACGCGGCGTCGAGCACCACAAGCCCTGATGTGGCTTCGAGGGCGGAGTGGATCACCCCGTCGTCCTCGACAATCCCCGTCGGGTTGTTGGGCGAGCAGATGAAGAGTACCTCGGGGTCGTGCCTCTGGCAGAGCTCGCTCATTACGGCCGGATCGATCCCGAACGACTCGTTCCTTTCGCCCACGACCACCGCGGTACCGGTGATCACGGCAATGCGGCTGTGCATCTGGTAGGTCGGCTCGAAAAGCATCGCCTTGCGAGTTGGCCCGCCGAAGGCCAGGAGGAGCGACTGCAGAACCTCGTTGGACCCCCTGGCTACGAAGACGTTCTCCGGCTGCACCTGGAGATGCGACGCCAGGGCCTCCTTCAGCGCGCGGGAGGCGATATCGGGGTACCGGTTGATCTGGAGTGCCCGTAGCTCCGCTACGAGCTCTTCCCGCCAGGCGTCGGGAATGGGGAAGGGGAGCTCATTCGCATTCAACCTCGCCTCGAGGGGCGGCCTGGGCGAAAGGTAACCCTTGAAGGTCGCCAGATCCTCCCTCGGCTTCACTCCAGAGACGCCAGACTCCGGAGAGCCGGCCAGTTGGCGGGGGTTGCCCGCCATCTACGTAGGACTCCCCGCTCGGTCGGAGGCAAAGTGCTTTGCATCGGGGCCAGAGCTCACCGCCGGCCCTGCCTTCTCCTTCGCCTCCACGGGCAGGCGTGCCAGGAGGGCGCCGGCGTGGCCGGGGAGCCCCTCAGCCGATGCGATAACGGCTGCAGCCAGCGAAGCCTCGACTCCGCCGCCGGGTTCCACGGACACGACATGCACCGTCTTGACAAAATCCCTCGCCGAGAGGGCCGAAGCAAAGCGCGCGGTACGCGCTGTCGGCAGCACGTGATTGGGCCCGGCCGTGTAATCGCCGAGGGCCGCCGGTGCCCGCTCGCCCACGAATACGGCTCCGGCCGATCGGACCAGCGGCACCATCTCCTCCGCCCCGGCGCACATGATCTCGAGGTGTTCGGGGGCGATGAAGTTGGCCACCTCCATCGCCTCGTCCACGCCGGCGACGAGAACCGCATACCCGTTCGCGCCAAGCGTTGCCTCCAGATCGGACCTGCGGGGAGACTTCGCGACGAGCCGGGAAAGCTCCGTAGAGACTTCTTCCAAGGTCTCTGCCGACCAGGTGACCAGCCACGCCAGACCCTCCGGACCGTGCTCTGCCTGCACCAGGAGGTCCATGGCCACCAGCATTGGACTCGCATCCTCGCCGGCAATGACAACCACCTCCGAGGGCCCGGCATACGCTCCCGGGGTCCCGACCAGGTGCGACACCTGGCGCTGGGCCTCCGCTACGTACTGGTTCCCCGGACCGGCCACGACGTCAACCGCCTTGACCGTCTCGGTCCCATACGCCATGGCCGCGACCGCCTGCGCTCCACCGATCGCATAGACCTCGCTGACCCCGCCGATCCTGGCTGCAGCAAGTGTCGCCGGCGAAGGACGGCCGTCAGGTCCGGGCGGGCTGCACAGCGCGATCTCGCTCACGCCCGCCGCTCTTGCCGCGGCCGTGCACATGAGCACGCTGGAGGGATACCTGGCACGACCGCCCGGAGCGTAGATCCCCGCACGGTCGACGGGAACAACGAACCGTTCGACCGTGATGCCGCCGCTAACCCATGCGGGGGCGCCACCCTGTGCGGGGCCACCCTTGTGGACGCCCGTTTGTCCGGGTATGCCGTCCAGGGCAGCTTCGTACCGGTGGTAGGCCAGAAGGCGGTCAAATGCCTCCTCCAGAGCCCGGAAGAGCTCCGGTAAGACTGCCGATGCCGAGGCATCGATCTCCGCGTCCGCCAAGCGCACGGACCCGATGGCGACACCATCCAGATCTCTGGTGAGTGCGATAACCGCCGCGTCACCCTCCGTCCGCACGCGTTCGAGGATCGCCCCTACAGCCTCGCTTGACTCGGGCCGCGCCTTGCCCGCCACCGGTAGCGCGCTCTCCAGATCGAAACCGGAAAGCGACGAAAGATCGAGCCTGGTGAGCAGCGTACCCACTATCAGATGTTAACAAACCGGCTGCCTCAGCGGCACCTTGCCGTTGCACAACCCACCCCCGACACCCATAAACTGGCACCATGCAGCAATCCCTGCACCAGGGTTGGGAGGGCGCGATAGCAGGCAACGGCGGCGAGTTGGCCATGCGAGCGCTGAGGCCGTGGGGTGTAAACGAAATCTTCACCCTTTCGGGCGGTCACATCTTCCCGATCCTGGATGCCTGCCATTCCTCCGGCATCCGCATCGTGGACACCCGCCACGAGCAGACTGCAGCGTTCGCAGCCGAGGCCATGGCGAAACTGGAGAGGCGCCCGGGCGTAGCGGTTCTGACGGCGGGCCCGGGCGTCACGAACGGGATCAGCGCCATCACGACAGCCCATTTCAACGGCTCGCCGCTGGTCGTTCTCGGCGGGAGGGCGCCCGAGAACAAGTGGGGATCCGGCTCGCTCCAAGAGCTCGACCACCTGCCGATCGTCGATTCGGTCACCAAGTATGCCGTCACGGCCTTCTCGGTAGCGGACGGCGCAAGGCTGGTGGCGCAGGCGGCGGTCTCGGCAGCAACCCCTCACCGGGGCCCCGTCTTCGTCGATTTGCCCATCGAGACTGCGTTCGGGCTGGGCAGCTCGGAGGATCCCTACCTTGGATACCCAGATCTCGTACCGGCTGAGACCGGCAGGTTCGGCATCGTGAAAGGGGAGGATCCTGACACTGACCGGCTCGATCGCGCGGTGACGCTGCTTAGCCAATCCGAGCGGCCGGCGCTGGTGGCCGGCGGGGATGTGTGGCTATCTGGTGCGGAAGAAGACCTGGTTAACCTCGTGGAGACCGTAAACGCGCCGGTCTTCATGAACGGCCAGGGCCGCGGCTGCGTTCCCGCCGATCACCCCCTCGCCTTTTGCCGGGTGCGGGGGGCACTGAAGGAAGCCGACGTCGTCGCGGTTATCGGCACGCCCCTCGACTTCAGGCTGTCCTTCGGCAAGTTCGGCGAGGCAGCCGTGATACACATCGTGGACTCTGCGGACCGGATCTCGCAGAAAGCCTCCCCCGAGGTGACGGTGGCGGGTGACATCGGGAAGTCCCTTCGGTATATCGCAGAGCGAGCTGCCCACTCGGGTGACCGGCGCGCTCGGAGCGGCTGGATAGAGCCCCTGAGAGCCCGCGAGAACGCCGAGAAGGGCGCCCAGGGTCCCGTGAGCAGCACGATCCACCCCGTGCAGGTATACAGGGAAGCGGCAAGGCGCCTCGATCGGGATGCTGTAGTTATCGGCGACGGTGGGGATTTCGTATCGTTCGCCGGGAAGCTGGTCGAATCGTACCAGCCCGGCTGCTGGCTCGATCCGGGCCCATATGGCTGCCTCGGTACGGGGATAGGCTACGCCGTAGCGGCAAGGCTGGCCCGGCCCGACCGCCAAGTAGTTGCCTTCATCGGGGATGGAGCTTTCGGCTTCACCGGAATGGATGTGGATACCCTCGTCCGCCACAGGCTCGACGCCGTCCTCATCATCGGCAACAACGGGATGTGGGGCCTCGAGAAACACCCCATGAGGGCCCTGTACGGCTACGACGTTGCCGCTGACCTCCAGCCAGGATGCCGCTACGACAATGTGGTCAAGGCTCTCGGCGGCGCTGGCGAGACAGTCGAGGATCCGGAGGATCTCGGACCGGCTCTCGATCGCGCCCTATCCGCCGGCGCTCCATATCTTCTGAACGTGCTACTGGATCCCGAAGCCGTCTACCCGCGCAGTTCCAGCCTGCTCTGACCCGGACACGGCGAGCGCAGCCCCGGACCCGGATGCGACTGCCCAGCAAAATGAGGCCATAGAGCGATGCAGCGTCGAACACGGCGAGCGCAGCCCCGGACCCGGATGCGACCCTCGCCTTGAAGCCTCAGCGGGCAGGGAGGTTGCGTCAGACGGCCTGCCGTACCATCCGAAAGAAAGAAATGGCGGACCACGACCGGTCGCCGCGGAAGGAGTGGCGAAGCGCTACTTTGCCCGAGATCCCTATCCGCTGAGGCTCTATAGGCTCCAGACGCGCAACAGTGCCCCTAACCAGGGCACTGTTGCACAAGCGAGGCAGGCGGCGGAGTCCCGCCCCGCTCAGTTGGAACCAGGTGGCGGGAACCGGTTCCGAGTGCTAACCATATCACACGATCACCACTGTTGCAAGCCTGAACGAGACCGAAAGACAAGAATTTTCCAACGACCCATACAGGTGTTATATTTCGGTGACGCTGTGGCAGTTAGCCAAGCATCAGTTATAGTTGCGCCCGAGTAATGCAAGTACACCGCGCATCGTCAAGCCCTCCGTGGGTTCTAACGCGTCTCCTGACAACCGTCGCGAGGTTTCGGATTGTTCGCTACTTGTGAAGAGGCTCTTAGCTGCACTGATGCTATTGTCAGTGTATTGTATAATTTTCGGCCCTTGGATGGAGAGAGCTTGTGGCAGTCCCTCGATCAATAGGGGCTCTTCTCGAGAGTTCGTAGTCGACCCTCGCAGTTGTGGGGTCAGACGGGTCGGAAAAGCAGGTGAAGCTGCCGACAGGGGATCCCCCGGAACTCCAGGATCTGCGCCGTTGGCCCAAGTTATCCACCTGCTTCAGGACAACGACCTCCCGCCGGGGGCGTAGCAACGAACCTGCGCCGGCCGTTGCGCTTCACCTCGCCGCCAGCCGCCCGAGCCTGCGGGCGATCAGGCAGAGTCGCCGAAAACCACGTCGTCGTGCTCGCGCCAACTACCCGGAACACACAGGATCTCCCCGCCGCATCCTGAGCAGCCTCAAGAGGCATCCTCCTCCGGATCCTCGTAGTCGGCCCACGCGGGCGGGATCACCACTATCACCCCGCCGGTTAACGCCTCCTGTGCTGCGAGATCGTCTATCGACGCCCCAGCCACACAGGCCACACCCTCTGGCCCGCCTAACCGGGCGATATGTCCTGCCCTCGCCAGCGCCCGGGAAACATCGTCTCTGTGAATGCGAGACGATACCTCACACACTACATAGACGGACTTACCGTCTGCCTTGCGCACGGCGCTGTGAACGCCGTCGGCTGCAAGCAGGTCCTCTCTTGCCTCGTCATCGCAAAGGCCGTCGAGAAGGTCCGCCACGTCGGCCACCTCAACGTATCGCACCTTGCGAAAGCCTCGTGAGCCCAGATACGCCGGTGCCTTCTTGCACCACTGGGCCTCGAAGTCGCTACCCGTCAGGCGTCCGACCCTTCTATCGAGGCGCACCAGGTGGGCGTCGATACCGTCCAAGCGCTTGTCGTGCCGCTTGGACACCTCGACCAGCTCGGCCAAGTGCTCGTCATGGCGCTTGGACACCTCGACCAGTTCTGCCACGTTCCTGTCCAGCTCGGCCAAGTGCTCGTCATGGCGCTTGGACACCTCGACCAGTTCTGCCACGTTCCTGTCCAGCTCGGCCAAGTGCTCGTCATGGCGCTTGGACACCTCGACCAGTTCTGCCACGTTCCTGTCCAGCTCGGCCAAGTGCTCGTCATGGCGCTTGGACACCTCGACCAGTTCTCTCACGGCCTCCGGCAGTCTGCGCAACTCCTCGTCAAGCACAACGGCCCGCAACTCCTCCGCCAGGGCCGGATCAGACCTCATCTCCCGGATAATCTCCAGCGTGTTCACGACTTGATTCTACACCCGAATCCTGGGCAGCCATCCAACGCATCGGAACGTGTCAACCCTCTTGGGGCAGTTTCCGTGACGAATCATTGTGTCGAAGCGCCCACCTCCTCCGGTAGTGCCAGGGATGTCAACGGCCAACGCGAACTCCCCACGGATGGACACGGAGACTCCCCACGGATGGTCTGTCGGGCTAACCGGTGAAGGGCACCACCCCCTTTCTGGACATGGCGTCGGCTAGGAGGGTGTTGAACAACGGATCGACAAGGCGCCGGTGGGAACCGTAGGTTGGTGATGCGAGCCCGGGCAAGCTCGAACCGAAGCGTCGGCACGAAGAGGGTGTGAGCCGGCCGCCCTGGTAGGGCAAGCCCCGTAGGTGAGGTTCCCTCCTTGAGACAACAGAGCCTGACGGATACATGCAACGTGCATGCCGTGCATGGCTACCTTCGCGGCCCAAAGCGACCGTCGGCCCAAAGCGACCGTCGTCGCATGTTCCCACAGAATTGACTTCGAAGTCAATTGCGGGCGCGGACACCTCGAATTGATAGACTATCACCGTGGCAATCAAGGCAGCGGTTGCGCTTACCTACGATGACCTGCAAAACTTCCCCGACGATGGATACCGCCGCGAACTCGTGCACGGGCAGCTTCTAGTGTCGCCTGCTCCTGTTCCTAGGCACCAAAGGGTCGTAAGCCGGCTACTCGTAGCCCTCGCTGCTGCCTGCCCTCCAAACCTGGAAGTGCTCCCCGCTCCCTGCGACTGGGTAATCTCCGAGGATACCGTGTACGAGCCTGACCTGATTGTGGTAGATCGTAAGCATACCGGACCGAAACACATAATAGGCACTCCCCTGCTGGTCATAGAAGTACTTTCTCCATCCACCAGGGACATCGACAACGTACTCAAGCGTTACGAGTACGAGCAGGCCGGTGTCCCCGCATACTGGATAGTGGACCCTGATGTGCCGAGCCTGACTGTCTTACGTCTGGAGGTCGGAAGCTATGTCGAGGCAGCAAGAGTCGAGAAAAACGTATCCCACGATACCGGCTGGCCCTACCGGGTGACTATCACACCACTCGATCTCGTGAACTGACCGAGCAACCAGCCCCTTGGCCTGCACCGAGAAGAAACACTGCGTGGCCACGGGATGGAATGTGAAGAACGGTCACGCGGCCGCGCTCTACTCCGATGACGGAGGCGACACCTGGGATACCGGTTCGCTGGGGAAGACATCGCTGCGATGAGGAAGCGTCATAATGGCGTGGAAGTTCGTACGTGCCGAGGCTCAGAGAGGATGTCCCGTCTGCCGTGGATTGTCGGATGATCCTCGGTGGTGATGGGTCTGCGACAGAAATGTAGGTCCCATCAGGAGCCTCCAGCAGGGATGAGGGTTTCGTGCTGATCTGGTTGTCGTGCCAACCGCCAGATCAGCTGCCTCGCCGATGCGGGGAAGGCTAGCCCCCGAGGGACTGTGGGGATGAACCGGGATAGACGAGCACTTCGCCGGAGACTGCCGCAAGAACCTCGTCACCGATAGTCGGTGCCGGATGGCCCGCCTGGCGAGCTATGACTGGAATCGCGGTACCGAGTGCGTCTTGATCAATGTCGGAGGGTGCGGAAAGGCCCAAGGCGACGGTTACGTCCGGACCATAATAGGTCACGCCTATTACCCTGGCCGGTACCCACGAGCCCACTCCAGCTGCCTCACCCGGCTCACCTGCCCCCTGCTCCGTCCCGTCCGGTTCGGCGTCCGTGCGAGTAACGACCACCGACCGCTCCACCTCGCCGGGCTGCACCACCGACCGCTCTCCGTAACTCGGGTCCCTCCCCGATGCCACCTGCTCGCTCGAAGGTTGCGAACCGCCCGTAGACGAGGAGGTGCGTGCCCGCCTGACGAGGATCTGCTCCGGCCGGATCATGACAAGTACCCTCTGTTCTCCCTCAATACCTCCAGACCCCGGCTGGGCGGCCTCCGGCAAACTGCCTCCGGCACCACCAGCTACTCCCGTATCACTTCCGGAGGCACCGCCTGCGCCGCCATCCTCTCCGCCGCCATCCTCTCGGCCGCCAGCAGTCTCGCCGCCAGCAGTCTCGCCGCTACTGGCGTCATTGCCCACGCCTGGAACTGCAACCGGGAGCCTGCCCAGCGCACAGGTTACGACCCGGTCCCCGAACCGCATCCTCCCTGGCATCACCACCGCTTCGCCCACAAAGCGGGCAACGTCCAGATCGACAGGTCGCCGGTAGAGGCTGACCGGGTCGTCGATCTGCGCGAGGGCGCCGTCGCGAAGTACCGCTACGAGGTCCCCCATCGACAGAGCCTCGGCCTGATCATGCGTCACGAGAAGTGCTGTCGCATGTTCCCTGGCCAGAGCAGTCAGCAGCGCTGCGCGAGTCTCTGCTCGCAACCCGGCGTCCAGCCCCGAGAATGGCTCATCGAGCAGCACGATTGCCGGGCGGGGCGCAAGCGCGCGTGCAAGAGCAACCCGTCGCTGCTCACCGCCGGAAAGCTGGCCCGGCGGACGGTCCAGATGGTCCGCTCCCAAGCCGACTATCTCGGCAACTTCCGCCACTCGACCACTCCTATGACGCTCGCGGCGCGGGAGCCCGAAGCCGATGTTCTCAGCGACGCTCAGGTGAGGAAAAAGTGCCCCCTCCTGGGGAACATAGCCTATGCGACGCTTCTCGGGCGCAAGATGGACCGACTTGGCGCCGATCGCAGCCGAACTGACAACTGACCCGCCGACGATGACCGTACCTTCATCCAGGCTTTCGAACCCCATGATGAGCCGCAGCAGCGTGGTCTTGCCACTGCCGGAGGCACCTATGACCGCCGTCAGGGAATCGGCAGGCAGCGAGAGGTCGATACCGGAAAGAACCTGCCGGGCGCCATAGGATTTCATGACGCCGGTACACTGCAGGGCCACCTGCCTGCTACCGGGCACTTAGCATCCTCACCTTCCCGAAGCGACTCATCAGGACATACGTAGCGACCAGCGCTATGCCCACGAGCACGGCGGCATACGGTGCCGCTGCCGCGAAGGCCACCGTAGAGCTGTTCGACCAGAACTGCGTGCTGAGAGTGTGCATGCCCGGAGGCAGAAGGACGAGCGTGGTCGATAGGTCGCCCACCGCGAATGCGAACACGAGCACTCCCGCTGCGCCCATACCCGGCCGGGATATGGGCAGAGTCACGCGCCAGAAGGTCCGGAATCCGGAGAGCCCGAGAGACCGGGCGCACTCCTCCACCGCGGGCTCGACCTGAGCAAACGTGGCACGCAACGACACGACGCCGAACGGCACGAACAGGATTGCATAGGCAAAAACGAGCAGCGGGACACTCTCGTACAACGAAGGCACGTAGTGGGATGCCACCCATGCAAGAGCAATGGCGCCGACGAGATCCGGCAGCGCATAACTCAGGTACGATCCCCTTTCGATCAAGGTCGCCAGACGGCCCTGCCGGCGCGTTGCCAGGAGCGCTACGGGAAGGGCAAGGGCCATCCCGAGAACCGCCGCACCTGCGCCAAGACCGACGGATGTCGCAGTAGCCGGTAACAGGTCATGCGTTCCTGCGGCCGCAACGGAAATGGCCTGGCTCGATCCCTCCGTGAACCAGCGAACGAGCATACCGATCGGAACCCCGACGGTAGCGAGCACCAGAAGGCCGAAACCGGCCAATACCGGAACCGCCATCTTCCCCAGCCCGTAGCGGGCAACAGCTCGGCTTGCCCCTTGGCTGACCCGGGTGTAGCCGGCCTTGCCCCTCAGGAGCTTCTCTCCCGCAAGGAGCAGAACGCAAAAGACGATAGACACCGTCGCCAGCACCGCCGCTCCCGATGAGTTGAAGCTCACCTGGTATTGAGCGTAAACGTTGGTGCTGAACGTCTGGAACTTGAGAGCTGCGAAAGCGTCGAACTCGACCAGCGAGTCGAGCGCAACGAGAAGCATGCCTCCCAGCAGAGCCGGCCGGAGCTGCGGCATCACCACTCTGGCGAACATCCTGAAGGGCCCGCAGCCAAGCGACCGCGCACACTCTTCCGGGGCCGGGTCCATCCCGCGAAGCGCTGCGGCACAGAGCAGGAACACGATCGGATAGTAGGTAGCACTGGTAATCACGACGGCGCCCGCGTACCCGGACATCGCCGACGAGAGCGTGACCCATGCATAGCTGGTGACGAACGCCGGGACCGCAAGTGGGGCCACCGACGCCAGGGCCCAGAATTTCCTTCCCGGCAGGCGCGTGCGCTCCACAAGGAACGCCGTAGCAACGCCCAGCACACCGCAGATCGGAGTGACCGCGAGCGCGACCGCGAGCGTATGGAGCGAGAGCGTCCCCAGCCCGTTCTGCTCGAGCACCTCTAGGGCAGTGTGGAGGCCCCCACTGAACGCCTGCCATAGAGTGACCCCAACCGGCATGATCACGAGCATGACGACGATCGCCGCCGTAACGCCGAGACCGCCGGAGAACCTGAAGCGTCGCAACCGGGCCATGGGGCGCACCTCAATGAGCCTCTTCGACGCAGCTGCCGCTCTCACCACACGGCCACCTTCAGGAAAGAGGCCAGAGGCAGCTCGCTGCCCGCCGGTGGCAGGGAGATCCGCACCGGGCCGGCGGCCTGGCTCACCCGGACTTCCATAGAGACGGTCCCAAGTCCGGTTCTCGGAAGGGGAAGGGCAACATCTTCCACGGAGCCGCCGGTTCCGACGGCAACCCGCATCGTAGTGAAGACATCCCGGCCTCCCACCTTTCCGCTCGGCCCCGATCCGGGAGTCCTCCATACGAACCACTGCAGTCCCGGAGCAGGGATTCCCATCTCCCATCCGAGCGCGAGGCTGAACGCGGTCGCATAGGGGCCGCTCAACGTGTTCAGGGCCGTGGTCAGATCCACCTTCACCGTATATGCACCCGATCCGCCTCCCGAGTGGGCACGCTTGGCGGATACCGCTCCGGTGGCGATCTCTTCCAGGACGAGCTCAGGATCGAGCGCGACCGTATCCGCAAGGAACCTCCTCGCACCGGCGGAAAGCAGATCCGGCGAGCTCAGGTCGGCGTATACCCATGAGCGACCCGCCGGGAGGAACCTCGCCTGGGTCTCGGTCAGGTGAAGGTACAGCCCTTGCGGGGAAAAGATCATCGAATTGCCACCGGTCTTCTGGCGGCCGCCGGCCGAGGCTGGCGGCAACGCTCCTCCCGCCTGTTCGCCCCCCTGTGCGCCCCGCCTCGAGATCGTGCCAGATCGCCGGCCTACCTCTGCCCGAGGCAGCGGGTATATGGAGACGGCTCCCGTGCCCTGCGACAAGTTGAATCTACCCGATCCAGCCATAGCGGAGCACGATCCACCGAGGAACGATGCGCCAGGCGCCTCCACAGTCACCGACACCGTGTCACGGAGCATCGCCTCGCCATCCTGCTTCACGGTTGCAACCGCATCTCCGGCAGCGCCCCCGGCAGCGCCCACCGCAGGGCCGGTCGGACCCACCGCAGGGCCGGTCGGACCCACCGCAGAGCCGGCAGGAGCCGCAAGCGAACCAGCGGTACCGCCTGCAGAATCACCGGAACGGCAGGCGGTCGGGGTAGCAGCCGGCCCTGGTGACGTACCACAGCCGCTAAGCCAGCTACCGGCCAGTGAAGCGGTCGTGACAGCCGCCACAAGTCGGGCCCGCCGTTGCCCGTTGCGCCCATGCTCGACTACCGTGCCGGCCTGACCAATTGGCGCGACACGCCCGGACCATCTGCCCCGGTTGCTCTCGAGAAGGACGCTCCGCACCAAAGGAACCACCGGACCGCCTCGTCAGATACCGAGGCGGTCCGCCAGCAACTCCCGATGGTAGCTCGGGTCTCCGAGATACAGCTCCGACGACTTCGCCCTCTTGAAATAGAGGTGGGCGTCGTGCTCCCACGTAAAGCCGATGCCGCCGTGAACCTGGATGTTCTCTGCAGCCGTATGGAAGTACGCTTCGGAGCAATACGACTTCGCAAGCGACGCGGCTACGGGAACCTCGTCCGAGTCCTCGGCCAAGGTCCACCCGGCGTAGTAGGCGGCAGATCGAGCCGATTCGACCTCCATGAGCATGTTCGCGCACTTGTGCTTGATAGCCTGGAATGACCCGATCGGTCTGCCGAACTGGATCCGTGTCTTAGCGTACTCGACAGCCATGTCGAGGCAGCGCTGCGCTCCTCCGACCTGCTCGGCAGCTTGGGCTGCTGCCGCACGGTCAAGCGTTCCGGTCAGGACGGAACCGGCGCCGCCCTCCTCCCCGACCAGGCGCGCAGCAGTCGAGCTGAACCGGAGCCTCGACTGCTTGCGAGTCGTGTCCATGGTGGAAAGCTGCTCCCGCTCGAGACCAGCAGCATCACCCGCGACAGCGAACAGGCTGAGCCCCTTCCCGGTCCTCGCCGCAACCAGGACGAGATCGGCTGTGTTGCCATCCAGAACGAACATCTTCGTGCCATCGAGGGTGAACGAGCCGCCGCTGCCTCTTGCTTCCAGCGTTACCCCGTCGAGATCCCACCGTCCCGACTCCTCGGTATAGGCGAGCGTGGCGATGATCTCCCCGGATGCGATGCCCGGCAGGTACTCCTTCTTCGCCGCATCGTCGCCCGAGAGAATCAGCGCATTAGCGGCAAGGGCCACGGTCGAAAGGTACGGCGCGCAGAGGAGAACCCTGCCCATCTCCTCGAGGACCACGATCTGCTCGACGGCGCTAAAGCCTGCTCCGCCGTATTCCTCCGGGATAGCCAGCGCCTGCAGGCCGAGCTGGCCGGCCATCTGCTCCCAGACTCCCTTGTCGTACCCTTCCGGGGTCTCCATGAGGCGGCGAACCTCGGTCATCGGGGACTTGTCCTCGAGGAAGCGGCGGACCTGGCGCCTCAGCTCCTCCTGCTCTTCGGTAAATGTGAAGTTCATCGTACCTCTCTCCGGAACTCTCGAATGTCGCTCAGCGCAGCCACGTCGTCAGACGCTGACTCTGGCGCAACCTTGCCCCGCTGTTGCAGGGCACTGCCCGCCTGCCAATCAACTCTCTCTGAGGCTTTCGATCCTGCAGCACGGCATCCATGCCCGGACTCCGCATAGCTGATCCGCAGCCGACTTCGTATGTTCGCACAGACTTGACTGCAAAGTCAACTGTGCGTTGCCAGAGTGCCCTATGGACCCTTGCTGCAGTGCGCCTTTGACCAGCTCTTGATAGCAACATTGTCCTGGTTGATCTTCGCCGAGGACACTTGACCGGCCAACTGCTTCAACTGCGCAGGCACACTGGTCGGCGGCGGGCTCTCGGGTGGAAGGGTGCCGAAGTACTGCAACTCCTTGGAAAAAATCGGGTACAGTTCGGTATACAGGTTGCCCGCATCACTTCTGATCGCCGGGGGAGCAGCCTTTCTCATCGCCGTCAGGTCGGTAAGGATGGTAGCCAGGCCCGTCTTAGCTGCCCGGATGGTCTTCGGTGGCACGCCGGCTATCGCTACGTAAGAGGCCTCGGGACGGCAGAATGCCGCGAACTGCTTGTCGAACGAGGTAATCGGCAGAACGCCGGCACTTGTTGTCGTCGCTTGCCTCGGCGTGGCCGCCGTGGCCGTGGTCGTAGCCGGCTTTGCCCCGTGAGGCGACGCGCAGCCTGGAAGACCTGCCGCCGATAGTACTGTCGCCACGAGCATCGCCGCAGTTCCTACCTTGCCTGTCACGGTTCTTGCCATTACCATTCCTTAGCTTCATCGACAGGACCGGGCCGGCCTCAGCCGCCCTGTCACGGGTTACCGGAGGGCGCAACAGAACTGATCTGTGCGTCCAATGCCTTGATGATGTTCACGCTCAGCTGGACAGGGAACCTGCCCCCGAGTGCCACGAAGGTCAACAATACGACCACGCCCCGTGCTGCGAGAACCGCCGCCAGCCTGTCCAGGGAGAACTGGACCAGCCCCGACACCGGTGAGGATCCTGCGGTACCAGGGGTGGTCGGCGTGGTCGGGTCCCCCGATATCGTCGAGGTGCTCGGGATCCCCGATGTGGTCGAGGTCGGGTTCCCGGGCGTAGTGGATGCGGACCGGGTCGTCCCGGCGGCGGGCGTTCCCGCAGCGGACGATCCGGGTGCACCGGGCAGGTAACCGATCACCGACTCCAGCTCGACGAACGCATCTCCCATCCGGGGTATCGATACCCGGGTCCATGACTGGCCCAGCTTCGTAGATCCCATCTGACCCGCAGAGTTGAGCGACGCCTGAAGGCACGACAATCCGCGGGTGCTCCCGAGGGCATTCACGAACGCCACCGCTGCCTGCGGGGGGCCGGCGAGCCAGGCTTCCGTCTGCACCGCCACCTGCATCGGAGATGCTTCGCCGCCGCCGTTCGGGCTCGTCACAGTGGCAGCGGCTCCCCCCGTGAACCCCGGCATCGAAGATCCCTGGGGGTTGGTATAGCCGAACGCGGGGGACTGGACTCCTCCGGGGAACGACACGCCCTTACTGCCGGCACACGAGGCGACTCCGGCGAGTTGGCTGCCGCCCGAGACCGCCGTCTCGGGAAGTGTCTTGGCCGCCGGTGCGATCACGCTCCACGTTGACGGCACCTCGCTCGACGACAGGATTGCAGCGGCGAGAAGGGGGTTGCTCGTCGTCGTGGCGGGCGGCGTCGCTGCAGGCTGCGACACCTTGCCATCACCCTTCTTACCTGCGCATTTTCCCGCCCGTAACGCCGGACTTCCGGAGGCGCACGCACGATTTCCCGGCTGTCCTCCCGCCGAGCGTCCTCCTGCGGAGTGTACTCCTGCCGGCGAACAGGCTGCCTCGATTATCAACAGGACCGTGCCCAGCAGCACCGCAACCACCGTGCCGCCACGGTGCTGCCGCCTGCGCACCATGAACGGCCTTCTGGCGTACGACGTCTCCACGGGCCTGCGCTAGCCGCCGGTCACTACCCGGCCGCTTGGAAGCTGGGTCATCGTGGCGACGAACCAGGCCGTCGTCGGGCTCGATGCCCCCGCCCCGGCCGACTGCTGGAGGAGGTACGGTGCCGGATCGAACATCTCAGCCGGCGTGTAAGAGATGTGGACGTTCCTGAAGCCCGACGGCACGTAGCACGCCACCTCGCAACCCCACGCACTTCCGCTGTTCCATCCCTGGAAGAACTCGAAATGGCTCATCAGCAGGCCCGCCGAGGCGAAACCGTCGTTGTATTGCTGGATGATCGAACCGACGAACGTGGCTGTGTCAAGCCCATGAACCATTCCGCTCGATTCGGTCGTGTTCGAGTACGGGAACTCGTTCCCGGACAGGAGGTTCTGGACGGCGACTGACCCGTTCTGGATCACCTGGGGTACCGACGTCGCAGCGCCGGCGCTGTCGTAAGTGCTCATCTCGACGTTCGGAAGGGAGTTGGACGCAACGATATCGGCATCGACCACTGGGTCGTACACCGCAGGGAACGAGTTGGACGGGCCATGCACCCACGTGCTCTCCCAGGTCTGCAGGTTTCCCTCGTAGCCGGCCAGACCACTGCAGAAGCTGCTCAGATCGAGCATGGAGCAGAAATCGAGCAACGCCCCGCCGCCCAGAGTTCCGTAGGAGAAGTAGTACTCAGCCCACTGCCGGCTGCACGAATCCAGCGGGATGGGGAACGCGAACGCTATGCTGTACGGCGGTGTGCAGCTCGGAACCGGCGGAGGTGACGGCTTCTTGCTGTTGGCGCTCGGGTTGGTGGTGTAGAGGTTCATCGCCAGACTGTCCGAGGAGACGTGCCAATCAGACGCACTGGGCGGGCTCCCGGCCCCGGCATCGAGCGGGCAGGCACCCGTGATGCCGATGATGGACTCGACCTGCGAGCCCAAGCCGCAGTAGTAGCCCTGCAGCTCGATGGTATAGATGTAGACGAAGATGTCGTAAACGCAATTCGCGAAGTTGGTGATGCTGCAGCTGAGATCGGGCGGGATGATGCTGTTCCCGGCAATGCTGGGCTCGTCAGGAGGTGTCGGGGCGGTCTTCGCAATCCCGCACCACGAAATACCGGAGCCGGTCACGGGATTGGGAATCGACGGGTTGATTGTGCAGTTGTTGTCATTCTGCCCGTTCACTACCGGATGGACGATCTCCACATTGCCCTCCGGGTAGTAGGTTCCCGAGCTGTCCTGGAAAGGCTCTCCAAGCGGGAGGTTCCCGCCTGGGGCCAGGCCGAGTGAGTCTGGGCAATTGTAGGGCACGGTCCTCCCGCCGTTCCCGGCGCAGGCATAGATGACATTACCGCTTATGTCGATATTGTTATCTGCCGCGATTGTCAAACTGCCGTTCAAAGTACCCTGTACTATCGCGTCACCCCAAGCGCAGTTATGGTGCTGGAGGGGCTCCCCCTCGTTGGACCCGGTGGAGAAGGGCAGCACGAAGCCTACGGGGAAGTTGGTGCATGACGAGTCGCCACCGGGCAGGTTGTGCACATAGATCACCCCAGCTGCCGGGAGGGGCATCGCCGTCCCGCTGTTCTCGCCGCTGCAGTTCGATGCATTGGCACCGGTCTGTCCCCACACCAACATGTCACCGCCCGCCTGCAGCTGGATAAAGGTCGGCCCGTAGAACTGGCAGCCTCCCGACTGCGCTGCAATTGCCGAGAGCTGACTGAAATCGGGCTCCGGAGGCGTCACGACGCCATTCAGCAAATGCCGGCCCGCAGTGGCGGGAGCCTTGCCGTTGCAGCCGGCAAGAAGGGTCACGTTATATGTGGTACCAAAGATCGGTCCGATGGAGAACCCTACCGAGGGAAGGTTCGAGTAGATATACGGATACCACTTCGTGCCCGAGGGTGCCTGAAATTGCGATACTCCTGATGGGTACTTGTTGGCACTGCCGAAGGTCACGTCCGCTTTCGTCAAGTCAGGCTGACCGCAGACATAGAGTGCATCGTTCGTGTACACCTTCCCGGCAATCGTCGTCTTGAGACCGTAGTAACCGCTGCCGGCGTCGGTACCGCTGCCAGGTGGGTTGGCAGCCAGGCTCGGGTAGCCCGGAGTGTTCCCCCCCGTCGGCGTGCCGTACAGGTCATTGATGTTGCACACGATAGGGAACGGACCGTGCGTCGGTATCGGAGCCAGAACGGCGCTAACAGCACTCAGTATCCCGTTCACGATGTCTTGGCCGATCGGGATGCCGAACAGGTTGATAGACGAAAGGCCGGCCAGGGACTTCCCGAGCATCTCCTGGACCATGCCGCTCGCCAGTATCTGGCCGATAGGGTTGGTGTCGTAGGCGTGATAGTTGCAGAAGAGCGCGCCGATCTTGATCAGACCCGTGGGACCGTTCCCGAGCAGCATGTTGATGATGGTTGACATGCTTGGAGGAAGGAGGCCGGAGCTCTTGGCAAAGTTGACTGCGTCCATCATGAGCTGGAACCACTCGCTGGACGCGTAAGTGTAGGGGCTTGTCGTCTCGTAGTTGGTGAAGAAGGCGTACGACAGAGCCGCATTCTGCAAGGCGACCTCCTCGGTCGAGTACTGCGTCCACGGAGAGAGACCGGCCCTGCCCACGACAATCAGGTACATCGTGCCCGTGGCCGGGTTCGACCCGGTCGACCCGGCCACCGCGGCCTGGGCGCCGTCAACCGTGTACGCATAGCCTTCGTTCAGGTTCGCGCTGGAGCCGCTCACAGCCGTCCATGTACCGTACATCGGCTCGGAATCGCTGCCGAGATCCGTCTTGGATATCGTGGGCAACGGCGGTGCCTGCGTTCCTCCCACATACTGGCCCAGCAATGAAGTCGCCGAGTTCACGCTGGTGCAGTAATTGGTCGGCAGGAAGAAGGCCGGGTCGCTCGCCGACGGTGACTTGCAAGTCACATCGTTGTACTTCACATAACCGGGGTCTTCCTGGAGGCGCGCCATATAAGCCGATACGCCGGATTCTGCAGCCACGGCGGCTGCCTTCTGGTTCTGGACCCGCAAGGTCAGAGGCACGTGCTGGCTGACGTTGGCGTACAGCACGGCAGGGATCAGTGCGAGCAGCAGCATGACCGCCATCACGGTAAGCATGGCCTGGCCGGCCGGTCCCCGCATCCGCACGGCCGCAGCTTCCCGGCCTGCGCGACCGTCCCGGAATCTTCCCACCGCAGTTACCGGACCACCGGCCGGGTAGGTATCACGCATGTTTGGACAACTCCTTGCAGCCAAGAGCCTCATCAGTACATCCCCGCGCCAAAACCGATCGCCAGTGCGACATTGTCCATGGTGACCTCCTGGTGAACCACTGTCGGCGGGCTCTTCGACACCGCCTCGTCGTTGCATACCTTGCATGCCAGGCTTCGTACCTCAACGCTGAAGTAGACACCAGCCACGCTGTCCGCGTCCGTTGTGCATGCAAGCCCGTCTCCGCCAGCCGCGGTTTGGCCGGCAAGTTGTGTAGAGGTAAAGGTGCAGTTGTCAGTGTTGCCGTCGGCATTGTTCCCGGCCGCATAACCGTCGATATATCCACTGTTGTAAGTGCCTGGTGCCTGTAGGTCCTCATTTGCAAAGATCTGGGGACCTGAACAAGGCGCGAACTGGCCGGGCGAGCCGGCCGAGTCTCCACCTGTACAGGTCGCCGCCGGTGCCGGCCCGTACACTCCGAATATCTGCGCCAGAATCGCGAGGGGACTGGCGGGTGGCGTCACCGTGGCCGAAGTCAGCGTTCCACTCGACGTACCGCAAGCTGCAGCCCAGGTAGGGTTGGTGGCACGGCTGTCCGTGAACCAGTTGCCCGCCTCGATGAACGAGAACGGCACCACGTCGGCTTCCAGCACGTAGTTCGCGTAGGCCGGGTTCGCTATCGTATGAAAGGCATCGGGCTTAGCGTAAACGTAAACCCATCCTGGCAGATGCTGGGCCCCGTCGGGCAGGCCCGAATAGAAGATCATCGCGTCCGGACACGCCAGGACCACCGCCGGGTCCCCCGTCATGCCCGGATCTCCTGCACCCTCGAGAACGGAGTTGAGAGCGTTCCCATCCGCTGCCGGCATCGGTGTGGCCGAGGTGATGAAATGCGCGAGCTCGCTCGTGAGCAAGGTGGCCTGGCTCTGCGCGTCCAGATCCCGCGATGTCGTGTAAAGCGCGTCCGTGAAGTTGGAAAGCGCAAGGAACACCATGGACATCAGGATCATAAAAATCAGGCTCGCCACCATCAGCTCGATCAGCGTGAAACCTTCGGCGGTCGTCCCGGCCAGCGGATTGCCCCGTGCCCGCTTGATCGCCCCTAATTGCACGACAACGATCCCCATGACGAGCTGCCGGCCGGATTGCTCACGGTAACCGTACTGTTGGGCAGGCATATTCTCGCGTCCCATCCATATCCTGTGTAACTGACACTGGCAGTTATCCAGCTACTGTTGTGCCAGGTGATGCTCGCACTCTGACCTCCGATGGACGCCGAGACGTCGTTGAAGTTGCTGCCGTATATGTTGAAGGTCAGATTGAGGGTGCACCACCCCCAATACTTCACCCCGAACCACCCCACACCTCCGGCGGTGCAGTGGCTGTAGTTGGTCGGAGAAACGGAGCTTATCGACGGCGGGCTCAGGTAGGTGTAAGCCCAGTAGGCGTTGGACCCCTCGTCTGCCCAGTTCGTCGCCTGGACGTGCACCTGGTCGTAATTGCCGTTGGGCGACGGTGGAGCATGGACCGTGAAGTACTCCTCGGAGCCGCCGACGCCGCCCTCACCGCATGGGCCTTTGAACGGCCACACCCAGACGGCAGTGCTGTAGCCGCTGATGCTGCTCGCCCAACCCGTCCCTCCGTCCCAGAACGCCACTTCTTGGATGTAGTCGAAGTTCGAGCCGCAGATTGTGACAGTGTTGCCGCCGCCGGCCGGGCCGTTCGTGGGCGAGATGTCGCTGATGTGCGGGGTGTTCGCGTAGGTGTACGTTACGGAGTTCGACGTGCCGACCGGGTTCGCGAGATACAGGGGGACCTGCTCAGGACCGTTCAGCGTGCTTGTGCATCCGAGGAGCAGGGAATGATAGTGCGCTGCAGGAGCGTTCGGGATGGTGAGCGTCTCGCCGAGACCGTTACCAGTCGAGGTTGTCCAGCCGGCCTGCACGGTAACGGCGTCACAACCAAAGTTGACGGTGGTCACGTGGTCGAAGTAGTTGCCGTACAGCGTGACGGGGTTCCCGCCGCCTACAGGCCCGCCGCAGTAGCCTGCCGCCGGCGACTTACAGGACGATATGTGGGGCAAGTGATCCCAGGTGAAGGTGGTGGTCGGCGGGTTGCACGACGAAGCCGACAGGGCATTGTCGACCACCTGAACGCATGCGGAACCCCCATCCACACCAGCCGCATCGGGTGGCGACGGCGGGGACGGCGGGGACGCAGCTGTGATGTAGTTGTAGCTAAGTCCGTTGGTGAGATCGTGTCCGAGGTTCGCCAGGTCGGACGGGCAGGGACCGAGGTTCAACGGATCAAGGATGCTCCACGAGAACTTCTGGACCGAGAACGAGGCCGCCGGGTAGTAGGTTGCGCCGCTGTCAGCCGGGTAATCGAAGCCGACCTCGTAGGTCCCTCCCGGGTTCGATAGCGCGTTGCCTCCGGTCGGATTGAACCCGCCGCCGCAGATCGTGACCGTAGTACCACCGCCGATCGGCCCCGCCGCCGGGCTGATGGACGAAACGCTCGGGGGGAAGATGTAGAGGTAGTTGCAGGCGACATTCTGGCCGTTGAGGCTGAGATCCGAACCCCCGTTGATCGACCTGTCGTAGGTCGCCTCGTCCTGGCAGTTGCTCGTCGAGGTGCCGGTATCGAGGGGATCGGACGAGACGGTCTCGGTCTGGGTATTGCCGTTCAGCGTATAGCTATGCTGTCCCGTTACCGTGATAGATGCCCAGTTCACCGAGTTGCCCAAGAGGAGGTCCCATCCGGCGCAGAAGCCGAAGTTGGCAAGTGGGTCACACAGATACCAGTCCACCGGAGTCTTCGCGGTGATCTCCGTATCGGAATCGACGTTGAAGGACGCGTCGATCCCGGCGGGGAGCCCATTCGAGCCCGACGATCCGCACGCCTG
This sequence comes from Actinomycetes bacterium, assembly GCA_021816935.1. Classification (GTDB taxonomy): domain Bacteria; phylum Actinomycetota; class Acidimicrobiia; order Acidimicrobiales; family JAMCPL01; genus JAKAWR01. The sequence goes on from JAKAWR010000002.1 coordinate 47,707, forward strand.
CCCGTTGGTTATGTAGACGCACACCTCGACATTCGTTGCTCCGCTGAAATTGAACCCGACGATCTCGAGTTGCGTGTTGCCCCACGGTGTACCCGACGGAACCTCGTAGCGACACCTCGTAGGCGAGCCCGGCGGCGGATTGCCGGGGGCGCACTGCGCGTTCGGGTCGCCCGAATCCTGGTAGGTGCACTGGGCGGCCGTCTGGCCGCCCTGGCAGGAATAGATGCGGTAGATGTAGGGATTGACGTCGTAGTTGTAGGTAGCCGCATTGGAGGTGCCTGCCGGATTGCTCAGCGTCACGTGGGCATCACCGCCGGATGGATCCGGGGACGCCGGGGCAGTCACATCGACGGCTTGCCACGACCCGTTCAGGCCGGAGCAGTAGCTCGAATCGGATGGCGAGGCCTGCTGGACGGCTGCGGTGCTCGCCTCGCTCCCGTTCGAGTCGCTCGCCGGATCGAACGATGCCTGGTAGATCCCCGTGGTTCCCGGAGGGTTGAGGACACACAGGACGACAGTATTGCCGCCGTCGACCGGCCCGAAGGCCGACATCGAAGCGGTAGACGGCTGATCCCACGGGGGGGCCGCGATGGCCTCGATCACCGGAGGCCCGCCCGGATTGCCGCACTGGGAAGGATCGAGCTCGCAAGGGTCGGTGATCTTTGACGGGAAAACCACCGTCAATATCTGCGAAAGACCGAGGTTGACGGCCTCGCTTACCTGGCTGGCACCGCTCGGGTCAGCCGTAACGGTATACGAGCCGGGGGCAAGCCCGACGAACGCAGCGCAGCCGCTGGGATTGGTGGCCGCGTCCGGGGGGGTTCCGCCCACACTCACCGTGATGTTCGGTACCCCCACCCCGTTCGGGTTCTGCACCAGCACGTCGATCTGGGGCGGCGTCTCCAGGGTAGCCTGGCTGACCGATGCCTTCCGAGTACCGGAGCCCCACGTGACGGTGCTCACGGCCCGCAGCAGGAGCTGCGGATCGCCGCCCAGCCCGAAGCATTTGCTTGTCAAGGTCGCGCCGGCCACGGCTCCGGTTGACGGCGAGATGCTACCGCCGGCGTCCTCCACCACCTCTACGGACTGAGAGAACGAATAGGGAGTGCCGGCCGCAACCTGGGTGCCGGCGGTGTTGCCGTTTCCCTGGCAGGCCGGCCAGCCGTCCCCGGCAGATGAGTAGCTTGTCGGGTGAGTCGTACCGGAATCCGAGGACTGCAGCTGCGCACCCGAGGAGAACGAAGGAAGAAAGACGCCCGTAGGGTGCGCCTTAATGCACGCTACCTGGGAACTTGCGAGGCTCGCACCCTCGACATGGGACTTGTTGACTGCCGCCCCGGCGAAGATCGACTCGATCAGGTATACCGCAGGCGTCAGTACCATGAGGAGGAGAGCCAGCGCCACGACGACTTCGATAAGGGTCATGCCCCGCTCTTCGCCGGCCACGGCAGCGAGCGCACGCGAACGATTCGACGTGATCCGGCGGCAGTCATGCGGCACCTGCAAACCCGCCCGATCCTGTTCGGCTGCGGGGTCACGCCGGCGCCTCCCCGACTCTTGCGCACCCCTCGTAGCATCCATTCCGGCCTCCTTCGTCGCGCCGACACTTCCCGGCGTCCACTTCCCGCCGTCGACGCCCGGGGATCCGGGCTCTGCATGTCACACCGGACCGGCGGGCTTTGCGGATGTCGGGCTCGGCGGGCTCTCGAATTCATTGTCCGCTCCGCTGCGCCGAACGGCAAGCGGGAAAGCACCCGTTCAATGGGCGAAAATCCTCCCACGTGGAAATGCTGACGGATCCTGCTCGAGCGGTGAACTCCACTACGCATCGCGTACGGGCCGCGTGTAGGCCACGTACGGACTGCCCCTTCCCGGCGGCTGGAATGCGCTAGACTTCGTACGTGGATTACACAAGCAGCCGGGGGCATTCCCCTCGCCAAGACCTCGGGCCCTACCTCGGAGACCTGTCACATTGTCACGAGTTCCGGACCCGAAGATGGTCCGGGGGCGTACCATGCCATGACTCGCGTGAACGCGGTGCTCCGATCGCTGCCGGCGCCGGCAAAGGCAAATTGGCCGCAGCATCATTAGCCGCAGCGGCAGCGACGATATCGTTGGCCTTGCTTGCGACCGCGTGCAGCCCGTCCCGTCCGAGCGCTGCACGTAGCTCCAAACCGGCCACCACGACTACGCGCTCCGCTGCGAGTAAGCCTGGACGGGCGTCTTCAACGTCAAGCACGACCTCGTCCTCCGGGCCGCGCACCCACACGACCGCGAGCAACACTACTGGCCCGGCTCGAACTGGTACCGGGGGACCCGCCAACTTCTGCTCCGCGATGGCTCAGTTCCTCTACTTTCCGAAGTCGGGGGCCGGTACGACCGGCGAGTTACTGCGCCTGGAACGCCAGAAGTCGAACGCGGTTGACGCCATGATCGTGGATGCTCCCTCTAGCCTGCACGCCGATGCCACGAAGTTCTACGCGGCGGTGCACCCGCCGCTTGCCCAGATCATAGCGGTCCTGGTCACCATCCCATCTGCCTCCCCTTTGCCCGCACATCCTCCCGCGATCCTCACCAATGCCGGCCGCCAGTTCGAGTCCGCATACTCGAGTACCTCCTCGAAGGTCCTTATCACCTGGTACGAGAGGCACTGCCCGCAAGCCAAGCAATCGGGGTAAGAGCCGCCCGATTCGCTCCCGACGGCAGTTACGGACTCAGGTGGACTCAGGTCTACTTAGATGCCCTTGCCGCCATATTCCCGACGACGGAAGACTCTACCTGCGTCGGGAACGTGCCGCCCACAGCAAAGAACGTACCCTCCACCACCTCGGAACCGCTGCTGAAGAAGGCCATGTAGCCCTCGCCGACAAGTGGCGGGCTGGACATGACCACATCGAAGCTCGCCAGTTGCGAGGTGCCTTTCACCGCCAAGACTTGGCGCGTCACTACTGCCTTCACCTTTCCGGTGGTCGTCTCCTCGACGCACTTGAGCCCCGCCGGGCTTCGAAGGTAGGCGATCACGCCGGAGGCGGCGGCGGCTGAACTCGCAAACGACACCGACGAATCGGCGACATAGAACGTCTCGGGAAGCCCCGCCTGTCCACCAGCCGGAGAGCCGCTACCTGGCGGGGTGCCGGTAGCACCGCCGGGAGAGCCCGCAACCGGAGCGGGGGGCGAGCCAGCCGAGGCGCTCTGAAGCGGATGGCCGTAGGAGGGGCCGGCCATTGCTATGTGAGCCGCCGCTATACAGGGAGGGAAGCCACTGAGACCGGAGGACTGTCCGGACTTCAAGAGCGACCACCCGGACGGGAAATCCGAGAGCCGCATGTTGACGGACGCGGCAACCGCCTTCTGGGAAGGGGTGAGGGAGGAGTCGTGCGTTGTGGTGGGCACTGTATTGGACTGGTGAGGCGGCTGGGGCTTGCCGGGCCCGCCCGTACCGCTGAGCGGGGGCGTGGTCTTGTGATGCACGCTATTTCGCGACGGCGAGCTACCGCACCCTGCCGTCACTACCGCCGCCGCTAGCAACATCGCTGCCGGCTTCAGTGCTGCACGAGCGCGCGCTTGCATACGATCAGCTCGAGCCGGCCTACGGCTGGAGAGAAGCTGGCACTGCAGTCTCTACATACGACCCCGACATCTCGGTCCAGGGACTCCCGGCCGACGACAGCAAGTACGGCGGCGGGTTCAACAGCTCGGACGGGTCGTAACTGAAGTCAACCGTCTTGTAGCCGGACGGGACGAAACACGCGTACTGGCAACCCGAAGGATAGCCCCCTAGCAAGCCGCCGACCCCACCTGGGAAGAACTCGAAGTGGCTGAGCGACAACCCCGCGTTCTGGAGCGAGTTCGCGTACTGCTCCACCACTGAACCCACCGTCGTGAGGGTGCCAAGGCCGTGGGTACCGCCGCTGAAACTGCCCTGCCCGTAGGGGCAGAGGTTGACCGTGTTCCCGGTGGGCTGACTGCCGCAGTCCCAGTACGACGTCGTATCGCTGATCGGTGTGGCATAGACGTTGCCCACAGTCGGGTTCTGCAGGGTGAACGACCCGTTGACGATGCCAAGGTTCGGGTAGTCCATGGTCGAGCTCTCCGACGAGGAGGCGGACACCATCGGACTCGAGTTGGAGGCAAGAACCAGAGCGTCGACGGTCGGGTTGTACACCGACGAGAACGGGTTCACGGGGCCGTGCGTGAAGGTGGACTCGTACTTCTGCAGGACAGCCTCGTAACCGCCGTCGCACGGCGATATGCCGAGCACGTTGCAGATGTCCTGGATGCCGGCACTGAGGCCCATCGCGCCGTAGTCGTAATAGTACGAGAGCCACTGGCCTCCACAGGAGTCCAGAATCCCGGCAATGAAGTCGTTCCAGGCCTGGCTCCAGTTGCCGCTGAGTATGGCCGTCCAGTTGAAGCTGAAAGAGACGTTCCAGTTGTTGCACGTGGGGTGCGCAGGTCGAGCGGGCGGAGCTGGTGCGTTGGTGTTCGTGTTCGCCCAGTTGTCCTCGAGACTCGTCACCGTGCACGTCGACTCGCTCGCCGATGCACGCGTTACGGGACTTGAGATCGAGCCGTTACCATTCGAAGGCGCGTTGACCCCGCAGAAGTCCTTGTACTCCACACCGTATGCCCATGTGGAAATATCGTACATCGCGTCCTCGAAACAGGTCCCCCAGGTGGCGACGTTCCAGGCCGCGCAGGATCCCGACGGGGCTGAAAGCGGCGACACGGGCGGCAACGGCACGGAATTGGGCTCTGGCGTGCCGCCTGTACCCGGATCGCCCTGTTCCCAGCCCGCACACGGATTGGTTGAGCCCCCCGGGTTCCAGCCCGCTCCGTTTACGACGCTGCTGGAAGCAGGGCAGTTGTTGTCGTTCTGGCTGGCGTCGACCGGATGCACGACGACGACGTTGCCCTGCGGGTAATACGTCCCGTTCGCATCGGTTGCCGGGTTCACGAGCTCGATGTTGCCACCGGGTGCAAGCCCCAGGGTGTCCGGGCAGCTCGCCGGCACGGGCGTACCTGGCGGGTTGGTTGATGCCGCGCAGGCGTAGATGAGGTTCCCCGTCACGACGATGTCATTGGACGCGCCGATAGTGAGCTTGCCTGACAGCGTCCCCTGTACGAGCGCGTCGCCCCAGAGGCAGTTGTGGTTCTGCAACAGGTTGTCGATCCCGTAGGGAAGGGATGAGACCCCGTATACATTGGGCACGATCGAACTCGACGAGAACGGGATGCAACTTCCCGTCGCGACATTGGACACGTATATCACCGAGGGCACAGCCGCTGATCCGCCGGTGGTCGGGCAGGAGCCTGCAGGCGTGTTCGGGCTCCAGGCCTGGAACGACGTGCCGTTGAGCTGGATGAACGTGGGTCCGAAGTAATGGCATCCCCCGGTGGCCGAGGCATTGACCCTGATCGCCTCGAAGTCCGGAACGGGAGGCGTCAGCGAGGTCACCGTTTTCGTAGCCGGCGGCGAGGTGACGTTCGCACACCCCGAGAGAATCGGTATGTCCCAGGTGTAGTCCTGCCACGGTGTCGGGATCGACCCCGACCATGACCAGGCGAAGAGGTCGTTCCCAAGGCTGTGGTTCGGATTGTAGGACTGGGGCGGGCCAGTGGCCGAAGACGAGTACTGGGGAAGGATCCCCGCCTTGGAGCTCGTGAGCTCGATGGTGGCGCTGTTCAAGTTCGAGGTGGAGCCGCTCGGGCTGCAGGTGTAGAGCGAGTCGTTCGAGTATACCTTCCCACTCATGTTCGTGGTCATGCCGTAATAGCCGTTGTACATGTCATTGACGTTGCAGAGCAACGGGAAGGGACCATACGCCGGTCCGAGGAAGGTCTGGACGTCTGTTATCAGCGAATTAACCGCGCTCTCTATGCTGTTGTACATCTCCTGGCCGAGAGGGTAGCCGAAGATGCTGAACGACGCGAGGCCCTTCAGATACTGGGCCATCTCGTTGTCCACCATTGTAGTGAGTATCGGGCTGTCCAGCAGCGATAGGATCGTGTTCGACTGGTAGGCGTGGTAGTTGCACATGTAGAAGCCGAGCTTGACCGCTCCGACCGGCCCGTTGCCGAGGAACTCGCTCATCAGCGACTTCATCGAGGCAGGCAGGCTGCCTGACACGAGGGACACCACCCATTCTATGAAGGTGAACGCGGCGGCATTGGTGTACGCAAAGGGGCTGGAGGTCTCGTAATTCGTGAAATAAGAGTACGAGAGGGCGGGGTTATCGAAGTTCGACTCGACGGTGCGATAGCGGTAGTGTCCGGGCGAGCCGGCCCGTCCCGTGACCTTTGCCGTGATATACCCGCTGGAGGCATTCGAGGTATCGACCCTGAAAACATACGACTCATTCAGGCCACCTCCGGCAGAAGCCGACCCTGGTACGGGTGCCCAGCCGCCGTACGCGTTGTTCGGCCCCTTGTACGTAGACGGGCAACTCGACGACGAACCGAAATAGAACCCGTCCCACTGACCGCTCGACGGCGCTGTACACTGGGCGTCGTTGTAGGACACGTTCGATATATTCTCCGTCAGCAGCGAAACGTAGCTATCCATGCCCGTCTGCGCTGCTGCAAGCGCAGCCTTCGAGTTCTGCACGGAAAGAGCGATCGGAATCTGGCCGGACACCCCGTTGAAGATCACCATGGGCACCAGCGCCAGCACGACGATCAGCATGATAGCCATGATCATCGCCTGCCCTGCCGACTCCCTTGCGCTCGTTGCCAGCCGGCGAACCGGCCGCCGGCCGAGGCGCGGTCTCGGTCTCGGTACCCCCCCGCGACTTACTACCTGCCGTACTCCCGTAGTCGAAGCCGATCTCATCCGGCACTCACCTCCAACTCAATCGTTTCCCGGGAAATCGCATTCTGCACCAACGCTTCATCCATGGTGCCGTCCATCAGAAGCCTCCTGCTCCGAAGCCTGACGCCGATGCGATGTTCTGCAATACGACCTGTTCGCTGACCGTCACGGGTGCGCCGGCGGCCGAAACCGCCCCCTGCACGTTCCGGAAGCGCTGCATCCTCACGTCGAAGCCGATCGCATCGATGTTCTGCGGGAAGTCTCCACTCGTCCCGCTGGTACCCGTCAGATTGCCGCCGGTGGCACCGGACCAGTAGGTGAAAAGCGGCAACGACGACAGCTCGGAACAACTCGGACAGCTGAACGTGTACGGATTGGGGGCGAACACCACATCGGGGACATCAGCCACGATCTTCGCGCTCGATCCCCAAGACGAAGGAAGGAAACCCGCACCGCCCGAGCAACTGGCCGGAGCCGCTGACGGCGGGCTGCTGCTCGGTCCGTTCGGGCTTACGTACGCGTGCAGGGTGTACTCCGTCCGCTCCAGAAGCGGCGTCGTCACCTGGTTCCATGTGCCCGGATTGGCCCAGCTACTCGTCACCACGTTTCCGCTGGAGTCCGTGAGGTACAGGTAGACCCAGGTCCCACCCAACGCTTCCGGCGGTTCCGAGTACAGGATCGCTTCGTAAGGACATGCCAGCCAAACCGCAGTACCCGGAGCTGTGCCCCAATTGATCACCGGTGGCGCCGGGACGACCGCGGCGCGCAGCAAAGGCGGGATCGACGAGAGGGCCTGCTCTCCGTCCCCGAGGCCGGTGAGCGTCCTCATGGACACGGCCTGGTTCTGGAGGTACGCCCCCGCAGTCACGAGAACCATGGCAATGACGATGAGGAAGATGAAGCTTGCCACCATCAGTTCTATCAGGGTGAAACCGCCGTCGACGCCCGGGGAGCGCCCCCCGTCAGCACATACCTCCACCGGTTGCCCGGCACGCTGCAATAGGCGCCGGAAACGCGCATCGTGTGCTACTCGCTGCGGCAGCATGCCTCGCCTGCAAGGCAGGCTACTCGCTCGCGCGTCACCGGAAAGCACGCGTACGGATCCATCTGGACTCACACTGACATTATCGGGGCTTGCCCTCCGTGTGTCTAGTACGTGAAACTACCCGTATGCAGGCAGGCGACCTACGCATTCGGGTGATTTCACGTATAGACTTACTTACGTCACTCCCAGCATAATCGTTATGTGTGGGTTAATTCGATTTGCGGTCACGACCACAGACGCCGTGTCGCGTTGTCGCTTCCGGCAACCGCGGGTGGCCCCGGTGAACGTGAACGTAGGCTGCACCCGCTCGGCACGGAGCGCCCGTCGGCATGGATGACCATCGGGAAGGCCGCAACCGGGAAGCTGCCGGCATGACCCGGTCGCGCTCTTCGCTCCCTGTCCGGAGGCTGCGCCTACGCCAGAGCGAGGGGATGACCCTCGTAGAGGTGCTTATCGCCATCTTCCTGATCGTCATGGTACTTGCGCCGGCTGCCGCCCTCCTGACAAATGAGATCGGTGTGACCCAGTCCACGAAGCACCGCACGGTGGCTGCCGGCTTGGCCACCTCTACCCTCAACTGTACCGAGGCAAGTCATCTGTCGCAGTTGGAAGGCCAGCTGGGCATCGACAGCAGCGGCCTCACATATACCCCCCCACCGGCCTCCCAACAGGCCCCCTGCACCCTGAATCTCGGCTCCCAGTACGAGGTAGCGGGATCTCCCGGCACCACCCGCTGGGGATCATCGACAACGAACACCGCCGGCACCCCGTGCCAGAGCGGCGCTGCCGGTCCGGGCCTGCCCAACCTTTACGACAGCACTGCGTGCGTTCAGGAGACCGACTCCGTCTCGAACTCGGGCATCAACCTCGAGCGAACGCAGACGATGCAATTCGTCACTGCGGCATCCGGAGGGGGCGAGACCATCCCGGTCAAGAACACCTGCTACGGCGGAACATTGAACAACAGTCCTCCCATCATGCTGGAGACCACCACCACGGTGTCCTGGCCGCAGCACGGCAAGGCCGCGGGAACGCCCGGGGCAGCCGCCACGGCCCAGTCGCGCCTCTTCACCCCCTCTCAGATCGACGTCGAAGTGTACAGCACGTCTGCAACGCCTCCGGGCCCATACAACGGAGCGTCGGTGACCATAAGCGGGCCGACGACCATGAGCACCCTCGTTACGGGCACGACCGGGTGCGTGTCGTTCGTCGGGATCGCCCAGGGCAACTACACCGTTACGGCAAAGAGCGGGTCGACGACGCTCGGATCGCAGGGCGTCGACGTGACCCCGGGGAGTATCCACGGCATAGTTATCATGACTGCCACCAACTGCACCACACTCGGCAACTGCCCCGCCCCGCCGGGGGGACCGCCGGTCGTCGACGGTATTTACCCCACCGAAGGCCCCATCGCCGGGGGGAACACCGTTTACATCTGCGGCAATAACTTCAGTGACGGAAGCGCCGGGACCACCACGACGGTATCGAGCGTCTTCTTCGGCGCCGACAGCGACCCTAACCGCCAGGCAGCCCAGTACACGCTCCTCGGCAGCGTTCCCACCGAGGTTACGGACAACATGTCGACCTGCGACCCGGGCGCTTCGACACCGCTTCAGGTGCTGCAGGTCACAGCGCCGGCGTGGGCGGACGCCAGCCAGCCGGGTGGTGGCAACGTCAACGTCGTGGTGGCAAACTCGGTCGGCGAGGCGTCGAACCAGCCGTTGTACACATACACAGCCCTGCCCATCATCTACACGATCTCGGAGAACCAGTGCACACCCACTCCGTCGGGTTGCGTGACAAACAGCATCCCGACGGGCTGGAACTGCTCTTCGAGCACGGATTGCTACAACCCCTGCTTCCCGGCGGCGTCTGCGTGCGGACCGGTAGGAACCGCATCGGGAGGCCAGTTCCTGGAACTCTACGGCTATAACTTCTCAGGGGTCAACAACGTCGCGTTCTGCATCTTCCTCCCGTCGCCGCCATCGTCGGGAGGGCAGCCCTTCGCCGGGATCGGACCAAACATCTATTCGGGTACGCTGTCGGGCCTCAACCCCAGCAATGCGACCACCGAGCAGCAGCAGCTCTTCCAGAACGGCAACAACTCGAACTGCGGGCTCGTCGATGCCACTTTCCAGGTCCAGAGCGACTCCGAGATAACCCTCCAGACGCCGTCGGACTGGTTCTACTGCCCGATCGGGAACCCCGGCCTCTACGTCAGCTACTTCAACTTCTGCACCGGCCTCGACATCCCCGAGAACTCCGCCCACAACTACGCTGCCCTTTTCGTGACCAGCCAGTACACGAGCCAGTCCGGCCAGTCCGCAGGCAGCAGCTGCAGTACCGCCGGTTCCTGCACATTGAACGTCTCTCCCGCAGGCGGTACCCAGGGCTGTCCCGAAACCAATACCTACCCGGCACCCCCGGCGCCCTACCTGCCCGCCATCGGGAACGGCGTCACGTGCTGGTACCATTTCGATTCCCAGGGCGAGCCGCCCATCAATTACACCGACAACGCCTGCGACGCCGCCGGCAACCCGCTCGGCTACTGCCTCCTCGATACGGACGAGGCGGCTGACGGGACCGGGATACTCAACACCGACACCGTCGACCCGTACACCTGGACCGACAACGCTTGCGACATGGGCCAAGAGAACGGATGGACGGTAGGGGGAACGTGTGCGAGCGAGCCGGACGGAGACGGGGTCGAACCGCCGCCCACCTATTCGGACAACCAGTGCGACGCCGCCGGCAACCCGCTCGGGTGGTGCTACACCGACACCGATGCTCTGGCCGATGCTACGAGCACCGGCAACGGTGACGCCACCGACCAAGTCAACTGGACCGACAACGCCTGTGACGCCGCGGGCAACCCGGGGTGGGCGGGCTGCAACGGGAACGAACCGCCGAATGGTTCCGACGGGGACGGCGAGTACCAGATCTGGAGCAACGAACCTGGTATCAACTGGAGCGACGACCTCGCTTGCGACGCCAACGGCAACCCCAGTTGGTGCAACACCGACAGCGACGGGTTGGCCGATTCCACGGGCACCGGCAACGGTGACGCCACCGACCAAGTCAACTGGACCGACAACGCCTGTGACGCCGCGGGCAACCCGGGGTGGGCGGGCTGCAACGGGAACGAACCGCCGGGAGGATGCGACGAGTGCTATTGGGGTGAGTACGAGTACCAGATCTGGACAGGCGAGCCGGGCACCAGCTGGGACGACAATACCTGCGACGCAGCCAACAACGGAGCGCTTTCCGGGTGCCAGGACGCATGGGCGGATAACAAGGATGGCAACGACGGCGAGTCGTGCAGTTGGGGCAGTGGGGACTGCTGGGACTTTACCACCGGCGAAGACAATGACGCCGGAAGCGAAGGGATCAACTGGTACGAGGACAACACCTGTGACGCCGCGGGCAACCCCGGGAACGGTATCTGCAACGGGAACGAGGGCCCCTGGTCCCAGGATGGAGACGAGTACCAGGTCTGGACCGGCGAGCCCGGCGTCAACTGGGACGACAACGCCTGCGACGCCGCTGGTAACCCCGGCGGGTTTGGCGGCCCGTGCTACCCCTGGGCCCCGGGCAGCGAAGCGTCAGCGGACGGGAGCGGGATCCTCAACACCGACGTCGTCGATCCGGGAGCCTGGAACGACAACGCCTGCGACATGGCCGGATCGAGCTCGGGAGCTTGCTCGTTCAATACCGAAGGTCCCTGGTCCCACGACGGCGACGAGACGCTGATCTGGACGGGCGAGCCCGGCGTCAACTGGGACGACAACGCCTGCGACGCCGCTGGTAACCCCGGCGGGCTCCTCGGCCCGTGCTACCCCGACATCCCGGGCACCGAAGCGTCAGCGGACGTGACCGGGATCCTCAACACCGACGTCACCGAAACCATCAACTGGACCGACCCTGCGTGCGACTATGCCGGCAACCCTGGAGGGCACGGCTGTGCCGCCGAGAACGACGGTGACGAGACCTACGAGACCAATGAGTCCATCAACTGGCACGATGACAACGCCTGCGACGCGGTCGGCAATCCGCTCGGGTGGTGCCTCCTCTACACGGACGAGGCGGCTGACGGTACCGGAACCGCCAACTCGGATGCCACCGATCCGTACACCTGGACCGACAATGCCTGCGACATGGCGAGCAACACGACTTCTCCCTGTGCGACAGAGCCTGACGGCGACGAGACCTACGCCAGCAATCCCGTCCCGTAGACCATCCGTTCCCGTACCTGTACTGGGAAGTTGGCAACACCTGGTCGGGATTCGACCAGGCCGAAACAGGGTCGGCAATAGGATGCTGCCTCCCTGCGTGAACAGGATCAGGCAGGCGGCTCGTGGTGGGCAGGATCAAAGAAGTGCACGTCGTTGATCATGCCCGGATGGTAAAGTTACTGGAGGCATGGGAGCTCCGACAAATCACCAACCCGAAAGGACTGAGATGAGCGAAATGGTATCGACTACGCGAAGGGACTCGACGGGTTCTCGCCCGGCGGCACCTTCATCGATCACGCCGCTACCTCCCGCTGGAAGGGTGCTCGCGCCGGTTCTCCTGGCTGTCACAGTATCCCTGCTGGCGGCGGCATGCACTTCCACGGGAGCAATCAGCAACGCCGCAAAGTACCTCTCGCATATCCGTCACGCCGGGGCGGCCACGATAGCGGGATCCACCGCAGGAGTGGCACTCCAGGTAAGCATAGGGGGAAGTGGCACCCTGCCTATCGACCAGGGGGAGATCGACCTTGCACATGGTCTTACATCGATAGCCGCTGTCGCCAAACCTCCCGGCTCGTCCACCCCGGCGACCATCAGGGGGGTGGATACGCCTACCGTGATCTACCAGGAGCTTCTATCGAACTACGCCCCAAAGGGGCTCAAGCAGCCGCTTCCGGCGCTGCTCGGCGGTAAGACCTGGGAGCAGCTGACGTCCACCCTCGGCTCTTCGGGCATCCAGGGCAACGCCCAGTACTTTAACAGCGAGATCTACAACCCGTTCTGGCTGCTGTCGACCCTCGGTGGCGCATCTGCTCCCGTAAAAGACCTCGGGTCGTCAACCGTCGGGACCGTCAGCGCGACCCATTACAGCTTCCGGGTCAACCTGCAGGCTGCGGCTGCGAGCTCCCAGGCGGTCAAAGCCGGTCTCGGGCCCATCATGTCCGACGAGGCCGCCTTTCTCGGGGTAGCGACTTTCCCCGCGCAGGTATGGCTCGACAACCAGGGGCGTGTCGTGCAGCTGTTCGTCACGCTGACCTTTCCGTCGAGCAAGTACGAGACGGCCGTCAAGACGCGGCCAGCGGCAACGGTAGAGCTCATCCTGTCGGGCTACGGCTCGCCGATCTCGCCGATTTCCGTACCGCCCGCATCGTCGGTGGCCACTGCTCAGCAGGTCAACCAGGTTGAGGCCGCAGCACAGAGCGCGACACCCCCCTCGACCACCAGCTCCAGCTCGCCGTCGCCCGGCACCGGAAGCGGCGGCTGATAGCCCGGAGGGTCCCGCTAAGCGCTTCCCCGTAATACCAGCAAGGACGACTTCGCCCCTACCGCAACAAGAGCCTCAGCGGATAGGGAGGTTGGATCAGGGAGTCGTTCATCCAGGCGAGTAGAGCAAGGCGGAGGAGGAGAGGCAGGCTGGAGTGCCTGACTGACGACGACAACGCAGCAATGCGACGCCTGGGGGGCGACGAGCCCGAGATCCCTATCCGCTGAGGCTCTAAGCTACGTTCAGGAGGCGTCGAAGTCACCGGGTCCCTCTTTGCCCCCAATGCTTCCCGAACTGTTCAGGACGGCTGTAATGCCCGTGACGTTGAACGCAGGCGCGCTCGGGACGTCGACTGCACTCCCGAACGAGGAAAGGGTCTCGCTCACACTGCCAGCCGACGGAGCAGCTCCCCCCGGAGACTCCAACGCTATCTCCACGACCCGCCCTGAAGTGTTCACGACCACGTCAGCACTGAAAGTGGGCACGTCGCCGAGAACGTTACGCCGCATGGCCTCTGCCGTGGCTGCCGCAAGGGCCTTCTCGGGGCCTGCCGCCTCATCCGCAGCCCGATGGAAGTTCACAACCACCGCGAAGCTCTCGCCGCCTCCCCCGGATGCCCCGGTCCCCTCTGAACCCGCCGGCCCCGGCGCAACAGCACCTCTCACGACCCCCCACGACACTTCGTCGAGCAGGAACCGGGGATCGCAAAGCCCCGCTTGGAGCGCTATCGCGAACGAACCTGTAACGACTCGCTCGTATTCCTTCGCCGTCGCACTGACCCAGGTATAGATCGCAGGTGCGCCTGCTACTCCGCCGGCCGTCCCCCCGGCACCCGCTCCCGCCTGCACGGAGCTGGAGGTGCCCAGATAGTAGGCCTTCGGGTAATAGAGGATCTCGTGAGACAGCGGCGGCGTGCCACTGCGGGGAGCTTGTGGGAAGCTCACCTGAACCGACGCCATACTCCTGGCAAAGTCGGCCACTCCCGTACCCGCCACCACGCCGCCCGTAGCGCCGCCGGACCAGGCGCCGGATAGCGACATGTCCACCGCCGCCGTCGAGGAGTCGGTCGCGGAGAGCGCTGCAAGCACCTTGTCGAGCGCAGCCGTCTGCGTGCGGGGCGGGACCGGCCCATACGAACCACCGGACCCACCTCCCCCGTCGCATGCGGCAACAAGCAGTGGGAGCATCCAGACCAACGCAGCGCACGGCGTACCGAGCCTGGACCGGAGCGTAACGGGTGCCCTCATAACCTGACGGGTACTCCAGCAGTTACCAGAGCTGTCCTCCTTCGAAGCGCCAGCGCAGGCTTACGACCTTCATTGGCCCGAGCATCGCCACCCAAATGAGAACCCACGTACTCAGTATATGGATCGCGAACATCGCCGTCCCGGCGGAGGCCAGCGCCCAGCTACCGTTCTCGACATGGGTCAAATGGATCACGTACCAGAGCGCGATCCCTTCCGGAATCACGGCAACCAGGGTGAACAGGGGTGGCCAGTCCTTGTTCCAGCGGTACTGCTGTGCAAAGTGGTACACCAGCTCCCAGACGATCCCCAAAACGGCCATGAGCCCGAGCGTCTCGAAGGTCATCCGGTAATCAAACGGGAGGGCATTGTACGCCACTGGTAGGGACACCATGACCCTGTTCATCTGCATCGGGACCATGCCGGCACCTCCCGATCCCATTGACGGGCTCGGGAGGAACGGAGTCACGATGGCCGTCCAGACCACTCCGACCGTGAGCAGGAGGAAAAGCCTCGTCTCGATCCGTCCACGGAGGGTGAACGTCATGGTTCCGCCATCCTCATCCTTCGCCACCACGCGGCGACGGAACGACCGGTACCCAGCCTGCGGACGAACCCATCTTCAGCGAGTTTGCGGTGCACAGCCCAGGCAACGTAGTGGTATCCCCAGAAGGAATACATCGGTATCAGATACGGGTTCCCAAGCGTCGCGAAACCTGATGCGAACAACCTGCCGTTGCCACTGTGCATCGAATCGATCTCGAAGCTCGCATCGACCGCGAACTGCCCCAGCCCGTTGAGCCGAGCACCTCCGCAGTCGACCAGATCCGCCAGCAGGGAATGCTTGCGCAGGTCGATATCGACGCCGGCCGCATCGATGACGTAGTCCACTTCCAACACCCTCTCCGCCTCGCCGGTACCTGCCAACGGCTCGACATGAGCACGCACGTGCCCGGAACCGTCACCGCCGTCAGCGGATTCGAGGCAGCCGGCCGCGCCGAGGACGGTGTGATACCAGCCTTCCCTCCTACCGCGCTCTATCCGGCTGGTCCAGACTTTGCGCTTGGGAATGGCGGTGCTCGCAAGCTTGGTGAACAGGTCGATACGCTCCGCGTCCGACTGCAGCGCCCCGTACCTCCGGTGCAGCTGGCCGCCGAACGCTCCCTTTGCAAAGGTGAACGGCTGGTAGCAAAAGCCGTTGCCACCGGGTATCCTGAACCGTGCCGGTCCTTTGGGACCGTCAAAGAAGCTGTGGTAGAGGTGGAAAATCTCCACGGCCGTCCCATAGCTGTCCCTGTCTGCGATCAGGCGACCCAGAACCTCCATCGACGACGACGCTGCTCCCCTCACGAGCACCTTCGACCCCGGATGGCGGCGGATCTCTTCGTAGACATGTTCGTGTGCCTCGTAGACGTTAACGGCACGCTTGGCCTGTTCGGGGTCGGCACCGCCCTCGAAGCCCGGGAAGTGCCTAACCGCCGCAACGCCGAGCGACAGGTGGACGTAGCGCGCGGACAGGACGGCCACGCTCCCCCCGGGCCCTGGCGACAACGGATCCACCACCACGAAATATCCGCCTTCCGTACGCTTTCTCACGACCCGCGCCATCCCCGCCACGACCATCCGGTTCCACGATATCCTCGCGGCTTCCCGGTCCATGGTGTCGTAGAGCTGCGAAGCTCTAGGCGTGTAGTACTCGGACAGCACCGGTTCGGCGGCCAGCCGGAGCAGCATCAACGGATTCCTGCGCCTGAACGCCTCTTCCATGCCGTATCCCGGCCAGCCCCATATGCTGTCCATCCTGTCCCCCGACCCCGACCGGATCCTCGCGTCCCGAGGTATCTGGGAGTTATCGAGTTGGGACTCGAGGTTGCTGTACGGCCTCAGCGCAGGAGTCACCACGGTCATGCTCTCCACGGGTAATCCGGCCACGCGCAGGAAGTCGACCATCGCGAACGTCCCGATACCGCCTCCGATGGCGACGAACGGAACGTCTTTGATCTCGAAGCCGTGCGATTGAACCATGCCATCGCTCCAGCTGGATTGTCCTGCCAGAGCGGCCGGTAACAACGGTTCGGGGGCGGCATCGCTCACGGATGCAACCCGGCCCGGATCCGTTCGGCTTTCAGTGATCAACTAACCCACCAGCCTCTTCACGATCGCTGGGGGTTCCAACGCTATGGCTATCCCGTCGGGCGATTCACCGATATGCATGGGCACGCCTGCACAGTTGCGCGCGATATTTATCGGAGTGACGTCTCCTGCCCGCGTCGCCGTCCCGGTATCGGCCACGTAGGCCCACTTCCCATCCGGCGTTATCGCCACGACCGACGGTGCCGGCCCGACAGTTATGGGTACGCCGGCCACATTCGTCGAAAGGTCGATGGGGGTCACTGTGAAGCCGCCGTTCCTGTTGCCGGTCCGGCCTCCTGCGAATCCCCAACCGGAATTAGCTACGTAGGCCCATTTCCCATTCGGAGTTATCGCTATCCAAAGCGGCGCCGAGCCCACCCGTATCAGGCGACCAGGCCGGCCGGTGGACGTGTTGATAGGCAACACGGTATCTCCCGGAAACTCCGGCCATCCTGCATTTGCCACGTAGATCCATCGCCCGTCAGGTGTAATTGCTATTGCCATCGGCCCGCCCCTCGGGCCGGCGCCTGTCGCAATCGGAGGACCGGTTGCACCGGTTGCAAGATTAACGGCAACCATGTACGCCACCGGATGCACCGGCGTGCCGGAATCCACGACGTAGGCCGTCGCGCCGTCGGGCGCTAAAGCGATCGCCCCTGGACCCGGGCCTACATCGATCGGCTTACCCGGCCTGCCGGTCGCCACGTCTATGGGCAGGATGTCGTAAGCATCAATTGCGAACGAACTCTTACCGCTCCCGCCGAGCAGGCCCATGTCGACCACATAAAGCGTCCTACCATCCGGGGTCACGGCTCCCTCCAGCGGGCCAAGGCCGGCATCGATAGGCCGTCCTGGCCGGCCGGTGGCAAGATCGATCGGCACCACTGCTCCCCGGATCTCTTGGCCGGGGGAGTGAGGGCTGGGTCCTCTTGCGAGACCGGCGTCCATGACAAAAGCCCTCCGCCCATCCGGCGTTATGACGACATCTAATGGAGCTGGGCCGACTTTGATCGGAGATCCCACCTTCCGCGAGGCAAGATCGACTGGATATATGTTTCCGGACTCGCCGTCGGCAACGAGTGCTACGAGTTGATCCGGTCCCGTTGACGGTGCAGGCCCATAACCGCATGCCGCCGGTGAAATAGATACCCGTTGTCCGGTTGATTGGCGCCGGCTCACCGGGTGCCGTGGCGAGGACGTGCAACCCACCAGGCCAAGCGAAGCTGCTGCAACCGCGAAGAGCAACGCGAGCCTGGTTCTGACCGCCGGAGCCAATCGCTCCCAACGGGTCGCCCCGCTCGGTAGCTCACGCCTTGGAGCGCGCGGACCAACCTCGTGGTCGTGCCGCTGTATCCTTATTGACGCGTCCACACGCGCGTAATAGTGCAAGTGGCTACCGAACCGACCGTACGTATGTCACCACATCGAGTGTAGCACGCGCCCAAAAAATAGGCCGCAGCGTCGCCGCACTCACCATCAGAGCCCGGTAAGGGCCCGTGTCATAATTAGTGGGATGATATCCGGCGAGTCAGGGGCGTCATCTGGCAAGGATGCGCAACAGTCCGGTGGACTGTTGCGGGACAGGCATGGCGAAGCACATTGTATGCATGTACCAGGGAGTACATCGAGGACGAGGACACAGCCAGGGGCGTCATCTGGCCGTCGGGATCGCTCAATTAATTATGACACGGGCCCTAACCTACAGCGACAAGCTCCCGCCGGGAGCCGCCGGAGCCGCCGGAGCCGCCCTTCACGCAACAAGATAAAACGGCGGTATGACCTGGGTTGACTACTGCTCGCGGGTACCGAGATGGTAATGTTCTTGGCATGCGTGGAAACCGGCTTAGAGCCTCAGCGGATAGGGGGGATGTACAACACGTATCCGGAGGCCGGCAGGCCGTCCGGGCACGAACTCCAGGTCGCGCGACCCTTGGCGGGGGTCGGCTGGCCGCCCTGGCGACTGCCCTCCTCTCCCTGGGGTTGGCCACCGTTCCGCTGGCGCTGGTAATGATGCCCGTGCCGGCATTCGCAACCGGTAGCGGCTCGTCGGTCACCTCGCCGCAGATCATCATCTCGTCCACTTCGGCGGCGGCGGCGCAGGTGACCTACAAAGTCGAGTTCACAGTCAGCGCCACCGGCGGCCTCGCTGGAGGCGCCGGGACGATCTCCCTGGTAGCACCCGCGGGAACCGCGTGGCCGGCGACGGCAGCGGACTACTCGATAGAGGACCAGACGACCTCCGGCGGGAACGGCACTCCCTCCACCATTGACATCGGCGACAACGGCCAAGTGGTGGCGATTACCGTCCCCAATACGATCAACAACTCCGACCAGCTGATCGTAAAGGTCCTCGGCGTGGCCAACCCGCTTTCAGCCGGGTCGTACACGATCGGGGTCGAGACCTCCGCCGACACGGCGCTGGCCGATTCTACACCGTATGCGATCGGGTCCCCCACCTCGGTGGGAGCCGTCTCGGTGACTCCCTCGACCACGTCTGCGAATGCAACAGGCGTCAGCTACATAACGAACTTCACGTTGAGCTCGACCGGTGGCCTTGTCTCGGGTGAGGGCACGATCACCCTGAGCGCTCCGGAGGGAACCGTCTGGCCCTCGACCTGTAGCTCGAACAATTCGCCGTTCTCGATCACGGACCATTCCAACCCGTCGCTCGGCACGATGTCGGTGGCAATATGCTCGATCGCCGGATCGGAGGCCACTCTCACCGTACCGAACGATCTGAACGCCTCGGACCAGCTCTCGGTCTCCGCCACCGGCGTGACCAATCCTCCCGTTCCGCCCGCCGGATCGGCTGACTCGATGGTCGTATCCACCTCGTCGGACTCTGCACCCAGCGGAAGCGCCTTCTCGATAGTGCCGTTCACTTCGGTGCAGAACCTGACCGTCGTCGACACCGCCACGGGAGCGGGAGCCCAGGGTACAGAGTTGCTCGTGGGCTTCATCCCGACCGGGGAGCTACTCGCGAACGAGAGTTCCATATCGCTCTCCTTCCAGGGTGCCTGGTGGCCCACGGGAGACCCCTCATTCCCTGCACCGTCGGGAGTGGAGGGACCGGGCCAGCCTCCGGACTACCCTGACGCCGTGGTGATCGACGACTACACCACCAACCTGCAGCAGCTGGCCGGGGCGACGGCCCAGGTATCACCCCAATCCGGTCAGGCCGCCGGGATGACCATCCCGGTTTCCCAGACGATCCAAGCGGGCGATAAGGTCGTCGTGGTGGTAAACGGCGTGATCAACCCGCCCGAGCCGGGAACGGTCCCCTTGACCGTCGTCACCTCATCAGACCTTGCCCCTGCGACAAGCCCGATCACGCTAACCGCTGCGAACAGCGTGTCGAATGTTACGGGCACCTCGGCCAACACTCCGAGCGGTGCACCCGAGTACCAGATAACCTTCACCACGAGCGCCACAGGGACCCTCGTACCGGGAATATCGACCATCACCCTGGTGCTTGACGCCCCGCCGTCGGCCACGTCCTACTGCATCACCGACACGACCGCTGCGGCCGGTCCGATGATCTATGCGAGCAAGGTAATCTCCTCCTCCTCATCCGAGAGCTACAGCGGCGCGCCGGCTATGCCCGTGACGCCTTACGTCGTAACGCTCGGGGTGGGCAACGCACTGGGCGCGCCTAGTACGTCATCGAAGGCGGGCTTCTGCGCCGTACAGAGCGGTGGCGCCGCGCCCACGGCAAGCCCCCTTATCGCAGCAGGCGACACGGTCGAGGTAGACATCTCCGGCACGAACTCGGCTATTGCCAGCCAGGACGTATTTACCTCGTCAGACGACGCTGAGTCGTCCGCTCTGACACCGCCGGCACCGGCGCCCGGAGCGCCCAGCGTCACGCTGAGCCCGACCTCCACATCTGCCGGGGCGATGGCCAACTACGCTCTGGCATTCACCGCCCCCACCTATCTTTACGGCCAGAACACGACCGGGCCGTCGTTCATCCAGATCGTCTTTCCTGCAGGCTCGATGCTCACCAGCTGCCAGAACCTCGTCGAGTACACGGCATACTGCCCCAAGCCGTCGTTCACCATCCAGGACACCACGACGACCGGCGGCTCCGCCTCGGGCACCATAGGAGTGGTAGGCGGAGACGGTACGGTCGTCACGATCCCCTTCCCCAACACGATCGAGAAGGGCGACAACATAACACTCACGATCAGCTCCGTCATGAACCCACCTGGTGGAACCTACAGTCTCGGGTATTCACTACTCGACCCAGGAGAGTCGGCCGTGTCGTATCTCGGGACGCAGAGCTACACGATCCAGCCGCCGTCGTCGCTGTCTGGCCCCGACGCTCAGCACCCCGCCCCCACGGTACAGCTCTCGACAGCGGCGGCAAATGCGACCGGCGTGACATACACGATCAACTTCTCCCTTTCTGCGAACGGCATCCTCATGCCCCCGAACGGCAACCTGGTGGGCCTTGCAAGCTCGGTTGCCCTCACGGCCGGAGCGGGCACCATCTGGCCGCCGAACACCCAGGACTACAACTACGTCGACCTCACGGCGGCCAAACCTGGTGCGATGGGCGGCGGCGGCCTGCCGGCGTACGTGACGAACGGCGGCACGGCCGTGGGCCAGCTCGTCCCTGATACCATCATCAATTCCGGCGATTCGATCAGCCTCGTCATAGCCGGTGTCCAGAACCCGCCTGCGGGAACCTACATCCTGTCGGTGACCACGACTTCGGACAGCGTAACGGAGATGTCTGCGCCCTACACGATCGGCACGCCCAACCCGCCGCTGGTGAGCTCGGTGAGCTCGACCTCGACACTGCCCAGCGCATCGGGAGCCACATACACCTTCAACATGTCCATAAGCTCCACGGGCGGCCTTGCCGCCAACGAAGGACTGATCTACCTGTCGGCAAGTGCAGGGACCGTCCTGCCACCTCTGAGGTCGGGGTCAACCGCCAGCTACTCCATCACCGACAACACCACCCCCTCCGGCACCGCAGCCGCATCCGCTGTCACCCTGAACGTGCTGGCTCCGAGTTCGGCGGTGATCACGGTTGCCAACGCCGTCAGCCCTGGCGACTCGATCACGCTCGCGGTCGCCAATGTTACGAACCCCCGCCAGAGCGGCGCGTCCCCGATCACCGTTTGGACGTCGTCCGACTCCGTGCCGGTCACCTACCAATCCTTCTCTATGACCACGCCGTCGCCTCCGGAAAGCCCCTACATCTACATGTCCTCGGCCGTGGTGGATCAAACCGGGGTCACGTACACGATCGACTTCAACACGAGCGCCCTCGGCGTCCTCGCTGCGGGCGCGAGCTCTATAACAGTGATCGCCCCCCCGGACACCGGGTTCTCGGGCGCCTCGTTCCAGATTACCGACGACACCACCGCTGCCTCGATCGCACAGGGTAATGGCAACATCACCCTCTCCGGGGGCTTTTCCATGGTCACGATAGGAATTGGCAGCGGGACCAATAGCACCATCGCCTCCTCGAGCTCTGTAACCGTCGTCATCTCAGGTGTGACCAACGCACCCCAGTCCGGCGGCACCTTCACCATCCTCACCTCGTCGGACAGCGTCCCGGCCAAGGTAGTCAACGTGAGCTCATCCCTTTCCGTGCCCTCGGTCACGTCCGTTTCGCCGGATGCGGGAACCACTGCAGGGGGGTATGCCACAAAGGTAGCCGGGTCGGGCTTCGAGCTTGCTACGGGAGTGAGCTTCGGCGGGACTCCGGCGCCGTTCACGATCGTCTCGGCGACCCTGCTTGCCGTAACGGTCCCCAAGGCCTCCGGTCCCGGAGAGGTCGATGTCGCCGTGACCAACGCCGCGGGCCAGTCGTCTCCGGTAACAACGGACAAGTTCACCTATGTCCAGGCGAGCGCGCCCACGACCCCGGCCGGCTACGTACCGGTCTCTCCCGTGCGCCTTGCGGATACCCGGTGTACCCCAAGGCCGGAACCGGCGTACTGCAACGGCGAGAACCTGCCCCCCCAGAACGCCACGCTCTCCTCGATCGGCTCGCAATCCTCGATCAACGTCACCGTGGCAGGCGTAGACGGTGTGCCGTCCCCGTCCGCCGGAACGACGGCGGTCGCTCTCAATGTCACCCTTGCCGGGCCAAAAATTGCATCAGGGTACCTGTCGGTCTACCCGGCGTCGATGCCCGCCGGAGCCGACACGGTATCGAACATCAACTGGGATTCCGCCGGTGCCGCCATCCCGAACCTCGTAATGGTGGCAGTGAGCAGTCAGGGCGAGGTTACCATCCACAACGGCTCCAGCGGAACGGTCGACGTAACGGTGGATCTGGAGGGCTACTATTCGACATCCGCAACCGGTCCCACCCTGTACAACCCGGTGACCCCGGTTCGCCTTGCCGACTCGCGTTGCTCAGCCACGCCAAGACCCAGCCTCTGCGCCGGCGAGCATCTCCCGTCGGCCAACGCAGGTCTCGTGCCCCTGGCGTCCGGCGGTAGCGAGAACGTGGCCGTCGAGGGAACTCCCTCGGTACCCTCCGGTGCCACGGCCGCAATCCTGAACGTCACGGTCACACGTGCCACCTCGTCGGGCTATCTCACCGTCTGGCCGTCCGGCAAGGCGAGGGCAACGGTCTCGAACCTCAACTGGGTGGCAGGCAAGGCCGTAGCCAACCGGGTCATCGTCCCCCTGGGAAGTGGCGGGAAAATAAGCGTCTTCAACGGAGCAGGCAGCGGGACGGTCGACTTTATTGTGGACCTGTCCGGGTACTTCAGCTCGACCGGACTAAAGTTCTCGGCCGTAAACCCCATCAGGATCTGCGACACGAGGGACCCGGGCAAGGTCGGCTACACCACCGAATGCTCGCCAAAGGCAGGGTCGAACGCGCCGCTCCAGTCGGGCCAGACGCTCCTTGTCCAGGTAGGCGGGGTGGACGGCATCCCATCAACCGGCGTGCAGGCGGTCGTTGGCAACGTGACCGCCGCAGGATCTACGGCGGCGGGTGGTTTCCTTTCAGTGCTGCCCGGTGGGACATCGGTGTCGGGAGCCAACCCACCCAGCATTTCTGACGTCAACTGGGGCGCGAAAGAAGAGGCCGTGGCGAACCTCACGGTCGTAAAGGCCGGGGCCGGAACGAGCATAGAGGTGTTCAATTCGGCCGGTGCCACCAACGTGATCGTCGACGTGATGGGCTGGTACACTGGCTGACGGGCCGAGCTGCTACAGTACTGCCGGCCCTCCTCGGCTATCGCAGAGGGTTGCTGCACCGCGTTTTCGCCCATCCGAGGCAATGCACTGACGCTCGATGCCGCCGGCAGCTTGCGAAAGTAGAATGACGGCAAGCGAGGTGGATCCCGGCGAAGCCAACCCCAACACGTCCCTGCCTGCCAGGCTGGCGACGGCAATACGCACGCGGCGCACCGACATCCTGGCGCTCGCAGTGCTCATCGCCATCCCCGCCCTCTATATAGGCATCACCGCGGCCATGGGTCATCCACTCCTGCCAGGCGACGACTGGCGGCAAGGACTTCCCCTCAGGGTGCTCGCCGGTCACGATCTCGCCGGCGGGCACCTCCCGCTCTGGAACCCCTACATCTGGAGTGGCACGCCGCTTCTCGGCGGGTGGAACGCCGGGGCGCTCTACCCCACCGTGGCGCTCTTCGCCTTCCTGCCCGCGGTCGGCGCCTGGACCTTGAGCCTTATCATCACCTACGCAGTCTGTTCCTCGGGAACCTACCTGCTTGCCCGAAAACTCCATCTCCGCCCCATGGCCTCCTTTCTCGCAGCGGCCACCTTCTCCTACTTCGGCGCGATGAGCAACCAGGTTTTTCATGTGGAGTTGGTGGACGGATACGCCTGGATACCATGGTTCGTCCTGGCGGTCGAGGGCCTGGCGGCGGCTCTCCGTAGCAGCCCGGGCGCGGCTGGTTGGGATTCTATGGAGCAGTCGACCTGGCGATGGCAGGCACGTCGCCGCCAGGCTGGGTGGGTGGCGCTCGGAGCACTGGCTGCGGGGATGGCTGATCTCTCGGGATCCCCGGATGCAGTCGAGAAGTTGTTCGTGATCGGCGGCCTGGTCACCCTCTGGCATGCGCTTTCGAACAGCGATCTCCCGGGATGGCGGACCCGCGGGCTTCTCGTGGCTCTCGTAACGCTCGCCTTCGTGTGGGGCGCTACCGTCGGAGCGGTCCAGCTCCTTCCCGGGCTTTCGTTCCAGACCATCTCCCAGACGACCGACGGCTCACTGATCTACTCGTTCGCGTTCATATCGCTCCCGTTCTGGGCATGGCTGCTCATGCTGATCCCCGGTATCACCGGGGGCGCCGGAACCTTCT
The DNA here is from genome assembly GCA_021816935.1 of Actinomycetes bacterium. Lineage (GTDB taxonomy): Bacteria > Actinomycetota > Acidimicrobiia > Acidimicrobiales > JAMCPL01 > JAKAWR01. The sequence continues at coordinate 72,739 of JAKAWR010000002.1, forward strand.
CCATGCCTCTTTCGCCGCAACCCATACCCGAGTTCTCCGGATACGCCGGCTTGCTCCCGCTGGCGGCGCTCGGTGCACTCGCCACCCGCTCCTACGGAAGACGCAGGAAGGACCCGCTCGCCGGCAGGTGGCGCATGTGGATCGTCGTCGCCGTGGTGGGAGCTATCCTGGCAATGGCTCCCGAGCTACCGGGGCTATCGGCTCTCGCACACGTACCCGTTTACGGATCGCTTCGGGCTCAAGCGAGAAACCTGCTCATCGTGGACCTGGCGCTTGCCATGATCCTCGGGTACTTCGCTGATCGGGTCCTCTTCCTGGCGCGACCCCGGCAGGCCGCAGGCGAAACTGCGGAGGAGCCCGAGCAGGTACCGGGTGGCACCGGAACCCCCGCGCAGGCTCGCCCGCCGATCGACCGGATAGAGGTCGCTGGCGCAGTACTGCCCATGGCCTGTGTAATCGCCTTCTTCGTCGTTGCCCTGGCCTTCCCGAAGCCGGTGGAAGCCGCCTTGGGCCTGCCGGAGAACCTCGGGAACCTCGTATGCTATATGCTGCCGCTGATTGCCTTTTCGGTAATCCTGGCCATCGAAATATCAGCATTCGCGGCGACGCTTCCCCGCCTGGGGCAGCGCGCAATAAGCACCCTGATGGTCTGTACCGTAATTGCAGACGCGGTCCTGTTCTCCGCGGGGATTTCGCAATTCGGCGCAAATCTCACCCCGGCAACGCTTCCGGTAGCCGGTGCGCAGGCAGGGAGCAGGTCCCTGCTGCTGCAAGGTCTCGGAACCTCTCCCGGAGGGACGGGTGGGCGAGTCGCCTTTTTCGACCCGAGCCCGTTCAACTCGGCCGGGTCCCCGTCACTCGGGACCGCTAGTATCGAAGCCGACACCAATATCTATGCGTCAGTCCCGAGCGTCCAGGGCTACGGGGCGCTCGTCTGGAAACGTTACGACGCGGCCACATGCACCCATGAGCTCGGCGACATGAGAGTCTCTGCTCTTGCTTCCCCCACATTCGCCGTCCTCAACCTTCGCACCCTCATCGTCGCCAAGGGTGCGTTCACGTCCCCAACTCAGTCGTCAATAACAAGGGCTCCCCTGTCACTGCCCTTTGCTCCGGGATCCTGGGGCGTGTGTCCCCCTTCGGCCTACGCCCCCGCTACGGGAGGTGGAGTTTCCCGGAAGGGAGCGCCAGGCTCGAGCTGGTTTATCGGGAGCCCGAAACAGGTATCAAAGGTATTCCTGAACATCCCTTCCGCCGTCTCGGAGCCGAAGCATGGGTCGGGACCTGGGCCTGGGCCGCGATCCGGGTCAGTGCTGGCGCAGCGCTCGGGTTCGGAGCTGGTACCCGGGTCAGAGCAGGGGCAGAGGTCGGAGGCCCGTCAGGCGTCTCCTGGCATGACGCAAGTAGGCAGGGACCAACCGGCCCAATCGGCACAGGCGCCTGACGTGCAGCTCCTCGCCCCGGTGGGTACGACCGGCCGCCTCGCAACTATCGCCACGTCTCCTGCCGTCCCGGTGCCGCCTGCATCGCAGGCGGCACCTGCCGGACATGGGGCCGGCCAGGAGGCAGCCCGCGTGCTCCAGTATGTGGCGACCTTTCCCCGCGCCCCGAGCGCCGTCGCTCTCAGGATGGCGGGCACTGGGGTGCTATCCGTCTCGCCGTCTCAGGTAGTCATAGAGGCTTCATCAGGGTCCATGGCGCAGCTTGACGGTCCGCTGGCCTCAGAGGTCCTCCCGGGCCACTGGGCATATCTCCGCACGATCGGTTCCGAAGAGGAGTTCACGGACGTGGCTGCCTGGGGGCATCTGCGATTCATCCCGACCGGTCCCGCACCCGAGGGCGCTGGATCCCATGGCGCTTCCACGCCGAACGGGCCCGCTTACCGGGTTGTGCGAGCGAACGCAGACGGCACCGAGACCGATCAAGTAGCAACGCCTACCAAGGCCCTGCTCGTGCGCTCAGAAGCCTGGGCTCCGGGTTGGACCGCTACTATCGCCAGCCATGACGGCAAGAATACCGTCGATCCCGTGCTGCGCTATGGCATCGTCCAAGCCATCACGCTCCCCCCAGGCACCTACAGCGTGACCTTTACCTACTGGCCCCCGGGGATGACTGGCGGGATCTCGCTGTCTGCAGCCGGAGCGATAGTACTCGCGGCGACGGCCGCAGCCCTGCTCGCGACATGCATCCAGCCTCCGAAGAGGCGGCGTAGGTCCTCTCCCGAAGAGCGCGAACACACGTGACGCACCTGGCTTACCTGTCTCACGGAAGCCATCACTTTCCTGCCGGGGCAGCAGGCCACTCGGAATACCATGTCCCCATCGCATAGTTGGCGGGGCGCCCGGCCACGTAGGGGAAGTCCGGCTTCGCGCAGTTCGCGCTCGATTCCTCCGTCATCGCATACGAATGACCGGTCGGCGCACCAAAGGCAGGATTGCTCCCCTCGTTGTCAGTTGCGTACCAGCAGATGCCCGCTGCCGACCAGCTGACCAGCGCAGTCGAGTCCTTCGTACTCCAGAAGCCGACCTCACTCACTGATGCCTTTGCCGACGTATCGCCGGCACCATAGCGAAGCGACGGGTTGATACCTGCCAGCTCTGACGCCGCGAGATTCGTGTAGTTGTCGTGATTCGTGTAATAAGCCACGGCGGCAAGCGTCGCATTGGTGAGGTCGGATTGAGCGCCCTTGTCCCTGGCATTGCCCGTCACGCCGAGAAAGGTCGGTATGGCGATCGCCATTAGGATGCCCATAATAAGTAGCACGACCATGAGTTCGATGAGAGTAAAACCTCCCTCGGCGCTTTCGGTCATCGTGGGCATCGGCAGGCGCGCCTCTCTGGCATTCGCAACCGGAGATGCCAATGCGCGCGTGCCGACACGGGGGATCCGTCTCTCGGGGCGGGACACCGTCTTGACAATGCACTTTTCCTACATGATGCAGAACGATGGCGAGCCGGAATCGGCTCGCCATCGTTCCTCTCTAACTGCAACTACAGGCCGTTATCGGCGCGACGGTCTACTTCCCGCCCGGTGCCGGCGGCCAGCTGGCCTTCCACGTTGCGCTGACCATATTCGCAACCGTACACAGGCTGGAGTTGGCTTCCACTATCATGCCATAGTTCTCACCGCTTGAGACCCCGGCGATCGTGCCGCCAGTGAACGTCGTTGTTGCGTTGCCGCTCTCGTTGTCGACAATGCCCCAGCACACTCCGGTCGGCGACCAAGAAGTGAGCAACACGGCATTGCCCGCGGGGGCTGCCAACATTACGGTGCTATTGCCTGAGCTCGCAGACGTGCCCGCGGCAACGAAGGCGATCTCCGGCTCCGCGCTGTGAAGGTAAGAGGTACTGATACCGGCGTAGCTCTGGTTGTCCTCGTAGTAGGTCTTTGCCGTCAGCATCGCGTTCGTCAGGTCGGACTGGGCTCCCTTGTCCTTGGCATTGCCTGTCACCCCGAGGAACGTCGGGATGGCGATCGCCATCAGGATGCCCATGATGAGCAGCACCACCATCAACTCGATGAGGGTGAAGCCTCCCTCGCCAGCCGCGTCGCCTGCGGCGGCAACTGCCGGCCTGCGGCGCAATAATTCAAGACGTGAACGTAGGTTCATCATCTCCTCCTTGCTATCAAGGCCGCCGACTCCCTTCCCGGGATCGCCGCCGGCCATCCAATCAATGCAGTGACCCCGAGTTCCGGCCTCGCCGCACCCGCAGCCACCAACCTCACGAGCCTACCATGCTCGTAACGCCTTCACCATTATATCGACTTCCTCGGGTGCGCGCTTGAGATATTCCCGGAGATTATCTCGCAGAATGTGTCAGTGCTGCTACCCTATGCTGTACCCCCGCCGAGCAGCGCCAGCTGTATTAGATTGTCCACCATGTTGCAGGCTCTGCCTCACACACGCCAGCGGCTCCGGCTTGGCTGCTGCAATCGGAGGTGGCCGCTTTATATGACGCTGCTCATCGCGATAACCGGTACGGCCTTCTCCCTCTTCTGGATCCCTGTAGTGCGTCATGACATGCCATTAGCCGTTCTTCAGCAAGGCGCTCATCCGGAGTTCCGGATGGCGCGTGTCTCAGGTTGGGGCTGGTTGACCCCGGTCGATATCTGGGAGTACTTCAGGGCCACCCAGACGGTTGGCTGGGGATGGCTCGGTGGCATTTACAACACGGCCCCCGTTTTCGGCCGCCTCGAACTTCCTCCGGGACTGCTCCTCGTCCTGCTGCCGGTTGCCAAGGTGGCCGGCGTCCTGCATCTCAGCGAAAGCTTCCCACTCCCGCTACAGCGGCCAACCGCCTGGCTGATCCTGGGCCCGTACGAAATGCTGCTGTCGGGAGTGGCGCTATTCGGGCTCGATGCCCTGGCCGTCCGGCTGGGCCTCAACTCGAGACGCCGGCACCTCCTCACGCTGGCGGAAGGTGTTGCAATCTGGCAGGTGGTGGTGTTGCGGGGAGACCCAGAATACGCGATCGCCATCGGCCTAGCCTGCTACGCCATGCGGGCCGCCCTGGACGGAAGGCGGACATCCTCGGGCTGGCTTCTCGGTGCAGCGCTTTCGATGCAGCTCTTCGTAGTCCTGCTGATCCCCGTCATCCTCGCAATAGGAATGACCACCCCATCCTCTCCACAAGCGTTCCGCCAGTTACCGGTCCTCGCCCGTGCGGCAGCCGTCCCGACCGCCCTCGTGGCGACCCCACTCATTGTCGAGCCACGCGCTACCTGGCGGTCGCTGGCTATCCAGCCCACCTACCCTAGAGCAATGCATCCCACGCCTTGGTTGGCACTCGCTCCCAGGCTGGGCCACCAGGCGGTATCAGGAGGACCGACCAGGCTGCTCGCGATAGCTGCAGCCTGCATTATCGGTTACGCCGTCTATCGGCACCGCCGCCGGCACCGCCACGCCGGGAACGAGACGGCATGGATAATACCCTGCGCCTGTGCGCTGTCCCTTTTCTGCTGGTGCCTGTTCGAAGCGGTGATGGGCAGCTACTACGTGTGGCCGGCCACGGCTTTTGGGCTTCTTGCGGCGGCATTGCTCGGCTACCGCCGGCTTGCCGCCTGCCTTGGTGCAGGGATCTTCAGCGCGGTCTTCGCCTCTCATCGCGCTGGGCCATGGCTCTGGTGGACTCCGGTCATCGCCGGCTTGGCGCTAGCCTGCGTATGTGGCATTCCGACGACCCCAGTGCGGAATAGCGCACTGGGGGCTCCTCCGCCGGATCAGGGTACCACATAGGCGCCAGGTGGGTGTGCAATTACCCTTACTCAGAGCCTCCGCTGAGGCTCTGAGTGCTGGGGTATCGACTACTTGCCCGGCATCAGGGCCATTACCTGGTACAGAGCCCCGGGAAGCGTACGCTTGGTTCCAGCGCGAGCGCTAACTGCACGTCGCTACGCCTTACCCCCCACTCGTGCAGTCCTTCTTGAGCCCGCTGTCGTTCGTCGGCGTCTTCTCGGTAGGGTCCCAGTAGAGATTCCCTCCAAGGTCCACCTCGAAAGAACTTCCGGCGGGCGGCACCGTCAGCGAGCCCGCAGACGATCCGTAGAAACCGGAAGATCCGGAAGATCCCGCCTGCGTCGATGTCTTCAGCGTGTACGAGGTTACCACCATTAGCCGAGGGAGCGTCTCATCCAACCTCCCTATCCGCTGAGCCTCTTAGGGTCCAAGCAGACCGAGAGGAACCACCGTCACCCCGTCATCACGCCGGTACGCGTATTCAGTTCCGGTCAGGATCACGAGCGCCGCGGCAGGGCGAACGGCACGGGTGGACGCCAAACGAAGCAGAGCCCTGGCAGCGGCATCTATCATGTTGGAACCAATCTTTACTTCGATACCAACCCAAGCTCCGTCACGACGTTCAACGATGAGGTCGACTTCGAGCTCGCCCGCTCTTTCTCGGTAATGATACACGGACGCATTTGCTGCGGTGGCATAGACACGGACATCGCGGGCCACAAGCGACTCGAACAGGTAGCCCAGCATGTTGAGATCGCCGAGCAATCTCGAGGGGTCGCACTCCATGAGCCCTGCGGCCAGGGAAGGATCAACGAGGTACCGCTTGGGAGTAGTCATCAGGCGGGTCCGTGATCGAAGCTCGGGGTTCCATGCTTCTATATCGTCAACCACCATAAGGCGACCGAGAGCATCAAGATACGGTTCGGCTGTCCAGCGGGATGGCGCCTCGCCATTGGCAATGCCCCGAGCCCTTTCCACTATGGTGCTCAGCTTCGCCGGATGCGCGATCAACTGAGCGTAAGCCTGCAGGAACCTTCTGACAAGGCGCGGGTTGCGCCGGGCACCCGAGATTATGTCAATATCGTGCTCGACTATCGTGTCGATGTAGCCGCTCACAAAAGCAATGGCATCGTGAACCGGCCGCCCGATCAACCCCGGCCAACCCCCTATCACTATCCGCTCGGCATACGTGGGCAAGTCCAATGTGGATGTGCCCGTGGGAGGGTCACAACCATCGAGAAGCTCTGCAAGCGAGACCGTGCCAGGAGAAAACCCCTGTTCGAATAGGGTCATGGGCCGTAGGCGCACGACCGTCATGCGCCCGGCACCGGAGTGCCGGATGGCATTGTCCTGAGGTGTGGCGGATCCGGTCAGGATGAACTGGCCAGGAGATCGACGTACATCTACCTCTCTCCGGACAGCATCCCAGATAAGTGGCTCTCGTTGCCATTCATCAATGAGTCGCGGAACTGCTCCAGGAAGGATGAGCCGAGCGTCGAGGGCTGCTGCCCGCTGGGCTTCCGGGTCGATGTCGAGGAGGATCTCGCTTCGGGCATATTGCCTGGCCGTCTCGGTCTTGCCGCACGCCTTGGGCCCCTCGATCACAACCGCTCCGAGCGCATTCAGAGCGGAGGCCACCGATGCATCGGCAACGCGTCTCAAATACTGACGGTTCCGGCCAGGAAGGATTGGCATGGTTGGTTCGGCCATCGAGAGTTATTCTACAAGTCGCAACCGTTTCAATCAACAACTCGCAACCTTCTTGATCCCCAAGTCGCAACCGTTCCAATCAACAACTCGCAACCTCGCAGCACCGCACTTTACTGGGCAGCAAAGGTGCCTCGATACCTGCCACTCGTACGCCACTAGCTGGGACTCGACTTTACGAGCTGGCCGCCGCCTTGGAACAGGCTGTTGCCAGCTCGTCGCTGTTTTTCGGAACAGTCTCGTTGAGATCGTAGTAGATGAACCCAGCCAGGTCCACCTCGAAGTTGGTGGCCGAACTCGGCAGGGTCGTCGAACTCCCCGACCCCCCGTAGTAACCGGAAGACGAGGACTGCGCCACCGCCTGTTCCAACGTGTACGAAGTCACCACCATGAGCCGCGAGAACGTCCCAGCCAATTTGATGAAGGACAGCAACTGCGCGTCGCTACGCCTTACCCCCCACTCGTGCAGTCCTTCTTGAGCCCGCTGTCGTTCGTCGGCGTCTTCTCGGTAGGGTCCCAGTAGAGATTCCCTCCAAGGTCCACCTCGAAAGAACTTCCGGCGGGCGGCACCGTCAGCGAGCCCGCAGACGATCCGTAGAAACCGGAAGATCCGGAAGATCCCGCCTGCGTCGATGTCTTCAGCGTGTACGAGGTTACCACCATTAGCCGAGGGAACGTCCCGACCAACCTGATAAATTTGAGGAGCTGGTCATAGGTGCCGGTTACCGTGACGGTAAAGGCAATGGGCACCAGTGGACTGGTAGTCCCCTTCGCCGCAGGCAGCGCTGTCTGAGCTGGGAAGCTGAACTGTACCTGCCCGGTAGGAATGCCCGAAGTATTTGCGAACGTCTGCAGGTCCGTAATGAAGACATTCTGGTCCGGACTTGACGGGATCTGCAGCGACTGAGTCGTCAGCCTCGTGCAGTTCGTACGAGTGTGTGGGAGGTGCTCGAGCTGGATTACGGTCGCCCTTAGGGTCTGCTCTCTCGTCGTCAGGTTGGCCACGGTAGAATTGGTGGAAGCCAGCTTGGACGACTCGGGGCTGATCCAGGCAAGATACACGGCAATGAGCACGACCACGACTGCGGCTAGAGCAATGCCCGGATACCTCAACCGCTGCATCGAAACCTCTCCACTCCTCCCGCGGTATATGGACGCCGTTCCACCCCGCCGGTCCTGCACGAGCCGGGGTTAGGAAGGCCGATCACGCGTCCGTATCGGCATCCGCGCAATCTCACTTTGGACACCCCGGCCATGCACCAGGACTACCCTTGGCGGGCGGTGGATTGTAATATGCATCACACGCCATGCTCGCGGGTCCATTGATAACCACTGTCGACTCGAACGTGGTCAATCCCGCCTGAGTCGTGAACTTGGTCGAGAGTATCTGCCCGAAAATGGTGTCCGCCGGGACGTTCTTGCGATGCTTCCGCTGGACCTGCGTGATCCATGACGCTGCCGGGTTCAGGCCGGTGGGCCCGCTCGTCATGGTAACGTCTATCTGGCCTATGCCTCCAGGTGCCGCAGTCACAGCGCCGGCGGCGGTACCAGGCGGGCATGACACGCTCGTACTACTCGACGGCGATAACCCTCCACCGGACACCGCCGCAGACCCGGCACAGAGGGCGGTCCCTGACACCTCCGTTATCTGAAATCCGCCCGCGGCAACTCCGGACTGCCCGTTGACAGACTGGACGATTCCCGTAAGCAGGTTGATCACCTGGCCCCAGTTGACGGCGCCGGTAGCAGCGGACAGTTCGGCCGTAGCCATCACCTGTTCCGCATTGTAAACCGCACGCTTGGAAGAAAGCCTACCTTCCTGCGCTACGAGAGCGGCGATACGAGCATTGAGCGTGGTGATCGACCCGCCGGCATGGTGGACCTGCCACCACTTCCAGACGCCCCAACCGGCTATGGCCACCACCAGCACGATCGCCGCCGCAATGGACGCAACCTTGATCCTCCGCTGGAGTGCCCGTTCTGCCACCTCCGGGGGAAGCAGATTGACCCGCTGGGCATCCGGGAAAACGTCAGGTTCGACGAGCCCGACCGCCGTCCCGATCACGGCGTCCATCTCGGCCATCTGCTCCGCCGTCGGCTCGACCTGGCTCATGTCCAGCTTCGCAAGAGGCGACACCGGGAAGACAGGCACGCCCAACGACTCCTGGAGCCGCGGCAGGAGGCCCTTCAGACGGCTGCCCCCTCCCGTCACGAGAACCCTCGCCACGGGCCGACGATCCGGCAACGAAGCGAAGAAGCGAAGGGAGTTGCGTACCTCCTCGACAAGCTCCCTGGTCGGGGCTTCGACCGACTTCTCCGCCGCCTGGATCTGAGTCGAGTTCTCGAAACCGATGCGGCGCTTCAGGGACTCACCGTCACCGAAGGGGATGTCGAGGGCACCCGATATGGCAAGTGAGAGCGTGTTGCCGCCGACCGCGATAGTCCTTACGAACTCGGGACGCCCCAACTGGTGGACCACCACCACGGTAAGGCCGGCACCGACGCTGACGATCGCCTCGGGCTGGTCGATCGCGTACGATGGATCGCTCAACGCCCTGATGAGGGCGAGGGGAATGAGATCCAGGGCGACCGGGGTGAGCCCTGCGCCCTCGACAGCTGCCACAACAGCGCTGACATAGTCATGGTGCGCCGCCGCCACCATCACCCGGCGCATCATGCCGCCGTCCGCACCGGTGAAATCGCCCATCGACCGGGAGGAGAGAACCATCTCCTCAGGCGAGAACGGCAGCACGTCTTCGGACGCGTACCGCACTACCGAGTCCACCTCGTCGTCGGGCACCCAGGGGATCTCCACCTCACGGCTGATTGCACGCACCCCTCCCAGGCCCACGTAGACTTGCTTCGAATGGAAATCACCATCCCGCCACAACTGCCGAAGCGCCGTCGTAACCGAGGCCACGTCGTGAACCTCGCCGTCAACAACGGCCCCCGGGGTCAGCGCCACCTGCATGAACGCCTCGAGCCGCGACTGCGATTCGCCTACTTCCATCTCGACCGCGCGCACCGCGCTGGTACCGATATCGAGACCTACCAGGCGGGCCATCAGCCGGCGCCCAGCCGTATCGCACACACGGGCACCACGCCATCCGCCGTCGGTGCCACCTCAGCGCCCATGTCCCCCGCGTAATAGCTCATCGTTGCCATCGGGACAACCTTACTCGGCTCGCCCATGCGATGCACGGATACGCGACTGCAACCGCAACGGCGCTCGCCTCTGTGCGTGAACCAACATACGATAATCCACCGGATCCTGTACCTGCGACTATTGCGTCGGAACGTGCTGGACGTACTTGAACATGGGCAGGTAGAGTGACACCACCATGAGCCCCACCATGATCCCCATGACCACGGTCAGGAGCGGCTCGAGGAGTGACGACAGGCTGTTGACGGTGGCCTCAACCTCCTCGTCGTAGAACTGCGCCACTTTGAGAAGCATGGCGTCGAGGGCGCCGGTCTGCTCGCCCACATCCACCATCTGGGTGACCAGAAACGGGATCACCTCGGGGTGCCTACCAAGAGGCTCCGCTAACGCTCGCCCCTGCCTGACCGCCTCCTTCGCCTCCTGGAGCACGTCCGCAACGATCTGGTTACCGGACGTATCAGACACGATGTCGAGCGACTGGAGCATCGGGACCCCCGAAGCGACCAGCGCCGCCAGGCTGGAGGTGAAACGGGTCATGGACACCTTGTGCATGAGCGGGCCGAATACCGGGAAGTGGAGCTTGAGCCGGTCCCAGACACGCCTGCCAGAATCCGAGGCCTTCCACTTCACGAACCCGATTATCAAACCAATGATCACTGCGATGATGACAAGTGACCACAGCGAGGCGATGATCGACGAGATCTTCAGCACGGCGAGCGTCGGCGCCGGCAGCTTGGCGCCGCCCAGCGAAGCGAAAATCTTCTTGAAGACGGGCACGATGAAGACCAGCATCGCAAGGAAGATGATGATCATAACGCACAGGACCACCGCCGGATAGGTCATCGCCGACTTGATCTTGCGGTTGATCGCCACCTTCTTCTCTATCGTCGAGGCAAGCGACGGTAGGACGACATCGAGGGTACCTGCGGCTTCCGCCGCCTGGATCATGGAGGTGAAGAGGTGGTCGAAGACCTTGGGGTGCTTGGCCAGCGCCCTGGAGAAGGGCGTGCCGGATTCGGCGTCCAGGCGAACCTCTTCGAAGACCTTCGCCAGCTTCTTGTTCTCGATCTGGGAGGTCATCACCGTGAGCGCCCGCACGAGCGGAAGGCCCGATTGCACCATCGAGGCGAGCTGGCGGGTCGCCATCGCTATCTCGGCACCCTTTATCCGGTCCAGGCCGGGTATAGCGATGTCGGCTTTCAGGGCCAGCTCCCGCTTGGTACGCGGCTTGACCGAGATCGGCAGGTATCCCTGCTCCCTGAGCCTTCTTACGACGAGGCCGACACTGTCTCCATCGAGCGACCCCTCGATCACCTTTCCCGCTTGGTCCCGGACCTTGTACTCGAAGGTCAGCGCCATGTGCCACCCCCCTTTGCCGAAGCCGGGTCGGAATGCCTAAGCCGTGGCAAGGTGGTTCCTCAGGTCTTCCTCGTCGCGGCAGTGGTCAAAAGCCTGTGCCTGGGTAATCCGTCCCTCTTTCACCAGGCGGGCCAGCCCCTGATCCATCGTCTGCATGCCGAACTGCGCCCCCGTCTGGATGATCGAGTAAATCTGGTGGGTCTTTGCCTGGCGGATCAGGTTCCTGATAGCGGACGTCACCACCATTACCTCGCAGGCGGCAAGCCGGCCCGAGCCGTCCGCCGTGCGCAGGAGCTGCTGGGTCACGACGCCCTCCAGCGTTGCCGCGAGCTGGGTTCGCACCTGGGCCTGCTGGTTCGTCGGGAACACGTCGATGATTCGGTCGATCGTCTGCGGGGCATCCTGGGTGTGCAGGGTGGCAAAGACGAGGTGGCCGGTCTCGGCAGACGTGATCGCCATGGAGATCGTCTCCAGGTCGCGCATCTCGCCGATGAGTATCACGTCGGGGTCCTCACGAAGGACCCTCCTGAGGGCCTCCGCGAAAGAATCGGTATCCTGGCCAACCTCCCGCTGGTTCACGACAGAACGCTTATGGTTGTGGAGAAACTCGATGGGATCCTCGACCGACACGATGTGAAGCGGCTTGTTCTCGTTGATGATGTTGATCAGGGTCGCCAGCGTGGTCGACTTGCCGGACCCCGTCGGGCCGGTGACGAGAACCAGCCCCCGACGGAGTTCCGTGAATCCTCGGATCGACTCGGGGATCTCGAGCGACTCGAACGTCGGCATCTCGTGAGGGATCATCCTCATGACCGAAGCGATCGTGCCCCGCTGCATGAAGACGTTCACTCTGAAGCGCCCGATGCCGGCGATCGAGTGAGAGGTATCGAGCTCCTTCTCCGCCTCGAAGCGCTCACGCTGGGACTGCGGAAGGATACCGAAGACCATCTCCCGGATCATCTGGTTGTCGAGCTTCGGGCACCCCTCTATGGGCCTTAACGCACCGTTCAGCCGGATGATCCCGGGCATCTGCGCGGTAAGGTGAAGGTCCGATGCCCCCGCCTTCACCGCGTAGCGCAGCAGGTCGTCCACGTGCAGCGGAACGTTCTTGTCGATATGCAGCGCTCCGAGCTCCCTCACCTGCCCGAGAGTTGGCCCGTCCTTCTTGGCTTCGTCCATGGTTACGGCCACTGCCGCTGCATTCGAGAACGTGACCGGATTGGCCTCCGTACCTGCGCCGCCAGGCACGGCAACTCCACCACCGTGGCCATCCCCTCCGGGGTATCCAGTCGCGGCACCATTCGGCGGCGGCGGTGGCGATCCCGGCGACCCCGGCGGTGGCGGCGACCCCGGCGGCGGTGGCGACCCCGGCGGCGGGCCGATGGGAGCCGTCGCGCCCGCAGGGCCGGCGACCGCGCCTGCGCCTGCGCCTGCGAACATGGCCGCTCCGACACCACCGCCATCCTGCGGAATGCCGGTAGCGGCCGCGGTCGGGATTCCCCGCGATATGAGCCCCCCGACCGCCATCGGATCGGCCAGCACTGGGGTCACCACGTGGCCGACGATGGTCTCCAGCGCCTTTACGTCCGCCGTATCGGGCGGCTCCGGGAAGGCGACCACGACCTGGCCCCCCGATGCCCGCCACGCAATCGCCCGGTACTGCTCGGCAATCGACTGAGGTAGGAGCGGCAAGGCAGCGGGGTCAGGCGGGTCCGAGTTGAGATCCACTACGGGCAACCGGGCGAGGCCGCCCAGGACCCCCATCACAGTCTGCGACGGCACCAGGCCTCTCGCTACGAGCAACCCCGAAAGCGCCACCCCGTTCGAGTCAGCCTCCTGGACAAGCGGTGAGAGCGCTTCATCGGTGGCGTAGCCAGCTGCAACAAGGCCCTGAGCAAGGCGCTTGGTCCACTCGACTCTCGCCGCTACCGTAGGGCTCATAACAGCCTTCTCCCGGCCTGCGGGTCAGCGGACGCAATCCTCGACCCATCGATCAACTCCCGCATAACCCGCCAGCGTATCATGCCACGACCCTCAATACCTCTTCCAACGTCGTCTCGCCGGCGAGTACCTTCTCCAGCCCCGCATGGCGAAGCGACGTCATACCCATGGCCACGGCCTTCTGGTGGATCTGCTCGGCACTGGCCCCACCGGTGATGAGCCGCTCCATCTCGTCGTCCGATACGAGAAGCTCGTACAACCCTTCCCGCCCCCGGAACCCCGTATTCGAACAGACCCGGCACCCCACGGGCTTGCAGATCGTCGGCGACTTCGAGGCGGAGAGCATCTCCATCTCCTCCGGCCTGAAGCCCGCCGCCACCAATTCCTTCTCCGTGGCGTCGTAGGGTTCCTTGCAGTGGGCGCACAGTACCCTGACAAGCCTCTGGGCCACGACGGCCGAGATCGACGACGCCACCAGGTAGGGCTCTATGCCCATCTCGACCAGACGCATCGGCGTTCGCGACGAGTCGTTCGTGTGCATGGTGGCAAGAACCAGGTGGCCGGTAAGCGCCGCCTCGACGGCTATCAGTGCCGTCTCCCTGTCCCTTATCTCACCGACCATCACGATGTCGGGATCCGCTCGCAGCATCGAGCGGAGCGCCGATGCGAAGGTAAGCCCGGCCTTGTTGTTGGTCTGGACCTGGTTGATCCCCTTGATACGCAACTCGACAGGATCCTCCACGGTGATGATGTTCTTGTCGGGAGTGTTCAGCTCGCCGATCGTGGCATACAGCGTCGTGGTCTTGCCCGAACCGGTCGGTCCCGTGACGAAGATCGTCCCGTAGGGCCGCCTGAAAACCTGGCGGTAGGCTTTGACGAACTCCGGTTCGCAGCCGAGCTTGTCGAGTTCGAGCACCACCGCGGACTTGTCGAGGATTCGCATGACCAACTTCTCGCCGTAGACGGTCGGGATGGTGGCAAGGCGAAGGTCGATCGTGCGCCCGCCGACGGAGACGGAGAGGCGGCCATCCTGGGGGATCCTGTGCTCGGCAATGTTCAGGTCGCCCATGACCTTGATCCTTGTCACCACCGAAGAAAGCAGCTCCAGGGGAGCGGCCTGCTTGTCGTGAAGCACCCCGTCGATCCGGTAGCGGATGCGCAGCGAGTCGTGAGTCGGCTCGATGTGTATGTCAGACGCCCGATCGTTCAGTGCCTGGACTATCAGCAGGTTCACGTAACGTACGACCGGTGCATCCTCCGAGACCGTTGCGATCTCTATCTCGGTCTTCTCGCGCTCTTCGCCGCCGACGACATCGACCGCGGCACGCTGAGCCGCTACGTCGGCACTCCCGCCGTGGGTATAGGAACGATCTATCCACGTATTCAGCTGCGACTTCGAGGAAAGTACCATCTTGAAGTTACGACCGAGAACAGAACGCAGATCGTCCTGCGCGTAGACATCGGTGGGATCGGACACCGCCACGACGAACTGGCCATCCTCCTGACCGATGAGGAGGACGCTGCGCCGCCTGGCCATGGCCTCCGGGATCTTGACGGCAAGCTCCAAGTCGATCATGTACGTCTCGAGATCGATAAAGTCGTAGCCCATTTCCTGGGCTATCCCCCAGACGAGGTCCGTATCAGTGACCAGCCCCCGCTGGGTAAGCACCCTCGCAACGGTCTGGCCGGTAGCCTCGTGCTCGGCCAGCACCGATAGCATGTCCTCCAGAGGCACCCGCTTCCCCTCTACGAGAATCCTCGCCAGCGCCGGGAAGGACTCGATGATCGAGCTCTCGCCCTCCGGAGCGATGGCGCTGGTCATCGCGTCAAGCTCCTTGTCGAGTGTGGAGCCGACCAGGTTCCCCATGTCTATGGACAAGCCGCCATCAGCAGGCACAACCTCCACAGCGGACACGTCGCCATCCGCCGTGACACCCGCCCCGCTACCGGCTGCGCCTTGGTCGGCAAGCGTCGGCTCGTACATCGTCGCGGCCGCGCCAGGGGCTCCTCCGGATGCTTCGATGCCGGTGCCGGCTGCGTCCTCCTCGGCTCCCGCTTCGCCGCCCGAGGGCTCCTCCCGGCGGGCGGTCCGGGTCTTGCGCCTCCGCAGGCCCTGCCGACCACCCTCATGGGTACCGCCTTCCTCCTCCGCAGGCTCGAGCCCACCTTCCAGTACCGTGAGCGAGTGCTGGGCACCGCTCTCCCCGGAGCGGGCCTGATGAGCGTCCGCGCCTGGCGAAGCCGCGCCGTCCGGTGTGCCGCCGTCCGGTGATCCGGAATCGCCTTCGACCTCGGCGCCGGACGGATCGCCTAAGCCGGTGCTGTCGGGTGCACCGGCTGCAACAGGATCATCGACGGGCAGGGCGCTCCGACCGTCACCCTCGCCTGTACCTGTCACCTCCTCCGGTGCATCGACCAGGGAAAGGTGGCCGTCACTTCCCGCTACTGCCGCCACGGCGCTGCCCGCCTGCTCTCCGGAAGCTGCCGGAGCCAGAGCACCATCTTCTTCGGCCCCGGACAGCGACGGATCGGGGAAGGCAGCGGTATAAAGCGACGACCCGAGGGCGTTGTCCAGCGCGCTTGCCAGCGGATCGCTCCAGCTCGGGTCGCTGCCGGATCCCGCTTCGTGGGACGGCGGCGCCTCCTCTGTCCCGTTGGCCGCCCCGGCATACACCCTGTCGTGCAACGACTTTATCTGCTCTCCGTCAGCAACGACGGTGACGAACTCCCTGCCGACCATCGACCGCAAGCTGTCGGCGGCAAACACGTCCGCCGGATCGGCCAGAGCGATCACCGGAGCTCCAAACTTCCTACCGATTGGCACTACCGTATGCGTCCGGGCAAAATCCTCCGGGACCACAGACCCCATCGCCAGATCCACCCTGTAATGGTCCAAGTCGACGAATTCAAGGTTGTACTCGCTCGCAAGAAGGCGAAGCGATGCGGCAGCTTCACCCGTCACGGCACGGCACCCCACTGGAGAGCCTCAGCGAACTCGCGCTCGAACTGCCGGGCTCCGCTACCGGGCATCGCAAACCTTGCCGACGCCCTTAGGCCGTTCACCACATGCTCTCCTGTAACCAGGTTCACCCACACCCCTTTTCCCGGACACGTCTCCGGTAACCTTGAGCTATGCCGACCTCATCCCCGGCCCACCGTTCCGGAATCGCAGCCCAACACCGACCCTGTCCCAAGGCCGATGTCCCCAATCGGCCTGAAGTTCCACGCACTTTTCAAGGTCTGGGACTCTAACTTACCAGAAATCACTCCCGTGGAATTACTCTGGACCCACACACCTATCATATACTTACTCTCGGCTCCGTACAAGTAGCATTGATGGACATACTCTACATCGCCTCCACGCTCATAGCGTCGGCAGCAGGACTCATGGTCGGCTCGTTCCTCAACGTCGTCATCTACCGCGTGCCGCGATCCCTCTCGATCGTCGCGCCAAGGTCCTTCTGCCCCTCGTGCTCGTCTCCAATCCGAGCCTCGGACAACATCCCGGTCGTGTCGTGGCTGGCATTGGGCGGCCGTTGCCGTAACTGCGGGGCACCTATCATGCCACGATATGTGATTATCGAACTATTGACAGGCATTGGCTTCGCCGGGATTGTTGCCAGGCAGCTTGCCGGGCTCCAGCTCTCCTCGATGACTCCTCACCACCTGGCCGCCGCGGCGTCGACACCCGCGCTTCTAGCGGCAATCCTCTCCGGGATGATCTGTACGATCGCCATCCTCATCGACACATCGCCTTCCCCGGACAGCGATCGCCGGGCAAGCGGCGGCACTTCTGGGGGCGGAGAGCACGGCGGGCGGGCGGGGAGGCGGGGAGGGCCGGTGGAGGGGCAGGGCGACTGGGTGGCGGAGCAAGATGGTTCGGTGCCGGTTTCGGGCGATCCCGAGGCGAGAAGCAACGTTTCGCTGCCGGTGCCGGACGTTCCGGCTTCAATCCCCCTGGTCGCACTCTGCATCGCCCTCAGCCTCACCATTGCCGCTTCGGCGAGCGCCGCCACGTTCGCTCCGCTGTTCCAGGCGCTGGCTGGGGCTGCGGCCGGCGCGGCAGCAGGGAAGCTGGCCACGCACTCGCCGGGCATCGCTGCCGGCTTTGCCGCTACCGGTGCAGGGATCGGCTGGCTCGGATGGCAATCCGCGCTGGTCGCGATGGGGACCGCGACCGCTCTCGGCTTGGCGGCACTCGCCATCGGGCGCTGGGGCAGGGCAAGCATCGCCGCCGGGTTCGCAACGTTGGGGACCGGCGCAGACGGTGTCGCGGCAGAAGGCCCCTTGCCACCACCCGTCACGCCTGTCCGGTCTGGCGCGCCTCGTGACCCTCGCGCTCTCCCGCCCCAGAGTACCTTCCAGATGCGGTTGATCGCCCGGAGCGCCTCGACGGCCGTACTCGCCGGGCTCGCTGCCGGGCTCGCTGCCGCCTCAATGATCTTCGCTGCTCCTATCCGCTGAGGCTCTCGAGCTCCAAGGCTCTGTGCACCGGGGTCCCGATTGGAGGTCGCCACCACCGGGATGTAGAAAATAGGCATGACATCCCGACAGCCTCCCGCTCCCCGTCCGCCCCTCGACAGCTTCGGCACAGCCGCAACCCTTGCCGTGGGGTCCGCCACGTTCAGGATCGTGGACATCACCAAGCTCCCAGCCCGCTTCGGCATCGACAGCCTCCCCTATTCGTTGAGGATCCTACTCGAGAACATGCTCCGCCACGAGGACGGAACTACTGTCACGGCGGACGACATTGAGCGCTTCACGTCGCGACCCACGGGGATGGCCGAACCCGTGGAGGTTGCTTTCAGCCCCGAGCGGGTGCTCATGCAGGATTTCACCGGGGTCCCTGCGGTATGCGACCTTGCCGCTATGCGTGATGCCATGGCCGGCCTCGGGTGCGACCCCGAGACGGTCAATCCCAAGATACCGGTCGAGCTGGTTATCGACCACTCGGTGGTCGTCGACGTCTGGACCGGAACCGACCCGATCCAGGCAAACATGGCCCTTGAATATGAACGGAACCTCGAACGGTACAAGCTGCTCAAGTGGGCTCAGGGCGCCTTCGCCAACTTCTCGGTCGTACCCCCCGGCACCGGGATCTGCCACCAGGTCAACCTCGAGTACCTGGCGCGCGTCGTCTTTTCCAGGGACACCGGTGACGGCGGCCTCGCGGCCTACCCCGACACCCTTGTCGGGACCGACTCCCACACCACGATGGTAAACGGCCTCGGCGTGCTGGGCTGGGGAGTCGGGGGGATCGAGGCCGAAGCGGCGATGCTCGGACAGGCGGTCACCATGGTCCTGCCGAAGGTTGTCGGAGTCGAGCTGACCGGGGAGCTCGTCGAGGGCATAACGGCTACCGACCTCGTCCTTCGGGTAACGCAGCTTCTGAGGGCTCATGGCGTCGTTGGCAAGTTCGTCGAGTATTTCGGCGACGGGCTGGATTCAATCCCGGTCGAGACGAGGGCGACGCTGGCCAACATGGCGCCCGAGTACGGCGCCACATGCGGCATTTTCCCGGTGGACGGCGCGACGCTCGCCTACCTGGACAAGACCGGCCGCAGCCCGGAACGGCTCGCCCTTATCGAGGCGTACACAAAGGGCACCGGGCTCTTCAGGACCTCCGATACCCGGCCGGCAGCCTATGACGAGTTCGTCAAGCTGGATCTCTCTACGATAGAACCTGCTATCGCGGGTCCCTCCAGGCCTCAGGACCGGATACCGCTCGCCGATACGAAGAAGGCCTTCGCCACCGCTCTCGGCCGAGAGCCCAGGAGGGTCGCGATGGCGTTACCGTCCGACGGTGGCAGGGCGGGGGGTGGCACGGGACCGGAGGTCGGTGTCGTTCCGGAGGGTGGCACGGGACCGGAGGTCGGAGGCCGGGAAGGCACGGAGCGTGTGACGGATCTGGGAGACGGCGATATCGTGATAGCCGCCATTACGAGCTGCACGAACACCTCCAATCCTTACGTTCTTGCCGGTGCGGGACTGCTGGCAGCCAAAGCCCTCGAAAAGGGTCTCGCCGTCAAGCCCTGGGTCAAAGCCTCGCTCGCTCCGGGTTCCCGGGTTGTAGCCTCGTACCTCGAGAAGGCCGGCCTGCTGGGAGCACTGGACACGCTCGGCTTCAAGCTCGTCGGCTTCGGCTGCACGACATGCATAGGCAACTCCGGGCCGCTCGTGCCCGGGGTTGCCGAAGCCGTCAGCGACGGAGCGCTTTCGGTGTGCGCCGTGCTCTCGGGCAACCGGAACTTCGAGGGCCGCATCCACGCCGATGTCCGTATGAACTACCTGGCTTCCCCTCCCCTCGTCGTCGCCTACGCTCTCGCCGGGTCGATGAACGTGGACCTCGCATCCGAGCCACTCGGCTACGACCCGTCAGGCGAGCCAGTCAGGCTGCGCGACATCTGGCCCTCCGACGCGGAGATATCCGCCACCGTCCTTTCCTCGGTGGGAAGGGACGAGTTTACCGCCAGGTATGCATCGGTCTACGATGGCGATCATCGGTGGGAGGCAATCGACGTTCCGCTAACGCCGACTTTTCGCTGGCAGGACGGCTCGGAGGGAACCGCAAAGTCAACCTACGTCCTGCGACCACCATTCTTCGAGGGAATGGACACCGGACCGCAGCCCCTTGCGCCTATCGAGGGTGCCCGCATCCTCGCGCTCCTGGGTGACAGCGTGACCACCGACCATATCTCGCCCGCGGGTTCGATCAAACCTGCAAGCCCGGCCGGCAGCTACCTCCAGGAGAATGGCGTGGCCCCGGCGGACTTCAACTCCTACGGGTCGCGAAGGGGCAACCACGAGGTGATGATGCGAGGCACGTTCGCCAACACGCGGCTACACAACCTAATGCTCCCGGGCAGCGAGGGAGGCGTAACAATGCAGCTTCCCAATGGGGAAGAGGTCTCGATATTCGATGCCGCAATGCGCTACGAAGCCGAGGGCGTACCGCTCGTCATCGTGGCCGGAAAGGAGTACGGATCAGGATCGTCCCGCGACTGGGCAGGCAAAGGGCCCGCTCTCCTCGGCATCCGGGCGGTCATCGCCGAGTCATTCGAGCGGATACACCGTTCCAACCTCGTCGGCATGGGCATCCTGCCGTTGCAGTTCCCGGAGGGGACTACCGCCGCATCGCTTACGATCACCGGCCGTGAGGTCGTATCCATCCCCGGAATTGCAGCGCTCGCTCATACGGACGGCGACTGGTTCGCCGGCGAAGGCGGGGGGGATGGGTACGGTGCCACCGCTGATAGCGACTCCACAAGAGGCGCAAATGGGAGCGGCGATGCGACGGACTCCGGTCGCGAAGGCAAAGGGACTGCCGGCGGGAGTGCCGTACCGGCAACCCTGGAGGTGAAGATCGGCGATCACACTATCCGGTGCCGCGTTCGCATCGACACGCCGCAGGAGGCGAACTACTACCGCCACGGCGGCATCCTACGATACGTTCTGCGGCAACTGGCGAGCAGCGGCCAGAGCTCATGATGGTGCGACTGCTCCCACGACCAAGGCCGTGGGATTCTAGGGCTCGGACAGCCAAGGTGTCCGCAGGCGGGCTGATCGGCCACTCAGCCGGTATGCACCACCTGGAAAATCTCTGCGAGGCTGCCCGCGACAAGCCCAGCGACTTCGGCCCCCCTCGCCATCCACTCCTTCAGCGTCCCCTCTAACCAGGAGCCGTCGCCCACCTGGCTCTCATGTCTCTTGAGCGCGGCAACCTTGCGGCCGAAGGAACCCGTCACGTCCACTGCCCCCGTGGGACTGGCACTGGCCATGAGCCACGTCTCCGAGACGATGTGAGGCTCGAGACCCTCCTCCATCAACTCCGGATGGGCAAACGGATTCCTCGCATCCGGATAGATCGCGCACAGCGCAGCCTCACCTGCCGCCATGTGGTCGGGATGGCTCGCCGGAATCCGCTCGTAGTTGCGCTCCGGGCACTGCGTGATCACGATATCCGGGCGCACCTGCCTGATCACGCGAGACAGGTCCCTTCGCAGGTCGAGTGTGACCGTCAGGCGACCATCCGGATAGCCCAGGTAAACCACATCGTGGACGCCGACCTCCAGTGCCGCCGCTCGCTGCTCTTCCCTGCGCAGGGAGGCCATCTCGCCTCTCGCCACGTTACGGTCGTAGCCGCCGGCATCGCCATCGGTAACTATGCAGTAGCTGACGCCGGCGCCCTCCTCGACGAAGCGTGCCACAGTCCCCGCCGCCCCGAAATCCACATCATCAGGATGAGCTGCAACGACGAGCACCCTGCAACCATCGGCCGCGGCGGGCACCGTAGCCGGTGCCGTCTCGTGTATCGGCGGTCCCGTATCGAACGGGCCCCTCGCCCTCGAGGCGCGCCTGGCACTCACCTCCACCACGAGAGCGGCCACATCCACAACGGTTACCTGCGCCTTTTCCTCCACAGTCGAAACAGTCTACCGGGAACGTCGCAGGCAAATGCAGCCCGGATCGAACCGCCACTCATCTCCCGACGGAACCGCCCCGGCACCGCCGTCCTGTTGCCAAGCCGGCCGCTCCCGAAACCGTCGTCGCGCGCCTCGTCCTCGCGGCATTCCCCGCCGGCACTCGCGTCGCCACCACTTCCCGTGTGCTCGACCGTGCATTGTGGCGTGGCGGCACCGTCCCACGCTGTGTAGTATTGGGTTTCATGGATAACGCGGACCTGGATCGACTTCTCAAGCTTCTTTGCGATCTCGACGGATCGGACCTGCACGTGAAAGCAGGGGCTCCCCCGAGGATCCGGGTCGATGGCTACCTGCGGACGCTCGACGACGAACCCCGCTTCAACGCTGACGAGACGCGGAACCTCGCCGAGTCGATCATGCCTCCAAGGATCCTCGACATCTTCAACGACAAGCACGAGGCGGACTTCGCGTACAGCGTTCCCGGAGTCGGGCGATTCAGGGTCAATGCCTTCTTCCAGAGATCATCCGTCGCAATCGCAATGAGGCGCGTGCGGGCCAATGCATTCTCACTGGCCGAACTCGGGCTGCCCGACGTCATAAGGCGCTTGGCCGAGGAGCAGCGCGGCATGGTCCTCGTAACGGGGCCAACGGGATCAGGCAAGACGACCACGCTGGCGGCCATGATCGACCACATCAACCACATCAGAGCCTGCCACGTGGTCACGATAGAAGACCCCGTGGAGTACCTCCACCGCGACGATCAGGCTGCCATCGATCAGCGGGAGATCGGGTTCGACACGGAAAGCTTCTACAGCGCCATGCGGGTCGTGCTGCGCCAGGATCCCGATGTGATCCTCGTCGGCGAGATGCGCGACCCGGAGACGGTTTACGCTGCCATTACAGCGGCCGAGACGGGCCACCTCGTTCTGTCCACCCTGCACACCACGAACGCTCCGGAGACGATCAACCGCGTGGTCGACTTCTTTCCCCCACACCAGCAACAGCAGATCCGCGTGAGCCTCTCCGGTTCGTTGAAGGGGATAATCTGCCAGCGCCTAATGCCCCGAGCGGACACGAGTGGACGGGTGCCGGCGTTCGAGATATGCGTCTCTACCGGCCGAGTGCAGCAGGCCATACTGGATCCGACCCACAACGCCGACATCACAGAGATCATAAAGGAGGGCGAGTACTACGGCATGGAGACCTTCGACCAGTCGCTGGCAAAGATGCTGCGCGACGGCATCGTCAGCCTGTCCGAGGCCATGAACGCCGCCGACAACCCGCACGACCTCAAGGTCATGCTGGAGCGGATGGGCGTACTGAAGACCGGCCAAGTCGCCTGAGTCTCGGCCTTCCGGCCGGGCTTTGCGTGGCTTCGCCCCTGTCCTGTACTCGAACGTCCACCGGACGTTCTCGCTCCTCGGGCCTCCGGCGATCGACACCTTCTCGGCACGTTCCACACTCACCGCCACTCCGTTCCCGGGCGCCCGCCGGCAGTGGCGACCACGGGCCGAACCCGCCGGCCGGCCCGTTCCGGGTCAGCCCGTACGCTCCCTGCCGGTATCCACATAGATCCTGGAGCCGCCCGCCACGAACTCCGCGGACTTGAGCGACATCTCCACCGCGACCGGCACCACCTCGGCAACGCCATCGGGTTCGGGCTGCCCCTCGGGCTGCCCCTCGGGCTGCCCCACGGGCTGCCCAACGGGCAGGCCTGCGGCTGAAGCCCGCAGCCCGTGGCTGATACTCATCGAGCAGAACCTCGGGCCGCACATCGAGCAGAAATGCGCCCGCTTGGCGGGACCGGCAGGCAAGGTCTCGTCGTGGAAACTCCGCGCCCGCTCCGGATCCAGTGATAGCTCGAACTGGTCTTCCCACCTGAAATCGAAACGCGCAGCCGAAAGTTCGTCGTCCCACGCCCTCGCTCCGGGATGCCCCTTCGCTACGTCCGCCGAGTGTGCGGCGATCCTGTACGCGATCAGGCCGTCTCTAACGTCGTCCCGGTCCGGCAGTCCCAGGTGCTCCTTCGGGGTCACGTAGCACAGCAACGAGGCACCGCTCATCGCAATCGTGGCCGCACCGATCGCGGAGGTGATGTGATCATATCCTGGTGCAATATCAGTGACAAGCGGGCCCAGCGTGTAGAAGGGGGCCTCGTGGCACCACTGCCGCTCCAGGCGGGCGTTCTCTGCCACGAGATCCAGCGGCACGTGACCCGGCCCTTCTATCATCGCCTGGACGCCGTGCTCCCAGGCGACCTTCGTGAGCTCACCGAGCGTCCTCAGCTCCGAAAGCTGCGCCTCGTCGTTAGCGTCGGCAACCGAACCGGGGCGAAGGCCGTCACCCAGCGAGAAGGCGACGTCATAAGCGGCCATGATCTCACACAAATCCTCGAAGTGGGTATACAGGAAGTTCTCCTCGTGATGCGCCAGGCACCAGGCGGCCATGATCGAACCACCCCTGCTCACTATGCCGGTGACCCGCTCGATCGTGAGCGGCACGTAGCGCAGGAGCAGGCCGGCGTGGACCGTGAAGTAGTCGACCCCCTGCTCGGCCTGCTCGATAACCGTCTCTCTATAGGCCTCCCAACTCAGGTCCTCCGCGCGACCTTTCACCTTCTCCAGAGCCTCGTAGATAGGGACCGTCCCTACCGGCACCGGCGAGCTGCGAAGTATCGCCTCGCGTGTGGCGCGGATCTGGGGGCCAGTCGAGAGATCCATCACGGTATCGGTCCCATACCTCAGCGCCCACCGGAGCTTCTCGACCTCACCGTCCACGGAATACGACACCGACGAGTTGCCGATATTGGCGTTCACCTTGGTGAGGAACCTGGACCCGATAACCATTGGCTCCAGCTCGGGGTGGTTGACATTTGCCGGGATGATCGCCCGGCCGGCAGCCACCTCTTTCGTCACGAGCTCGGGCGATACCCCCTCTCGCACCGCGACGAACTCCATCTCCCGCGTAACTCTACCTTCGCGTGCGTATGCAAGCTGGGTCACGGGCGCTCCCGCCAGAGAACGCCTGGTACGAAAAGCGGCTACCGGTCCTTGCGGCAACTGCTCGGATGGGGACAGCGACCCTCGCCCGGCCGTCTCTTCTGCCCGCCGGCCGGCGGCTTGCCCTTCCCCGCCGGATCCTTCCTGCCCGGCGGATTCCGACGTGTCGCCCCGCTCTACGATCCAGTCCAACCTGATTTCCGGTAGCTCTTCGCCCGGTGCCACTTCCGGCCCGCTCGAGTCGTACAACCTGAACGCTCTCCGGGCACCGGACGCTCCCTCCCCCCCGAGTACCACCTCCGTAAACGGGACCCGGACACGCCCGCCCGGGCCCTCTATGTACACTTTCCGTCGCATTGACATCAGCTTACCGGCGCGACCGTGCGACGCGCGCCTGGTCGCGGAACGTCGCTCTTAACCCGGCCGGCGAACCTGGAGCTGGGAAAGGAAAATCTCGTGGTTAAGCGCCTTCACGGCTCTCTCGCCGATATTGGTGAACTGCAAACGGGTGAAGCGCCCGGCCGCTTCGAGTACCACGCCAGTCACCTCGAACTCCCCACTGTCGAGGGAAAACGTGAGCCGGACAGTCTCGCCACCCGCGACTCCCCTGAGCCGCTCCAGCCGAGCTCCACCAGCGGAGATGTCGATCGTCTTCGTCTCTTCCACCGGTAAGCGCCCGCCGCCGGTTGAATCGATATACCTCGCGATCACCGGAACCCTGACACGGCCCCGCACCCAGGCACGCCGCTGCACCTCGGCGAACGGGCCGATGTCGGACAGCGCGGCCACGAACGGAGGGGGGTCGAAGATCTTGACCGCCAACGTCGCACTCGCCCGATACAGCGCCCCTTCCAGAACCACGTCGACGAATACGCGACCACCGTCCATAGCGGGAAAGCAGCGATCGAAGCTCTCGATCCCGATACGATCGCCCTTCTCGACCCGGATTATGGCATCGGCAGTGTCGCCTCCGCCTTCTGGAGTCAAGATCACCCTCCTTCCGGCAAGATCCACCTCGTTTCGCTCCTGTAACACAGCTATGCAACCATAGCGCTTGCGGACCGCCTGTGTACGCTGCGTCCCCGCCGGAGAGCGTCGGGCATCGTCAACACGAAAGCGAGAAGGCGAGCCACCGCCACGTACAGCTCGAGCGGGATCTCTTCATCGAGCTCGCACGCCGCGTGCAGCGCGCGCGCCAGGGGTGGATCCTCCACCACCGGCACTCCATGGCGCTGCGCCTCCTCCCGTATCCGAAAGGCCAGCCAATCCTCTCCCTTGGCCACTACTCTGGGCGCGCAGCGCCTCTTCGGCTCGTACTTCACCGCGACGGCGATGTGGGTCGGGTTGGTAACCACCAGGTCGGCGGTCTTGACCTTCGCCATCATCCTGGCCCGTGCCAGCCTGATCTGGCGCCTCCTGATCTCTTTGCGGGCTTCGGGAGGTGCCTGGTGCCGCCTGAACTCCTCCTTCGCTTCCGCCTTGGTCATCTTCAGGCTTTTCATGATCTGGCGCTTCTGATAGAGGTAGTCCACTACGCCGAACGCTAGGCAGGCTATCGCGACGTACCGGACAAAGAGAAGAATCTCCGTCGCCATGTACCCCACCACGATACCCAGCGAGACCGGTCGATTGCCCAGGAGGGTAGGCATGATCTGCCTCATCACGAACACGGCCACGCCCGCAACCACAGCGAACTGAACTACCTGCTGAGCAAGCTGCCAACCTACCTTCAGCGAGAAGAGTCGCTTGATCCCCTTGAACGGGTTGAACCTGCCGAAATCCGGCTTCATCGCCCCGGTGGCAAAGACGACGCGGACCTGCAGGAAGGTGGCGAATAGCGAGGAGGCGGCCACGATGGCGCCAATCGGGAGCGTGATCAGAACTACATCGGTCAGCGCCAGCTGAAACAATCCGATCGCCCGGGGGAGGCTCGGATGGGCCATCGCGGCTCCCGCAAGGTTCGTCAGGCCGGATATCCTGCGCTCCGCGTTACCGAATGCTGCAGGCAGGAGGAAGGTTGCCGCAAGGAGAGAGAACCAGGAACCTATCTGGGTGGACTTAGCGATCTGGCCCAACTTGCGCGCCTCGCTCAGCTTGCGCGGGCTGGGCGGTTCGGTCTTGTCCGCGGCATCGCCGAAGGCCATTACCGGAACCTGGCCTTACTCCCAAGAGCCTCAACGGGCAGCATGCCAATAGCCGGGGCCATGGCGCGTCTCACCTAAGCAGCGACGACATGCCGGTGAGCATCCTCAGCACCATCTGCTCCACATAGCCGGGCAGGGTCCTGATCGCGAAGGTGATAAGCAGCAGGAGAAGGAGCACCTGGAAGGGCAGGCCCAGCCACCAGGCGTTGACCTGCGGCGCGGCCTTTGCGATCATGGCCATGATCATCTGCGCGACGAAGAGCACGGCAATGACCGGTGCTGCTATCTCCAGCGCCGCTACGAAGAAAGTGGCGGTCTCGGCGCCCAGTACCGACATGACCCTGCCCGACGAAGCCAGCGTCAATCCCGGCAGGTCGAAGGAGGTCATGAACCCCTTCACGAGCAACAGCACGCCACCCGATGTGAACAGCAGGAGCAGCGAGACCTGCTCGAAGAAGTTCCCGATGAGCGGCGTCGGCGAGGTGTCCATCACGCTGACTGACGGCGGGAGGGCCATGCCCCCGAACATGGTCATGATCCCGCCTGCCATAGTGAAAGACGAGATCAGGATGCGGACAGCCATCCCCAGAGCGAGGCCGGTGAACATCTGGATCCCGAGGGCTCCGATGAAAGACGCGGTATCGGTGGGCAGCCCCGGGGATGCGGCGAGATGAGGTGCCTCCAGTAGCGCCAAGCCCGCTGCAATGCCAACCACGCCCTGAGGCGGGATCACCTTCGACAGCGCGAAGGGTGGAACGAGGAACATCCACGATGCCGCCCTTACAAGAGCGAGCAGGAACGCCAGCAGCCATGCCGCATCAAGGTTTATCTGCATGGCCCGTACCCTGGTCCCTAACCCGAGTTGATCAGGTGGGGAAGTTGGCCGAAGAGATTGTTTACATAGCCCACGAAGGTGAGGATCATCCAGTGGCCTGCGAATGCGACCACGACCGCTATGCCGAGAAGCTTCGGCACGAACGTCAGGCTGAAGTCCTGGAGCTGGGTAACCGACTGGAAGATCGAGATCAATAGACCGATGCCGAGGCTGGCGAGCAGGATCGGCCCCGCCAGCTTGGCAGCCACCACCATGGTCTCCGTGGCTATGTGGATTACCTGCGTGTCAGTCACTTACATATCCCCCGGTCGTCGTGCAGCCGCTCTGCCGCTTGGGCAGGCTCCCGCCCCGACCACGTCCCCGAGGTCATCTGAAGCTCACCACCAGTGCCTTCGTCAGCAATACCCACCCGTCCACCATCACGAAGAGGAGAAGGTTGAACGGCAACGCCACAAGGGTGGGCGGAAGCAGCATTATGCCCATCGACATGAGGGCCGAGGCCACTACCAGATTGATGACGAGAAACGGGAGCAGGAGCACGAAGCCGATGATGAAGCCGACCTTGAGCTGCGTTAGGAGGAAGGCCGGGATGATCGCCGACAGCGACATTGCCATCGGGTTTGCTGGATTCTCCTTGGCCACGGAACTCGTCAACGCAAGCTCGTCCTTCCCCGTCTGCTTGAGCATCCAATGTTTCAAGGGGACCTGCGCCGCGTCGTATGCCTGACTGAAAGACTCCTTGCCGTGCAGGTAGGGCTGGAGGCCGACGTTGTTCATCTGGCTGAGCGTCGGCGCCATTATGAAGAGCGACAGGAACAGCGCCAGGCCGGCCAGTGCCTGAGCAGGGATGATCTGCTGGAGCCCGAGAGCATTCTGCGTGAGGCCGAGGACGATGACCACCCGAACGAACCCCGTGAGAAGGATGAGAAGTGACGGCGCAAGCGTAAGAACGGTGATCCCCAACACGATGAGGATCGAGTCGCTCGGCTTGGACAGCGACTTGCCGAAGTTGATCGTGATCGACGACGCCGCTATCAGCACACCGCCAACCGAGATCACAGGTGGTCTCCCCCGTTGCATAGAGCCTCAGCCGATAGGGAGGTTGGACGAGACGGTCCGCTGTACTGCCGAAAGGAAGAACAGCGGCTCGTCCACGACAAGTATCGGTCCGCTGTACCGTCGAGAGGAAGGAGTGGCGAAGCGCTACTTCGCCCGGTATCCCTATCGGCTGAGGCTCTCGGATGCACAACTATCTCCTGACGGTCATCTCGCGCAGGTGCTCGATGGCGTCCGCTATCCAGACGCCCTTCGGACCACCGAGTCCGCCCGCCATCGCACCCCCGTCCGGGTAGAGTGACTCGATCTCGGCCAGGTGAACGGATCCGCCGTCCGCCGAGGCGGCGCCGGGTCCGGTACTGTCCAGCTCCGCCAGGAGGCTGATGCTCTGCGGCGTGGTCCCGAGCAGCAATGTCCTGCCCTCTACCTCCACGAGAAGCAGGAAGGCGCCCTTGCCGAGCATTTGCCTGCCAAGTATCGTCATCCCGCCGTTCCTGCGGGGTCGTGTTGTCCCGCCCCCGGCTCTCGCTCTCGACCCGGTCCCCAGTGCAAGGCCGGAAAGAAGACCGCTTCCCGCCTTCGACCGCAAGAACTTCGACAGAAGCCACACGAAAAGGAGGATCACGCCAAGCGCCATGATTACCTGGAGCAAGAGCCCCGGCAGGGACACCGTCGCCGGTGCCGCTGAGTGGACTGCCCCGGCCGCATGGTGAGCGGCCGTTGCCGCGTGGTGGACCGCACCTGATCCCGGCTTGGCTGCGGTGGTTGCCCCCGAGGGGGTCGAGCCGCCGGCACTCGCACTCGCCGCTCCGGGCGGGGATGCGGCACCGGCGGTACTTGCAGCGGGCTGTGCGGGCGAGTGCAGTGCGGTCTCAGGCGTAGAGGCAGTTGACGCCGGCGTCGCCGGAGGCGTTGCGGCCGACGCCGTTGCCGGCGTCGTAGACGATACGGTTGCGGGGGGTACCGGCGCTGCGGCTGTCATTCCTACTGACCTCCCGTGGCCGGCTGCTCACCCGCGAGCTCTGTAATCCGGATGCCCAACTCCTCGTCGACGACCACGACCTCCCCCTTTGCAAAGGGCGTGCCATTGACGAGCACGTCCACATCACTGCCTACCTGGCGATCCAGCTCCACTATCGAGCCAATCCGCAGGTTGAGCAACTCCCTGACCAGCATCCTCGTGCGACCAAGCTCGGCAGTCAGCAACATCTCGACACCCTGGAGCACTGAGAGCGGCCTGGCAAGATCCGGACCCTCTCCCGCGCGCAGCGCCTGCGGGCCATGACCGGCGCCGGACGTCATCGGCTTGTCTCCGCTCGAGGCAGCGACGCCTGCCTGTCCGGCTTCGGCTACGACCGCATCCAGCGCGGATCCAGTAGCGTCCGATACCGCGCCCTCCGGGCCATCCGGGCCATCCGGCAACATGGCGGCCGGGCCGGGCACCGTGCCGGTCGCGCCGGCGATCTCGTCAGCCATCATTCACTCTCCTTCCATATCGACAACAACACATGCCTGCCGCTTACCCTTCGACGTCGGCAGCACGAAGCAAAGGGGGATCCCTGCCGCTTCCATCTCGAGATGCCGGCCCGGTTCCTGGTGGAGCGGGATGACATCGCCGACCTTGATTCGCAGGAGTTCGTCAGAGTCGATCGGCACGCTCGGGAACCGGACGGACGTGTCGATGGGAATCTCGTAGAGCAGGACCTCGAGCTCCTGCCTGATGTCGCTCTCGGGGCCAAGCACCTGTGCCGCCTCGAGCCGGTCAAGGGCGTCCAGAATAGGCAGCATGACGTTGAGCGGCAGGCACAGCGTAAAGGATCCCGTAAGTCCCTCGCCGATCTCGAGTGAGCACTCCACAATGAGGCACACTTCGTTTGGCTTGGCGATCTGGAGGAAGATAACGTTCGATACCTGCGTGACCGCGCCAAGATGCACGTTGAGAACAGGCGAGAGCGACGGCACGAACTCCGCGAAGAGCTCTCCGGCAAGCTGCCCGACGATGTGCTGCTCGATCTCGGTGAGGGGCCTCACCGGGAACTGCCCCCAGCCTCCTCCGCCGAGACGGAAATCGACGAGCAGCATGGCGACATCGATGGGAACGTGCATGAGCACACGCCCCCCAAGGGGGATGAGCACCACGCTTGCCAGGAAAGTGGCCTCGGGAAGCGACGCGGAGTACTCGTCCCAGCGGTACTGCTCCTGCGTCTTCACTGCTACGTGAGCAGGCGACCCCAGGCTGCTCGTCAAGGAAGCGGAGATGCGATGGGTGAGCGTCTCCAGGATGGGAATGAATCTCCGCAGCCTGGTCCGGTCCATCGCTTCACGATGGTAGAAGTCATATCGTTTGACGACTCCGTTGCGGCCTGCGGCCAACCCGCCGCCTGCGGCATCGCCGGGGGCGACCTCTTCGCCTCGCTTGCCAACCGGGCCCGGCTGTCCCGCAGATTCCTCGACAGTCAGGTCGGAATGGTCCTCGCCTTCCTCGCCGCGCTCGGCAGGACTGCCACCCGCGTCCGCGACCTCTTCACCGTTCTCGAGAACCGTCACCGGAACCGCCGCCGCACAGTTGGTCTTCCGCGGGCATCCGCTGACGCACCCGTCTCCGGCTGCCTCGGTCGCCCTTCCAGAGGGTCTCTTGTCACGTCGTCGCGTACCTGTTCACAGTGCCTGGCCGCCCGGCTGCCTACGGCATGTTAATGATCGACTGCAGGTCGGTTGCGGTCGTGGTCACGACCTTCGTGTTGGCCTGGTAGTCGGTCTGGGCGATAATCAGGTCGGTAAGCTGGTTTGCCAGGTTCACGTTCGACATCTCGAGGCTGCCGCCGACAAGACTGCCGCGACCCCCGGTCAGCGGAGCGCCGATCAGCGCCTGGCCCGAGTTGGAGGAGGTTCCGTAGGCGTTGTTACCAAGCTCCTGGAGACCTCCCGGGTTGGCGAACGTTGCAAGCGCCAGCTGGCCTACAGACATCGAGCGGCCGTTAGAGAAGGATCCGGTGACGGTCCCGTCCGAGCCTATGGAATAGGTCTGGAGGACACCCGCAGCGTTGCCGTCCTGGTTCAGCGCGCTGAAGGTATTCTGGTTGGCAAACTGGGTGACGTTGCCCACCGCATTGCTCGGCGGGAAGTCGACTGTCCAGGTGTCACTGGCCGGGAAGTAATACGGCGGCGACACCGGCATCGCATTGACCGAAACCTTGAAGCCCGTCCCGGGCGCACCGGTCACCCCACCGCCGCCGGTTATCGTGCTGATCTGGCCAGTGGTCGGATCGAATGTGATCGTCGCCGGAGTGGTGAACAGCTGGGTAGTACCGCCCGACGCGTTCGGCGTGGTCGCCGTCATCGTCCACTCATTCGCCGTACCGGTGACACCGGTCATGGTAAAGGTGACCGGCACCACGTTACCGAGCGAGTCGTATGCGTCGATGGTGGTCGTCTGGGTTGGAGCCGCCCCGGTCCCGGCCCAGGCTGGGAGGTTGCCTCCCATGGTGATGTTCGTGGTCGCCGATGCGAGCATAACCTCCCCGGTGGGGATCCTGATAGCCGTGATCGGATTGGTGTTGTTGATCGCTCCCGTCGAGGTTGCCTGCCATCCCTGGATCAGGCCGCCCTCGGCCGTCACGAGATTGCCGTTCGCATCCAGGGTGAGCTGACCGTCCCTCGTGTAGACCTGATTCGCGCCCTGGATCGCCACGAGGTAGCCGCTACCCGAAATTGCCACGTCAGAAGACTGGTTGGTCTGCTCCATCGATCCCTGCTGGGTGGAGTGCAGCACCGCCGCAAGCCTCACACCCGAACCGACGGCAACAGGGTTGATCCCGCCGTTCACCGCCAGCCCGGCCGGCGCGCTCGCTCCCGATATCTGCTCGGCCAGCAAGTTGGCGAACACCGGATCCTCCGATTCGTATCCGACCGTATCCACATTGGCGATGTTGCTGCCGATCGTGTCGACGAAATCCTGGTTGGCCGCAATGCCCGACACCGCTGCCAGAAGTGATCTTTCCATTTCTTCATATCCTCCTTACCTGTACACCTGCGCCGGAAGCTTCATTCTCGGGTGCTGTCCGGCTCGAACCCGTTCTGGTAGTAAAATCCACACACTTCACGTCACTTGCTCCCCCCCCATCACGAGACCTGCGTAACCGCTGACAGGGGCACTTGAGTGCCGTTCACCGTGAGCACTGGACTGCCCCCCGACGAGAGCTGTATCGACGACACGGCACCCGATACCTTGCTGCCGTCCGAGAGGGTCGCCTGAACCTGTTTGCCGATCAGCCCGGACGCCGTCGACACCTGCAGCGCCTGCTGCTGCGCCTGGATGTCCTGCGACATCTGCGTCACCATCTCGACCTGGGACAGTTCGGCACTCTGCTGCATCATGTTCGCTCCGCTCACGGGACTTAGCGGGTTCTGGTACTTGAGCTCTGCCACGAGGAGCTGCAGGAAGATATTTGGGTTCGCAAGCTGGCTTGCCGGGCTCGCCGCGGTCTGCTGCTGCGTTCCCGCGCCCTGCGTCGAAGAAGCCGGT
Organism: Actinomycetes bacterium; assembly: GCA_021816935.1. Taxonomy (GTDB): domain Bacteria; phylum Actinomycetota; class Acidimicrobiia; order Acidimicrobiales; family JAMCPL01; genus JAKAWR01. Next base: position 106,127 of record JAKAWR010000002.1, read on the forward strand.
GAAATGTAAGTCATGCTCGAATGCCTCCTATAACCTGACGTCCAATAGCCTCGAAGCGTCTCCGCTCGTCACCGGCGCGCCCGTCGCAGCCGCAAGGGCATCACCAGCGCCCCTCGCCCCGGGATTGGCCGGGCCGAACGTGGGCGAGCCTGGGCTCCCGTTCGCGCTTCGATGGCCTTCCGGGGAGGAGAAGGAAAGGGTGACGGTCGCCTGGCCGGTCCCGGATGAGAGATGCTGCTCGAGGTCCTGGATGACCTGGGAGAGCATCCGGTGCGCCTGCGGGTTGTCGGTATACAGGTGAACCGTCACAGTTCCCGCACCCGACTCGACAATGGCGTTGACCGTCCCCATCCCGGGAGGCTCCAGCTTGACCGCAAGTGCCCGAGTGCCGAGCGAGGATGCCTGGAACGGAACGAGCACCGCGGCAAGATCCTCCGCCACCTGGGCCGCCGTGCTGCCAGGCCCGGCTGCGACCACCGCATCGGCCACTACTCCCGCGGCGTCGCCGAACGACAACGCCAGTGCGGAAAGCTCGGAAGCAACGGTCTGGCCGAACGCGGTTTCGCCCCCCGCCACATGGCGGCTGCTGCCGTCGAGTGCCGCCAGGACCGCCGAACTGCCACCTCCGGTACGTACCATGTCCTGCTGCCCGGCAAATGAACCGCCCTGCGAACCGCCCTGCGAACCGCCCTGCGAAGCCGTGCCGCCCGAGAACCCCCCGCTCGTTCCGCCACTGCCAGTGCCTGCGGACGAACCGCTGCCGCCGCCCGCCGCGCCGGACCCTCCCCCGCCGGTCGATCCGCCACTTCCGGCTCCGGTCCCCGCTCCGGCAGCGACGTTCCCCTGCCCGGCGATCTGGCCTCCCTGACCTGCCAATAGAGCCGATCCGCCGGAAGCAATCAAGCCCGAGGCGGCACCGGCAGTGGCCGAGCCGGAGTTACCTGCCGGGAGTGACTCGCTCGCCGCCCGTGCGGCTGGCAGCGCTGCCCCTGCACCAGAGCCTGCCGGCTCAGAAGAGCCCGAGGTAGCTGCAGCAACAGGCATTGCAGGCGATGGCGCTTTGCCTGGCGCCTGACCTCTTGGCGACGCTCCTGCCGTACCCGGGCCCGAAGAAGAGATTGTGGCGGTATGTGACGCGGCACCGGCGCTTCTTGTATCCGATGTCTCGACGAAACCTGCGCCAGTAGGGGCGGAAGGTGCATTGGTGGCGCCCCTGGCGCCGCCGGTTCCTCCAGTCCCCCCGGCACCGTTAGGGCCGCGTGTCCCGCCTGCCTCCCCATCTCCGCCAGACCCTCCGGTCCCGCCCGCGGTGCAGGCGGCGGCGTTCGCATGCCCACCGCCCGCTCCGCCCGTAGCCGAGGTGGCAGAGCCTGCAGCGGTAGCCGGGCCGCCGCCCGCCATTCCCGGAGAGCGGGAAGCTGCGCGGGCACCTGGGACAGCCGCCTGCGGCGATCCGGAAGCGTCTGAAGCCGCGCTTGGAGCTCTACCGGCCGCAGTGCGGCCGGCTGACCCTGCAACGCTCGAGGCGGCGCCGGCGGGTGAGCCGGACGCATGATGGCCCGAAGCGGTGCCCGCCTGCGCATCTCCCCCGGCGGCGCCTACTCCTGCGCCCGGCGAACTCGATGAAGCAGCCCCAGTAGGGGTGGAGGGTGCTTTGGCGGCGCCCCTGGCGCTGCCGGTTCCTCCAGTCCCCCCCGCGCCGTTAGGGCCGCGTGTCCTGCCTGCCTCCCCATCTCCGCCAGACCCTCCGGTCCCGCCCGCGGTGCTGCCGGCGGCGCTCGCATGCCCACCGCCCGCTCCGCCCGTACCCGAGGTGGCAGAGCCTGCAGCGGTAGCCGGGCCACCGCCGCCTGCTGTCCCGAACGATCCGGGAGAGGCAAGGGCGCCTGACGCAGTGGCGTGCGACGAAGCGGATGCATCTTGCGGAGAACCGGAGCCAGGCGACATTGCACCTGACCCTCCGGGACTGAAGCCCTCCGCAGGCGATCCTGATCGAAGAGCGCTCACCGCTGGTTCCGTCCCGCCTGCAGCGCCCGCGAGTTGCGACTGCGACTGCTGGCTGCGCATGACCTCTTCGAACGGCTGGGGAACCTGCGCGGGGCCGAGCGGGAGCGCTACGACTCCGTACGCAAGGGCGGACCCCGAAAGGCCGTCTAGACTGCCGGATCCCTGGAGGGCCTGCACTCCACCTAACGCTCCGGGCAACCCACTTCCCGAGCCGGCGCCGGGAGCGGGCACGGCCGGCACCGCCGGTTCCGGGATCATGATCCGCCACCCAGCTTGGCCATCTCGTCCTGCACGAGCTGCACGTAGTTCTCGGTCTGGGTATACGGCGGGATGCCGCCGTACTTCTCCACAGCCCCCATGCCGGCGTTGTACCCTGCCAGTGCCAGCGGCACCGAACCGCCGACCCCGCTCAGGTTCGACTTGAGAATCTGCGCAGCAGCCATGATCGCCTGAGACGGGTCGAACGGATTTACCCCGTACTCCTGGGCGGTTGATGGCATGAGCTGCATGACACCCTCGGCCCCAGCCGAGCTCTGCGCTAACGGATCGTACCCGGACTCGACATAACCTACCGCGGCAAGCATCACCGGCGATACCCCGTAGCGGTCGCCGGCTGCTACGAAAAGCTGCGCCATGCTCGCAGGCACGCCATGCGCTTCGAGCTGGGATGCCGTGGACGAACCGGCCGATCCTGCCGAACCGCCGACCGTTGCGGCCACACTGCCTGCCGTATATCCAGTCCCGCCCGCGCCGGCAGCGGCCGTAGCACCACCCGACTGGGACTGCCCGGTCCCGTAGAGAACACTCGACCCGAGGCTGCCTGTTCCGGACGAGCTGCCACCGGGGCCGGAAGATGCGCCCGTTACCGAACCCTCGAAGTCGGCTGCAGCCTCGTTGACCGACTGGATTGCCGCGAGAACCTGCTGGAAATCCGGTCCGGAAGCCGGAGCGGAACCACCGCTCGGGACCGTGGGCACGCCGATCCCGCCGAGAGCCGCTATGCCCGCTTCGATGCCTGCCATGTCTACCATCACCGGCCTCGACTTCCGATTCTGGCGCCCTTTACGTAGCCGTTCGCAGCGACCTGGCGCACTTCAGCGGTCACGTAGCCAAGTCCCTCGACGGCGTAGCAAGCAGACACAATGTCGTCCACCTCTTTCACCTCGAGCCGGCCAAGCTCGACGAGATACGCCTCCTTCGCCCTTTTGTCCATACGGTCGAGCGCCTTTACCTTGCGCCTTGCGAAAACCCAATCAAGCTGGCGCGCCGCGGACTCCGAGACGGCAGTTGCCACAGCCTGCTCGCCGGCCGCTAGCGATGCAGCCGCCAAGTTCAACTCCCCTTGATTTCGCATGAACGAATCCCTCTCCATGACCCCGGTAAACCTGGGCAACGACACGTACCGCTCGCGCCGCTGGTCCCTCTCGGCGATCGCTTGCCCAAGTCGCCGATTTGCGACGCCAAGGGCGTTGCGCGCCACAACTTCCTCCGCCCTCCGGAGGGCCCGGATGCGCTCCAGACGGAAACGGTAGGTCTTCACCGCCCCGCTCCCGCTCCCGCAACCAACTCAGCAACCGGCTGACCGGCTGTCAGCAAAGCCTTCCCTCCGTCACTGGAGCGGCCCTCGTCACTGCCTCCAGCGCCCTCGTCGCCCATCATGAGCGCAATCAGCGCAGCCTTGGACTTCTCGATAGACGCAACCTCGAAGATGTCCTGCGTCAGGAATGCCTCGATCCGGTCCTGCAGATCCAACGCCCTGTCGACTGCGGCGTTAGACCCCCTCACGTAGGCCCCTATCTCGACCAGGTCCCTGGCCTCCCGGTAGGCGGCCAGGACGGAGCGCAGCGCTTGTGCTGCCAGCCGCTGATCGGTCGATGCGATTGCGGGCTCGACGCGCGATAGCGATTCAAGCACCTCGACCGCGGGGTAGTGGCCGGCGTTTGCAAGGCGCCTCGACAGTACGACGTGCCCGTCAAGGATCGCCCGTGCAGCGTCCGAGATGGGCTCGTTCAGGTCATCACCCTCGACAAGCACGGTGTACAACCCCGTTATGCTGCCTCGAGCGGCAACCCCCGCTCGCTCCAGGAGCCTGGGCATCAGCGAGAAGACCGACGGCGGGTAGCCTCTCGTCGCCGGAGGCTCCCCTGCAGCCAGGCCCACCTCGCGCTGTGCCATGGCGAAGCGCGTCAGCGAGTCCATCATGAAAAGCACGTCGAGGCCCTGATCCCGGAACCATTCGGCGATCCGGACCGCCGTGAAGGCGGCGCGCAGGCGGAGCATTGCTGGCTTGTCGGACGTGGCCACCACCACTACCGACCTGGACAGGCCAGCCTTGCCGAGATCGCGGTGGATGAACTCGTTCACCTCGCGGCCGCGCTCTCCGACCAGCGCCAGAACGGAGACAGCGGCGCTGGTGCCCCGCATGATCATCGACAGCAGGCTGGACTTGCCGACGCCCGATCCTGCAAATATCCCCAGCCGCTGGCCCTTGCCGCACGGCACCACCGTGTCGATCGACCGGATGCCGAGAGCGAGTTGCTCCTCGATCAGATCCCTTTCGAGAGGCGGGGGCGGGTTGCCATGGATCGCAAGCTCGTCCGCGCCGGCAACCGGCGCACCACCGTCGATCGGGTTGCCGAAGCCGTCGAGAACACGGCCCAACAGCTCCTCGCCCACCTGTACCGCGAACGGCCGGCCGAGGGCCTCAGCCGGATCTCCTACGCGCACGCCCGCCAGCTCGCCGAGCGGCGCGCAGACGAGACCCGAACTATTGGCCGCCACGACTTCGGCGTCCAGCACGCCCGCCCGGTGGAAAATCTTGAGGCCGTCGCCCACCGCGCCCTCGACCCCTTCGACGTCGACCCTCAGTCCCACCATATTCGAAACCCGGCCGCACCGCCTGGGACGGGCCACGACCTCGACATTCCTCACCACCGAGGCCGGGATGACGCTCACTCGTCTCCTCCCTCGGCAGCGGGAACGTTCAGCTCCACCCCGCCGCCATCCCCGTTCACGGGATTGCTGCGATCGCGAAGCGGTGTTCCCAGCCCCCCAGCCGGAGCGCTCTCGCTGGGTACGACGGACCCGAGCAAGTTGGCCACTCGTTCCAGAGCAGCAGATACCTGCGCATCTATCCTCGCCGGGCCGGCCTGCACAACGCACCCGCCCCTCTCCACCGACGCGTCTGCCACTACCGCCACATTGACATCCCCGACCAACTCCCTCACCTCGGCAACGTCGACCATATCGTCGGGATTGAGCCGCACTTCCAGGTCCTCCCCTGCCGGTACGAGCTTCAGCGCCCGCACGACGGCCTCTTTCCCCGGACTGTGCGACACAACGAGCTCCCGATCGAGGATGGCCCCTGCCGTCTTGACGGCAAGGTCCACAACCTCCTTCTCGATCCCCGAAAGCATCTCAGCGCGCGATGTCGCCGCTACGCCGGCGGCATCCGCAATGGACATGGCGAGTTTGCGGGCCGTTTCCAGGCGCTCGGCCTCCATCGAGGAGATAGCCTCCGCCAGCCCGGCCCTGAAGCCATCCTCGTAACCGGCCGTCCTCGCAGCGGCCAGCTCGTCCGCCATGTTCTGCAGGCGGCCACCGGTAGCGACAGTGTCGGCGGTCGTTCTGGCCGCTCTGGCCGCCACGGTCTCCTCCAGCTTCGCCCGGGTCGCCTGCTTGGCAAGATCGCCCGTAAGGACGATTCCGCGCGGCGGCGATCGCCGCGCCTGCGCCTGCGCCACGAGACTTCCGCCGCTTCCCGAGCTGGCGGCACCGCCAACGCCGCGGAGCCGTACCGAGGACGGTGCCCTACGAGACGACTTCATCATCGCCTCTGAGCAGTACTATCTCGCCTGCCGCCTCTAGCTCGCGAATCACCCTCACCACATCCTGCTGGGCCTTCTCCACCTGCGATACCCGCACGGGCCCGAGGATCTCCATCTCCTCGACCAGGTCCTCCTGAGCACGCTCGGACATGTTTCGCATGAACTTGTCGCGGATCTCGTCGCTTACGCCCTTGAGCGCAACGGCCAGATCCTTCGCTGTGACATTGCGCAGCACCCGTTGCAACGTCCTGTCGTCGAGGTTCGAGATGTCGTCGAACACGAAAAGCTCGTTGCGGATCTTCTCGGCGAGCTCCGGATCGGTCTCCTCCAGCTCCTCGAGGATCTGGCGCTCTACCGACCTTTCGGAATGGTTGATGATCGCCACGATGGAGGGAATGCCGCCGATCTCGTTCACAGTCACGCCCTGGCGAATCAAGGTGGACAGCTTCCGCTCCAGGACCTCCGATACCCGATCGATGGCTTCCGGCGGGACGCGACCGAGCATCGCCACGCGTTTTGCAATGTCGACCCGCACGTGCTCGTCCATATGGGCAAGGACGCGGGCGGCGTCCTCGCCCGGCAAGTGGGCAAGCACGACGGCCACGGTCTGGGGGTGTTCGTCGGCGAGAAAGCCTACGATCTGCATCGGGTCTATCCTGTTGAGAAACGACAGAGGCCGGCTCCGACCGCCGACGGCCAGGTCGTCGAGTATCTCGTCTGCGCGCATCTTGCCGAACCGCTCTTCCAGGAGCCGGTGAGCACTGTCGATCCCGCCCTGCCTGACCTGGAAAAGCACGGCGGCCTGCTCTATCAGCTCGTTGAGGACAGACTTCACGATATTCTGATCGAGGGCCGGAAGAACCGCCATCTCCGCTACCAGCTCGACGACTTCCATCTCGGTCAGGTTCTTCAAGACCCTCTGAGCGTGATCGTCGTCGAGCTGCGCCAGCACGACGGCCGCCTTCTGAGGACCGCTCAGCACGGCGGGGGGCGTCATCTACCTGCTCCCGGCGAGCTACCGGCACCCGAGGCGACCTTAGATCCGCTCTCACGCATCCACGACCGTAACGTGGCGGCGACCTCGTCGGGCTGGCTGTCCACGAACTGGCCGATATCCACCGCTGTGAGCGGTTCCATCCCGGGTGCTACGGCAGGGATCTGCGTCGTGGGCTCGCCGGCGAGCGCGGCGCCCGGATACCCGAGAAGCTCGGGGATCTCGACCTGGCTCTCTATTTCCTCTCTCCGGGCCTTCCTGGCCGACCGCCAGAGCAGGAAGAGGACCAGCAGGATCACGAGCGCGAGAACGGCGTCCTTGAGCTCGTTCATGAGCGAAGCCTGCTTGGTCGCTGCGGCTGCGGCTGCGGCTGCCTTCGCCGCGCTCGTGGCGGCCGTTGCCGAGAACGGCATCGACGCGAACGACAGGGTATCTCCCCGGGCCGTCTGTATGTGGGCAGCGTTTGTAACGCCTGTCTGAAGCGTTGCAAGGTTAACGCCGGCGGGCAACGCCTTCGAGTTGACCAGCACAGCGACCGACTGGTTTGTCAACTGACCGGGGGCGATATCGTTAGTGGTTGTGCTCGAGCCGGCAGTGCAATTCTGCTGGGTGGATGTGTTCTTGTAGTTGGTGGGGCCGGTCCCACCCGTTGGCGTGACAGACCCCAGGGCCCCGCCTGCGAGACTTCCGGACCCGGTAAAGGTCTGGGAGTTGGTACTGGTACTCGTACAATAGGAATTGGGGTTCGTCTTGCTCGCGGGATTGGGAAGAACCTGGTTGGTGGTGGTTGAGGTCTTGTTGAAGTCGAGGGCCGCGTTCACGACCACGTCTGCGTTGTTGGGCCCCAGCACCGTCGTGAGGTAGCCCTCGACCTTCGCCTCGACGGCCTTGTCGTAGGACTGGGTAGCCGCCGTCTCCGTGCCGATCGCAGCGGTGACACCCGGGCCTGCGAGCAAATTGCCGTTCGAATCGGCCACCGTCACGTCGCCGGCGGTCAGCCCTGGCACCGACGAGGCTACAAGATGCACGATCGCCTGGACCTCGTCAGGAGACAGCGTCGCTCCCGGCGCCAGGTCGACGAGCACGGAAGCTCCCGTGGGGTTAGAGCCGTTGAGCACGAAGGTCTGGTTGGCCGGCAATGCCACGTTCACCTGAGAGCTCTGCACGCCGCTGATCGCGTCGATTGTCGTCTCGAGCTCGCCCTGCAGCCCGATCAGGTAGTCGGTCTGCTGTGCAAGCTGCGAAGTGGTGATGCCCGCCTGGTTCACCTGCGACAGCCCCACGTTGCTCTGGGTAGGAAGCCCCGCTTCCGCCATCGAGATCCTGGCACTGGCGACGTCGTTCGCAGGCACCATCACCTCCGTGCCGGTGGGCGACAGTTTGTACGGGATCTTGTCGGCAGAAAGCTTCGAGGTGATCGAAGCCGCGTCCGAGGCGGAGAGGTTGGTAAAGAGCGGCGAGTAGGTCGGCCTACCCGAGATGGTCATGTAGATGACGCCGAGAGCGACGACGACCGCAGCTGCCGCGATAACGCCCGCCTTCTGGCCTACGGTGAACTCCGAAGAGAACGACCGGAGACGATCTGCGACAAAACCCCGGTAACGCTCCAGCTGATCCTGTGCGACAAGTGCCATGATCTACAACTCCAAACCGCTCGGTTCCGCCCGCACCAAGAGCCCACCCGCGCGAAGCGAGCCCGGGGCCCCACGACCGCAGCGCCCCATCTGCTGCGAGCTCCCGGGTCCTTCACCCCGGCGCAGCTTGCCCGCCGTAGTCATATCGGAAGGTTCATGACCTCGGTGAACGCTGTCACCGCCCGGTTGAGGGTCGCCACCGTAACCTGGGTCGCAAGAGAGGCCCTGGACGTGGCGATCATTGCCTGAGCGATGTCTCCCTGACCCGCTGCCGCCGAGGCCTGTGCGGCAGAGGCCTGCGCCTGTACATTCTGTAGCGAGTCGATGGCATTGCCGATCGCCGTGGCAAAGGAGCCGTTCCCGCCGGATGAGCCGGCGGCGGCGGTTCCCTGGGCGCCGCCGCCGCCGCCCTGTATGGGAGGAAGGGGAGGAAGAACGGGGAGCGCCATGGTCAACTCCCCATCGTCAAGGCCGATTGGTAGGCACTGACCGCACGCCTTACGGCGGTGGCGTTCGCCTGATAGGACTGCTGGGCCTCGACGAGATCCACGAGTTGCTGCGAGAGTGAGACGTCAGGATAGCGCACGTACCCTTGAGCATCCGCCAGGGGGTTGGATGGATCGTAGGCAAGCTTGCCGGTGGAGCTACCGAGCGCTACGGCGACTACTGATACCCCGGTACCCGGCTGGCCGGGTGCGGTCGGCACGGCCGCGTCGGGAGCAACCACGGGTACCTGCTCCTGATATGTCGGGGCATTCCCGGGTACCGCATCGTTGATGTTGGCCAGGTTCCCGGCAATCGCATCGATCCAGGTCTGCATCGCCTCGATGCCGGAGGCGGATACCGGGATGGAACCGAAAAGGCTCACTGGAAGCTACCCCCTGACGCCCCCTGAATGAGGCGGTACTGGGCGTTGAACATGTCGACCATCGCCTGGTACTGCATCGTCTCCTGCTCGGCATTGACCAGCTGGCTGCCGACGTTGACGTTGTTGCCGTTAGTGGACGGCGGGGTCGGATCTGGCGACTGGGTGGTCGTGGCAGTGCCGCCCGCCTGGGACTGCAGCGCCTGCTGTAGGCTTGCCTGGAAATGAACCTCTGAAGCGGTATAGCCGGGTGTGTCGGCGTTCGCCAGGTTATCTGCGGTCGACTGCTGGCTCTCCGTCAATCCGGAAAGCGCAAACGACAGCACTGACATGATGTCGCTCAACGGAGCTACTCCCTTTGTCCCTACGCACTGTTACTTGACTCGTATTCCCCAACCAGCCGGCTACAGCCCGACTGTTGGGACTCCAGTGGCTGGCCCGGCCATGCGGCCCAACCATTGGGATCTGAGCCCGTCCTGGGCAGATTCGATGCGCTCCGTTGCACCGTCAAGGTTTATATCGTCAGTACGACGATATCCTTGAGCCGAGAATAGCACGGATAGAACTACAAGTGTGTGTTTTCCTGCCGCCGAGCCGTCGTGCTCCGTTGCGGTCCGCGCCGCCAGTCTGAGCGTGGACCGGAATCCACCGCCGGGGGCGTCCACGCTGTAATATGATCGGCATGCCGATCAAGGAAGCAACCGACTGGGACGCGCTCGACACGGCCTTCCGGGCCGAACAGGGAGCCGATCTCGACATAGCGCACGCACACCTGCTTTCTCAGACCCAGGCCGCTGCAGCCGGGAGACGGATCCTCCTGCAGGCACTGCACCTGGAACGGCATGCGAACGCCCTCGATATCGGTACCGGCTTCGGGCCGGTTGCCTTCGAGCTCGCAGGCCTCGGCGTAGGCGCGGTTACAGGGGTCGACAACGACACACTGTGCGTCGAGACAGCCAGGCGGATCGCTGTGTCGTTGCGCAACTGGCTCCCCGAGGGTGCAAGCGTCGCCTTCGAAGAGGCAGACGGTGCGTCGCTGCCCTTCGGCGACGCGTCCTTCGACCTGGTCACGTCATTCCTGCTTTACCAGCACATCTCCGACCCGCGAGCCGTCACTGCCGAAGCCTGGCGGGTGCTGTGCTCCGGAGGTCTTTTCTGCGTGGCCGAGGTGGACAACGGCCTCGCCGTGGTCTACCCCGAGACGTCGGCAGCTGCCTCGAAATTGGAGGCCGCCTACGACGCGTTGTACGAGAAGCGGCTGGGAGACCGGCTCGTCGGACGTAAGCTATCGACCTACCTGGACAACCAGGGGTTCTCCATCGAAGCCGTCCTCGTGCTCCCGAACGCTGCGCATGGGCCCAGCAGGCGAAACGACTTCGGCCGGCAGATGGACCTGGAGCGTCTCATGCTGGAGCGGGACGGGATCGTGTCGCAGGGCATCATGAGCGCCGATGAACTCAACGACGCTCTCGCGGTCTACGCCGACGAGGAGGCGTCCGCGAGGTTTCGCCTGGAGACGCTCATCGCCGTGGTCGGACGGAAGCCGTAGATTCCTCCGCCAGCGGGCCTACGCCCGCTCGAGTGAGTCCTTCTCTCGATTGCGACGCCCGGTCCGGTGCTCTCGAGCAGTAGCCCGGCGGGCTTATGCCAGCTTGTCCACGTAAACCGGCGGAGCGGCCGAGGATGGACGGCTGCGTTCCAGCCTGGCGAGACCGGCCACGACTCCATCTCGCATGACCGACACCCGGTCCTCCATCTGGCGAACCTGGTTCAGCACGGCTTTCGCTCGACCGGCAAGCTCCCTGGGAAGTGGCCCCAAGCCGGCAGGGACGACGTAGGGGGGAGGCCAACCGCCTTCACCGTTTGCAGCCAGCCCGCAGGCTGCCAGCCCCGCCTCGATCTGATCGAGAACAGCCTCCCAGTCGGGTGGAACGACGGGCGGCTTCGTCTCAGTGCCTGCAGGCGCCAGACTGGCCATATCACCCCGCCACTGCGCCGGATGCCGCCTGATCGACCCTCGTTGCCGCTATCTTGAAGGCTTCGCCGAGCTTGCCGACCATTCCCGCCACAGCCGCCAGCCGATCCGCGTCCTGTTCCATGTTGGCAGCGACGAGCTCACCGTGTAAATGAAGGTACAGGGCCGCAAGACTACCGGCTCCATCCCAGATGTCGGCACGAAGAACCCCCTGCAAGGTAAGCACTATCTCCTGGGCGTTGACCAGGTTGTCGTTTGCCATCTTCAAGTCACGCGGCTCCGGAGCCGCCAGTGCATTCTCGGCGATGGCGATGTTCTGCAAGAGCTGATCGTAAAGCATAACCACCCGCTGCGCAGGAGTGGCTGTCAGGACCGCTTCGCGCAGGTACCGCAACTTCATGTCCTCGAGACCACCTCGGCTATAGCTCATGGCAGCTGCGCAATCGCAGCGGAGAGCTCTGAGCTCTGGTTCTTCAGGGACCCGAGCGTCACTTCCATCTGAGCGAACTGGGAAGACAACAGCTGGCGTTCCTGATCGAGTATGTTCTGGTAGAAGCTTATCTGAGGATTCAGGCCCGTAGACTGCTGGTTGAGGTTCTGGATCGTCTCGGTGAGCGAGCCGTTGATCGAGCTGGTGGCTGCGTTGGCGTTGCTCGCCAGCTGCTGGCCTATTCCCGGCACATAGTTGATGGCGCCGGAAACCGGGTAGGTGCCCGTTGCCGGCAACGTCACATCGAGGACCATCCCGCCAAGGTAAGAATCGGTTGCCGGGAACGACAGGTACTCACCGTTGCCCGAACCGGTTACGGTACCCCCCGGCGTAGTGATCGTGCCTGCCACAGACTGAGTCCCCGCGATGTACGGCTGAGTGACGTTCAGAGTGTACTGACCCGCCTGGGTCTGGTCGCTTGCGTAGGTGAGATTGAGCTCGCCGGTGAACGGTGATCCCGACGGCAGCGTGATGCCCTGGGTGAACAGATTCTGCACCTGCTGAGGATTGGCCTTGTACTCGGTCTCGAACGTCGTCTGGTCGAAGTTGATCGTACCGTCTTTCGAAAGGGTTATCCCCGCAGCGGTAGGCGTAAGGGTCGACGTTCCCGTATCAGTGCCGAGCGTCGAGAGGATCTGCTGCTGGATGTCCTGCAGGACAGCCGATCCCATGAGCGGGCCCGCGGTCTTGGTCTGCTGGTCATAACCGGCATACTTCTGGATGTCCGAGAGCACCTGGTTCGCATCCTGCACCATGGTCTGCACCTGAGTTGCCTCGCCAGTGGCGTCGGGTGAGACTGTTATGGTTGTGGATCCGGTCGAGACTGCCGTCAGGTCCGTACCGGGCATGACGTTGTCAAAAGTGTTCGTCTGGGACGTCAGGGTGATCGGGTTCGTTGTGCCGACGGCGAGCTGAGCATTCTGAGCGGCCTGGGTGGTGTTGAACTTCCCGAGGTCGGTGTAGAACTGGTCGTAGGTTGCACCGTTCGTGGCACCGGTCGGTACGGTAATCTGGCCGTCCGTACCCGTGGCTCCCGAAATCAACTGGAGGGCATACTGCCCGTTCGATTCCTTGATTGCCGCCGCGCTGACTCCGGCCCCGGCGGAGTTGATGTTGTTGACCACGTCGGCGAGCGAGCCGCTCCCCGTCGAGACGTTCGTGGCATTGACCGTCCCGTCCGTAAGGCTGCTCCCCGACGGCATGGCAACGATCGAGCCCCCACCGGGAGCGTTGAGTGTAATCGGGGTACCTGCAGTCACGCTGGAGACGCTCGTCGTGGCACTGTTGGTGCCCTGCGTAACTGTTACGGTCCAGGCACCGGCACCACCGGAGACAGCAACGGAGTACGCCCCGAGGCCAAGGCCGGATCCTGCGGCAACCCAGTTGAACCCCAGGTTCTCGGCGCCGGTTGCAACCAGGAAGTCGCTCGCCGATGTGACGGTATCCGAGGTAGCCGCCACCGTACCGGCAGTCGTCAGTATGTTGTTCTGCGCAAGCTGGCTCACGCTTACCTGCTCGGTGCCGGTCGTCGCACCTGCCGACGTCGCTACCGTTGCTACGCCTGTATCGGAAGACGAGGCGGTCATTAGGTTCCATCCGGATGGGGCCGCAAGTGCCTCAGCGGCTTTCTGCAATGCAAGCAGGTCGGTGTTGATCGCCTGGTAGTCGGATGCCTCGCTGTTGAGCTGCTGCTGCTCATTCTGGAGATTCGTTACCCTCGCCTGGTAAGGCTGCAGTAACGCATCGATCACCTGCGTGGTGTTGATGCCCGAGATCAGACCGTTCTCGGTCAGGGGAGGGGTGTATCCTGTCGGCATTGCCATGGTCATAGCAGAACCTCCTCGAAACCTCTCAGAAAACTACACAACCGGATCTGCACCCCGGAGTAGCCACCTCTCGTTGCAGGCGATCACCTACTATAGGTGTCATCATACTCCCCTACACCCTAGCTACGCAACCCCTAACCGGCACACCCAGTGGCCACACGCCGACCCTCCGCTCAGTGTAAATTGTCCCAACACTGCCCCTCTCAACACATACACCCGTGGCACTCGCTGTCTCGCCCGACCGCTTGCCTCGGAAAACCCCGTATGCGCAACCCTACTGAGCACTGCTCTATGGCCACCCTATGAGCGGCACTTGGGAGGAACGTGGCCTGCCCGGCAAGATTCTGCTCGCCGAACAGACCACGAGCATGGATCGTCCTCGGAAGAGGACGATCCATGCTTCCCATCCCGTGTTGCCTTACCGTCTCCTCTCAGATGAGCTTCAGGATCATCGACGGCGATGTCTGGGCCTGAGCCAACATCGCAACGCCGGTCTGCATGAGAATCTGATCGGTGCTGAACGTGGTCATCTCCTGCGCCATGTTCACATCGACCATTCCCGAGTACGCAGCCTGGAGATTCTGATTGCCCACCGTCAGGTTGGCAACAAGCGCCGACAACTCGTTCTGGGTGGCACCGAGATTGGCTTCAACCGAGTCAACGTAGGACAGCGCGCTCTGGACCGCAGCGATCGCCGACGTTGCGCTCGCGTAACCGGACACGGCCACGGCCGACGTGTTCACAAGGAGAGCTCCGGTAGTGACAGCGCTGATCGAGAAGCTAATCTGCTGGAAGGAGTTGCCTCCTGGACCGCTCAGCCCGAACGCTCCGACCTGGACCGTGTACGCTGCAGTGCTGGAGTTGAGCAACTGCGTCGATCCGTAGCTCGACGAGTTGGCTATCTGGTCAATCTGGTTCTGCAGTGCGGTGAACTCGGCCTCGTTGGCGCTCAGCGCCGTGGAGTCCGTCGTCGCTGAGTTGGCCGAGGCTACCGCCAGTTGGTCCATCGTCTGCAGGATTGACGTGATCTGGTTGAGAGCCCCGACGGCTGTCTGGATCATCGCCGTCGAGTCCTGTGCGTTGCTCATTGCCGCCTGGTATCCGGTCGACTGGAACGACAGAGCCTCAGAGATGACGTAACCTGCGGGATTGTCGGCCGCCGTCTGGATCTGCAACCCTGATGAAAGCTGCGAAATCGCAGTTGACATAGCATTGTCAGTGCGGCTCAGGTCGTTATAGGCCTGAATCGCCTGCATATTGGTGTTGACTACGAGAGAAGACATACTACCTCCTTGTTGTTTGCCTCATCTTTCGTGAGAGTCCCCCGATCCTTGGGGAACGTTTCAGATTGTACACCCCGTGGCGCTCGATGTCAACCCCTGCCGCCAAACCCACAACGCGTATTTGTCACACCACCGGCGGCATCTAGCGCGGGCGGGTACACCCGCTGAGGCTATAGGTAGGCCAGGGTATTCGGTGCATGTGGAGAGGGGTAACATGTTTGTGTGACGCCACGGGTGAGACCCCCTATCCGACTGGTGCTGCTAACAGGGTCGGATTGGGAGCAGACCCAGCGGTGTCTTGATACCTTGAACCCATCCCTGGATCCTGCCAGGGACAAGCTGGTTGCTCTCGAGTCTGGCCAGGGTCCCCCGGTGGACAGCGGCAGGCTGACCCTGTACACCTGGGTGACGCGCTCAAGCGATGAATCAGACAGGGCCGCGCCGGGAACCTCGCGTGTACCTGCCCTCAACAGGGCAATCACCGGACTCGGACTCCACGAAGGCGACCTCGTAATTGTCATGGACGACCATACCCTTCTCCCGGCCCCGTCGCTCAACCGCCTCGTCGCAGCAGTGAGCAGCGGCGACTGGCACGCCGCTGCTCCGTATTTCCCCCGCGGGAGCACGCTCCTTCACTTCGACGAGACCGACCCCGGTTCGCTCGCCGCAATCTGGCGCAACTGGTCCGCCGCGCGCCAGTCGAGGGTCCTCCCAGCGGAGCGGCTGAGGCCGTACTGCCTGGTGTTCACAGCAGAACTACTCCTGGCGTCGCGACCACTCGACGAACGCTTCATACGCGTTGACAGCGCGCTCGAAGACCTGGTACAGCGGGCTGCGACAACTGCCGGCAGCATCGGCGTGGTTCATGGTGCTCTCGCCTATCACCGGCCCGTATACGACTGGAAACCTGGCCCGGATCTGCAACCGGCCGCGTCGGACTTGTCGCTTCGTGGCCCTAAGCCTGGCGCCGTCCCTCCCGGCCTTGGCGCCGGCGACAGCGGCTCCACTGCGCTGCCAAGCGGTGACCCATCGGGAAGTGCGCTTGCAGCCGACAGCGCCCTGTTCGTTGCCATCCACGGGCGCCCGCCGGTTTCGGCAACAACCCAGCTCATCTCGGCATGCCTTATCACGAAGAACGAGGAAGCGAACCTCCCGCGATGCCTCGACGCCCTATACGGCTTCGTCGACGAGGTGGTGATCTACGACACCGGATCGACCGACCGGACGATCGGGCTTGCACGCGCCCGGGAAGCAAGCGTCTTCGAAGGATATTGGGACGACGACTTCTCCAGAGCCCGCAACGCCGCTCTTGCACACTGCGGAGGGGAGTGGATACTCTGGGTCGACGCCGACGAGGAGGTGGTGCTTACCGACCGGCCGGCTGAGGTCCGCAGCATCATCGCTTCCTCCCCTCCGGCAATCGAAGGCTATCTGATCCACATAGACAACCTCGAAGGATCCGGTACCACCTCCGTACTCACCCACCCCGCTGCGAGGCTCTTCCGCTCGGAGCGCTGCCACTGGTCGGGGCGGCTGCACGAACAGATCACTCTCCGGGAAGCCACCGCGGGCAGGGCTCCCATCCTCGTGGAATTTCCCAAGGTCAGGCTGACCCACTACGGCTACCTCGACACCCTCGTAAAAGAGAGGGACAAGGGAGGAAGGAACGTCCGGATTGCCGAGAAGGAGCTCGAGGACCGGTCTGAACGGGACAGAACCTACATGCAGACGAGTCTCGCCCGATCCGTCTCGATGGAAGGCGATCTGGACAGGGCCCTCGCGCTCTCCCGTGATGCCGCACGCTCCGCCACCGATCCTACGACGCGGCGCCTTGCCCTCCGGACCTCCGCAGCAACGCTCGCCGCAATGGGCCGTATGGACGAGGCACTGGAAGAGGTGAACGAGTTGCGGCTGGCATCGGGCAACCCCGTCACGGCCGACATGATCGAGGTCGGGATGCTGCTCGCCATCGGGGAGGGGGAGGCTGCCCTCGCCGTAGCCGAGACTCTGATAGCCCGAGGCAGGCAGGTCGACGATGACATGTTCGAGTACAAACCCGAGCAGTTCCTCGGAGCGAGGGCCGCCGCACTGCGCCTTCTCGAACGCCACGGCGAGGCTGCTGATTGCCTGCTCGAGACCCTGCGCAACGGGGAGTTCCTTGATGCTCATATGGGTGACCTGCTGGGCGACCTGCACAAGGCCGGCAGGTCTGTGGCTGAGATAGCCACCGCCCTGCCGGCCAGCAAGCTCGTGGGCTTCATGGGCCAGGTACGCCAGCTTCCCCCCGAAGAGGCTGACGAGATCCTGGAAGCATGCTACAACCGCTTCCAGCGCAGCAGTCGCTCTCTCCGAGTGGTACTGGCCGCTGCTTCGAAGACGGCCGAAGAGCTTCCTATCGCCAGGACACTGGAATGGGCGGCGCGGGTACGGCGTTTCGGCGTGCCCGCCGGAGATCCCCTCTTGGCGCTTGCCACCAACGTAAGCCGTCCCTTGCCAGACAGGGCGCTGGCTGCTGCTACATGTTGCCGTGCATTCGGTGATCCTGACGCCGTTCTCAGTTTGAGAAGAGTCGTCTCAGCTTCACGGAGGGTGGGTGGAGGCGTCGCAGCGGAGGTTCTGGAATTGGTAAAGCAGATCTCGCCGGGCACCTTGGCAAGATCCCGGCTCGAGGCCAGCGCCGTCGTGTACGTGACCCAAGATGCCGGCGGGACCGGCCGAACCGAAGCCCTCCTGGACGGACTCCTTGACGCGGTAGCCGACGGACGTATCGAGATCATCGTCGTGGACGATTCTAGAGCCGCCACCCCCGGTGGCGAGCCTGACATCGGCACAGCCGGTCCGGTTGGCCTTCGAGACGGCCGCGAAAGCCCGGAATACGCCGCCGGTAGCGTCCGCGTGCACCGGACGGATCGCCACCTGGGCATTGCCGGAGGTTTGCGGGCAGGCACGGAACTGGCGCGAGCGGAGTACGTGGTCCTGCTCATCAACCGCTCCCAGGTCACCGACAGCGGGCTGGCCAGGCTCATCGAGACGCTAGACCGCGATGACTCGACACCGGCAGTCGCCTTCCCGACCGGTGCCGCGGGAGCGGACGACGGCGCCTCCAAAGATAACGGCCTCGCTACGGTGGGAGGCGGAACCCCCGGCGACGGTCCCACCTCCGATAGCCCTGCATGCACTGTCGGCATCATCGCTCGTAAAGGTGCGCTGATCGAGACATGGGACACATCCACGCCTCCTCGCGCAGCAACCGGATCCACCGAAACGCATCGCACCACGCCGTCCGGGGGTAGAACACCGCAGATAGGTCAGCCTTCCAGTACCGAAAGAGGCCTCCTCTCCGGAATCCACGTCCACCTCTTCGAGTCCACTGCAAAAGCGACAAGCGGCCTGGCGCGGGGAGGTCGCCTGTTGCTGGAGGCTCTTCAATCCTCCGGGGCGTCGGTGGAGCCGGCACGCTATAGGGACGCCAAGGGCCGGCTGGCGCCCGAGAGACCGGGATTACCGGCTGGGACCCGCTTTCACGCGGACATGATCGCGGTGGACCTCATAGAGGTCGCCCGTGCCATTTCCTCCGGTGACCCCCTGCCGGGCTGTCCGGATGGTTACCGGATTGCAAGCTGGCACTGGGAGGTTGACGCCCTCCCACCGCACCTTGTCGCTGCAATGGACCTCGTTGACGAAGTATGGGTACACAGCGAGTTCGAAAGGCTGGCCTTTGCAAGAGCTTCGCGGGGCCGGGTTAGAGTCGAGATCTTTCCCTATGCGGTCGCTAGCGATGGTACGGCGAACCGGTACTCGCGAGCGGCGCTTGGGTTGCCCGAAGGTTTCATCTTTCTGACGATGTTCGATTTCGCCTCGACAATCGCGCGAAAGAACCCCGAGGGGGCCATAAGGGCCTTCGCCCGCGCATTCTCTCCCGGCGAAGGTCCGACCCTCGTCGTAAAGGCGAACGACAGGCACTCTCCTGCCGACTTCCGCAAACTGGCAGAAGCCGTCGGCGGCCGGGACGACATAGTGCTCATAGTCGAGGAATGGAGCCGCGCTCTGGTTGAAGCCCTGCTCGAGAGCGCAGACTGCTACGTATCCCTGCACCGATCGGAGGGTTTCGGGCTCCCCATCGCCGAGGCCATGGCACTTGGCAAACCCGTCATCGCCACCGCCTATTCGGGGAACCTAGACTTCATGGACCCGGACAACTCGTATCTTGTTCCCTGCGGTTTCTCGACCATCCCGCGGGCTACCGGACCGTACCCGGAGGGCTTCATATGGGCCGAACCGAACCTTGCGGCCGCCGCCGATCTTATGCGGCACGCCTGGTCCGACCAGGATTCTGCGGCTGCCAAGGGAGGAAGGGCACGCAACACGATCCGGAGACGGTACTCCGCGGAACGGGCAACAGCATTTGTGAGAGCCAGGCTCGCGGCGATCGCGAACACTCCACAGGGATCTGCGGCTCGGTCCCACGCAGATCGAGAGCACCGATCTCGTCGAGGCATCCGGCTTGCAGATCTTTACTCGGCCGGCACAGAGGCGAGCAAGCCTGCTATCCACGCTGGCCACAGCCCCGGCACGGGCACGGGCACGGGCACGGGCACGGGCGGAGCCGGTACCATTCACCGGACACGTAGCGGCGACCTGCCGGAAGGGGTGGACATCATTGGACCAGGCACATCCACGAGAGGCTATCCGGCCCTCTTCGGCATCGTCGCGAACCTTCTTGCATCAGCCGGTTACCCATACTGCGAGGCAGACGGCAGCCCGATCCTGAAGCACGACACCGTCGTCCTGTTCAGGGATCCGGATTCGCTGGCCAATATCGCCATGCAGTGGGGCAGCGACTTCTTCGAGCGCTATGTCATCTGCTGTTTTGACTGGCCGCTGACCGTCCTTCCCGATCCACTGGCGAGAGGACTCCGCTACACGAACGAGATATGGGTACCTTCTCCGAATGCCCGGGTTGCGGTCGAGACCGCAGGTGCAGGCAAGCCAGTGATCGAGCTTTCGATCCCGCCTGATGCTGCGATCGCAATCCTGGCTGCGGTGTCGCCCGGTAGGGAGTTCGGCGCTCTCGGTGCCGACATACCCGCCACGCCGCTCGTTGCATGGGACGAGGGCGGCTTCCTCCTCACGGTCGTGGACGGTAGCGATTCGTTCCAGCGCTCGAACCCGATAGGTGTCGTCGAGGCGTTCACAAAGGCATTCCCCGGAAGCGACGGCCCCCGACTCGTTGTCATGACCACGCGCAGTCCTTTGCGGAGAGATGACCGGAAAACGCTAACCGAAGCGACCGTGGACCGCGACGACATAGACGTCACCGGACCGCACAACCTTTCCGAGGTTGGCAACGCTCTCCGGAACTGCTCAGCCTATATTTCTTTGCACCGGGCCATCGGTTACGACCTGCCTCTTGCAGCCGCGGTGGCACTCGGGAAACCGGTAATATCGACGGCATCTCCACGGGTGCCGCCGTGGCTCGCTACCGACTCGGGGACCGTCACTCTCATCCCCTACGACGAATCGACCGTCCCCGCGGGCTGCTGGCCCTACCCTGAGGGCGCGCCCTGGTCGGATCCCGACGCCGCCGCCGCCGCCGCCCTGGCTGACTTCTACTCCCGCTGCGGCCAGCCTGACCGCGTGCCGGAACGATCGGGCGCACACACTGGTTCGCCTCCGCTGTCCTCAACGGCAGCTGCACCCACGAGCCCCTTGCCGCTCCCTGATTTGATCTCCTCCAGGCTGCGCTTCGCTCACGGTACGTACCTGAGGGCGAGGCACCTCCTCGCCGGTGGACGGTAGCCCACTACCGGCCATCCCGGTGAGCCTCCGCCGAGGCCCTGAAGGCCCGCTCGTTACGCCACGAAGCCCTGCTTGACGTGGTTCGTGGGAGGCACCTTCACAGCGTCGAAATAGCACGTAACAAGGTCGCCCATCCAGGTTGCGTCGGCACCCATGAAGATGAACAAGCGCCGGGCGATGCCTTCTTCGCCCCCTCTCGACCGCTCGGCTACCAACCCATCGGCAATGGCCGCCGCCAGCTTCCGGTGCAACTCAGCCAGGTCGTCTGTCTCCTCGGGGAATACCACTCCGTCGGAGCTGGCAACAGGCATCCCCCCGGCGAAAGCATCCACAATGAATACGTCGGCGAGCCCGTACATCTGGGCACCCACGACATTGCACCTGGCAGGCAGGTCTTCGGGAAGGCCAAACGCCCCGCCGACAAAGCTTTCGTGGACGAGGAGAGTCACCTCCGGCATGGCGACATGGAGAAAGCCCGACAGCAGCGACACGAGTGCGGTGTTCCTCCCGACATAGGCGATCACCGAGGACGGCGGCTGGCACCAGATGAGATTCGCTAGGTGCGGAAATGCGTGCTCAACGTCGTAGAGCTGCAGATGATCGAAGGCAGGCTGCCCGTAGACAACCTCCCTCGTGTACGGCTGCAGCTCGCCCGGAAGAAGATGCCGCATCACGTCCGCGAACTGCGCCCGCCCGCCGCCGTCAAGCCTCACCTCCTCCAGCTCTTCGCCGGCCATGCCCCACGTATCTCCCTGGTCCGGCAGGAGTGGCGTTTGCAAACCTAACACGAAGCGGCTGAAGTCGTTTCCATCCGAGTGGGGTCTGTGATGAAGCGGCGGTATACGCGTGTGGCTGCAGTGGTAACAAAAGACGTTGTCGACCAGCGACCTCGTGACGCTATTGAGGAGGTACAGCCGAGCAGCGACGTTGGAATCGGTATGCCAGGCACGCACCATCTCCTCGTTCATCCCTCCGATCTCGAAAAACTGGCTGCGCAGTATCAGCTGGAAGTCGCCCGGACTGTCGTAAAGGCAGTATGGCGCGGTCGCGATCGCCTCGTTGAGATGCAGGTCTGATCCCAGGGTCCTCAAGGCAGCTATGGTGCCCCGCGGATCAAGGCGGTCGAAAGACTCCCAGAGGGCCTCGGGTAACTCGAAGCGGGGCGTCTCGTAGAAACCGTCGGCAAGCTCCGCGACCACGCTCGACAGCGAGCGTGTAGCGTCGCGCACCACCAACGCCACGTCGGAGTTGGTAGAGAGTATCCAGCGGTTCTCGGGATTGGAACGGCGGATGGCTACGTTGCGGCTCAGGGCGTCCAGTGCGGGAAGCGTCGATCCTCTCTTGTGGCGGTCGTAGGCAGCCGGTCTTATCCGGATTGCACGCAGCAGGCTCCTTGCCCTCTCCGTCAGGGTGTCGGCAATCGCCTCGGGAAAGGTCGGCGTAAGATCCGGGGTGTTGCAGTCGACGAAGATGATCTCGTCCGCAGGATCGTCCAGTACCTCGGCGAGCGCGTTGATACTGATAGCGGCTCTCTTGTGCAGGTTGTAGCTGTAGGAGTCGTTCCTGCCGTACATCACGACCGAAATCACGAAACACATCCTGTCACGTGGCTACGTCCTCGAAGATGACTCATACGACAGCCGCCGGGTAGCAGTGGTGGGCGAGCGGTGCACTCGCAAGGTCATAGCTGCCCCATACGAATGAGTCCAGCGTCGCACCACCATAAGGCGCTATCAATCCCATAAAAATGAAAAGTCTATTCCCCCCGGCAACCTGGCGTGCCCGTTCGTCGTCTGCAGCGTCACTTGCCGCCTGTATCAGCTTCCGGTGCAACTCAGCCAGGTCGTCTGTCTCCTCGGGGAATACCACTCCGTCGGAGCTGGCAACAGGCATCCCCCCGGCGAAAGCATCCACAATGAATACGTCGGCAAGCTCGTACATCTGGGCACCCACGACATTGCACCTGGCAGGCAGGTCTTCGGGAAGGCCAAACGCCCCGCCGACAAAGCTTTCGTGGACGAGGAGAGTCACCTCCGGCATGGCGACATGGAGAAAGCCCGACAGCAGCGACACGAGTGCGGTGTTCCTCCCGACATAGGCGATCACCGAGGACGGCGGCTGGCACCAGATGAGATTCGCTAGGTGCGGAAATGCGTGCTCAACGTCGTAGAGCTGCAGGTGGCTATTGACCACCCATACGTCGGTGGTGTACGGCTGCAGCTCGCCCGGAAGAAGATGCCGCATCACGTCCGCGAACTGCGCCCGCCCGCCGCCGGCAAGCCTCACCTCCTCCAACTCTTCGCCGGCCATGCCCCACGTATCTCCCTGATCCGGCTGGTCGGCCCGCTCCACGTCAAAAACGAACCTGTATACGTCGTTCTCCTCGGATCCGGCCTCGTGATGAAGCGGCGGCATGCGCGTGTGACTGCAGTGGTAACAAAAGACGTTGTCGACCAACGACCTCGTGGCGCTATTGAGGAGGTACAGCCGGACAGCGACGTTGGAATCGGCATGCCAGGCACGCACCATCTCCTCGTTCATCCCTCCGATCTCGAAAAGCTGGCTGCGCAGCATCAGCTGGAAATCGCCAGGGGCGTCGTAGAGCATTGCCGGCAACCCGCCGGCCATCGCCTCGTTCAGGTGAAGCGCAGGGCCAAGGGTCCTCAAAGCAGCTATGGTGCCCCGCGGATCAAGGCGGTCGAAAGACTCCCAGAGGGCCTCGGGCACCTCGAAACGGGGCGTCGCGTAATAGTCATCGGCAAGCTCCGCGACCACGCTCGACAGCGAGCGTGTCGCGTCGCGCACCACCAACACCACATCGGAGTTGGTAGAGAGTATCCAGCGGTTCTCGGGATTGGAACGGCGGATGGCTACGTTGCGGCTCAGGGCGTCCAGTGCGGGAAGCGTCGATCCTCTCTTGTGGCGGTCGTAGGCAGCCGGTCTTATCCGGATTGCACGCAGCAGGCTCCTTGCCCTCTCCGTCAGGGTGTCGGCAATCGCCTCGGGAAAGGTCGGCGTAAGATCCGGGGTGTTGCAGTCGACGAAGATGATCTCGTCCGCAGGATCGTCCAGTACCTCGGCGAGCGCGTTGATACTGATAGCGGCTCTCTTGTGCAGGTTGTAGCTGTAGGAGTCGTTCCTGCCGTACATCACGACCGAAATCACGCAATTGCTCCTGTCAGCCCGCGAAACTGATTGCCAAGTGCTGACGACTACGGTCGACAGTACCAGCCGAGATACGGGCTCCGTTCATGTCGCGAACCTGGCTGCCAGGTTCGCGGGGAAAGGATCGTCGTGGGCGAGCACCGCCAAGTCCCCGATCCAGGCCAATTCCACGTCTTCCCTGCTCGCTATCTCGGGAGACGCGCGATCCTTCACGCGTCACCCCTCTTTGCGATAACCGCATAGTCCATGCAACCCCGGCGATTCGCTTCGAGGTCCCCAACGGGTGCCGGAAACACAACTTCTGCCCGGTCGAAACCAATTTCCCTGCACATGGTGACCGCTACTTCGGGATAGATGGGCAGCCTGTGGCTGGGATCCGTGGCAAAGAACCGGAAGGCCCCCAGGAAGTGGGGATTCAGAGTCTCGAAAATCACGGAGCCTCCTGGTCGCACAACCCTCAGCGCCTCACGCAGGAACGCGAGGAGGGCACTGTAACCGAGATGTTCGACCACCTGAATGCTGATCACACTCCCGAAGGAGAACTCGGGCCGACCGGAGATATAGTCGACCATGTCGCCCTGCACAGCCTCGATTCCCGTGCGCTGGCAGTAGCTTATGCACTCGGCGTCGAGATCAACGCCGGTCGAGGCGATCCCTGCATCCCTCAGCGCTCGGAGAAGATCACCCCGGCCGCAGCCTGCATCGAGTACCGGATCCTGCCCGGCGAGGTACGAAACGTAAAAGCGGGCGCGTTCTCTTTTTTCAACCGGCGTTCCTCCGAAGAGGGCAGCGAAGCTCGCCGGACCAAAGCCCGCGGCCTCACCCAAGTTGCTCTGATATCCGATGACCTCTCTGCCACTCTCATCTGTGTAACGAAGCCAGAGCCTCTGCGAGTCGGCATCACCGGGGCCGAACTGCAGCTGGGCAAAGACGGAATTGACCTGGGACAAAATACCGTTGATCGACGTGCCCACAGCTCCCGTCACTCGCCCCTGGCTCGCCAAGCGCTGCTCGAGCTGTGCAATCATCCCAGACATCTTCGCCAGCGCATCGCTCGTCGATGTGGCAAGCAGGGCAACGTTGCTAGCCAGATCGTCCAGTGCCCGAGCGTTCGCGCCGGGCTCTCCTTGCCCACCGGCCGGAGCGGTGTCCGCCAAGGCGGGAGGGGCGCTATCCGCAGCGGTAGGGACGCCACCAGGATCCGCCACAGCCGGTTCGGTGCGACTCGAATCGGCTCCGGCGTGATCAGCGGCAACGGCCACGGTTCCCGACAAGAAGCCACGCGGAGCCAGCAGGTGTTTCAGATTCTCTGCCGCAATTGCTGCAACCTGGTGCCATTGCCAGCGTGCCTCGACGTCCGCACGTCCCTTCCATCCGAGTCTACGGCGCAGAGCGGGATGCTCGTGCAGTTTGCGCATAGCGTCCGCCAGGTCGTCGACCAAGGGCTCGGCCCATCGCTGCCCGGCGAACTGTGACACTACTGTGTCCTCTGGAATGTCCACGAGACCGGCTATACCCGTGATAATCGCATTCGTTTCGTCGAGGAAATCAAGCTGCCCACCCCATCCCGGTGAGATCACCGGAAGGCCGCAGGACATCGCCTCCATCATCGGCCTGCCCCATCCTTCCCCGCGAGAGGACGACACGTAGACATCAGCTCTTGCCATCAGCCGGGCAATGCTGCCCGATGGCAAGAGCTCGGGAACGACAACCACCGGGGCGACCGCTCGAGGGTCGTACCCCTGCGACTCGATCATTACAGAAACCTCTGCATCGTAATCCAGTCTCGAGCCGGCCCACTGGCGATCTTGGCCTACCTGCAAGACAAGAGTGGCGCTCTCGCGCGACTCGCCGGAATCCGGCCCGAACGCCAGCACCCACGCCCGCAGGAGGACATCGACCGCTTTCCTCGGCTGCGACACGAACGAATACAGAAACACCGTACCCGCAATCCCGGGAAGCTCCAAGGGAGGAACGCCCGGATTGAAGCGCTGGGCGTCCACCCCTCCCGGAACCACCCGCATCTCGGTGGTAACCCCGGCCCTCCGGAAAGTCTCTTCGTTGAACGAACTCGCTACCCACACCTCGTCGAATGTGTCAAGTCGTTGTGCGAAGCCGGGAGGCAGGGAATCGGTCTCGAACATCGTCCTCGCCACGGTCGCCACCTTCGCATCGACCCGGTCGAGACCCGTCAGCGAAGCATGCACTACGCATACATCGGGATGCTTCCACTCCCGCGCCAAGGCATCCCTCACGGCCGCCGCAGTATCCGACGGATCCTGCGCCAGGTCGGCCGCGAACTCCTCCGACTGGAGGCTCCGTACACGAGCCACCGGCTCGAACCCGAGACCCGACAATCCCGCTACGAAGCCTCTGGCCTCCTCACCCAACCCGCTGTAGTTCAGAAACGGCGCTATCCAGCCGATCTCGCCGATCAAAGCATGACACTCCCCACTGGTCGGCCGTAGCCGGATGAAGCACCGGATCGCGACCAGCTTTCGTGGTCTCCCCCGCCTGGCGACATCCGTGAGTTACAGTTGTTCCGGAAGGATCCGACAATGCTGGTACTCTCACGCCGCCCGAAAGAAGTCATCGTCATCGGTGACGACATCAAGGTCACCATCATCTCGGTCGGCCGCGACCAGGTGCGCATTGGAGTGGAGGCCCCTGCCGACGTACCCGTTCACCGCCTGGAGGTATATCAGGCGATCCAGGAGGCCAACAGGCTGGCGCTCGTGCCGACAGCGACCGCCGCCGAAGCCGAGGAGATCCTGAAGTCACTGGGCACTGTCCACGCGCGACAGCATACTGTGAGCGGTGCCGGCGACGCGAGCTCACCGGCAACCCCTTAGTGTGCCGTCTTGGCGGAAATGGGAACAGCGGGCCGGTAGTTGGACTTGTACTGGACCACCTGGGCGCCCTTCAGTGTTCGGGGGTTGAATATGATCGGGCCGAGTAGGTTCAGGTTGCACTCGCCCGGCGGCGGGACCACGGTCATGATTACGAGCACCATCGCATCCTCTGGACCGTCGATGCCCAGCACGGCCATGTACTCGTCGTAAATCTCGACATCATAGTCTTCGAAGAAAAGCCCGGGCGGCACGACCACGAACGCAATCGACGGATCGTCGAGCGACTGGAGCCTGCCGAACGCCTCCAACCCCTCTCCCATCTGGCCGAGAGTGAAACTCTTCGCATCCTCGAAACCCGGCAGTCCCCATGGGAACTCCAGAGTAAGGATCTCGCCTCCGGCGGGATCGTTCGTCGGCGCTACCGGACTCGGATCTATCTGCACCAAGGTAAATCAGTTCCTCTCATCCACGACCCAGCGCACACTCTGTACTCTAGTGCACCGTCTGATAAGTAACCATGCGATCTCGCCAGCCAGATGACGCCGCTGGCTGTGTCCTCGTCCTCGACGTACCCCCCTAGTACGCGCATACAATGTGCTTCGCCATGCCTGTCCCGCAACAGTCCACCGGACTGTTGCGCATCCTTGCCGGGCGGCGCCCCCGACTTGCCTATTATCATCACGCTACTTACGAGACGATGCACTAGCCCAAGTATTGAGCGAGTGAGGGAAGTATCGACTGGGAAAGGGCCCAGAGAGCCGACTGGTAGGTGTTCTTCCCGAGCTGGAGCTGCGTCGTGGCCTGTGCCAGGTTCACATCCTGCAGGGCCGAGATCTGCTCATCGAGGGTGGCCTGCAGGTTCTGCGCCTGTTGCGAGAACTCCTGGGCGCGCTGGTAGTTGGCACCCATGATCGCGCCCTGGTTCTCTACGGGGACCACGGCGTTCTCGAAATTGGATAGATCGACACCCTCCACCGCGCTGAGGTTGCCCGCCTGGAGATCCTTTACCGTCTGCGCCAGAACCCCGACCCCCGGGTCCGTCCCTGTGCCGTTCGACAGCAACCCGGTCGCCCCCGTACCGAAAACGTTTGGGCCGACTGCTCCGATGGAGATCGTCACCCCGTCGGCGACGGTTCGGGTGGGGACACTCCCTCCTCCGAGATAGCTGCCGGTCGAATCGTATGCCGATCCCGTCGTGCCCGTGCCGGCGAAGATGGGCTGGCTGTTGTACGTGGTGTTGGCCAGGTTGATGAGCGCTGTCCTGTCATTGCTGATCTGAGCAGCGACGGCGTCGAGTGCGTTCTGCTGGCCTGCCAGATCCGACCCCGAAACCGAGAGCATCAGCTGGTGAACCTGAGAGAGGATCGAGTTGATCTGGTTGACAGTGGAATCCGCCGTACCGAGCCATCCCATCGCATCCGCGGCGTTGGCAATGTATTGCTGGCTCCGGGCATAGGACGAGTTCAGCCCCATGATCTGCGCGGCTGAAGTCGGGTTGTCCGAGGGCACATTCACCTGGTTGCCGGTTGCAAGCTGCTGCTGTAAGTTGGCAATGGAAATCTGCTCGGTATTGATGTCGTTCTCGACCAGCCCGGCCACGACGGAGGGCGTGTAGAGAACAGGGCCGCCGCTGATGCTGGTCATACCGCCGCCAGAAGGGACTGTAAAGCGGTGGACACTGCCACGATTACCTTGGCCGACGCCTGGTACGCCTGTTGGTACTGCAGCGTCTTGATCATCTCCTGGTCGGTAGAGACGCCGGTAGCCGCCTGCAGCGAGGCGGTGGCTGCGGACTGAACGCCTTGCTGGGTAGCCATCTGGCTGTTAACTCCCTGCACCTGGGCGCCCAAGCCCTCGATCAGCGCTCGGTACGCCTGGTCGGGACCGCTCGAAGAATTGTAGAACGTGGCAATGGTCTGGGCGTTGTTGCCGTCGTTCGTGGCATTCGGGAGAGTTGAGGTGTCCGACGCCGCAATGTCCACCGGATTGCTCACTATCGTCGGGCTCACCTCGATGTTGGCGGCGGTGATCCCTGTCGCCAACCCGGAAGAGGAGTTGAGAAACATCGGAATGCCGGCGGTCCAGGTCCCTCCGTTGTCGTAGTAGCCCGCTGCAAGCTGAGTATTGACCAGATTGGCAATGTCAGACGCGACCCCATTGATCTGGTTGAGGTAGTTCGGGAAATCGGTGTTGTGGGCCGCCAGGAGCCCGGCAAGGGTGCCGCTCGACACCGGCAACGTGGCCCCGCTGTTCTGTGACTGAAGTGAGATGGCGCCCGTTATGGGATTGGTCTTGACCAGCACCGTATCGGCCACGTTGTCCTGCACGAGCGTTACGCCTCCCACCGACAACGTATCGGAGCCGTTCGATGCGGTTCTTGCCGTGATACCGATGTCCTGCGCCAGCTGCTGGATCACCTGGTTGCGCTGATCGATCAACGAGTTGGCCTGCGAGCCGCCCGCGGACGCCGACGTGATCTGCTGGTTCAGCGAAGCGGCCTGCGAGAGGAGGTTGTTCACCAAGCCGGCAGTGGTGTCCATCTGGTTGGCTGTCTGGCTGGACATGGCATTCAGTTGGCTCGAGAACTGGTTCAACGTCTGCGCCACGTTCTGAGCATCACCGATCAGCGCTGCCCGTGGTGCTGGGGAGGAGGGGTTCTGGGCCACGGCATCCCAGGCGTTCCAGAAGGTCGATAGCTGCGAGGACAAACCTGTTGAACTGGGCTCCTGGAAGATGTTCTGGATGCCTGAGAGCTGCTGCTGGCGAGCTGTCAAGTTGGCCACATCGGCATTGGCCTGCCACGAGGCCGCCTGGAGGAAGCTATTCGAATCCTGCAGGATGCTCGTAACATCAGCTCCGCCCCCGATGCCCAGAGGGTCCAGGGCATTGACGGTCGATATGGCCGGGGTCTCCCTCTCGAACCCCGGTGTGTTCGCGTTCGAGATGTCGTTCGCCGTCGTGGCGAGAGCAACCCTGTCGGTCTCGATCCCGGACAGCGCTATGTAATACGAGAGATTCGACATGGTCAGAAGGCCGCGTCGACAAGCCTCAAGGTCCCGGGAACGGGTCGGGCCACCCCATCCGAGTCGTAGGAAATGCCCGAGTGCGCCCCAAGCATGCCAAGTGCCTCCACGGTAGCCGCCAGCCCCATCGCCAGGTAGTCGCGGTTTCGCGTGATGACATCCTGAACCCTAGACAGCGTGATCTTGAGGCTGCTTCGCTGAGCGAGGATCGCGTCACGCCAGGGGTCGTCGAACGCCATCGCGACGTCGGAAAGGGTCGCAACGGCGCCGGCAACCCCGGGAACGGCGCCGGCCAGCTCCTCCATTATCCTGTGGCGGGACCTCTCTATCCCGTCCAACGCCGCCAGCGCTCCCTCCACCTCCGCAGTAGCACGTGGGAGCCACGCGTGGCGCCCAGACGCCAGCACCAGATGCTCCTCCTCCAGCTTGAACAGGAGTTCCTCGAGGGCGCGACCCTCTTCGTAAAGGCACTCGGACAAGCGCTCTACGGACGCGGGCCCCTTTGAAGCTGCCTGATCCTTCACCTTATTACCTATCGGCTCCCACGCCTGTAACTGTAGCGCTTGGAATCGGCGCATCCGGGGATCCCCGGCCCGCCCGTCCCGGTTCCCTATCCGCTCAGGCTCTCAGGCTCTAAAGCCGGCAGCGGATCGACCCGATAGAACTGGTAACCGGTGCAGGCGGGCCGGACCCGGTTACCGTTCGGTGGCGCCGTCCGGACGGTCGTCTGTCGCTGTGCAGAACCGCCACTCCGGAGCCGGCATTGGGTAAGATCGGGCGCAGGGCGCAGGGATGCCGCCCGCAGGGATACAGCGAACTGGACGCCCGGGGATCGGGGCACCCAGGAAGGTATGCCACAGGCCAGGGAATGGCACCATTTCGTAGATATCGTAGCAAGATCAGGTAGCGTGTACGTGACATTCCTAAGCTTTGAAGCAGCCGCCGGGGGATCCGGGACGCCACCCGCCGGCCGGAACGCAAGCGGGGCGCCCCGCTGTAGGGCGCCCCGCTGTAGGGCATCTCACTGCAGCGGGGATCACCGGGAGACGCCGGCGTGACCAATTCCAGGGCCGGGATCCTCACCGTTCCGGCGGCGATCGTCGTCATCGTCATCATGCTCGTGGTTCCCATCCCCACGGTCATTCTCGACATCCTGATCAGCGTCAACATAACGGCCACTCTCGTCATCATGCTCATGACGACCCATGTGCGCAGGCCGCTCGACTTCTCGGTGTTCCCTTCGGTGCTCCTGCTCGCCACCCTTTTCCGTCTCGCGATCAACGTCGCTGTCACGAGAGCCGTACTTACCAACGCCTACGCGGGTCAGGTGATCCAGTCGTTCGGGCATTTCGTTGTCGGGAGCAGCCTCGTGGTGGGCCTCGTGGTCTTCCTGGTGCTCATCGTGATCCAGTTCATCGTGATCACGGCCGGCGCCGGCAGGGTGGCAGAGGTGGCGGCACGCTTCACCCTCGACGCAATGCCCGGAAAGCAGATGTCGATCGACGCCGACCTGAACGCAGGCACCATCAACCAGGAACAGGCTCAGATCCGGAGGAAGGAGATCTCCGAGCAGGCTGATTTCTACGGCGCAATGGACGGCGCGTCGAAGTTCGTACGAGGGGACGCAGTCGCCGCGCTGGTCATCGTTGGAATCAATCTTCTCGGCGGCCTGATAGTTGGCTTGGCACAGCGCCATATGCCCATCTCCCAAGCCGTCGATACATACAGCCTCCTTTCGATCGGAGACGGGCTGGCATCGCAGATTCCTGCAATGCTGATGTCGATCTCAACCGGACTCGTCGTCACCAGGTCGACCAGCGCCGAGCAGCAGGACTTCGGCTCCGACGTTTTCCTCCAGGTCCAGAAACAGCACCGGGCGATCCGGACTGCCGGTATCGTGTTGACAACCATGGGATTGGTTCCAGGCCTGCCTCACCTCCCCTTCGTGGCCGTCGGCATCGTCATCTGGATCCTCGGACGCCGGGCGAGGACCATCGCCGAGGGAATCGACCAGGCGGCAGAGGAGGCTCAGCCCGAGCAGCCGCTGCCGGAGACGCCACAGTCACTCGCCGCCGAGTTGCGAGTAGAGCCCCTGGAGCTGGAGCTGTCTGTCGACCTCGTGGACCTTGTCGACTCTGCAAGAGGAGGCGACCTGCTCGAGCGGGTCAGGTCGCTAAGACGCAAACTCGCCATGGACACTGGCCTCATCGTGCCGCCCGTCAGGACGCGGGACAATCTCGAGCTGGAGCCCAACACCTACGTGGTGAAGGTCCACGGCGTGGAGGTCGCCCGGGGGATCGCACCGCCCGGCAAGCTCATGGTAATCGGCGACGGGCTCGAGGCCCTTCCAGGAGACCTTACTGTGGAGCCGGTGTTCGGCCTGCCGGCCAAGTGGATTCCGGCCGAGTTGCGCCAGCAGGCGCTCGCGCGCGGCGCCACCGTTATCGACCGCTCCTCCGTCGTTACGACCCATCTCGGAGAGCTGGCAACCCGCTTCGCCCACCAGCTGCTATCGGCTCAGCAGGTCAGGTTCCTGCTCGACGTGCTCAAGACCACCGATCCGGCAATCGTCGACGAGATGTCGTCTACTCAGGTAAGCCTTGTAGAGCTGCAGCGCACCCTTTCAGACCTGCTCGCCGAGGGAGTGCCGATCAGGGACCTTTCGAGGATCGTCGAAGCGGTGACAGAGCGGGCCAAGAGGGACAAGAGCCCGGAGAGTCTTTCCGAGGCCGCACGGGCGGCCCTCGGTCCCGCCATAACCGCTTCGCGCTCGGCGGCAGGCGTCCTGCCTGTGATCACACTCGACCCGGCCTTTGAACGAAGCCTCATCGACGCCGTCAGAACGACCGACGAGGGGAGTGTGCTCGCGATCGCTCCGGCCGTGGCAGAGCAACTTGTACTGGAGATACAGGCGGTCAACGAGAGTGCCGAGAACCAGGGGAAGGAACCCGTAGTCGTAGTCGCCTCGCGCCTTCGGCCCGCCCTCCGGAAACTAACCCAGGCCGCGTTGCCGAGACTGGCCGTGCTTTCGATCGGAGAGATCGGCCCGCAGGTGAGAATGGAACATATAGGAGTGGTGAACGTTGTCAGTACAGCTTCAACGGTATGAGGGGGCGGCGCTCGAACCCTTGCTCGAGCGCATTCACAGGGAGCTCGGTCCCAAGGTCCGCATCGTAAAGGCCGAGCGTGTCCGCCAGGGAGGGATCCTGGGGTTCTTCACAAGGGAGTCGTTCCGCCTGACCGTCGAGATGCGGGCTCGGGAGATGGCGGCCCGTGGAGAGGCGTCACACCGCCTTTCCGACATCCTGCGCAAGTCGGCACCTTCACCGATCGCTGGCGGGCCTGACGGGGTGAGCAGGGGCGCTGCCGCTCGCGCCGGAGACGTTGGCGAAGGGGAGAGCGATGGCCGTCCAACCGCTGCGGACCCCAGCTCCGCTCTGGCGGAGACAATCGCCATCGACGACCGTCTCGAGATCACAGCCCCGTTGCCGTCGACCGAGCAGGCGGGCTTCTCGGAGGTTCTCTCACGGGTCGCCCGTGACATCCTCGAGGATCCGCCGGTTGGAGCCGCCTTGGGATCCGGGGGCGGCGCGGCTGCAGCAGATGGCAGAGCTGGCGAGGCGGGCGCGGCTGCAGCAGATGGCGAGCCCGCCGGCGAAGTTCTCTTCGGTAGCAGTGAGCTGTCCAACGCTACGATAGCGGCAACCGAGACTGGTATAGCAACTGGAACGGCACTGGGTACGTCCCTATCGGGCGATGGGATCGTGGTCAGGGGGCTGCCACTCGAGAGTGCCATCTCCGCCTCGAAGGTGGCGTCGGCTCTGGTCAAAGCGGGAGTGCCCAAGTCACTGCTCGCGGACGTGCCGGAGCTGCTCTCCGAGGACCTTAGCGACGCAGGCGAAGTCGCAAAGCTTCTTGTCGACGCGTTCAAGAGCCTCCCCGCTCCGCCGAGCCCACCATCGCTCCCGGGAAGCATGCTTGCGGCCATCGGTGAGATGACCAGATCCCGCAAGCTTGCCGAGGAGATTGCAACCGAGCTCGGTGCGGATCCGTCGGCGATCCCGGTGGTCTTCCAGCGCGGCCAGATCGGGGCGTATCCCGAGAACCTGATCGCCAGGTCCGCCCTTGAGGCTGCCGAGCGCGTGTCCAGCTGGAAGCGCAGCGGCACGAGCATCGCCGCGGCAATCGGCGCGCCGCTCGCCGGCGGCAACCGGAGCTGGGCGAGAGCCGTTCTCCGATCGATGCAACCGGCGTCGCTGTGGGGAATAACCGACGCGACTATCAAGCCGGAGGACGTCGCGGACTGGTCGGACTGCCTCGGCGGGCTGGACGCACTGGTGCTCATCGGGGTTCGTCTGACCGTCAGCCCGCTCGCCGTAATCTCCACAGAAATACCTGTAGCGCGGCTCGACGACGACAGGGCAACCCCCGAGCGGTGGGCAGCCGTGGTCTGCGACCTCCTCGAGAGGACCGGGGTCTTGCAACGTGCCGGGACCGCTGCGGTGGCTGCCGAGGTCTAGGGGGCCACGCGATGGCGTTAAGAGCCTCGGCGGATAGGGATGCCGGGCGAAGTAGTGCTTCGCCGCTCCTTCCTCTCGACGGTTCACCGGACCGATACTTGTCGTGGGCAGTCCGCTGTTCTTCCTTTCGGCAGTACAGCGGACTGCATCATCCAACCTCCCTACCTGCCGAGCCTCTAGAGCAAGGGGGCGTGTCTTGCGGTTGAGAGTCCGCCATCCCGAGTACGTCCTCGCCGCGGCAGTCCTCGTCAGCACGCCGATGATCCCGGGCATCCTTGATGGAGCTGTGAGCTTGGAGCGCGCCCTGGTTCAGTTCTTGTTAGCGCTTCTTGCCTGCTGGGTGGCGGGTGGAGTGATATCGAGCCTGCTCGTCCGCTATGCCAACGAATCCCGTCGCAAAGCCATAATCAAGATGATCGCCGACCAGGCGGAGAAGCGCCGAGAGGCGCAGGAGCGCCTGCAGAACTTGGAAACTGATCAGGGATCAGCCAACGGAGCGCCCGCTACGGCGCACGGCACCGAAGGAGTCGGTGGGGTTACGGCAGGCGCACCTCCTCGGTCGCCGCCCTGACCGCGTACTGGCGGCCTGACCGCGCGGCCGGCCGGGCCAAAGCGCCGGCCAGATCGAGCGGTGCTCTTAGGACGCCTGCAGTGTAAAAGCCGTAAAATAGACGTTGGACACCTGCTCCCCGCCCCTCACCGGCACCAGGATCTGCTGGAAGCTGCGCAGTAGCTGCTCGCGAAGGACGTCCTTGCCGTTCGGTGCGAGAAGCCTGTTGTAGTTCCACTCGCCCACGTCCTGGATGAGAGCGTTCTCGAGCTCAGGCTCGTAGGTGCCAATCGTCTTGGAGTTCGCAGCCGTGGTGAGCTGCAGAACCGTCGTGAACTCAACTATGCTGCCGTCAGACAGGTTAACGGTCTCGTCGGGAAGGCCATAGGTAGACCCATCGGCCGGCTGGTGCGTGGGCGTATAAGTCGGCGGCTTGATCACGAACGTATTCACCGCCATGTAACCGGCGATGAGCACCACCAGAGCGCCTGCCACGATAATGATGAGCTTCTTCTTGCCCTTCTTACCGGACTCAGCCGGCGCTGCCGAATTACCCTGCGCTCCTCCGTCTGCGCTACGAGGCCCGGCTGCTGCCGACTGGAGCGACCCGCCGACGGTCACGCTTGCCATGACGACCTTCCTCGATAGCTAGTATTACACAACCACATGCTGTACTCCTTTGCACTCTCGAAGTAATGATATTACTTTTCGCGTCATCGATCCACTCCGCAAGCCGGCTAGTGGTCCGTCCCTCAATTGGCGCTTCGCTAACGGCGAGCCATGGTTTGCATCATGGCAAGGACGAGGTGAGACGGTCCGGTGGATCGTTGAGAGGAAGGCATGACTCAGCACGTCCAGTCGTTGCGGAACGGGCCGCTATAGCCTCGACTCGCCCGGCGCAAGGATCACGATATTGACCCGCCTGTTGAGGGCCATGTTCTGCGACGACGTGTTCGGCGCAACAGGATAGGTGGAACCGAAACCCTGCGACGACAGCTGACTTTCCGGGATCTGGTCGGCATGCACCAGGCGCTCGACCACATTGACTGCCCTCATCGCCGAAAGGGCATAGTTGTTGGGATAGGGACCACCGTAGATCGGCTGGCTGTCGGCGTAGCCTTCGACAACGACGTTGTTCGTGAAGGTACGTACCACACCGCCCACGACATCTACCACGTGCGCGCCGATTGCATTGAGATTGGCCACGTCGGTTCCGAAGAAAATCTGGTCGTCGAGAACCCTGATGACGACGCCCCGCTTTTCCGGTGTAACCGTGATTCCCTGGTTCAGCAGGCCCGCCTTGATCAGTGCCGTCTCGACCCGCTGGGACACGACGCTGAGCGGTTGGGCTCCGGCCTGAGCCGCTCCGGGTGGGGGCGGGTTGCCGTGGGAGGACTGCGCTGTGGAAGGGCTGGCCTTCTGAGTGCCGGTAGACACTTGCTTG
Source organism: Actinomycetes bacterium (assembly GCA_021816935.1). GTDB lineage: Bacteria > Actinomycetota > Acidimicrobiia > Acidimicrobiales > JAMCPL01 > JAKAWR01. The sequence continues at coordinate 142,381 of JAKAWR010000002.1, forward strand.
TGGTGCGACTGAACGAGTTTCGGTTCCTTCAGCAGCTTGTTGGAGTCGTGGAGGATGCCTGGCTTGGGGTTGAAAGCCTCCTTGAGCCCCAGCTCAAGAGCCTGGAACTTACGGATGTTAATCGTCGACATCGCGAAGAGGATGATGAAAAGGGCGAGCAGGAGCGTGATCATGTCCGAATAGGTGAGCAGCCATCTCGACATGCCGGCGGCTTCGTTGCCCTCTTCCGACGCCGCCTGCCTTCTCCCGCGAGCCATCGCCGGCCTCCTAGCGCCGACCTCGACCGTGCGCGTCGCCGCCAGGGGCCAGCCGGTCGCCACCCCGACACGACCGGAACTCTCCGCCTGCAGCAGAGCTACGCCGGACCATTCCCCCGGCCCGCAAGGCCCGCAAGCCGGTACAGGCCGAAGTTTGCAGGCGACGGTTCCTCACTACGCAGCCTCCTCCTTCGTGCCGGACTTGGCCTCCACACGCAGGGCCGGCGGTATATAGGCCTGCAGGCGGGCATGCACCATTCTCGGCGAGCTGCCTGCCTGGATGGCCAGTATGCCTTCGAGCACGAGCCGCTTGCTGGCTATCTCGAGCTCGCTCGAGCGCCTCAGCTTGTTGGCAAGGGGCAGCCATATGATGTTGGCCGAAAGGATGCCCCAGAGAGTGGCGGTGAACGCAGAGGCAATGGCCGGGCCCAGCGCGTTCGGGCTCGTGAGGTTGCCGAGCACCTTGACGAGGCCGATAACGGTCCCGATGATCCCGAGGGTCGGGGAGAACCCACCGACGTCGGTGAAGAACCTAACGCCGACCTTGTGACGCGCCTCCACCGCTTCGATCTCCTGTTCGAGAATCTCTCTTATCTCCTCCGGGTCGACGCCATCCACCGTCATCTCGACGCCCTTCCTGAAGAACGGATCCTCGATCCCGGCAGCAGCCTTCTCGAGGGCGAGCAACCCCTCGCGCCTCGCCACCTCTGCCAGACGGACCATCCGCTCCAGGTGCTCCTGGGGGTCCTCGAGATTGCTCTTGAAGCCCTTCTTCAGGATGGCTTTGACATTCTTCATGTCGCTCTTCTGTATCCCGGCAAGAGAGGCGGTAAAGGCTCCGCCGAACACGAGCAGCATGGGAGCCGGAAGGAACAATTTCATCATGTTCGTTCCGTCCATCGTCGCTGCCACGAAGACAACAGCGAGCGCTGCGATTATGAAGATAAGGGCGTTGTTATCGGTTTTCTTCATGTCGCCGGCTCCTCGCTGCCATCGCCGCTGCCGGACCGGCCACTGCAGCCCGCCGGCGGGCCAGGATCATCCGTTCCATCCACAGGGGCACCCTCGCCATGGAGCAAGCGAAGATGAACGGCCCGGATGTCGGGGTCGGCCCTGATCTCTTGCGCCATTGCGATAACCGTTGCCCGGTACAGCCGCACCAACTCGATCACCTCGCCTACGCTCTCTGTAACCACGTATTTTGCGCCTTCGACCAATGTGATGACGGTGTCCGGAGTTTCGTCGACGCGCTCGATCAGCTCCGCATTCAGAGAGAAGCGACCGCCGTTGATCCGGGTAAGCTCTATCACCCTCTGCCTCCCCTGCCGACGGTCGCTGTGCTCGCCTGACCTCGGGGCACGAGGCTCGATTCGCTGCTGGAAGACCACCTGCTTGCCGTCGTCACACTGCCCCGACCTCGAAGACGATGACCTCGAATACGTTGACCTCGGGTGCGAGACTGTCCGGCGTGAGAACATCCGCTGTACTGCCGAGAGGAAGGCGGCGGCACGGCCACGACGAGTATAGGTCCAGCGGACCGTCGAGTGAAGGGGTTGCGAAGCACTACCGTTCCACCGTCAGCGCCGCGCTCCCGTAGTCCGCGAATGTGCTGGGAACCGTCATGACCACCCGTCCGGCAACGAGCCGCCCCGCGCTTTGCGGGACACGAGCCCACGAGTCCTTCTAACTCTGTCATCGTCATCCATGGCTTTGACATCGCCTTTCCAGTACGCCCGGCATCATCCTCACCGACTTCCGACCCTACGTCCTGCCGGCAACGGCACCCGGTATACCACGGGTCCATCCTGTGACCCACGCCGGTTGGCCCGATCGCGCGGTGTATCACCCAAGGGCACAATCCTCTACTTCGTAGTTATCGGTAGGAAGTCTTGTTCCTTGAGCAATATATACTCCTCACAACCTAGAATCAATTATATACATCTCCGCCTGCCTGCACACGATAGTCACCATTCCTGTTTCCTGGCGGCGATCCGGCCGGTTTGATTGCACGGTTTCAACTCGATTGGCGATGCTACGTATGTAATAGGCTTCCTGGCGGCGATCCGGCCGGTTTGATTGCACCGCTACTCAGATTACGAGGACGCGGAGCCAGTGTCGAAGCCGGCGGCAATTCCTGGTCACTCCGGATCCGATCCCAACGGGGCGGCGGGGCCAGTGTCACCGACGCCGCCGGCGCAGGCAACACCGGCGAATCGAGACGGCCGCAACAGGTCGTGATCAGTCGTTGCGCGCAAATCCCAGACGAAGGGGAGCGGAAGTGGAACCCATCTCTGTATCGGCAGTCGCCGACTCTCCGGTATCGGGAAGGTCGACGAAACCGAATCCCGCTCCCTTCAGCGCTGCCTCGAGCGCCGCACGCTGGTCCGGTGCCGCCGATCGAGCTCCCGTACCGCGAGGGGACCCCTGGTACTCAACGAGCAGGCGCCCCTTGGGCACCAAGGCACGCCTGCAACCCGACATCGCGGCGCCGAGGTGCAACCCGGCCATCGCCTCTACCGCTCCCGCCAGCCACACGACCACACCCCAACTGCCAAGGTCGAGTCCGCTCAGCCATTCGACCAGCTCCCGCTGGTCATCGTCGGACGGCTGCGTGCGCCCCGTTTCGGCGGACCCGGCGGCATCGGTACGCGGCCCGGCGGCATCGGTGCCCGGCGCATCGACTTCGGCGGACCCGGCGGACCCGGCGGACCCGGCGGACCCGGCGGACCCGGCGGCATCGGCGGCTCCGGCGGCATCGGCGGCTCCGGCGGCATCGGCGGCTCCGGCGGCATCGCCTGATGGCATGCCGAACTGCACTCCCGTCGCGGGAACGCCGCGCATTGCCAGCTGATCGAGTATGTTCGCGCAGTCAGCGCCGATCACCAGGACCGGAGGTTCCATGCCCACGTTGTCAAGATAACCCTTCCACCAATCTTCCTTCGATACCAGCAACCTGGACTCCTTTCCTGAGAGCCTCGACTGAAGCTCTTCGCTGCTCAACTTCCCGGCATTTCCCTGGCCGCGCCCGCCCAGGTTGAGCCCTCGCGTCCTCCACAACCCGGATCCTGACCCGCCTGCTGCAACACCTCCCAGAACGGCGAGCCGGAGAGCGGCCTCTTCGGCTGCATGGTCCCAGGTGAACGCGGTCGCGATCCGATCTCTGCCGGCCCGCCCCTTGTCCAATGCCTCCGCGGGCCTACCCGCCAGCTCCCTCATCACCTCGACAAGGGCGTCGCCATCTGGCTGCGCCAGCCAGAAACCGGCCGGTCCGGGAGCGACACCCCGAACCGATACGGGAGCGACACTGCACGGGAGTAGGTATGCCGACGCGTCATCGCAATAGTCGAGGCACGCACCGTAGCCGGTAACGACAACCGGAAGCCCACACGACATGGCCTCCGCTATCGGCAGGCCGAACCCCTCACCCCGGTACGGAAAGACGAAAACGTCACATGCCCGGTAAAGTGATGCAAGCTCGTCCCGGGTGAGATCCCGGTTGACTACCTCAACGGCGGGCAGGCTCTTGTCGGCTGCCACGTCGCGGAACCGTTCGTCAAGCGTTCCTCCCCTGTAGACGCCGTCCGACCCGAAGGTCTTGACCACAAGGCAGACGTCATCAGAGGGCGTGAACGCCTTGCAGTAGGCATCCAGCAGGATGTCGGGACCTTTGCGCATGATCGTTCCGCCTACGAACAGGAACTTGATCGGCATGGCCGTCTCAAGGGGGTAGCGGGGCCCCTCCGGGCTGAAAGTCTCGACATCGACGCCGTTGCGGACCACCTGAACCCGATCCGCAGGAAAGCCGCTCTGCACGTAGCATTCGCGCACCCAGCTACTCGGCACCCACATCTCGTCCGCCACCAGCGAGAAACGTTCCAGCCACTCTTGCGGCACCCCGCCGAACTCCCAGGGCTGGATGACGGCCACCGCCCGATCCTCGGGCGCGGCAGAGAAATCAGGGGGCCAACGGTGACGTACCTCGACACGGGGAGCCACGCCGGAAGCCTTGAGCAAACTCGAGCGGAAGAACGCATCCCTCAGCTCCTCTTGCGTATCGAACGGGATCGGCGGGAAGTCGGTCGGCGCTAGGATCACGTCAGCTCTCCCTGAGGCGCTGAGGCGCCTGACCAGTTCCCTCGACACGGTGGCAAGGCTGTGGTGCGCGAAAAGATCACCCACCCACCTCACTACCGGCGGCTTCCCGCTCGGCACGCCTGTACCGTCTGTTCTGCTCACGCGATCACCTGCTCGATCTCCTGACGATATCACCGTTACTTCCCAAGTAGGCCATAACAGGCCAACCCGGACATCCTCACTACGCATGTCGCGCTAACGTAGATCCATGCCCCCGGAAAAGCCACATTGGGTAGATCTACTCAGCGAGGTGGTGCGCTCCGGTCAGTGCACGGGCTGCGCCGCATGCGTGATCGCCTGCCCTCATGATGTCCTGCGCTACGACGGTCGGGAGGGTCCCTACCGGCCATGGAAGGTTGACGAGGACGGTGGACCGGACAATTGCACCCACGGGACACGAGGCTGCACCCTCTGCACGAGAGCTTGTCCCCGCTTCAGGGATTGGGAGGTCGAGGCCGACACGTTCCTATTCGGCGCTCCCCGGAGCCCCGGACATGTCTACGGCGAGAGCAGGGAGCTCCTGGCGGCACGGGCGACGAACGAGACAATCCTGCAGGCGGCACAGGACGGCGGGGCGGTGTCCGCGATACTGATCGCCGCGCTGGAGAACGGCACTGTGGAAGCCGCCCTCGTCTCATCCGCCAAGGACGGACCTGGCGGTGCGGACGGTGGTTCGGTACCTCTCCCTGCGCTCGCGACGAACCGGCAGGAGATCGTCGAAGCCGCCGGATCGCGTTACACCTATTCGACGAACACCCTTGCCTATTTCGACGCAATCGAGCGGGGCTACGAACGTCTCGCCATGGTCGGGACCGGCTGCATGGCGTCCATCCCGGCTGTCATGAAGGCCCGCAAGACAGGCAAGTCCGGGCGTCGCTTCGTCCTTTCGGTAGGGCTTCTCTGCTCGAAAACGTTCGACGAGTCGATATACGATGAACTGTTCGAGGCGCGCTACGGTGCCACCAGGAGCTCGATTGCAAAGGTCAACATCAAGGGGCGCTTCCAAGTCTGGTTGAAGGACGGCCAGTACGTCGAGATCCCTTTGAAGGAAGGCCGCGACTGGACGCGTGAAGGCTGCAAGATGTGTCCGGACTTCGCCGCCGAACACGCCGATATCTCTGCAGGCGGAATCGGTGACCTTTCGGGCTGGACGCTTCTGGTCGTTCGGACCAACGAGGGTCAGGCGGCGGTACGGGCGGCCGTTGAGGCGGGCCTATTGGAAACCCGCCCCGCCGCAGATGACCCGGCGGCGCTGTCCGTCCTCGGGAAGCTGTCGACTGCGTCGAGACGTCGTTGGACCAATGCAGCGTACGCCGCCCCAGCCGCGTCCGGATCTTGAGCGACGGGCCGGGACCCGGTCTAGCTGGTGCCCGGACCCGGCGTATGGAGATCCGCCCTCCCGGCAGGCGGCGCTACGGAACCGTAACGCCGGTCACCGGCGGGCTTTGAGGGCTTCAATAAGCTTGGGGAGGACCTGGTGGACATCGCCGACAATACCCAGATCGGCAACCGAGAAGATCGGTGCCTCCTTGTCCTTGTTGACAGCGATGATGTTCTTCGCCCCCTTCATGCCGACAAGATGCTGCGTGGCGCCCGAGATCCCCAGAGCTACGTAGACCGTCGGCTTCACGGTCTTGCCGGTCTGGCCCACCTGGTAGGAGTAGGGAACCCAATCAGCATCGACGATCGCCCGTGACGCCCCCGGCGCCCCGCCGAGCAGCCTCGCCAGCTCCTCGACCATGCCGTAGGCCTCCTTCGATCCGAGTCCGCGCCCGCCGGCCACCACGACATCCGCCTCGTCGAGCTTGGGACCTGTCGACTCCTCCACGTGACGGTCGATGATCTTGGCTGCTGCAGTCAGCCCGAGATCCGGGTGGGCGGCGGTAACCACTTCGGCCGGCGCCCCACCCGAGGGTTCGGCTGCAAACGACTTCGCCTTCACCACGAAGATCCACGGTTTGCCTCCGGTGAAGGCCGCCTTCACGACCTTTGTCCCGCCGAATACCCCATGCACCGACCGGAGCCCGTCGCCTTCACCTTCCATGCCGATCACGTTCGTGATCACGGGCTTGTCCAGGCGAACAGACAGCCTCGCCGCGACATCACGACCGTCGTAGGTCTGGGGAACCAGGATCGCATCCGGGCTCGCTCCTGACTCCACGATCGCTGCAATCGAGGCGGCCGTGGCCGGCCCGGGCAGGCCGCCGTCGACATCGCCAACGTGGAAAATACGAGAGGCTCCGTACTCCCCGACCTCCGCCGCCAGTTCCGCCGCATCGCCCCACGTCACCGCTTCCACCGCCGCCGCCAGCGTACGAGCCTGCGTTAATAGTTCCAACGAGGCGGGCAGCACCCGGCTGCCATTCGCCTCGACTACCACCAGTGTTTTGTCAAGTCCCATTCTTCATGACTCCCAACTTAAGTGTACCGTCTCATAAATAACCATGCGATCTCGCCAGCCAGATGACGCCGCTGGCTGTGTCCTCGTCCTCGACGTACTCCCTGGTACGCCTGCGTCCTCGTCCTTGCCAGGCAGCGCCCCTGACTTGCCGATTATCATCACGCTATTTATGAGACGGTACACTAGATAACCTTCAACTCCTCGAGAAATCGGACGATGTCCTGGTGCGCCTCCCCCTCGTCCACCACGACTGCCCCCGCCTCGCGAACCGGCGCATCTTCCACCGATGCAACCTGCTGGCGAGCGCCCTGCGAGCCCACCGAATCGGCGAGAAGACCCAGGTCGGAAACGCCCAGCTGATCCACCGGCTTCGACTTCGCCGCCATGATCCCCTTGAAGGAGGGGTACCGTGGCTCTACCACGCCCGCTGTAACGGTCACAACCGCGGGCAGAGGGCACTCGACCTCGTCGTAGCCGGCCTCGGTCTGGCGCTGTACCACCGCCTTGCCTTCTTGGATCGATATCTTCTTGGCGAACGTCACCGATGGCCACCCCATCAGCTCGGCAACCTGAACAGGCGTGGTTCCGGTATACCCATCGGTCGATTCTGTGGCCATGACGACCAGATCCGGGTTCACCCGGGCTACGGCTCTTGCAAGCACTTTCGCCGTCGAGAGAGCATCCGAACCGGCAAGCGCTTCGTCCGTCACCAGTACGGCCTTGGCAGCGCCCATCGCAAGTGCCGTACGTAGGCCGCTCGTCTCACCTCGCGGCGCCATCGACACGAGAGTCACCTCTCCACCGCCGGCCTGCTCCACTAGCTGCAGTGCCATCTCGACCCCGTAGGAGTCGGAGTCGTCCATGATCAGCTTCCCGCTGCGATCAAGGTTCCCGGTCGCCTCATCGAGGCCCGGTGGATCCGCGGGATCGGGGATCTGCTTCACGCAAACAGCAATGTTCATGTCTTTATCATTGCGCGTCTCGCCTGTAGTCCGCCAATCGCGCGCCCGCCGGCAGCGGCACAGCCACGACCAGGCCGTCACGGCGAAGCGCCTTCTGCTCAATAGAGTCTGTACCCTCACTGGATCTAACTACGGATCAACAACTCTGCATGCAAGCGGCTCATCGGTGCTTGCAATCGCAAGCACCTTGTGCTAGGATAAGTTAACGGCTGCGTATAGCATGCGCATGTGGGATCCCGTGACGGGTCGGCGTGTACGACGTCGTGCCGGATAGGCATACCATATCGAAGGTCGAACGTGCATTTCGTGCAGGTTCAGGTTCGACTGAGCATTCGAGCAGGTTGGGGGTGCATAAGGAGCCCGAGGGCACGTTGAACCCGGGTGTTTGATGAGATTGGCTATCACGGTGGCACCTGAGCCGGCAGGCTACCTGCTCAATGAGCGGGGCGGCGTGGTGTCGAGCGGTTCCGGAGAGTTGTTGGCAAAGCCGGAAACCGTGATTCTTGAGTACAGGGAGGTCGAAAAAGTTGGCCTTGACGTGGAATCGCCCCGTTGATTGGGACTATGGGGACTGGCGTAAAGCCGCAGCTTGCAGAGAGACGGATCCCGACCTTTTCTTTCCCGTAGGCACGACCGGTCCTGCCATTGACCAGATCGAATCGGCGAGGTGTATTTGCCACACCTGTGATGCAATCGAAGCATGCCTCGACTTCGCCATCACGACCAACCAGGAGGCCGGCATCTGGGGCGGCACGTCCGAAGAAGAGCGGAAGCAGATCCGCAAGATTCGTTCGGCCACCAACAGGATCCCATCCCACAACTGAGCCCCCGCACGGCAACGCGCACGCGCCCCGGACGCGCTGTACCGCCGTTAAGAACTTTGCATCCCGCAACTGAGTTCCAACCTAACGGGGTACACGTGCTCCGGGCATAGCCCAGGACCGGTACCGCCCGCGTCGGTCGTCACTCCCCTCTGCGTCCTCCCCGTCCTCCCAGTTCCAGCGTCCTCCCCGTCCTCCCAGTTCCAGCGTCCTCCCCGTCCTCCCAGTTCCAGCGTCCACGGTAGGGGCGAGCGACCGCAATGCCACTATTTACACAACTGGTGATGGCATGAAGGGCACGCGAACACGCTACACTTTATCAACAGTTGGCATCCAGCTGCTCTTGACTTGCATGGCATCAGCGGCCGATGTTAACGTGCAGCAAACTATTGGTAGCAGCAGCCCAGGCGGTATGAAGCAGGCGGCAACTCGGGAATGAAGAGGTCACATTGTGGGCGTCGGACTATCCAGAGGCTCCGTGAGTTTCAATGGCAGCAGCAATCGAGACCTCGGATTCTGACCGGGCGGCAAGGAATACGAGTTCTCGATTAGCTCTTTGGGCAGCAGAACTGGAGTGGTGACAACAGATATGGCAGTGGATCTACCTCGAAAGACAGCAGTATTACTGGCAGAAGACGATAACGAGAGTCGCGCTCTTATCAAGCAGCACCTGCAGCAGCTGGGTTACCGTATCGGCGAGGCCGTTGACGGTCCGGGGACGATTCACGAGGCAAGTCTCGGTGACTATGACATTGTGGTACTCGATTTGGGGCTGCCAGGCGCTGAGGACGAGGAGCTCGTAACCCGGCTTCAACGAGCGATGCCTATACCCATCATCATCTACACGGGGAATACGGACGAGTCGTATCGTATAACAATGCTCAATGCCGGCGCCGACGGGTACCTGACGAAACCTGCCTCACCTGCCGACCTGGAGGCGAACATCCGCGCAGTGCTCCGGCGCGGCCAGCATGCCGGCAAGACGATGCGGCTCGAGATGGGCGAGATCCGGATCGACAGGTATTCCCACCGAGTGGAGGTGGGCGAGCAGTCGCTCGAACTGACGCCGAAGGAGTTCGATCTCCTCTATTTTATGGCCTCGCACCCGGATCGGGTCTTCACCCGGGACGAGTTGCTGCAGCACGTCTGGGGCTCCAGCGCCGAGTGGCAGGATCCTGCCACCGTAACAGAGCACATCCGACGCGTCCGATCCAAGATAGAGCCGGACGATCGGAAGCCCTACTACGTCCAGACCGTCCGGGGTGTCGGCTACCGGTTCAACGGCAAGATCGTACAGGGAGCCTGACAGGCGGGACCCGGAGCTCCGGAACCCTACGGGTTCCGGAGGCCGACGTAAGAGCCTCAGCGGATCGGGAGGTTGGATGAGACGGTCCGCTGTACTGCCCGAGAGGAAGGAGTGGCGAAGCACTGCTTCGCCCGAGATCCCTATCCGCTGAGGCTCTTAGGCAGGGGCACGGTCACGCGGGCGAGCGTGCCTGTGCCCGACTCCATTGTCAACGACCCCCGAAGCTGGCTTTCGACAAGGTTCTTCACGAGCGAAAGGCCCAGGCTTCGGGGAAGTTGGGCGCCCGTTGTGCCCACCAGGTCGAGTACGCCATCAACGCCCATGGCGCCTGCCACGCCAGGCAGGCCCACACCGTTGTCCCTGACCTCGATCTCCAGGAGGTCATCGCTTACCGACATGGAGAGCACTATCCGGCGCTCTCCCGGCGGCACAGCAGCCACAACGTCTCCGAACGACTCCGGAAAAGCATGCTGAACCGCGTTCTGCAGGAGTTCTGCCACCGCCAATGCCAGCGGGGTGGCTATGTCCGCTGGCAAATCACCGATCTGGCCTTTGACCTCGATCCCGATCCCGTTCGGTTCAACCGCTCCGACGCTTGCCATGGACACGATCGCCGACACGATCTGATCGAACACCACGTCCTCGCCGGGCTCGCGCGAAAGTATCTCGTGCACGACCGCAATCGACCGCACCCTCCTCTCCGCCTCGAGAAGCTCTTGCCTGCCCGGATCACGGTCAAGACGTCTTGCCTGGAGCCTCAGGAGGGAGGAGATGGTCTGAAGGTTGTTCTTGATCCTGTGATGCACCTCTCGGATCGCCGCATCCTTGGACATGAGCAGCCTGTCCATCCTTCTCAGGTCGGTTATGTCCCGCAGAAGCACCATCGCGCCGGTCACCGCCGAGGCCTCGATGAGCGGGACCGCGTAGATAAGTAGAACGGCGTCGGGAGGGGACTCCACCTCCTCGGTAGAGGGTCTTGCGACTGATATGGCCCGTTCTATTGCATCCTGGCGGACACCGACCTCCGCCATCTTGAGGCCTTCGACCGCGCTGGAGCACCCGAGACGGTGCAGCGCGTTCATCGCATTGGGAGAGGCAAACGTTACCCTGGCCGAACCATCAGTGACCATGACACCATCTCCCACGCGAGGTGATTCCGCAACTCGCGGATCCTCCGGAAATGGGTAGGTGCCGCTGAGGACCATCGCCGTGAGCCGCTGGTAGAGATCCCGGTATGTCCGTTCCATCCCCCCCGACTTTCGCGTCTCCTCCACTGCTCCGACACGGGCCATAAGAGCAACCGGAGTCCCGTCCATCGGGCAGACCGGCACGCACTCGACCCTCGCCTTGACGGCCATCGTCAGGGACATGGCTCCACCCTGCGAATAGGCCTCGCCGTCACCGAGTGCCCGCGTGAACATCCTGAGATCCCTCTCCTCCGAGAGCACCTCCCGCTGAGCTGCCGCGTCGAAGGCGAGCTGCCAATCCTTGACAGGTATCTCGATCCCAACCAGGTCGTGGGGAAGAAGCGTTGCGGCTGTGGTCGGTCGCATCTGCCCAGCTACCAGGAGGCTGTCCGAGTTCGTTGGGATACACAGGAGCAGATCCGAGAACGACAGGTCGGCGAGGATGCTCCATGAGCCGAGCAGGTTCCTCACATGCTCCAGCGGCGCCGCCTCGAGGAAGCTGCCGGCAAGCACCTCCAGGTCCGGCGGCCTCCGGTGCCGTACGGCTCGGCCGGTGCGGGCGGATCCCGTCAGTCCGATGTCGCTCACAGCGGCAGGTCCACCGGCTGCCTACCGCGAAATCCCCGCAGCCCTTCGATGCCCGCGGCAGCAAGGATGGCGCTGAGCTCTCCCGCGCGGTCCGCCACCAAGTCCACCCCGTGCGCATCCGAGGCCATCGTGAAGCTCGCGCCCATCTCCACGAGGCGGCCAAGAAGTCCCTTGCCCGGGTAGTCCTCTCCCACCGGCTTCCGGCATCCCGCTGACGACAACTCGGCGGCCATTCCCGATGCGACCATGACCTCTGCCATCGCATCCCAAAGTTCCTCAGGAGCAGGCGGGATCCTGCCTGTCACCTTGATCAGATCCGGATGGGCGACAACATCACATACCCCGGACCCGCTCATTTCTGCAAGTGCCTCGGAGTAACGGGACCACGCCGTCTCCACCGGGATCCGTTCCCAGAAATCCATCGACGTCCTGTCGCTGAGGTCGTCGAACCTCCACGTGCCCAGCCAGTGCACGGATCCGAGCAGGACATCGAACGGGTACCCGTCGAGGAGGCACGCCACCTTGTCCATCTCGCCGGGATAGAGATCCACCTCCAGACCCAGCACGACCGGTAGCCCGTCCGCCTTCGCTGCCACCACACACTCCACGTACTCGTCGAGCTCACCGAGAGCATGGAAATCGAAGTAGTCCTGCATCGAAACCGCCAGCGCCGCCTCCGGCTCGGCCGCTATTGCCGGCGCTATCAACGGCCGAGCGCACGAGAACCGGAAAAGGTGCTCGGTAAGGGCTATTTCCTCCACGCCCGAAGCGAGGGCCTTATCGCAGTACGATGCGATCGTATCTATGGTGGCGATCTTGCCGCTCTGGCGCTCGCTATGCGGCCAGAGGTGCGTGTGGTAGTCGATCACCGTTATACCGGCGCCCTCAGGTTTCTATGGCCTCTGCAAGGGTGAACAGTCCGCGCAGATCCGTCACCTCGGTGTCCATATAGGGCACGGCCATCACCGGCAGCGACCGGTCCTCGAGGCGCTTCCTGAGACGGGCCTCCCGCTCCGCTGAGGCGTGGAAATCGTTGAAGCCCCTCGCCATTTCCGCCAGCACTCGCGCCAATGTCTCGGCATCGACGCCCGTCACGGACCCGGCGATCTCCGCTGCGATCTCCGCGGTCTCCGATTCGAGCTGGCCGGCAAGGGCAAGCGCTTTCGGATCGCGAAGGTACGCCGGTAAGACCTTGTTGAGGAGCACGGCGCTGAGCCCCAGCCCCCTGGATCCCAATTCGTCCAGGAACGTACGGGCCTCGCGGAGAGGTACCTCCTCCAGGGTAGATATTACGATGAACGAGGTTTCACGGCCCTCTATCAACCTTTCCACCGCCTGTGCCCGGCGTACGAAGCCGTCGTACATGGTCTGGAAAGACGCAAAGAAGTCCGAGATGTCGGTAAGGAACTGCGATCCGAGAATCCGGTCGGCAATCTGGTAGAAGGGCCGGGACGCGACGTTGATCCACTTTGCCCGGTAGGGCACCAGCAGCCATTTCAGGAGCCTCGAGGAGAAGAAATCTGCCATTCGTTTCGGGGCGTCCAGGAAGTCCAGGGCATTTCTCGACGGTGGGGTGTCGACGATTACGAGGTCGTAGTCCCCATCTGTGTATATTTGGTATAGGCGCTCCATCGCTATGTAGTCCTGGCTCTGGACGAAACGCGCCGAGATCGACTGGTAAAGGGGGTTGGACAGTATGTGATCCCTCGTGGCGGCATCGGGGGCATGGCGGCGAACCAGATCGTCCCACGACTCCTTCATGTCCAGCATCGCCGCCCAGAGCTCGCCTTTCGGCTTCACCCCCGCCTCCTCGAAGGCCGCCATGGGGACCTGGCGCTGCGTATTGCCGATAGAACCGATACCCAGTGCATCGGCAAGCCTTCTCGCGGGATCCACGGTGACGACAAGGACCTTGCCGCCATCCCGTATGGCGGCGAAGACGCCAAGCGCGGCCGCCATCGTGGTTTTCCCGACGCCGCCGGGACCGCAGGCGACAATTATCCTCTTGCCGCTTACGAGTTTCGCCGCGCCGGCGCTCGCCCCTCCGGCGCTCGCCCCTCCGGCGCTCGCCCCTCCGGCGCCCTGCCTCGTCTTACGTGCCCCCGCGGGAGCGTCGCCGCGCGGGCTCACAGGCCCAGCTCCTCGCTCAACGAAGCCGCCACCTGGTCCACGAGATCGGGCGCGCTCCCAGGATCGAAACAGTAGGGAACGTTGAGAACCGGAACGTCACCGGGTAAAGCATCGCGCAGCCTCTCCATGTGGAGCGTAGACGACCGGCGGAGATTGACGGCCATCCTCGCTCCGTCAAGCAGGGCCGACGAACCGGCACCAGCGGCGTCGGTGAAGGCTTTCACCCCTTTGTCCGAGCAGAGGATATCGAACTGCTCCTCCTCCGACCGGGCGAACAACTCCGGAAGAACCCTGTTCACAACGACAGAGGTCAGGTTGACGCTGGTCTCGTTCTCGACCCGCTCCACCAGCTCTATCGTCTCGGTGACCGGCATCTCCTCGGGGGTGGCCACAATAACCAATCCGGTCACCTGCGGGTCCGAGAGCATACCGACCATCCACTTCGTCTGGGACTCGATCAGCCCGACCTTCACCAGCTCCGCAAGAACCTGAGGGGCCGCAAGGTGGGCCACCACGTGCCCCGTGGCCGTGGCGTCCACGACCACCAGGTCATAGGTACGCTCCCTGACCTCATAACAGAGCTTGCCAACGATGAGTATCTCTTTCACCCCCGGTGCCGCGGTGGCAACGAAGTCGAAGGCCTTGGCAAGAGGACCGATCCGCCCCACCACCGGGATATGCATATAGATACGCAGGTATTCGCGGAGAGCGGCTTCGGTATCCATCGACATGGCAAAGAGCCCACTTGCCATCTCCCTCTCCTTGTACGACACTGCCGAAGAACCCAGAACCCCCGACAGCTCTCCCTTGCCGTCGACCTCGCACAGCAGCGTGCGCAACCCCTTGCGCGCCGCGAGCACGGCAACGGCTGCTGCCACCGTGGTCTTCCCAACGCCACCCTTGCCGGTAACGAACAGGAGCCGCTTGTTCAGCACAGCTTCAGTGCCTCCAGCTTCCACGCGCCAAGACGTTGCGCCGCTCAAGAGGGGCCAAAGCCAACCCGCCTGTCATGCGCCGCCTTCTGTATCTGGACGTACGCCACCTTGCTCACGGGAACGAGAAGCTGCATGCCCTTGCGATCGGCAATCGCCAAGGTGCCGCCGTCCTTGCCTATTGCCTCCTTGACCGATTCGACGAGCGCGTCAGCCGCCTCGCCATCGTCCAACTCCAACTCGAGCTCCCGCTCGCTTCCAGCTATCCCTATCCGAACATCCATGGATTCTCTCCGATCTGCTCCAAGCCGATCCCAGCTCGACCAAGTGCCGCCGCAGCCAACTATTACATTGTGGCCTCGCCAGGGGCAGCGGCACAACATTTCAGGCTCCCGGGCGTGGTCGAGCGAAGCTTCCTCGCCCATTCGATCAACGGCAAGTGCACCGTCGCTCAAGTAATGCGATGCTATCCGGCCGGCCAGGGACGCCCGTCCGGCCGGCGAGAGCGCTCCTAATTAATTGCGCGACGATGCACTACGACCGTGAAGTCTCACCCCGACCAGGATGGCAGCCACCAGGACGCCACCTGTCGCACCGAACGCAACGGCACCGTGCGCGCCCGCGACCGCCAGCAGGACTACCACCGCAACGAAAACGGCAATGGTCAGCCAGGCAAGTATCCCGAGGACCAGGCTACTCCCTCTCGCTTTCCTCTTACCCTCCTTCCCAGGGCCGGACGCCGGGGTTCCTGCTCGCAGGCTCCCCGTCACGCCGAGGTGCCAGCGCCGGCAACCCCTCCCACCCGGCGCCCTCCGATCGGCCAACCCCTCACTGGCGCACATCACCGAAGCGCCGCTCCCTGTGCTGGTACTCGGCAATGGCCTCATACAGGTGCTCCCGGCGGAAGTCGGGCCACAACACCGGGCTGAAAACCAGCTCGGAATACGAGCTCTGCCAGAGTAGGAAGTTCGACATCCGGAACTCTCCGGAAGTCCTTATCACCAGGTCCGGGTCCGGATGATCCGGATGGTAAAGGTGCTTTCTCACCATCTTCTCGTCCACCTTTTCCGCCGGGATCCCTTCGGCAACGATGGTGCGCACTGCATCCACGATCTCCGCCCGGCCACCGTAATTGAAGGCCATCGTGAGGACCAGACGCTTGTTGTGTCGCGTCAGTTCGGCCGACTCGTCCATGCGCTCGATGATCCGCCGGGGCACCCTCCAGTCCCGGCGCCCTGCGAAAACGATTTTCACACCCTTGTCGTGAAGCTCGTCCCGCCTCCGCTCGAGCAACGACTCATTGAAATGCATGAGGTAGCGAACCTCACCGACCGGTCTTTTCCAATTCTCGGTCGAGAACGCGAAGAGCGTCAGCCAGCGGACTCCCACTTCCAAGGCACCGTCGACGGCATCCACGATCGCCTCCTCGCCCGCTGCATGGCCCTCGGTGCGGGGGAGCCCCCGGCTCCGGGCCCACCTGCCGTTCCCGTCCATCACGCAGGCAACGTGCGCTGGAATCCGGTCCGGGCGCAGGTCGCTCGCCTGCGCAACGCTTCCCACGCGTTTCATTCCGATCCGGCTCCCGGACTGGCCTCGCCGTGTACGACGAGCAGCCTGTCAATCCTCCTGCCCCTCACCCTTTCCACCACGAAACGGCATCCCCCCGACTCGGCCTGCTCTCCGGGTTTCGGCACATGACCGATCAGGTTGAAAACGAGCCCGCCGACGGAATCCCAAGTACCGGTAGGAAGTTCAACACCCAGCACCTCCGACAGCTCGTCGACAGGGGTCCGGGCCGGGACGAGCAGCGTACCGCCGGTGAGGTCCACGATATGCGGCTCTTCGGCGTCATACTCGTCGGCGATCTCCCCAACCAGCTCCTCGAGCAGGTCTTCGAGTGAGACGAGGCCTGCCGTGCTGCCGTACTCGTCCACCACGACCGCTTGATGAAACGTGTCGCGCTGCATCTCCCTCATCAGAATGGCTGCTCTCTTGGTCTCCGGCACGAACCGGGCACTCCGCACATGGCCCTCGACCGTATCGTGACCCTGGCCGGCCCGCTCCAGCCTGATGAGATCCTTGACGTAGGCCGTGCCGGCAATCCCGTCCAGGTTCCCGGTGTAAACGGGGACTCTGGAGTAACCGGCCTGAAGTGCCACATCAAGCACGCCTGACACCGTCGCTCTGCCATCCACCGCCAGCATGTCAGGACGCGGGATCATCACCTCCCGGACCACCGTGTCGCCGAGCTCTATGACTGATCGGATCAGGGCACTTTCCTCCCTCTCTATCACCTCTTCCTCCGCCGCGACGTCCGCAATGGTAAGCAGTTCGAACTCGCTGACCTCCTTCCTCCGCCCCTTCACTCCCCTGCTCAGCGCGGCAGCGATGCCGGCGAGGCCCCTGGATGCCAGCCTGAGGGGAGCGAACCCACCAAGCGCGCCGATAAGCGGCGCAACACGGAGTCCGACCTTCTCCGGATCACGCAGGGCCAGGGTCTTGGGCAGCGCCTCGGCCACAACGAAAAGGACGATCACCTCGGCTGCGGTCGCCGCGACGACTCCCCATGAACCGAACCAGCGGTCGGCAAGAATGCCTATGATCGTCGCGGCGGTGAGCTGGCTCACGAGAACCAGCAGCAGGATTACATTGAGAAGCTCGTCGAGGTGCTCGACAACCCTGCGTAGGTGCCGGGCGCCTCGCCTGCCCTCATCCTCCAGTGCCATGGCCTTTACCCGGTTCACCCGAACGAGGCTCGTCTCGGAAAGAGCCAGAAGGATCATTGCGACCACGAGGACGGCGACAACGCCGATCAGGAGGCCGTCGACCGGAGTGAAGATCAGTGCTGCCACGTCCTCAACAGCTCCTCCTCCCTCGCCTCCATCCGCTGCGCCTCGTCCTCCTCCTCGTGATCCATGCCGAGGAGGTGCAGGATGCCGTGGACAATCAATTTCGCTACCTCGTCGCGGGGAGAGGTGCCTGTTGCGGCACTCTGGCGCCTTGCCACGGCCGCACAGACCACGACGTCTCCCACCATCCATGGGACTCCGTTGCCGATTACCGGCAACCCCCGGGCCGCTCCCGGGCGCCGCCCGGTGACCTCTGATACCCCATAGGCCTCCTCCAACGATTCCCCGGCACCATGGGGCGCCTGGCGGCACGCGACGGCGTCGCCAGGCACTAGACCGAGGTGCGGGTGGCCGTCGATCGGGAAAGAGAGAACGTCGGTGGGTCCGCTGCGCCCCATGTGACTCCGGTTCATCTCCGCCATCCTCTCCTCGCCTACGAACCAGACAAGAAGCTCCAGGGGACCCGCGGCTGCGTCGATGACGCCCTCATGCGCCAGAACGTGCATGGCGAGTGAGCGCACCTCAGGTGTCGCCATCCCGGGATCGCCCGCTCCCTCCTCCACCGCGACATCTACTTCCACGACCGGAGCACTCCCTTCTGCTCCGGTAGGAGCCTCGGCGGATAGGGAGGTTGGACGAGACGGTCCGCTGCACCGTCGAGAGGAAGGGTGGCGGCGCAGCCACGACAAGTATCAGTCCGGTGAACGAGGCAGTCCGGTGGACGTTTGCGTGACAAGCCCGGCATCCCTACCCGCTGAGGCTCTAAACCCATCGAGCCGCCCCGGTCACGACCGGCTGTTGCGTTCGTACGCCGCCACTATCTGGGCCACGATGTAATGGCGTACGACATCCTTGCGCGTGAGGTACACAAAGGAAAGCCCCTCGACCCCATCAAGAATGGCGTCGAGTCCTACCAGCCCCGACTGGCCTCCGCCCACGTCTATCTGCGTCACATCCCCCGTGACAACCGCCTTCGAGCCAAACCCTATGCGGGTCAGGAACATCTTCATCTGCTCGGGAGTCGTGTTCTGCGCCTCGTCGAGTATCACAAAACTCTGGTTGAGCGTTCTCCCGCGCATGAATGCCAGCGGTGCCACCTCGATCGTCCCCCGCTCCAACATTCGCTGAGCACCGTCGGGAGTGAGCATGTCGTAGAGTGCGTCGTAAAGAGGGCGAAGGTAGGGATCGACCTTGGCCATGAGGTCGCCGGGAAGGAAGCCCAGCCGTTCGCCGGCCTCCACCGCAGGCCGTGTGAGGATAATCCGCTCAACCTCGCCACCGCTCAACGCCTGAACCGCCATCGCCACGGCCAGGTAAGACTTGCCCGTCCCGGCCGGGCCGATCGCAAAGGTGATGATGTTCGATTCGATCGCCTCCACGTACTTACGCTGGCCCGCAGTCTTCGGTCTCACGACCCGTCCCCTCTGGGGCCTGATCGTGAGACCGGAAGAGATCTCGGACGGGCTGACGTCCTCACGAACCATGTCAACCGTGCGCCTTACCTCAGCGGAATCGAGACGGCGACCCTGCCCCGCCAGCGCAATGAGCTCCTCGAAAACTTGGCGGGCCAGGGCAGCTTCGCCGCCTTGCGCCATGATCTCGTTACCCCGTACAACGATCTTCACGTCCGGGAAGGAGCGCTGGACAATCTTCAGGTACGCATCGTGCTCGCCGAGGACGCTGACCATGATGCCCGCCGATTCCCCCGGAACGGTTACCCGCAAGACACCGCCGTCCCCCTTTTCCGTGCCGCGTGCAGCTTCAGCGATTGATCCACTCAACCGGGAGGCCAACCCATCTGCCGCCCCCCGATGACGTGCATATGCAGGTGGGGAACCGAGTTGAGCGCATCCGGCCCCACGTTGATCACTAAGCGGTATCCACTTGCCCCGATCCCCTCAGCTCCCGCTGCGCGATTTGCCGCAGCCAGCATCTCGGCAAGGAGGTCTCCATCCTCGCGACCGGCTTTCGCTGCGTTTTCCAGGTGCCGGCGGGGAACGACCAGAAGATGGACGGGAGCCTGAGGGCTTACGTCCCGGAATGTCACGGTACCGCCAGTCTCCCCGACGATGTCGGCAGGGATTCCCCCGCTTACGATCCGGCAGAAGATGCAGTCCGGATCCCGCTCCACGTTCCGGGGGATCGCATCCGCCGGCTCGGGCGCCGGCTCAGGTGCCGCCACTGGCGGCCCGACCCGGACCCGAACGCTTCCGCGAGACAGGCTCCGGATAGAGATGCTCAAGGCTTCCCGGCTCTATCTTGCACGCTTCAATGAACCGTTCCACGTCCTCCCTGCGAACCCTGATAACCCTCCCGAATTTGTAGGCAACCAACTCCCCCTCGTCAATGAACTTGTAGAGGCTGCGCAACGTCACGCCAAGGCGGCGGGCCGCTTCAATGGTACTCAGCCATTCCTCCCGATCAGCCACGGTGACGCACCCCCCTTCACCACTCTCGGTCTCAAACGGACACCGGCTTGAAGAGGAGGTCGAGGTCCCCGAGCCTTCTCAACATTGCAGTCGGGGTAACGCCGAACATCGCAGCGATGATCCGCACGTCCTCCCGGCGAATGGTGATCATCTGCCCGTTGAAGTCCTGGCGCTGGATCTGCATGACGGAGAGGAACCTCCTCAAGAGCTCCCGCTCCGGCCCGGTTCCGGCATTGAGCTTCGTTAGGTCGATGGTAACCTTCCCGGCGCCGTCCAGCGACTCGTCAGTCTTCGGGCTGGCGACCGGAACAGCCGCCTCGGTAACGGGCGACCAGCGGCTGCCGCTGTCCAGATCCGGCAAGAGCTGGTCGACCGGTACATCATAGAGCTTCGCAAGCCTCTGGAGCCTCGGCACCGATATCGAACGCTCACCGCGCTCATACGCCCCCAAGACCGAGGCCTTGAACTCTTTTCCCGACATCGCCTCCACTTGCTGCAGGGAAAGCCGCATCTGCTTGCGAACGCCTCGCAGCTTCGAGCCTACCGTCCTCGCATAAATCTCGCGTAACGACTCATTTGCCTCGTCGTCGTCATCGTCGATGTATGCCGAATTGGGAACCATTACCTCACCTCACTCGCCATGGAATGCATTCTCGCTCTTGCACGGCCCTGCACCTCCCTGCACCTCCCACTCCGGACCTCCCTGCCAGCCTGCGCGAACATCATACCACCCACTCAGAGTGACCGCGCCACGCCAAGACCAGGACCCCTTAGACCGTCCGCCGCACAAGGTGACCGCTCTGGGTCCGGAACGCAGCGATGGTCCGCTCCTTTCCGCCCCGTCGCGCCACCAGCAGTGACGCAGCAAAGAGGGCGGCCGTCTCGGTACGCATAACGGTGCTCCCCAACGACACGAGCGGCATGCCCAGCGACGTGGCTACCTCGATATCCTCCGGCGACCATCCTCCCTCCGGACCTATCACCACGCCTGTTATCTCGGGGCCGGGTCTCTCCGGAGCCGACTGTCGCTCTCTGGCAGGTATTTCCGCACCCGAGGGCAGCTCCCCGGCAGGCATCTCCGGGCCCGGAGGTGAGGCGGGGGGGGCTTCCGGGCCGGGGACCGGTGGGCCCGACTGCGGGAAGATCCAGTCCGGCCACGGACCAAGACACTCGAGCCGCGGGCCAACGTCGCCCCCGCTGTTCTCCTCCCAGGGATGCGCCATCGCAATGCTGCCTTCCGCCAACCCGGCGAAGTCGCCGAGGCTCACCGGTCCGCGAATATCCGCTGGCCATACGCGCCGGCTCTGCGATGCCGCCTCGGCGGCCACCCGCTCCAGCCTGGCCCTCGCATCCTCGACCCCCCGGCCAGCCCATCTGACGATCGACCGCTCGCTCTCGATGAGGACTATCTGGTCGATGCCGATCTCGACCAGCTTCTGAACGCACCAGACGGTACGTTCGCCTTTCGGAGGCGAGAAGCCCACGGTAAGCATCGGCATGCACCTATCGGTCCTGACTACCTCGCCGGTTGGGACCAGTTCGATTACGTCCCGCCCGGAACGGCTCGACCCTCGGGATCCCGGCGGGCGCGCCGCATGGATCTCGCACGCCCTCCATGCTCCGTGCCCGTCACAGGCGACAACCAGCTCGCTCGGACGCAACCTGAGTACATTGCCCAGATGGTGGGCGTCCCGGGGCGACAAACGGGGACGTTCGATGTCGCCCACGAAAACCTGAGCCCGGGCCTCTCTCGGGGGTAGTCCGGCTACGCTCAACCGGCCTGCCACCCGCCCGCCACGGCCCGATATCCCCCATCCCCCGCCACGGCCGAGTGTACGGCCTTGAACGCAAGGCGGGCGGAGTCAGTTAAGAATTGCCCTGAGGCGCGACATGCGCGATGCGGGTTCAACATCCTCTCCCCGTTCCT
The DNA here is from genome assembly GCA_021816935.1 of Actinomycetes bacterium. Classification (GTDB taxonomy): domain Bacteria; phylum Actinomycetota; class Acidimicrobiia; order Acidimicrobiales; family JAMCPL01; genus JAKAWR01. Next base: position 164,304 of record JAKAWR010000002.1, read on the forward strand.
TGGCAAGAGATCGGTACAGCCCTTCCTCGACGGGCGTGATCTGAGCCGGAATGTCAACCACCACCGTCACCATGAGATCACCTCGGCCCCGGCCCTTCAGGTGCGTTACGCCCTTTCCCCTGAACCTCAGGACACTTCCGCTTTGAGTGCCCTTCGCCACCTCGACCACCTCCTCGCCGTCAAGCGACTCGATGGTAACGGACGCACCCAGCACCGCTTGCGTCACGCTCACATGCAGCTCGGCATGGATATCCGATCCATTCCGTACGAACCTGTCGTCCGCTGCCACTCCGAGATGAACGTATAGGTCGCCGTGAGGTCCCCCCCGCGGTCCTGCCGGTCCACGGCCGGTAAGGCGCAGGGTGGTCCCATCGTCCACGCCGGCAGGCACCTCGACGGGTAGGCGGACCTCCTCCTGGCGGCGGCCCTCCCCCCCGCAGCTCTGGCAGCGATGGGGTACCACCTCGCCGGTGCCGCCGCAGTGATGGCACGGCCTGGCAGTGATCACCTGGCCGAGGAGCGACTGCCTTGCTCGCCGCAGCTCGCCGGTGCCGCCACAGCTCCCGCATCTCTCCAGGTGGGTTCCCGCCATGGCTCCAGTACCTTCGCATGCGTCGCAGCTGACGAGGGTGTTGATCGAGATCTCCTTCGACGCGCCGAAGGCGGCTTCGACAAAGGAGAGCTTGACAAATGCCTCCACGTCCGCGCCGCGCTGGCGGGCTGAGCTTGTGCTCCCCCATCCCCTTTGCGGTCCGGAAGTCCCGAAGAACGAATCGAAGATATCGGAAAAGGCACTTGCGAAGAACGGATCGCCGAACCCCGCTCCCGCCGGTCCGCTCATCCGGCCCATGTCGGGCCCGTACCTGTCGTAAGCGCGCCTCCGCTCCGAATCCTTCAGCACCTCGTAGGCGAGCGTCACCTTCTTGAACCGCTCCTCTGAGTGGCTGTCGCCCCCCGTTGAATCCGGATGCAGCTCTCTCGCCTTTCGCCGGTACGCCCGCTTTATCTCGTCCTCCGATGCTCCCGGGTGGACCCCGAGGATCTCGTAGTAGTCATCCTCCCTTGCGCTCGGGCTCATTGCCGCCCCCTAAGAGTGCCCGTCGCATCGCTTGCCCGCTGCGGCTCGCTGTCACCAAGCCTGCCCACTATCTGCTCGCCCACCTCGTTAACAGCCGCCAACGCAAGCCTGTAGTCCATGCGAATCGGACCGAGCACGCCGAAGGCGCCGGCAAGTCCCCCGTCGAAGGTGACCGGCGAAACGACAAGGGCACACGGGGAGAGCGGCTGCACGCCATGCTCCTCCAAGCCGATCGCTACCGACATCCCTCTCGCGAGCATCCCTCGCAGGAGCGAGGTGATCACAACCTGTTGTTCGAGAATCGACAGCACCGCCTCGATCGTGCCGACAGCATCGAACGAGGCGGCCACCCGCGACGGGCCTCCGATGAAGAAATACTCCGGCTCCTCCTCCGTTCGCTCCATCCGGGCCAGCAGGCCAGCAGCGGACTTCACCACGAGGTCCACCCGGTGAACGCCGGTAGGAGCAGGCGCGGTGCACCGGGCGGAGACTTTGCCTGCATAGTGATCGTTCATTACGGCCGACGCCCGGGCGATCTCCTCTTCTGAAGCACGAACCGGGAAACGCACGTCCCGCTTGACGACGACGCCGTCTCCTCTGACCATGACAAGAAGCCCCGCCTGCGAAGAGAGCCGCACAAGCTGAACGAACCTTGCAGGCGAGGCTCCGCGCGTCTCTGCCACGACGACAGATGTAGACCCGGTGATCCGGGCGAGAAGCGCCCCGGCCTTCTCCAGCACGTCACCTGTATCCCCGTCAAGACGCTCAAAAGACCTGCGCAGGTGCGTCCTCTGCGTGCCGTTCAGCCGGGCCGGCCGGGCAAGATGGTCCACGTAGAAGCGGAATCCCCGTTCCGTCGGCACCCTACCCGCCGACACGTGCGGCTGAGCGAGATAGCCCTCCCGCTCCAACAAGGCCATGTCGCTGCGCAATGTCGCGGCCGACACGTGCATGGCGGTGGCCGACGCCAAGTGAGCGGAACCGACGGGTTGCGCTGCGTCGATGTACTCCGAGACAACGGCATTGAGCACGGCCGCTCGCCGCCCTTCGACTTCCAACACCGTCATCACGGGCGCTGTATCCTCATGATGGAACCATTCTACCTCCCGCGGATCGGACTCTCAGAGCCTCATCGGATCGGGAGGTTGGATGAGACGGTCCGCTGTACTGCCGAAAGGAAGCGGCGGCGCAGCACTGCTTCGCCCCAGATCCCGCTCTGTTGAGGCTCTCAGGAATCGCCGATACGGAGAACCGATATGAAGGCCTCCTGGGGCACCTCCACGCTGCCGATCGCCTTCATCCGTTTCTTGCCCTCCTTCTGCTTCGCTAGCAGCTTTCGCTTCCGGGTGATATCCCCGCCGTAGCACTTGGCAATGACGTCCTTTCGTCGGGCCTTGATGGTCTCCCTGGCGATTATCCGGCTCCCTACGGCCGCCTGGATCGGCACGTCGAAAAGCTGCCTCGGAATGAGCTCCGCCAGCTTCTGCACGATGCGGCGACCATAGACCTCGGCCGACGACCGGTGCAGGATCGCCGAGAACGCGTCGACCGGCGCGTGGTTGAGCAGCACCTCCACTCTCACGAGATCCGCACCCTTGTAACCTGCCGGTTCGTAGTCCATGCTCGCATAGCCCTTGGTACGGCTCTTCAGCTGGTCGAAGAAGTCGACCACGACTTCTGCAAGCGGGATCGTGTATACCATCTCCAGCCGTTCAGACGACAGGTACTCCATGCTCAACTGCTCGCCCCTGCGCGACTGGCACAGCTCCATAACCTGGCCGATGTACTCGGCAGGAACGATCAGGGTGGCCCTCACGACAGGCTCGTCGATGGACTCGATCCGCCCCCGTTCGGGTATCTCGGCCGGGTTCTCGAATGCAACTTCGACGCTTCCCGCCAGATGTGCCACATACCGGACCGAGGGGGTGGAGGCCACGAGGTCGAGACCGAACTCCCTTTCCAGGCGTTCCTTCACGATATCCATGTGAAGCAGTCCCAGGAATCCGCACCGGAAACCGAAGCCGAGAGCGCCTGAGGACTCCGGCTGGAATACGAAACTCGCATCCGAAAGCTGGAGCTTCTCGAGCGACTCCCTGAGTACGGGCAACTCGTCGCCGTCTATCGGGTACAGCCCACAGAAGACCATCGGCTTGGGTTCACGGTAGCCGGCAAGGGCCTTGCGCGCCGGTGCCGCAGCGCTTGTCAGGGTCTCGCCGGTCCTAAGCTCCCGAACGTTCTTGAGACCAGTTATCACGTAGCCCACCTCCCCCGGCCCGAGCTCTGCAACAGGGGTCGGCCCCGGGATCCTCACGCCGAGCTCCTGCAGCTCGTAAGCCTTACCGGTATTGAGTGCAAGCACCTTCATCTGCGGCACCAGGATCCCGTCCACCACCCTGATGGAACTGACTACGCCCCTGTACTGGTCGTACGCCGAATCGAACACGAGCACCCTGACCGGTGCATCCAAGTTGGCCTTCGGCGCCGGCACCCTCGCCACAATGACGTCGAGAAGCTCCGGAACGCCCTTGCCGCTCTTGGCGGATACGAGTAGAATCGTGCTACGATCTATCCCGAGGAACGATTCGAGCTCACCGACGCACCTCTCAGGGTCCGCCGCCGGCAGGTCGATCTTGTTGAGGACCGGGACGATCTCGAGATCATGCTCCATCGCCTGGTAGCAGGTGGCAAGAGTCTGGGCCTGCATCCCCTGCGAAGCATCCACGAGAAGCACCGCTCCTTCGCAGGCGGCGAGCGACCTCGACACCTCGTAGGAGAAATCAACGTGGCCAGGGGTGTCGATAAGGTTCAGGACGGAGCCCTTCCACGTAACCCTCACGTTCTGGGCCTTGATCGTAATTCCCCGCTCCCGCTCGATATCCATCGAGTCGAGGTACTGGTCGTGCATGAGCCGGGGGTCCACCGCCCCGGTCAGCTCCAGTATCCGGTCCGACAGCGTCGACTTTCCGTGGTCGACGTGGCTGATTATCGAGAAGTTCCGGATGGAGGCTACCGCAGTCCGGCCGCTCGAGGCCACCTGATCAAACTCCCTTCACAATGGCACAACCCGGGTGCCTGCTCTAAGATGTGCACATGGCACCTACCAATTTTCGCATAAGCCGCAGGGGCCTGATAAAAGCTGCCGTTGCCGCCGGTGGGGGCGCTGCCCTCTCGGCCTGCTCCTCCTCGACGCCTCGGACTGCTATCTCCTCTCCGGTACCGACCACAGCTGCGTACCCGAGCGTGCCGATCACGCGGCGAAAGGCCGGCTCGCTCCCCCACCCGGCACTTCCCGCCGGTAAGGACACGATATCGGAGATCGACAACGTCGTGATCCTCATGCTGGAGAACCGGTCCTTCGACCACCTACTCGGTGCCATGGGCCGTGGCGACGGATTGACCATGCAGGGAAAGACCCTCGAGCTTGCCGAGAACAGCAACCCCGACGGCAAGGGACACCGGATCAAGGCGTTTCACCTGCCGACCGACTGCCGTCTCGAGGCCGTTCCCTCCCAGAGCTGGAACCAGACCCACCACGCATACGACAGCGGAAAGATGGACGGATTCATCACGAATGGGAGCGGCCCGTCAGCTATGGGCTTCTACACCAGCGAGAACGTCCCGTTCCTGTGGAGCCTGGCTTCCACCTTCCCCATCAACGACAGGTTCTTCGCCTCGGTCATGGGCCCCACCTTCCCGAACCGCCGGTACCTGATCGCCGGCACCTCCAACGGCCTCATCACCGACTCGCTGACCGGTATGATCCCCCCGAACGGTACCATCTTCGATACGCTGGACAAGTACTCCATCTCGTGGAAGAACTACTACACCGACTTCTCGACCTTGATGCTCTACTCGACGCCGGCAACTAAGTCGGCCTCGGCCCGGTTCCACATCAACCAGTTCTACGCCGATGCAGCCCGCGGTACGCTACCGGCGGTATCTCTCGTCAATCCGCAGTTCGGTCTGTTCGGGGCAGCGGGCGACACCAGTGAAGGTGAGGGCCAGGACATCCAGTACGGAGACGATTTCCTCGGAAGAGTGGTCAACGCGTTGATGGACGGCCCGAAGTGGGCCAAGACGATCTTCCTCCTCACATACGACGAACCGGGCGGCTACTACGACCACGTCCCGCCGCCGGCTGCAGTCCCGCCCGACTCGGTGGCTCCGCAACTCGCGCCGGGCGACGTGAGGGACGGCTTCGACCGTTTCGGCCTGCGGGTGCCAATGGTGCTCGCCTCGCCTTACGCGAAGTCGGGTTACGTCTCGCACGCCGTTGCCGACTTCACGTCTTTCCTCGCCTTCATCGAGGCGAAGTGGAACCTCCCGGCACTGACGGACCGGGACGCGAACGCGCACAATCTCCTCGATATGCTCAACTTCGCCAACCCGGCCTTTGCGACGCCGCCAGCTCTCGCCAAGCCGCCGCCCGTCCCGGCGAACCACTGCGCCACGAACTCGGAAGGCAGCCTGCCCCCGCCCGACGCTGTCGTAGCCGCCTGACGCCCCTCGCGCTGAGCACCTGCCCAGCTGCGACCACTGGGGGCCCTGGCGCCGGTTGCATATAACGCCGGACATGCCGGTAACGTGGGGAGGATGAAGGATGCAACCGACGCAACATTCGACCACGACGTCCTCGCACGATCCGTCGAGGTGCCCGTGGTCGTGGACCTGTGGGCGCCTTGGTGCGGGCCGTGCCGCACGCTGAGCCCGATCATCGAGCGCGTGGCGGCAGCGTTGAACGGCGCGCTGGAGCTCGTCAAAGTGAACGTAGACGAGAACCCCGCTATTTCCCAGGCATTCCGGGTGCAGTCGATCCCGACGGTCGTGGCAATCAAGGACCGCCAGGTGGTCGACGCTTTCATGGGGGCGCTCCCGGAACCTCAGGTTGCCGAGTGGATGGGGAAGCTCGTCGCGTCGCCCGAACAGATCGAAGTCGACGAGCTCGTCGCCAAGGGTGACGAGCAGTCACTACGCCTGGCGCTCGAGATCGACCCGAACTCGGAAAAGGCGCTCGTAGCGCTGGGCGGGATTCTCGTTGAACGGGGGGACGTGGATGAAGCCACGGCTCTGCTCGCCAAGCTCCCCGAGACGCCGGAAGTGCGAAGGCTGCGTGCGGTGGCTCGCCTGGCAGGAGAAGGCGTGAATACATCTGACCAAGATATAACTGCGCGCCTGGAGAACCTGCTCGAGCGGGTGAAGACCGACGAGGCGGCGCGCCGGGAATACGTCGACATCCTGGACGCGATGGAACCCGACGACCCGCGCACCTCGAGGTACCGCAAAGCGCTCTCCGACCGGCTTTTCTGAACAGCCACTCTCTGTTGTCCCGTCCGGCGCTCATCGAACAGGCTGAACCGTGAGCGGCGCGAGGAAGGAAGGCCCGGATAAGCCGTCCGCCGGGGCAAGTGCGGTGGGTCTGGTTCTCAGGCTGGGAGACAGGACCTACGATCTGTCGACGCGGGCCATCGTAGCCGGCATCCTGAACCGCACGCCCGATTCCTTCTTCGACCACGGCGCGACCTTCGAGCTGGATTCGCTGCTGGCACGCGCGGCGGAACACGTTGAGGCGGGGGCCGACATCCTCGAGGTGGGAGGCGTGAAGGCCGGCATCGGCGCCGAAGTGACCCTGGCCGAGGAGCTTGACCGGGTCATACCCGCCGTCGCCGCCCTCGTCGATCGGTTTGGAGTACCCGTGGCCGTGGATACCTGGCGGGGGACTGTCATCCGGGAGGCAATGGCCGCAGGTGCCGTGCTCGCCAACGACATCAGCGGCTTTGCGGACCCGGAGTACCTACCCGCGGTGGCGCAGGCCGGAGGATCCGTGGTTGCGACGCATATCAGGCTGAGGCCCAGGGAGTACGACCCGAACCCGGTCTACGATGACGTCGTCTCCGAAGTGGAGGCCTTCCTTGCCGGCTGCATCGACATGGCCGAACGTGCCGGCATACCGCGCGACCGGATCGTGATCGATCCGGGTCTGGACCTCGGCAAGAACGCAGAACAGTCCCTTGCCCTGCTCGGATCGTCTGGCGAGTTCACCTCCCTCGGGCAGCCGCTTTTCCTTGCGGCCTCGAACAAGGACTTCCTCGGCGAGACGCTTTCCCTGGCCGTGAACGAGCGGCGGGACGCGACGATGGCTGCTCTGTCGATCGGGATCATGCTCGGCTGCAGAGTGCTCCGGGTACACGACGTGAGCGGTGCCTGCCGGGTCCGCAACACGATTGCCGCCCTCCTCGCAGGCCGGCCAGCCGTTCCCGCCCAGAGTCTCAGCTTGTCCCCGGCAGGATGGTAGATTGCGGGCCGTGACGGCAAACGGCAGGACTGCGGCGGGCCGCGCCGGAAACGGCAGGACTACGGCGGCACAGGCGGGAGGCGGCAAGACCGCACCGGGCCGGGAAGCAACGGGTGGCAACGGCTCGGCGGGCCAGGCAGCCGGCGACAGGGCGCAGGATGGCGAACATAGTTGCTATCTCGTTCAGGGACAGGACCAGTCGCTGATCGACCAGGCAGCCTCGGCCATTCTTCACAAGCTCGCAGGTGATGGCGATCCCTCGCAGGTCGTCGAGGAGCACGGGGCACCAGGGGCCGGCGGTATCGACGTAGGGAGGCTGGTCGACGCTCTCACCACTCCGAGCCTGTTCGGCGACCGCCGCATCGTGGTGGTCAGGCAGGCAGGTCAGCTCGGAGCCTCAGGGGCCGAGACGATCTCCGGGCTGGTCGCAGACCTGCCCCCCGGTACCGTGCTCGTGCTGGTCGGCGGCGGGAAAGCAATCCCAGCTGCACTCAAGAAGGCGACCGAGCGCCACGGCACGATCGTGGACACGTCCGTGGGCAGGGGACGGGAGCGTTCGAGATGGTTCCAGGAGCGGGTGACCGCCAACGGATTACATCTTGAGCCGGCTGCCGTCAACTCGATCGAGACCACGCTCGGAGAGGATCTGCCCCGCCTCGAAGGGCTCCTCGCCTCACTCCTGGCAACGTATGGACCCCGCCAGAAGATAACGGCGGCGGATGTCGCGCAGTTCACGGGGTCACTGGGAGCGGTCCCTCCATGGGAGCTGACCGACGCTATCAGCTCGGGCAGCACAACCATGGCAATCACCGCCCTGCGCAGGCTGGTGCGGGCAGGGGGAATGCACCCACTGGGGATAATCGCCGTTCTTCACCGCTATTTCGAGCAGATCCTGTTGCTGGACGGTTCGATGGTGTCATCGGGCCAAGAGGCGGCTGCGATCCTGGGGGTGAAATCCACGTTCGTGGCAGAGAAGGCCCTCAAGAACTGCAGGAGGCTTGGTTCGACCGAGGTCATCGCAAGAGCAATCTCCCTGCTTTCCCAAGCCGACCTCGACCTGCGGGGTGCCAGCGGCCTCGCTCCCGAGTTGGTTGCGGAGATCCTGGTGGCCCGCCTCGCCCGCCTTGTCCCCGCCGACGCTGGAAGAGCGGCCGGGAGGCCCCCCCGATACTCACGCCGCGCTTAGTGCCCCGTCAGCACGGTTGCACCGCTGACGCCTCAATCCCGGCGTGGAGGCAGTCCGCTGTACTGCCGAAAGGAAGGAGTGGCGAAGCACTGCTTCGCCCGAGATCCCTATCCGCTGAGGCTCTTAGGCCTGCGATTGGGCTGGGGCCCGTTTCATCAGGCGGGACTTGCGCCGGGCAGCCTGGTTGGGGTGGATGACGCCCTGAGCCGCCGCCTTGTCGATCCGCTTCACCGCTACAACAACGGCAGCTTCGGTATCTCCCGGCTCCCCACCACGGCCTTGGCGCTCTGCTTCGATCGCCTGGAAAGCGTTCTTGGCTCTTGTGCGCATCTCCGAACGGGCGGCCCGGTTGCGCAGGCGCCTCTTCTCGTTCTGCCTGTTTCTCTTGATCTGGCTCTTGATGTTTGCCACAGGTAGACGATTATAACAAGCGCGCAACCACCCGCTCGACAGCCCCGGTCAGCCCCGGCTTCCGGACCGGTCTAAGCGGCAACCATCGACAACTGTTGGCGCCGGTTACGCTAGGAGGTGGCAGACGGACTTCGCCACCTCGCCCGTCGAGCCGAAGGGCTGGGCCTGCTCACGCCCGGCAAGCAGCTTCTCCACCGCGGCCTCCATGCGGGCGGCGGCGGCCTCCTCCCCAAGATGACGGAGCATCAGGGCAGCCGACCTGATGGCCGCAACAGGGTTCGCCCGGCCCGACCCGGCGATGTCGTGCGCAGCTCCATGGACCGGCTCGAACAGCGAGGGGCCAGTGCGGGCCGGGTTGAGGTTGGCCGACGCGGCAAACCCTATCCCGCCGAAGACAGCCCCGGCCAGATCGGTGAGGATGTCCCCGAAAAGGTTGTCCGTAACCACTACGTCATAGCGCGCCGGGTTCTCCACAAGGTAGATCGACGCGGCATCCACGTGGTTGTAGTCCGTGGAGACTTCGGGGTATTCCCGCCCCACCTCTTCGAAAGCCCTGCTCCAGAGATCCCCCGCATAGGTGAGCACGTTCGTCTTGTGGACCAGCGCCAGCCTGCGGGCAGGGCGGTCATAGGCCAGCTGGTAAGCGAACCGGACGCACCTCTCCACGCCGAAGCGGGTGTTGACCGAACCCTGGGTCGCCACCTCCTGCTGCGTTCCGCGCCGGAGGATGCCGCCCTCTCCGGCATAGGGCCCCTCGGTGTTTTCCCGTACCACAACCATGTCGCAGCCCGAGGCGATTGATCCGCCAACCCCGGAAAAAGGCCGCATATTGACATAAAGGTCCAGATCGAACCGGAGCCGGAGCAGGAGTCCCCTCTCCAGGAGACCCGGTGGTACCTTCTTCGAGCCGACCGGGGGACCGACGGCTCCGAGCAGGATAGCATCCACCCCCTTCAGCTCTTCGAGCACGGAGTCAGGCAGTACCTCGCCAGTGCGGATGTAGCGATCCGCCCCGAGGTCGTAAGAGGCCGTGTCCAGGCAAACTCCCGCCTCTGCGACGACTTCGAGCGCGGCGGCCGTCACCTCCGGGCCGATCCCGTCGCCCCCTATCACCGCGACCTTGTGGACTGCCGAACCTTGCGCCATTGTCCAAGATGCTAACGCGGCCTCCGGATGCCGGGAAAACCCGCGGGCGAGCTTGGGGGTTATGATTGCACTGATGGCGAAACCGTTGCTGAACAAGACGTTCCCGGGTGGGGTGCTGCCAGGCAAGACAGGCGCCGCCGCTGGCGCGGGCGACCAACCGGCGAGCAAGACCCTCACGCGTACGGCCTTCGAGAAGCTCACCGCCGAGCTGGATGACCTCACGACCAGGGGGCGGATCGAGATCGCGCGGGCCATCGAAGCAGCCCGTGCGCTTGGGGACCTGTCCGAGAACGGTGACTACCATGCCGCCAAGGATGCCCAGGGCAAGATGGAATCCCGCATCCGCAGGATCCAGGCAACGCTCGAAGGAGCTGCGATTGTCGCCGACGAGGAGGCTGCCCGGTCGGAGACCGTCACGACGGGGTCCGTGGTAATCGTCATCTACGAAGGCGACGACCAACCCGAGTCGCTGATAGTGGGCACGCTGGAAGAGGAGAGGGACGGCCTCTCGTCGGTCTCGCCCAGCTCACCGCTCGGCCAAGCCCTCATGGGACGCAAAGCGGGCGACACCGTGGAGTACGAGGCTCCGAGCGGCATGCTCAGGGTCACCGTGTCCCGCGTCGGCGGGGACACGTGAAATGGCGACCCCGGCCACTCTCCAGGACAAGTTGTGGGATCGCCATGTCGTCAGGTCGGCAGAGGGGGAGCCCGATCTTCTCTACATAGACCTTCACCTGGTGCATGAGGTAACGTCGCCCCAGGCCTTTGACGGGCTCAGACTTGCCGAGCGGGCCGTACGGCGTCCCGACCTGACCGTTGCGACCGCTGATCACAACGTGCCGACCACGAACATCAACGGTCCTGTCGAGGACCCTGTATCCGCCAGGCAGCTCGAGGTCCTGGCGTCGAACTGCAAGGACTTCTCCATCGCCTTTTTCCCTATGGGCCATCCCGACCAGGGCATAGTCCATGTGATCGGTCCAGAGCTCGGGCTGACCCAGCCCGGAATGACGATCGTGTGCGGAGACAGCCACACCTCCACGCACGGCGCTTTCGGCACGCTTGCATTCGGCATCGGAACATCGGAAGTAGAGCACGTTCTCGCCACGCAGACGCTGCCCCAATCCCGCCAGCGCAGCCTGAGCGTGACCGTGAACGGAGCCCTGGCCCCGTGGGTCACGGCCAAGGACCTTGCCCTGGAGATCATCCGGACTCTCGGTACAGGGGGCGGAATGGGCTTCATGATCGAGTACCGGGGCCCTGCGATCACCGCTCTGTCGATGGAGGGACGCATGACCGTCTGCAACATGAGCATAGAGGCCGGCGCGAGAGCAGGCATGGTAGCACCAGACGACACGACCTTTGCCTACCTGGAAGGGAGGCGGTTCGCTCCGGATGGCCTGCTCTGGGAGGCGGCCGTCGACGATTGGCGCTCGCTTGCCACCGACGAGGGCGCCCGGTTCGACCGGGAGCTCGATCTTGACGCCTCCGAGATCGGCGCCAACGTCACGTGGGGCACCAACCCGGCGCAGGTGGTCCCGATCAGCGGAGAGGTGCCATACCCCGAATCGTTCGATGATGCGCCGGCAAAGGAAGCAGCCGCTCGGGCGCTTGCCTACATGGGCCTTGCGCCCGGGACTCCGATGCGCGACATACCCGTGAAAACGGTGTTCGTCGGTTCGTGCACCAACTCGAGGATCGAGGACCTGCGCCTGGCAGCATCGGTGTTCGAGGGTCGCCACGCCGCAAGCGGGGTCCGCGTGCTCGTCGTACCCGGGTCCCGCACGATCAAGGAGCAGGCCGAGCGGGAGGGCCTCGACCGGATTTTCCGGGATAGCGGATGCGAGTGGCGCGAGCCGGGTTGCTCGATGTGCCTGGCAATGAACCCCGACAAGCTCGCGCCCGGCGAGCGGAGTGCATCCACCTCGAACAGGAACTTCGAAGGCCGCCAGGGACGCGGGGGAAGAACGCATCTCGTCTCGCCGGCGGTCGCTGCTGCGACAGCGATTGCGGGCACGTTCGCCACACCTGAGGACATTGGCACGGCAGCGGGGGATCTCGGGTCGTGACGGAGGTCAGGTCATCATGAAGCCGGTTAGGATCATCGAATCACGGGCGGTGCCGCTCGCAAGGTCGGACGTCGACACGGATCAGATCATCCCTTCGGACTGGCTGAAGCGGGTAGAAAGGACCGGTTTCGGCGCAGGACTTTTCTCCGAGTGGCGCGACGGTCCGGAATTCATCCTCAACAATCCTGACTACGCGGGTGCACAGATACTCCTGGCCGGACCGAACTTCGGTACGGGCTCGTCCAGGGAGCACGCCGTGTGGGCACTGATGGACTACGGCTTCGATGCCGTCGTATCTCCCCGCTTCGGCGATATTTTCAAGACCAACTGCACGAAACAGGGGCTTCTCCCGGTGGAGCTCGACGAGCATGCACTGGAAGGACTCATGGAGGCTGTGGCCAGGGACCCAACAACTCTGATCGTCATCGACGTTGACCGGCTGACCGTGGAAGCGCCTTCCGCAGGCATAACCGCCTCGTTCGCGCTGGACGGATTCGTAAGGCAGCGCTTCCTCAACGGTTGGGACGACATTTCGCTCACACTCCTTCATGATGAGGAGATAGCCGCTTTCGAGACGTCGCGTCCCGAGTGGACGGTGCATGTCCCGCTCTCTCCCTCTTCGCCTGCCGGAGGGACGGCCGCGGCGGCGAACCAATCCCCGTCGCCCGCCGGCCCGGGGTGACCATGCCGGCGACGGAACGTTCAGCGCGCCGACCCGCCCCGACCCCACCGGCGCCGCAACGGGTACCCCAGCGGCGGGCCCGATCCTGGAAGCCCGACAGCTGGAGAGCACGGCCCGCTGAGCAGCAGCCGGATTGGCCGGATCCCGAACAGCTCGAAGGGGTCGGGCACGAGCTGTCCTCCATGTCGGCCTTGGTCGCCACCGCCGAAGTGAGAAGGCTCAGGGCAGAGCTTGCCGAGGTTGCTGCCGGGCGAGCGTTCCTCCTGCAGGCAGGCGACTGCTCTGAGTCGTTCGACGAGTTCACCGCGCCGGCGGTCCGCAACAAGTTGAAGGTCATACTGCAGATGGCGGTCCTGCTCACCTATGGTTCGGGCCTTCCGGTAGTCAAGGTCGGCCGGATCGCGGGCCAGTTCGCCAAGCCCCGCTCTTCACCAACCGAAGACATCGGCGGCATCTGCCTCCCCGCCTTCAGGGGCCACATGGTCAACGGGGACGCTCCGGATGCCCAGTCGCGAACCCCGGACCCGAGAAGGCTGCTTGGGGCGTACCACCAGTCGGCAGCTACGCTTGCCCTGCTGGGTTCGTTCGCGCACGGGGGATTTGCCGACCTCTCTCAAGTTCATTCGTGGAACCTCGAGTTCGTCGCCTCCTCCAAGGAGGGTAGGCGATACAACCGGATTGCGAACGAGATCGACAGGTCACTCCGGTTCATGGCTGCATGCGGGATCGACCTGGACTCCGAGGAGACGCTGCACAAGGTGGATTTCTATACGAGTCACGAGGCACTGATCCTCCATTACGAAGAGGCCCTCACCCGGATGAACAGCGCGGACGGACTGTGGTATGGCCAATCCGCGCACATGCTCTGGGCAGGGGAGAGATCGAGACGGCTGGACGGTTCGCATATCGAGTTCCTTTCGGGTATCGCCAACCCTGTCGGGGTCAAGGTCGGTCCGTCAATCAAGCCGGGAGAGCTGGTAAGGCTTTGCGAGCGGCTGGATCCCAAGCGGCAGCCCGGCAGGCTCACGCTCATCGCGAGGATGGGAGCGGACAAGGTCCGTGACGTGCTTCCCCCGTTGCTGCAGGCGATTGCCGGAGAGGGCTTCCCGGTGGTGTGGGCCTGCGACCCGATGCATGCCAACACCTTCCTCTCCGACGGCGGCCGCAAGACGAGGCGTTTCGATGACATCGTCAGGGAGATCGAAGGCTTCTTTTCCGCCCATGGCGAGGCGGGGACCTTCCCCGGCGGTGTTCACCTGGAGCTCACCGGCGACAACGTGACCGAATGCCTGGGTGGCCTGGACGAGATCGGCGAGGACCGGCTCCATGTGCGCTACACCACCACCTGCGACCCCCGCCTGAACGCGCGCCAGGCGATCGAGCTCGCATTCCTGGTCTCGGAGCTGCTCCAGTCCTGATGCGAGGCGGGGTGACCCTCCTGCGTTGCATCGGAGGCCCAACGGGCTCATAATTGAAGCCTTATGCGACTTACACGCTGTAGCCCCCCGGCTCGCCGGAGCCTCAAGTTCCGGCAACGGCCAGCAAACGCCCGTCGCCGGTTCCTCGGGCTACGCAAGGGTGGCGCCGCGCTCGTGATCGCTGTCGCCTCCTGGAGCTTCCTCCCAACCCTGTCTGCGACCGGAAGCGCGGCTGCAGCCTCCGCGACACAACAAGCCTCACCTGCCACTACGCAGCATACTTCGGTCCCGTCGTACTGGGTGGCGACCAACGCCGGGAACGTCTTCAACTTCGGCGGCCTTCCCTTCTACGGATCGCTCCGATCGGATGGCATCGCCGCGTCCACCCCGGTGGTAGGGATCGCGTCCACCCCGGACGGCTTGGGCTACTGGCTCGCGACCTCCTCCGGCGCCGTGTACAACTTCGGCGACGCCCGGTTCTACGGCTCGATGGCAGGACGGCCTATGCCGTCGGGCAGGGTAGTTGCCATCGCGGCGGACCCGCAGACCGGGGGCTACTGGCTGGCAACCGGGGGCGGCCAGGTCTATGGATTCGGCGCTCCGTTCCTGGGTTCGCTGGTCGAGAAGGGTATCCAGCCTCTGGCCCCTATCACGGCAATGACCGCCACCACCTCTGGCACCGGATACTGGCTGCTCGACACCGCCGGCAACGTCTACTCCTTCGCCGGAGCGTCCAACTACGGTTCCTCCGCGGGAGACCCCAGCCCACCCTTTACCGGAATGCTCTCCACTCCCGATAGCAAGGGCTACTGGATCGCGGCGGCCGCGGGAAGCGTCTACACCCTCGGCGATGCCGTTTTCTATGGCGCCGCATACGGGACCTCCACCTCGCCGGTCACGGCCATTGCGGGAACGCCCGACGGGAAGGGCTACTGGCTCGCAATGGCCGACGGCAGCATCATCAACTTCGGTGATGCCCAGTACGGCGGCTCGGCAAGCACCTACCTACAGGAGTACGATTCGACCTATCCGGGTGCGGCAGTCGTGGGGATTGCCGAGGGACCCGGGACCGGCCAGACGCCCAGTTCGCTCACCTACCCATCCGGTAGCTTCGGATACGACATTTCATGGCCCCAGTGCGGGTCCGCCCTCCCGGCGAAGCCGTACACCATCGCGATCATCGGGGTGACCGGCGGCAGCGCGGACAACGACAATTCGTGTCTTGCGTCGGAGGCGGCCTGGGCCGGTTACGCCCATGAGGACTACATCAACGTGAACATCCCCAGCACCGCCGACGAGATGGGCGACTACAACGGTCCCTTCGGAAGCTGCCCCACGCCTTCCTCCGGGAACGGCAACTGGTACTGCCAAGCGGGCAACTACGGCTACGCTGCGGCGCACGAGGCCATGTCCTACGCTTCGAGCCAGAACGCCTCTGCTCCCGTCTGGTGGCTGGATGTCGAAGAAGTCGGCTCCTGCACGAACAGCTTCCCCTCAGGCGGCTCGGGCTACTGGTCGTGCAACAACAGCATCAACGCCTACGTCATCCGGGGCATGCTCGAAGCTTTCAAGACCGCAGGGGTGACGCCGGGCATCTACTCCACGTACCTCCAGTGGCCCGCAATCACCACCGGCCCGCTCGGCGCCTACAACCCCGGCGGCCCCCTCTGGGTACCTGGCGCCTACGATTCCAGCTGGCGGGACCACTGCGGAGGCTCGTACACCTTTGCAGGTGGCAACCCGGTTCTCGTCCAGGGCGGCGCGGGCTACAACAACACCGCTTACGACGAAGACTTCGCCTGCTGAAAGGGGTATTTCCCTTGGGGGCGCCTCGCTACGCGACCTTGCCCTTTTCCGACAGCTTCCCGACGAAATCCTCCAGCTGGCGCAGGTTCCGACACTCCACCACCGCATCACACCAGGCGCCGTACTCCGCCACAATCGAGTCGCCGGTCCCCCAGTAGGCCCTGGGCTCCGGATCCAGCCAGTAGACGGCACGTGCCCTCCTGGAAAGCTCCGCAAGCACCCATGACTGGGACGCATGGTAGTTGTTCCGGGCGTCGCCGAGGACCATGAGCGTAGTCTTCGGACCCACGCACTCCCCCCAACGCTCCAGGAACACCGTGAAGGCATGGCCGTAGTCGGAATGGCCATCGACCCACATGACGTCAGCCTCGGTGCTGATGCGCCTGACCGCGTCCGACACATCCTCATGGCCTTCGATCAGCTTGGTGACCTCGTCGATCCCGTCGACGAAAACGAAGCTGCGGACCCCTCTCAAATGAGACGCCACCGAGTGGACCAGCTGGAGCGTGAAACGGGCAAAGGTCGCCACGGAGCCCGATATGTCCGCCAGCACCACTATCTCCGGCTTGGCCGGCTTCGCCGCCCGGAAGCTCGGCTGCACCGGAACCCCGCCGGTCGACAGTGAGCGCCGGACCGTCGCCCGAAAGTCGAGGGGCCCCTTGCGGGTGTGCCGGTGCCGCTTTGCCAGGCGTACCGCTAGCTTCCTGGACAGCGGCCTGACCACACGCCGCATCTCCTCGAGCTCCTCGGCCGTAGCGTGCATTACGTCCACATCTGTGATGAGTGGGCGCCGGACCGATTTCGCGAGCGCCTTTGCCCCCCTGTCGGCCACGAGCCTGCGCCGTATCTCGCTCTCGATCGCCTGGCGCAGCCTCTCGATCCTGCCCTTCACCGCGTCGCGGGCAAGCCGCCTCTCGATGGCACCGGCTGAGGGGGAGGTGCGGGATAGCTCGCCCTCCATGAGACGGGCCTCCAGCGCCTCGACCTGCAGGGCCCGAAGCGTCCGGTAGAGGTAGTAGACGCCGCCGACCGGACGGCCGGGCTGCATCCCGCCGTAACGCGACACCGCATAGGAAGCGACCAGGCGCACAAGCTCCTCGTCATCCGCCTCGAGGGCCCTCAGGGCGGCATCGGACAGCTCGGCTTCGGACAACTCGCCCAACGCTTCGATCGCCCCGTCCGTGCCGGTAAGCGGCTCGTATTCGC
The DNA here is from genome assembly GCA_021816935.1 of Actinomycetes bacterium. Classification (GTDB taxonomy): domain Bacteria; phylum Actinomycetota; class Acidimicrobiia; order Acidimicrobiales; family JAMCPL01; genus JAKAWR01. The sequence continues at coordinate 181,598 of JAKAWR010000002.1, forward strand.
CAGCCGACATCGCGTGCGACGGCACCGGGCCGGCGAGCTCCCGGCGGATGTCGTCCTCCAGCGAACCGGTTCTTTCGGCGCCGATCTGCGCACCGTGGCGCCGGGCAAAGTAGATCTCGAAAACAGTCTTGAAGACCTTCCAGTGGGCATGGCTCTTCACGAGCGTAGACCCGAGAGCGACCTCCAGTGCATCGCGGTCCGACATATCTATCTCGTGAACGGCCCGCCCGGCATCGGCCGCCTCGGTGATCGATATCTCGAGCCCGGCAGCTCGCAACTCCTCGACGAAGCCCGTAAGTACGTCAAGCACCGGCAGCCCGGAGTCCCGCTGACGCTCTTGCCAGACGCCGGATCACTCCAGCCCGAGCTCCTTGGCGGCCTTGTCCAGGTCGCTCCTGTACTTGAGGAGAACGTTCAGGGTCGCGGACGTGCTCGCCTCGTCCACGAACCCGATCCCCAGCACCACGAGCGTCCTCGCCCAGTCAAGGGTCTCGGAGATCGAAGGGTGCTTCTTCAAGTCCATACCCCGCAGCGTCTGGACAATCCGCGCCACCTGCTCTGCAAGCTCCATCGAGATGCCGGGCACTTTGGCGGTCACGATCCGGCGTTCCCTGTCGGGCGACGGGTAGTCGAGATACAGGTAGAGGCAGCGCCGCTTGAGGGCTTCGGACAGCTCCCTCGTCCCGTTGGAGGTAAGGAACACCATCGGGATACTGCTCGCACGGACGGTGCCGATCTCCGGGATGCTCACCTGGTACTCCGAGAGCACCTCCAGCAGCAGGGCCTCGGTTTCCAGCTCCACCCTGTCCACCTCGTCGACCAGCAGCACCGTCGGTTCGCCCGCCCGGATGGCCGAGAGGAGCGGCCGCTCGAGAAGGAACTCCTCGGAGAAGATATCCTCCTCGATGGAAGACCAGCTGACCTCCACTGCCTGCGCGCTACTGGCCTCGGCCACGCGCTCGGCCTGGATACGGAGCAGCTGCTTACGGTAGTTCCACTCGTACAGGGCTTTTGACTCGTCGAGACCCTCGTAGCACTGGAGGCGTATCAGGCGGCTCCCGGTGGCGACGGCCACGGACTTCGCCAGTTCAGTCTTGCCGGTGCCTGCCGGCCCCTCCACGAGGACCGGCTTCTCCAGCCTGCTCGCAAGGTACACGACCGCCGATATCCGGTCGTCCGGCAGGTATCCCGTGTTCTCGAGGCGCCGGCTCACGTCGGCGGCGGACCCGAAGGAGCCATTGCCGCGACCGCCCCCCGCTGCCCTGCTCGCCGCCGGAGCGACCCCCGCCGCCGCTCCACCCGCTGCCCCCGGCTCGAAAGGCCCGGCCGGCACGTTGTCCCTACTGCCTGAGCTGGCCATCGCCCCGGATGATCCACTTGACGCAGGTCAGCTCCCTGAGTCCCATCGGACCGCGAGCATGCAGCTTCTGCGTGGAGATGCCTATCTCGGCTCCGAGGCCCAGTTGCCCCCCGTCGACGAGCCTCGTGGACGCGTTCACGAGTACCGCAGCAGCGTCGACCTCGTGGAGGAAACGCTCCGCCGCAGCGACGTTACGCGTAACGATCGCCTCGGAGTGGCCTGTCCCGTAGGAGTTGATGTGCGAGATCGCCGCATCCAGGCTCGGCACGACTGCAACGGACATCTTGAGCGCAAGGTATTCCCTCCCGAAGTCCTCAGCGTTCGCCCGCCCGATGCCCGGCAGTATCCGGCATGCCTCGTCATCGCCCACCAGCTCCACCCCGGAAAGCGCCTCGGCCGCGGCGGGAAGGAACGCCTCCGCCACGTCACTGTGCACGACGAGCGACTCGGCGGCGTTGCAGACACCGGGCCTCTGCATCTTGGCATTCACGAGGATCGAGCCGGCCATCTCCAGGTCGGCGTCGCGGTCCACGTAGACGTGGCAGTTCCCGTCCCCGTCTATGACAACCGGTACCGTGGCGTTCTCCATGACGGACGCGATGAGCGAGGGCCCGCCTCTCGGTATCAGGCAGTCCACCAGCCCGTTCAGCTGCATGAAGGTCGCTGCCGCCTCCCTCGAGACGTCGTCGACGAGGACCACGCAGTCCGCCGACAGGCCCGACTCCGAAAGAGCCTTGCGGAGCACTTCGACAATCGCCCTATTGGACCGCAGCGCAGTCGACGAACCCCTGAGTGCGGCAGCGTTGCCCGACTTCAGACAGAGCCCCGCCGCGTCAGCCGTGACATTCGGCCGGTTCTCGTAGATGATCCCGATCACTCCGAGGGGAACCCGGACACGTTCGATCCGCAGCCCGTTCGGGCGCACCCACCCGTCGACCACCTCGCCGACCGGATCCGCCAGCGCCGCGACGTCCCGCAGGCCCTCTGCCATCGAGGATATCCGCCCGCCGTCCAGCCGCAGCCGATCCAGCGCTGCCGGCGCAACCCCGTCAGCTTCGGCTTGTGCCAGGTCGCCGGCATTGGCTGCGAGGAGCCTATCGGCGTCCTTTTCGAGTAGGCCCGCGGCGATACGGAGAGCCTTCTCCTTGACCGCGCTCGACGCACGGGCGAGATCGCCCGAAGCCCTCTTTGCGCGGCTCGCCAACTCCCACACACTCTTCGATTCGCCTGCCCGAGCGCGAGCAGCCTCCGGCGCACGGTTTCCGGCTCGGGTGCTGCCTACCACGGACTCCGCGTCTGGCATCATCTCATCCTCCTGCTACTGTCCGTTCCGGACCGGCTCCGCCGGTGGTGCTCCTCCCAGGACCACCAGGTCGTCCCGATGCACGACCTCCTGCGGCACGCCCGACGGAAGCTCGGACGTCCTGAGTCCAGCATAGGAGTTCAACTGACCGGACCCGTAACGGGCAATGCCCTTCCCCACAAGTTGGCCGCGCCTGTCGACGATCTCCACGGCATCGTCCTCGGAGAAATCCCCGTGGCAGGCCACTACTCCCGCTGCCAGCAGCGACGCCTCCCACTCCGTCAGCGCCCTGACCGCACCCTCGTCCACCACAATCGTCCCGAACGGCGCCATGGCGAACGCTATCCACAGCTTGCGAGCCGAAAGCCTGCGAGCCCGTGCCCTGAAGATCGTCCCGACCCCGGCCGCCCTGCCGATGGCGTCCGCAACGACATCCGGTCGCTGCGCATCGGCCACCACTGTCTCCACCCCTGACCACGAAGCAATCTCTGCAGCCTGCAGTTTGGCCGCCATGCCGCCGGAGCCGACATCGCTGCCGGGGCCGCCCGCCATCGCCATGAGTGCCTTGTCCACCTCGACGACCTCTTCGATCAGGGACGGCTCAGGCTCTACCCGCGGATCGGCTGTGAAAAGCCCACCGGTATCGGTTAGCAGCAGGAGCAGGTCGGCCGACACCAGGTGGGCCACCAGCGCTGCCAGCCGGTCGTTGTCACCCAGCCGTATCTCGTCGTCCGAAGTCGCATCGTTCTCGTTGACCACTGGCACCACTCCCAGCTCGAGAAGCTTCGAAAGCGTGCGCCGCGCGTGCAGGTACTGCTGGCGGTGGGACAGGTCAAGCGGTGCGAGCAGCACCTGGCCCACAGTTGCGCCGAGCGCCGAGAAGGCGTCGTCGTACACCCGCATGAGACGGTGCTGGCCGACCGACGAGAGCGCCTGGAGCGTCACGGTATCCCGGGGCCGCTCGGGAAGCCCTGCTGCGGACACGCCTGCCGCGATAGCACCGGACGTGACCAGCACCACCTGGTGGCCGGCCGAGCGCGCGGCATGGATCTCGTTGCAGATCTTGGTGACGGCCGTCTCGTCGATCCCCGCACCTTCAGATCCCGTGAGAGAAGAGGTGCCGATCTTGATGACGACGGTCTGGGCGGTCTGGGCGGTCTGGGCATGGGCCACCCCGATGGTCTGCACGGTATCCTGCATCAGGAACCACCTGCCGCTCGCCGGGCCGAACGGCGTGTTGCCAAGGATTCATCGCCTTCAACGTAAACCAGCTCCGCCTCGCCTATCCGCACCGAGTCTCCGGGAGCGCATCCTGCCCGGAGCAGTGCCCGGTCAACCCCGATGCGTTGCAGGCGATCAGCCACGTACGCCGCGGCATTCTCATCGTCAAGATCGAACGACGATACAAGATGCTCGGGCTCCTCTCCCCTCACCACAAAGAGCCCATCTCCTGCACGCTCGACAGCCACACCACCCGGAGAGGGCCGGTGAAGAACGAACCCCCCACCCCGGCGCTTCGCGTCCTCTTCTTCCCTTGCCGAAAGCACGACTGCGAACAGGCGATCCATCAGCTCGGTAATACCTTCTCCGGTGACGGCCGATACTGCCAGCTCCAGCGGCTCCGGCAACATCAACGCGCTCCCGGGTGTGCCGTAGCTACCGGTGCCGACCGGCGAGGCCGCCGCGCCGCCGCCTGCCTCGCCGCCTATCCCGCCAACGCCCACACTCGCGCTGCTTCTCCCACCGGGCCCGCCTGCGCAGGCGTCGACCTTCGAGCCCACCACCACCCTCGGCCGCGACACGAGGTCGGGATCGAAACGCTCCAGTTCGGAAAGGAGTACCTTCACCTGCTCCTCAGGAGGCGGCAGGCCGGCATCGCCAGACGCGCTGAGATCGGCCAGGATGAGCAGGACCCTGGCACGCTCCACATGGCGAAGGAACCGGTGGCCAAGCCCTCGCCCCTCGGCGGCCCCCTCAACCAGCCCCGGGATGTCTGCGAGTACCATCTCTCCCTCCTCACCTGGCCCGGGCCGGCGACTTCCGTCCCGCGCCTCCGGCAACGATACCCGCCGACGGACGACTCCAAGGTGCGGTACGAGCGTCGTGAAGGGATAGCTGGCGATCTTGGGCTTGGCAGCTGACACCGCGGAGATGAGCGTGGACTTTCCCGCATTCGGGAACCCCACGATCGCCACGTCAGCGAAAAGCCTCAGCTCCAGGTTGTACCAGGACTCCTCGCCCGGCTCGCCCTTCTCGGCAAAGGCGGGCGCCCGCCGCGCGTTCGTGAGGAAGTTCGCGTTGCCCCTACCCCCCTTGCCACCCCGTGCGCCGAGCCAGCGGTCGCCTGCACCGGCGAGATCGGCAAGCAGCGTACCATCCAGCGCCTTGACCAGCGTGCCCGGCGGCACAGCCACCTCGCAGTCCTGCCCATCTGCCCCCGTCTTTTTCTTTCCGCCGCCGTGCGTACCAGGGGTTGCCCTGTGAAACGGGTGGTCGCGAAAAGACGCAAGCGAAGAGCGCCGTCCGTCCGCAACAAGCCAGACGTTGCCCCCGCTCCCGCCGTGACCTCCGTCTGGCCCACCCTTGGAAACATGTGCCTCCCTGCGAAAGGAGACCGCGCCGTTGCCCCCGTCTCCGGCCTTCAGGTGGACCTGCGCCTCGTCGACGAACCCGCTCATGGATACCCCGTTCCCACGAAATCGCTAGTGGAAGCCGAGAACACCGGCGCCTCCGTTCTCAACCTCGCCCGAGCACTCACCAGATGCACCGTCGTCACGACTCCCGCCGGGCCTGCGGGTGCCTCTCGATGCACTCAGTCGATAACGTCGACCAAGCGGCGACCCTTGCGCTCGCCGAACTTCACCTTTCCGGGCTGGAGAGCGAACAACGTGTCGTCACGGCCCCTGCCAACACCCCGACCCGGATGGAACTTCGTTCCGCGCTGGCGGACGATGATGGAGCCGGCCGTCACCGTAGTGCCATCGAACACCTTGACCCCGAGCCGCTGGCCCGCGCTGTCACGACCATTCTTGGTTGACCCCCCACCCTTCGTCTTGGACATCTACCTGGCTCCTCTCCGTCGCTTCCTCAGGACTCTTCGCCGCTCTCCTGCTCTGCCAACTCGCCCGGCTTCGCCACCGCTGTGGGCGCTCCCGAATCGCTCTTCCCAGCCGGCTTGGCCTTCCTGGTCGGCTTGGCCCGCTTGGACGGCTTGGCCTCTCCCGCCGGCTCGATCGCCTCCGCAGGGTCAGTCGCCTCTGCGGAGGCGCTGGGCTCTCCCACCTCGATCGGCACGCTCTCCTGCTTGCCCGGCCCACCGACCGGCGCTTCCACCGCCGCCACGTCCTCGACGGTGAACGTACGACCCCACGCGAAGATCTCCGTGACCTCCAGGGCGGAGTAATCCTGCCGGTGCCCGTAGCGACGACGACTCCTGGACTTCGGCTTATAGGTGAAACCTCTGACCTTAGGCCCCTGCACCTCTCCCAGCACGACAGCCCGGACTCTCGCCGATGCGACCTCTTCCGGAAGAGCGAGAACCTCCCCGTCGTTCACCACCAGAACCGGCGAAAGCTCCACCGTGCTGCCGCCGGCCGCGCCGACCAGCTCGGCCCGGACACGACCACCGGGAACCACCCGCTCCTGCTTGCCACCGACATCAACTATTGCGTACACGTTCACAGTGTATCCCTCCGGCGGCACGACCCCGCGCAAAGCCGGGGGGCGGGTAGCGGCAACCATGTCAGAGCAGGCTCTCGTCGAAGACGTGACCCGTCCCCTGGCAGGTCGAGCACACCTCCGAGAGCGATTCCACGAGCCCCTCGGAGATGCGCTTCCGGGTCATCTCCACGAGCCCGAGCTCAGAGATGTCCGATACCTGGGTTCTCGTCGTATCCCGTGCAAGGGCGGTACGAAAAGCCGCCGAAACCTTTTCCCGATTCGCCTTGCTTTCCATGTCTATGAAATCAATGACGATGATTCCTCCGATATCCCGCAACCGGAGCTGGCGAGCTATCTCATCCGCTGCCTCCAGGTTGTTGCGGTATACGGTCTCCTCGAGGTTGGACGAGCCGACATTCTTGCCGGTGTTCACGTCTATCACGGTAAGTGCCTCGGCCCTGTCAATGATGAGCGAACCTCCCGACGGCAACCACACCTTCCTCTCGATGGCCTTGTGAAGCTGGTGGTGGACATGGAAGCGCTCGAAAAGAGGCAGCCCCTCCCGCTGCGTATCGTAGAACTCCACCCTCGGCGCCAGATCAGGCGCAACGGATTCAACGTAATCCCTCACCTGGTCGTATACCCGGCTATCGTCGATCATCACCGAACGGAACTCACCGTCAAGCTCCTCCCTCACGAGCCTCACCGCCAAGTCGGGCTCCCTGTAGAGCAACCCCGGTACCTTCCTCCCGTCGGCACTCTCCTTCACCTGTTCCCACGTACCCGCAAGGGCTGCGACATCGGCCCGCAGGTCTGCCTCGCTGACCCCCTCGGCGGCCGTTCTGGCTATGATGCCCATGCCGGACGGCTTCGCCTGCTCGAGAATCCTGCGCAGTCGCCTTCTCTCGTTGCCGTCGATCCTCTTCGATACCCCAAACACTGGTGCCTGCGGAACCACGACGACGAAGCGCCCCGCAAGCGATATCTGCTGGGTCAGCCTAGCGCCCTTCGCCCCGATCGGATTCTTGGTCACCTGGCAAAGGATTAGCTGGCCCGCCTTGAGCATCTGCTCGATGCGAAGCCTGGGTGCTCCCCGCATCGTCTCCCCCTCCTCCAGATCCTCAGGATCGTAGCGAACGTCTCCCCGGTAAAGGACGGCGTTCTTCGGGGTGCCGATGTCTATGAAAGCAGCCTCCATCCCCGGCAGGACATTCTGCACCCTACCCAGGTAGACGTTGCCGTCGATCTGGCTCACGTCATCGGCGGTCCGAGCCACGTAATGCTCGATCAGATTGCGGCCTTCGAGCAGAGCGATCTGCGTGGCCTCGGGCAGGCAGTGAATGCACATGGTGTAGCGCCCGAGCGCCCGTCCCCGACCGGACCGCCGTGAGGAGCGCTTGGCGGCCCGCCCCTCCCCTCCACTTTCTTCGCTCGACGGGACTGCGGCCCGCGCCGGAGATCGCCCACCAGACGTTCTTCGATCGCGGAGCGACCCGGCTCCCGATCCGCCGGCGAGCACCGCGACGGCGCCGTTAGCGTCTCCGGTCTTGCCCGGAGCCCCGCCCTCGCGGCGTCCTGGTTCAGCCGCTTGCGCCTGCTTCCGTTCTCTTACGCTGCCCGCTGCGTTCCTGCCCCCTCGCTCCCGGGACGCCGCGACCGCCTGCGATCCCTCTACCGGGCCGGACCCCGACGGATCGGCGGCCTTTCCTCCCGAACCGCTCCCACCCCCGCGACGCCCCCGACCCCCACGCCTGCGGCGGCGCACGTCGCTCTCGGCCGATGCTCCTTCGCCGGGCGATGCGGCACCATTCCTCCCGGCACTGCCCTTGACGGTAGCCGGGGAGACGAGAGCGGGGCGGGTATCGCCGATCTTCGGCCGGCCCATTGCAGGTTGCTCATGGTCGCCACCGAGACCCGCGTTACGAGCCGGCGGGGCCGGCCTGGCGGGGAGCGTATCGCCTAGCCGCGGGTGAGCCGTTCGCCCTTCGTCACGTTCTCCCCCGTCCCACCCATCTTGTGTTGTCGACATTCAGGAAATCATCCCTTCCATGAACGGCGGGCCTGCGCACGAAAGGCTGCAAGGAATGGCCCCTCCGGGCCGAACTCCCCATATTTCGGCGGCGCGCCGTCTCGAATCCAATTCCTCTCGAGACCCCGCCTTGTCCGGGCAGCGGTCCCTGATGCATGAGATGCAACCCCTCGTGTAGCCAGAAGGGGCATATCTGACGATGGCGGGCGCCGGCAAGGATCGTCCCGGGCATGTCACCCACCGTCCAAACCTTTACCGAGCCTGCAAACATCGCACCTGTCATGATCATTTATGGCAACGTCCCTTGGAAGGAAGGCTGCCGGCCTCGGGTCCCGGGCTCTCCTGCAAGCAGGCGATCCCGTGTGCAATCGCCAGACGAAGCTGCGCGAAATGAACCCAGACCCTGCAAATAACGCAGGTCGCCCCTGGTAACGCATCAGCTACCCCCCGGGAAAGACCAATCTCGCCCATATGGCAACCGGCAACGGTTACCCGGGTAACCACAGGTTACTCCGGGTAGTCTATCTGCCGGCTACTCCCCTGGACGCGTCCCAAGCGACCTGGCCGTCACTACTCTACCATACCGATCCGTCCGTGGGGAGCCACCGTCCCGGCCGCTACCTCTCTCCCCCCGGCCGCTACCTCTCTCTCCCCGGGCCGGGGACGCCTACCCGCTGGTCCTACCGGCGCTGCGGCGCCGGTAGGCGTGCGCTCCCGAAAACGTGCTCGACGCCGTCACCGGTCCGTGAATCGGCACACCCGCCGTCCGGGAGCCGGGAACCCGCATCTGCGATGCAGAGGGGATGGTAACGCCCTGCACCGGATGGCCAATCAGGTACTGGAAAATCTGGCGCACCACGGGCGCCCCGCCGTTTGCTCCGTACCCCGCCTTGTTGATGACGACCGACACGACATATTGCGGATTGTTCACGGGACCGAACCCAGTGAACCAGGAGGCGTTCAGGTTGTGCCCCTCACTTGCCGTACCTGTCTTGCCGGCGATGGGCAGGCTCGAATAGGGATAGCCGAGGAACGTTCCATAGGCGGTGCCGAGAGGATTGGTCACCGCTCCCTCGAACCCGGCAAGCATCGGGTCCCTGATCGAGCTGGGTAGGTTCACGTGGCCCATCACTTTCGGAGCGATTCGCGTCACGACCTTTCCCTCCGGCGAGACGATCGCGGCCGCAATCTCGGGAGCGTAGCGCGTCCCTCCGTTGGCAAAGGTCGAATACGCATCCGCCATCTCTATGGGGCTGACCAGGGTCATTCCCTGGCCGAAGGCCATCTCGACGCTGTCTCCCGGGTACCACCCCGGATCGGGATATGCGGCGGGATCTGCCTTGTGAAGCGCCTGGCGGAGCGCTGGAGAATCGACCTGGCCCGCCTGCTCGCCGGGAAGGTCGATGCCGGTGAGGGCCCCGAAGCCGTACTGCTGGGCCATGTTCTGGATGGGGGAGTCTCCGTATGTGCCCCTGTTCACCCAGAACATGTAACCGAGATTGTAAAAGAACGAGTCGTCGGATGCCGAGATAGCCAGCGGGAGCTGGATCGCGCCGAGTGCCTCTCCAGCGGCATTGTGATACACGCACAACCCCGCCGAACATCCCGGGATCGTGAACGAGCCCGTGTCGTAGTAGGTGTAACCCGGCGAGATCAGATTGTCCGAGAGAGCGGCCGTTGCGGTGGCCAGCTTGAACGACGAACCCGGTGTGTAGGTGCCGGCGATCGCACGATCGAGCAGTGGGACCCCGTTCGACTCGGAGGTTATGGCCTGGTACTCTGCTTCCGAGATGCCGCCTACCCACACCGAGGGGTTGTAGGTGGGATACGAGGTCATTGCGAGGACGGCACCGGTCTGCGGATCCATGACCACCCCTGAACCGCTGGTCGCCGGATAACCCTGCTTCCTCAGGAGGGCGATCTCGCCGGACAGGTCCGATTCGAGGGCCTGCTGCAGGCCCAGGTCCAGATTGAGCACCACAGAATCCCCCATGACAGGTGAAGTGCCGGTGCTGGTCCCGACCACGTTGCCCTGGGCGTTCACCTCCAGGCGCTCCAGACCCGGCATCCCACGAAGGTAGCTCTCGTACTGCCCCTCGATGCCGGCCTGGCCCACCTGGCTACTCGCCGAATAACCCTGGCCGGGGTCCTGCTTCTGCATGGCCTTCAACTCGCTGTCGCTGATCGGGCTCACGTAGCCCAGAACATGCGCGGCCGTGGATCCGTAGGGGTACTGCCTGACCGTCTTGACCGCCACGCTCACCCCGGGGAAGTCCGATGCGTGCTCCTCGAGATAGACCACATCTGCTGCAGAGGTATTCTGGTCCACGGGAACAGGTTCGTACGGACTGTAAAGAACGCTCCCCAGCCGGCTCTTCATCTGTGACACCGGCACCCCGAGTAGCGCCGACAACCTGACGAGTACGGAGGGATCGGTCGCCGCCGTACTGCGCGAGACCGTAACCTCCTCGGCCACGCTGTCTCCTGCGAGTACCGCGCTGTTCCTGGCGTAGATGATCCCCCTCGGCGGCGATACTTGAACGAGGCGCAGCCCGTTGGACTCAACAATCGCTGAGAACGAATGCACGTCGAGAACCTGCAGGTAATAGAGCCGGACGACGAGCAGGGAGAAGGCGACCGCTATGACGATCGCCACTACTCCCATGCGCCGGTCCGGTTTGGGAGCCGCGTCCGGACGGCCGAAGATGCGCGAAGCGAGGCGGCGGCGAGCCTTCATCCGAGGTACTTTCGGTTTCTCCGCCTTTGCGGGGGAGAGGCCCTGGCCTGGTCTGGATGGTCGGCTCGCCAGCCCCGCCACCATTGCAACCACCCAGGTAACCCCGAGGTAATCAAGAACGCGTCTTGCGAACGAGTCCCTTCTCAGGCGGAAGCGTCCCCCTCCGGAGCGGAGGCGTCCGCGTCCTGCCCGGACCTGCCCGTACCCGAGGCGGAGCCGCCCCCTTCCAGGGATGCGCCTGAAGCCGGGCTTCACGACCGCCTACCCTCTTGTCGCCGGCCACTCTCTCGTCGCCCGCCAGCCACTCGCCAGCGGTCGATCTCGCCACAGGACCCTGCGGGGATCCGCCTCAAGCCAAGCTTCACGACCATCGCACGGTACTCCTTCTCGTGGTCGTCCCGAGGCGGCCCCGGCCCGGACCACCGGAGGCACCGGAAACCAGAGTCCAACGGACTGCAGCGAACACCGGACCGGCAAGCAGGAGCGAACTCAGAAAGGCAACCGGCAATGCGTTGGGAAGATACCACGTCAGCATCTCCGGGACGCCGAATATCGCACCGAGGACCGAGAACGCTGCCATACCCGTCAGGGTCGCCAGGCACCCGACCAGTGCCACCGGAAGGGTACCGGCAGGTCCCGCTGCCCCTTCCTCTGCATCCCGCACCTGCAAGACCAGAGACCCGATCGCGTAGCCGAGGAATGTCCACACGAGCGCTGTCAAGCCAAACGGGGTCGGCTGGAAAAGATCGGCCACGATCCCTGCCGAGAAGCCCATCAGGGCGCCCGCTCCCGGACCTGCCAGATACCCTGCGGCCGCAGGCAAGAGGATCATCGCGTCAGGGTGGGCACCAAACACGGATACCCGTTCGAGCAGGGCTACCTGTACGACCTCAACAGTCGCTACAACCAGCGCTGCACGTGCTGCGTAACGCATTGTCACAGACCGGAACTCTCCTGCCACTGGAGCACGTCGACATAATCGAGCCCCGAGACGGCGACCACCGGCCTTGCGGCGATCCCCGCCCCGCCGGCCCCGAACGTGCCGCTCGTCACCCTCGTAAGGGTTCCGACGGGTATTCCGGGGGGGTACACCGATCCCTGGAGACCGCTCGTCACGAGCAGCGTCCCGTTTGCAAGCCGGGTCCCCGGTGCCACATAATCCACCTTCAACGACGAGGTGGTCCCAGTACCAACCGCGACCGCGACCGCGCCGCCGGGGCCCAGCCTGACCCCGACCGATGACCTGGGATCGGTAACAAGGCGTACAGTCGACCCCGTTGCCCACGCATCGATCACCGAGCCCACCAGACCGCCCCCGCCGACAACCGGCATGCCCGCGGCGACCCCGGCTTCAGTCCCCTTGTCCAACGTAACGGTGCTCTCGAAGTCGGAGGCAGATCCCGAGGTCACCTCCGCCACCACTTTCGGGATGTTACCGGCATACGGCAGATTCTCGGCCGCGAGGAGCCTCTGCAGTCGCTTCCTATCGTCTCCAGATGTAAGTACCTCTTGGCGCAGGCGCGCATTCTGCGCCCGAAGGCGGGCATTCTCGGTCGACAACGATCCCGCCTGGAAAATCCCCTCCAGGTAGTCGCCGAGCGGCCTCACTGCAGCGTCGAGAGCGCCGGACAGCGGGTTCATCACGTCGTGGGCAATGCGCTTGGCGTGGCCGACCGCCCCCGCGGTGGTCCCGCGAAAGTCAAGAGTCAGGATAGTAAGCGAAACCAAGACGAGGATGACCAGGGTCAGCCTTTGCCCTGACGCGCGTCTCCGGCCCGGCTTGTCTCCGGCCACTGCAGTGGTCCCGGTCCCGGTCCGCTACATGGTCTGGGCCGTGAAAAGCACGTCTCCCAGCGTCTCGATGTCCTCCACGCACTGGCCGGCGCCCAGCGCGACGCAGTTCAGGGGGTCGGGAGCCACGATTATCGGCATCCCGGTCTCCGAGTGCAACCGCACATCCAGCCCATGCAGGAGCGCGCCACCGCCGGTCAGCACTATGCCGCTCGAAATGACGTCTGCCGCCAATTCCGGGGGGGTCCGGTCCAGGGTTTCTTTGACTGCATCGACGATGGAGCTAACAGGATCCTCGATCGCCTTGCGGATCTCCTCCGTCGAGATCACGATGGTCTTGGGTAGGCCGGTTACGAGGTCGCGGCCCCTCACTTCCGCCTGCAACTCCTCCTCCAGCATGTAGGCGGAACCGAGCGTAATCTTGATCTGTTCGGCCGTCCTCTCGCCGAGGGCCAGGCTGTACTCCTTCTTTATATAGGCCATGATCGCCTCATCAAGTTCGTCGCCGCCCACCCTTACGGATTGGGCCGTGACGATGCCGCCCAGCGAGATCACGGCGACCTCGGTCGTGCCGCCTCCGATGTCGACGACCATGTTGCCGCTGGGCTCGTGAACCGGAAGCCCCGCGCCGATCGCAGCCGCCATGGGCTCCTCGATGATCGAGGCGCTTCTCGCTCCTGCATACTGCGCGGCCTCCATGACCGCCCTCTGCTCCACGCCTGTGATGCCGGATGGGACGCATATGACCACCCGCGGCTTCGCCAGGCGACCCTGATGCACCTTTTGGATGAAGTAGCGGAGCATCTTCTCGCAGATATCGAAGTCGGCTATGACCCCATCTCTCAGCGGACGGACCGCCTGGATGTGGCTCGGCGTGCGGCCGATCATCTGCTTTGCATCCGCTCCTACGGCAAGCGCCCGGTTGTCGCGCGTGTTGATCGCAACTACGGACGGTTCGTTGAGGACTATGCCCTTCCCTCTCACGTACACAAGAGTGTTGGCCGTGCCGAGATCCACGGCCATGTCGCGTCCTAGAAAACTCCCAAACCTCTTCGGGGCCATGGGTCGCCTCCTTCCCTGTAGTTCACTTGCCATAACCTGCCCCATCCCCTGGCACCCACACCCTGATACCTTCCCCTTTGCGCCTGCCCCTGGCGTCCACGCACTGCATCCTGCCCCCAACTGTAGCAACCGGAACCGGGGGCTCACCGGCCGCGAAGACAACCGCGAGAAGTCTAGACGATTCAGGGCTCCCCGGCAACGCGCCCGACCACCCAAGTGTCCAGTGCGACGTTTGCGTGGAAGGCATGGCGAAGCATGACTTCGCCCGAGATCCCCTCCGCCGGGACTGTCAGCCGAGGCCCGGAAAGAAGAGTGCGATCTCCCGCGCTGCCGACTCAGCCGAGTCCGAGCCGTGTACCAGGTTCGCGGTCATCTCGATCCCGAAATCCCCCCGGATCGTGCCCGGGGCCGCATCGACCGGATCGGTGGCACCCATGAGCGACCGTACCACCTTCCAGGTATCCCTTGGGCCCTCCACGACCATGACGAGAGACGGCCCGCCGGTTATGAACGAGATCAAATCCGCGTAGAAGGGTTTGCCGGCATGCTCCGCGTAGTGCCGCTCGGCCGTGGCGGCATCAACTGTACGCAGCTCCACCGCCGACAGCACAAGACCTCTTGCCTCCAGGCGGGCGATTACCATCCCGCAGAGGTGACGTTCGACGGCATCGGGCTTGATTATAACGAGGGTTCTGGAAGGGTTCACTGTCATGGCCTAGCGAGATTAGCAGGGCGACGGCGACCCTGGCAATCAGGAAAGGGGTTGGTCCGGACCCCTCAGACGGGATGTTGACCTGTGCCCGTCAGACAGGGGTTGGTCCGGACCCGTCAGACAGGAAGGCTCACCGTAGTCGTCTCCGACGCAACGGGAGCGAGCATGAGATCTCTCGCCTCGCCGACGACATACAGGGAACCCGTCACTACCACCATGCCCCCCTCGCCGGTGACGGAACCGGCTCGCGCCAGCGCGCCGGCCATCGAATCACATACTTCGGACGCCAAACCCGCCCGTTGCGCTGCATCACGCACAGCGTCCGGGGGTTGACTCCGTGGAGATGGCGCCCGGACCGCGATTGCGACCTCGACACCTGCGGCCTTCAGCAGCTCGAGCATCACACCGGGATCCCTGCCGGCGAGCATGCCCACTACCGCCACCTTCGGCGAGAGACCCGCACATTCCTCCCTGACCCAGTCGCCGAGCGCCTCTACGCCTGCAACATTGTGCGCCCCGTCCAAGACCACCAAAGGATCCCTCCCGAGGATCTCGAGCCGACCCGGGACCTCGGCGTCCCCGAGAACCTCTCCGAGCCGGCTCTCCGGGTAAGCCGACCCCAGGAACTCCTCGGCTGCGGTGAGCGCCGTAGACGCGTTGGCTCCCTGGTGGGCGCCGTTCAGAGCAAGCCTGACCAAGCCATGATCACCGTAATGGCTGCGAAGCTCGACAAGGCGCCCCTGACCACAACCGACCGGTTCGTTCGAGACACAGCTGTAGTCGCGCCCGTTGAGCAGTATCGACCGCGCACCCACCTCCACGCAAGCCCCCTCGAAAATCCCGACGAGAGCCGGATCAGTCTCGCCCAGCACAAGACGTCCCTCCTTCTTGATGATCCCCGACTTCTCCCCGGCGATGTCCTCGAGCCCAGGCCCGAGGATCTCGACGTGATCGTAACTGACGTTGGTTACAACCGATACGTCTGCACATGCGACGTTGGTAGCGTCCCAGCGCCCGCCGAGCCCGACCTCCAAGACCGCAGCGTCCACCGCCAGATCCGAGAACCACCGCAAGGCTCCCGCCGCCAGGAGCTCGAACCACGTCGGCCGGTCCTCCATTGCCCGCTCCGCCAGTGCCACCACTGCCATCAGCTCGCTCAGCTCGCCGTCCGAGATCGGCTCGCCGTTGTACGCCATCCTCTCGTTGAAGCTGTGGAGATGCGGGCTCGTAAACGTAGCCGTACGAAGACCCTGGGCCATGAGCAGATCAGTGATCATCCGAGCGGTCGACCCCTTGCCGTTCGTACCGGTCACATGGATAACTGGCATATCTTCCTCGGGGCTCCCGAGGAGCGCGCACATTGCCCGCATCCGATCGAGGGACGGCGGGCGCTCTGGGGGCACCCCGGCAGTGAGTCCAGTGGCCTCGAAGTTCATGTGACCTTCCAACCAGGAGGTCATCTCCTCGTATGACCAGATGGTCACCGTTACGCCATCCTCTGTCCGTCGCTCGAGAACGTCAACGCACTTCGCCCTGGCCTCAACGCAACGAAAGGGAAGGGGCTCTGCGGATAGGCGATCAGGAAGCGGCCTTGCGAGGCCTCACCTTCGCCACCTCGGCATGCGGGATGAGCGTCGGATTGACCCGCTCGACGACAACCGCAGCATCGATGACGCATCTCTTCACGTCCTCACGGCTCGGGAGGTCGTACATCAAGTCGAGCAGGACCTCCTCCATGATCGCCCGCAGGCCCCGCGCTCCGGTTCCCCGGAGAAGGGCCTGATCGGCAATCGCCTCGAGCGCGTCCTCCGTAACCTCGAGATCCACGTTGTCCAGCTCGAAGACCTTCTTGTACTGCTTGACGATTGAGTTCTTCGGTTCGACCAGTATCTGGACAAGCATCTCCTTGTCCAGGCTGGATACGGCTCCGATCACCGGGAGGCGGCCCACGAACTCGGGAATGAGGCCGAACCTGATGAGGTCCTCTGGAAGAACCTGGCGCAGGACGGCATCGTCGGAAATCATCCCGCTGCGGGTAACGTTGGCCCTGAAGCCGATGCCCTTGTGTCCGATGCGGTTGTTGACGATCTTGTCGAGGCCTGCAAAAGCCCCGCCGCAGATGAATAGTACCCCCGTCGTATCAATCTGGATGAACTCCTGGTGCGGATGCTTACGGCCCCCCTGGGGAGGAACCGAAGCCGTCGTTCCCTCCAGGATCTTGAGTAATGCCTGCTGGACTCCCTCTCCCGACACGTCCCTCGTAATCGAGGGGTTCTCGCTCTTGCGGGCCACCTTGTCGATCTCGTCGATGTAGATGATCCCCATCTCGGCCCGTTTCACGTCGTAATCGGCCGCTTGGATGAGCTTCAGGAGGATATTCTCGACATCCTCTCCGACATAGCCCGCTTCCGTGAGCGCCGTGGCATCGGCAATGGCGAACGGCACGTCCAGCATCCGGGCAAGCGTCTGGGCAAGGAGGGTCTTGCCGCAACCCGTGGGACCGAGCAGCATGATGTTCGACTTCGCAAGCTCCACGTCCGGCGACTGCGTCGGCCCGAGCTGTACGCGTTTGTAATGGTTGTACACGGCTACCGAGAGGATCTTCTTTGCGTGCTCCTGGCCGATAACGTAGTCGTTGAGGAAATCGAAGATCTCCTTCGGCTTGGGAAGGTGGCTGAGGGCCGGCTCGCCAGTCTCGGAGAGCTCCTCCGCCATGATATCGTTGCAAAGCTCGATACACTCGTCGCAGATGTAGACGCCCGGGCCCGCTATCAGCTTCTTCACCTGCTTCTGCGATTTGCCGCAAAAGCTGCACTTTACGATGTCCCCGCTCTCGCCGAGCTTTGCCATCTGCGCTACCTCCCTACCTGTAAACGTCGGACCCGACCGAAACCGGCACAAAGATGCCGGACCGATTGCCGGACAGCGCCCGATGCCGCTTCGGTGCAGAACGCCATCCTATGCCACGCTCTCGGCAGTGGCGAGGGTTTCCTCGGTATTCCGGCTCGTGATGACCTCATCGACAATCCCATATTCCACCGCCTCATCCGCCGTCATGACGAAGTCCCTATCGGTATCCTTGGCAATCTTCTCCACCGGCTGCCCTATGTCCTCGGCCAGCATGCTGTTGAGCAGGTCGCGCATCCTGAGGATCTCCCGTGCCTGGATCTCGATGTCACTTGCCTGCCCTGCAGCTCCTCCCCAGGGCTGATGGAGGAGGATCCGCGAGTGCGGCAGGGCGAACCTCTTGCCCTTGGCGCCCGCCGCAAGTAGGACGGCGGCAGCGGACGCAGCCTGGCCGAAACAGAACGTCGAGACATCCGGCTTGATGAACTTCATCGTATCGTAGATGGCGAAGAGCGATGTGATCTCGCCGCCGGGGGAGTTGATGTAGAGATGGACGTCCTTGTCGGCATCCTCCGACTCGAGAAAGAGCATCTGGGCGCATGTCAGGTTGGCCATCCCATCGTCGATGGGGGTGCCGATGATGATGATCCTCTCCTTGAGCAGGCGCGAGTACAGATCGTATGCCCTCTCGCCTCGGGGGCTCTGCTCTATGACTGTCGGTACCAGGTAATCAAAGGCCGAGCGCATCGAGTTCTTCTCCTTTTGTTGTCACCAGCTAGAGGGCCTCCGCCCGCCTGTCTGGAGGCACCCCGCTGGCATCGACCTACAACGCCTACGGTGCCACCGCCCCGGAAGGAGGGCTCGTCATGTCCGCCTCCGAAAGGACGCCTGCCATCTCAGCCCCCGGGGAGGGCGCCGGCTCGCTCTGTGCCGCCGGCTCATCTTCGAGGAGGTACTCCCTACGCACCTCTACACCGTTCTCGTCAACAATGCTCACGTGCTCCATCAGCCACCTGAGCGCCTTTGCCTTTCTTCTTTCCGCACGCAGCTCGGGAAGGACCCCGGCCGTTTCCGCCCTCTCACGGGCTGTTTCTATTGTAACCCCCAACCGCCGGCTGAGTGACGACAATTCATCAGCAAGCTCCTCCTCGGTCACATCGATACCTTCGGCTGCGGCGAGCGCCCGGAGTGCCAAGTCCGTACGGACCTCCCGGACGGAAGCGTCGCGCAACTCGCCGTAGAACCTCTCCTCTCCCCGTTCCTCGATAAACCTGTCGATGTCAATCCTGTGCTTCTCCAGATCGGCCGCTATGGAGCGGGAACGCTCCCGCATCACGTCGGCAACCAGTGCCTCGGGCGGCTCTTCGGCGACCAGCTCCGCCAGCGAGCGGGCCGTGGCCTCGGCAAGGACGGACCTCGCAATCATGCGCTTCGCGCTGCGCAGCCTCTCTGCGAGGTCGTCACGAAGTTCCTGAATCGTCTCGAACTCGGTGGCCAACCTGGCCCACTCGTCGCCTGCCTCGGGCAGGATCTTCTCCTCCACCTGCTTGACCACAACCTTTACGTACTCCGCAGGCGTCTCTTCCAGGCCGGCCTCGCCCTCGTCCCCCGCATCACCCCGGGATCCGCCCTCCACCGTCCCGCCCTCCACCTCCGCCAGCGGATCCGGATCCGGATTGACATCGTGCCCGTCTCGCTCCCCGCCTCCTGGATCGTTCCCGGCGCGCCGGGCAGCGGGGATCACGACCTCGACCTCATCTCCCACCGATACTCCGATCAGGCGTTCGGCCACCGCCTCGGCCAGGGCGCCCGAGCCCAGTTCATAGACGAAGTCGTCCATGTGAAGATGCTGTCCGGAATCGGCCTTGCGTACAACCAGATCTACCGTGAGCACATCGCCCCGACTCGCAGGACGATCCACCTTTGCAAGCTCGGCCCAGCGCTCCCGTTCCCTGTAAATAGCCTCATCTATGTCGCTGTCCGAGACGATCGGCGAGGGGACGGCAACCTCCATATCTGCATACCCTTCGACGGTTACCGGGAGACGCACCTCCACTGAAACCTTGATATGAACCACCCCTCCATCGCGGCCGCGATCGACTTCGACGTCGGGACTTGCCACCGGCTCGATATCGAGCTCGTTGAGCGCCTTCGGATACGCCTTCGAGAAAAGCTCTTCAATGGCGTACCCACGAAGCGCACCTGCCCCGCCCAGGTTCGCCTCCACCACCTGGCGAGGCGCCTTGCCCGGTCGGAAGCCCTTGATCTTCATACGACCCTGCAGGTCACGAAAAGCGGCATCCATCGCCGCGTCCAACTCGGTCGCATCGCCCTCCAAGCTGAACCGGACCACGCTCCCCTCGATCGTCTTAGGCGAGACCTGCATAAGGACCCCTACTCTACATGGGTTGACCACCGCTCCCGGCACAGCGCTCCGGGTAAGAGGCTTCGGAGGCGGCGACTACCGATACGGTCGGCCGCACAAGGCACCAAGGGCATGAACCCACCAACAGTGGTAATTCAGCGACCCGTCGTAGCGCAGATTGACGGATCGTGCTAGAGTATGCACATGAATCGACCCGCTCATTACATCTTGCCGTGCAAGAGGGCCCAAAACGGTGTAGAATCGCTGCCGGGCTGCATTATGGGGTTCGGTGCCCCAAAGGTGCAAGAGTGCACTGACAGTTACGTACCGGACGAGTGCGCAGGGGAGCGGAGGATGGCTGGAACACCTGTAAGGGAGTGGCGGAAAGAGTGACCTACGTAACAGGGACCGGCGGGCCGGGCACGGGTGGAGTTCGCCAGGACGTGTCCGGAGCAGTCACCAGTGTCATCGTCCGCTACGTCAGGGAGAGGGCGGGTAACGACGGCATAACGCGGGTACTGGCTCTGTCCGGCGTCCGCAGGCCGGTTCCGGAGCTGGAGGACCCCACGCAGTGGAGCTCGTACGGCGAGGTGAGCGCTCTCATCGGTGCAGCCGGCCAGGTTTGCAGCGATGCGGACGTCGCAAGGCATCTGGGCGAGGAGATCCTACGCCAGCACGACGGCACGGACGTGGCGAACCTACTGCGATCACTGGGGTCGCCGAAGGAGCTACTGCGCAACGTCGCAGGCGCGGTGGCCAAGTTCTTCACGATCTCCAGCCTCGAGGTCCTCGAGATCGGAGGGGCTCACGCTATCCTCCGTGCCGCTCCGATCCCGGGGCATCTGCGCGACGTCTACCAGTGCGATTTCACGAAGGGACTCCTGTCCCAGGTGCCCGTTCTTTTCGGGCTCGTGCCTGCCACGGTGACCGAGTCCGAGTGCGCTGCCAGGGGAGGCAGGTTCTGCCTCTACTCGGTGGGATGGGAGGAGCACCAGTGGTCCTCCTTCGTCGACGAGCGCCAGAGCCTGTACACGATCGCATGGGGCGGCGACGTGGACGAGGCGGAGGCGGAGCTCCAGGTCGACGAGGAGACGAAGGTGGAGCAGCTCACCAAGCAGGTTGCGCAGCTCACCACTCGCCTCCAGGACGTCTACTCGACCGCCGCCGACCTGCTCGCATCGGACAAGATTGACCAGGTCCTCGAGAACGTGACCCGGCGCGCTGCCAACGCCGTCAACGCGCCCAGGTACATCCTCGCCGTCCAGGTCGAGGAGAACGCTCCCTACAAGCTCCACTATCACGGTTTCGCTTCCGGCGAGGCGGAGACCATGGCGGCAGAGGTGCTCGTACCGGAGCCCGATACGAGAGGCGGATCACGGCTGATCGTCGACGTCCGCTCGCTCCGGCACCACTACGGCCGCCTTGCCGCCATCTACCCGGAGGGCATGACCTTCCTCCCTCAGGAAAGAGAGGCTCTCTCCGTCTACGCCGACTATGCGGCCACGGCGCTCGACATGGTCACGGCGCTGGACGAGACCAGGCGGTCACACGACACCACGAACGCCCTGCTCCAGTTTGCAAGAGACCTTTCGCTGCTCACCACGATAGAGGAGGTGGCGACGAAACTCCAGGCCACAGTGCCGGCAGTGATCGGATGCCAGTCGTCAACGGTATTCCTCTGGGATCCGGCAAGGGATGCGATTGTCTCGCTCGAGCCCGGCAGCGCAGAGGACGGCGGAGAGGCAGGAGAGGCTCTTGACGCTGGCGGCAGCGGTGAGGTCCACGCCGGTAGCGAAGGTGACGGACGCCTGTACCAGGCGGCGATCGGGGAAGATGCGCCGCCTGAATGGTCCACGGTTCAGGGGGCGAGCCACGGGGAAGCCGGAGTTGGTCGTGAAGAGAGCCTGCAAGACGAACGCAACACGGACGACGGCGTCCCGGCGGTAATCATCAGCCCGATTGACAGCGTTGTTCTCAAACACGCGATCGACACACGCGATCTGGTGAGCTGCTCGGGCGGAGATCTAGCGGATCCGCTGTGCGCCCTGCTGGCCGGCAAGGGGGCAGGTTCGGCCATACTCGTCCCGATTTCCACGGCCGACGAGTTCATCGGGATCGTCACGGTCGAGTACGAAAGCCGGGAAGGAGATCCCGGAACGCTCGATCACGACGCACGGGAGAAGATGGTGGGCCTCGCCAACCAGGCTGCCACCGCTCTGCAGAACGCCGGCCGCGCGGCAGCGATCAGCCACATGGCCTGGCACGACGCCCTGACCGGGCTGCCGAACCGCCGCCTCCTCGAAGACCGCGCCGATCAGGTCATCGCCGCGTCGCAACGCAGCGGGGAACCGCTATCCATCTTCTTCATCGACCTGGATCACTTCAAGCAGGTTAACGACACGCTCGGCCACGCGGCCGGAGACGACCTGATCCAGCAGGTCGCCGATCGGATACGCCATTGCGTGCGCCAGCAGGACACCGTGGCAAGGCTCGGAGGCGACGAGTTCGCGGTACTGCTCCCAGGGCTCTCGAACGAGGAGACGATAGTGGCACTTGCGAACCGGATCGGCACCGTGCTGCGAAAGCCGTTCGACCTGTCGGGTAAGGAGGTCTTCGTCTCCGGATCGATCGGCATTACCACGGCCCCGAGGGACGGCCAGACCTATGACGAGCTCCTCACCCGGGCCGACGTAGCCATGTACCATTCGAAGACAATCGGGGGAGACACCTTCTCTATCTACAGCGCCGGCGGCGAGATGGCTGCACCTGATGAGAAGCTGCAACTGGAGCGGGATCTCGCTCACGCGCTGGAACGTTCGGAACTTTTTATTCTTTACCAGCCGTTCATCGACATCGAGACCACGAGGGTGGTCGGCGTGGAGGCGCTGCTGCGTTGGAGGCACCCCACTC
Organism: Actinomycetes bacterium; assembly: GCA_021816935.1. Lineage (GTDB taxonomy): Bacteria > Actinomycetota > Acidimicrobiia > Acidimicrobiales > JAMCPL01 > JAKAWR01. Next base: position 204,374 of record JAKAWR010000002.1, read on the forward strand.
GCGGAGTCCTGGAACCCATCTCTTTCATAGAGATGGCAGAAGGATCGGAGCTTATCGTGCCGATAGATACCTGGGTCCTCTCGGAATCCTGCAAGCAGCTCCGCCGCTGGATCGATGTGGGGCTTCCGCCTCTCAGGGTATCGGTGAACGTCTGCGCAAAGGACCTCAACTCCGAGTATTTTGCCGCCTCCGTGCTACAGGCAGTCGCCCAATCCCAGATCGATACGTCGCTTATCGAGCTCGAGTTGACCGAGCGGGTGACCTTTGACGCTTCGGGGCCAATGGCCCAGAACGTCGAGATGCTCAAGGCCGCAGGGATCGGCTTCTCCGTGGACGACTTCGGCACCGGCTCGTCGGGCCTCGACAGGATAGGCACGTTCCCGGTGTCGACTCTCAAGATCGACCACTCGTTCATACAGGTGCTCGGGCCCGACCCGCAGTCGCAGACCATCGTAGAGGCGATCGCCCGCCTGGCAAGTGACATGGGCATGAGTTGCGTCGCCGAAGGCGTGGAGACGGCAACCCAGAGCCGGATCCTGCTCCAGAGGGGATGCACGACAGCTCAGGGGTTCTTCTTCAGCCCGCCACTGCTTCCCACCGATGTCGAAAACCTCCTGCGCTCCTCCCCGGGGCCGGAGATCGAGAACCCGGTACCGACAGCCTGACGGCGCTGCCGGCTCCCCCGGTTCTCCCGACCCTCTCCCCCTCGCTCGCGCTCCTCGCTTCACCAACCCTCCTGACCCTCTCCCCTCCCGCTCCCTGACTAAAGTCTCTACCCGCGCAGAGGGAGCGTCATTAGGATGAGACAACTGGACGGTATGTGTAGCGTCCGTCCACACGTCGGTACAGGCGCCAGCCGCCCGAGCCGGCCAGCGCGTGGGCACGAAATGTGAGATAAGAGGCACCCAGGAGAAAAGGGCAGGAGACATCGGCTTGACATCCACGATCACTTCCGATCTGGCCGTAACCGCGATCGCTCCTGACCGCTCGTCGCAGCGAGAGCAGCGAGGAGCGGTAGCCGATGCGGGCGACCGCGACAGCAAGGGGCTCGGCCGGCGCAGCACCTTCGATTTCGTGATCGTCGGAGGTGGGCCGAACGGCCTGGGCATAGCGGCCTACCTGTCCAAGTGGGGATTCTCGGTCTGCATACTGGAAGCCCGGCCGGAGATCGGCGGAGGTGCCGAGAATGCCGAGCCGATGCCCGGGTTCTCGATCGACCCTCACGCCACCTACCTTTACGGCGCCGCGGCCCCGGCATTCGAGCAACTGGAACTGGGCCACTACGGCTTCAAGATGGCCTATACAAAGAACCTCTCCGGCGGCATCTCTCCCGACGGCAAGGCCTTCGCCACGGGCTTCTACAACCCGGAGTCGCAGGTTCCTCAGACCTACGAACGCGAGCTCGGTGGTCCCATGGCCGAGATCTTCGTGCAGATGCAGCAGAACATCCGACCCCGTGCCCGCGATCTGCTGCGGGCCGTCTATTACACGGCTCCCTACGACGAGAGATGGGGTGTGCCCCGAGAAGAGTTGCCCGGCGTCAAGGTGCTGAAGGAGACCTCCCCGATCTTCGATCCCGCCTTCACCCTCGACTCTTCGGTTGCGGATCTGGCCGACATGATCGGGCTGCCCGATCCTTTCAAAGCGGTAATGCTGTTCGGCGCCTGGTATAACGGGCCCCACCCGTTCTGGAAGGGCATGTCGATCCCGGGCATGGCGTGCAACCTTCTCTACACCTACTCCAGCGGGTCGCCGGTGGGCGGCATGCACGCGCTCGCCCACTCCCTCGCAAGAGCGGCGCTCGCCCACGGAACGAGGATCTACGTGAACGCTCCCGTAACCGAGATCATCGTCCGGGACGGGCGGGCAACGGGCGTACGGGTCGACGACAATTCCGTCCTCGAAGAAAAGACGATCAACGCGCGCCTTGCGGTGATAAGCGGGCTTCATGTGAAGCAAACTTTCCTCGACTTGGTGGGACCCGCACACTTGGCGCCCGATTTCCTCGACCGGGTCCGCGGGATCAGCCTGAAGGGCGGCAGCCTTTTCGTCGCGCATCTCATCACGACCGAACTGCCGCAGTACAAGGGCGCCGAAGAGGCATTTGCCGGGGACCGCTACCCGTCCTGCACCGTGATCAACGCGTCGACCGAAGCGCTCATGGAGGAGATGAGGGACGTCTACTCGTTCAACACCCACCCGACCGATCCGGACCACTACATCGTCCCCATCTGCCAACACGACACCTACGACGCGACGCGCAGCCCCACCGGCTACTACACCTTGAGCCCGATCTACATGCAGGTCCCCGTGCCGGAGGAGCACCGTGACGGGCCCGACGCGGTCAACGACGCCAAGGAGGAGATCGTCGACAACATCGTGACCCTGCTCCGCCGCTACGCACCAAACATGACTCCGGACAAGATAGTCGCCTCCTTCGTCAACACCCCGAGGGACTCCGAATACCGCAACATGGCCTTCGTCGGAGGGAACTGGTACGGGGCAAGAGAGGGGGCGGAAGAGTGGGAAAGCAGGCGGCCACTCCCCGAGCTGGCACGCTACCGGACACCAATCGACGGCCTGTACCTCTGCAACCACACCTCTCACCCCGGGGGCCTGTGCCTTATCGCCGTGCCCTACAACCTCATGCACATTCTCATCGAGGACTTCGAGCCTGTGGCATCGACGACCCCCGGATGGTGGTACCCGTCGCCGTGGCATATAACCGATGCCGAGGGAGGGTCGCTCCGGTGACACCGCCCCGTGCCGAGGAACTGCAGTCGGCCATCAGCCTTACCGATACCGACAGGCCGCTCGTGGATCAGTCCCGCGACATCGAGGTCGACGTCGTCGTCGTCGGAGCCGGTCCGAATGGTCTCATCACGGCGCTGTACCTGGCCGCTGCCGGCCTGCAGGTTGCGGTTGCCGAAAAGCGCTACGAGATCGGTGGTGGCCTTGCCACGGAGGAGGTTCTCTTCCCCGGCTACTACGCCAACACGCACGCTACCTACCATTACATGGTCGATTTCATGCCCGTACTGTCCGACTTCGAGCTCTCTCGCCACGGGCTGAGATTCTACAAGCCGTCGCTCCAGGCCGCCGGTGACATCGGCGGCGAAAAGGTACGCCTCTACAGAGCGCTCGACGACACGAGAGATTTCCTCGCCCGCAACTCGATCGCCGAGGCCGACTCCTTCGCCACGATGGCGATGGGCTTCCGCCGGATCGTCGGTGAGATCATCGGACCGGCCACGTACCTCCCCCCGCTCCCGCCGCTCGACACTGTGGAGAAGATGGGAACGACATCCACCGGGCAGGCGTTGCTCGACGTGTCGGAGATGTCGGCAGTCGAGGTGGTGAGTGAAGCCGCGCTCTCTGATCCGGTTACCGCAACGCTTCTGTACATGTCCTGCCAGTGGGGGATCTCCCCACAGGAGAGCGGCATGGGCTTCATGGTGCCGCTACTGATCGACAGGGGGCTCCAGAAGGCTTTCTGCTACGGAGGATCCCACCGCATGGCGAGCGCAATATCGCGTGAGCTTCTCCTGCGAGGAGGGATGGTCCTCGACAACTCGGAGGTAGTCTCGATACTCGTGGACGGCTCGGAGTCCAGGGCAAGCGGGGTTGTCATGGCCGACGGCAGGACGGTCCATGCGCGCCATGCGGTGGTATCAAGTCTCGATCCTCGCACCACTTTCATGAATCTCCTGGGAGAAGGGAACCTCGACCGTAACTTTGCCGAGGCGGTTGGCGAGTGGAAGTACGACAAGTGGTCGCTGTTCACCGCATTCTTCGTCCTGGAGCGATCCGGAACGGGAGATGGGCATGTGCGGGAAAGCGCGTCCGGCGCAGGCGCCGCTGGCGGGAGAGGCGGCACACACGGCGGGCCCGGAACCGAGGCACGGGCAGCCGGCCGCATGAATCGCACCGCGGGCACTCAGGTCGGCCAGGAGGAACCGTTCCTCGAAGTCATCGGCTTCGATTCGACCGACGACGTGATAGCGGTCCTGGAAGCAGTGGAGGGAGGCGACCTGCCGAAGCTCGCAGGCCACCTGACGATGGAATCCGAGCTGGACACGGTTCTCGCTCCCAGGGATGGAAGGGTAGTTGGGTTTTTCCAGATGCCGGCGCCGTACGACTTCCCGTGGGAAGAGAAAGCAGGTGAAGTGACAGATCAGGCCGTGTCGCTGCTCTCCTCGCACGTGCCGGGCTTCCGTGAGCGGCTCGTCCGGATCAAGCTCGAGACCCCGCGGGATATCGAAAGGCGGCTCGCGTCGATGGTGCGGGGCTCCATCAAGCACGGCGACTACAACCCCCTCCAGATGGGCTACATGCGTCCCAACATCGACTGCTCGGACACGCGGACACCCGTTGCGGGCCTCTACCTATGCGGGGCCTCCGTATACCCGGGGGGAATGATCATAGGCGGACCGGGCTACCTCGCAGCCCGCGCCATCTCGAGCGACCTCGGCGTCACCTTCCCCTTCTCTGTTCCCGGGCCGATGCAACGCTACGTCGACACCTACCTGAACGGCGTGGTCGAGTGGTGAAGGACTACGACGCCATAGTTATCGGCGGCGGGATCAACGGTCTCACCGCGGCCACCTACCTTGCCAAGTCGGGCATGAGCGTCGCGGTCTTCGAAAGGCGCGGCCAGTGCGGCGCCCACTGCGATACCCTCGAGCTCGGGATGCCGGGCTTCCTTCACAATCTGCACGCCACCTGGCTCATCACAGCTATGAGTCCCGCAATGGAGGATCTCGACCTGGTGGGTCATGGCTTGGAGCTCGTGGCGACCGATGTGGCCTACGCCAAGGAGTTCCTCTCCGGGCGCAACTGCCTGCTTTCACTCAACCCGCAGGTGTCCCTGGAGAGCGTCACGTCCGCATCGTCGAAGGACGCCGAGTTCATACAGCGATCAGCAGTGTTCTTCGCCTCGCACCTGCCGGAGGTAATCGAGGTATTCAACGCCTTTTTCACCGAGGCACCCAGCCTCGAACGGCTCAGCTCGGCGGCTACCTTCCTCGATGGCGTGGCAAAGGAGACCGGCCTTCCGATCACCTCGGACGACCTGCAGTCGATGACAGGCTTCGAGGCGCTCGAGGTGTTCTTCGACTCCGAGGAGCTCAAGACGACGCTCGCCTCCCTTGCCTGGATAGGCGGACTGCCTCCGATACACCGGCGGGTGGGCGTCCTTGGCGCACTCATGCTCGCCTCCCTCACGGGAACGTTCTTCCCCGTTCACCAGGCAACAGGCGGGTCCCATGCCGTCACACACTCACTCGTAAGGGCAGCCGCTGCGGCCGGGGTGGAGATCTGGACCACCTCGCCTGTCGACAGGATTCTCGTCGAGAACGGCCGAGCCACCGGAGTACGGCTGGAAAACGGCGGACTTCTTGGAGAAATTGAGGTTCGCGCGCCGGTAGTGATCTCCGACCTGACTGTAGCACCCACATTCCTGCGGCTCATCGGTGAGGACGAGATCGGCGTGCCCTGGGCCACGAAGATCAAGGCTTTTGTCTACGACGAACAGGTGCTTTTCGGTGTGTACTACGCACTTAGCGGCGATCCTGTCTTCCGTTCGGCCGAGAGGTCGCCGGGTATCCAGAGAAGCTTCATGGGGTTTTTCGGCGGGGAGACGTTGGGGGAGATGCGCGGTGTCGGCGCCGACCTGATCTCAGGCGTAATCAACGACACCATTCTCGGCAACTGGTTCATCCCGACCCGGGCCGATCCGGCTCAGGCGCCCGAAGGTATGGCCACCTCGTTCGTCTGGGTGGATGTACCGCCCAACCCCCGTAGCTGGCACGGAAAGCGGCTTCCCGGTTGGGACGCGTGGCCGGACATCAAAGAGGCGCTCGCCGACGAGGTGACGGACGCATACGAACGCTACGCACCGGGCTTCAAGGACCTCGTCCTCGAACGCTTCATCATGACCCCTCCCGACCAGGAGCGCAACAACCCATCTGCAGTAAAGGGCAACTGGATCGGCGGGAGCATGCTCCCCGAACAGGTCTTCGCCAACCGGCCGGTGCCGGGCCTGGTGCCCGAGGGCTCCGCGTCCCGCACGTTCATTCCTGGCTTGTACCTCGCCAACTCGATCCATCCGGGAAGTACCACCTGGCTCTGCTCGGGATACCTGGCGGCGAAAGAGGTCGCAGTAGACGCGGGCACCTTCGACCCCGCCTGGTGGAAGGCAAGGGCATTCGACTGGTACCTCCAGAACATGGCCCGCATCCCCACCAACCGGGGAGTCGATCCGAAATGGCTCTCGGGAGGGCGGTCGGGTGGCTGAGGCTGGCAACGCTACGGTGGCTGCGGCGGGGACCGCGACGGTGGCTGCGGCGACAGGACGCCCCCGTGACTGAGGCTGCAGGCTCTTTCGACGCCGTTGTCGTGGGCGGTGGCCCCAACGGGCTCATCTGTGCTGCGTACCTTGCCCGCTCCGGTGCGAAGGTAGCTCTCCTGGAGAGGCGCCACGAGACCGGAGGGGGGTTGAATACCGACGAGTACTTCGGCTTCAGGTTCAATCTTCACGCGATATACCAGATGATGGCCGACGTCATGCCCGCTTACAGGGACCTGGACCTCGAGAGCTACGGGCTCCGCTACGTCCGCCCGCCATACGGCGGCGCGTTCCTCTTCTCTGACGGCGGATCGCTGCTCCTTTCCTCCGACAGCGAAGCATCGGCTGCGGAGATCGATAAGCTGTCGCCGGCTGACGGTGCGTGCTACCGCGCCATGGCCGCTGACTTCCAGGCGATGCTCGACGGATACCTCATTCCGCTCACTTACGAGCCGCCCACCCCGCCACTCGAGCAACTGGAGATGATGGAACGCGACGAGGCTGGCCAGAAGCTCTCCTACGTCTCCGAGATGTCGTTCGTGGACATCCTGGGCGAATACGGCTTCAGCGATCCCCGGGTGAGAATGGCGTTGCTCAGCTTCCCCGCAATGTGGGGCCTTGCGCTGGACGAACCGCTCGGCTTCCTCTTCCCCCTGTATCTGACACGGATGCTCCAGGCATCCATCGTAAAGGGCGGATCGCACCGGCTGTCTTCCGCGATCTACAGGGCACTGGCCGGTGCCGGCGGTACGATCCGGGATGCCTCCGAGGTTTCCCGCATCGTCATAGAAGGGGGCGCTGTCCAGGGGGTGGAGACAGCCAACGGCGCTCTTTACAAAGCGCCGCTCGTCATCTCCACGCTCAACCCCGAACAGACCTTCGTCGACCTCGCAGGTCGGGAGAACCTGAGCCCGGAGCTGGCTGAGAGGGTGGACGCCTGGGAGTGGGAATCGCGCAGTCTTTTCGGGCTTCATCTCGGCGTGACCGGCTCTCCATCCTACAAGACGGCCGACAAGCGAACCGAGGACGCCCTCATCGCCTTCATGGGGATCGAGACCGATGACCAGCTCCTCGAGCACCTCGCGCGGGTAGACAGCAGGGACGAGACCGAGGCGGCGTGGCTGCACGTCACCGTTCCCACGCGCTTCGATCCGAGCCAGGCCCCGCCGGGCCACAGCGTCGTGCGCATAGAGACGGTCACCTCCTACCACCTCCCCTGGGACACGATCTCCGATTCGTATGCAACGTCCTGCCTGGACCTACTTCGCCGCTACGTGGACCTCGGTGATATCCTCATCGAGAAGCAATGCCCGCCCACCTACATCGAGAAGCGTCTCACCACCATGAAGCAGGGCTCGATCAAGCACGGCGAGTACTCGCCGCTCCAGCTCGGCTACTTCAGGCCGAACGACCTCTGCTCGGGAGTGGAAACCCCGATCGATGGCCTGCTCGTTGCCGGCGCCTCCGTCTATCCCGGAGGCATGGTCATCGGAGGGCCCGGTTACCTCGGCGCAAAGGTGGCTCTGGCGCACCTCGGCCGCGCCTGAACTCTGCCGCATCTAGGCTTCCGCCGCAGCCGAGTTCGTTCGCACCTGAGCTCCGCCGTAGCCGATCCTCGGGGCCTCCCCGGTTCCGGCCAGGATCGGATCGCACCAGGCCGGCAGTATAGAATCGTGCCGTGATAGCGGTCGCTTCCATAACCCACGCGTGATCCGGATGAATGGTCCTGCCCGCTGATGAAAGCGCTCGTTACCGGTGCGGGCGGATTCGTCGGGGGCTGGCTGGCGGCGCATCTGATGGAGGCAGGGGACGAGGTGATCGAGCTCGACCCGGAGCTTGACGTGCGGGACGGGGACGGCCTGGCCTCGGCCATAACCAGTGCCCGTCCGGATGCGATATATCACTTGGCGGGCTATAGCCATGTTGGCCAGTCGTGGCAGGAACCGCAAGCCGCATTCGAGATCAATGCTCTTGGTACGCTCAACCTGCTCCAGGCGGCAAGGAGCGTCGAGCCGGCACCGAGAGTCCTGCTTGTCAGCTCAGCAGATGTGTACGGCGAAGTCGACGAGGCCTCGCTGCCGCTTGCGGAAACGGCTGCTGCGCGGCCGGCGACACCCTATGCCGCAAGCAAGGTGTCCGCGGAGTTCCTCGGAGTGCAGGCGTACCTCGGATACGGATTGCCCGTCATCACCGTCCGGCCGTTCAACCACATCGGTCCCGGTCAACACGAGTCCTTCTTTTTCCCGGCCCTTGCTCGCCGTATCGTGCAGGCAATTGACGCCGGCGCATCGGCAATCCCCGTGGGGAACCTGGCGGCCCGGCGGGATTTCACCGACGTACGCGACGCGGTACGCAGTTACAGGCTGCTCATCGAGAGGGGATTGGCGGGTGAGGTGTACAACGTTTGCAGCGGTAAAGACATCTCCCTTGCGGAGGCGGCAAGACTAATGCTCGCCGTAGCCGGGGCATCATTGGATCTCGAAGCGGATGAGACGCTCATGAGGCCCGTCGATCTCCCCGTGCTCCGTGGTGATCCGGGCAAGCTGCGTGCCGCAACAGGCTGGGAGCCGGCTATCCCGCTCGCCACCTCGCTGGAGGACCTGTACCGCCGCGAGCGGGACACTTTATCCGGATCTGCCGCAGCGGTGACCGGGCCGGGAGGGAGCGCCGGATCTGCCGCAGCGGTGACCGGGCCGGGAGGGAGCGCATGAACGGCAGTGGCGCAGGCGACGGGCAACGAGACGACAGCTCTTCGGAACGCACGATGGCGCTCGGCAGGCTGGGAGAAAATCTGGCGGCGGCATGGTACGAGGAGAGGGGATACAGCCTGACCGATCGCAACTGGAGGAGTCGCCGAGGGGAGATCGACCTGATCGCCGAGAAGGATAACGTGCTCGTGATATGCGAGGTCAAGTCCCGAGCGCAAGCACGCTACGGGACGCCCGCCGAGGCTGTGACACCGGCCAAACGGCATCGGCTACGCCTGCTCGCCACGGAATGGCTGGCTACTCGCAGTGGCGCAGGACACCCTCGGGACCACAAGTGGTACGGCGAGATACGTTTCGACGTTGCCTGCATCGTTACCGGACCTGGAGGGCGCTACACCATCGACGTCATCGAGCGTGCCTTCTGAGGGCCGCAGCTTCGTACGCCTGACTTCGAGCGCCCCACGGCCATCTCCGCTACTCCTAGACCGGAGTATCCCGTTTGGTACTGCACTGTTTGGTACACGGGGAATATGGCAAGCCGTTCTCGATAATGAAGTGCATCGCCACTTTGTGGCGTCCGATCGCCTTGCCGGCCGATCGCCTTGCCGGCTCTCGGTGTAATCTTGTCCTTACCGCGCAGCGGCTGGCGAACCCACCTGGCCGCGGCGGGGATCTTCGCTAGATCGGCCTCGGTTGCCACAAGCAGCGCCTCACGCTCCATGATGGTTGACTCAGCCGCCACGTTGGGCTGATCGGTACGCCTCCATGTGAATTGCCGCACTGGCCTCCCAAGTCCAGCCGGAGGCGAGAGACAGACCCCTCGCGCACCGGCCGGAGCGCTCCTCATCATCATCCAATACCCGCCGAACGGTTGCCGCCAGAGCGGCAGGGTCCGGCACGGCAGTATCGGCATTACCGGCGTCGCCACCCTTGGCGCTGTCGTCACCGCCATCTCCACCCACCACCCATACCGCTCCCCTGGCCAAATCCGCAGCGGGAGTAGCGGTAGTGGTCACTACAGGCGTGCCACAGGACAGCGCCTCCAGCACCGGCATCCCGAAGCCTTCCTCCCTCGCCGGGTATATACATGCAGAAGCGCTCCGCATGAGTGCCGCTACCTCGCGATCCTCGACGAAGCCGGTCAGGACGATCCTCCCAGCATTGGGCGATGAAGCCAGCGCCGACTTCACAGCAGCAGCGTCCCACCCCATGCCCCCGGCTATCACGAGAGTCAGGTCCGCCGCCGCTGGCGCCAGGCGATCGAACGCTCCGATGAGCACCGGAACCGCCTTACGCGGCTCTATGGTCCCGACGAAGAGGAGATACGGCCCCTTGACGCCCAGCCTTGCCAGGATCTCGTCATCACTCCCACTGTCCGGCGAGACCTGCCCGAAAAGCCGGCGGTCGATCCCGTGCGGCGCCACGAACACCTGGCCTCGCGGGGCGAAACGGGTCCCCAGTTTCGCAGCCGTCCGATCGCTTACGCACACGAGGGCGGATGCCCGCTGCACAGCTCTTGCTGTCGCTCTCCTGAAGAACGCGGCCTTCAGCGGCCTATGCCACTCGGGGTGCTCGAAGAACGTCAGGTCATGAATGGTGACCACGACCGGCACCCGTGAGCGCGGCGGCATTGTGTAGTGAGGCGAATGATGTACGTCCACGCTAAGCCGTGACAGCAGTCCCGCCATCCTGGTCTGCTCCCACGCCAGCCTCAGCGGTCTCGAGGCGGGTACAACCTCAACGATCCGCTCGCCCGGGACAATCGCCTGCCACCTGGAGGCGTCCCCCCTGCGGCAGAGCGCATACAGGTCAAGATCACCGCGGGCGGCCAGAGCGGCAACCAGGCTGAGCACGTACCTGCCTGCGCCACCGGGACGCTCCGGCACTGCGCTCACGTCGATCGACACCCGTAGGCGCGTGCCGTCTCCCCCGCTGCCATCGCGGACCATGCTGGCCATGCCAGCGTTGGCCGTATCGTCGGCGGCGTCATCGTCGCCACCAGTGCTATCGAGGTCGATTGCTGCTCCCTCGCTGCCGGGCATTCAGACCGACCGTTCCATCCAGTCGGCAACCAGTGCCACAACACGCGGATCTGCGTGGATAGCGTGGCCGGTGCCACCAAGCACTCTCAACTCCCCGGCTTTGCCGGCCCGATGCGCGAGGACCCGGGCGCTGTCGACCGGGCAAATCTCGTCATCCAAGCCATGAATCACCAGTAGCGGCCGCGGCACCATCTCGGATGCAGCCTGGATCACAGCTTCATCGATGCCCACCGCTCCGACGCAGGCCGCTCCCGCAACCCTCTGGTCACGGGCAGCGCAGAGTACCGCCGCCGGACCGAACTCGCCGAAGCCACACAACCACATTGCCGCTCCAGAAGCACCTCCTGCGTGGCCGGTACCTCCTCCTTCACCTCGCCCGGCTTCCGCGAGCACAGCTCCTGCATCCTCGCTCCTCTCGAGGAACGACCCGAGCCGGACAGCCGGGTCACCTGCTCCGAAGGCGGTGGCATCGAGCACCAGCACATCCCACGCATCGAGCTCCGAAAGTCGCTCTGCCAGTGCGTCTAACGTCGGTTGCATTGCGCCCGGTCCACAAAGAATCATCTGACTCCCGCTACTCACGGCGGCGCCACCTCAACCAAGTTCTCTCCTCCAATCCACCCCGGCCCCAGCTCCGCCAACTCCCGTGAACCGGGAGTCCTCGAGACGCAGCACGTTCTCCTGCTGCGGGGGCGGGAGGCGTCGGTAGGCGTCGGCGATTGCACTTCTCAACGCCGCCTGAGCACTCGTCTTGCCAGCCAAACCAGCGGTCCACCGCGAGTGGCTCCACGGCGCCGCCGAGCCACATCGTATGGCGATAGGTGTGGAAGGTCGCTCACTAGCCCGTACAGTTCCTCGAGTGACTGCGCACGGTCCACGCCTTCCAGTCGCAAGCCGAGCTCTTCCTCAGTGATCCGCCCCTCTTCGAAATGGCGAATCAGCAGGCTCCGGAACTGCTCGCGCTCGCTATCGGAAGCACGGACCGGCGTCACTGACCGGCTCCCCGCCTGCTGGTCGATCTCCTCGAGGGAGACGTCTCTCCGGCCGAAGGGCAGATATCGGCAAGCCGGCAATCACTGCACCGGGGGATGCGCGCCTTGCACGTCCTGCGCCCGTGAAGGATGAGCCGCAGGGAAAACGGTCCCAACTCGGAGGGATCAAGCATCGGCGAGATTTCGGACTCGATCCTGCCGGGATCCGTCTCGCTCGTAAGGCCGAGTCTATTCGTGATGCGAGCCACATGAGTGTCAACAGGCAGCCCTGGCAGGTCGAGTTCCACGCTTCTCACCACGTTGGCGGTCTTACGGCCTACCCCCGGCAGGGTGACAAGGTCCTCTATAGCGGCCGGCACCTCGCCCTCGAAGCTATCGACGAGCCGGGCCGCCATGCCGATCAGGCTTCTTGCCTTCGAGCGGTAAAAGCCAGTGGACCGGATCAAATCCTCCAGCTCCTCCGTGCTCGCCATAGCGAGGTCCTCTGGACCGGGGAATCTCGCAAACACCTGCGGGGTAACCTCGTTCACCCTCTCGTCGGTACATTGAGCCGATAGGATCGTCGCAACAAGTAGCTGGAAAGAGCTCCCGTGCCGGAGAGCGCACAGCTCCCGTGGCTTCCCCGGATACTCATCGGCAAGGCGGCCCGCCACTTCCCGGCAGAGGCGCCGTCCGTCCAAGCGCACTCTGCCCAAATTGTCCCTGCCTGGCTGCGCCATGTCCAGAACAGTACCAGACGGGCTTGCCCACCTCCCTTCTGGCCCTTCTCGGGCTCAGGATCGGCGCAATTCATGCAACTTGACGGTGGGGGCCGAGAGCGGGGGGGAGGGGGAGGGGACAACCGTTGCTGCTAGTCTTTCTCATGTGGAATTGGGCGAGGTATACCGGCTGCAGGAACCGGGCGAGCTGGCAGAGGTGCTGTGCCTGCTCGACGAGGCGACCTCTGCGGACACTCACCGCGCGCTGGGCGAACACAAGTGGCTCGACCTGGTTCAGGGCGGAAGGCGGGGATATGCCGGGTACGCGATCCGTGATACCCGATCCGGCCGGATCGCCGGCTACGCCCACCTCTCGCGGGGCCGGGAAAGTTTCAGCGTCGAGATCGTGGTGCGCCCCGCATACAGGGACAACCTGATGGAGGTCGGCGAGCCGCTCCTCGGCGAAGTGCTGAGCACCATCGAGACTTCGGGCAGCCTGCCCCTGCATCTTTGGATTGCGAAGCCCACGGTTGAACACGACCGGCTGGCGGCGAAGCTCGGCTTCGATCGGCATCGCGACCTTTACCAGATGCGCCTCGCTCTCCCGGGGCCTGACGCCGGCGGACACGATGAAACGAATGAGACGAACCGCTCGGGTGATCCCGCAATTAGCGGGGATGAAAGCAGGGCGGGGATCGGGGCGGAGCCCAGCCCGGGGAGCGGAACGGGGAGTAGGGAAGAGGCCAGCCCGGGGAGCGGAGCCGCCGTCCGCGCCTTCCTCCCGGGTCGGGACGAGGCCGGGTGGCTGGCTCTGAACAACCGGGCTTTCGAAGGCCACCCCGAGCAGGGCGGCTGGGATATGGAGACCCTTCTCGATCGGGAGCGGGAGAGCTGGTTCGACCCGAACGGCCTGCTCCTCTACGAGATCGGCAGCCGCCTCGTCGGAGCATGCTGGACGAAAATCCACACGGAGAGCGAGCCCGCTATGGGCGAGATCTACGTCATCTGCATCGATCCGGCATACCAGGGCCGCGGCCTGGCTGCCGGCCTCTTGCGCGCAGGCCTGGATCACATTGCCTCGCAAGGACTCAAGACGGCCATGCTGTATGTCGACGAGGGCAACGGCCCCGCTGTGAGGCTTTACAAGGCCTTCGGCTTCTCCGTCAACCACATCGACAGAGCTTTCGTCCACAAACACGCCTGATTCAGTGCCCTGAGCAGCCGAGTCTCACCTGAACCGGTTGTTTGGACAGAGGTGTCGGGGGGATACCTGATTCGATGCCCTGAGCAGCGGTCAGCCGGGGGCGCCTGACCCCAACCCGACCGCGTGCCCGATCCCCCAGGTAACCGCCGTGGCGACGGCCACAAGCATGAGCTCGCGCAGCGCCGAGAACCACAGGGCCTTGCCGGTAAAGAACGAAAGTGCTGCGCCGATGGCAACAGCAAGCACTCCCGATGCCGCGATCGACCAGAGGACCGCAGCCGTCCCGCTGCCCACAAGCCAGGGCAGCAACGGCACCAAAGCACCGACCGCAAAGGAGGCAAGGGACGCAATCGAAGCGACGCCGGCCGATCCCTTCGCACCCGGGTCGAACCCGAGTTCCTCCCTTGCATGGGTCTCGAGTGCCAGCTCGGGATTGGCCATCGCCTCCGCGGCGAACTGCTCCGCTAGGCGTCTCGAAAAACCTCGCCTGATATAGATGAGCGCAAGCTCCTCCCGCTCTTTGTCGGCGTCGCGCTCTATCGCCCCCTTTTCGACCCTTAGCTCGCGTTCGAGCAACTCCCCGTGTGCGCGCATGGAGATCAGCTCTCCCATGCCCATGGAGAAGGCACCGGCTATCAACCCCGCCAGACCTGCCAGCCGGACGATCCCCGCGGTCGGATGTGCGCCGGCGATGCCCAGGATCAGCGCCACATTTGTGATGAGGCCGTCGCTCACCCCGAAAACAGCAGCACGGCCACCGCCGGACTGGACGTTCCTGTGGTGATGTTCCTCCACCTGGTGCAGTTCTCCGCCATCGCCGGCGGGACCTGTGTATCCCACTACGTTCGCGCCACGGGACTGAGTAGGCAGGCCACTGCCCTCACCGCCAGCACGTACCCGACGGTGCCGAACCCTGCTATCGTGCCGACCGCCACTGGCGCCACCACCGACTTGTGCCGGAAATCCTCCCTGGCCTGAGGGTTGGACAGGTGAACCTCCACCACCACCCCGTCAAAGGCCGCCAGCGCATCGTGGAGCGACCAGGAGTAGTGGGTCAGCGCTCCCAGGTTCGCGATGATACCGGCCGCCTCGCCGCGGGCCGCATGCACCCTTTCGACGAGCTCTGCCTCGCTGTTGGACTGGAAGTGCTCGAGCAACATGCCCAACGACTCAGCGGCGCTGCGCGCTCTCTCCACATGATCCGCGAGGCTCTCACGGCCATAAACCTCGGGCTCCCTCTCGCCAAGGAGGTCCAGATTGGGACCCGACAGCAACAGGACCAGCGGCTTTCCGGGCATGGAGACCACACTAGCCCGACCCGGGGGCCGGCGAGCCCGGCATCCCTATCCGCTGAGACTCTAAGGGCCCGTGTCATAATTAATTGAGCGATCCCGACGGCCAGATGACGCCCCTGGCTGTGTCCTCGTCCTCGATGTACTCCCTGGTACATCTGTGTCCTCGTCCTTGCCAGATGACGCCCCTGACTCGCCGGATATCATCCCACTAATTATGACACGGGCCCTAAGGCCGTGACGTGGAAAGAAGTGCTAACTCGCCGTTGCTGGCTTGCGATGCGCCGTTGACACCAAGGAGATAGCAGGTTTCGACGGCGGGGCATGACAGGGACTGGCTGGGCGTGTTCGAGCCCGACCCGCCGAGCAGGAAGTCCCGGTATCCCGGAGGAAACATGGCAGAGTCGTCAACGAATGACTCGCCGCCATCGGTGGTTGAGAATGCCAGGGCTTGATTCGCTGTCGAAGAAGGGGGCTGACCGTATCCGACGGCCAGGCAGTCCTGTGCGCTCGAACATGCCACGGCTTCCATCTGTACCGTGCCACCGCAGTAGTCCGTGGAAGCCAATGGAGAGCCGGAATTTTCCACGCAAAGAGGATAATACCCGGGCGGTGCATTTTGCGAAAGGTCGAACCACGTCGATCCACCGTTCGGCGATTCGACCATGACGGGAGCACCGAAATCCGCAGTAACGGCCGAGTTTTCGCCAGCGAACCAGCAGCCCGCAACGGACTGGCACATCAGCGAGGAACTAGGGGAACCACCCGCAGGCTGGACGCTGGGCGGCAGGTGAGGGTCGTCATTAGTCCAGGTAGCGCCTCCGTCACCTGTCGAGATGACTGATTCGAAATACGGGTTGTGGTACGCGTCGTCCAACCCGAGCACGGTGCAGTCCTCTGCCGTGAAACAGGAGACCATCCACGGCAGGAAGTCGTTTATCGGGATTCCCGGAGTTCTGTCTACCCAGGTATTGCCCCCGTCGGTGGTGGCGATCATGCTGTAGGCTGCGACGCCGCTCCAAGGAGTGGTAGTGGGCATGTCGGCCATGCCCACGAGGACGATGCAGGTTCCAGGAGGCGCGCAGGATATAGCCGTAGGAGGCCCCCACGAGTCGCGGTTACTGGCGGCCATGCTCTTGGCCCCCGCTGGCATGGCCGCGTACTCATCTGTCCAGGAGGTGCCGGCGTCGGTCGTCTTGAAGACGTCGGTCGACCACACGCTGAGCGTGCTGGATCCGGGAAGAGGGATCGCAATGCCCGCGGCAAGGAAGCAGGTCGACACCGAAACGCAGGACAGGCCCGCCGGAGCGGAGGCCCGAGCCGGAGACGGCAGCGCGCCCGTGATGTCGACCCACATCGCGCCGGAGTCGGCCGTGTAATACAGGTGCGGGTAACCGCTCTTCGGGCCCACTGCCAGAATGTAGCAAGTGGTCGCAGATGGGCATGCAAGGCTCCGCGGATTATCGGCAGATGCTCCGGGGGGCAGCAACTGGGGAAGGAAGGAGACGGTCTGGGCGATCGTCGCCGTCGCGGTGTGACCGCCTTGCGCATCGGTCGCCGTCACCGTACAGGTCTCGATCTTCGTAGATGCGGTGTAGGTATCCTGAGCCTCGCCGCCGGGACCGGTCGTAACCGAAGGCGCGGATAGCGTGCCGCAACTGGACGGCGAGACCGCGAACGAAACGCTATCGCCCGGCACCGGCTGACCCTGGGTCGACACGACTATAGCGGTGATCGTGGATGCAGACGACGTGAGCGCTACAAGCGAGGGCGACTGCGTCACAAGGGTGAGCGGTTCGAGGCCGCCAGGCGCCTGAGCGACGGGCCAGGTGACTGAAATCACCGTTGTCGAATAGCTCGCGACCTCGACGTCGAGGAGCTTGAAGGTTATGCCCGCGGTAGCCTCGATACCAGCCTTCAGCGTCCACCAGGGATCGGCCGTGGCAGAGGCATCGAGCTCGGTGAAGCCGTCGACGCCGAAGGTCGGCCCGACAATGCCATAGATAAGAATGTCGAGCTCGGGCCCGGCCGATAGCTTGACTGATGCGTCGCCACTCACGAGAGGGGTGCCGCCATTGACCGTGTGGTCGAATGAGGAGGTGGGCGAGCAACCGCCTCCCGAGCACGTGAGGCCGGCTGACATGTCCGCCTCCTCGGTCACCGAATCGGCTATCCCGACCGTCACCTGGCCGTCGAGTGAGATCTTGAAGTCGAGCTCGGGCACGAGAACCACTGGAACCGGCCCGATCTGCAAGTCAATTGGATCCAGGATGTCCTCACCCAGGTCGACGGAATCGCTGTAGCTTGCGGCGACGGTCGCGGTGGCGGACAGCGCCAGCTCGCCGGTTTGGGAAGCCGACACCGAGAAGCTCACCTGCGGCGACTGGAACAGGGGGAAGTTCACCGAGAAGTTGAACGATACCGACATCCCGACGCACCCGGAGGCCGTAATACTGCCTGACGTTGAACTGAAAAGCGGCACGTCTGAAAGCGCCACGGTGAAGCCAGGCCCACAAGCAGGCGAGGGAGAGGCGGCTTCCTGCAACATCGCACCTTGCATATTTGGCTGCGTCGATGCAACCGCTGAGGGATCGAGAGTCCCACCGGTAGAGAATCCTCCACCGGCGAGAGCATGGCCGAGGTCGGTGGGGGCGGTGGTCACAGTCACGGTAGATCCTGATGTCGACACGCCGGTTACAAGGCGAAGCAGCCCGTCGGGAGTGTAGGAACTCGACGGGAGAGCCAGGGTGTCACCGGGCAGGAGGGCCGACAGCTGGGGGGTGGAGGAGGAAAAGGTGAGCGTGGACCCACGGGGACTCGCCGAAGCGAGGACCTGCTCGCTCGCTGCCGAGAGTACCTGGGTCGTCGGGGGCACCACGGTGAAGCCGGAAAGATAGCCGAATACGTCGACCACGATGTCGACTGCCCCGCTGTAGTTGTAGATATCCACGCCACCGTTGCCGCCGAGCTTCGCCACGACGAGGTTGGGGGTAGGCGATCCCGGGATCACGTTCACGTCGCTTGCGAGCGGCGTGGGAACGCCCGCGGGGTACACCGTCAGGTACGTCGGCACCTCCGCGCCGACCGCCGTCACGTTGAGCACCGCGGACAGCGGCGGTACCGAAGCGGTTTCCGGCGGGACACCCCCCTTCCCCGCCACCTGAACGGCGAGGACGCCGCCGCTGTAGAGGGTGTCGCCCGCATAGGGTTCACTTGATCCGCTCCGGGTGTCCGCAATGCGCTGCGGGCTTTCCGTGGTCAGGTACGATCCCCCGCCTGCCCCGCCGCTCCCAGTTGACGGCGGGGTGTAGTAGCCGCCGGCATCGATAATAACGTTCACGTCACCGGAGTTGTTGTAGACGGACACCTCACCCCCCGTCCCGAGGGGCACCGCCAGGCGGTTGGCTCGGGTCTGGCCGGGGGCGATGTTCAGATCGGATGCGAGCGGGCGGGGTGACCCGGTCGGCCAAACCGTGAGGTACGTCGGGCGAGAGGCTCCTGTGGCCGTCAGGTTGAGCACGGCTGCGACAGCTCCGGTGAGAGGCACGCCCCCTGCACCTGCGACAGGGACGTCGAGGGTGGAGCCGGGACCCAGGGTGTGGCCCGCTTCGGGCTCATTCGACCCCGGCCTCGTGTCGGCCAGGCGCTCAGGGGGAAGTGGGTTGTAAAGGCCTGCCGCAGCCCCTGGCGGAGCACCGTCTGTGGCATAACCCTGTACGTCGACGACGACGTCGGCGAGCCCGCTCTCGTTGTAGACAGCAACCTGGCCGCCAGATCCGAGCTGGACCTCCGTTAGATTGGCCACCGTCTGGCCCGCAGTCCAGTTGAGGTTCGAAGCCGTCGGTCTCGCTCCGCCAGCCGGCCAGATCGTGAGGTAAGAGGAGGCCGTCGTCCCGGTGACCGTGACGTTCAACGTTGCCGCCGTTGCGCCCGTAGTGGGAACGCCCCCCACGCCCGCCACCTGGACGGAAAGCGACGACCCGGGACCGAGCGTGTGGCCCGAGTATGGTTCGTTCGATCCCGGCCTCGTGTCGGCTATGCGGTTCGGATGCACGGGAACATAAAGACTTCCGGACTCGGTCGGCGTCACCGCTGAAGACGGAGAAGACGGAGAACCCGCGCCAGAGGCGTTGGCAGCCGTAACCGTGAAGGTATACGGGGTCTGCGGCGAGAGCCCGTCAACCGTGGCCGTTTCCGAGGTCCCGGGAACGGTCAGTGTGATACCGCCCGGCGAGGAGGTGATCGCGTAGGACGTGATCGTCGAGCTACCCGTCGACAATGGAGGCGACCAGGCGAGGGTGGCGATACCGGTGCCGGCCGTGACGGAGGTGATTGCCGGGGACCCCGGCACACCTGATTGGGCAGCCGCAACGGGCGCAACGGCGGCAATGCCGGAGGCGATGGTAACCATCACCAGGACAAGGGCCACCTTACGTATGTGGCTACCTGGCCGCACGCGACTCCCCGAGCGCGTGATGCGCCCCGTAGGGAACGTGGACGCCCCACCTGCGCCGGCCCCACCGACCCGCTTCATAGTACAAACATATCAGGCGCGGCTTGGGGACGCCGGCTCGACGTTTGCCGTCCGCAAGAGGGGTGCAGGCGCCGGGTGCAGGGTGGATGCTTACCGGCGTAGCTCGAAAAGCCCTGAAAGGGTGTCCGCAACCACGTCCTCCGGCACGCCGGACACTCTTTCCAGGCCTCCGGGACCGTCGAGTACGAAGTCGAGGCTCCCGGTCACCTTCTTGTCGCGTCTCATGAACTCGATCAGCGCACTCGCGTCCGTCCCCGGGGGGATGACAGACGGCAGCCCCAGACCGTCCACTACGGCCCGGTGCTCCCCGACGCGCTCGGCATTGATGCGCCCGAGTTTGCAAGCCAGCTCTGCGGCGTAAACGAGCCCGATCGCAACAGCCTCACCATGCAGGAGGCGCGAGGGGGGACCGTCACCCGAGCCACTGTCCGGACCCGCATCCGGACCGGCCTGCGAAGCGATCATCACCGGCGACCGGGCATCTCCCCCCGCCAGACCGCCTACACCCTCCAAAGCGTGCGCAAGCGTGTGACCGTAGTTGAGGAGGACCCTTCGCCCTGACCTCGACTCCCTCTCGTCGCCAGATACGATTGCCGCCTTGATGCCCGCGCAATGGGCCACCTGGTCGATAAGGTCCATCGAAAGCAGGGCGGCCCCAATCGCGCCGCCAGGCGCCCTGTTGCCCTCGCCTGAGTCGAACGCTCCTCCGGCGGCGCCAACGGACTCCTGTCCCGATCCGACACTCAACGCCTGCCCGCCAGAGTCGATGAACGCATACTTGGCAATCTCACCCCTTCCGGACGCAAGCTCGCTACTGGGAAGCGTCGCGAGGGTAGCGACGTCACACAGGACTGCGGAAGGCTGCCAAAAGGTACCCGCCAGGTTCTTGCCCTCCGGAAGGTTAACGCCGGTCTTGCCGCCGATCGCCGCGTCAACCTGGGCAAGAAGCGTCGTAGCCACATTGATGTAGCGAATGCCCCTGTGATAGACCGACGCTGCAAAGCCGGCCAGATCCGTCACCACGCCCCCGCCGACAGCGATCACCAGGTCGCTTCTGGTCATTCCCGCCAGCGCCATGCGGCTGCACAGCGACTCGACTACGGTCATCGCCTTCGCATCTTCGCCGGGCGGAACGGTGAGGACCTCGGAGGGAATACCCGGATCCACCGTCACGGGTATGCCTTCCTGGGTGACGATCACCGAACGGCGCGCCTCGACCGCCACGGACGCGACCACCTCCGGAAGGCTCCCGAGAATAGACGAGCCCACCGTCACCTGGTAGCTACGGTCCGCCAGGGACACCTCCACCTTGACCGGGATTCTATCCACCGCCCTTGCGCCCGCTGCCCGGCTCCGGTCCCTGTCCCCGCGCGGGCCCCGCTCTCCCGCCCGGAGCCACACCCTGATCATGCGGCAACACCGTTGCGGGCACGACCCCCTGCCCAGCGAGCCGAGCCACAACCAGATCCGCCGCACCGGCGGCCGTGTGGCCGGTCGTATCAACCACGACACCGGCGACCTCGGCATAAAGACGTTCCCTTTCGCCAAGTAGCGCTGCGAGGCGCGCGCTCGGATCGGGACGTAGCAAAGGCCGCCCGGCCCCGTCCCCGACTCTTCTTGCGAGCTCCTCCAGCGACGGGGCGAGCCACACTACCACGCAGCCCGCTGACGCGCTCTGGAGCACCTGCAGTTCCGCCCTCGTCCGCTCGTCGAGGATCGCCCCCCCGCCGGGCGCTATCACCACTTGCCCGGGCGAGGTGAGCAGCCTTGCCAGGCAGTTCCGTTCCTCGCTCCTGAAGGCCTCCTCGCCAATCCGATCGAAAAGCTCCGCAACACTGCATCCCTCCCGCCGCTCCACCTCCGCGTCCACGTCCACGAAGCCGCATCCGATCCGCTTTGCCACGAGCAGCCCGACGGTGGACTTGCCCGAACCCGGCATCCCGACGAGCACTACCTTGAGAGGCTCAGCAGGTAGGGATGCCGGGCTCGTCGCGCAAACGTTCGGCGGACGGCCGAGGGGAGCCCCGGAGCCTCCCGCCTGGAGAGCCGGGAACTGGCTGGCCACGGCTTCATCGTAAGCGACCTTGTTGCGCACTACCTCTTCCAGCGAGTCTCCACCGAACTTCCTCAGTGCCTCCCCAGCGAGTACCAGAGCGACCACGGCTTCGGCGACCACGCCCATCGCGGGCACTGCCGTCACATCGGTGCGCTCCTTGAACGAGAAGGACTCCTCGCCAGTTGCGAGGTTGATGGTCTTGATAACCGGCCTGTTCAGGCTCGAAAGGGGCTTCATGTAGGCACGGGCGATGATCGGTCCGCCAATGGAGACCCCCCCCTCAATACCGCCTGCACGCCCGGTCTCACGCGTGAGCGTCCCGCCGCCGCCGAGCAGGATCGCGTCGTGCGCTTGCGACCCCCTCAGGGCAGAACCCTCGATCGCGTCGCCAATCTCGACCGCCTTCACCGCCGGGATCGACGCCAGCGCCTGCGCCAGGAGCCCGTCAAGGCGCCGGTCCCACTGCACGTAGCTCCCCAGTCCCACCGGCACGCCGTATGCTACGACCTCCGCTGCTCCGCCCAGCGAGTCACCATCCTTGGCAGCTGCCTTGATCGCCAGGACCATCTCCTCCTCGGCCCCGGTATCGACGCATCTCACCTGCGAAGCGTCCACGGCGTCGAGATCGTCCGGTCCCGGATGCAGGCCATGGGGTACTTTCGCCCCACCAATCTGAATCGTGTGGCTCACAATCCTCATGCCGAGAGCGTTGGCGAGGATCTTCGCCAGGCACCCGGCGGCGACCCGGGCCGCGGTCTCGCGGGCCGACGACCTCTCCAGCACGTCTCGCGCGTCGCCCAAACCGTACTTCTGCATGCCCGCCAGGTCGGCATGGCCAGGCCTCGGCTGGGTGAGCAACTTCGAGGGTTGGCCGGGGTGCGGAGACATCTCCTCCTGCCATTTTCTTTCCCACTCGCTGTTGGCGATCTCGATGGCAACAGGAGCCCCTATCGTCCGGCCGTGCCGCACGCCCGCAAGCAGGGTAAGCGCGTCGGCCTCTAAACGCATTCTCGGGCCGCGCCCGTAGCCGAGCCGGCGGCGGCCCAGCTCATCGGCCAGCTCCTCGATGGTAACCGGCACGCCCGCGGGCAGGCCTTCGACAATCACGACCAGTCCCTTGCCGTGTGATTCCCCCGCGGTCAGGAAGCGCAGCATACCGAAGAATCTACCAAATCCGACCACCCTCGCCCCTTCCCGGAGCACCATCTACCAAACCCGCCCACCCGCGGCTGCCGGCGGCGGTCAGCCGGTATGGAGCCAGAAATGGGCTATGGGCCGCCCCCATTGGAATGCCACCAGGGCACCCGCAACGAGAAAGGGAGCGAAGGGAACCCGGGACTTACCCCCATATCCCCGGAACACCATCAACGCCACCCCGATCACGGCCCCCAGCCCGAAGGCGACCACAAACCCGACGGCCGCGACCTTGGGTGAGATCCAGCCGGCAGCCCCTCCGAGCAGCCCCGCCAAGCGAACATCGCCGAATCCCATGCCGGCGGGCACGATCAGGTGGATGGCGAGGAACACGGCGAAGCAGGCAGCCGCCGTCGCCGCGGCCACCCAGAAATCGTTCCACCTGCCGTCGACACCTGCGACGGCAAGAAGCACGGCGGCGAACACCGCCGCCGTGGGATAGAGCAGCCGCACCGGGATAATCATCCGCTCCAGATCGACGGCGCTCATCGTTACCAGGCCCAGGATCAAGAGGTCGTAAGCGGCGAGCTCGAGATGGGGACCGAACCGGACTGCCGCGCCCGCAAGGAACAGCGCCGTAACCAGCGACAGGAGCAGCATCCGGTACAGCATTACTCTCGGCCCACCGGTACCGGCGGTCACCGGACCGGCTGGGTCCGATCCCGAGTCCTCTGCCGGCTCGTCGCCAAGATCGGCACCGCCCTGAGCGTCTAACACGCCTACAGGGTCGCCGGTCGGGTCGGTGGTCGGGTCGGTGGTCGGGTCATCGCTCGGGTCCGCGGTTGCAAGTAGCACCCGCCCGGGCACCTTCTCGACTAGCAGCTCCAAAGGTATGCCGAGGATCGCGCCAGCCGCTGCACTGACCGCCACAAGGGCACCGTTCACTCGGGCCTCACCTGGACGGGCCTCACCTGGAGCGCAAACTGTCTGGCTCTCACACAACCTGACACCTGTTAAACGTTACGCGATACGGCGGTGCAGCGCAGGCATGCCCGGCTGCATCCGGATGCAGCAAGCGCTGCGCAGGCGGCTGCACCTCCCCGCTTGACCCGGAGAGGAGCCATCCCGCACAATGGTCGGTACGGACTTGATTATGTGGAAAAAACGCATTCGGAATACCGGCTCGGGCGCCGACCAGGCCGCTGAGATCCCTGCTGGCCTCTGGAAGGTGGAATCTGCGGCAAGCCGTCTCGGCTTCAAGGTTCGCCATCTCATAATCTCGGAGGTGCGGGGTTCCTTCAGCGAGTTCGAAGGGACGTTCACCACGATTGACGGTCTGATCGGGTCGCACGTCGACGCAACCTGCAAGGTTGCCTCGGTCGACACGGGGGACAGGATAAGGGACGTGTGGATCAGGTCACGCGACTTCCTCGACGTCGACCAATGGCCGCAAATGAGGCTATCGGGCGATTTGACCGGGGAGGATTCAGGGGATGGCGTCCTCGAAACGAAGATGACGATCCGCGACGTCACGCTTCCGGTTCGCTTCACCGTCACAGTAGAAGATCTGAGACTACGCGGGAAGGAACCGGAGGCGGACCGCACCCGAATGAGCCTGCTGGCCGCGGCAACGGTAAGCCGCGGAGATTTCGGGCTGAAGTTCGGCCAGATCATGGAAAAGGGCGGCTACATCGTCGACGACAAGGTCGCGCTCCGCCTTCACGTATCTGCGGCACTTCAGGGCGACCGTTAAGAGGCTCGGCGGCCTCCCGCCGGCTACTTTTTCGACGACTGGTAGTAAGGGTTGTCGCCGAGAGCGTGGTTCGTGAGGTCGATCACCTGGCGTATCTCGGGCACCGCCTGCTTGATGGCAACTTCGATCCCCTGCGAAAGCGTGATTGCCGCAAGACCGCAACCCTGGCATCCCCCGGTAAGCCTGACGTACACCGTGGCCTCACCGACCGCTACCAGTTCGGCAGCGCCGCCATGCATTGCGATAGACGGGTTGAGCTCCTCCTCAATCACCTTCAGTACCTTCGTAGCCAGCTCCGAGGAGAAATCCCCCTCAACGACCCCTTCGGGAAGCCTCGCCTCGTCCACCGGCGAGTTCGGGTTCACCATCACGAGGCCGGCATCTCCCTCGTCAGACCATTCGAGCCTTGCGCCCTCGAGGCGCTCCAAGCTGCCATACGGTATGACGACGGGCACGTCGCCGTCTTCGCCTATGTGCTGCACCACGTCTCCATCGCCGGCGTCGCTCACCGGCCCGAAATAGAGATCGTAGACATAGGACTTGCCGTTGGCCCCCACCACCTCGATCCACAGACCAAGGTCATCGCCGTCCTTCTCGGACTGCAACGCCTCCCGGACCGCCTTCATTGCGTCTTCGGTCACTGACAGAACTTGCTGCGGCATACTCTAATCATAGAGCCATGCCGCGCGTCCTGATCCTCATGACCACAGAGACCTACCGAGCCGCCGCGTTCGCAGATGCGGCACGGTGCCTGGGACTCGATATCGCCATCGGCTGCGACGCCGAGCTGCCCGTTCTTCGCAGGCACGACGACTCCGAAGGAGGCGGTTCGGGAAGTGGCGGTTCGGGGAGCAGCCGGGTTGCATCCATCGTTCTCCCCTTCCGCGACCCGGAAAAAGCAGCCAGTCTGGTAGCGGACTTCGACCGGAAGCTGCCGGTCGACGCTGTCGTGGCGCTCGACGACGCCGTGCTGAACGCTGCCGCCGCCATTGCGGGACTTCTCAGGCTCCCCGGCAACGACCTTGCGGCGGTGCGGCGAACGACGGACAAAGTTCTTATGCGGGAGGCATTGGCGGTCGGGGAGGTGACCCAGCCCGCTTTCGCCGTGATACCCGCGCATCCGGGCGGCTCGCCGCCGACCGTGGACGCGTTAGCCGTGGAGGCTGCGACCGGGACGATCGGCTTTCCATGCGTGGTCAAGGCCACCCGCCTCTCGGGGAGCCAGGGAGTTGTCAAGGCCGGCAACCTCGAAGAGGCGCTCCATGCCGCCGCTGTAGCCATCGCCGAGCAGCGCAAGCGGGGCCTGGCAGATGCCAATCTACTCGTCGAGCGATACGTGGACGGCCCGGAGGTCGTGGTAGAAGGCGTTCTCTCCCGAGGCGTCCTAAGGGTAGCCTGCATCCTCGACAAGCCGGTACCGCTTACCGGGCCGTTCTTCGAAGAGACCGTATTCGTGAGCCCGACCCGCCTCCCCCCGGACCTGGCTCGCGAGTGCATCCGGACGGCCGGCCGTGCAGCGGAGGCGCTGGGCCTGAGAGAGGGACCGGTCCACGCCGAGCTTCGCATCGAAGCCGGAAGGCCCTTCCTGATCGAGGTTGCCGCCCGGACGATAGGCGGCCACTGCTCCCGGGCACTCTCGCTGCCCGAGGGGCGTTCGCTGGAAGAGGTGGTCCTGACTGCCGCCTGTGGTGTCGACCCTGCCGGGGCCGGTACGGAAATACAGCGTGCCAGGTCGGGTACCGAAGCACGGCGTGCCGGCGCTGCCGGGCAGCCCGCTTGCGGCGTCATGATGATCCCTATCCCGACTGCCGGGCGCTTGAGCTCGGTAACCGGAATCGAAGCCGCCCGCGCCGTCGCGGGAATCACGGGCGTCGAGATCACGGCCGCTCCGGGGAGCGAGATCGCACCTCCCCCCTACGGCGACCGCTACCTCGGGTTCATCTTCGCCCGGGGCGCTAGCCCGCACGACGTGGAAGCGTCCCTTGCCCTTGCGCACTCACGGCTGCGGGTTGCCATCGACTCGGACATCTGAGCCGCCGCTCCGATCGAGCGCGATCGTTCTCGCGACGCTCGAAACGTGCCGACGCTTCAGGACCTCCTACCGGGATGCCTCAATTGTCGAGGCCGCCCGCGCCTGCGGAGCGGACGCGGTACCGTCGGAAGATACGGCTGGCGGTAAAGACTTCAACGGCGTACACGTCGATAATCCCTTCACGACGGTGGCGCCGTAGGCCACGTCATCAACCGCCTACCTTATGGAGTGCCGGGAGACCTCCGACGAACCGGCGAGGTTCTGCGACATCAGGCGTGGTTTGCCGGCTTGCGCAGCTTCTCCAGCCACTCGCGATCGGGCTCAGCCTCCCATATGACCGGGTCGTCCGGCCTTGCCACCTCGGCAGCGAACGTGGCACCGCAGTGCGGGCACAGGTAAGAACGGCACGAGAACCGGGGGGCTTCGGTGCGAACCGTACCTCCCCAGGGATGAACCGTATTGAGCGGGAGCACCAGGACCGAAGCGGCCAGCTTCGGGTTGGTCGATGCCGGGGCAATGATCGTGTCGCACTTCCCACAAGCCCATGCAAAACCGCCACCCGTGCCGTCCGCCCCGCCGGCCTCGACAATCTCCAGAGCCTCACCGAACGCGACCAGCGGATGCGACAAGGTGCCGGAGGGCCGGCCCCTCACCACCCCGCTGCCGCCGCCATTGGCACCGGACGTTCCCCCGTCCCCGAACCCACCGTCGCCGACCAGCCCCAGTAGTGCCTCCCAGCCAAGACCCCCGCCGAGATCGAGAAACGGCGCCATATCGTCAAGCGACCTTACCGGCCTGCCAAGGGCCAGGCGTGCGCGGCGACAACGCTCCCTCAGCAAGCGGGTTGCCACCTCGTCTGCAACTGCAACCCCGGTGCCGTCGCCATCGCCCCCGGACGCGCCATTCCTCCCGGACGCGCCGTCGCCATCACTCGTGCCTTTCCGGAGCACCACGCCATAGAGTGCGCGTGCGACGTCACTCGAATAGATCCCAGCCGCAACATCCATTGCCACCGACGCCGGGTCCCTCCCCAGCGGGTCACCGAAACCGGGGGTCCCCTGCGCTGCGAAAAGCACCAGGTCGCCCGGCGATAGGATCCGCTCCGACTTGGCGCCGAGCTGCTCGGTCGCCACCGCGGCCACATCGAGCACGAGCTCTCCCCGCTTCATCCCCTCCAGCACATCCGGCATCGAAGCCACGAGGAACCTATTGGCACCATTCGGCAGCCCGCCGTCCATCGGAGCAGTGTTGGGGAACTCGGCCCCGTGGTTCCACAGCAGCATGTAGACGAAGGGCACCAGATGCGGCGTGAAGGCGAACTCTATTGCGTTGCCGCCGCGATGCTTGCCTGCGCCGCCTGATCCCTGACCGGTGCGCCTGTAGAGGTAGAGCATCGGGTAGTGCAGTTCGTTCTGCTCTACGTTCACCACTTGGGTATAAGGAATCCCGGGCGCTCCGGCCATGTCCTTGCCGTCCCTGTACTTCGTGGGCCCGTAGGACTGAACGAGGCTGTCGAGTAGTAACGTGCCCCAGATCCTGCCGTTCTCGTCAATCCCGCCCAAAGTATTGCCCAGGAAGTTGCCGCCGTTTGCCCCCGCCTTGTCATCCATCTCGTCGGACAACGCAAGCCAGTTCGATACCGCCTGCGCCGCCGCCATCGCCGTCGTGACCGCCCCTTCGGTGATCCCGTCCGAGACGGCGGCGGGCCACGTCGGGTTATTGACCGTCCCGGGTTGCGTCCAGATCTCCATGCAGGAGGAGATGCCCGCGTTCCACGGGATCCCGTACGCGACCGACTCCATGAGCGACATGAGACACGCGCTCCGCAACCCTCCGAAGCCACAGTTGGCGAACCCCCCCGACTGCTTCGAAGTCCCGGAGAAGTCGTAGATGAGCTTCTCGCCCGTATTGCGCAGCGTGCACTGCACCTCGTAGACGTCGTCCTGGAGGTGGGGTGCCGCACCTCCCACCTCGTTCCGGTCGATCCCCCGAAAAGCCCCACGAGGCAGGCGGGACAGCCTGGCTTGCATCTCTCGCTTCGCCTCCTCCTGAATCTCGATCATGACCGAACGCACCACTTCGGGCGAGTACGTCTTGACGAGATCCTGAAGCTCGGTGACCGCAGCGTGGTTGCCCGAGACCATGGATCGCACATCGAGAGCCACGATGTCGGGCATCCGCGAGTTGCGCCGGAGCATCCTGTCGATGTCACGCCGGAACTCTCCACGGTCCACAAGTTTCACGCCCGGGTAGATGTGCGGTTCGCCGAAGGCATCCTTGGCATTGGGGCAGAGACCCCCCGGATCAATACCTCCCATATCAAGCTGGTGCAGGGTGACTCCCACCCAGGCGAACACCTCCCCGTCCACGAAGAAGGGCGACAGCAGGGCACAGTCGGGCTGGTGCACCGGACCCATCCAGGGGTCGTTGCAGAAAATCATATCGCCTGGAGATATCTCACTCCCGGCCTCCTCGATAACCCGCGACACCAGGATGTCCGCTATCCCCGCGTGAAGGGCAACGTACGGCCCCAAGTAGACGGGCGAGCCGTCCTCCAGGGTGATGTAGGTGGACATGTCGTTGCCCTCTGCGGTCACGATGGTCCCGGACACCTTCTTGAGCGTCTCCGACATGGTAATGAGCGCCCACCAGAGCCGGTGTCTCAGTACCTCGTAGGTGGCCGGGTCCACCTCTACCGGGGGCACTTTCTCGGTGTAGTCGACCGTGAACCGCTCCACCGGCGCAAGGTCGCCATAGGGCACGCCAAACTCACGCACCAGCATGATGGCCAGCCTCCTCTCCAGCCGAAGCATCCTTCTCCAGCCAGACGTTGCGATACCCGTCGTAGCGAGCCGTGTAGCCCGGGATGACGACGACCGTGGTGCCGGCCATCTCGAGCACCGCCGGCCCCCTGAGCAGTGCGCCAGGCTGGAGCTTGTCGCCGTCGTAAATCGCGGTGTCGGCAAGGCCGAGCTCCCCGAAGTAACAGGTCCGGTCGGACTTACGGGCGTAGGAGGGGTCAGCGCCACCATCTTCCGACATCTCGATCCTTCCCTTAGGGGTCCTCCCCCAGGCCCTCACCGACTCGCCCATTAGGTCGCGACCCGCCTCCCTGAAGCCGGCCTCCTCGCCGTAGAGCCTCGCGTACCGGTCATCGAAGCGCTTCATGATCTCGTCCGCGGTCGGTCCGTCCAGAGCGGCCGCGGGTAGCTCCACCTCGACATCGGTCAACTGGAGGTGGTATCGCATCAACGCCGCCCTCGTCGATGCCATCTCCTCCGGGGTAAAGCCATCCTCGGCCAGGTCCGCCCGAGCCTCGGCCTCGAGCCCCGAGTACAGACTTTCGAGACCGGCGGCATCCTCCGGCGGGAACGGCATCGCATTGGCCGCGGACACCACCCGCAAGACATCGGAGTTGGCGATACCGAAAGCCGACAGGACCGTCGCGAGACCTGCCAGCGGGACCATCGCGGCCTTGGCTCCCAGCTCGTCGGCAATCCGGCAAGCATGAAGCCCCGTGGCACCCCCGAAGACGAACATGATGAAATCCCTTGGGTCGTAGCCCCGCTGGACGAGGTAGAAACGGGTCAGGTCGACCATGTGGGAGTTCACGACCCTGTGGACCGACCAGGCCGCCTCCTCGACGCTCATCCCGAGCGGTGCGGCAACCTTCTCCTCCATGGCGCGCCTAGTATCGTCAAGCGATATGCTCATTTTTCCGCCAAGGAAGAAATCGGGGTTCACGTACCCGAGAAGCAGGTTGGCATCGGTAACGGTTGGAACATCACCGCCGCGCCCGTAACAGACAGGCCCGGGCAAGGCCCCCGCACTCTCCGGTCCCACCCTCAGTTTGCCGGCTGCAACGGACGCTATCGAGCCTCCGCCTGCCCCTATCGAGGCGACGTCTACCATCGGAGCGGCGACCACATGGCGCTCCTGGAACGAGCGGTTGGTGTAGCGGACCTGGCCCTCGGATATCACGCTGACGTCAAAAGACGTGCCGCCCATGTCGGCGGTCACCACCTCGTCGAGTCCGGTGAGCTTTGCTATGGTCAGCGCCGCGGCAACGCCGCCCACGGGTCCTGAATGGAGCACACTCACCGCTCGCGCCGTTGCCTTCGCGGCAGGCGTCAGCCCACCCGATGCCTGCATAACCAGCAACCGGTGCTCGAGCCCCGCATCGCGGAGCTCGGCCCCCAGCGCCTCCACGTAGCGCTGCAACGGCGGCCGCACATACGAGCTGACAGCTGTCGTAGAGAAGCGTTCGTACTCGCCGAGAATCCTGATCGTCGCGCTGGACGTGTCCACTATCAGGTCGGGCCACTCCGCCCGGATCAGGTCGCTCGCCGCCTCCTCGTGAGCCGGGTTGACATGCGACCAGAGGAAGCAGACCGCGATCGCCTCACAACCCGCTTCGACGAGCTGTCTGGCGGCGGAAGTCACCTCGGCGGGATCAAGCGGCGCAAGCTCATCGCCGCGCTTGTCCGTCCTCTCGACAACACCAATGATATCGTCGGGCGAGACTATATCGAATGGCCGTTCGTTGGTCGATTTGTGGTACCAGTCCTCGACGGGAAGTCCCTGGCAGTAGGCGCTCCCCCTCATTATCCGGAGCGTCTCCTCGAAGCCCTTTGTGGTTATGACCCCAACCCGGGCACCTTTACGCGAGACAAGCGCGTTTGTCGCCACCGTGCACCCGTGGGCAAAGACCCGGGTCCTCGATAGGAGGGTCCCGAGGGTAGCCCCGAGGCCGCCGGCCGCCTCCTCCAGCGCTGCGAGAAGCCCCTTTTCGAACCTGGGCGGCGTGGACGAAGACTTGGCATGCGCGATCCGCCCGCTGTCGTCAAGGACAACCACATCGGTGAACGTCCCGCCGATGTCGGACCCGACGAAGTAGCTCCGGGATGACCCACTCAGATCCTGTGGCACAGTTCCTCCATGCCGGATACCACCTCGGGAAGCGGCGTGCCACTCGGGAAGACTCTCGCTACCCCCATCGCTTCCAACGTGGGCACATCGGGCGGCAGTATCAGCCCGCCTACGATAACGGGTATGCTGCCTGCTCCTTCGGACCGGAGTGCGTCGAGAACCTTGCGGGTAAGCCCTACATGAGCGCCCGAGAGGATCGAAAGACCTACGACGTCGACATCCTCCTGTACCGCGGCCCGGGCAATGGCCTGGGGCGTCTGCCTGATCCCCGTGTACACCACCTCGAACCCCGCATCCCGGAGCGCCAGCGCTACAAGCCTTGCTCCCCTGTCGTGCCCGTCGAGACCAGGTTTCGCAACGAGCACCCTGCCCGGCAGGCTGCGACCTGTCACCTCGCCCACGCCAGACGGTGCCGCGCCGCTCATGCCGCCGGCTCCGACCATTCGCCGAATTCCTCGCGGAAAACAGCCGAGATCTCCCCGACCGTGGCGTAGGCCTTCACGGCCTCGATAAGGGCCGGCATCAGATTCCTGCCGGGATCCCTTGCCTGAATGCGGATCTCGTCGAGGAGGCGCCTTACCTCCCGGTTGCTGCGGCTGCGCCTGGTCTCTTCGAGACGCCGTAGCTGCCTCGCTACAGCGGTCTCGTCGACCTGGAACACCTCCACGTCCGGGGCTTGCGTATCGGCTCCCACATATGCGTTCTTCGCAACGATCTTCAGTATCCCTGCTTCGGCATCCTTCTGGAGTTTCATGATGTTCGGGTCCATCCGGGAGCGCAGCCAGCCCGATGCCACCGCGTCGACCGCGCCTCCCTGCTCCTCCACCTCCGCCAGGTGGTGCCTGATGAGCTCCTCCATCCGATCCGTCAGCCACTCGACGTAATAGGACCCGCCCAGCGGATCGGCGACATCGGCCGTACCGCTCTCCTCGAAGATGATCTGCTGGGTACGCAGCCCGAGCTTGGAGGCCGCCTCGGTAGGTATCGCATATGCCTCGTCATACGATGCAAGGAGGATCCCCTGCACACCGCCGAGCACGAGGGCAAGAGAGCCGAGCGTCCCTCTGATCACGTTAGTCAACGGCTCCTCCGCTATGAAACCGCTCCCGCCAGACGATCCCGTGATACGAAGGCCCATCGATTGCTTCTTCTGGGGTGCATACCTGGTCTTGATGACGTCCGCCCAGACCCGCCTCGCAGCCCTCAGTTTGGCCGCCTCCTCAAAGAGCCTGAACGACGCCCCGAAGAATATCGTTAGGCGAGGTGCCACCTCGTCTATGGTCAAGCCTCTTGCCATGGCGTGCTCTGCGTAAGACAGCGACATTGCGAGCCCGTAGCCGCCCTCCTGGGCAGTGGACGCACCTGTCTCGCGCATGTAGACCGGCTGGACGTTCACCGGGTTGAACCGGGGCATGTACCGGCAGGCGTGTTCGATCAGATCGGTCGCGAGCCGCATGGAGGGCTCCGGCGGGTAGATCCAGGTCCCCCGTGAGCAGTAGACCGAAAGGATGTCATTCGTGATGGTGCCCATGATCTGCTCGGCGGTCAGTCCCTGCTTCTCCCCGACTGCGATAAGCATTGCGATGACGATTGGGGCGATCCCGACGGTGTTGAAGGATGCGGGCGTCGTCGCCAGGTCTATCCCGTCGAACAGGATCTCGAAATCCGCCAGCGAGTCGACCGCACAACCCAGCCTGCCGACCTCGTCCTCCGACATCGGATCATCGGAGTCCATGCCCAGGTGAGACGGGAGATCGAACGCCAGGTTGACCGACCACTGACCGGAAGCGAGAAGACGCTTCCACCTCACGTTGGTGTCCTCGGCGGCCCCGAAGCCCGAGTACTGGTTCATGAGCCAGGGCCGGCGTCGGTACATTGCCGGGTAGCTTCCTCTCGTAAAAGGATATTCGCCCGGGAAGCCGAGCTTCTCCAGGTAGTCAAGACCCACCACGTCCGCGGGCGTATAGATCATGTCGAGCGGGATGTCATCGATAAGCGTGCGAGCATCCCGCACGCCCGAGAAATCCCTGCTCTCCAGCCAGGCCTGCCGCGCTGCAACGATCCTCTGCAGCGCTGACTCGTTCACATCAGCCATCAGCTCCTCCTTACTCCAGCGCACTTTCCAGGTGGCGAGCCACGAGCACGCGTTGAACCTGGTTCGTGCCCTCGTAGATCTGGAGCAACTTCGCCTCCCGCATCATCCGCTCCACGGGGAACTCCCTCGTGTACCCCGAGCCGCCGAGCACCTGAACAGCGTCCGTGGTCACCTGCATGGCGACGTCCGTGGCGAAGCACTTGGCCATTGAGGCCAGCGCGGTGCCCAGCACCTCATCGTCACGGTAGACCGAGGCCGCCCTGTATAGGAGCGATCTCGCCGCTTCCGTCCGGATCGCCATATCCGCCAGCATAAACGAAACTCCCTGGAACTTGATGATCGGCCTGCCGAACTGGCGCCGCTCGGTGGCGTAGCGGGTAGCGACCTCGGTAGCCTCCGCAGCCAGGCCAGTCGCAACGGCAGTCACGATCAGGCGGCCCTTGCTCATAGCGTGTATGAAGCCTGCAGGCAGGGGTGCCTCCCCGAGTAGCGCTCCGGACGGCACCTCGACACCGTCGAGAACGACCTCGCAGGCATGAAGGGCCGCCCCGGCCATCTTGCTGTAGACGGAGGTGAACTCGAGTCCGGCGGATCCCTTCTCGACCAGGAAAGTGCCGAAACCGTCCGCGCCACCCTCGCCGAGCCTCGCAACGAGGAGTATCACGTCGGCTATATCGGCATTGGTGATGAAACGCTTGGTGCCGTTGATCCTCCAGCCGCCACCGTGCTCGACAGCCGTGGTCGTCAGGGAGAGGGCGTCGGATCCGGATTCCGGTTCAGTGAGGGCTATCGCGGGCAGGAGGTCACCGGCCACGATTGGCTTGACCCATCTTGCCCGCTGCTCCTCCGTCCCACCGAGAAGGATGCTCTCCGCGATCATCGTCGAGACCCCCACCCTCGGGGCGAAGCTGGCGCTCACCCTACCCAGCTCTTCGGCGGCGAGGCATGCTTCGAGGACTCCCGCTCCGGAGCCGCCCATGTCCTCCGGCACTGTCAGGCCGAGCAGCCCTTGAGCACCCAGCGCCCGGTAGAGGTCCCACGGGAACTCCGGACTTTCGTCTATCGCGGCCGCGTAAGGTGCGAGCTTCGCCCGGGCGAAGCGCCTGACGGTATCCTGGAAGGCGACCTGCTCCTCGGTCAGCTGGAACTGCACTATGTGGCTATTCTCTGCTCGCCGGCGGCGCAGTTCAAGGGACTTCGGTCACAACTTGGGGCAACCTGCTCCCCTTGTCCTCCCTGTTCAGAGCGTGTAAATTGAAAGTTAATCAATTGATGCGTCAGTCAGTTAGGGTTCTTGTGAGGGGGCGGGGCAGTTATGAAAGGTTAGGAAGGGAGTACGGGCCGGGCTTGGAGGGCGGGGACAGATGAAGGGTGCGGCGGGAGCGGGAGCTGGGTGGTTGGTAATTAGGGACATGGGAGGCGGAGCGGGAGCTGGGTGGTTGGTAATTAGGGACATGGGAGGCGGAGCGGGAGCTGGACTGAGCGGGGGGCCCGAGGTGCAGCCGGAGGAAACGCTGCGAGTGCAGGCGGTTAACTAAGGAGTTGAGCAGATGAACCTGAGACCGGATTTGTTGGCGATCGACATACACGTCCACCCTCCCGTGGCCGAGATGAACGCTGCGGGCGGGGAGCTGGCCCTGGCAGCCGCCAGAAGTTTCGGGATAGAGATCGACGAGCCAATCGCCATGCCGCTCGAAGCCGTAGCGAACGACTACTCCTCCCAGGCTATGATGGCGGTGCTGCTCGCATGGGATGCCGAGTCCGCGACCGGATACCCCCGCTACTCCAACGACGAGGTGGCAGGAGCCGTCGAGAAGTACCCGGACACCTTCATCGGCTTCGGAAGCGTTGACCCGTGGAAAGGAAAGGTGGCCATCGCGGAGGCCAAACGGGCCGCCGGGGACCTGGGCCTCAAGGGCTTCAAGTTCCAGCAGTGCGCCCAGGCGTTCCGCCCCGACGACCACCGGTTCTACCCGCTCTGGGAAACCATAGCTGCTCTCGGCGTCCCCGCTCTGTTCCACTTGGGAACTACGGGATTCGGGGCAGGCACCCGGGGAGGCATGGGGATCAAGCTCGACTACGCGCGACCTGTCTACATCGACACCATGGCCGCCGACTTCCCCGAGCTCGACATCATCATGGCCCACCCCGGCTGGCCGTGGGAGCAGGAGGCCCTGGCAGTGGCTCTCCACAAGTCCAACTGCTACCTCGACCTCTCCGGGTGGAGCCCGAAACGCTTTTCGAAGGAGCTGGTTCGCTCCATCAACCGGGAGCTCAAGGAGAGGGCGCTTTTCGGCACCGATTACCCGATGATTCACCCGACCAAGTGGATGGCTAGCTTCGACACCCTTGAGGTCGATCCCGAGGTGAAGCAGAAGGTGCTGCTCGACAACGCAAAGGCGCTCCTTCGGCTCTGAGAAGGAAGGGTGGTCAGACCACGATGAATTACGTAGAGAAGCTGGAGGCGGCCGCAGCCACGAACCCGGCGAAAGTGGCCATCATCTGGGACGATCCGGATGGCCCGCCGGTTGAGGTTACCTATGCGGAGCTGATTGCGGACATCAGCAGGTTCGCAAATGCCCTGAGACGCCTGGAGGTGCGTCCGGGCGACCGCGTCGCCCTCATGCTCAACAACAGACCCGAGTTCCCCGCGGTCTACTATGCGTGCGGGAAGATCGGCGCCACCGTAGTGCTCGTCAACACCCTCCTCAAGAAGGACGAGATCGACTACATACTCAAGGACGCGTCCTGCAGGTTCCTCGTAACCAACGCAAAGGGCTGCGAGGAGGCGGCGGCACTTTTCGCCGGTGGGGCGGATGGCGTCGGGCTCGCCATCGCGCCGCGGAGCCGCATCATCTCGGTCGACCCCGTCGACGACACTCTCTACTACCGGGATCTGATCGAAGCGGAAGAGCCGGTAGCCCCTAGCTACGATGCCGAGCCCGACGAGGTCCCCGAGATCAAGTACACATCGGGGACAACCGGCCATCCGAAAGGCGTGATGCACACCCACCGGAACATCGTCAGGTTCACAGAGATGCTCGAATCGGTCTTCCCCGCCGAGGACAACGACCGGGTGCTCTGCTTCATGCCGCTGTACCACGGCTTCGGCGACATGTCCATGCTTCACCCGACGCTTTTCGGCGGGGGGACCATAATCCTGCAAGATCCCTTCGACCCCAACCGGGTGCTCGCCGCAGTCGAGAGACATCGTGCAACGATCATGGGTGCGGTCCCCGCTGTATTCTGGGTCCTGCTCAACACGCCAGGGGCCGAGAAGTACGACATCTCCTCGCTCCGATACGTCATGTCGGGTGGGCAGTCGATACCCGAGGAGACGCTCAACGAGTTCGAGAAACGCTTCGGATGTACGGTCTACGAAGGCTACGGCCTCACCGAGTCGACGGCCGGGAGCGCCAGCGGGCTCCCCGGCATGCCTCGCAAGATCGGTTCGGTGGGGGTGCCGTTGCCGGGCGTGGAAGTCCGCATCGCCGACGTATCGGGACCGGATGCAGGCCATACGAACACTCCGGCCGCCCCGGGGGCGCGCGGGGAAGTCCTCTTGCGAACCGAACTGAACATGCTCGGATACCTCGGCAAGCCGGCCGAGACCGCAGAGGTGCTCGACGCCGATGGCTGGCTGCATACCGGCGACATCGGCTACCTGGATGAGGACGGATACCTATTCATCGTCGACCGCCTCAAGGAGATGATCATCATGACGGGCGAGAACATCTACCCGTCCGAGCTCGAGAACGTCATCGCCCAGCATCCTGCAGTCGCCCAGGTTGCCGTCGTGGGTGCGCCCGACCCCCGCCGCGGTCAGGTCCCGAAGGCGGTGGTGACCCTACGACCTGGAACCTCGCTGGGAGACGGCGACCTCGAATCCTGGTGTAAGGAGAGGATGGCCCCCTTCAAGGTCCCTCGAATCGTCGAGGTCCGCGAGTCGCTGCCGCTCACACCCTCGGGGAAAATCGCCAAGAAAGAGCTTTAGCCTCGGCGGGGCGAGGACGTCCAGTGTGAGGACGTCCAGGGGACGTCCGAGCAAAGGAAGGGACGTGGACCTCCGAGAGGACCGGCGGTGGCAAAGTGCCGCTTTCCCCCCGCCGGTCCGTAATCCCGGCAATCCGGCCGGCGTCGTAGTAATGTGCTACCCAGTATCAAGCGATGCTGCTGGCCTGCACATTCGGGCGGCCGGGTGTATGAACGGGGAAGCTTCGACAAGGGGGCAACCCGAGAATGGAGGCTGCAATGTCCGATACGACAGCGACCGATGCCATGTCCGGTTCCGGCAGTACCGGAGGAGGCACCACTCGGCCTTCGGCCAAGAAGGGATCGTTCGGCTTCGTTCTCGACAGAACCCTCTCACACTACCCCGACAGAGGTCCTCGCTACCTCTACCTCGGCATCACCGTCGCCGTCACGGTCATGCTCTACTACATCTACTTCGTACCGCCAAGCGTGGCCACGCTGGCACTCCCCTATTACCACATGTCGTTCCTCTACTACATGATGCTGATAGTCATAGGTAATGCTTTCGCCGCTTTCACCGCGTGGATCGGCGGATTGTCCGACAGGATAGGCAGAGCGAACATCATCATCTACGGGCTGATCGTGGTGGCACTGATCCAGTTGCTCGCAATCCCCAACATAACCACGAAAGCGGGCTTCTCCATCGCTTACGTGGTGATCGGATTCGTCGAGGGCATCATCCTCGTAGCCACTCCCGCCCTCGTAAGGGACTTCTCGCCCGAGGCAGGGCGTGGGGCCACAATGGGGTTCTGGACCCTCGGCCCGGTTCTCGGCAGCCTGATCGCGACGCTGGTCGCTGAACACACGCTGGGTAGTCTCCACCCGTTCCAGGACCAGTTCATCATCTCGGGGATCGTCAGCCTCGCGGTTGCCGTGATCGGGTTCTTCGGACTCAGGGAATTGTCTCCCGGCCTGAGAAGCCAGCGAATGGTCTCCCTGAGGGACCGAGCGCTCGTCGAGTCCCGCGCCAAGGGGATAGATATGAACAAGGAGCTTGCGCACCCGCTTCGGTCGATGCTGAAGCTCGATCTGATGATTTCGTCCATCGGGATCTCCACCTACCTGCTCATTTACTACGCGGCAGTGAGCGTTCTCACCATTTACCTGGTGGTCGTTTTCGGCCAGACGACTACCAACGCGAACGGTATCGAAGTATGGTATTGGGCGTTCGACGCCGGTGCCCTGATCGTGATGGGAACCCTGTCGGACCGCCTGAGGGTGCGCAAGCCGTTCATGCTCGTGGGGGCCGTAGGATCCCTTGTCATGCTGCTGATCTGGCTTTCGAGGGTTCACCACCCGACGACCGGCTACTACACGCTCGTCTGGCTCGTGGCCCTCATCGCGGTGGTGCAGGCAACCGGCTACGCGACGTGGATGGCGCACTATACGGAGGCCGTGGAGAAGAAGAACCCGGCCCTCTCAGCCACCGGCCTCGCCGTGTGGGGATGGATCCTGCGTATCATCGTCGCCATTTCATTCCTCGTGATCCCCCACGTGATCACCACCGCTTCGACCATCGTAGACAATCAGGGACCGGCCACCACGCTGGCTGCCATGAACGCTGCGGCTCCCTACGTAACTCAGGGCAAGCCCGCACCGGCCACAGTCATCACCCAGCTCAATGCCGCAAAGCAGCCCTATACCAGCGCCATGGCGCTCTTCCTGGCAAACGCCCAGAACGTCAAGACGGTAACGACCCTCGTTGCCCTCGAGGCTGCCAATCCCTACTCTGCGGCTGTCCTGAACTCGAAGGCACCCGCTGCCCCGGCCCAGGTGGTCGCAGCACTGCGCGCGACAGGTGAGCCGTACGCCATCGCCCTGGCAGACGGTGAGTCGCACACGCCTATTCCGTCGGCGATCGCCCCGCAAATCGGTGGCCTCATCTACTTCCAAGGGGCCGGCGCGGACGTCCTGGCGGGCCAGGCGCCACCGGCATCGACCATTGCCAAGATCAAGAAAGCCTCGCCTCAACTCGTAACGCTGCTTACGAACATGCAACATCTGGTCCACACCCAGCCGAACGTTTTCACTGAACTGACCGCCCTGAACACATTTAACGGGGCGGCATCCGAGCTGCAGGCCGGCCAACCCGTATCTGCTGCGACATACGCCAAGGTGCAGGCTGCCTCTCCCGAGCTTGGCACGTTGCTCAACGCGGCCGAGAAGATCATCCCGGCTCAGAAACACTCCCCCAGCCAGTGGGAGGCCTGGTGGTGGGTCACCTTCGGCGGATGCGCGTTGTTCCTCGTACTCATCTTCTTCCTGGAGGGACGCTGGAGCCCGAGAGCTGCCAAGAGAGATGCCGAGGAGTACGACAAGCGTCTTGCCGAAGAGCTTGCAAAACTCGAGGGGGCCGGTACCTCAACCTGAAAGAGGAGTGCTTGCCGACCAGGCGGATCAGAGCCTGGCGAGACCGGCGAGTATCGAGCGGGCCTGCTCGTCGAGGTCGGCCCCGGCTGGCCCGAGAGGCGGCCTGCACTGACCGGCGGGAAGGCCCAGCGCCCGGCACGCCGCCTTCGCCGGCAGGGGGTTAGGCCAAACCTCCGAGCTCTCGAAGGCGTAGGACGGCACGAGGGAAGCGTTGGCGACTCTCGCGGCCTCGACCTCGCCGGCCAGGTAGCTCCGCACCATGTGCAACATAGTCTCGCCCGCCCAGTGGCTTGCCACGCTTATCACGCCCACGGCACCCACCGACAGGAGTGGAAGCGTGAGGGAATCGTCACCGCTGTACAGCTCGAAACCGGGAGGGGCCTCGGCAATCAGCGCTGCGGTGGCGGCGGCGTCGCCTGCGGCGTCCTTCACTCCCACGATATTCGGCACCTCTTCCGCAAGGCGCAGCAGCGTCGGAGCCGCAACCTTCCTGCCGGTCCGGGAGGGTATGTCGTAAAGGAGGATGGGCAGGTTCGTGGCAGCCGCTACCATGCGGAAGTGGTTGGCAAGCCCGCTCTGGGAAGGCCTCAGGTAGTAGGGGGTGACGAGCAGGATCCCGTCTACCCCTGCCTTTTGCGCTGACTGCGTCATCTCAATGGAATGCGCCGTACCTGCGGTGCCCGTGGCCGCCAGGACCGGGATCGTGACCGCACCCTTCACTGCCTCGAACAGGTCCGTCCTCTCGGAGTCGTCGAGAGACGGTCCCTCGCCCGTCGAGCCGGCGATGGCCAGCCCGTCGCTACCGTGGCTGGCGAGCCAGCGGGCCAGCCGGACCGCACCATCGAGGTCCAGTTCGCCCGCCGCCCCGAAAGGCGTCACCATGGCCGTGATCACGGCCCCGAAGCGGGCGGGTGGGCGAGGTGCCGGTTGTCGAGACGCCGGTCCCGACATCACCTCAGCTGCTACGGTATGAGCCACTTCCCCGGCTACACGAGCCACTACATCTGCGGCTGCGTTGGCCGCTACGTCCGGAGCTACGTTAGGCACTCCGTGAAATGCCGGCCGCTGTGCCTCGTCAAACGCTCCGTCAGGCAAAGACCGGCTCCTCATAGCTCCCGAAAACCTCGGCCAGAGCGCCACTCACCTCACCGACTGTACATCCCGCCTTCACCGCGTCGACGACGACCGGCATGAGATTGGCCTCCGGCTTGGCCGCAACCCTCTTCACCTCGTCAAGAGCCCCGGCCCAGGCCGCCTGGTCCCGGGATCGCCGCCACGCGACAACGAACGCCGCCTGCTCGTCCTCGACCTCCGTGCCGATCTGGAGCGTGGGTATCATGTCGTCGTTCCCCTCGGTAAAGCCGTTGATACCTACCACAATACGCTCGCCTGACGATACCAGCTTCTCCTGGCGGTAGGCGGACTCGGCAATCTGGCCCTGGAACCACCCCTGGTCTATACCGGCATGCGTACCTTCGAGGATCGAGCCGTCGCCCATATCCATCACTCTTGCCAGGATCTCCTCGGCCTGGTGCTCGAGCTCTGTCGTGAGATGCTCGACGAACCAGCTGCCCCCAAGGGGATCGATCACGCTATCGACACCGGTTTCGTGGGCGAGCACCTGCTGGGTCCTGAGCGCTATGCGGGCGGCTTTCGCCGTCGGCAGCGAGAGCACCTCGTCCATCGAATTGGTGTGCAGGCTCTGGGCGCCTCCGAGCACACCGGCGAGAGCCTCGATCGCCGTGCGAGCAATGTTCACCTCCGCCTGCGCAGCCGTCAGCGAGCATCCGGCCGTCTGGACATGAAAGCGGCAGCGCATCGAGAGAGGGTCCAGCGCCCCGTAATGCTCTTTCATCCACCTCGCCCAGATCCTCCTGGCGGCCCTCAGTTTGGCGATCTCTTCGAAGAAGTCGATATGGG
This sequence comes from Actinomycetes bacterium, assembly GCA_021816935.1. GTDB lineage: Bacteria > Actinomycetota > Acidimicrobiia > Acidimicrobiales > JAMCPL01 > JAKAWR01. The sequence continues at coordinate 246,511 of JAKAWR010000002.1, forward strand.
CGTTGAAGAAGAACGACAGCGTCGGAGCGAACTCGTCAACGGCGATCCCGCTACGGCTAGCCTGCTCAACGTAGGCAAAGCCGTTGCCGAGGGTAAAGGCAAGTTCCTGGGCCGCAGTGGATCCCGCCTCCCTGATGTGGTATCCGGAAATCGAAACGGGATGGTAGCGGGGCATCTCGACCGCACAGTACCGGATCATATCGGAGACGATCCTCATAGACGGTCTCGGCGGGAAGATGTACTCCTTCTGCGCCTGATACTCCTTCAAGATGTCGTTCTGGATCGTACCAGCGAGCCGGCTCACCTCTACACCCTGCGATTCAGCGGTCGCTATATACATGGCGAGCAGGATGATCGCAGGACCGTTGATCGTCATCGAGGTCGACACCGTCCCCAGATCGATGCCCGAGAAAAGCCTCTCGAAGTCGCCGAGCGTGTCCACTGCCACGCCGCAACGGCCGACCTCGCCGAGTGAGCGGGGATCGTCGGAGTCCCTGCCCATGAGCGTCGGCAGGTCGAACGCTACCGAAAGGCCACCCTGGCCATGGGCGATCAGCTCGTGGAAACGCTCGTTCGTCTGAGCGGGAGTCCCGAAACCGGCGAACATGCGCATCGTCCACAGCTTCGTCCGGTACATCGAGGCGTAGGGGCCCCGGGTATATGGATAGACACCGGGGTACTCCGGCTGGACGGCAGACCCGGTGGTGCCGGGGATGAGGTCGGCGGCGTCTGCAACCTGGTTGGCAGGTCCCGACGTTGCCGGCCTATCCAACCCATCTGGCCCATCTGGCCCATCTGGCCGCAGCGGCCCGCCCGGTCCGTAAAGGGGTGCGAGAGGAACGCCCGACAGTGTCTCGAAACTCCTCCTCCGCTTTCCCGCGGCTACGTAGGCCGCCCGCCACTCGTCGTATCCACCGCTCTCGCCCACAGTGCCAGGATACCTTGCCAGGCCGCGCGCAGCGGCGCACAAGTTCACTTCGCGGTAAGTTCCGGGGTTGCCTACCAAAGACACCGTCGCACCAGCCGCTCAGTGGCGGATCCGCCCGTCACACCGACGTCCCTAGTAGCCAGTACAGCGCTACAAGTCCGACACTGGCAGCGGGGAATACGCTACGAACGCACCCGGGTCGCCCGGGCTGAGCCGGGCTGAGCTTTCGGCGCACTCGTCGTGGGCACTACGGCGCGAGACGAGGTCTCGGCAAGGTACGTCATAGCCAGAGAGAGGACCTCGGACACATAGGAGTCCGAATGGTTGTACGAGTAGACGGCCTGGCGTACATCGCCGGTTGCATACCCGTCTGAGCACAGCATCCTGGCCGCCGCGTATATCGCGTCTACTGGATCATAGGGGCTCTCCTGCGAGGCCGGAACGGGACCGGGCGCCGGGACGGGCGCCGGGGGCGGGCTGGTAGCGTTGGCGGCAACCGGGCTGGGAGCCGTGTTCGCAGCCCGGTTCGGGCTGGAGACCCGCGCCGGAGCACCGTTGCCTGCACCCGCACCAATCGTATCGGGCGTCGGGGAGGGATACGCCGGCACAGGGTGATCGTATTCCGTGAATGTCGCAGGCAGGAACTGCATCGGACCCTCTGCGCCGGCACTGTTGTGACCTGATCTGACCCCGGGAGCGGTTGACCGGCCGAAGGACGACTCGACATCGCCGATACCGAGCAACGTATCAGCAAGCGGTGGGAGCAAACCTGCCGGCACATCGCAACCTGTTGCAGCCTGCACAACGATCTCGCGCCACGCCTGCGGCGGAGTGTCGCCGGTGCCAGTGCCGGACACCCACGATCCCAGGTTCGAAGCCGTGAAGCCGGTCAGCAGGATGCCGGGAAGAAGTACGAACAGTGCGAGCAGGCACCCGGTTATGACCGCAACGGTTGCCGCCGCCCCGCCTGCCTCGCCAGCCCGGCCCACTCTGTCACCCTCAGACGGCAACCAGGGGACGGCGCGACAGCGAGCGGTACAGGTCCAGCGTCTCAGGGTGGACTGCATCGTACGGCTCCACCCCGTCTGCAACCAGCCTTACTAGCTCGTTCATGACAGCTTCGATTTTCGCAGGGTTGCCGGCGAGGTCGGCGGCCCGCATCAGGATCCGGTAAAGCCGTTCATCGTACGGACTCGCTAGGAGCCCCCTACGAGCGGCCCATTCCGCCCTTCCCGGATCCTGAGCATCGAGACTGTAATCGGCATACTTGACGGATAAGTCGACGATCTCTGCCTCTACCTGCGCATATATCCCTTCGAGGAGTGCCCAGTCTGTTGAGCGCAATCCATCGAAAGGCCGGCCCCGGACAAGCTCCAGGCCGCGCCGCCAATCTGTTGGGTTATGTGAGGCCGAGAGGCGCATGAGCTCGGTGGCATCGCACTTCACGAGCGGGCTCAAGGACAGCCGGCCATGCGACCTCGGAAGAAGATCGTCTCCTCCCGGCGCGCTGCCCAAGGCTCTCCTTGCCGCTGAAGCGGTCGAGTGAAGGCTCGATGGCGCCATGAGCTTGTCGGGCCAAAGTGCCGTCGCCCATTGGTCCGTCGTTGCACCTCTCGGATGCATCGCCAGGTACGCAACAAGCTCCTGAGTCCAGGCACGAACGAACGGCCGCTCGGCACCAATTACCTCGAATGGCCCTATTACGCAGACCTCGACACCCTGGAAGGCAACCGGATTGACATCGCTCGAGCCAGGCAACCTTTCGCCTGCGTCGCCCACGCCACCCGCACGACCCGCGCCATAGGCACTGCCCGCGCCATAGACGCCGGCCGCCCCAGCCGCACTTCCCGCGCCATAGGCACTGCCCGTGCTGACAGCCGCGCCGTCCCCGCCCTCAGCGCCGGCTTCACTAGCAACGTTTGTCGCGCCGGCGTTGCCCGGGTTGCCTGCAGCCAGATCTTCTGCAAGTGGCACGGCTCCGGAGAGAGGCGTCCCGGCGGTACCGGGTGCCGGTTCATAGCCAACTGCCCCGGATTGCCCGCCATTGACATATGGACCCCGCACTCCAGATCGATCGCCTGCGCCTGCCTGGTCGCTCGTTCGTGGCGGCCCACCCGGGCGGGAACCCACACTTACGTAGGGAGCCACGTTTGCCGGGGAGTCGGCCTGATCCTGAGCGATTTCGAGGAGACTCCTGACGTCGCCAACCTGCTCGGCGAGCATTGTCTGGATACCGCACAACACGACCGCGGTCCCTCCGAACCTCAATTCGCCTCCGCCAGGCCAGCAGCCCAGCTCGAAGGTTCCACCGCTGCCGACCGCTGCTTCGGGCAACCGCTCCGCTGCCTGAACGTCCAAAGGCGGCGGCAGCGCCCCGGCCGCGACGGCAGCCTGAACTCCGCTTGCCCCATCAGAAGCGATAGCCAGCAGCCTCGCAACGTCGCTTGGATGCTCCCCGGCTTGGGCGAAAGAAACGAGCGCCACCACCCCGGTCATTCGCGTTGCGCCACGTTCGCCGCCATAGGCGGATCCGTTCGCGACATCCCGGTCTCCAGTAATCTCGGCAAGGAGCAGGGGAAGGGAGTCCAGGTTGCGGACACGACCGTTGAGCCCATCGAGCATCGGCAATCCGGCCGAGAGCACCCGGAGATCGCCCCTGAGTACAGACGACCCGAGCTCCACTCCCATCGAAAGGAGCATGCCGGTGGAAGTCGAAGAGAACGCCCCGGAGAACTCCTCCGATCGAAGGGCGTTACGCACGGCCTCGCCGTCGACCAATACGCTCGGCCGCCGCTCCGGGCCGGACGGAACGGCCCCGGATGGCTCAACCAGTGCGCTACCCGTGAGCCGCATGCCACCGACCCCAAGCCACGGGCTGATCAGCGAGAGTGGCCTCAGCTGCAGCAGGTCTACCATGATGGTGCCCTCGCCATCGCTGCCGAGGGTGACAAGAGCTGCGTCCAAGGCCGAGACGCGGCTTGCCCATACGTCGTCGTGCACAGTCTTGAGAAAGGCGCGACTGCGACGGGCACTCCACCATTCCAGGGGAACCTCACGGTCGCATGCAGCTCCTTTGCCGTCTCCGGCTTCGGAGCCGACCACGCCATCGCCACCTGCCGACCTACCGGTGCCCACAGGCCCGAGGCGGGTGAACGCCGGCAATACCGCCTCGATAGCCATTCCCGCCGGCAGAGCGCAATCCACCCGGTCTTCGCAAAGCCGTACGATCGCCGGAAACCGCACATCTACCCCTCGTCGCAGAGCGTCGGCTGCGAATGCCCGCAAAATCCCCCTTACCCATTCCAGGGCATCCGGATCAGCGGAGATCCGCAACGAACGCTCCACATCCTGCAAAGCACCTGAGGGGAGCCTGATCCGCCTGCCTGCCCTCCGGTACCTTCCCTGGGCACGCCTCCTCCTGTCCACCGCAAGCAGCAGTCCTGCACTGATTATCCCCATGCCGGTGCCGGCCACCATGTCATCACCCGCGTTCCCACCGGTCCGACCGCCTGACAGGACAGCTTCACCGACGTTGCCAGCCGCAGGCGCGAGTGTGCGTGGTCCCGATTCGCCGGAGGCAGGCTGCACGCTCGAGAGCCACACTTCTCCTCCGCTCTCGTAAGTTGGGCCGCTCGCACCACCTAGATCGACCACCTCACGTGGATCGCTCGCACCATCTGAACCAGCGGTGCCGACCGAGGTTCCACTTGCGAGGCTCACGGGGGCGCTCCCATCGGGAGTTTCGCGCCGTAACGCCGAGTAAGTATTATCTGCCGGAAGTTGCAGCTCCCACCCGGCTAGCACGGCCGATCCATCGGTGAAGAGGTCTCCGCCCGGCTGGGTCCGCCCCCGATTCAGAGCGGCGATTTCGCGCCATCTGCGGGCCGATCCGAGCTCGCGGTCGGCAATCGACCAGAGCGTATCGCCCGGTCGGACCGTGTAGCTCTTCATCACACGGTCAGTCGAGGCTGGCGAAGGATGCCGGCTCGCCATCCCGCCCGGCAAAGGCGACGCGGTATCAGCTGGTGGTGGTGGTGGTGGTGGTGGTGGCGGTGGTGGCGGCGGTGGCGGCGAAGCAACGGTGGCCCCGGAGTGAACCAACTCCGGCGGCGGCGAAGTACCAGCGGCCTCGGAGGGCGGCAAGTCCCCTCGCGACGAGGTTACAGCCTGATTGGAGAAAGGTGCTGGAGTTGTGGACGAGGGTGCTCGCGGCGAGAAGAGGTACGCGGCATCTGTGGCAGCCACCGCATGTAGGCGAATGGTGGCAACCTCCCTCGCGGTGACACTGCCACGGTACACAGGCAGGATACCCACCGAAAGACCGATCAGCAGTGCTACCAGCGCCTGCATGCCGGATCCTCCCGGCAGCCTTCGCCGCGGCCGGCCGGTAAGCCTGGCGAACACCTCGACCGCCACGCCGACGGCGAACCAGAACCACCCCACCCAGGCGGCGGCCAGGACGGCGTGCAGCATGAAACCGCTCTTGACCGGAGCAACAAGCGCGTGAACAAGGACTTGCGGGTGCCCGACGGTCCTCGCCAAACCCGCCGGTGACAGAGGCTCTCCGAGTGCAAAAAGCAGCGCCGGCACCCCGATCACGAGTGCGACGAGCACTCCCAGCGACACGGCCGCCGCCGCCGGCCCCGCCTGCCGAGGAGCAACGCCGTTACTCTCCTGGCCGCTGCTCTTCGGGGCGGTCATGACAAGCCTCCGCTGATACCGCTGACATTTGTGGCGCTCGCGGCAGCGCTGACGTCGATATGCGTTATGCCGATAATCGACAGCACGGCGGTCGGCTCCCTATACGAGATGGTCACCCGAACGCGATCGCCGCTCACGCTAACAGCCGCCGCGTGGCCCGCCGCCACCGCGTAGCTCTGTGCAGCCACAATCGCTCTGCGCGAATCGATCGACAACACACCGCTCGATCGCAGGTCGCTCACCGACAGCTGCGCAGCACCGGCTCGGGCGGCCTGTTCTGCTATCTGGTAGGCGGAGCGATCCGAGACAAGCGCAGATCCCCCATCGACGGCAAGCCCGATCACTAGAAAGAGTGCAACCGACACCACGGCCACAAGAGGCACCAGCGATCCCGCATCTCTATCGGCCGATCGGCCACGCCGTTCCGCATCCGGGCGTTCTCGGTTAGGACGTGCTGTCCCCGTCCACAAACTATGCACCCTCTACCTCCCTGTACGGATCGATGGGCGCACTTCCGGACGCCGTAACGGTGACGCTGCCGGGGAAGCCCGGCAGGTCAAGGTCTGACAGGCGAAGGGTGCATGCAACGTGAACCCGGACTACGCCCCCCGGAACGAAATCCGAGGTGTCCGTCGAGACGTTCATGGAGGCGCAGCTGAGCCCCTCGTTCCGAGCTGCCGGGAGGGCCACTCCGGCCGCGGCCGCCTGGGCAGCGGAAGGGTCAGTGGCTACTGCAGCAGCTTCGGCACCGGCCCTGGCGGCTGCGGCCACATCCGAACGGGCCTGCACGTCACGACCCAAGCCCACACCGAGCAGGAGGAAGAGGATCGCAAGCGGCGACAGAAGCACGAGTTCCACTGCCACCGACCCCGAATATGCCCGGCATCTCGGCGCCACGCCGGGCCTTGCTGCCATCCCACGTGCGAATGGGGGGAGTCCCGCACCGGCGCGGCGGTACTGCACCGGCGCGGCGGGATTCATTCCATCTGAAGCTGTCGTTACCATGATCAACCCGACATCCTGAAACCCTGCGCAGGTCCCACCCGCCGCGCTGACACGGGGAAAGCGAGCCCCGGCAGTATGGATTCCGCTCTTCCCGTCACTGTCACCTCGACTACGTCGCCTGGCAAAGTACTTCCCGAGACGTTAGCGTTCTCGACAAGCCCGCTCGCCTTGGCGCTAAGCGTGGCTACCGCCTGTGCCGTTCCTGCGGAGAGGCTGCTGCCGTAGGCCCTGGCCACCTCGTCTCCGACGGAAGCCGATACTTGAACAGCTTGCGAAGCCACTGCCCACAGAGCACCCTGAACGGCCACCAGGAGAAGAAGAACCGCTACGGGAAACAGCATCACCATCTCGACGGCTGCCGACCCGCGCTCACTGTCCGGGGCTCGCCAGCGACTCCCTGTCCTTACCGACATGTGCATCAAAGCCATGCGCAACGACGCTCAATTGAGGTTGATCGAGTGGGCCTTCGCGACGACTTTTGCTGTAATAATGGCTCCGATCGTCAGCGCCAGAGCCGCAAATATCGCAGTAAGAATGACCTTCTCGACAGCGCTACCGGCCTCGGTCCTGTCCAACCGCGTGGCCAGGAATACCCTTGCAACTACCCATATCACCTTCACGTTCTCGAGCATCATCGCTCCTTTCTCTATCTCTCTTTCCTATTTCGGCCATGCACCACGGCCTGATCTGAACTCCCCCGATCCGTCGCTGTCCGATCCACAGGCCATCGGTGGACCACTGCCCAGCATGCAGGACAGCACCCGAAATGCCAGCTGTGGCCTGATCGAACCTCACTAGGCAACCCCGCCGAGCCATCGCTCACCGTCACCATCTCAGAAACCGCCAAGGATCCTCGTAGTCGCCGGGTACCCCAGGAAGATCAGAAAGCCCATAAGGAGCAGCATGCTGGGCAAGAACAGCCGCTCCGTGGCCCTGTTTGCCCTCATCTCCGCCTCGGCAAGTTCTCTTTTCCTCATCGCGGCCGCTTTCGCCGACAGGGTGGCCCGGATACGCGCCCCTTCCGAGCCTGACAGCCCGATGATCACGGACAGCTCCACGAGAGCCGGTACGCCTATCTCCTCTCCAAGAAGCCGGATGTGGTGCCACGGCTGCGCCCCCGCGCCCCTGGCAGTGCCCAACGCAAATCGGAGCCTGCGCTGCAACCAGTTGTCGCCTACTTGGGCCGCTGCGTGGAGCGCCCCCTCAATACCCATCCCGCCGGCCAGGCAGAGGACGACGAGGTCAATGTACGACGAGAGCGCCCTGCCAGCCAGATCCCGTCTCGCACGTGTGCGAGCGAATAGATCAAGAATGGGGATGGACCCGCCGGCAAACATCCCGAGAAGAGTGGTCCAGACGGGAATCGCAACCGGAATGGGAACCCCCGCGGCCCCTGCCAGTGCGGCAAGGACCGGCACGGCAAGCATGCCGGCAAGGGCCCCGGCAAGGGACCTCGTGCATAAGCCTTGCATCGACTCTTCAACCACCACCAATGCGGGAACGATTACCCTGCCGATCCCGGGAAGCGCAACCAGGACCCGCCCGAGCCGTGACGAAACCTCCCGTACGGCGTGAAGCCGTTCGAACCGCTCGTACCACGTATCGACCCGTGCGTCCTCGCCGGCAGAGCTGTCCGGAGCCGCTCCGGAACCACGTCCCCGCACCGCAGCGACCGAAACACCGAGGACCGTGCCCGATCCGGGAACGGGCACCGGCAACACCAAAGCTCCCCGATCATTCCTCCTGAGCAAAGCGACAAGAAGCACGACACCGCACCCGGCGCCGAACCCGGCAACCAGCACGGCCGTCATGATCGCCGTGCCCCAACGTGGTCGCGCCCCCATCCCTCGGGGCCGGCGCGGCCACGATTCGAGCTGTCAGTCCCCGGTTCGAGAAGCCGCACGGGTTCCGGCGGCCTGTCCATCTTCAACATGAGCCACACGCCGAGCGCGTAGCAGGCGCCCACGACCGCAAGAACCATCTGGCCGGTCGGAGTGCGATACGGGCCCAGGTAGGAACGTGCAAGGAGAATCATGCCGAGAAAGAACGCTGCCGAGAAGACCACGATCGCACGCACGCCGCTCTTGGCCGAAGCCCGGCTCGCCTCGATCCGTAGCCGCGCTGCAACCTCCTCCCTCATGGAAACGGCTAGCTCGCTCAACAGATCCGTCAGGCGTTGCGCTCTCGCACCGGAGGCCAGCAAGAGTGCTGCCACCACCATGTCACCGCTCGGATCGTCGAGCTCCTCTCCGAACCTCCGCACAGCTTCTTGCATGGGCACGCCACTCCGGATCCGGATGGCAAGCCTCTGCACCATTGGGCGGATGCCGACCGGAGCGATCTCGGAAGTGGCCACTATCGCCTGCGCCAAGCCGGCCGACGAGGCAAGCGTGTCCCGCAGCATCTCGGTCCACGCAGCGATCTCCTCGACGCGCCCGCCCGCCGTGTCGCTCCGCGTCGCCCTTATCAGAACGGGCGCGGCCAGGGCGCCCCCGAAAACGATAAGGGCCGCAACAAACCAGCCGGTGACGACCCCCACCAGAGCGCCGCACGCCGCGGGCACGCCGAAGCGAAGTGCCGGACCCTTCCATGACCCGGCAGCAGTTCCCATCCCGCCCGCTGCCTCGGGAGAGTGCCGCGGGCGCCCCCGGCCAAGGACGTTCCATTCGCCCAAGACGCTACCGGAGCCTGCGAGCACAGAATAGAGGATCGCACCGCCGGCTCCAGCCCCAAGGCCGAGAATCAGGACGAGGCCGATCACAGCTCGTCCTCGTACCGGCCGCCGAGCGAAGGATCGAACCCGTTGTCCATCAACTCCTCGACAGTCTCGGCCCGCAACGGTGCGCCGACCACTGCCGCGCGATCCACACCGGGCCTGTATACCTCGTTGGAGATCACCTGGACGCCTTCGGCATCCACAACTTCCCTCACCGACGAGATGAACCGGCGCCTCTTTGCCGCTGCGAAACCACCCTCGCCGGTATCGCTCCCGCGCGCCTGCTCCCCTTCGACTGCGACGTCGAGAAAAACCACGAAGTGGATAGCCCCTGCAATGAGGAGGTTCGTCGCCTCGAGAGGCAGCCGCTCTGCCGCCTGCGCCGCGTAAGAGGCGATGCGGCGAAAAACTCCGGCCGACGAGTCCGCATGAATCGTGCACATCGAACCGGATCGCCCCTGGCTCATGGCGTTCAGCATTGCGACGACCTCGTCCCCGAGCACCTCCCCGACGATCACGCGGTCCGCGTTCATTCGTAATGCCCGCCTAACCAGCCTGGACATAGCGATCTCACCCTCACCTTCGGCATTGGCCTGCCTTGCCTCCAGAGCAACCATGTCAGGGTGCCGTTGAGGCATGGTGTCGAGCCCAAGCTCGAAGGCCTGCTCTATCGTCACGAGTCGCTCGCGAGGCGATATCTCATTGCAAAGCGCACGCATCAACGTAGTCTTCCCGGAGTTCATGGCCCCTGCCACAATCAGGTTTTTCCTGGCCCTTACCGCGGCTGCCAGGAACGACGCCATGGCCCGATCCATCGCTCCCAGCGTCACCAGGTCTTCGAGCGTCAGCTCCACGAATCTGTGGCGGCGTACCGACAACACCGGGCGACGCGACACCGCCATGAGTGCCGACAGCCTGGAGCCATCGGGCAGGCGAAGATCCAGCTCGGGGTGTGCATGGTCGAACCGCCTCTCGGACAGACCCAGCCTGGCAGCTGCTGACCTTATAACCTCTACCAGCTCGGCATCGCGCGAGGCTATGGGGGGATGGAGGCTCTTCGTGCCGTCCGCTCGCGTCACCCATACGGCGTCGCACCCGTTGACATCGATGTTTTCGACGCTGCTGTCGTCGATAAGGTACTGCAGCTTCCCGAGACCCAGCAGGCTGTCGAGCACTTCCCTGGCAATTTCCCGCTCCGCAAGCGGATCGAGGGGATCCAGGCCCGCTTCGATACGCGTTGCAGACAGGTCCTGCAGGCGCGCCATCACCAGGCTCCGGCTGAGCTCCCTCTGGTCGTCTTCGTCCAGCCCATCGAGTCCATGATCAGCCAGATCCTCAGCCACAAGGGCCCGCAACGCAGCAGCGGAGACGTCGCTACCGATGAATCGGTTCCCATCTGCACTAGCCCGCGACCGGCGGGAATCGGTCAACATTTCGACGAAGGTCACGAAAGTGCTCCTGCGGCAACGGGCTCCACCACGGCGGGTTCGCCGAGGCCGCTACGGTCGGCCGGCACTGTGAAGCCGGCAGGGTCTGACTGCGCGGCAGGCTCGACAGGACCAGCATAGGCAAGGTCAACGTTGACGGCCCCGGCAGTGTCAGCAGTTCCGGAGGCAGCTGTGGTGCCGGCGGGCGCGACCATAGCGGCAGTTGCGCCGGCCGCCACAACTTCAGTGTCCCACGATAGATCGTACGGCGAACCACCGATAGCGAGAGCGGCGCCTCCGGCTAGGCAGGCATCCCGGGCCTCCATCTGCGCAACAACGCTCCCGGCGAGATACCTACTCGCCCGGATGATCGGAGACTTGGCGAAGCGCGCGGTGCTGCCCGGTCGCCCGCAGGCTATCGCCGCGCCTTCCGCGTCGTGGGGGATGGCGCCGGCCAGCGGAACATCCAGGAACTCCGCTGCACCGGCCGCATCGGACTGGTCTGAATGCGTCAGCACCAGGCGGGGCTGCGCCATGGATCCACCCCGGCCTGCGATGTCGCACAGGCGGGAGAGGGCACCGCCGGTGTGGCCGAGACTCCCGACCTCGGCTGAACTCACGACAAGTACGTCGCTCGCCTCCTGCAGGATCGCGAGCTGGCCGGGCGTGGGGCGAGACAGCCGCCCGCAGTCCACGATCAGGTCTGCGTCACTGCGGCCAGTTGCCAGCAGTGCTGCCATCCCGGCAATTTCCCGGTCGAGCGACATGGCCGATTCTCCGCTTGCCGGCCCGACAAGGACCTCGAGGCCGCCGGGGAGCCTCTGGATATGAGGAGTGATGTCGATCCGGCTCCCGATGCTACTGAAGCCTTCGCCAGGCCCTGCAACGGGAGCCGCTCCCTGCCTGTTTGCAAGTGCGAGGGTCGCCGTGCCCGGGCCTTGGGGCACACCGAAACGGTATGCCATGGCGCCGCCGGCGGGATCCGCCTCCATTACGACCACCCGGCGCCCGGCGGGCCAGACTGCACCGAGGCAACACGCGAGGGTAGTCACGCCGGGAGATCCCTTCGCCGAAAAGAGCGCTACAAGCCTCATCCGGCTGAGCTCACGACTACGAGCGCCACCTGGCCGGCCGCCGAGGCGGCCGCCAACTCGGGCGCGAGTGAAGACGCCACGAGCAGCGACACAACCGTCTTGGTCGTCTGGGAAGACTGATCGGGAACTGCAGCAGACACGACCTTCGAGTCGGGTGCAAGGACGCTCCCGACCTGCAAGGCGTTCCCGGTTCCGACGAGAGGCACGGTCGCCATCGCGCCGGCGCCAGCACCGCCTGCACTGCCTGTAGCGCTCGCTGCGCCCGGTGCAGCATTGCTTCCGCCATCGCCCTGCAAAGGAGAGCCAGGCGGTGAGACCAGGATCGCGTCGACATGCTCGCCCGAGGTCACCCCGGCTGCGGGCAGCTGGCTCGGATCCACGCCGACGCCGACAAGGGACTCGCCGGGAGGGGGCTGCCAGCCCCTGGTAACATCGCTCTCGGTCAGGAGTGTGCCGGCCAGCAGCGTCACGGCGGCCGTACGGCCGACTACCGATCCGGCAGAGGCCGAGGGCACGACCGAGGTCACGCCCGGTGCCGAGACTTCGACGCTCTTCAGCGACGAGGCTGCGATCGCCTGACCCGAAGCCACCTCACTCGTCACCATGATTACCGACTCCTTCGCTCCGGCCCGTGTGTAGAGAGCGGCAAAGGCAGCCATCGAGACGACCACCAGCAGGAGTGCGCCCGCTGCCATCACCGGCCTCCGAGCGGGGCGCGTGGGGGTCAAGCGGAGATCCGCCCTGGCGGGGTCGCCATTGGAGGAGAACTTCCTCGCCGCAGAGGTAAGGGTGGCGGTCTTCATAGGACCACCGCCCGGCCAGCTAGCCTTTCGCCGCGCCTCACTGTGCCACCACCGACTCAATCTGCTCGACCGGCAATGCGACACTCGATGAGGTGGTAAGCGATGCGAGCTTGCCGCCGCCGCTCGCCCCGCTGGCTGACCAGGAGACGCTCCATGCGATCGTGGCCGTGACACGGAACGCCCCCGCGCCTGACGCACCGGTTCCCGGCTGCCCGGCCGAGGTCGTCCTGTAGGTGTACGAGCAGGAGGGGCTCTGGGAAGACGCAGGGAGTGACGGATCGTACGGAGAGCCCGGGCCGCCACAGGTCACCGAGCCACCGTCTCCCATGGACCAGGTCACACTCTCCGGCGTCGCTGTGGCCGTGGCGCTGACCCCCTGGACTGCTGCGGTCGCGCTGTAGGGACGCCACTCGGATGGGCTCACCCACAGCCATGTCGGGAGGTTCACCACTGCCGCCGGCGACGGATCAGTACTGATCAAAGGATCTGGCAACGATATGCGTGCTGCGGCGCTCTGCGCAACTTGGGCCGGATTGACCGGCGGCACGCTGCTACGGTGGTTCTGCGGGCTCGCAGGGGCGAATACCCTGAACGGCACACCGGGCACACCGGCTCCGGTGGCGCATTCCTCTACGACCCACGTGCCATACACCGAGCCGTCGTAACCGCCCTCTGCCCAGATCATGCTGCAGTACTCGGGCTGTCCGTTGTGGAAGACGGTGATCCCGCCTCCCGGTGTACCCGGGTCAACCGAGGTCGAATTGACCTGGACCACCACACCGCCACCGCCCTCTGATCCACTTGCGCCGGTTGTCAAGCCCTGGCGGGCGTGTGCCGCTTGAGATCCCGCGAGCCCGAGCGCGACCGCTGCTACTGTCGTCGCCAGAGCCACGCCATACCTCTTCGTATTCATACCTACTCCTTTCCGCCGCCGGTTGCCGTCGGCATCCGGACTGTCCATGCCGTTACTGTTCACCTGAGTCGGCCCGGAACGTCGCTCCGCCACGCCGCAGCATCACTGAGCGCATGTCCCAGGCGGCCTCGCGATCCACTTCTGGCCGTCTTCTCGCCAAGACTGCGAGATGTACATCATGTGGACCGTTCCATAAGCCGTGCCGCGTCTTCCCTGGACGCCGTGCACCGGCTTGCCTGTGCTGGAGTAAACAAGGACATCGTTACCCTCCATGCACGTTTTCACCGTCGCGTCGATACCGTCGATGCTGACCACCTTCGACCAGCCGATGCTGTCAGTGCCCATGCCCACGATCCCACTCTCCTTATATGACTCGATACGAGACGACACGGTGATGAACATGTTCGGCGTTTCGCTCTCCCACAAGGGTGGGTACGAGACATTCATGGAATCGAGAGCTGTCTCCAGAGCCTGGAATGCCGCCTGCCATCCCGCGAGCACGGCTTCGACTGTCGCGCCCTTCAGACCTGTGAGGTTCCCGAACCCAGGCGGCGCCTCCCCGCCATCTTGCCCCGTAGCCGCAGTTCCAGAGCCAGCCGAGGCTGTCGGGGTGGAGACCCGCGTGCGGCGCGACTCGGAACGGGCAGGCGCCCCAGAGCCGGAGCCGGAGGAACCTGTTGCACCACAGGCTTCCAGCAGCACGGAAAGAGCGATCACGACGATCACGACCGCCGCAAGCCGACCCCGTCCAGGGAATCCGATTTTCGCGTACTGGCCGTTGGGGGACCTCGCTCGGCAAGGCGCCGCACTGCAACCTCGTGCAATGAGAAGGCGAGCACGAATACGGCCAACCTCCAGCCACACACAGCCCCGCCATCCGCTCGATGTCGATCCGCCTAGGTACTCCCCCAGCCGGGATCCTCCGGCGCGCGATCCACGAGCGCGCCGCGATCCGCCATTGTCCGAACATTTCCGCCATCCGCCTTTACCTTCCGCCTGTCCGCCTTGTCGCTGCCGACCCTTACGATCGGCAGATCCGCCTTTACCTTCCGCCTTCCCCCTCACCGTGAGCGGTCACGCTGGCATGCAGTCCCGCCTGCCTGCCCACCGGGCTCGCCCAAACCCCCCGCTACCGTGAAGCGCCGTGCTCCCACTCGCCCGCAGGAGCCACAGGCCCACTCCGTACCCAGGCAACACTTCTTATCGTACTACGATTGCCTCTGGGCACGCATATCGCTCACCGGCGTGCAATACACGTCGCAAGAGGAGGGAAGGTGGGAAGCCGGCCAGCCCTCCGCCTGGAACTTGGCCGGCTTCACGGTTCCCGCCGCCTTCAGATTTTGTTGGCCTGATCCTTCCTGTCCGCCTTGGACCTGTCGCACCCGACACATATCCGCCTGTCCGCCTGTCCGCCTTGGACCTGCCACCGTAGCCAGTCCCGCTTCCGCCTTTCCGTCTTACGCCTGGCGAACCCGGCACGCCCGCCTGTGTGCCTTTCGCGCGGGCTGCCCGGCACGCCCGACCGCCGGACATTACCGGTCAGTAGTATGACCGATGCACGCTCCTGTTGCAAGTCTCCTGTTCAATGCAGGCCAAACGGCACTCGCAAGCCAGGTACTACCCGGCCCTGTAGATCGCCAACCGGTACACCGTCGCGCCGTTCCTCGCCCGCTACGTACCCAGCCGTGCGCCCCCGACACTCTCCCCTCCGACGACCGGGCTCCCACCCGGAAGCCCGTCAACCTGCATCCGCCGACCGCACCCTTCCGACCGGCGCACCGGGGAGCCGCTCCGCCTGCCACCCGCAACGCCAGCCAGATTGCAGCCGTTACCTTGCTCGGAACCTTGCTCGGAACCTTGCTCGCACGACAATCCGGACAAATATCTTCCGACATCGTGGTTGGCCCCGTGACGGGCACTGCTCGCTGCGCTGAACGAAGCGCTCGTTCCACGCCAGCTACCCGGCTGGTCTCGGCCCAGGCCCAGCCAGGGCGCGGATCGGCCGGATGTCACGGTAAACTCAGCGGGAAGTGCCTATAGCCTGTCCGGATCTGTGCCGGCGGGGCGAGCACGTCCGGTGGACGTCCGAGAGGAAGGCAGCGGCGGGCGGCTCCCGGCACGAATGGGCCGGGCCAGCGCGGCGAGCACCCGGCAGACACCTACCGAGAAGGATGTGGAACGTCGCTGTGATGTATCGGGCCAATGACAGCCATACCCTGCTGCCTGCCTGCATCCCCTTTCGGTCGCCACTCGACCCCCGACCGGCCAAAGCACCAGGATTGCTCTTGTGAACCCGCCGATCGCATCGGCTAGATCGGCCGCAACCGGGAACGGGCACCAGGACGCTGCCTCCCCGGTCGCGCTGGCCGCGCCGGCCATCCCGGCCGCTTTGCCTACCGGCAACGCCGGTAACGGGACCGCCTCCCCGACCCCCTCCCCCAGGCCAAAGCGCCTCTCGCCCCGGGAGCGACGCCACACAGCTGCCATGGTAGCGGCGATTGCCGCCCTGCATGCCGGCGGGTTCTTCCTGATCGCCGTCGGAATCTCGCAGTACCACGCCGCCGCATCCCACGGCCATGCCGAAACGCAGCTCTTCGGACTGGGAACCGGCCTGCTTGCCTACACGCTCGGGCTCCGCCATGCATTCGACGCGGACCACATTTCCGCGATCGACAACACCACAAGAAAGCTCATGGCCGAGCGCAAGCGCCCCCTGTCCGTCGGTTTCTTCTTCTCCCTCGGCCACTCCTCGGTGGTGTTCATCGCTGCGCTCCTGATCGCCTTCGGCGTCAAAGCGGTCAGCGGCCAGGTCAGCCATCACTCGTCGGTAATTCACCAGGTAGGCGCCGTGGTTGGGACATCGGTTTCGGCGGCTTTTCTCTACGTGATCGCCGTGCTCAACCTGCTCGTACTCATCTCGATCTGGCGCCTGTTCAAGTCGATGCGCAAGGGGGCTTACGACGAGGCCGAACTGGAACGCCAGCTCGACCAGCGGGGTCTGATGATGCGGTTCTTCGGGCGAATCGCCCGCCAGATCGACAGCCCGCTGAAAATGTACCCGGTCGGATTCCTCTTCGGCCTCGGCTTCGACACGGCCAGCGAGGTTGCCCTGCTCGTGCTGGCAGGGTCGGCTACGTCGAGCGGGTTGCCACTCGCAGCCACCCTCTCGCTGCCGATACTGTTCGCCGCCGGTATGAGCCTGCTCGACACGCTCGATGGGTGCTTCATGAACTTCGCCTACGGATGGGCGTTCGCCCGCCCGGTTCGCAAGGTCTACTACAACCTGACCATCACCGGACTCTCGGTCGGAGCAGCGTTCCTCGTCGGCTCGGTCGAGGTGCTCGGGCTCCTGCCTTCGGAGCTCCACTTCAAGGGAGCCTTCTGGTCGCTCGCTGAGCACTTCAACCTGAACACCGCGGGATTGGCCATTGTCGTGCTATTCGCCGTCGTGTGGACGATAGCCCTCGCGATCTGGCATTTCGGCCACGTGGAGGAGCACTTCGGCCTCGGTAACCGGAGCCCCGAAGATGGAGGTCAGCACGGTGCCGATGACACGGCCCTGCGCTCTCACAGGGACCCGAGCTCGACCAGGGTGGAACTTACCGCAGAGTGAACCGACAGGGCTTCCCTGCCGGCTCGCGCCATCCCGGCACGCGCGAGATCTCAGCCGGGAGTGAGCGGGGCCGGAGCCCATTCGACGCCATTCCACTCGGCCCGTTGGGTCCACGCCCGCCCGTCCCAGTAGCGCTGCGCTCTCGGATTGCCATTCTCGGGGTACCATCCCGCGGGTTGGCTATCATGCCTGACACCACCCGCGATATAGAAATCCGGAGCGGACGCTGCATCCCCAGGAGCGGAAGGACTAGATGAGTCCCCGTGGCTGTCACCCCTGTCCAACACGCCACCGGCGATATAGAAATCCGGAGCGGTTGCTGTTGCACTTGAGGAAGCCAGCGGCATCCCGCCCGCCATGACAGTACCTCCGGCCCCTGCGTGCATACCTGCTCCTGCCCATGGATCTTGCCGCTGCACCGGCAGACCCGCATGCCACCCGGTGCTACGTCGCTTCCGGGCCTCGACGACGGCAATAGCCGCACCCGCGACCCCTAAGAAGCTCAGTACTCCGATTACGATCTCCCCGACATCCGATGGTACCCCTGGCAGCGTCACGTACTGCGAGGAGGCAATCTGATCCACGCTAGCCGGACTCAGGGCAGGATCCCCGTTTATCCCGATCGACTCTACAACCTCCATGTAATCACCCTTGCGAGCTATAACGATCGCAAGCTGCGAGTTTGTGACCGCCGATTTGCACAGTGACGACAGCGCACCGCCCAGGTTCGCCGCCGACCCTATCGATGACGGATCGTCCCCCGTGACGGTAAGACATTCGTTGTCAAGGGTTGTGCTCATGATCTGGTCGAGATTGCTCCTGTCGGACGGCCATTGCTCCAGCGTGATGTCCAGGAGTTGACTTGCTCCGGTCGGAGGCTCCCATACCTGTGCAGCCACGTCGACCGTCTGCCCTCTGGTGTCGTTCGACAGCTCCGCTCTCAGACGGGCGGACAGCGCCTGTACCGCCTGCGGCGAGGCCCGCCGCCAGCCAGGTACGGGATTCGCCATGATCATGCCATTCAGCACTGGATCAGCAACGGCCACGCGCGGCAGCAAGAGAAGGGCAATGGCACATGCCGCAGCCGTCCCGATGACCAGTTCACCAAACAGGCGCCACGACCTCACGCTGACCACAAAAGCACGTTTCACGATGTTCTCTCCCTCCGCCCGCATTCGCAGCCGGCCACGCGGGCTCACCTGCTGAACCATCCCGGACATCCACAATACCCGCACGCGGAGCCGCTGGCCCGGATTCGTCCGGACTGACCCATGTCCACCCGCTCGACGGATAAGTACCGGCTGCACCATCGGCTATCCTGGTGCCAAGCAAGCCAAGCCGAAAGCCCCCGTAGCTCAGGGGATAGAGCAACGGTTTCCTAAACCGTGTGCCGCAGGTTCGAATCCTGCCGGGGGCGCCACAACATCCTAACTAGATCACAGGATAACCTAGGCGGAGGGGGGATTCTCCCCGGCTGACACCAAGACCCGTGGGGTACCGCTGCTGCTGCTGAACGGTACCAACTAGACCCAGGGTACGGCCGTCTAGGAGCGTGGGTCAGAACCTATGGGCAGTGCATAGACATGCACCGGCTCGGGTTCGGTTGGAGCTAACGCGACGATCGGGTCAGGGATACGAACCCTCACTGGCTCGGTGGGGTACCCGCCCGGTAGATGATCACATCCACTTTCTCCAACGTAACGAGCCCGTCAGGCACCATTTCGTCGAGGATGGGAAGGACGCGGGAGATGTTCTCCTCCGTATCCACCACCTCGATGATAAGGGGTAGGTCCTCGGACAGCCGTAGGATCCGGCTCGTATGCATGTGGCTCCTCGCTCCATACCCTTCGATTGCCCGAACCACGGTCGCGCCTGCGATCCCTTCGGAGCGAAGGTGCTCCACGATCGCTTCATAGAGAGGCTTCCCGTGCCACTTGTCGGATTCGCCAATGAACACCCGGAGGAGCTTGCCTTCGCCTCTTAACCTCATACCGCCCTCCCAACGACGACACCCGCCCAGGCCGCCACGATACCTCCTACCACTGAAGCAGCCACGTTGACCAGGGCGATGCCGAACGCACCATCTTGAAGCTGACGCAGCGACTCGTAGGCGAAAGTGGAAAAGGTGGTGTAGGCGCCGATGAACCCGATTGTTACCGCTGTCCGCACAATAGGGTGCACGCGCAATCGTTCGGTCAGGATCGTGGTCGCGAACCCGATCAGGAAACACCCGGTCATGTTGACCACGAAGGTGCCCCAGGGGAATCCGCCTCCGGTAACCCGGCTTACCCAGCCGTCGATCCAGTAACGAAATACCGCCCCGAAGAACCCGGCAAGGCCTACCCAGATGGCACGCATGATACTCCTCTCCTGTAAGTGTCAGCTCTAAGTAGGAGCTATCGGCAGAAGATGAACCTGCGGTTTCGGCGAGCTCCATCGCCAGGTTGGGCCAGCATATCAGACGGCACGCGAACCGCCGAATCTCCCGGTTCTTGCCGGATCGCGGCCCTGGGGCAGAGTGCGAGCGCCGGAAGACACCGCTCTGAAGGACGCCACACGGTCGCAGCCATCCTCGGGAGCATAGGGTGATCGAGCCGGACGATCCCTACCGCCTCGACGACCGAGCGCCGCCACGATCAGCATCAGAGCAGACACCTGCTGGTAGCATGGCCCGATGCATTGGACAGGCACGCCGGGTCCCGAAAGTGCCGATTCGCCGCTGACGCCACACCGGTCGACTCGGCGAGCAGCAACGCAGTTGCCGCGTCGTGCCACCCCGCTGATCGGAGCCATCATGACGTTTGCGGCGATTTCGTCTGCAGGGTGCTCGGCGACCCCCAGGACGCCCGCTCCCCTGGTCCCGAGCCGGGGAGTGGTGCATTTCGCCGCGCAGGCGGGGCGCAGCTGCCCGAAAGCGATCGATCACACGGTCGTGTTCGGGCTCACGGACATCTCGGCAGCCACGGGCAACGAGAGCCTTACCGCGGCAGAGAACTGCCAAGGCACCATAACCGTCCTTCGCTGGCCGAGCCCTGGCTACGACAACCAGATCAGGTACACCTCGTGGACAAAGCCCGGGGTGGCGGCTCAGCCCAATGAAGGCTCGTTCCTGGGAGTGGTGACGCATGGATCAACGCTCTGGCTTGCGCACGGCTTCTCGGTTGTCCAGAGCAATCCCGACCCGCTGTCGGATGCCGTTGAATCCACATATACGAGACCGGGCATGACGGTGACCGTGACCGATGTGGTCGAGGCGGGCAGTGACATCCTCGCCCGCCACGTCGCCGTGTCACCCCCAACAGCCGCGTCAGCAGTGATCGGGTTCGCGCACTTTGATGTGATGAAGGAGCGCCTCGCCGCTCCCGCGTGACGGACTCGGTGCTGGGCATCGAGTCGGCGCCGAACTCGAGGAGCAGCGCGATGATGCGCACGTCAGAGAAGGAAAGCAAGGTCCCCTCT